>JARLHQ010000016.1 GCA_031292175.1 Humidesulfovibrio sp.
AATATTTGTTTGCGGCAGAATTACCGCAAACTCATCACCGCCTAAACGCCCGAACAAATCGCTCGAGCGTATTGTCGTGGAAATAATTTTGGCAAGAGCTGTTATTGCCTCGTCTCCAGTGGAGTGGCCCCAGGTGTCATTGATGGTTTTGAACTCGTCTATGTCGAGAATTATCGTGGAAAATGGCTGATTGTAGCGGCGTGACCGTGCGAACTCAAATCTTGCAGCATCCATCAACCATCTGCGGTTCATACTTCCAGTGAGTGGATCTGTTGTTGCCGCTTCAAGCAAGGCATCCTGTGCAGTCTTAAGTTTCTTAAATAATGGTCTAAATATGAATAACGCCTCTGCAAAGAGCGTTGCAATAATCAATGCAACAGTTCCGAGCATCACTCGCCGAAGAAATGCGACAGATGCTTCGCTGTGCTCTTGGATTCGAGTAACCGTAGCATCTAGGTCGCTTAACAGCGGTCCTCTGGCTTGGCTCAGCAGCAGCTCTAAATGTGGGCTGCGCACCCTTTGGTTGACAGGAGTGTCGAGCAGCAACCGAGCTTCTTGGAAATATGTGCGGATATGCTCATCTATTGTGGCGTGTTCTGCGTTCGTAACGCCATAGTCAGCCAACGTGTTACGTTGGCTAACTGTTTTTTCTTCTGAGCCGTACTTCAGTAGGTTGTTTCCACTCTCTATTTCATCAGCATAACGCTTGACCATTATTTCAAGCTCGCCGTGTCGTTGCATGTTGTCTTGGCGAGAGATGTCAAGGGCGAGCATCGCAATGCGCTGGCTCAGCATACGCTGTCTGCCTGCAATGTTGACCACGCGGGCAGTGTCGCGTTGGCGTTGTGCTATGGAGTCGTTAAGAACGTATGTGCCAATGCTGAGGCAGCCAATGATTCCTAACGCAGTGAGGTAGATGGCGTTCGCCATCATAAATCGGTTGCGTCCATTAGCCGTATCGTTGTTCATGTTCAAGCTCGTATATCTCGTGTGTTGTTAGTCTCTTGTGGTCCATGTAGCATGGTATCCTGTTGGCTTCAAGGCTCAGTTTGGTTAGCGGTTGGCTGCAAATTTCCTGTATAATTTTCTGTCGTGCTTCTTACAACGTATCTACTGTAAGTTATTCTATAACACATTATTCAGGGGGGACGGCGAAACGTCTGCTTGCTGTACGACAACGCACAAACTCAATGCGTGGGCGTGCCCTCGCATGGTATTCGGCTCGAAGTGCTATCGGAGCTCGCGTTTGCCCACGCGCGCGCGTAGCGCGACAGGGATGGCAATTCGGTGGGGGGGGCAGTTTACCTGAACGTGTGCGGAAGGGCTTGTGGGGGCAGGCTCCGTGAACTTGGCCCGGGGCCACCAAGATGGACACCGCGATGGATATTTCGGGCCCTGAAAAATGAAAAAAGCCATAATCCTAAGGATTACGGCTTTAGTCATTCGATGGTGCCGAAGGGGAGACTCGAACTCCCATGGCCTTGCGACCACTAGACCCTGAACCTAGCGTGTCTACCAATTCCACCACTTCGGCATTATCCGGGCGACTTGCGTCACACCGACGTTGCGAAGGAAGCATTTAGCTGCATCGCGAACTCTTGGCAAGCGTTTTTTGCGCACGATCCGGGATTTTCTTTCGCGACCCGGCGCACGACGCGCCCCCCTAGCGTTCGTCGATGGGCACGTAGTCCCGCAGAACCTGCCCCGTGTAAATCTGGCGGGGACGGTGGATCTTGCTCTTGTGCTCCAGATGTTCCTCGTACCAGTGGGCGATCCAGCCCGGCATGCGCCCGATGGCGAACATCACCGGGAACATCTGCACGGGGATGTTCAGCGCGCGCAGAATGATGCCGGAGTAGAAGTCCACGTTGGGATAGAGTTTGCGCTCAATGAAGTACGGGTCGGACAGGGCTGCGGATTCCAGCTCCATGCCGATGTCCATAAGTTCGTCCGCTTTGCCGAGCTTGTAGAGCAGCTCGTGGGCGGCCTTCTTGAGGATCACTGCGCGCGGGTCATAGCTCTTGTAAATGCGGTGGCCGAAGCCCATGAGCCGAAATTTCTTCTGTTTCGCCAGCTCCAGAACCTCGCGCGGAGTGCGGTGGCCGTCACGGATCTGCTCCAGCATGGCCACCACGCCGGCGTTGGCACCGCCGTGCAGCCGGCCCCACAGGGCACAGATGCCTGCGGAGACCGAGGCGAAGAGGTTCGCCTGGCTCGAACCCACCATGCGCACCGTTGAGGTGGAGCAGTTCTGCTCGTGGTCCGCGTGCAGGGTGAGGAAGAGCGAGAGCGCCCGCACGGCCTCAGGGCTAGGATCATAGTGCCTGTGCGGGATGGAAAACATCATGTGCAGGAAGTTGCGGCAATAGCTGAGCGCCGGATTCGGATACATGAACGGCAGGCCCATGCTCTTGCGGTAGCTGAAGGCGGCGATGGTGCGCACCTTGCTGATGATTTTGGACGCGGCGAGGTAGAACTCGCCCTTGCTTTCGATCTCCAGCAGGTCGTGGTGGTAGCAGCCGAGCGAGTTGACGATGGCCGAGAGCATGGCCATGGGATGTCCGTTGGGCGGAAAGCCTTCGAAGTGGTGCTTCACGTCCTCGTGGAGCAGTTCCTCCGCGCACAGGCCTGCGGAAAAGCGTGCCAGCTGATCACGCGTGGGCAGTTCGCCGAAGATGAGCAGCCAGGCCGTCTCCGTGAAGGAGCCGCGCTCGGCGATCTGGTCGATGGGGTAGCCCCGGTAGCGCAGAACGCCGTTCTCCCCGTCCACGAAGGTGATGGCGCTCCGGCAAGGGCCGGTGTTCATGTAGCCGGGATCGTAGGTGATGAGTCCGGCCTCGGAGCGCAGGCGCGTGATGTCGATGGCGCGGTCGCCATGGGTGCCCTCGACGATGGGCAGGTCGATGGTCTTGCCTTCAAAAATGAGTTGCGCGGTCTTGGTCATGGTCTGTCCACTTGTAGCCGGTGTGCGTGTAGCCGGGTTGGCGAATATTCTTCTGCGGCGCTGGGCGTAAGGCCCCGCGAACCAAGGTGCTGCCTACCCGGATTCGTGCCGGTTGTCCAGCGGCGTAGCCGAAGGCCTTGACATTTATGTCATTCGGTCCGTGGGCGGAAACCACCCCCGGACCCCGGTTGCTTCCCGAAGCAAAAGGATTATACTCCCGCGCAGCGCAAAGAATGAACGTGAACTGGAGCATTTCTGGTGACCAAAGCCCCGTCCAGGCCCGTGGATATTTCCCGCAGAAGATTTTTGACCGGCCTCGGGGTGACCAGCCTGGGCCTTCTTTTGCCTGGCGCGGCCCAGGCGTCCAAGGCCAAAGAGGACGATGAACTCGTCACCCTGCACGACCTGTCCAAGTGCGTGGGCTGCGGCGCCTGCGTGGCGGCCTGCCGTAAAGCCAATGCTAGGAAGTTTCCCGAACCGGTGAGGCCCTTTCCGGCCATGTACCCGGCCACGGTGAAGGCCGAGGACTGGTCTGGCCGGCGTCAGGTTTCCGACCGGCTGACCCCGTACAACTGGCTTTTCGTCCAGAGCGCGCGCGGTCAGTACCAGGGCCAGGACTTCGAGGTGCACATCCCCCGGCGCTGCATGCATTGCCAGAATCCGCCCTGCGCCAACCTCTGCCCCTGGGGCGCGGCCGCGCGGGAAAACAACGGCACCGTGCGCATTGATCCCACGATCTGCCTGGGCGGGGCCAAGTGCAAAACCGTGTGCCCCTGGCAGATTCCCGTGCGCCAGACCGGCGTGGGCCTCTATCTCAAACTTTTGCCCCATCTGACGGGCAATGGCGTCATGTTCAAATGCGACCGCTGTGCGGACCGCGTGGCCCTGGGGCTGGAGCCCGCCTGCATCGAGGCCTGCCCGCACGGCGTGCAGGAAATTGGCCCGCGCTCCGAAATCGTGGCCAAGGCCCATGCCCTGGTGCGCAACACGGGTGGGTTCGTCTACGGCGAGGCGGAGAACGGCGGCACCAACTCCCTGTATGTCTCGCCCATACCTTTTGACATCCTGGACGCCGTGGCCCCCACCGGGCCCGGCAAACCGCACCTCTCCACCGTGCGCGACGCGATGGCCGATGAGAATAAATTGGCCTATGCCGCGCTTTTTGCGCCGGTCGCGGGCGTCATCGCCGGGGCGCTGCGCCTGGGTTCGCGCATCGGCGCGGGCAGAACCCCGGAGCCGCCGGGCAACGGCGACGGCCGGCCGAAAGACGCGGGGAAGGGCTGATGCACGCGCCGGTTTCGCGCCGCGTGGCGCTGACGTATCTGTTGTTCGTCTCCCTGCTCGCCGTCACGGGAATGATGCAACTGCCCATCGCCGGGCGCTACCGCATCACGACGGTGCCCGGACTGGCTTGGCTGGGTGATTTTTGGCTGACGCACCGGCTGCACTACGTGGGCGCCGTGGGGCTGCTTTTTCTCACCGGCTATCTGGCCACGCGTTGGGTGTTGGAGTGGCGGCGCGAGTATGCGCTCTCCGCCCTGGGTTGGACACGCGCGGGCATTCTGGGCCTTCTGCTTGCCACGGGCGCGGTGCGCGTGCTCAAAAACCTGCCCATGGTGTCCTTTTCGCCCCTGCCCACCCTGCTCATCGACTGGGTGCACCTGGGGCTGGCCTTGCTTTTGGGGCTGCTGGCCCTGACCCGGCTCGCCTGCCGCGCGTCGTATTGGGATGGCGGCGCAGCGCGTCCGTCGCGTCGCGGCAATCCGGTGTCCTGACGCCGGACTTTGCTGGGCTTCACGCCAATGAAAAGGGCCATGCGGACGTTTTAGTCCGCATGGCCCTTTTCGTGTGTGTTTGGGGTGCTAAAGAGCGCAGTCCTGCTTGATGCCCGCTTCCTCGGCCGCGGCAAGGACATCGCGCAGGATCTTCAAGGTTTCCTGGGCCTCCACGGCGTCGAGCTTGCGGATGGCGAAGCCCGCGTGGATAATGAGGAAATCGCCAATCTTGATCTCCTCGTCCAGGACCATGAGCGAGGCGGTGACAGTGGTTTCGCCCTCGCCCACGCGGCAGGCGGCGACCTGGTCCTCGATGGAAATGACTTCAGCGGGAACGGCTAGGCACATGGCTCTCTCTCCTGTGTGGTGACTCCGGGCACGGCTTTCTGCGTGTACAATCCGCCGGCCTTGGAAATTTCTTCCAGCACGAAACCCATGAGGGCCTCCTGCCGGTTCTTGGCCACGGGCGAAAGCTCCACGGCCATGGTGTTGTAGTCGAAAGGCTCCATGCCGACGATGACGGCCTCGGGCCGGTTGCCCACAATGTCGCACATGATGAGCGTGTCCACCAGGTCGGTCTGGTGCATGGAGTCCTTGAAGGCCAGGCTCTTGCGCAGGTCCTCGCCGGTCAGGCGGTAGATGCTGCCGGGCTCGCCGTCGCCCAGCACGGCGTCGATGACGATGAGCAGGTCGCAATTCAGGATGGGGTCCATGAGTCTTGTGCCCAGGGTGCCGCCATCCATCAGGGTGACATTGTCGGAGACGTCATAGAGGCGTTCGATCTCTTCCACCGCGCGCACGCCAATGCCCTCGTCGGTGAAGAGGATGTTGCCTACGCCAAGGACGAGGATGCGTTTTTGCGAATCGGTCATGAGCCCTCGTTTTCTAGAAAAAGGACGGGAACCCGGTCGCCCGGATTCCCGTCCAATACAGCAAGCGGTTACGGTTTACAACACCTTGAAGCTGGCGGTGTGGCCGGTCTTGGCGTCGAGCACGTGCACGCCGCAGGCGATGCAGGGGTCGAAGCTGTGGACCGTGCGCAGGATCTCGACCGGGCGCTCCGGATCAAAGATCGGGGTGCCCATGAGGGCTTCCTCGACGGGGCCGAGCTTGCCGGCGGCGTCGCGGGGGCCAAGGCTCCAGGTGGAGGGCACGACGAGCTGGAAGTTCTCGATCTTGCCCTTCTTGATCTTGATCCAGTGGGACAAGGCGCCGCGGGGAGCAGTGGCGAAGCCGACGCCTTCCGCCTCGTCCGGCATTTTCCAGGGGGTGTACAGCTCATTGTCGCCAGACTTGACGTTGTTGACCAGGGCGTTGACCCAGCCTTCAACCTGCTGCGCGATGATGAGGCACTCGATACCGCGGGCAGCGGTACGGCCCAGGGTGGAGAACAGGGCATCGGGGCCGACGCCGAGCTTCTTGAGCACGAAGTTGACGGTGTCGACGGTGGGCTTGTGGCCGCGCGCGTAGGCAACCAGGACCTGGGCCAGGGGGCCGGTCTCGCAGGACTCATCCATGTAGCGGGGAGCCTTCATCCAGGAGTAGCGGTCCTTGTCCTGGAGGTTGGTGTACTGGGGCTCCGTGACGCCCTGAGACGGGTGCAGGGCGGCGTCGCCCTTGTACCAGCTGTGCTTCACGTGCTCTTTGATGTTGGCCGGGTTGAACTTCTGACACTTGGCCAGGTCGCGCTTGAGGATGACGCCGGGCTGGAAGAAGCGGGACTCGAGGTCGTACTCGTCGGTCGGGAACTCACCGAAGGTGATGAAGTTCGTGGTGCCGCCGATCTTGCTCCAGTCTTTGTAGAAGCCGGCAACGGCGAGCAGGTCGGGAATGTAGAAGTCCTCGATGAAGGCGCGGACTTCCTTGTACAGGGCCATGTACTCGGCGATGCGCTCGGGCTTCAGGGCCTCGTAGTTGGTGACGCCGCCCACAACCGTGAACTGGGTGTGGGGGTTCTTGGCGCCGAAGATGGCCATGGCGCGGGCGGCCTTGACCTGCACGTGCAGGGCGTCAAGGTAGTGCTTCACGGCCATGAGGTCGGCCTCGGCGGGCAGGTAGTAAGCCTCGTTCTTCTTGGCGCCCAGGAAGTAGGCGTTGGTGAAGATGCCGAGCTTGCCGCTGGCGACCAGGGCGCCGACTTTGTCCTGCACGGCCTTGAACTGGGCCGCGGTCTCCTTGCGGTTGGCGGAGAGGCTGTTGGACAGTGCGGCGGTCTTGGCGGGGTCGGCCTTCAGGGCGTTGGCCACGTTGACCCAGTCAAGGGCATGCAGGTGATAGAAGTGCACCAGGTGGTCATGCATGTACTGGGAAGCCATGACCAGGTTGCGCATCATGGTGGCGTTCTTCGGGATCTTCACGCCGACGGCGTTATCGACGCAGCGCACGGAGGCCAGGGCGTGCACATAGGTGCAGACGCCGCAGGCGCGCTGGGTGAAGTGCTGGGCGTCGCGAGGGTCACGGCCTTTCAGGATGATTTCCAGGCCGCGGAACAGCTGCGAGCTGCTGCGCACGTCGACGATTTTGCCGTTCTCGACGGTGGCGTCAATGCGCAGGTGGCCTTCAATACGGGTGACCGGGTCGACGATGACCGGGCCGCTGAAGTTGCCCTTGGGCGTGACCGGGATGGCCTGAGGTTTGGAACCAGACATATTCTGTCCTCCTATGGGGAGTTAAAGTCGCGTAAGTTGCCCTAATCAACCGGTGTTATGTCCGGTTCAGCCTATTTCTGCTCTTCGTAGAAGGGGCTCATGGTATCCCAGAACATGGGCTCGCTGCAGCCGATGCAGGGGTGACCAGCCTCAACGGGCCAGTTGACGCCAACGCCCTTGTCCAGCGGATTGAACTTCTTGGTCGGGCAGTTGTTGTTGGTGTAAGGGCCCTTGCAGCCGAGCTTGAACAGGCACCAGCCCTTCTTGGCCTCGGGGGAATCGAAGGAAAGAGCGAACTGGTCCTTCTCGAAGTGAGGCAGGCGCTGGCAGTGGTCGTGCACGGTCTCGCCGTAGGCGAAGATCGGGCGCTTCAGGTCGTCCAGCTTGGGCAGGGGCTTCTTGTTCACCACGGTGTCGATAGCGGCGATCACGGTGGCGACCAGGTTGGCCGGGTTGGGCGGGCAGCCGGGCACGTTGATGACGGTGGCCTTGGGGAACACTTCGTCCACGCCTTTGGTGCCGGTCGGATTCGGCTTGGCGGCCTGCACGCCGCCGTAGGTGGCGCAGGTGCCGTACGCGATGGTGGCCAGGGCGCGGGGCACGACTTCTTTGCAGATCTCAAGCATGGTCTTGCCGCCAACCATGCCGTAGATGCCGCCGTCCTTCAGGGGGATGCCGCCCTCAACCACGCACAGGTAGGGCTTCTTCATGGCTTCGTGCAGGGCCTTTTCAGCCATTTCGCCAGCGGCGGCCATGATGGTCTCCTGGTATTCCAGGGAGATGACGTCCAGGATCAGGGCGTCGATGTACGGTGCGGCAGTGCGCAGGATGGACTCGGAGCAGCCGGTGCACTCTGCGTTGTGCAGCCAGATGACGGAAGGACGGTTGTCGGCGGTGAGCGCGGCGGCGATTTTGGGAGCAAACGCCGGACCCATGCCCATGGCCGCAGCGATGGTGCCGCAGAATTTCATGAAGTCGCGCCGGGAGATCCCGCGCTCTTCAAGGCGTTTTTCGGCGCCGCTCAAGCCATGTCCTACGGAAACCTTCATACAACACCTCCAGAATTATGGTAAAACGTGACAGGTACGCCTCTTAAACTCGCGTGCGATGGCTGACGTGTCACGATTATGTTGCGAGTGACACATCCGCCACACGAATCGTAAAAAAATGTACAGCCAAAACAGCGGGTTAGCTGGGCTCTCACTACAGGGATACAGCAACAATGGCAAGGGGCTGTGTGAAAAAAACTGGAAAGAAAAGACGAGACTTGCAGGCACGCCACTCTGCTTTGCTTAAAATTATCTTTTTAATCTAGCGCATTGTGCACGCGTTGACGGCGACGCAAACGCTGGGTCATAGTCGCGCCGCAGCAGGGAGCGGGGCCATATCCTTGGCGCCTGGGCGGCAAGCAAGGGGGGACAGCGTGAGTGTTATCGTGGAATTGTCACTCTTTCCAATGGATAAGGGCCAAAGTGTCAGCGCCTATGTGGCCCGCGTGGTGGCGGTCATCCGGGCCAGGGGCTTGGCGCACGAACTGACGCCCATGGGCACGTGCATCGAAGGCGAGTGGGAGGAGGTCCTGTCTGTGGTGGACGCCTGCTTCCGCACGATGGCGGCCGAGAGCGACCGCGTGTACCTGTCCATGCAGGCGGACTGGCGTCGGGGGCGCGCAGGCGGGCTCAAAGCCAAGACGGCCTCGGTGGAGGCGAAGCTCGCCGGGCCGGAGGCAGGGGCATGAGGCGCGTCGTCTGCCTGCTTGGCAGCGCGCGGCCCAGGGGCAACAGCGCGGTTATGGCTGGGGCCGTGTGCCGTGGGGCCGCCGAGGCTGGGGCCCAGGTGGAGACCTTTGCGCTCAATGCGCTCGACTTCCGTGGCTGCCAAGGCTGCATGGCTTGCAAGAAAAAGGCGGAGGCCTGCGTGCTGGACGACGGCCTGACTCCGGTGCTGCGGGCCGTGGCCGGGTGCGACGCGCTCGTGCTGGCCACACCGGTCTATTTTGGCGAGGTCAGCTCCCAGCTCAAGGCCTTCATCGACCGCACGTACAGCTTCCTGACCCCGGACTACGCCCTGAACAGGGCGCACCGCACGCGGCTCACACCGGGCAAGACGCTTTGCTTCGTCATCGCCCAGGGCCACCCGCGCGAGGATCTGTTCGCGGACATTTTTCCGCGCTACGCCTACTTCTTCAACTGGCTCGGATTCACGGAGAACCGCCTCCTGCGCGCCTGCCGGATCTATCATCCAGGCGATGCCGAGGCCCGCGCGGGACTGCTGGAACAGGCGGCGGCGTTGGGCAGGGATGTGGCTTTGGGACAGGGCGAGCCGGACTGGCTGCCGCCTGTTCGGAGCTAGGGGGCTGGGGGCTCCGCGCCCTGCTGACCCGACGCTGGCTGGCTTGAGCCGGTCTCGCCGGTGCAGTTCAGTCCGTCCAGGCAGAAAAAGCGCACCTGCTCCCGGTTGTAGATGGCGCGCAGGTACTTGGGATCGGCAAAGCCCAACCTAGTGCCGCTGGCGCACTGGGTGACATGCCGGGCCTCCTGGGCGCGCACCTTGCGTGGAAAGCCCTCGACGATGAACCGGGCCTGGACGTAGTTGCGCGTCACATCGCGTTGGGCCAGCTTGAGCCCGGCCTTGTTCACGCCCCGGCAGTTGGCCGCGACATCGATGTCGCAGTCTGCCTCCACGATGCGCTTCCCATCCTTATCCTCATAGGTATTCCAGGTGACGCCTTTGAAGTAGGGGTAGCGCTTCAGGGCCTGTTCCACCGTGACGCTTTCGTCAGGGGAGATGCGCGCCTCGCGCACCGCGTCCACGGGATCGGAGCACGCGCACAAAAGCGCCAGCCCGACGAGGGCAAGCAATGTAACTGTAGGGCGTTTCAAAAACATTGTATAAGTGTGGCACAGCCCTGGGGCGAACGCAACCATAGACCAGGCAAATGACGCATAGGGGTTGCATTGCGCGGGGCAAACGCCTATGGCACCTTGGACAGCTGTTGCCCGGGCGCGTTGCCGCGCTTGGCGTCGCTTTCTCCGCCGTATTCCGAGCTTTTTTGCGCAGCCTCGTGCCGCGCCGCCCCGTCGCGCGGCACGCCGCGTTCTCGACCGGGGTGCGGGAAATGCCCGAATGCGGGCGCTCACTCGGAGGGGGAGGCGTGAACCGCTGGGCCGGGGCGTGCAGGCTTCGGCGGAGCGTTCCAGGCCCCGTGTCGTCATTTCGAGGGAGGGAGAGGATACTCAATGGATATGGTTTCTGTTCTGCTCGCGTTTTTTCCCGTCATCGCCATCTTTCTTTTACTTTTGGTCTACCGCGTGGCCGCGGACACCGCCGGCTACATCGGTTGGCTCGTGGCCGCCGCCGTGGCCTGGGGGTACTTCGGGACGCCGGTTTCGGTGGTGCTGACGGCCTCGGTGGCCGGGCTCGTGGCCTCGTTGCCCATCGCGCTCGTCATGGCCGCCAGCATCATACAGATCACGCTCATGCAGGAGACCGGGGCCGTGGCCCGCGTGGTGGCGCTCATGAAGACCATCGCGCCCGGCCAGCACGCCGTGCAGATCATGATCCTCAACGTGGGCTTCGGCATCCTTCTGACCAGCCTTGGCGCGGTCACGGTGTCCATCCTGCCCCCGATCATGCTTGCGCTCGGCTACTCCACCTTCGCGGCCATCCTGTTGCCGGCCATCGGCTACGACGCCCTGTGCACCTATGCGCTGCTCGGCATCCCGGCCGTGGTTTTCGCCCATTTTGTGGGCAAGCCGGTGCAGGAGGTGGGCCTGTACTTCGCTTACTACATGCCGGTCATCAGCACCTGCATCGCGCTCGGCATGCTCCAACTCACCGGCGGCATTCAGCTGGTGAAGAAGGGCTTCATCCCGGCGCTCATCGCGGGTGTCACCGCGGGCTGCATCGCCATCCTCATGGCCAAGATCGGGCTTGTGACCATCACCGGCATCGTGGCCGGCCTGGGCGTCATCCTCGCCCTGGTGGTCTATGTGAAGCTCACGGGCAAGCAGTTGCAGGACCGGAGCCTGCTGGACGAGAAGGATTTGGCTGCCGAGGCGCGGATCTCCTTGCCGCGCGCGGTTTCGCCCTGGGTTCTTCTCACCCTGTTTTCGCTCATCCTGAACGCGCCGTTCCTGCCGTTCTTCAAGCTCACCTTCGTGGACTGGGCCATGCCGCTCAACATCATCCCCGGCAGTCCTGAAAACCTGCGTCTGTTCTGGCAGGCCTACTTCTGGGTCGTGGTGTGCACCTTCCTGGCGCTGCCCATCATGCGCGCCACGGGCGAGCAGGTGCGCCGCGGCCTCAAAACCTCGGCCAAGCGCGCCATGCGGCCCATCATGTCCGCCTCGGTGTTCTTCGCCATCGCCTACGTCATGAACCATTCCGGCAAGGGCCTGGACTGGAAGCTCGCGGTGCCCACCCACAACATGATCTACGTCATGGCCGATGCCTCGGCAGCGGTGTTCGGCCGCTTCTACGCGGCGGTGGCCCCGTTCCTGGGCCTGCTTGGCGGGTTCATCTCCGGGTCGGAAACGTCCTCCATCGCCATGCTCACCAAGCTGCATCTGTCCACGGCGGACAAGATCGGCGCCTCGGGCGTGGTCGTGGCGGCCGGCAGCGCCATCGGCGGTGGCTTGGCCAGCGTCATCTCCCCCGCCAAGCTGCAGAACGCGGCCTCCAGCATCGACAAAATCCGCGAGGCCAGCACGGCCATCCGCCCGGCCTTCGTTGTCTCCCTGATGATCACCACGGTTTGCGCGGTGATGACCATGCTCTGGGCCTACTAAAGCCCCTGCGCACGCGCTCCTTCAAGCGGGGCCGGCGGCGTTACGCCTCCGGCCCCGCGTTTTTTTGGACGCCGCGCCGTGCGAATTGACCGCGTGTCTTGTTCGCTATAGAAGTCCATCATGAACATCACGGTAAAATGTTTCGCCACACTGTCGCGCTTCAGCCCGCCGGACGTCGACGCCTACGCCATCAGTCCCGGGGACACGGTGGCCGCCGTTGTGGCCCGCCTGGGCATTCCGGAAGAGGAGCTGAAGCTGGTGTTTGTCAACGGCGCGCACGCACCTCTTGACACCCTCCTGGCCGATGGTGACCGCGTGGGGCTTTTCCCCGCCGTGGGAGGCGGTTGAGCATGGCCGCGCCAGAGGATCTCCAGGATCTGGCGCTCTCCGAGGAGCGCATCCGTGGTCTGGTCCAACAGACGCGCCTGGCCGATGGCCGGGAGCTGCCCGTGCTGCCCTTTTATCACGTGCTGGAGCTGGCGCGCAGCCTGAGCCGCAGCAAGAACCACAAGCTGGCGCAGCCGCGCGGGCACGCCGTGGCCTTGGTGGAGCGCGCGGCGCTGGCGCTCGGTATTTGCCCGGAGCGCTATCTGCGCAATTACGACGCCTACAGTCTGAAGGAGCAGCTGCGCCTGCTTGAGGGCGACGTGGCCCAGGTGGGGCTGGGCGGGCTGGGCGGGCATCTTCTGGAACTGCTCGCCCGCGCGGGAGTGGGGCACATCCGCGCCGTCGACGGCGACGAATTTGTGCCCTCGAACCTGAACCGCCAGCTTTACGCCACCCGGCGCAGCCTGGGCGGCTACAAAGCCGCCGCCGCCGCGGCCCGTCTGCGGCTGGTGAATCCGGCCGTGGCCTTCGAGCCCATAGCCAAGTTTCTGGACGAGGCGGAAATGGGGTGTTTTGTGGCGGGCGCGCACCTGTGCCTGGACGCCCTGGGCGGGCTCAAGGACCGCGCGGCGCTGCTGCGCCAGACCACCGCGGCGAATGTCCCGCTGGTGACGGCGGCCGTGGCGGGGCAGAGTGGTTTCGTGGCCACGGTGCTGCCGGGCGGGCCAGGACCGTTTGACTTCTTTGGCGCGGGCGCGGGCGCAGAGGACACCCTGGGCACCCCGGCCCCGGCCGTGGCCACGGCTGCGGCGCTCATGGCCGACGAGGCCCTGAATATCCTTTCAGGGCGCGGGCCAAGGCTCGCGGGCAAGATGCTCGTGTTCGACCTGAACCAGATGAGCTTTGAGACACTGACTCTCTAACTATCCGTGATACTTGCGCCGGATGGCGCGGATGGTGTCCTGGATCTCCAGAAAGGCGTCCACCACCTCGGGATCAAACTGGGTGCCCCGGTTGTTGATGATTTCGGCCAGCACCTGCTCCTCGGGCCAGGCGCTCTTGTACACGCGCGGGGAGATGAGGGCGTCGTACACGTCGGCCAAGGAGGTGATGCGCGCGCTGACGGGGATGTCCTCTCCGGAGATGCACTCCACGCAGAGTTCGCGGATCTGGGAGAGATCTCCCGGGAGTTTTCCGGGGTAGCCCTTTCCGTCCCAGCGTTCATGGTGGAAGAGCGTCACATCCTTGCAGAGCCTGTCCAGCTCCGAGGTGGTGTTGGCGAAGAGCGCCGCGCCGTAGATGGAGTGCCACTTCATGGTGGCCGCCTCCTGCTCGTTGAACCGGCCGGGCTTCTTCAGGATCGCGTCGGAGATGCCGACCTTGCCCACGTCGTGCAGCATGGCCGCCAGGCGCAGCATGTCTTTTTTGCGCCGGATGGTTAACTCGTCGACCCCCTGGTTGCGCGCCCACTGCTGGTAGATCTCCGCAGAGTACGCGCCCACTCGCTGCACATGCGCCCCGGTTTCCATGGGGTCGCGCATCTCGGCCATCTTCATCATGCGCAGCATGGTCTCGCGGGTCATGATGCCGCGCTCGATGGTCACCGAGGCGGAGTTGGCGAACAGCGGGGCGTACTGGATGTCGTACTCCGTGAAGGGGCGCGCCGTGCCGTCGCAAGCCGTGGCGTTGATGAGCTGCATGACGCCGACGATCTTGCCGTGGAAGGTCTTGAGGGCGATGGTGAGCATGGACCGGGTACGGTAGCCGGTTTCCTCATCGAATTTCTTGTTGAACGAGTATGGCTCGTCCCCGACCAGCTCGTAGACGTCGGGGATGGCGAGGGTCTCGCCGCTCATGGCCACGTAGCCCACGATGGACTTTTCGTTGATGGGCACTATGAAGTCGGTATAGATGTGCTTGCTCGCCTCGGTGCCTTTGAAAAGCGTGTCGTTGTGCACGTAGCTGAAGCTCAGATTTTCCCCTTCGATGAGGTAGATGGAGCCCGCGTCGGCGTGGGTCATGTCCCTGGCTTCCGCGAGCACCTTGTCCAGAATGGCGTCGACATCCTTGAGGGTGTTGAGTTCCTCAATGACCTTGAGGATGTCGCGGACGATGTCAAAAGGCTGGCGATCCTTGCACTCCACAGGCTACTCCGCTGTTTGGGGGGGGAGAGACGTGCGGTCTGTATACCCTCTTAGTAGGGTGAAATCCAGAGGGAACTTATGTCAAGTATGGACGAAATAATTCAGGTGGCCGGTGTCTGCTCGGTGGAGGAGGGGCTCATGCTCGCCGCCTGCGGCGTAACGCACGTGGGACTGCCCCTGCGTCTGGCCGTACACCAGCCCGATACCAGCGAGGAGGAGGCCCGGGGCATTGTGGCCGCGCTCAAGGGCCGGGCCCAGACCGTGTGCATCACCTACGTGACGGACGCGGCGGAAGCGCTTGCCCTGTGCCGCTTCCTGGGCGTCAGCGGGGTGCAGCTCCATGGGGCCATGCCCCTGGCTGAGGTGCGCCGCCTGCGGGAGGCTGCGCCGTGGCTCTTTGTCATCAAGAGCCTAGTGGTGGGCACGGCGCCTGAGGCCGCCATCCTGGACGCGGCTCGGGAGCACGCGCCCCTGGTGGACGTCTTTCTGACCGACAGCTACGACCCCGCAACCGGAGCGACCGGGGCCACGGGCCGCGTACACGACTGGGGCGTAAGCGCACGCTTGGCGAAGGCGCTGCCGCGTCCGCTCATCCTGGCGGGAGGACTGAGCGCGGCGAACGTGGCCGAGGCCGTGCTTGCCGTGCGGCCCTTTGGAGTGGACGCGCACACGGGACTGGAGGATGCGCGCGGCTTCAAGGATGAACGGCTGGTGCGGCGCTTTGTAAACGAGTCCCGGCGCGCGTTCGCCGTATTGAAAAGCGACGCTCCTGTGGCGGGGCTTGCCAAAGCTTGCGAATCGAAGTAAGAAGCGGCACCTTTCAAGAGCCTTTGAAGCCGGACCGCTGTCCACAGCGGCCTGCGCAAGGGTCGCAATCGAGGAGACTGCATGTCCAAAGAAGAAGCCATTGAGGTCGAGGGCGTCATCCAGGAAGCCCTGCCGAACGCCATGTTCCGTGTGGAACTGCAAAACGGTCACAGCATCCTGGGCCACATCTCCGGCAAGATGCGCAAGCACTACATCCGCATCCTGCCTGGCGACAAAGTCAAGGTGGAGCTCTCGCCCTACGATCTGACGCGCGGCCGCATCACTTTCCGCCTGCGCTAATTTTCCCCCGCACTACAACGCATGACGAGCCCGCTTCTTGCGGGCTTTTTGTGTTTTCCGCACACGCGGCAAAGCTTCTGGCAAGCCGGCTCCGCATTGCCAGGGCCGGGCCGGATGGGCTATGGTCGCGCCCAGGCCGCGCGGCAATGCTCCGCCCGCGCCAAGGTGGGAGGACTGCATGCAGCGACACTCGGGCACAGTGAGCTATTTTGACGAGCGCAAGGGCTTCGGTTTTCTGACCGACGAAGAAGGGCGCGACGTGTTCGTGCACTATGCGGAGATCCAGCGCGACGGCTTCCAGACCCTGGCGCCGGGCGAACGGGTGCGTTTCGACCTCGCCGAGGGCGGCGACGCCCTGCGGGCGGTCAATGTGGCTGTGCTGGCGGACGAGCCAAAGGCTTGCCTGGGCAAGGGCTAACGGCCCAGGCAAAAGAAAATGGAAAAGGGGCCGCGCGGCCCCTTTTTTTGTCTGAGGCGACGGATTCCTTGTCCTTACCGCGTCTCCACCACCGTCTTCCCGATGGGCGCGAGGGTGGCCACGGCGAGCTTCAGGTGCTGGAGCCCGAAGGGGATGCCGATGATGGTGATGAAGCAGAGCAGGGCCGAGCCCAGGTGCCCGATGGCCAGCCACAGCCCGGCGCAGAGGAACCAGATGGCGTTGCCCACAAAGCCCAAGAGGCCGGTGCCGATGTCGTCCCTGCCTGTGACCAGCCTGCGGCTGATGATTTCGCGCCCGAAGGGCCAGAGGCAGAAGCCCCCCAGCATGAAGCAGGCTCGGCCCCAGGGGATGCCGACGATGGAGGCGAACATGACCAGGCCGAGCAGATACCAGCCCAGGCCCATGACCAGTCCGCCGAACAGAAACCAAATGATGTTGCCAAGCAGCTTCACGGACGTTTCTCCTCGCTAATTCATGCCTTCAAGAACATTGTCCACCAGCACTTTCTTGGCCTTCCACTCGCCTTTTTTGATGACGTAGCGCGTAAGAGCGTAGTCGATCTGGTCGATGTAGTCGAGCTTGCCCCAGCCGTCGTCGTCCATGAGGCGCGCCACGGCGTCAAGGAAAGGCTCCACGTCGATGTAGTGGCCCTCGAAGTCCACGTTCAACAGGCGGTCCTTGTAGACCACCTGGTCGAAGGGCATGAAGCGCCGGATCTCCTCGAAAGCCTCGGGCGAGAGCCCGTGGACGTCCGCATACACGCGCACGGCTTCCATCACGCCTCCTTTTGGCTGGCGGCGATTGCGTTAAGGTCGCTCAGGATGATCGCCGCCGCGCGCGCTGCGGCGCCCGGCCCGCCCACCTTCTGGCGCAGGCCTGCCAGATCGGCGCGAGCGCCTGCGATGGCCTCGCCATCGGCGAGCCAGGGCGCTAGCTGTTCGGCCAGGAGCGGCGCGCTGGCCTTGTCCTGCAACATTTCCGGGAAGATCTCGCGCCCCATGATGAGGTTCGCCAGGCTGGCGTACTTGACCTGGACCACGGCCTTGCCGATGGCGAAGCTTAGGGCCGAGAGCCGGTAGGCCACCACGGTGGGCGTGCCGATGAGCGCGGCTTCGAGCGTCACCGTGCCGCTGGCGGCGAGCAGTGCGCGGCTTTGGCGCATCATGCGGTAGCGCTCTTCCGGGCCGTAGAGCGTCACGGGCAGCTCCGGCGGCAGGAACTGGCGCAGGAACGCCTCGTCCACGCCCGGCGCGCGCGCCAGGGCTAGACGCAGGTCCGGCAGCGTCTTCCGCAGGCGCAGGGCCGCGCCCGCGAATTCCGGCAAGAGCGTGGCGATCTCCTTGCGGCGGCTGCCCGGAAGCAGACCCAGCAGATTCGGGTCGGGCGTGATGGCGTCCAACTCGTCGAGCGGAATCTGGTCCATGAGTGGGTGGCCCACGTAGTCCACGTCCATGCCGCGCGCGGCGTAAAAATCCTTCTCAAAAGGCAGGATGCACAGCACGCGGCGCGTAAACCGGCGCAGGAATTCCACCCGGCCGGAGCGCCAGGCCCAGACCTGCGGGCTGACGTAGTAGTAGACCGGAATGCCGAGCTTTTTGGCAATGCGCGCCACGCGGAAGTGGAAGTCCGGGCAGTCGATAAGGATGACCGCGCGCGGGCGCGCGGCCAGAAGCGCGCGCTTCACCTCGCCCAAAAGTTTCAGGATGCGCGGCAGGCCGGAGAGCACCTCGGTGATGCCGACAAGCGAGATGAGGCGCATGGGGAAGCGCAGCTCGCAGCCCGCTGCGGCCAGGGCCTCGCCGCCCATGCCCAGAGCGCTCAGGCCGGGCTCGCGCTCGCGCAGGGCGGTGAGCAGGGAGGCTGCGTGGATGTCGCCCGAGGCCTCGCCCGCGCTGATCCAGATGGGGCCGGAAATGTTGGTTCGCATTGCCGGGAGATAGCGTGAATCAAGGCCTGGCGCAAGGCGGCGCGCGCGTGTCTGGCGGGCGGCCCGAAACCGGCGGGGGGCGGTACAGCGTTGCAATGCCCGGCCCGAGCATGTAGGGAAGGGCTGCCCGCGCGGCCTGGATTCCCCGGGCGGCAGGCGGGCCGGAACCCCAATCTGGAGAGTTTCATGCTGAAAGTCGGCGTCATCGGTCTTGGGTCCATGGGCAAAATACACCTGCGCAATTATTGCGAAATGCCGGATGTCCAAGTGGTTGGCGTCATGGACGTGGCGCAGGGCAACCTGGACGACGCGCGCCAGCGTTTCGGCGTGGCCGGGTTCACCACACTTGAGGAGCTGCTGGCGCTGGAGCTGGACGCGGTGAGCATCAGCGTGCCCACGGTGCTGCATTTCGAGGTGGCCATGCAGGTCATCGAACGCGGCGTGGCCCTGCTGGTGGAGAAGCCGCTGGCCGCCACGGCCGAGCAGGGCCGGCAGCTGGTCGAGATGGCCCGGCTCAAGGGCGTGCCGCTCATGGTCGGCCACATCGAGCGCTTCAACCCCGCCGTGCAGCGGGTGAAGGAGCTGGTGGGCGACGACCTGATCTCTCTGTCCATCGAACGCGTGGGGCCGTTTCCCGTGCGCATCCAGGACGTGGGCGTCATCCGCGACCTGGGTTCCCACGACATCGACTTGCTGCGCTTCCTGACCGGCTCGAACTTCCAGAGCGTTTCCGGCGTGTTTTCCGCGAGCATGGGCAAGCACGAGGACAGCGCGGTCATCACGGCCAAGATGGAGAACGGCGTGCTCGGACACATCACCACCAACTGGGTGACGCCGTTCCGCTCGCGCAAGATCCGCGCGGCGTGCAAGAGCCGCTTCATCGAGGCCAACCTCATGACCCAGGAAGTGCGTGAGTATAGCCCCTTCTCCAATGAGGAAAAGACCTACAACGTACGCGAGTGGCCCGCCGTGCAGCGCGAGCAGATGCGCGAGGAGCTGACGCAGTTTCTGGCGGCCGTGCGCGACAAGACCCCGGTGCCCATCTCGGGCGAGGACGGGCTTGAGGTGCTTACGGTCATCGAACGGATTTTCGCCGGAGCGTAGGCCAAGCGGCCTGGATTTCGAGAAGCGGCTCGCTGGGAAACTGGCGGGCCGCTTTTTTGCGTCCGCTAGCGCGCCGCCATGAGGTGTATGTAGTCCCGCACGCTGGCGGCGCCGGCGATGCGGGCGCTCTCCAGCAGCTGGTCCTGCTCGACCTTGGTGCGCACGTGGCCGATGAGCACGGCGTTGCCCTCCACCACATGCACGCGCACGTCGCGGGTACGGATGCCCGCCAGGCGCACGATGTTGTCGCGGATTTCACCATCGGTGGCGCGCAGCCGGGGGCGGGAGCCCGCCGGGAACAGGCACAGGGTGACCCCGGTCACGCCCTGAACGTTTCGGGTGGCTCGGCGCGCGCGCTCCAACTCCTCGGGCGAGGCGTAGGTGCCCACCACATAGCCCCGGCCCTGGCTCACCTGGGCCACGGCATAGCGGAGCAGCCCGCCCTGGGAGTCCAGCGCGGAACGCAGTCTGGCCTCGGCCTGGGCGTCGGGGCTCACGTCCTGCTCCAGGCTTTTGCGCGAGCTTAGGCCCGTGGCCATGTCGTACCCGGTCTTGCTCGTCTCCGCCACGTTCATCATGTCGAGGGCCGCCATGAGCGGCACCGACGCGCAGCCGCCCGCCAGGAAGGCGAGCAGGCTCAGGATGGTGAGCAGACGGATGACGCGCACCGGAACCTCCGATGGGACGCCGCCAGCGCTTCGTGCACAGGGCATGGGGGCACGGGCGCGAACGGATTCACGGCCGCGTGCGGGATTGGGAGAGGGCGGCTGTGTTTCAAACCGCTTTGCAAAGATCGCGCCTAGGGTGCGGGGGGCAGATTGTGCATGGCCGGAACGCCGCCGTCCTTGCGGCTGATGGCCACGTAGTAAGGCTGCCCGGCCAGCCATTGCTCGAACACCTTGACCGTGTTTGCGGGGCGGGTGGTCCAGGCGTCCCAGTGCTTTTTCTTGATGACCAGAACCGTGTCGCGCTCAGTCAGAATTTTGTCGAGGGCGTCGAGGCCCGCAATCTCCTGGATGGGGGCGTCCAGGTAATAGGAATAGATGCCGGAGTATATGTCATAGGACAGCGGCGTGTAGCCCTGGGTGGCATAGGCCTTGAGGACCATGGCCTGGGGCTTGGGGCTCATGATGCTGTCGAGCGCCGGGGCCAAGGTCTGCGCGGCGGGCTGTACCCACAGCGCGGTGAGCACGGTCAGCGCCGTCAGGACCACGCGGGCGTCCTTGCGCCGCAGGAGCAGAAGACCCAGCCCGCAGGCGGCGAAGCCCGCGGCCACGGTGTGCGCGCCGGGCAGGGAGCCGTCCGCGGCCAGGGGCGCGGCCATCTCCGCGGGCAGGAAGCGCCCGCCCAGGGTGACAACGGCGGCAAGCGCCAGAAACAGCAGGCCCGCGGCCGTCCACAACCTGTGCCAGGGCAGGCTGGCGTCGCGTACGCCCAGGGCCAGCAAGAGGGCCAGCGGGGCCAGCTGCGGCAGCAGGTAGATGACCACCTTGCCGCTCAAAAGCGAGAGCAGCGCAAGCCCGCTGATGGCGGAGATCCACAGCCAAACCCTGGCGTCGGCCTCGGGCGAGGATGTCTTGCGTCCGGCCAGAAGCCCACGCCAGTAAGTTCCTGTGAAGAGCCTGCCCACTGGCAGGGCCAGCGGGGCCAGGGTCCAGGGCAGCCAGCACGGGGGGAAGGCGACGCAGTAGAAGTACCAGGACTCGGCGTGGTGGAAGGTGTGCGTGGCGCGCAGGAAGATCTGTTCATAGAATATATGGTACAGAAATCTAGGCCCCTCCGCGAAGTAGGCGGCCGCGATCCAGGAGAAGACCACGGCCAGGAGCACGAAAAGCCCCAGAAGCATCTCCTTGCGGAAGAACTCCCGCGCACGGCCGCGCCAAGCCAGATAGAGCAGGGTCGTGACCACCGGGAAGAGCAGGCCGAGCGGCCCCTTGGTCAGGGTGGCCAGGGCCGCCAGCAGCATGGCCAGGGCGGCCAAGCGCCCGCGCCGGTCCTCGTCGCCAGGACTGAAGGCCAGGCAGAAGGCGGCCTGGGAGGCGATGATGAGCGCGGCGAAGAGCAGGTCCATGCGCATGTAGTGCAGGAGCCCGGCGAAGAACAGGGTGGAGAGCAGGGCCAGACAGGCGAGCGGGCCGGCCTCGTCTGGCAGGCGCAGGGCCTTGGCCCACAGCAGAACGGCGTAAAGCACGAAAAGCCCGCTGAGCGCCGTGCCCAGGAAGAACACCGCGGGATCGTGCATGCCGGTCACGGCGTCGAGCGCGCGCAGCAGCCAGAAGTACAGGGGCGGCTTGTCCGGATAGGCCATGCCGTTCAGGTTCAGCACCAGCCAGTGTCCGTGCAGCAGCCCGGAGTAGGCGTCGGCGTAGCGCACCTCGTCAGAGAACCACAGGGCCCGGGTGGAGAAGGTGAAGGCGGTCTGCAGCGCGGTGAGTCCGGCCAGGGCCATCCAGGGCCAGCGGCGGATGAAGTGCCAAAGGGGCATCAGCGTGTTCCTTTGTTAGCGGGGCGTTGCGCGGTATCGCGGAAGCGGGCCAAAAGTGGGCGCAGGCGCTCGGCGAAGCGCGGCGCGAGCCGCTGCGCCACCAGTCCGCCCAGGCTGCCGACGATCAGCCCACCAAGAACGTCTGTGGGGTGGTGCGCGCCCAAGACCATGCGGCTCAGGCCGATGAGCGCCAGGGCCAGGCCGAGGGCGCTGGGCAGAACCAGCGACCGGGCGAACAGCGCGAGCGAGGAGGTCTGCACGGTCATCTCCACCGTGTGGCCGGAGGGCATGGAGTTGTGCGCGGCGTCCAGGGAGAAAGGTCTGAATGGGCCGCCCACGTCGGGCCGGGGCCGACCGATGCCGATTTTGAGCACACGCTCCAGCGCAAGGGAGACGAGGAGCTGCGCCGCCAGGTAGGCCAGGACGCGGCCCGTAAGGTCCGCGCGGCCGCGTTTCAAACCCCGGTACAACATGGCCGCGTACACCAGATACAGCGCGGGGTTGCCCCAGTCGGTGTAGAAGCGGACCAGCCGCGTGGCCGCGGGGTTGGCGGCGCGCCAGGCGTCGAAAAACGCGGTTACGGCGGACTCGCTGCCGAGAAACGCAAAGGTTCCCGCCACCACGAGAAGCAGCGGCAGGCACAGGGCCGTCCACACGGCGAGGGGCGAGGGGGATCGGCTTGGCATGCGGCCTTATAGGTCGAATTGATTCCGCGCGCAACACGCGCCCTCGGTTTCAAACGCCCGCCCGCCGCACGCGAAAGCGCCCGCCAGGGGTGCTCCTGGCGGGTGCGGAAACGGGCGTTGGGCAGAGGGCCGGTTGGCCTATGCGGCGCTCTTGTCCTCGGGCGCCACGCAGCGGTCCACCTCGCGCACCTTGGAAAGGATGCTTTTGCCGATGCGTTTGAACTCCGACAAGTCCGCGGGCTTATACGTGCGCCGGGTCTTGGCCAGTCCGGCCAAGTCGATGGTCTCGTTGAAAAGGTAGGGCAGGTACAGCGGATCCTGGCGCACGAAGAACAGCGCCTGCTCAAGCAGGGTGTGGATCTCCTGCTGGCTCTTGCCACACTGGCGGAAGAGCTTCTGCATGCGGCGCTCCATGCCCCGGATGGAACTGGTCCAGATGTGGCTGCGGGGCTCGAAGCGGAAGGGCTGGCCGTGGGTGCGCGCCTGGGTCATGAAGTGCTGGAAGCGCTCGCGGCTGCCGGGCGCTGAGGACAGGAAGCCGCCCGCACGGGCTTCTTCCAGAGTCACCGCGGGCGCGCCTTCGATGACCACGCCGCCGCCATACAGGTTGCTGATGCGGAAGGGGACCTTCTTGAGGTCATTTTCCAGGTCGCGTTTGCTGGTCATGTACTGGACGCTTGAAATAATGTCTTCGCCCCAGAGGTTCTTCAGGCGCTGGTGCATGTTCGGGTCGAAACCCACGTCGTGGCCCGAGGCGTGGTGCCCGGCCGCGTGGGTGCTGCCGCCCTTCCAGGCGAAGTCCTGGCCGACGAGCAGCAGGCTTGAGACGCCCATCCAGCGCAGCAGGCGCACCAGGGTCAGGCTGACGTTGCCGCCCGCGTCCAGCACAAACTCGCGGTCCTGCAGCACGAAGGTGGCCATGCCGCCCATGGTCCACATGGGCAGGGTGGGGCCGGGGTAACGGTTCACCAGTTCTGGGTTGACCTTGGTGGAGTAGATGAGCGGGATGTCCTTGGCCCACTCCATGTCCAGCCGGTCATACACGGAGAGCATGCTGCCGTCGTAGTCGAGGGCCAGGCAGAAGTGCGGCTTGAGCCCGTAGGGCTGCAAGGCTGGCAGGGTCTGCAGGGCCGTGGCGTACAGGGAGTAGCCTGGATTCTTGGCCAGTTCCGGGGCAAAGGTGGCGAGCGAAGGGCCAGCGCCCAGAATGACCGCACCCACGCCGCGCCCGCCGTCCTGCATGCACTTGAGGCTGCCGTCGTGCTGGGTGCGGCGGTAGTTCTTGAGCTCGTTGCCCACCATGACGTCCTGACGGCAACGCAGGGTGATCATTTCCACGCTGAAATTTTCCAGCCGGTTGTTCACGATCTTCATCCAGCGGGCGTATTCCGGACCGAGCTGGCGGCAGGGAACGTCCGTGCGCAGGTAAATTTTTCCATATACGTACTGCAGATCCAGGTTCTTGATGTACTCCAGCAGCTGGTCTTCGTCCGGAGTCACGAAATGTAGTTTTTTGTTCTCGAAAAACGGGCGGTAGTCCGTTTGGCCCAGGCAGGCCAGGAGCAGGGCCGGATTGGGCTCCAGCACAAGCACCTTGTGCGAGTCCGGCGTGTTGATCAGAAGGTGGTTCAGCCCGTAGCCCACATTGGTGCCCACGATGATGGTGGCGGAAAGATCGGCCTTCTCCAGGTCCGCCCAATCGTTGTAGAGCAGGCCCGGCGGCATGGATTCGAAAAGGCCCAGGCCCGATTCCATGCGCCAGTCAATGAGTCCCCACTTGTTGACAAACACGTTCGTTTTCAGGGACTGTTCGTCGAAGGAAATGCTGGAGAGCCAACGGTACAGAGGCGGGTTGGCCTTCTCAAGAGCGGTGATGTTGTCTTTCAGGTAAGGATACATGGTCATGATGCCGACCTCGCTGGTTTGGGGACGGCTTTGCAAATCACGCGCCAGATGCCGCCCGTCGCCGGGAGGCCGGGCGCACAGGGGCAGCAGATGGAGCGCACGGACATTTTGAGGCTGGTTGGCAACACTCCCTTGGTGGAGATTCGCCGCCTGAATCCCCACCCGAACGTCAAAATCATGGCGAAGGTGGAGAGCATGAACCCCGGCGGGTCCATCAAGGACCGCGTGGCCGTGGCCATGATAAGCGCAGCGGAGAAGAGCGGCGAACTCACGCCGGGCAAGACCATCATCGAAGCCACCAGCGGCAACACGGGCATCGGCCTGGCCATGGTGGCGGCGGTGAAGGGCTACAAAATGTGCCTCATCATGCCCGACTCCGCGAGCGAGGAGCGCAAGCGCATCATGCGCGCCTACGGGGCGGAGATCCGCCTGACCCCTGGCCGCCTGGGCACCGACGGCGCCATCGAGCTGGCGTATCGTCTGGCGCGCACCGAGCCGGACACATACGTGCTCATGGACCAGTTCAACAATCCCGCCAGCATCGCCGCGCATTACGAGGGCACGGGCCTGGAGATCTGGAGCCAGACCGGCGGCCAAGTGACGCACGCGGTGGCCACGCTCGGCACCTCCGGCACGGCCATGGGCCTGGCCAAGCGTCTGCATGAGTACCCGGGGGTGCGCGTGGCGGCGGTGGAGCCCTTTGCGGGACACAAGATTCAGGGCCTCAAGAACATGCACGAGTCCTATCCACCGGGCATCTACAACAAGAAGGCCCTGGACCAGATCCTGCGCGTGGAGGACGAGGAGGCCTTCGAGTGCTGCCGCCAGTTGGCGCGCCAGGAGGGACTTTTCGTGGGCATGAGCTCCGGCGCGGCCCTGGCCGGGGCGCTCAAGCTCGCGGCGTCCATCGAGGCCGAGGGCAAGAGCGGCTACATCGTGGTGATTTTCCCCGACGGCGGCGAGCGCTATCTGTCCACGCCCCTTTTCGCGCCCAAGACCCAGGATGGCCTGAAGCTTATGAATCTCGCCACCGGGTCCAAGGTCCATATGGACGGCGCGGGAGGGCTCAACATCTACACCATCGGCCCCAGTCTGGATACGCCCGACGATCCGGACGCCTGGCGCAGGCTGGTGCTTTCCGACGTTCTGGCGCGGCATCTGAACGCGCGCGGGGTCAAGGCGCGCTTGGCCGTTGGCCTGACCGACCTGGACGACCGCACCCTTTCCGCCGCCCGCGAGGCCGGGCTCTCCCGCGCGGATTACGCCGCCAAAGTTTTGGAGCGCATCAAGGCCCGCGCCTCGGAGCTTGGGCTCCTGCCGGAGACGGTCTTCGAGCCTGCGTCGGCCTCGGTGCCGAAGGCCATCGACATCTGCAAGAAGCTGCTGGGCAGGGGCCTGGCCTACGAAAATCTTCGCAGCGTGTATTTCGACGTGCGCCGCGACAAGCGCTACGGCGCCATGAAGCTCATGGACATGGACGGCCTCTCCGTGGGCAAGACCGTCGACCTGGGCGACTACGTGAAGGACAACCCGCTCGATTTCACGCTCCTCAAACGAGCCACCTTGCAGGACCTGAAGCTGGGCGACGTCATAGAGACCGAGTGGGGCAACGTGCGCCCCAGCTGGTTCGTGCAGGTGGCCATGGCCGGCCTGTCCGCCCTGGGACGCGTGGATATCCTGGTCGCGGGCGAGGACCATCAGTTCCCGCACCTGGAGAACCTGCGCGCCATTTGGAGCGCGGCGGGCGTGGAGCCCAAGGCTTGGCTGTCCGACCGCAAGATCGCCCGCGCTGGCGACGAGGCCGGTTGGAACGCGGAGGCGGCGCTCGACCTGCCCGCGTTGCTCGAAATGGCCGGGGGCGCGGCGGCGCTCCGCCTGTGGCTGCTGTCCGTGTCCTACCGCAAATCCCTGGCCGCGACCACGCAGAGCCTGTCCATGTGGTCGCGCAACTGGCATAAGGTGCAGGAGGCGGCCTGCGGTCTGCGTCTGGCCCAGGCGGGCGATGGTCAGAAATCCTCGGGCGACCTGCCGGAGGAGGTGGAACAGGCCGTGTTCGACCTCAAGGCCGGGCTTAATGCCGCCCTGGAGGACGATCTTTCCCTGCACCGCTACTGGTCCAAGCTCTTCACTTTCGTGAAGCGCGTGAACGCCTGGCTGACCACGGGCAAGATGGCCGGAGCCGCTGTTTCCGCCTGCCTGAAGCAGCTGGAGGCTGCGGACGCCGTGCTGGGCATCCTCGATGTGAGCCAAATGCCCGTTGCGTCCGGCAGCCTGCCTGCGGACGTGCAGACCCTGGTGGCCCGGCGCGAGGACGCGCGCAAGGCCAAGGACTTCGCGGCCTCCGATGCCCTGCGCGGTGAGCTGGCCCAGGCGGGCTACCGCGTGGAGGACACGGCGCAAGGGCCGCGCGTGTACGCGAGAAATGTCTCAGGGAAGGAGGCCTAGGTGGAATATTCAACCCTGGTTTGGGCCCTGGCCTTCTGTGCCTGGATCGGTTTCGCGGGCATCGCCATTCTGTGCGGGGCGCTGCGGGTGAAGCTGCTGGAGCCCCGGCTTGGCGAGCCCGTGGCGCACGTGGTGGGCACGGTGGTGGCCTGCGTGGGCATCCTGGCGGCCATCCAGCTTTTCGTGCCCGCCTCGGGACTCCAGGGCACCTGGCCGCTCATGCGCGTTGGGGCCTTCTGGACCGCGCTCACCATCTGCTTTGAGTTCGCTTTCGGGCGTCTGGTGCTGAAGAAGAGCTTCGAGGCGTTGTTCGCGGACTACAACTTCTTCAAGGGCCGCGTGTGGCTGCTCGTGCTGCTCACGACCTTCTACGGTCCGGTCGTCGCCGGGATGCTGCGCGCGGGATAGACGCCATCCGAAAACAGGAGGAGAGCCATGTCCCGGCGTGTTTGCGTTGCGTTTGCCGCCTTCGCCGTTTGCCTGTGCCTCTTCCCAGCCATGCCCGCCCGGGTGTAAGACGCTGCTGACCTTCGAGGGGGGCTGCCCGCGCAGTCGGACGCCTGCGAAGCCAAAAGCGCACACGGCTACCTCGGCATCGAGCCCGAGGCGGTGGCGGGCATCGCCTCGTTCGTGCTTGAGGGCGCGCCCTAGGGGGCTAAAACCGGGCGCCGACTCTCTCCGCGCCTATCTCCGAGTCAGCCCATACTTTTTGAGCTTGTACTGTAGCGTGCGACGGCTGATGCCGAGCGCGTCCGCAGTCTTCTCGCGGTGCCCGCCGGAGGCGTCCAGGGCCAGGCGCAGCGCCTCGCGCTCCGCGTCCTCCACGGCCCCTGGCAATCCGGCGGAAAGGTCCACGCCTTGCCGAGCCTCGCCCGGCGCGCTGGCCCCGCCGGAAACCAATCCGGCGATCTGCGGCGGCAGAAGCTCCGGACCCAGGGTGTCGCTACGGGCCAGGATGAGCGCACGCTCCAGCACATTCTCCAGTTCGCGCACGTTGCCGGGCCAGTTGTAGTGCGTGAGCGCCTCCACAAAGGCCGGCGCGATGGCGCGGATTTCCTTGTGATTTTTTGTGCCGAGCTTGCGCAGCAGGTGCCCGGCCAGAAGCGGCAGGTCTCCGGTGCGGTCGCGCAGGGGCGGAATCTGGATCTCCAGCACGGCCAGCCGGTAAAACAGGTCCTCACGGAAGCGGCCGCTGGCCACATCCGTGCGCAGGTCACGGTTGGTGGCGGCCAGGATGCGCACGTCCGTTTCCACGGGCTTTACGGAGCCGAGCGGCTCCACGATCTTCTCCTGCAGGGCGCGCAGCAGCTTGGCCTGGAGCGATGCGGGCATGTCGCCGATCTCGTCCAGGAACAGCGTGCCGCCGTGGGCCAGCTGGAAGCGGCCAGGCTTGTCCTTCACCGCGCCGGTGAAGGCCCCCTTCACGTAGCCGAAAAGCTCGCTCTCCAAAAGATCCGCGGGCAGAGCCGCGCAGTTGACCTTGATAAGGGGCTTGCGCGCGCGGGGGCTGGCCCGGTGCAGACCATCGGCCACCAGCTCCTTGCCGGTGCCGCTTTCGCCCAGGATGAGCACCGTGGCCTCGCTGGGCCCCGCCTGCTCAATAAGCTCGCGCACACGCACGATGCTTGGACTCGCGCCGACCATGGCCTCGGTGGCCCCGCCCTGCAGCTCGGAGCGCAGCCGGGCGTTTTCCTCCAGAAGCCTCCGGTATTCGTAGCTCTTCTCCAACACGGCCGAAAGCTCTTCATTGTCCGCCGGTTTGGTGAGGTAGTCGAAGGCCCCCTGCTTCATGGCCTCCACGGCCGAGCCGACGCTGCCAAAAGCCGTCAGAAGCACCACTGGCAGAAGCGGCATGCGGGCGTGCAGTTCGCGCATCAGGGTCAGCCCATCCATGCCGGGCATCTTCATGTCCACCAGGGCCACGTGGGGCTGCGCGCGGTCGAGCATGGCCAGGGCGGCCTCGCCGGAGGCTGCGTCGGTCACGCGCCAGCCCGCGTCCTCCAGCACGGCGCGCACGAGCATGCGGTGGCCGGGTTCATCGTCGACCACCAGGGCCGAGCGTTGGTCAGTCTGCTGCACCATCTTCTATGCCTCCGCCGCCAGCGCGGCTCACGGGATCGGGAAAAAACAGGCGCACTGTGGCGCCCGAACCAGGACAGGACTCAATGACTGCACGGCCCCGGTGTCCGCGCATGATGCCCTGAACGATAGCCAAGCCGAGGCCCGTGCCCTGGCGCTTGTCGGTGAAGAAGGGCTCAAAGGCCTTGGCGCGCACGCTTTCGTCCATGCCGCAGCCATTGTCGGTCACGCTGAGCCAAACGCCGGCCGGTGCGTCCCCGCCCGCTTCGGCGCGGGTGGAGGAGATGGCCAGGCTGCCGCCGGTCTCCGGCAGGGCGTCCAGGGCGTTGACGAGGAGATTCAAAAGCGCCTGGCGCAGCGCGTCCTCGTCGGCGAATACCGTCTCCGTCGCGAGGTGGATTATCGGAGTCACACCCTTGTGCTCCAAATCAAAGCGCAACAGCCCGCTTATGCTGTCGATGAGGCGCGGCAGATCCACTTCGGTGGGCGCGAGGTCGCGCGGGCGGGCCAGGAAAAGCAAATCTGTGACCACGCGGTTCAGGCGGTCGGCCTCCTGGACCATGGTGCTGGCGTAAGAGGCGAGCGGCTCCTGCCCCTTCAGCTTGGTAGCGAAGAGCTGGGCAAAACCGCGCAGCGAGGAGAGTGGGTTTCGTATCTCGTGCGCCACGCCAGCGGCCAGGGAGCCGATGGCCGCCAGACGCTTGGCCTCGGCCAGATCCTCTTCAAGGTTCTTGAGCTGCGTGCGGTCGCGCAGCAGCACCAGCCGTTCTCCTCCCGATCCCTCGGAGGAGGCGTCGGCCTGCAGGGACAGGCAGAGGATCTCCAACACCCGTCCGGCGTGTTCGAATTGCCGCCATTGATACGGACTGCTGGGTTCGGGGCCTGGCGTCAGGCCAGCGAAGGGGAACTCGGACCAGTTGCGGCCCAGCAGATCGGTGACGTTCTGCCCGGCACCGTCTGTCTCGCCGGACGCGTTCTCGCCCAGAAGCAGCCGCGCGGCGGAGCCGTTGGCCGAGAGGATGGAACCGTCTTCGGCGAGCGTCACCAGACCGTCCGGCATGTTGTCCAGAAGCTTGGACTGGAAGCGCTCCAGGCGCGCGGCCTTGAGGGCCTGGTCGCGGCGGCGCAGGTAGGCGAAGGCCAGCACCCACAAGAGGCTCGCCGCGCCGAATACGTACCCCGCCTGGAGCATGGCCGCGCGGCGGTAGGCCTGGAACTGGTCCAGCTGGCGCTGGGGATTCAGCCCCGCCATGAGGAACATGGAAGGCGTCTCGGGCGAGTGGCGCATCATCCCCATGCCGTGGCCAGCGGGAGAGCCCGGCTCATCGTCGTCCATGCCCCGGTCGGGCGGCGGGACGGGCAAGTGATCGGGCGCGGAAGGAGACCCGCTCGGGCCGAATTCCCGCTCCGGCGGAACAGGAAAGCCCAGGCGCGCGCCCTCGCTCAGAACGGACAGGCTGGGCCGTGCGCGGATGGCGGAAAAAACGGCGCGCTTGTTCTGGTACTGCAGCGGGCCGGACCACTGCCCCTGAACCTCAAGGGCGGCGATGATGACTTCCGGCAGGACGAGCTGCTGCTTCTCGTCATCGGTGGAAGAAGACACCACGAGACGTCCGTCCTCATCAAAAATGCCGATGAACACGACGTCGCCGGAGGCGGTCATTTCCTTGAACAGCCCGCGGATGCTGGGGAAAAAGCGGCTGGCCGCGTCGGGCGAACGCCGGAGCGAGTGCATGACCCGCATGAGGTTGGCTTCGACCCCGTGGACCACGACGGTTCCGGCCAACTCCATGTGCTGGTCCACCAGGTCGCGCTGACGGCGGATATTCTGCCAGGTCAGGAACATGCTGCCCAGGCCAAGGGCCAGGAGGGCCATCACGGCCAGCAGGACCGGGCCGTTGTCCCTGTTGAAGCTGCGCAGTTCCATTGATGTTTCCTCTTGGTCCGCCGGGGGCAAGCTTTGCTTGTGCTAGGCTGGTAGAGGGCCGGGTGTCAACCCGTCCGCCAGAAGCATCGGGGCGGTCCGGCCGGTCTTTTGACTGGTCCGGGCCGCCCCGTATCGTCTGGATGCGGATGGGCCGCATCCCGGAAGGAAGCCTAGTTGCAATTACCGCCGCTGCAGGTGCCCGCGCCGCCGAAGCCGCGGCCCAGGCCGTCGCCGGGGCAGTTGTAGCCGGAGCCCCCCATGCCATGGTGGTAGCCGCCGGGGCCGAAGGCCTTGAGGCCGGTCTGCTTCTCGATCTCGGTCCGAATGGCCTGGCGTTCCTGGTGCATGGCGTCGCGCAGCTTGGAGATGTCGGCGATCAGGCTCTGGATGTCGCTCTTCTCGGCCTTGCCGGAGGCTGTGAGGGCCTGCAGTTCAGCGTGCTTGGCCCAGATCTTCTCGCGCAGCTCATAGAGCTTGTCCTGGTGCGCCTCGATTATCTTCTGGATGGTGGCGCGTTGCTCCGGGTTCACGTCGTAGCGGTTGCCCGCCGCGCCTTTGCCGCCACGCGGGCCAGCCGCGAAGGCGAAGGCGGACAGGGAAACCAGGGCCGCCACAATGATGAAAGTGGTGACGCTCTTTTTCATGGTCAGTCCTCCAAATCTAAAAGTGTGTTCGCCATGTGCGGCAGTGTTCGTACTCCGCATTGATTAAAACACCTTTAAGCATGTGTCGTGCCAATGCATAACATCTGATATTTTAGTGGGATGAAATAAGCGGAGCAAGGTTTGTGTGCACTGTGCTGCACAAGGCTTGCACAAAAGCGCGGGGGACGGGCTGCACAAGCGGGGGGGCATGCTCGCAAAAGGGAGGTCGAGGTGTCAGGGCTTTGGAGCGGCCTTGAGCCAGACGTCCATGCCGCACAGACCGCATTCGGCGCAGCCGCCAGGGGGGCAGCTGGGGCTTTGCAGGGCTCGGGCGGCCCGCTCGTATTCGCGGCGCAGCGCGGCGCGCGTGACGCCCACGTCGATGACCTCCCAGGGGAAGGTTTCGTCCACACCGCGTTCGCGGTCCAGGATGGTCGAGGTTTCGGCCTCGAAGCGGCGCATGCCCTTTTTCCAGCCGCCGTGCTCCGCGGCCAGGCGCACCAGCTCGAAAGCTTCTTCTCCACCGCGCGAAAGCACGCCCTGCAGCCGCGCCTGGAAGGGCGCATCCACGTTGAGGGTCAGACCTCGGTAGCGTTTGACCATCTCGGCCAGTCTTTTCTGCGCGGCGACGAGCGCGGCCTCGCTGGCCATGGGCGCCCATTGCATGGGGGTGAAGGGCTTGGGCACCAGCGAGCTGGCCCCCAGGGTGATGCGCATGAACTCGCGCGTCTTCGCGCCGTGGCCCCGGTCTCGCGCCTCCACGATGCGGGCCAGGAAACCTTCCAGCTCGTCGTAGTCCTCCGGCCCTTCCCACGGCCAGCCCAGGATGAGGTACACGCGCAGATGGTTCACCCCCAGGCGCGCGGCGCGTTCCACGGCAGTGAGGAAGACCTCGGCGTCCAGCTTTTTGTTGGCCGCGCGGCGCAGGCGTTCGCTCGCGCCTTCCAGGGCCAGGGTGATGGTGCGGATGCCGCACTGGCGCAGAAAGCTGAGCAGTTCCTCTGTCAGGCCATCGGCCCGGAGCGAGGACAGCGAAAACTTTGTCTTGCGTTCCGCCAGCCAGCGCAGAAAGGGCAGCAGGTCCGGCCAGTCCGTGAGCGCCGTGCCCACCAACCCGACCTTTTGCGGGGCGGCTTCCTCCACAAGTGCGATGAGGTCCGCCATGCGCGCGTGGCGCGGCGGACGGTAGACGAAACCCGCTGCGCAGAAGCGGCAGGCGTGTGGACAGCCCCGGTTGATCTCCAGCAACAGCGCGTCCGGAAACGCGGCCATCGGGCCGGTGAAGCCGGACACGGCGGGGCAGTCGAGCAGCGGGGTGTGGGCGTTCAACGCCACCACGCGGCGCACCGGGGTCTTCGTGCGGCCCGGAACATAGAGCCCCGGCATGTCCTTAACGGATTCCAGGAACTCTTGCTTGGGCACTCCCTCAAACACGGCGCGTTTCATGGCCAGGCAGAAATCCACCAGCCCGGCCTCGGCCTCCCCAACCCAGAACGCATCAGCCAAGGGCACGAGCGGTGCGGGATTCAGAAAGGCTATCGGTCCTCCCACCAAAACAAGGGGGTAGTCCGGGCGTTCCGCCTTTTCAGACGGAACGCCCGCCGCGGCGAGCGTCCTGAGGAGGGGGAGGAAGTCCTCCTCGAAAGAGACGCTCGCCGCCATCAAGGGGAAGAGCTTGAGGTCTTTGCCACTGTCCTCTGATTCAGGCGCGGTGAAGCCCTTGCCGAGGAAAAATCGCTCCACGGCTATTTCCGGCTCCCGGGAAAGCAGGCGATGCACCACCTGCCATCCCAGGGCCGAGAGACCCATCCCCTCGTCGCCGGGGATCAAGAGCGCCGCAGGAAGGCGGCCGCCATGATCCGGTGGCTGGGAACGGGCCGCTCCGGGTCGGGGGACGCGCTCACGCCCTGAGTGGCGTTTGCGCTCCGCCCCGGAAGGGCGTTTCATGCGCGCGTCCTAATCCGCGTTGCGGCGGATGAACGCGGGCGTATCGAGCGCCTCATCCTCGAACAGGAACTCCTCTTCGCCGGGAGCGCCCATGGCGCGCAGGGCGGCGTGCCCCTGGCGCTCCTCGCCGCTTTTGTTCGCATTGTAGCGCACATAGGCGGGAAGATCACGGTTGCTGCTGGCAATGACGCTGGAGATGGTGCTGCGGCGCGTGGTGGCGCGGGGGGCCACCGGCACCGGGTTCAGAAGCGCCTTGGTCTCAGACTTGGGCTGGGGCGCGGCCTCGCGCTGGTCAATGCTGGTGGCGATGACGGTGACGCACATCTCCTCGCCGGCATTGGGGTCGGCCACCACGCCGAAGACGATGTTGGCGTCCTCGTGGGCTTCCTTGCTGATGAGGTCGGACACTTCCTGGATCTCGTCCGTGCTCATGTCCTCGCTCGCGGTGATGTTGAACAACACGCCGCGCGCGCCGGCGATGGACACGTCTTCCAGGAGCGGGCTGGTGATGGCCTTGAGGGCGGCCTCGCGGGCGCGGTTCTCGCCCGAGGCGATGCCCGTGCCCATGAGAGCCAGGCCGGAGTTGGTCATGATGGCCTTCACGTCCGCGAAGTCCAGGTTGATGAGGCCATGCACGGTGATGAGGTCGGCGATGCCTTTGACCGCGTAGTAGAGCACCTCGTCGGCCTTTTTCAGCATCACGCCGAAGCCGGCCTTCTTGGCCGCCATCTGGAGCAGACGGTCGTTCGGGATGGTGATGATGGAATCCACCACCTGGCGCAGTTCGCTGATGCCCTTGTCGGCCTGCTGCATGCGGCGGCGGCCTTCAAAGTAGAAGGGCTTGGTGACCACGGCCACGGTGAGGGCCCCGGCCTCCTTGGCCGCCTGGGCGATGACCGGAGCGGCGCCGGTGCCGGTGCCGCCGCCCATGCCCGCGGTGATGAAGACCATGTCCGTGTTCTGCAACAGGTCGCGGATCTGGTCGATGCTTTCCAGCGCGGCGTTGCGGCCCACTTCCGGGTTGGCGCCGGCGCCAAGGCCCTTGGTCAGTTTGCCGCCCAGCTGGATGGTGTGGTCGGCCAGGGATTTCTCGATGTCCTGCGCGTCGGTGTTGGCCGCGATGAAGCTCACCCCGGTCAAGCGGGACTGGATCATGTTGTTGATGGCGTTGCCGCCGCCGCCGCCGCAACCGATAACCTTGATCTTCGCGCTCATGTCGTTTTCAATCTCGAAATGTGCCATGGGTTCCTCCTCCCTGAACATTGGCTAAAGTGCGTGGACCTTCCCCAGGATCGAAACGCCTGCTTAGGCGATGTCGACGAACCATTTCTTCATGCGGCCCAGAATCCTGTTGAAGACGTTGTCCTCGCGGATTCTGAAATCCCCGCCGCCACCGCCTCCAGGCGTACTGGCGCGCTTCTCGGCTCCGTAGAGCAGAAGGCCGACAGCCGTGGCGTATTTGGGATTGTTGACCATGTCGTACAGGCCGCCCACGTGCTCCGGGAAGCCGATGCGCACCGGCAGGTCGAACACCTGCTCGGCCAGGTCCTGCATGCCGTGGATGAGCGAGGTGCCGCCGGTCAGGACGACGCCCGCGGCGATCTGGTTCTTGTACCCGCTCTTGATGAGCTCCTGGTCCACCAGGGCCAGAATCTCCTCGCACCGGGGCTCGCAGATCTCGGCCAGCACGCGCTTGCTCATGGCGCGGCTCTCGCGCCCGCCAACGCTCGGCACCTCAATGCTCTCGTCCACCTTGACCATCTCGGCCAGGGCGCAGCCGTGATCGATCTTGATCTTCTCCGCAGAGGTCATGGGCGTGCGCAGGCCGAAGGCGATGTCGTTGGTCAGGTTGTTGCCGCCAAGGGCCAGCACCGCGGTGTGCTTGATGGAGTCCTTGGAGAAGATGGCGATGTCCGTGGTGCCGCCGCCCAGGTCCACCAGGCAAACGCCGATCTCCCGCTCCTCGGCGGAGAGCACGGCTTTGCTGGAGGCCAGCGACTCAAGCACGATGTCGGCCACGTCGAGGCCCGAGCGGTGGCACGAGCGCACGATGTTCTGAGCGGAGGTGACAGCGCCGGTGACGATATGCACCTTGACCTCAAGCCGCACGCCGGCCATGCCCAGCGGATCGGCGATGCCGCGCTGGTCGTCGACGATGAATTCCTGGGGCAGGGTGTGGATCACCTCACGGTCCAGGGGGATAGCCACGGCCTTGGCGGCCTCGATGACGCGGTCCACGTCCTTCTGGGTGACCTCGCCGCCCTTGACGGCGATGACCCCGTGGCTGTTGAAACCCTTGATGTGGCTGCCGGCTATGCCGGCGTAGACCGAGTGTATCTCGCAGCCAGCCATCAATTCCGCCTCCTCCAAGGCTTTCTTGATGGACTGCACGGTCTGCTCGATGTTCACCACCACGCCCCGGCGCAGGCCCGTCGAGGGGCTTGTGCCGATGCCGATGATGTCCACCAGTCCGTCGTCCTTGGCCTCGCCAACCACCGCGCAAATCTTGGTGGTGCCGATGTCCAGGCCGACGATGATGTCGTTCTTGGCCATGTTCTCCTCCCTTGTTTAACTCGCCAATTTCCGGATCTTCCCTATTCTTCCCCGTCAGGAGGATCCGGGCTTCTGCCTCATCTCAACCCAAATTTTTCCGTCGCTGGCCTCAATGGCGGACACCTGTCCGGTCTCGCCGCGCAGCTTCAGGTCGCGCCAGACCGTCTCGATGCGGTCGAACTCCGTCTGCCAGTCCGAGAGCTCGGCGCGCACCCGCAAGCGCAGCGCATCCAGATACAGCTCCACCTGGCCGGATTCCGTGATCTTGACCCAGGCCATCTGCCCCAGTGCGAAGGGCAGGGCCTGCTTGTTCATGCGCGAAACCATGGCCGCGATCGTCGCCTGCTGGTCGCCCAGCTCCGGGGCCACCTGCAGAAGCGGCAGCGAGGCCGAGTCGCCGGGCGAGAGCTGGGTGATGATCCGGCCCTCGGCGTCGGCGAAGAAAAGTTGGCCGTCCTGGCGCACCCAGAAGGAGGGCTGCCGCTCCACCAGGGTGATGAACAGCTTGTCCGGCAGCTCGCGGCGCACGGTGACGAACTCCACCCAGGGGTTCTGGGAGAGCGCGGCCTCCACGCGGGTGACGTTGACGCCCAGGCTGTTTTCGCCCAGGCGCAGGCCCGCGATCTCCAGCACCTGCCCGTAGGCCAGACGCTGGTTGCCGGAAATGCTGATCTCTGTCAGGCCCAGGGCCGGGGTGGTGGTGATGAGCCGGTACGAGTAGATGAGCCCGGTGCCGAGCAGGCCGAGCAGAAGCAGCCCCGCCAGGAAAAGCATCAGGCCCTTCATCGCGCCGCTGGGATTGAGCGAGAGCGAGTGTCCGCTCTCCTTGCGGGGACGGTTGATGCGCACCGGGGCCTTGCGAGCCGGCTGGGTCCTGCGCTGCATGCCGCTGCCGCCAGGGCGCATCATTTGAGCACCACCACTTCGGTTTCGAGTTCCACGCCAAAGCGCGCGCGCACGGCGTTTCTTCCAAAATCCATCAGCTCCAGAGCCTGCGCCGCCGTCCCGCCGCCCAGGTTCACCAGGAAATTCGCGTGCAGTTCGGAGAAGGCCATGCCGCCCAGGCGCTTGCCGCGCATGCCCGCATCGTCGAGCAGCTTGCCCGCGCTCATGCCTGCGGGCAGGCCCGCCGGATTCTTGAACACGCAGCCCGCGCTTCTGGCCGTCACCGGCTGGGTCGCCTTCTTCTTGGAGTACACGGACTCCATGCGCGCGCGCACGGCCTGGGGTTCATCCTGCGTCAGGCGGAACTCCGCCTCCCACACCAGATGGAAGCCTTCACCGAGACGCGGGTCGAAGCGCCGGTAGCCGAAGCCGCAGTCCGAGGCGGCGCGCCAAGTCAGGCCGTCCGCCGGGGTCCACAGGCGCACGCGAGTGAGGATCTGGCCCACCTCCACGCCGTAGGAGCCCGCGTTCATGGCCACGGCTCCACCCACGCGGCCGGGGATGCCGGTGAGGCCCTCCAGCCCGGCCAGGCCCAGGCGCTGGCAGAAACCGAGCAGCCGGGGCAGGCCGAGGCCCGCTCCAGCGCGCACCAGCACGCCGCCGTGCGCCTTGGCCTGCACCAGCGGAGCGGCGGTGTTGTCCGGGCGCACCAGCACCAGCTCGTGATGACCGTCCGTGGCCAGAAGATTGCTGCCCGCCCCCAGCGCCAGGGGATGACCACCAAGGCCGGGCAGCGCTTCCGCCAGCTGATCCAGCTCGGCCTCGTCGCGCACCAGCGCCTCGGCCAGGGCAGGGCCGCCCAGGCGAAGGGTGGTGCGCTCGGAGAGGCGCGGGGTGCGGATCAGCGTCAGAGTCATGAAATATCCTTCGTCCTTGCCATTATTCGGCGTCGTCGCCGGAGTTCAGCCACTCTTCGCCGATCTTCCAGATGCTGCCCGCGCCCAAAGTCAGGAACAAATCGCCGGGCTTCAGGATTTCGTCGAGCTGGCGCTGGATCCCGGCGAAGTCCGGGAAGAAGCGCACCTTGGTCTTGCTCACCTGCTTGATGCCCTGGGCCAGGGACAGGCCGTTGACACCGGGGATCGGGGCTTCGCTGGCCGGGTAGATCTCGGTCAGGAGCAGCAGGTCCGTTTGGGCGAACACGGTGCAGAAGTCCCCGAAGAGCGCCTGCGTGCGGCTGAAGCGGTGCGGCTGGAAGGCCACCACGAGGCGGCGCTCCGGGAAGCAGACCCGGGCGGTGTCGAGGGTGGCCTTGATCTCCGCCGGATGGTGGCCGTAGTCGTCCACCACCAGCACCCCCTTCTTTTCACCCTTGCGCTCGAAGCGCCGGCCCACGCCGCCGAAGTTCGCCAGCCCTTGCAGGATGGCCTCCTTGGGCAGCCCGGCCTCCAGGGCCACGCCAATGGCTCCCAGGGAGTTCAGCACGTTGTGCAGGCCCGGGTGCGCCAGGGTCACTTGCGCCCAGGGCTCGCCGTCCAGGGTCACATCAAAGATGCTGCGCAGGCTGGAGGCTACGACCTGTCCGCGCAGGCGGTTCTTCGGGCCCAGGCCGTAGGTGAGGCAGGGGCGCTTGATGGCGGGCAGCAGGCGCTGCACGCCCGGGTCGTCGCCGCAGACCACGTTGACGCCGTAGAACGGGATGGCGTTCATGAACGTGGTGAAGGATTTATCTATGGCGTCGAGGTCGTGGTAAAAGTCCAGATGGTCGCGGTCCACGTTGGTCACGACCGTCATGATGGGCGAAAGGCAGAGGAACGAGCCGTCACTCTCGTCCGCCTCGGCGATCAGAAATTCGCCCTCGCCCAAGCGCGCGTTGCTGCCGTAGGTGTTGAGCCGTCCACCGATGATGACCGTGGGGTCCAGGCCCGCCTCGGTGAAGATGGTCGCCAGGAGCGACGTGGTGGTGGTCTTGCCGTGGGTCCCGGCCACGGCGATGCCCGTGCGCATGCGCATGAGCTCGGCCAGCATCTCCGCGCGCGGGATGATGGGGATGGAAAGCTCGCGCGCGCGCACCAGCTCCGGGTTCGTGTCCTGGATCGCGGTGGATTTGACCACCACGTCGGCCTTGCCCAGATTCTCCGGCCCGTGGCCGATGTAGACCGTGGCGCCCAGCTTCTTCAAGCGGTGCACGGCGCTGCCGGCGGCCATGTCCGAGCCGGTGACGGTGAAGCCCATGTTCAGCAGCACCTCGGCGATGCCGCTCATGCCCGAGCCGCCGATGCCCACCATGTGCACGGTGGAGACCCTGCTGTACATGGCCGGACTGGCGCTGTGTCCGGGGACCGCCACTCGTTTCGTCTGTGTCGTTTCTTCCATGTCCGTATCCTTTCTTCCGCCGGGGCTTAGGCCGCCGCGCGGCAGAGTTCTTCCAGCCCGTCGGCGATGAGCGCCGCCGCCTCGGGCCGGGCGAATGTCCTGGCCGCGCGGCTCATGGAGGCCAGCCGGGCCGGATCGCCCAAAAGCCCAGGCACCAGGGCGGCCAGGGTCTGGGCGGAAAGATCATCCTGGTCCAGCATGACGGCCGCGCCCAGGTCCGAGAGATTGCGAGCGTTGACGCGCTGGTGGTCGTGCGCGGCGAAGGGGAAGGGCACCAGCACGCTCGGAGTGCCTGTAGCCGCCAGCTCGAACACCGTGGAGGCCCCGGCGCGGCACAGGGCCAAATCCGCCCAGGCGTAAGCCCCGCTCATGCCCTCGATAAAGCCGTAAACGTTGCTCGGATCGGCTCCGGCCTGGGCGTAAGCCGCGCGGATGCGCGCCTCGTCGTTGGCCCCGGTCTGGTGCAGTATGTTCACCCGCGCGGCCATAAGCTGCGGCAGGGCGGCCACGACCGCGTCGTTGAGCGCTTTTGCGCCTTGGCTGCCGCCCAGCACCAGCAGGTTGCGGCGCTCGACCGTGTGCTCGCGCTTCATGGCGGCAATCTCTGCGCGCACCGGGTTGCCCGTGCGGGTCACCTTTTCGGCCGGGAAATTGCCCAGGCGGTCGTCAAAGGAGACGAACACGCGGCGCACCAGCTTTCCCAGCACCCGGTTGGTCACGCCGGGCACGGAATTCTGCTCGTGCACGGCCGTGGGGATGCGCAAAAGCGCGGCCGCCAGCACCGGGCAGAAACCCGCGTACCCGCCGAAGCCGATGACGGCCTCCGGTTCGAAGCGGCGCAGGGCGCGCGTGGCCAGGATGACGCCCCGGCTGACCCAGACGATGGACAAGAGGCTTTTGGCGCCCTTGCCCAACACGCCGCTGGCGGGCAGGGCCTTGAACTCGAGGCCCGCCTTCTGCGCCAATTCGCCCTCGGGGCCATGGCCGCCGAGGAACAGAATGCGCGCCTCGGGGTTGCGGCGCTTCACCTCCGCCGCAACGGCCAGGGCCGGGAAAATATGCCCGCCGGTACCGCCGGTGCTGACCACCAGCCGCGAAATGTGCTGTGCGGCGTTCATGAGCGGTTCCTCGACAGGTTGAGCAGCACGCCAACGCAGATGAACGAGGCGATAAGCGAGCTGCCGCCGTAGCTGATGAAAGGCATTGGCACGCCCTTGGGCGGCACGGTGCCCAGCACCACGGCCAGGTTGAGGCAGAAGCCCAGGGCCAGGATCACGCACATGCCGAAGGCGGTGAAGCGGTCCATGAGGTCTTCCTGCAGAAAGGCCACGCGGAAGGCGCGCAGGAGCAGGAAGGCCACCAGCAGGAAGACCATCGAAATGCCGAAGAAGCCCAGTTCCTCACCCACCACGGCCATAATGAAGTCGTTGTGCGCCTCGGGCAGGAAGAACAGCTTCTGTTTTCCCGCGCCCAGGCCCGCGCCGAAGAACTTGCCGGAGCCGAAGGCGTACAGGGACTGCACCAGCTGGTAGCCTTCCTCCTTGGCCTTGGCGAAGGGATCGAGAAAGGCGGTCCAGCGCTTCAGGCGGTAAGGGGCGGAGGAGATGAGCATCCAGCCCGCCCAGGAACCCGCGACGGCGGCCCCGATCAGGTAGATGACCCGCGTGCCGCCCACCAGGCACATGCAGAACAGGATGAAGCACAAGAAGGCCGTGCCGCCGAAGTCCGGCTGGAGCATGAGCAGCAGGCACATGATCCCGGTGACCAGAAACGGCGGGATGACGCCCACGGTGAAGGTGCGCGTCTGCACCAGCTCCTGCTTTTTGGCGAAAAAGAAGGCGAGGTAGAACACCAGGGCGATCTTGGCAAACTCCAGCGGCTGGAGCGAGAACGGCCCCAGGTGGATCCAGCGTTTGCCGCCGCCCACCGTGGCGCCGATGATCTTCGTGAGGACGAGCAGGAAGATGACCGCGATGACCCAGAAATACGTGAGGTTGTAAAAGAACTTTTTGTTCACGCGGGCGCAGAAGATCATCAGCGCCGTGCCGATGAAGGCAAATACCGCCTGTTTTTTGAAGAACAGGTACTTATCATTGTAGAAACGCTCGGCCATGATGCCGGAGCTGGAGAAGACCATGATCAGCCCCACGCCGGCCAGAAGCAGAGCGGCGAAGAGCAGCCAGTAGTCCATGGGGTAGTATTGCACGTTGCGGCGCTGGTTCATTCGCCCACCTCCAAGGTCTCGGCCGTGAGGGCCCGGGCCACGCGGGCGAAATCGCGGCCGCGCTCGGCGTAGCTCGTGTAGGCGTCGAAACTGGCCGTGGCGGGCGAGAGCAGGATGACCTCGCCCGGCTTGGACTGGGCGAACTGGCGGCGTACGGCGGCTTCCAGGGTCTGGTCCCAGGCGACGGGGAAATGCGGGGCCAGCACAGGTTCGAAAACCTCGCGCGCCGCGCCGAAAAGTCCAATGGATACCGCACGGCCCGCAAGCGCTGGCAGAAGCGAGGCCACATCGCCGCCCTTGAACACCCCGCCCAGGAGCAGGCGCACCGGGCGCTCGAAACTTTTCACGGCCGCGCACACGCTCACCAACGTGGTGGCCTTGGAGTCGTCGATGAAGAGCACGCCACCCGCCTCGCCCACGGGCTCAATGCGGTGGGGCAGGGCGTTGAACGCGGCGATGGCCTCGCGGGCCTGCTCTTGGGTGACGCCGAAGGGCCGCACCATGCGCCAAGCCGCGGCGATGTTCTCGCGGTTGTGCGCGCCGGGCAGGCCGGGGCACGCAAACTCCGTGTCCGCAGTGAAGTAGTCCCGCTGGGCCTTGGTGAAGGCGCGCGCCTCAAGCTCCTTGCGCATGGTCTCGGGCGCGACGGCCAGGCAGCCGTGGTCCTGCTGCGCGAAGAGCTGCAGCTTGGCCGAGAGGTACTCCTCCATGTCCAGGTGGTAGTCCAGGTGATTGGCGGAGAAATTGAGCAGCGCTGCCACGCGCGGTTTGAACGTGCGGCAGTTTTGCAGCTGGAAGCTCGAAATTTCGATGACCAGCACGTCGGCGGGCGTGTCGGACAGCACGTAGTCGCACAGCGGCGTGCCGATGTTTCCGCCAACGAAGGTGGAAAGCCCTGCGTGGCGCAGGATATGCCCCACCAGGGTCGTGGTGGTGGTTTTGCCGTTGGTGCCGGTGATGGCGATGACCGGCGCGGAAAGGAACCAGGAGGCGAACTCCATCTCGGCCACCACCCGCTTCGGGTCCACGGTGGCCAGCACCTGCGACAGCTTCTTTACCGGTACGCCGGGGGAGAGCACGATGAGGTCCGCGTCCGCGAACTGCTCCGGAGTGTGCGCACCGGCTTCGAGCGTCAGCCCGGTGGAGGCCGGGTCGGCATGCACTTGCAAAAGGATGTCCTGCGACAGGTCGGCCTTGGCATCCACCAGACGCACCCGCGCGCCGAGGGATAGAAGCAGGCGGCAGGCGGCCAGACCAGAAACACCGGCGCCCACCACAACAACCTGTCTGTTCTCGAAAATCTTTAGACTTTGGAAGATGTCAATTGTCCTATCCATGCCTGCCACCTAGCGAAGCTTCAGGGTGCTCAAGGCCATGAGGGCCATGAGGATGGAGAGGATCCAGAACCGGATAATGATTTTGGATTCCGGGATGCCTTTGAGCTCGAAGTGATGGTGCAGCGGGGCCATGCGGAAGATGCGGCGTCCGCCGGTCATCTTGAAGTAGCCCACCTGCAGGATCACCGAGAGGGTTTCGAACACGAACACGCCGCCCACCAAAGCCAGGATGAGCTCCTGCTTGGCCAGGACGGCGATGAAGCCCAGCGTGCCGCCGAGCGAGAGGGAGCCCACGTCGCCCATGAACACCTGGGCAGGGTAGGCGTTGAACCACAGGAAGCCCAGGCCCGCGCCCACCAGCGCGCCGCAGAACACCGTCACTTCGCCCACGCCGGGCACGGGAGTGATGTTCAGGTACTGGGCGATGACCGCATTGCCCGCCGCATAGGTGAACAGGGCGAAGCAGGCCGCGCTGACCACCAGCGGACCAATGGCCAGGCCGTCCAGCCCGTCGGTGAGGTTCACGGCGTTGGAGGCCGCCACCAGGATGAACACGGCGAGGGGCAGGTAGAAAAGCCCCAGGTCCGGGTGGACGTGCTTGAAGAACGGCACCGCCAGCTGGGTGGAGTAAGCGGGCTGGAAGATGAGCAGGGAAATGGCCGCGACGGCCACGGCGAGCTGTCCGGCCAGCTTGGCGCGCGGCGGGATGCCCTTGTTCTGCTTCTTGACCACCTTGGTGTAGTCGTCCCAGAAGCCTACGGCCCCAAAGCCCACGAAGACGAGCAGCGTAAGCCAGATGTACACGCTGGTGAGATCGGCCCAGAGCAGCACGCTGGTGACGAGCGACACGCCGATGAGCAGTCCGCCCATGGTCGGGGTGCCTTCCTTGGCCTGGTGGCAGGTCACTTCCTCCAGAATATGCTGGCGGCAGCGCAGGGAGTTCAGCCACTCGATGAACTTGGGCCCGAGCAGGATTGAGATGACCAGCGCGGTCAGCAGCGCGTACACGCTGCGGAATGTGATATACCGGAAGACATTGAAGACCGAGAAGTAGGCCGCCAGGGGATGGAAGAGAAGGTAGATCATAAGGCCCCCTCCTTCTCGCACAGGTCGGCGGCCAGCGCCTGGGCATACCGTTCCATGTGGCAGGACCGTGAGCCCTTCACCAGCACGGTGCCGCCATTGAGCGTTGCCAGGGCCGCAAGCACCTGCGCGGGCTCGCTGACGGCGGTGACGCCGCCGCCCACGGCGCTCGCGATGCCGCGCGCCACGGCGGCGGCGAATTCGCCCTGGAAAAATACGGCCTCAGGGGCTGCTGCGGCGATGACCGCGCCGAGATCCTCGTGGGCTTTGGCGGCATTCGCGCCAAGCTCCTTCATGTCGCCCAGCACCAGCACAAGTCTGCCCTCGCCCGCCAGGAGGCGCGCGGCCTCGATGCTGCGGCGCATGGACAGAGGATTGGCGTTGTACGTGTCGTCCACGACGCGCCAGGCTCCGGCTTCGCGGCAGCAGAAACGCTGGTCCGGCAGCGCCGCCGCGCCAAGCCCGGCCGCGATCTGCTCCGGCGTGAGGCCCAGCAGGTGGCAGGCTCCGGCAACGGCGGCGGCGTTCTCCGCAAAGTGCGCGCCGCAGGCGGGCAGCTCGGCCCAGAAGGCCTGACCGTCGACGATGATTTCATAGAGACCCCGTCCGCCGGGCAGGGCTTCCTCGAAGCGGGCGTAGTATTTGGCGAAGGAATCCTTGGCTGAAAAACCGATGACGCCGGGCCGCACGCGGCACGCCTCGGCCCACAGCTCCGGGTAGTCCATGCTGCACAGGCCTTGGCCGCCGGGTTTCACAAAGGAGAGCAGCGCGGCCTTGGCCCTGGCCACGCCTTCCAGATCGCCCAGGCCTTCCAGGTGCGCGGGCCCGATGTTCAGCACGATGCCCAGGTCCGGCGCGATGATGGCGCCCAGCTCGGCCATGTCGTGGGGCTTGCTGATGCCCACTTCCATGACCCAGGCGTCCTCTTGGCCGGTGGCGGCCAGCATGGACAGGGGCAGTCCGATCTGGTTGTTGAAATTCTTGTGGTTTTTGGCAACGCTGAGGACGGAGCCGAGGGTCTGGGCCAAGAGCTCCTTGGCCGTGGTCTTGCCCGCGGTGCCGGTGATGGCGATGACTTTGGCCGGAACGCCGTCGCGCCAGAAGCGGGCGAGGTCGCCCAGGGCCTTCTGCGTGTCGCTGACAAGGATGACCGGGCATTTGACACCGGGCAGTTCGCGGCTCGCCACGATGGCGCCGGCGCCGGCATCGGCAACCTGGGAGGCGTAGTCGTGGGCGTCGAAGCGTTCGCCTTTGAGGCAGAAGAACAGATCGCCGGAAACGACCTCGCGGCTGTCCGTGCGCACGGCCGTGACCACCCGGTCCGCATCGGGGCCGGAAAGCACGCTGCCGTTCAGGCGCAGGGCGATGTCGCGCAGGGTCAGATTCATCCAAGAACCTCGCGGATGGCGCGGCCAACGGCCTCGACATCGGAGAAGGGGTGCTTCACGCCATCTATGATCTGATAGGACTCGTGCCCCTTGCCCGCCACCAGCAGGGCGTCCCCCGGCTGCATGAGCGCCACGGCCTTGCACAGGGCGGCGTAACGGTCCGGGTCCTCGACCACCTTTTTCGCGTGAGCCAGGCCGGGGCGTACGTCGTCGATGATCGCGAGCGGATCCTCAAAACGCGGATTGTCCGAGGTGAGCACGGCGATGTCGGAAAGCTCGGCCACAGCCTGGCCCATGAGCGGGCGCTTGGTGCGGTCGCGGTTGCCGCCGCAGCCGAACACGGTGATGAGCCGCTTGAAACCAGCGTCGCGCAGGGCGCGCTGCACGTTCAGGAGCGCGTCCGGGGTGTGCGCGTAGTCCACAAAGATGTCCAGGCCGCGCTCGTTCAGCACGCGTTCCAGCCTGCCCGGCACGCCGGTGAAGGGCGCAAGAGGCTGCATGTCGGCGGGGCCGAGGCCCAGGCCCAGGGCGGCAGCCTGGGCGGCCAGCAAGTTGCTGGCGTTGTGCGCGCCGACGAGGCCGGAATTGAGGCTCCAGCACTTTCCTTCCCATTCCATGCGCAGGGTCAGGCCCTTGGGCGTGCAGTCCACCAGGGTGCCGCGCAGCATGGAGTTGCCTTTTTTCGGCTGGACGTCCTTCAGGGTAAAGCCGAGGGTGTCCGGGTACTCGTCAAGCAGACGCATCCCGTACGGGTCATCGGCGTTGGCGGCCTTGTGCTTGTCCAGGCGCGGGTAGGAGCCGAAAAGCAAGTTTTTGGCCTGGTAGTAAGACTCGAAGTCACCGTGGTAGTCCAGGTGGTCCTGGGTCAGGTTGGTCAGCACGGCGGCGTCGAACTCCAGGCCCGCCACGCGCTTCTGGTGCAGGGCATGGGAACTGGTCTCCATGACCACCGTGTCCACGCCGTCCTGGCTCATCTGGGCGAAGAGCTCGTGCAGCCGCCAGCAGCCGGGGGTGGTCAAGTTCGCATCAATGCTGACACCGGGCCAGCGGTAGGCAACAGTGCCCAGAACGCCGACCTTGCGGCCGCAGGCGGAGAGCAGCCCCTCCAAAAGATAGGTGACGGTGGTTTTGCCGTTGGTGCCGGTGACGGCGATGACCTGCATGGCCTGCTCGCGGGTGCGGAAATGCGCCTCGGCGAGCCGGCCCAGGACCTCAGCGGTGTCGTCCGCGCGCACCAGAGCGGCCTGCATGTCGCCGGGGACGGCCACATTCTGGTCGGCCACGATCCAGGCCGCGCCCCGGGAAAGCGCATCAGCCAGGAACGCGGCGGATTTGTCCGCTGCGCTCGGCATGAGCACGAACGCCTCGCCCGGCTTGACCAGGCGGGAGTCGGTCTGGACCATCAGGCCCCTGCTGACGAGCGCCAGCAGTTCCTTGAAGCGCGGGCCGTTCACTACTCTTTCTCCTTGTCAGCGTGGCCCAGCCAGAGGATGAACCCATCGCCCTTGTTGGCGTCCGAGCTGTCGGGCCAGGGTTCGCCTGGTGCGGGCTGTTGATTCGTGATCTCCATGCCGCCGCCCTTGAGCGAGGGCACGATGCCGTGCTTGCCCAGCACTTCAAGCGCGCGGCGCACGGACAGGCCCACCAGGTTTGGCACGTTGGCGCCGCCGCCCTCCGCCGTCGGCGGGCGCGTGGCCTTGGCCATCATGCTGTGCTCCGTGGCGTTGGCGTCTGGCGCGGCCTTGGCCTCCGGCAGTTGGCCGAAGTACGAAAGGGTCTTGATGGCGATGTCGCGTACGGCCGGAGCGGCCACGATGCCGCCGAAGGACACGGGCGTGGGCTCGTCCACCGCGACGAAGAAAAGATATTCGGGCTTGTCGGCCGGGACGAGACCCGCGAAGGATGCGACGATGCCTGTGCCGTAGCCCTTGCCGGCCATGCCGCTGAACTTCTGTGCGGTGCCGGTCTTGCCGGCCATGGGCACGCCGGGAATGCGCGCCACCTTGCCGGTGCCGTCCTCCTCCACCACTTCACGCATCATGGAGAGCACCTGCTGCGCGGTCTTCGTGCTGAAAACGCGCACAGGCTCAGGCTGGTCCTCCTGGGGGGGATCGGCCACCAGCCGCAGGGGCTTGGTCTCGCCCATGTTGGCGAGGGTCAGGTAGGCCTTGGCCATCTGCAGACCCGTGATGCCGATGCCCTGGCCGAAGGAGATGGCTGCCAGGTCGAACTCGCTCCATTCCTTGGGCTGGCGCAGCATGCCCTGCGATTCGCTGGGCAGCGCGAGGCCCGGACGCTCGCCGAAGCCCAGCTTGTGCAGATAGGTGTAGAGGGGCTGCGCGCCGAGCGACAAGCCGATTTTCCCTGTGCCGATGTTGCTGGAGTAGCGCATCACGCGGCTGGCCGAGAGCCAGCGGTAGGGGTGGGTGTCGCGGATGGTCTTGCCGCGCAGGTTCCACTTGCCGTTTTCGCAATCGAAAATTTTGTTGGGGTCGATGACCTTCTGCTCCAGCGCGGCGGCGAAGGTGAAGGGCTTCATGGTCGAGCCCGGCTCGAAGATGTCCAGGGCGGCGCGGTCTCTGCGCACCGCGGGCTTGAAGTCACCGGGGGTGTTGGAATTGAAGAACGGATAGTGAGCCAGCGCCAGAATGTCACCGGTCGACACGCGCACTACGATGGCCATGCCGGAGCGGCCGTTGTACTTGGTCACAACGTCGGACAGAGCCTGTTCGGCGGCATCCTGCACCACGGTGTCGATGGTGAGGCGCACGTCCTGGCCGCGGATGTTCATCTCCCGGCCCTGGGCGTCCAGGTACAGCCTGCGGCCCGCCGCGTCGCGCTGGACCACGAACTTGGCGCGACCGCCAGCCATGCGCTCGTCGAACATCGCTTCGATGCCTTCCAGGCCCTTGCCGTCCACGTCGACAAAGCCCAGCACCTGGCCGGCCAGGCTGCGGTTGGGGTACATGCGGCGGTACTCGCTGGTCAGGTGGATGCCGGGCAGGTTGGCCTTCTGCAGCTCCTGGGCCTCGCGGTCCTCAACCTGACGCTTGACCCAGACAAAGCCCTTTCTGGACGCGAGTTCGCGTTCCAGGCTTCTCTTCGGGGCGCCGAGAATTTGAGCCAGGGCTTGGGCCGTCTGGGCCGGGTTCTGGATTTCAACGGGCGAGGCGTACACGCTCTTGCTCTCCACGCTGGTGGCCAGAATGGCGTTGTTGCTGGCGTAGATGCGCCCGCGCTCGCCCAGTTCGAACTCCGTGGCCAGATTTTGCTTGCCCGCGGCGGCGCTCAGCTTGGGCCCCAGGAACAACTGCACATAGGCGGCGCGTCCCCAGAGGAGCACCCAGATCACGGCAAAGACGAAGGCCACTGCGACAAGTTTGACCTTGCCGGTGTCCGTCTTGCTGCGCGCCTCTTTGGGCCGCTTGCGCTCTATGCGACTTCTGCTGACCGCCATTGTCCATATCCCCTGCCGCTTATTTGTCCTGAGGCTTGTCCTTGCCCGTCATGACACGCATCTGCCCCGAACCCACGGGCCCCAGCCCGTATACGGCCGCCAGCCGTTTGAGCCGGTAGGGGGAGATGAGATTGTTGCGTTCGAGCTCCAGTTTGGAGGCCAGCGCCGTGCGGTCCGCCAGCTCTTTCTCCAGCTTGTTCAGGTCGTAAGCCAGATCCATGCGTTCAATGTTCAGCCACACGCTGGAAAGACCGAGCAGCAGCGCGGCCGCGATGGCGCAAAAGAAAGTCAGCACGAAGCCCCGCACGCGGCTCATTTGGCCTCCCCGGCGGGAGCCAGACGTTCGGCCACGCGCAGCTTGGCGCTACGGCTGCGGGGGTTCCGGTCCATCTCAAGCTGCGTGGGCAGCTGGGGCTTCTTGGTCAGGATGCGCAACAGGGGCGTGCGGTCACAGGTACAGAAGGCCTGCTCGATGGGACAGCGGCAACCTTTCGCCCAGTACCGGAAGCTTTCCTTCACTTCGCGGTCCTCCGCGGAATGGAAGGAGATGATGGCTACGCGGGCCCCTGGCTTGAGATACTGCACGATGCGCTCCAGAAATGTCTTCAATTCCTCAATTTCCTGATTCACAGCCATCCGCAGGGCCATGAAGGTGCGGGTCGCCGGGTGATTTCTCGCCTCTCGACGGCGGTCGGGGGGGTACGCCCTGGAGACGATTTCCGCAAGTCTTGACGTGGTCGTAATCTCCGCCTGCTCACGCGCGCGCACGATGGCCCGGGCAATCTTTCCGCCCAGCGGTTCGCCGCCCAGGTCACGGATGATGCGCTTCAGCTCCTCAACGCGCTCGCGGTTCACCAAAACGCGGGCCGAGTCCATGTCGCTCGTGGCGTCCATGCGCATGTCGAGCGGACCGTCGGCCATGAAGCTGAAGCCGCGCTCGGCCTCGTCCAACTGCAGCGAGCTGACGCCCAGGTCGAGCACCGCGCCGTCGAGGCTGTCCCAGCCGGCCTCGGCCAGAGCGGATTCGAACTCGCTGAAGGGCAGGTAAAAGCTCTTCGCCTGCCCCGGAAATTCCTTCAGCCGTTCGCGCGCAAGGGCCAGGGCCTCCTCGTCGCGGTCCAGGCAGACAAGTTCGGCCTTGCCGCCGCTGGCGCGCAAGAGCCCCAGACTATGCCCGGCCAAACCCAGGGTGCCGTCCAAATAGCGGCCGCCGGGCTTGGGGGAGAGATAGCCCACCACCTCGTCCAGCATCACTGGCACGTGGGGAACGGCATCTTCGACGGGCATTTTGTTGTCTCCCTGCTAGAACGGTAGCTTGATGTCGGCGCGGGCCAGCTCGGCGGAGACGTCCTCGTTGCTCTGCTCAAGCAGCGCCTCGAAGCGTTCCTTGTCCCAAATCTCGAAGCAGCGTCCCACGCCCACCAGCACCACGTCGCGCTCAAGCTTGCCGCTTTTGCGCAGATGCGTGGGCAGCTGGATGCGGCCCTGCTTGTCCAGAACGACTTCCGAATAGCCAGCAAAGGCCACGCGGCGGATATGCTGCAACGTGGTGGAGGGAGTGGAAAGCTTGTCTTCCATCTCGGCCACGAACACATCCCACTGGGCCGGTGTAATGCCGATGATCTGACCTTGGTAGATGGTCAAGACCAACCGCCCGTCCGGCGATTCCGCCAGGAACTGGTCGCGGAACTCCGGGGTCAGCATGAGCCGTCCCTTCGGATCCAGACTGCGGTGGGCATGGCCAAGAAGTCGCACGTTCTCCCCCCTTTGATCCACTATTTTCCACGAATTACCACTTCGCACCACTTTTTTATGAAATCCGAGGGAAAGTCAACACAAAAAAGATTTGCATCCCTAAGAAATGCGGTTAGTAATCGGAAAAACGTGGGGTTGGGGTTGTCAGCCCGGCGGAACAGCAAAGGATGCTGGAATGTTGGCGCATCCGCGAGCGGAAGCGGCTCACGCCAAGCATGGGGGAAAAATGCCGAGAGTGAAGGCCATGCACGCCAAAACCGGCGACGTTTCTGCGGCGGATGGGGGAGGCAAGCCCGAGGATTACGCACACCGCGGCCCGTCCCAGGCGGGGGGGTAGCCGTGGCTGCAGTCGAAAAGAAGGCCGGCATCGCCGACGCGCTGGACGAACAATTCTACCAGATCAACCTGGACATCCTGGAGAGTTTCAGCAAATACCGCCCGCCCTTGGACCTGTTCCGGTTCAAGGAGGACGTCGCCCGCGTTATGCCTTACTGCAAGGCTGGGGATCGCCTGTCCAACGAGAAGGTGGAGGAGTTGGCCCTGCTTGTGGAGGAGGGCCTGATCTTTGTGTCCCGCGCGGACCACCCCATCTACGTCAAGCACATCAGCTACCAGTTGGATCTGGTGCTGGTGGACAAGAATCTGCACGAGACCGAGATCGCGGACATCTTCGCCCAGGCCTTGACTCGGCGGCTGGCGGAGTTCTTCAACCAGCCCGTGGCTCTTGTGTTTGCCAAGCTCTGGACCGATCTTATGGTCTTCACCGAGTACCTGTATCAGGACTCACACCGCATCCGCGCCCTGACCAAGCGCCTGCACCAAGTCCACAGCCTGGAGAACCACTCCTTCAACTGCGGAGTGTTGGGGCTGGCCGTACACGTGAAGGCCCACACCACACAGTACGAGACGGGCGACATCAAACGTAAATTTCTGAACCACCTGACCGCCGGGCTCTTCCTGCACGACATGGGCATGAGCAAGGTGCCTGCCTTCATCTGCGCCAAGGACAAGCCGCTCACCCCGGACGAGCGCGGCAAGGTGCAGCGCCACACCCAGGCGGGCTATGAAATGCTGGCCAAGCTTGACCTGCGCTTCCCCGAGGTGGAGGAGTGCGTGCAGGACCACCACGAACGCGTGAATGGTTCCGGCTATCCGCAGAAGAAGGCGGGCGGGGCCATCGGGACGCTCGGTCGACTGTGCGGGCTGGTGGATTCCTACTGCGCCATGGTCGTGAAGCGTCCATACGCGCCGGCCATGGAGCCCATGAAGGCTGCGGCCGCGTTGACCCAGGATTCCGGGTACGATTCGGAGCTGGCCCGCGTGCTGCAGGCCCTGGTGCTGACGCAGCAGGGCAAGCCGAAGTAGGGGCGGCTAGATGTGGAGTTGCAAGACGTTGTTCACAACCTCACCGACTCGGCTGATGGGCGGTTTGTTTTGTAACGCAGAGTGATTTCTGTAGAAGTTGTATTCGTGGAGCCAGCGTGGCAACTCGCTGGCTCTTTCGTTTGAG
>JARLHQ010000003.1 GCA_031292175.1 Humidesulfovibrio sp.
ACCAACTCCTCTCGACGAACGACTGTCAATCTGGCATTGGCATGGATGTTCACTCGGTCCTCCTGTCGGCAGTTGAGTTCTCGCAAACCCAATTTGACCGATTCGGGCCGAGTGAACAACCTCCTATAACTTCACAGCTAGTCCTTGAAACGCTTCACTTCGCGTGTAGAATAACATTACATACGCTGATTTTTCAAATTTGGAGGACAAATAAATGAACGCAATCACCTTGGACTGCCAGGGGTTGGCCTGCCCCGGACCGGTCTTGCGCTGCATGGACTGCCTGGAGAAGCAGGCTCCCCAGGGGCTCACCGTGCTCGTGAACGACCCGGCGGCGCTGGAAAACGTCTCCCGGCTGCTTACGGGCAAGGGCTTCTCTGTCAGTTCCTTGCACGAACTCGGCATATGGACCATCCGCGCCAACCGGGACGCCTCCGCCACTGCCGCGTCAGCCGCCGCGCCAGCTCCGGCCGGAGGCGACGCCTGTGCGTCCGTGGTGCCCGGCGCCCAGGGCAAGCGCTCCACCACCGTGTTCATCACGGCGGAGACCATCGGCAAGGGCGACGAAGAGCTGGGCGGCAAACTCATGCTGAACTTTCTGCTCACCTTGCCGGAACTTGGCGACAAACTCTGGCGCATCGTGCTGGTGAACGGCGGGGTGAAACTGGCCTGTGAAGGCCACCCTTGCCTGGAAAAACTCGTCACGCTGGCCGAATCCGGCGTCTCCGTCCTGGTCTGCGGCACCTGCCTGGGCTTTTTCGGCCTCATGGAGAAGAAGAGGGTGGGCGAGACGACCAACATGCTGGACGTGGTCACCAGCCTGGACGTGGCGGGCAAGGTCATCCAGGTGTAGCGGCCCCTGCCCTGCTCCATCCAAACAATAACGCCGGGCAGGAGATCGCTCCTCCCGGCGTTTCCAGCGCCAGCAGGCTGTCCTAGCCGCCGCAGCCCGGCGTCTGCCCCGCCCTGCCGGAGGCCGACGGGCTCTCGTCGCCTTTGGCAAGGCGGCAGCAAGTCCAGTGCAACTGACGGCGCATGTCCTCCAGAAGCTGCCGGTCCAGCGGTGGCAGCTCCCCATGCTGGGCCGAAGCGTCCGCGCAAGACATGCCTGGCGCGCCTTTGATGATGCGGTGTAGCAGGCCCGCCAACTCAAGCGGCGCGGAAACCATGGCGCAGTGCCCGCTCATCAGGGCGTGCATCTCAAACCCTTCGGCGTTGGCGCGCACCGCCATGGCCCGCAACAACGGATTTCTGACCGGGATGCAGCTGATGTACGTCCGTTTCGCCGCACACGCGCCGCCGCTTTCCGGGGAGGGATCGGTAAAGGCCGCACGGGGAAACAGGCCCAGGCGCCGCCCGAACCACGGGACCGCCTCCGGGCCGACGCCGAATGACTGCAGGGGCCAAGGCCGTACCAGCCCATCTTCCGTGCTGTGCGCGGCCAAAAGCTTTTGGAAGGGCGCGCCGCCCAGGTCGGCGAAGGATTTGCCCGGCTGCGGCAGCACTCCGTCCAGCAGCACCAGCCGCGTCACGGTTTCCGACAGCGCCTCGGCCACGGCGCAGCAGACCAGCCCGGCGTAGCTGTGCCCCACTAGCACCACATCCACGAGCCCCTCATCCTCAATGTACTGGGCAATGTCCCGGACATAGGTGTTCAGCCCCACCCCGGCAACGAGCGAGTGGCGGTGGTGCCCGCATCCGGTCAGCGTCGGGCGGTGCGCCGTGTGCCCACGCTCCTCGAGCGCCTCGGCCACCCATTTCCAGACCCAGCCGCCCTGAAACGCGCCGTGTACAAAAACGATGCTGGCCATATGTCCTCCTAGCGGAACCGCTCGTCGGCCTTGCAGGTTTCCGCTTCGTCCACCTTGCCCGCGAACCAGCCGATGCGCCCGGCCTCCCAGACGTCGAAGGCCGGCACATAGGGCTTGATGTCCAGAACCGGCGTGCCGTCAAGGATGTCAACGTTGCGCAGGTGCACCACGCCGCCCGTGCCAGCCGCTTCCGAACCGGCCAGTTCAACGCCGACCAGCTCCAACACCGAGAGGCCGATGGCGTTGGGCCGCTTCGGCGAACGCGTGGCGAAGATCCCGTGGTCCTGGGTGTCCAGGAAGGGCCGCACGAGCAGTTCGTAGCCGTTGATGCGGTGCAGGTGGTAGAGTACGATGACGTGGGAGAAGCCGTTGAGGTCCTTCAGCCCCGCCGCAAACTCCGGCGCGACCTCGATATGGCCCTGGATGCCGCGCGCCCCCACGGGCTGGATGGGCATGCCAGCCACGTCCGCATACGGCGAACGCAGCGTGCCGATGGGCTGATACGCCACCGCGCCTTCGGCCTGACGCCCAGGACGCGACACCCGGCTTTGCGCTGGAAACGTCACGCGGCCACCCGTCGCCCTGGTCTGCCGCGTCGCCCGAAAAGCGCAAGCCCCCCCGCCAGCAGCAAAAGTCCTGCACCCGCGGCAAACCGCACAGGCAGCATGGCCACGCCAATGCCGAACAAGAAGATGGGCACGGGCCGGGTGGCGAACTCCCGCAGGCCGAGGCGCACGGCCTGGCCCTCATATCCGAAGGGGTCGGGCCGCAGCTGCCCCAGGCCGACATCGATGAAGGCGAATACCACCACGGCCAGAAGGATAAGGAAAAAGACGGAATATGGCATGGCGCCTCCTATGACCTGTTTACTTCAAATCCTGTGCCGTCATTTCAACACTTCGGAATACCAGTTATATTTGCTAAAACACGCAGCAAGCCCATCAAGCCGAGGCTACACTTTTGTATCAACCGTGCATTTTTGAATGCATACGTCGCTACTAGATAATACATTGCTCACACGGTTGTCGTAAATACCGTGACAACCAACGCCGCTTGACACAATTTTTCTGTGCCTGTTATGCACCAAGGCCACATCATACGTCTATTGCATTCAGCATAGCATCACGAAAAATTCAAGAAGCGTGTGTTGGCATGTGAGTTGCTTTCAGAAGTACTCACGGCGGAGGGGCAATGACCAACATCAAAGGCGTTGAACAGCGTGTTCTCGAAGTAACGGCTGGGATGGACAGCCAGGCCATCATCGACCTGCTGGGCGCAATGCGCGGGCTGCTGCGCGACCGGGGCCTGGAGCCCGGCTGCGACCAAGCCAGGGATCCCCGGCCTTCGCGCATGTTCTTCGTACCCGAAGGCGTGCGCTACCTGGACAGCATGCAGATCGAGGCCTTGACCCGAGCCATCGACGCCTGGGCCAAGACCTCGCGCACCCCGCAGATCCACTTCTCACGCCAGCGCTTGCGCCTGGTGTACCTGATGCTGCGCCACTCCGGAGCCAAGGTGGGCGAGGTGCTCACCCTGGACGACACGCGCGACCTGGATTTTGAAGCCAATGAGGTGATCATCCGCGGAGGCTCCACGGAGGAAATCGACCGCCGCGTGGTGCTGCCCAAGCGTTTCATGGACGAGGTGCGGCGCTTTCTGGATACGCCAGGGGCTTTAGGCCTCCGGGGCCGGATCTTCCGCCTCGACCAGGGCTTCGTGCGGCGCAAAATCAGCGAACAGTGCGGCCGCGTGCCCTTTTCCCGGGAGTTGCTGAACCCCACGGTGCTCCGGCATTCACGCGCGGTGGAACTCTTGCGCCAGGGCGTGCCCCTGCCTGTCGTGCAGCGTCTGCTGGGCCACGCCAGCGTGGTCCTCACCTCTGGCTACTATGCTTTTTCCGAGGGCGACAGCAAACGCATCCTCAATCATTATGTTCAGAAGGAGCCCGTCATGCGGACCAGCGCGCGCAACACATTCCTGGGCACCGTGAGCGCCGTGCGCTCGGGCGAGGTGCTCACCGAAGTGGTGCTCAGAACCAAAAGCGGCAAGGAGATCGTTTCGGTTATCACCGGCGACAGCGCGCGCAACCTCGGCATCTCAGAAGGGAAAAACCTGGCGGCCATCATCAAGGCGCCCTTCGTGCTCCTGGCCAAAGAGGAGGGCAAGTCCCTCATGAGCACCCGCAACCGTTTTCCGGCCACGGTCACAAAAATCCACGGCGACGACGTCGCCGTGGAGGTCACAGGCGCGCTCGACGATGGCACCACCATGTGCGCGCTCATCACCGATGAGTCCGTGGACAACCTGTCCCTCAAACTGGGCGACACTGTCTGGTTCTTCTTCAAGGCCATGAGCGTTATCCTCATCGCCGAATAGCCTCGCACCGCAACCCCCAAGCCAAAGGAGACAGCATGCGCAAACGCCTCATCGCCATTCCGGCCCTCGTACTGACCCTGGCCCTGTGCCTGGCCCCGAGCCTGGCCGCCGCCGCCGACCTTACCGTCTCCGCGGCCGCCAGCCTCACCGACGCCTTCAAGGTCCTCAAGACAGCCTTTGAAAAAGCCAACCCCGGCACCACGGTCATCACCAATTTCGGTGCCTCTGGCGCACTCCTGCGCCAGATCGAGAACGGCGCGCCCGTTGACGTCTTCGCCTCCGCCGACCAGAAAACCATGGATCAGGCCGCCAGCAAGAGCCTCATCGTCCCCGCAACCCGGGTGAACTTCGTGCAGAATGGCATCGTGCTCGTCCAGCCCGCCGATTCCAAAGTCCTCGTGAAAAGCATCGCCGACCTGACCAAGCCGGACGTCAAGCGCATCGCCTTCGGCAACCCGGCCACCGTGCCCGCCGGCAGCTACACACGCGAGGCCCTCATCAACGCCAAACTCTGGGACGTCCTGCAGGCCAAGCTTGTTCCCGCCGAGTCTGTGCGCCAGACCCTGGACTACGTCACCCGCGGCGAAGTCGACGCGGGCTTCGTGTTCGCCACCGACGCCAAAATCGCCGGGGCCAAGGTGCGCTTCGTTCAGGATGCCGCAACCACCACCAAGGTGACCTACCCCATCGCCGTCATCGCCACGAGCAAGAACCCCAAGGCCAAGGCCTTCGTGGACTTCATCGCTGGCGCGGAGGGGCAGAAGGTCCTGCAGTCCTTTGGATTCAAGAAACCATAGCGGCCCCGCCCTCCCAAGGGACAAGTCCCTTGGGAATCCCAAACCAGACAAGGCCCTGACCGGAGCAAACTCCGGCCAGGGCCTTATCAGGTTTGGGAACGTCAGATGACCTTCGCTCCCCGGCTCATTGCGCCGCTCTTATTTCCCGATGGCCTTGCCGACGTTGAAGGCCTTGCCCAGGAGTTCGCCCAAGGCGTGGTATTGGCTCGCACCGGGGGTATAGATGATGGGGCTCAGCTTTGCGGGATCAATGTGACCCTCGGGCGCGAGGATGGCCTCATCGGCCTTCACGTCCACAATCTCACCGATGAACTGGGTGTGCGCACCCAGGTCGACGGTCTGGAGCAGCTTGCACTCCAACACCAGTGGGAACTCCTGCACATAGGGCGCGTCCACGAGCTCACTTTTGACGGGCGTGAGGCCGGTAACCGCGAACTTGTCGGCCGCAGCTCCAGAGACCATGCCCACGTAGTCGGCTTCCAGGGTATGCAGCTGCGAGGGGATATTCACGGTGAAGGCTTTGCGCTCCATGACGGCGGCGTAAGTGTGGCGTTCCTTGCGCAGGGAGATGGTGACGCAGGGCGGCTTGGAGCAGCAAATGCCTCCCCAGGCGATGGTCATCATGTTGGCTTTGCCCGCGGCGTCGTAGGAACCGATGACCCACACCGGCGTGGGCTGGGCCAGCGTGTTCGCGCCTAGAGATCTCTTCATGCTGCAACTCCTTCCGGTTGGGTGACTCGTGCCTCGCACCTTCTTTCTACAAGAATTTTGGAAGGGTGGGGAGGGGGTCGGGACGGAAAACTTTTGACAAACAGTTGCCCGTTCCGATTCGATTCGCCCCCTAGACCACCAGCCCGTCCTCCATCCTGACCACCCTGTCCGCCAGCCGCGCATATTCCTCGTTGTGCGTCACCATGACCACGGACAGGCCGTCGCCGCGGATACCGGCCAAAAGCTCCATCACTGTGGCCCCGGTGGCGGAGTCGAGACTGCCGGTGGGCTCGTCGGCGAAGAGCACGCGCGCATCCTTCACCAGGGCGCGGGCGATGGCCACGCGCTGCTGCTCTCCGCCGGAGAGCTGGCCAGGCAGGCGCTGCGCCTTGTCCGCAAGGCCAACGCGCTCCAGGCACTCGAAGGCGCGCGCCTTCTGAACGCGGGTCACGGGCCGCAAGCCGCGCATGAAAGGCAGGAGCGTGTTCTCCAGGGCCGTCAGGTAGGGCAGCAGGTAGTGGAACTGAAAGATGACCGCGAAATCGCGGTGGCGGATGGCGTCGATTTCGGCCTCTCCGGCCAGGGCCAAGTCCTGGCCGTTGTAGAGCAACTGGCCGGAATCGGGCTTGAGCAGCGTGGACAGCACGCTGACAAAGGTGCTTTTCCCGGAACCGCTGCGGCCGACGAGAGAGACGAACTCGCCCGCCGCCACCCCAAGCGACACGCCTTTCAGGGCCTGGGCCGGTGTGCCATCCTGGGAAAAAGACTTGGTGATGTCGAGGGCCTGCAACAATATGGCATCAGTGGACATGGCCGCCTCCTAGAGCGTCACAAGGGCTTCGCTGGGCTCGATGCTGGCGGCCTTCCAGGCCGGGAACAGCGAAGCGAGCGAGGTGAGCAACGCCAGCACCAGCGCCGTGGCCACGAGGTGCAGCGGTTCAAATGGCAACGGAGCGGTGCTTTCCAGCTCCAGCACGGCCAGGATGCGGAAACTCACGAAATACCCTGCGACGTAGCCGACAAGCCCCGCCAAAAGGCCCACGGCAGCGGCCTCCGCAGAGAAGATGGCGAACACGGACCGGCGCGAAAAACCAAGCGAGCGCAGGATGCCGATCTCCTTCTTGCGCTCGTTCACTGCCGAAAGCATGGAAATGCCCACCATGGAGCAGCCCGTGAGCAGAATCACCAGGCTGACGGACAGGATGAGCTTCTTGACGAAGAGCACGGAGACCATGCGCTGCTGCACGATGCCGCGCAACGTCTTGATCTCCGTGTCCGGCAACACGGTTCCGAGCTGGCTCACGATGTCATCAATGGGGCAGGCGGAACACAGGGCCGCCACCTCCACAAAATTCACCTTGCTCGGCCGGTGGGTGACGCGCTGCAGATAGCCCAGGTCGCCCAGCAGCACGTTGTCATCCTCGCTGCCCGTGGGAGCCAGGATGCCCTGCACCACCAGCTGCGATCCGGCGCTTCCACCGCCCGCGACAGCGAGCGGGACCGCGTCGCCCAGCTTCAGGCCCAGCTTCGCCGCCGCCGCGCTGCCGACAAGCAGGCCTTCCGGCTTGGTCGGAAAATCGCCCTGCGCAACCGTCCAGTAGCCCTTGAGCAGCTTCTCCCGGTCGAAGCGCACCCCCACGATGGCCGCCGGAACGCCCGCCACGCGGTCCAGGACCACCAGCTTCGGCGCGATGACCGAGATGTTCTTGCGCAGGGCGATGGCGTTGATCTTCGCCTCCGTCGCCGCCTCGTCCAGATATGTGACGTCGAAGAGCATGTCGCCCAGGGCGAAACCGCCGTAGCTCACGGTCAGCTTCTCGCTCTTGGGCGACACGAGGATGTTCGCGCCAAAGCTCACCAGCTTCTTCTCCAGGCCCTCGCCCACCACGCGCGAGACGAAGCTGAGCGCCACGATGGACACCACGCCCAGGCTGAACACCAGGAGCAGCAGGGACGTGCGCACCCACTTCTTGCGGGCGTTGCGCAGGGCGATGGTCAGGATGTTCATGCAGGTCCTTTGTGCTGGGTGCGGGATAGGGAGACACGAGAAGTTCTGCCCTGGACCCCGCAGGGAGATGCCGGGCCGCCAGCGGCAAACAACGGAGGATCGGGGGGGGCATGGACTTCGCGCGCCCTTCTCCCGCCGGGACTCCGGTCTGGCTTTGCCAAGCGGAGCCCCAGGCGGATGATGGGGAACCGGGGGCCTTAGTCCCCGACGAAAGCAAGGGTGGCGCCCCTTGCTCTAAAAAAACTTCGCGTCGGCGGCGAGGTCCGTCTCGCGGATGACGACGCTCTTGCCATCAATGGTGCGGGGCAACGGCGAGGGGTTGCAGCCGCCCTTCACCTCCATGACGCGCGAGGCGTGGAACCTTTGGCCGCAGTTTTTGCAGACCATGAATTCGCCGTCCTGGGTATAGCCCTTCTTTTCCGGGAAGCAGACGTCACAGGCGTTGAGCGCGGTGCGCAGCACGCCGTCACGGCTCTTGATGACGAAGAACTGGATCTCTTTGCCGCCCGTTTTGAAGCGGTAAAAATGGGCCTTGCCGTCGGAAACGTCGGCCACGGGGATCTTGACCGTGCCGGCCTGGGCCTTGACCACGGGGGGACCGCCGAAGAAGCCCGCGTGGGCGCGGCTCAGGTTCGAGAAAAACAGCAGCGCCAAGGCGATCAGCGCGGCGATGATGACGGCGTGCCCGGGTCCGGAATACGGCGCGGAAGCGGCCACGGCGATGGGCCGTGGGTCATTTTGACGGCGGTTCATGTCTGTGGTCCTCCAGAGTGGATGCGGCGCGGGGCGGGCAAAGCGGGGACGGAGGTGGAAGAGCAAAACCCCCGTCCCCGGCTGTGCAAACCCTCTCTGCACACGGCTTCGGTAAGGCAAACTTTGTGCCAACATAAAAACGCTCTCATTTTGGCGTGATAGGAAATTGCACCGCGTCTTGTGCAACCGGTTGCGCGCAGCCTATTGCACAAGGCGCGCAAGAAGGTCTGCACAAATATGCTCCCGCACGGCATTTGAAGCAAGCAAAGGGCCCGGTTTTCTGGGCGATACGGCTTGACGTTTCAGGGGGAGTCTGGAATAGAGCGCGGAGATATTTTTACCGTTTCACACGAATTGTGCGGGCGTCGGCCAGCTTTTCCACAAGGGGAAAAGCCGGGTGGTCGTCCTCTTTTCCGGTCTGCTGGGGGGGTCCATGGGGCTGACTGATTCAATTGCGACGCGCTCAAAAGAGCTGTCCCAAAAATGGGCCGACCTCATTTTGGGCACGTACCCGGAGCAGACCCAGGTTGTTTGGCGCAAGAACCGCGACCATTTCACCAACCCCGTGGGCAGCGCCATTCTGGCCTCCACCAGCGAACTCATCCCCCTCCTTCTCACCTGGAACGACGCCGCGGCGGTGGCCAGGTCCCTCGAACAAATCGTCAAGATTCGGGCCGTGCAGGACTTCACCCCTGGCCAGGCGCTGAGTTTCGTCTTCTTGCTGAAAAAGCTCCTGCGCCAGGAGTTCACCAAGGAGCTAGCGGCGCGCGGCGAACTGGAAGAGCTGCTGCGCTTCGAGACCCGCGTGGACAATCTGGCGGTCATCGCCTTCGACCTCTATGTGGCCGCGCGCGACCAGATTGCGCGCATGCGCGTGGACGAGGTCAAGCGGGCGCATACGAACATCGTGCGCCGGGCCAATCTCATGAAAGCGGATGTGACGGCTCAAAAGGCCGATTAAGTTTTTCCCGGAAGGCCTGCCTTGCCGCTTGCGGCAAGGCAGGCAAACTACAAGCGAGGTGACGGCAGATGAAAGCGATCTTTTCACTCCTTTTGGTCCTGGCCCTTGTGGTGATCGCCACAGTCGGGGCAGGCGCGGCAAAGATGCAAACCATCTTCGCGTACTGCATCCCAGGCACGGCGTTCATTCTTTTCATGGTCGGATTCGTGTGCAAGATCGTCTCCTGGGCCAAGCGCCCGGTGCCTTTCCGCATCCCGACCACGGGCGGACAGCAGCAAACGCTTTCCTGGATTGCCCAGAACAAGTGGGACAATCCCTCCACGGGCCCGCAGACCTTCGTGCGCATGGTGCTTGAAGTGCTGACCTTCCGGTCGCTCTTCCGCAACACCAAGCTTGTGCTCCGGCACGACGACGGCAAGAACCCCATCGTGGCGTATGTTTCCGCCAAGTGGCTGTGGCTCTTCGCCATCCTGTTCCACTACGGATTCCTCATCGTCGTGATCCGGCACATGCGCCTGTTCATGCAGCCTGTGCCGATGCCCATCGCTTTCCTGGACCAGGCCGATGGCATCCTGCAGATCCTTGCGCCGACCATCTACATTTCCGACGTGCTTCTCTTGAGCGGCGCGACCCTGCTGCTGCTGCGCCGGTTCTTTGACGCCAAGGTTCGCTACATCTCACTCGTGAACGACTACTTCCCCCTGTTCCTGATTCTGGGCGTCATCCTCTCCGGCATGTACATGCGCTACATCGCCAAGGTGGACATCATGGCCATCAAGGAAGTGATCCTCGGCCTGCTGACCCTGAACTACACGGTTCCGGCAAACATCGACACCAGCTTCTTCGTGCACCTGTTCCTGGTGAGCACGCTTTTGGTGTACATCCCCTTCTCCAAGCTCATGCACATGGGCGGCGTGTTCCTCTCGCCCACGCGCAACATGCCGAACGACACGCGCATCAACCACTACGTGAACCCCTGGAACAACCCCGCCGTCAAGCCGCACAGCTATGAGTCCTACGAGGACGAGTTCCGCGGGCCCATGTTCGAGGCCGGCCTGCCCTTGGAGAAGAACCCGGAGGAGGCCGCCTAAACGCGGCTCTCGCTTCCCCGGTCTACGAGCACTAAACTTTTTCCGTGAGGAGAAGACATGGCAAAAATCATCAAACCCGATGAGCTGCTCAAGAGTATCAACTACACGCCTCCAGCCGCGAACTGGATGGATCTTCCGAACGACCTCTCTCCCGGCCGCTTCGCCTACCCGGCCAAGCAGGACAAGGTCGAATATCTCATGCATGAGATTCCCGGCCAGTTCGGCAACCCGCGCCAGTGGCGCCCGGAAGACGTCGACTGGAAGCTGCCGTCCAACTGGAAAGAAATCGTCATGAACGGCTTCCGCGAGCGCCTGGACAAGTACCGCTCGCTCAAGCTCTTCATGGACATCTGCGTGCGCTGCGGCGCCTGCGCCGACAAGTGCCACTACTTCATCGGCTCCGGCGACCCCAAGAACATGCCCGTGCTCCGCGCTGAGCTCATGCGCTCCATCTACCGCGGCGAGTTCACCCTCGCCGGCAAGATCCTGGGCAAGCTCACTGGCGCGCGCGTCATGGAAGAGGACGTCCTGAAGGAATGGTTCCTCTACTTCTACCAGTGCACGGAGTGCCGTCGCTGCTCGCTCTTCTGCCCCTACGGCATCGACACCGCCGAGGTGACGATGATGGCGCGCGAGCTGCTGCACCTGGTGGGCGTGAACATCAACTGGATCCTCGAGCCGGTCGCCAACTGCACCCGCACCGGCAACCACCTGGGCATCCAGCCGCACGCCTTCAAGGACATCGTCGAATTCATGGTCGACGACATCGAGACCATCACCGGCAAGCACCTGAACGTTCCGCTGAATGAAAAAGGCCACGAGGTCATCTTCATCACCCCCTCGGGCGACGTCTTCGCCGATCCGGGCATCTACACCTTCATGGGCTACCTGATGCTCTTCGACGCCATCGGCCTGGACTACACGCTCTCCACCTATGCATCCGAGGGCGGCAACTTCGGCCTGTTCACCAGCGCCGACACGATGAAGGCCCTGAACGGCAAGATGTACGCCGAGGCGAACCGCCTGGGCGCCAAATGGATCCTGGGCGGCGAATGCGGCCACATGTGGCGCGTGGTGAACCAGTACATGGACACCATGAACGGCGACATGCAGGGCCCGCAGATGAAGACCCCGGTGAGCCCCATCACCGGCACGGTGTTCGAGAACGCCAAGCAGACCAAGATGGTGCACATCGCCGAGTTCACCGCCGACCTGATCAAGCACGGCAAGCTCAAGCTGGACAAGAGCCGGAACTCGGACATCATCGCCACGTTCCACGACTCCTGCAACCCGGCCCGCGCCATGGGCATGTTTGAAGAGCCCCGCTACGTGCTCAAGAACGTCGTGGACCAGTTCTACGAAATGCCGGAGAACACCATCCGCGAGCAGACCTTCTGCTGCGCCGGCGGCTCCGGCCTGAACACCGACGAGATCATGGAAATCCGCATGCGCGGCGGACTGCCGAGAGGCAACGCCCTGCGCTACGTGCAGGAGAAGAACGGGGTCAACACCATGGCCTGCGTCTGCGCCATCGACCGCGCCACCCTGATCCCCCTGGCCGACTACTGGGCGCCGGGCGTCAAGATCACCGGCCTGCATGAGCTTGTGGGCAACGCCCTGATCCTCGACGGGGAGCAGGAGCGCACCATGAACCTTCGCCAGGAGCCTCTGCCCGGCATGGAGGAGGAATAAGATGAAACTGTACAACGGCGGTAAAATAATCACCGGACTGGTGATCTTCCTGGGCCTGTTTCTGACCCCGCTGGCCTACAACGCGGGCAAGGCGGCCTATTCCCAGCCCAAGCTCAAACTGCCCGTTAACGAGAAGGAATGCGTCGAGAGCAAGGAGTACATGCGGAAAAACCACATGCAGCTCCTGGACCAGTGGCGCGATTGGGCCCTGCGCGACGGCAAACGGGTCTACGTGAACAGCAAGGGCAAAGAGTTCGAGATTAGCCTGCAGAAGACCTGCATGAAGTGCCATACCAACAAGGCGGAGTTCTGCGACAAGTGTCACAACGACGCTTCCGTTTCGCCCTACTGTTGGGATTGCCACATCCAGCCGGAGGGGTTGAAGAAATGAGCCACACCAGAAGAAACTTCCTGAAGTTCATGGGTCTGGCCGCCGCCGGACTCTGCGCGGGTTCCGCCGGCAGCGCCCTGGCCGCCGCCGAGGCCGGTCCCGTGCGGGCCGCCGACGCCCTGAAGGCCAAACGCTGGGCCATGGTCATCGACACGACGAAGGTCGGCACCAAGGAGACCATCGACGTGCTCGCCAAGGCGTGCCATCACGCCCACAACGTGCCGGACATCCCAACCAAGCAGAACGTCAAGTGGATCTGGGCCGCCAGCTACGATGAGGCCTTCGACCAGCCCAACGACCACGGCAACGATGCCATGGAAAAGCGCGAATTTGCGCTGCTGTGCAACCACTGCACCCACCCGCCCTGCGTGCGCGTGTGCCCCACTCAGGCCACCTTCCAGCGCCCGGACGGCATTGTGGCCATGGACTACCACCGCTGCATCGGCTGCCGCTACTGCATGGCCGCCTGCCCCTTCGGTGCGCGCAGCTTCAACTTCATGGAGCCCCGGCTGTACCTGGACCTGAACAACCTGAACAAGGAATTCCCCACCCGCATGCGCGGCGTGGTTGAAAAGTGCAACTTCTGCGTGGACAGGCTGGCCCACGGCAAGCAGCCCGCCTGTGTCGAGGCGTCCAACGGAGCCCTGGCGTTCGGAGACCTCTCCGACCCGAATTCCGAGGTGCGCAAGCTGCTGCGCGAGCACTACACCATCCGGCGCAAGCCGTCGCTCGGCACCGAACCGGGCGTCTACTACATCATTTAGGGGGCGGTCATGCTCGAAAAAGCACTTAAGGGAAGTCCCAAGTATTACCTGTGGATCGGGTTTCTGCTCCTCGTCATCGCGGGAGCTTCCAGCGTATACATCACGCAGTTGATACACGGTTTGACCATCACCGGCATGAGCCGCGACGTGTCCTGGGGCTTCTACATCGCCCAGTTCACGTACCTGGTCGGTCTGGCCGCCTCCGGCGTCATGATTGTGCTGCCGTACTACTTCCACCACTATAAAAAGTTCAAGGACCTCGTCATTTTCGGCGAGTTCATGGCCATCGGCGCCGTGGTCATGTGCCTTGGCTTCATCGTGGTTGATATCGGCCAGCCGCAGCGCATGCTGAACGTGCTGCTCTTCCCCACGCCCAACTCCATCCTGTTCTGGGACATGGTCGTCTTGAACGGCTATCTCATCCTGAACCTCCTGGTGGGCTGGACCTGTCTGGAGTGCGACCGCCAGCACATGCCCCACCCGAAGTGGACCAAGGTTGTCGCCTACGTGTCCATCATCTGGGCGTTCTCCATCCACACGGTCACGGCCTTTCTGTACCAGGGCCTGCCCGGCCGCCACTACTGGCTCACCGCCATCCTGGCCGCCCGCTTCCTGGCTTCGGCCTTCTGCTCTGGTCCGGCCATCCTGCTCCTGGTCATCATGCTCACAGAGAAGCTGACCACCTTCAAGGCCGAGGCCGAGGGTGTCGCCACCCTGGCCAAGATCATCGTGTACGCCATGTGCGTGAACGTGTTCTTCTTCCTGCTTGAGGTGTTCTCGGCCTTCTACTCGAACATTCCCGAACACATGAACTCGCTCATATACTTGTTCAAGGGCCTCGACGGCCACACCGAGCTGGTGCCCTACATGTGGACCGCTGTGGCGTTCGGCCTCGGCAGCCTGGCGCTTCTGATCCCGCCCAAGCTGCGCGACAACCGCAAGCTGTTGCCCTGGTCCCTGGGCATCCTGGTCATCGCCACCTGGATCGACAAGGGCCTTGGCCTCCTGATCGGCGGTTTCAACCCTTCGCCCTTCGATACCGTCGCCCCTTACTGGCCCACCGGCAAGGAGCTCATCGTCTCGCTCATGATCTACGCCACGGGCGCCCTGGTGGTGACCATCCTGTTCAAGGTCGCCACCGAGGTGAAGCAAGAGCTTGGTGTCAGCCAGAAGCCTGCGGTTTCCCTCGAAACCGAAGCCTAACGCTCAGCCGCCTCACAGACAAAAGCGCCCCCGCAAGGGGGCGCTTTTTTTGTTGCAACGGCCCGCGCGCCGAGTAACCAGGCCCGGTTACGACGATTGTGACCACAGTGCGGGTAATGCTGCCCACAGCGGCCTGAGGTCTCAAGCATGCAACGCGGCGCGCGGGGGATTGTTCATTTCCCCGTCTTGCGCCGCGCCGTGACGGATTCGCCGCCAATGCCCCAATTGTCCGTGTCCACTTCCTCAATGACCACGACAGTGGTGGCGGGATTCTTGCCCAAGGTGTCGCGCAAAAGTTCGGTGACGCCCTTGATGAGGGTAGCCTTCTGCTCCGCGGTGGCCCCCTCCCGGGTGATCTTGATGTTCACGAAAGGCATGAGTTTCTCCTGTATTTGCGCGGAGTTTGACTTAGCACGCGCGGTTTTGACAATACGGTATGAGGAAGGTATATTCCCCGCCTTTCCAAACCTCAACAAGCAAACGGACTCCATGAGCGCCATCCAGAAAATCAAAGGCTTCGCCGACCTGTTCCCCGAAGACGCGCGCGCCTTCACCCACATGGAGGCTCAGGCGCGCGAGGTCTTCTCACGCTTCGGCTTCGGCGAGCTGCGTACGCCCGTGCTGGAGCGCACAGAGCTTTTCGCCAAGGGCATAGGCGAGGATACGGACGTGGTGGGCAAGGAGATGTACACCTTCACCGACCGCGGCGACCGTTCCCTGACCCTGCGTCCCGAGGCCACGGCGGGCGTGCTCCGCGCGGCCATTGAAGCCGGGGCCATCGAGCCCGGCCGCGCCACGCGCCTGTACACCTTCGGCCCCATGTTCCGCTACGAGCGCCCGCAAAAGGGCCGCATGCGCCAGTTCCACCAGATCAACGCCGAGCTTTTGGGCAGCGCCGAACCCCAGGCCGATGTCGAGGTCATCCTCATGCTGGAGGACTTCCTGTCGGGCCTTGGCATCGGGGATTTGTCCTTCGAGCTGAACAGCCTGGGCTGCCGCGAATGTCGCCCGAACTATCGCGCCGCCCTCACCGCCTATTTCGAGGCCCTCGACCACGACAAGCTTTGCGAGGACTGCCGTCGGCGCATGCACACCAATCCCCTGCGCGTGCTGGACTGCAAGGTGCCCACGTGCAAGGCCCTGGTCACGGACGCGCCGGTCATCGGCGACCACCTGTGCACGGGTTGCCACGATCACTTCTCCGCCGTGCTGGCCCTGGTGGACCGCGCGGACCTCAAGTACACCCTGAATCCCCGTCTGGTGCGCGGACTGGACTACTACCAGCGCACCACCTTCGAGGTCACAAGCGGCGCCATCGGCGCACAGACCGCCGTGGCTGGTGGCGGCCGCTACGACGGGCTGGTGCAACTCCTGGGCGGCCCGGATGCCCCGGGCATAGGCTTCGCCTGCGGCATGGAACGCCTGGCCATGCTCATGGAGAAGCCCGCCGCGCCCCGGCCGGACTTCTTTCTGGCCGTCACCGACGAACGCGCCGTGGACGCGGCCATCCTGCTGGCGCACAAGCTGCGCAAGCGCGGCCTCGCGGGTGAGTGCGACTACGCGGCGGGCAGCATGAAAAGCCGCCTGCGCCACGCCGGGCGCATCAACGCCAGAAAATGCTACATCATCGGCGCGGACGAATTCGACGCCGGACAGGTGACGGTGAAGGACATGGAGGAGGGCACCCAGCTCAAGCTGGATATCGCCATCTTCGACTAACGCGAAAAAGCGACGCAACAGACACGACGACGACGCCAAGAGCGGCAATATTTCTCCAAAAGGAATGGAAATGACGGAACAGACCACCACGACCGCGGGCGCCGGAGAAGAGCGTTCTTACGACGAGTACCGCGTCATTCAGGACCTGGGCGGCTGGAAACGCAGCCACACCTGCAGCCAGCTCACAGCCGCCGACATTGGCAAGGTAGTCACCCTCATGGGCTGGGTGCAGTTCCGGCGCGACCACGGCGGGCTTATCTTCATCGACCTGCGCGACCGCGAAGGCCTGACCCAGACCGTGTTCAGCCCGGAGGAAGCCCCGGAGGCTCACGAGCGCGCCCACGCCATCCGCATCGAGTACGTCGTGGCCCTGCGCGGCATCGTGCGCCACCGCCCGGAAGGCATGACCAACCCGAGCATGCACACGGGCGAGGTCGAGGTCTACGTGCAGGAGTGGAAACTCCTGAACACCTCCGAAACGCCGCCGTTCCCCATTGAGGACCGCGTGGAGACCAGCGAGATGCTGCGCCTCAAGTACCGCTACCTCGACCTGCGCCGCCCGCGCCTGGCGCGCAATTTCATCCTGCGCAACAAGGCCGCCCAAAGCGTGCGCCGCTACCTGGACGGCCTGGGTTTCCTCGAAATCGAGACCCCGGTCCTGACCAAGAGCACGCCCGAGGGCGCGCGCGACTTCCTGGTGCCCAGCCGCATGAACCTTGGCACCTTCTACGCCCTGCCGCAGAGCCCGCAGATATTCAAGCAGCTGCTGATGGTCAGCGGTCTGGACCGCTACTTCCAGATCGTCAAGTGCTTCCGCGATGAGGATCTGCGCGCCGACCGCCAGCCGGAGTTCACCCAGATCGATATCGAGATGAGCTTCCCGGACGAGGAGCAGATCATGGGCATGGCCGAGGGCCTGGTCCGCACGCTCTTCACGGAGACCATCGGCGTGAAGCTCCCCGACGCTTTTCCGCGCATGCCCTACAAGCAGGCCCTGGACGAGTACGGCGTGGACAAGCCGGACGTGCGTTTCGGACTCAAGCTGGCCGACGTGAAGGACATCTTCGCGGGCGGCGGCTTCAAGGTCTTCGCCAGCGCCCCCTGCCTCAAGGCCCTGCGCGTGGCCGGCGGCCTGGAACTCTCGCGCAAGGAGATCGACGACTACACCGAGTTCGTGAAGATCTACGGCGCGCAAGGCCTGGCCTGGATCAAGGTGAAAGAGGACGGCGAGTGGCAGTCACCCATCGTCAAGTTCTTCTCCGAGGATGAGAAGGTGAAGCTGGCCGAGCGCCTGGGCATGGTTCCCGGCGACATCGTGTTCTTCCAGGCTGCGCCGGTCGACGTGGCCAACGCCGCGCTGGGCAACCTGCGCCTCAAGCTCGGCGACCGCTTCGGGCTCATCGACGAGAAGGCCTTTGCGCCCCTGTGGGTCACGGACTTCCCGCTCCTCGAGTACGACCCCGAGGACAAGCGCTGGGTGGCCAAGCACCACCCCTTCACCTCGCCCCAGCCGGGCCAGATGGACACCATCGCCAGCGACCCGGGCGGAGCGCTCGCGCGCGCCTACGACCTGGTGCTGAACGGCAACGAGATCGGCGGCGGCTCCATCCGCATCCACACCCCGGCCGCGCAGAAGGCCATGTTCAGCGCGCTCGGCATCTCGGACGAAGAGGCCGAGGAGAAGTTCGGTTTCCTCATCGAAGCCCTCAAGTTCGGCGCTCCCCCGCACGGCGGCATCGCCTTCGGCCTGGACCGCATCATCATGTTGCTTACGGGCTCGAAGTCCATCCGCGACGTCATCGCCTTCCCCAAGACCCAGAAGGCCACCTGCCTCATGACCGATGCGCCGAATCTCGTGAGCAAAAAGCAGCTGCGCGAACTGGGCATCCAGCTGCGCGAGAAGGCCGCGGAACCCGGCGAAAAGAAGGCCGAGGGCTAGATCTATGACGAAGCTGCCCATCCTGACCTACCCGGACCCGGTGCTGGCCAAGGTCGCCGCACGCGTGACCGAGATCACCCCGGAGATCGTCAAGCTCATTGAGGACATGACGCAGACCATGTACGAGAGCGACGGCGTGGGCCTGGCCGCGCCCCAGGTGGGCGCGAGCATCCGGCTCATCACCCTCGACGAGACCGGCCCCAAGGAGCGCAAGAGCCCCATGGTGGTGCTGAACCCGGTCATCACGGAGTGCTCGGGCTCCAAGGAATCCGAGGAATCCTGCCTGAGCCTGCCCACGTTCTCCTGCAAGGTGAAGCGCTATGAGTGCGTCACTGTGACGGGCCTGAACGAGAAGGGCGCGGATATCGAAATCAAGGCCGAGGGCCTGCTTGCGGTGATCCTGCAGCACGAGATGGACCACCTGGAAGGCAAAACCCTGATCGACCACGCGAGCCGCCTCAAGCGAACCATGTACGACAGCAAGGTCAAGAAATGGCGCAAGGACTAACTGTTGCGGACCCCCTCGGCGGAGACATCGATCTCAAGAACGCGGGGCCGGAGCAGAATTACCCGAAGCCGCCCCTGCGCATCGTGTTCATGGGCACCCCGGACTTCGCCGCCGAGAGCTTGCGTGCGCTCCTCGACTGGCCCGGTGCGGAGGTTCTGTGCGCCTACACCCAGCCCGACCGCCCCTGCGGACGCGGGCAGGAGTGCACGCCCTCACCGGTGAAACGCCTGGCCCTGGAGCACGGCCTCGAGGTGCGTCAGCCGCTCAACTTCAAGGATCCAGCGGACGTGGCCACGCTGGCCACGCTCGACTTCGACGTGCTGGTGGTGGCGGCCTACGGGCTCATCCTGCCCCAGGCCGTGCTCGACACGCCGAAGCGCATGCCCATCAACGTCCACGCCAGCCTGCTGCCGCGCTGGCGCGGCGCCGCGCCCATTCAGCGCTGCCTTGAGGCCGGGGACCTGGTCACGGGCATCACGATCATGAAGATGGAGCTGGGGCTCGACTCCGGGCCGATCCTGCTGCAGCGCGCTCTGCGCATCGGCGACGCCGACCACGCTGGCATTCTGCACGACGAGCTGGCCGAAATGGGCGCGGAGGCCTTGCTGGACGCCCTGTCCCGCCTGCCCCAGGGGGGGCTGATGCTGCTGCCCCAGGACGAAGGCCGCGTGACCCAGGCGCCCAAGCTGCGCAAGGATGAAGGACTCATCAACTGGGCCCTGCCCGCCGAGAAGCTACACAACCATATCCGGGCCATGCACCCCTGGCCGGGCGCGTTCTTCGACTGGGAGCAGACGCCCGGCAAACTGCTGCGCCTGAACATCGAGCCGGGCGCGGTGGGCGGGGATCTGCCCGCTGGCGTTACGCCCGGCACAATCCTGGGCTTGGTGTCCACGGAACAGGGCCAGCGCCTGGCCATCGCCACGGCGGACAAGGCCTATCTCGTCCCGCGCCTCACCCCGCGGGGCAAGAAGCCCCAGGACGCCCAGGCCTTCGCCTGCGGCTATCTCAAAGTCTGCCAGGGCTGATCGGCCCAGGCCGGAGGACTCGCGTGGACGGCACCAGCGGCAGCACTTCGCGCAAGCGGCTGTTCATCGGGCTCATCGGGGGCAGCTGCGCCCTGCTCTGCACCCTGCTGGTGCTCCTGTGGGTCGTCCCCTACATCGGGCTCAAAAAACTGCACCCCTACGCCCCGCTGATGCTGGGCGTGCTGGTCGGCCTAGCGCTGGTGCTGGTGCTCTGGGCCTGTCTGGGCCTGCTCTTGAGCATCGTCGTGCACCGCCCGCTGCCACTCACCGGCCGGATGCGTGGGCTGACGATCAAGTTCCTGCTGCCCCTCATGAGCCTGCTGGGCCGTTCGCTCGGCATCTCCAAGGAGGACATCCACACCTCCTTCATCAAGGTGAACAACGAATTGGTGCTGCGCGAAATGGACCGTTTCCCGCCGCACAAGATTCTCCTGCTCATGCCCCACTGCTTGCAGAACAGCCGCTGCGACATGCGGCTCACCTACGACATCGACAACTGCAAGCGCTGCGGCCGATGCCCCATCACGGGCCTGCTGGCCCTGCGCGACCGCTACGGCGTACATCTGGCCATCGCCACGGGGGGCACCATCGCCCGGCGCATCGTGACCCAGAAGCGGCCCGGCATGATCATCGCCGTGGCCTGCTACCGCGACCTCTCCAGCGGCATTCAGGACACGTACCCGCTGCCGGTGTTCGGCGTGCTGAACGAGCGGCCCAACGGCCCCTGCCTGGACACCACCGTGCCCCTGGACCGGCTGGAGGCAGCACTCCTGCGCTTTCTTAAGGACTAGCCCGCCAGCACCCCGCACCGGCACAACATGAGGCGCCCTCTTGGAATTGCGCAACGTCAAAACCTTTGTGTCCGTTGCCGGACTCCTGAGCTTCCGCCGGGCGGCGGCGGTGCTGAACTATGCCCCGTCCACCGTCTCCGCGCAGATCCTGGCCCTTGAGGAGGAACTGCAGCTCAAGCTGTTCGACCGCCTGGAGAAGGGCATACGACTCACTGAGGCGGGCGGCCGTTTTTTGCCCTATGCGCTGAAGTTGCTGGATCTGGCCCAGGAGAGCATTGCGGCCGCAGCGGACGAACACGCGAGCACGGGGATGCTCACCGTGCGCATTCCGGAGACACTCGCAGCCTTCCGTTTTCCGGTCCTGCTGCACCAATTCCGAAGGGAGCACACCTCGGTCGCTTTGCGTCTGCGAGGAAGCTCGACGCATGACGTGCAGCGGTACCTGGAGAAGGGGCTCGATCTGGCTTTTCTGGTCGGCGAGGCCAAGAAAATGGAGAATTGCCAAATTGAACACATCGGCAACGAGGAATTGGTGCTGACCGGGCATGTTTCGGATTGGGGCGCCGGACCGGGGCAGGTCGCAGCGGCCGACTTGGCTGGCCGGTTGCTGCTCTGCGCCTCCTCGGACTCCGCGGGCCGCGACGCCCTGGAACAGCTTCTTGCCCAGCAGGACGTGCGGGGCAATGTTTGGATCGACTTCAGCAGCCTCACCGCCCTGAAAAACACGCTTGCGGCCGCGCCCCACGCCTGTGCGGTCCTGCCCCGCATAGCCCTCCGCCAGGAGCTGGAATCGGGCTCTCTTTGCGAACTGACCCTGCAAGGGCTGCCGGGCCGACTGCCGGTCAACATGGTGTGGCATCGTGAGAAATGGCTTTCGCCATCCCTCACGTGCCTCATGGAGCTGTTCAGGAACGCCTGGGAAAAGACCTCCCCGGAAGCGGAGCGGCCCCCAGCGCGGGCTTAGTCCGCAGCGCTCAGGTTTTCGGCAAGATAGCGCGCCACGAAGACGAGGCAGTCTTTGCAAGGCAGGTTGAGAAAGCCCGTTTCTATCGCTCTGTTGCGACCATCCTCCGTGCTGATGTCGAGGCCCAGGACATCCACACAGGTGATGCTGCCGAAGCGTCCCCGGAATTCCTCCACCAGCTCCTGAACGCCTCCCAGGCAGGCGAGAAAGTCCTGATCCGGGCTGTTGCGCCCGCGTGCCAGCCCCAGGGCCATGGCGCCACCAGTCAGCGTGCCACAGACATTGGCCGTGCCGCCAATTCCAGCGCCCAACCCGGTCGCAATGGCCGGCAGGTGCTCCCAGGTGATGCCCAGATAATCGGCCGCGCCTTTGAGCACGCTTTCCGAACACAGGTATCCGCTCTCCATATTCCTGACGATGGTCTCTTCGAGAGTGTGAGGCATTGCAAACTCCTTGCTGATGGGTATGGCGGCATGCGCCGGATCAGGAGCCCCATAGCCCGAAGCGAAGTTTGCTGGCGAACGATTTGAATTGAGGAGGGTGTTCGGCTTGGCCGATCAATCCGAACGCCCCCTTGCGCCAGGGAACGAGTGGGGGACAGCGCGGCTGCCGTACGCGGAGCAGCCCGCCAGGAAAGAACGGCGGGGAAGAAAGTCGGGGCCCTTGGCCTCAGAGCTGCGGGGGGATGCGGCAAACGAAAAGGGCCGAACCCTTTCGAGTTCGGCCCTGACAGTGCTGGCGGAGCGGACGAGACTTGAACTCGCGCCCTCCGACGTGACAGGCCGGCGTTATAACCAACTTAACTACCGCTCCGCACTGTTATCGTGGTAGGCGGAACAGGGCTCGAACCTGTGACCTCCGGCTTGTAAGGCCGATGCTCTTCCAGCTGAGCTATCCGCCCGGAGTCATTCGAGCGCCCTGTTCAAAGCGTTTCCAGAAGCTGTTCCGGCTGCGCTTTCCTTGGCTGCCCGCCACGGAGAAATTGCTTTGCCACCATCGGGCCCGGCTGTCAAAGGATTTTTGCAAAAAATTTTAGCCAGAGACCTTTTCGCGTCCCGTTTAACGGTCCGACCACAGCAGGCGCCGCCCCTTCCGCGTAAGCCAACCAAGCGGTAATCCACGAAAATACAACCCGACGAGGCCGCCACCGTCCTTGTCGCCACGCTTGCGCTCGGGACCAGCCCCAAATTCCAGGCTACGCCCCGCCAAAAGGTCCAGGATGGCAGCTGGCTCGTCTACGTCCAATCGCCGGGACGCCGACAGTTCCGCGGCCTGCGGCATGAGCATCCGCGTGCGCGCCGCAGCGGCGAAGCGGCCGCCCTGCATCTGTCCCAGCAAAAAGCCCTGCCAGCGCTGTCCCCCGCTTCCCAGACCCGCCATTTCGCAAAGGTCCAGGGCCGCCTGGTGCAGAAAATACGCCTTGCCGCCAAACGCGCGCACCTCGCCCGGTGGCAGGGCGACGAGGTTTACACCGGCGGCGAGCGCTTCGGCGCGTTCGCGCGCGGTCAAGGCTTGGCCGCCCAGGGGCGCAAGATCTTCACCGGAGGGTGTAACCTCCTGCGCGTCGCGTGCGTCATGTTGAAAGCGGGCCAGAAAGAATCCCTGGCCGTTGCCGCCCGGTTCTTCCCCCCACCTCTGGTCCTGACAGCCCACCCGCAGAACTCCGTCCAGGCCTGTCAGGGCCAGCGGAACCGGCGCAAACCCTTCCGGTTCCGGCAAGGCGTCGATCTTAAGCGGCAAGCGTTCCAAAGCCCAGGCCACCTGTTCCTCGTTCTCGCGAATATTGGTGGTGCAGGTGGAATACATGAGCCGCCCGCCGGGCTTGAGCAACTCCGCCGCCCGCGCAAGCAGAAGCCGCTGCAACCGCACCAGGGTTTCAGCCTTTTCCGGCGTCCAGACCTCAAGCACGCGCGGATTCTTGTCCACGGTCCCCCAGCCGCTGCACGGTGGATCAAGCAGGATGGCGTCGAAGCTCCCGGGCGCCAGCGCCAGGTGCTGGCTTTCCACACCGATGGTGGCCGCGTTCACCGCCCCCATGCGCCGCAGGTTTTGCCGCAGTGTGGCCAAGCGGTCGCGCGAGGCCTCGGCTGCGAGCACAAAGCCCTCAGGCCCCACGAGCCCGGCCAGAATGCCCGTTTTCCCGCCGGGGCTGGCGCACATGTCCAGGCACCTGCTGCCCGCGCGCGCATCCAAAAGCACTGGCGGCAGCATGGACGAGCGGTCCTGAATGTAGATCAGGCCGAAAGATGCGGCCAGGGATGAACCCAGCGGAAACGGTTCGCGCTCCAGGCGGCGCGCTGCCGCGAAAAACGGTTCCGGGCTGAAGGCGAAGCCCTGGGCCGCGAGTAAGGCCTCAACGAGGGGGCGCTGGTCCGGCGTGGTGGTGATGCGGAAGGTGCGGGTCTGCATGGGAGGGGCATAGCGCGCCTGCGGCGCCTTGGCAACGCGTCCGCGCCGTGCTTTTCCGCTCCAGTCCTGGCCTGGGACGCACCAAGGTTTCTTTTGCAAGCCGCATTTGATGATGTTATTTACCCGGCACGCGGTTGAAAAGCCGCAGGAAGAGCAAACCCATCGCCCCCCGTGAGGAGGATTCTCATGTCCATGAAACGTCTGACCATCTTGGCGCTCCTCTGCTTCGCCCTGGCCATTCCGGCCCTGGCCCAAGCGCAGGCCAAGACCGCCCACTCTTTCGCAGTGCTGCCCTTCAAGGTCAACAATGCGAAATACCAGTATCTCAGCAAAGGCGCTCAGGCCCCTGTCACCAACCGTCTGACTTGGCTCGGCTACTTCGAGCCCGTGGCGGAGGACAAGATCGCCCCCGCCGGCGGCCACTTGCCCGCTAGCGCCGCCGAGGCCCAGTCCATGATGGGCCTCATCGGGGCGGACTATCTTGTCGTCGGCAACCTGGACTTCCAGGACAACGACAAGCAGATCAACGTGGAGCTCAAGATCTACGACCGCCTGGGCAAAACCTGGGCCAAGTCCTCCACTGTGCCCATGGAGGGGCTGCTGCCCGCACTTGAGCGCCTGAGCAACGACGCGCGTGCGGAGGTGTTCAAACGCCCCGGCGAGGACGCCAAGACTGCCGAGCGCAAAGAGGCGCGCGCCGAGGCCCAGGCCAAGATGCCCGTGCCCAAAAATTCCGACTTTGTCGTCGGCGATACCGGCGAAGCCCCGATGGGTCCCGCTGGCGGCCCGGTGATGAACCCGCAGTTCCGCTACGAGGGCGGCGCCGAGACTCCGGGCCGCTGGCAGAGCCAGAGCCTGCGCTTTGCCTCCGTGAGCATGGCTGTGGGCGACTTCGTGGGTGACAAGAAAAACCGCGTCATCATCGCCGGAACCAACACCCTCTATGCCTACGAATTCTTCCAGAATACCCTGAAGCCCCTTGGCGAATACAAGCTCGGTCCGCGCATCAAGCTGCTGCGCGTCAGCCTCCTGGACCTGAACCACGACGGCAAGGCCGAGATCATCGCCACCGGCCTCGACGATCCCGAGGGCAACGCCCAACCGCGCAGCTTCATCCTGAACTTCAACAACGGCAAGTTTGAAAACTTCATGCCGCCGCAGAAGATGTACCTTTCCGTGGTGCGTACGCCGCCCACCAACCAGCCGACCCTGCTGGGCCAGCGCAAGGGCAACCACGGCCCCTTCGAGGAATCTGGCGTGAGCGAAATGTTCTACCAGGATGGCAGTCTCCAGCCCGTGCGCAGACTGCATCTGCCCAGCATCGCCAACCTCTTTAACTTCGCCTACCTGCCCGAGGGCAACACGGATAAAATCGTGGTGCTGAACGAGTACAGCTACATGAAGGTCTTCACCCAGGAGCTTGAGGCCCAGTTCACTCAGGAGGAAGGCTACAACAGCTCAAGCAACTACGTCATCATCGACGAGCGCCTGCCGGGTATGGACATGGGCACGCGGGACACGGGCGTGGAGGATTTCTACTACGTGCCCATCCGCATGCTCCCCGTGTCCTTCGATTCGCGCGGCAAGTATGAGTTGCTGGTCAACAAGGACATCTCCGTGGCTTCGCAGATCTTCACGAAGTTCCGCCGCTTCTCCCAGGGCGAAGTGCAGTCCCTGTTCTGGGACGGCGTGGGCATGAGCATGGCCTGGAAGACGCGGCGCATCAAGGGCACCGTTGTGGACCTCGGCCTTGAAGACCTGAAGAACGACGGCAAGAAGCAGCTCATCGTCTGCCTCAACAGCTATTCCGGGGCCATCGGTGAGAGCGCGGAGAAGACCGTGATCGTGACCTATGAACTGGACTCCGGCAAGTAGTCCAACACGCGGGGCCGGGGAGGATTCTCCCCCCGGCCCCGCCTTCCCCACCGCCCCCACGTCAACCGCCATGCCCGCATCGGACACCCCGGACACTGCCCCCCAGGCCGAAGCCCCCCGCGCCCCCTTGGTGGTGAGCCCGGAGGAGGCCGGCCAAAAGCTGTTGCAGTTTCTCCAGCGCCGCCTGGGCCGTGAAGTACCGGGATCGGCCCTTTTGCGCATCATCCGCACGGGAGAGGTCCGGGTGGACGGCGGCCGAAAGAAGCCCTTCTTCCGGCTTTCCGCCGGGCAGGAGGTGCGTGTGCCGCCGCTGGCCCGCACCCTGAACGCCACAACACCAGCGGCCCCGTCCGCGCAATCCCCCACGGCGCTTGGCCCGACGCCCGGGCTGGACCTGCTCTTCGAGTCCCCCGGCTATGTGGCCGTGCGCAAGCCCGCCGGGCTGTGCTCCCACGCGGGCACCCGGCACAAGGACTCCGTGGCCGACCGCCTGAAGGCCCTCTACGCCGGGGCCCCTTTCGTGCCGGTGCTGACCCACCGGCTGGACAAAGACACCTCCGGCATCCTGCTGGCGGCCAAGAGTTACACTGAACTGCGCCGCCTGAACGACCTCTTCGCCAGCCGGGGCGTGGCCAAGACCTATCTGGCCTGGGTGGATGGGCCCTGGCCCGGCAAGGGCCCGGAGATCATGGAGGACCGGCTCGACCGGCTTGATCTGGCGCAAGGGCAGGCCGACCGCAAAAAGGTGCTGCCCGCGGCCGGGGACGAGGGCAAGACCGCCCGCGCCGAAGTGCGCCCCCTGCTGCGCAAGCGCCAGGCGACATTGCTGCTGGTGCGCTTGTTCACCGGCCGCACGCACCAGATCCGCGTCCAGCTCTCCCTGCGCGGGCACCCGGTCATCAGCGACGCCGTCTATGGCCGCAAGGTGCGCGGCGTGCCCATGCTCCTGCATGCGCTCTGCCTGCGCCTGCCGGAACGCGCGCTCTTTTCGCCACCGGACTGGACCGGCCCCTTCACCCTGCCTCCGAGCCTGGTCGAAAAGCTCCGCGCGGACCTGACCCGCGAGCCGGACCCCGGCGCTCCACAGGATGCGGCCTAGCCATTCTGGCCCTGTTTTTGCTATTCCCCTGACGTGGTTTTCAAACCCCGTCCATTTCCTGACGCCAGCGACAAGGAGCATGGTCATGCGCCGTAATATCCTGCTGATACTTCTCTGCCTTTTCCTGCTGCCCAGCCTCACGGGCTGCGGCACCATCTACAAGGCCGCCGTGGACGAGCGCGACATCGGCACCTTCGTGGACGACGGCCGCATCGAATCCTCGGTGCGTGCCCGGTTCATCAGCGATGAGACGGTGAAGCTGCGCGACGTGTCCGTGAACTCCTACCTGGGCACCGTGTATATCGTGGGCGAATTTGAGAGCGACGCGCAGAAGATGCACTCGGTGAAACTCACGCGCGAGGTCTCCGGCGTGCGCAAGGTGGTCGTGGTGCCTTTCCCCAAGCGTGACGACCCCACCTGCGGCATCTCCGACGATCTTGCCCTCTATGCCCAGATCAAGGCCACCCTGGTGGAGGATTCGAGCATCTGGTCCACCCAGGTGGACGTGAAGACTGTGCAGTGCAACGCCATCATCCTGGGCCTGGTGGCCAACCAGCGCGACGCCGACAAGATCGTGCGCCACGTGAACGACGTGAGCGGCGTGCGCACCGTGCAAAGCTTCGTGCGTATCGCCAAGTAGCCCGGAGACACGGCCATGCGAACCCGCCATATTCCGACACGGGCGGCGCTGCTGCTCGTTCTGGGGCTCTTGCTCTGGGGACTTGGCGGCTGCGCGCCTGCGCACATTGAGCCCGAGCCGCTGCCCAGCGTGCCCGCCGGAGGGAGCAACTCCGTGGTGTCCGCCGCGCGTTCGCTCACCGGCGTGCGCTACCGGTGGGGCGGCGAATCGCCTCAGACCGGGTTCGACTGTTCCGGCTTCACCTGGTGGGCCTACCGTCAGGTGGGCGTGGACCTGCCCCGCAGATCAATCGACCAGTTCGAGACGGGACAGCCCGTGAGCCGCCGGAACATACGCCCCGGCGACCTGGTGTTCTTCCGCCTGGGCGGCAACCCGAAGAACATGCACGTGGGCATCGCCACCGACCACGGCACCTTCATCCACAGCCCGCATGCCGGCGGTCGCGTGCGTGAGGAATCCCTCGATCTGCCCTACTGGCGTGAGCGCTTCGCGGGCGCGCGGCGCATCGTGCGGCAGAACGGCTAGTGGAGAGCGAAACAAGCGTTTTTCCGGGGGAATAACTCTCCCTGGGTCCTCTTTTCGTTTACGAGGGAAGGAAGAAACCAGAGGTTGTGCCCATTCCAACGCGCGGCCAATGCCCCCGCCGCGCCGCCGCCTTGATTCTTCCCCGCCTTTTCACTATCCTCCGACCACGCTGACATATGCGTGCAAAGGAGCCTCCTCATGCCCCAGATCACTTTGGCCGGACGCCAGATCGGCCCGGATTTCCCGCCGCTCGTCATCGCCGAAATCGGCATCAACCACGAGGGCGACTTCGCCAAAGCCGAACGCATGGTGCGCGACGCGGCGGCCGTGGGCTGCGAGTGCGTGAAGTTCCAGTGCCACGTGGTGGAAGACGAGATGAGCCCGCAGGCCAAGAAGGTCATCCCCGGCAACGCGGACGTCTCCATCTACGAAATCATGGAGCGCTGCCAGCTTTCCGAGGCCGACGAGCGCCGCCTCAAGGCCCTGGTGGAGAGCCTGGGCATGATCTACCTCTCTACGCCCTTTTCCCGCGCCGCAGCCGACCGTCTGGAATCCATGGACGTCTGCGGCTACAAGATCGGTTCCGGCGAATGCAACAACTACCCGCTGGTGGACCACATCGCGAGCTTCGGCAAGCCGGTGATCTTGTCCACCGGCATGAACAGCATGGCGAGCGTGGCCAAGAGCGTGGACATCCTGCGCGCGCGCAAGGTGCCCTTCGGCCTCATGCACACCACGAGCATGTACCCCACCCCGCCGGAAAAGGTGCGCCTGGGGGCCATGCAGGAGCTCATGCGGGCCTTCCCCGACGCGGTGGTCGGCCTGTCCGACCACACGCTGACCATCTACCCCTGCCTGGGAGCGGCGGCGCTGGGCGCCAGCATGTTGGAGCGCCACTACACCTCGGACAAGTCCTGGCCCGGCCCAGACGTCTTCCTGTCCATGGACCCGGAGGAGATGCGCAGCCTCATCGAGGGCTCAAAGCTCATCCACAAGGCCCTGGGCGGCACCAAGGCCGTGCTGCCGGAGGAGCAGGTGACCATCGACTTCGCCTACGCCTCCTGCGTCACCATCGGCCCCATCAAGAAGGGCGAGACCTTCGGCAAGGCCAACCTGTGGGTGAAGCGCCCCGGCACCGGGGAGATCCTGGCCGAGCACTTCGAGGGCCTTCTGGGCCGCGTGGCCGCGCGGGACATCGACGTGGACACGCAGCTCACCTGGGACATGGTCGAAGGAGGAAGGAGATAACATGGACCTCAAGGGCAAAAAACTTCTCGTCACCGGCGCGGGCGGCTTTATCGGCTCACACCTCACGGAGATGCTGGTGCGCGCGGGGCACGACGTGCGGGCCTTTGTGCACTACAACGCCTTCAGTTCCTGGGGCTGGCTCGACAGTTTCGAGCCGGAGCTCAAAAAGAGCCTGGACGTGTTCCAGGGCGATATCCGCGACGGCAACGGCGTACGCACGGCCATGCGCGGCTGCGACGTGGTGCTGCACCTGGCGGCGCTCATCGCCATTCCCTATTCCTACCACTCGCCGGACACCTATGTGCAGACGAACGTCACCGGCACGCTGAACATCGTGCAGGCCGCCCGTGACCTGGATGTGCAAAAGGTGGTGCATACCTCGACCAGCGAAGTTTACGGCACAGCGCGCTTCGTGCCCATCACCGAGGAGCACCCCCTGCAGGGCCAGTCGCCCTATTCGGCCACCAAGATCGGGGCGGACCAGCTGGCGCTCTCGTTCTTCGCCGCCTTCGGCACCCCGGTGGCGGTCATCCGCCCCTTCAACACCTATGGCCCGCGCCAGAGCGCCCGCGCCGTCATCCCGACCATCATCACACAGATCGCGGCGGGCAAACGCAGCATCAAGCTTGGCGCGCTCACCCCCACCCGAGACTTCAACTTCGTGACGGACACCGCGCGCGGATTCATCAAGATGGCCGAGGCCGACGCCGCAGTGGGCCAGGTGGTAAACGTCGGCAGCAGCTTCGAGGTGAGCATCGGCGACACGGCCAAGCGCATCGCCCATGTCATGGGTGCGGACATTGAGATCGTGTGCGACGAGGCTCGCCTGCGACCGGAAAAGAGCGAGGTGGAACGCCTGTTCGCCGGGAACGCCAAGGCGCGCGAGCTCTGCGGCTGGACCCCCGAATATGGCGGGCTGGACGGTTTTGACCGGGGCCTGGCCGAAACCGCGAAGTGGTTTGCCGACCCGGAAAACAGGAAGAGCTACAAAACCGACCTGTACAACATCTAGGATCAGGCGTGTCCGAACTCCTGTCCCATACCGCCGAGCGACCGGGCGCATTTGACCGCGCCGTGGTGTTTGGCGCGTGCGGGTTCCTGGGCCGCCGGGTAGTGCTCCAGCTTCTCGGCGCAGGCGCAAACGTGCTGGGCATCGACACCAAGCCCTGGCCCGGCGCATCGCCCCAGGGCTATGCGCACAGCGCGGACGGGACCGGGAGCCTGGCCCAGGCCAATCATTTCCTGGCCCGGTCGGAAGGCCCGGCCAGCTTCTTCCATCTGGCGGGGCTGGCTGATGCCGGGGCTTGCCAACGCGACCCGGACCTGGCCCGGAGGCTCAACGTGGACCTGGTGGCCCTTACGCTAAGAGCCTTGGCGGACGTGCCCTGTGTCTTTGTCTTTCCCTCAACGGGCATCGTCTACGGCGACGCGCTTCCCCGTCCAGCGCGCGAGGACGACCCGCTCCTGCCCACGGCGGAATACGCCCGGGGCAAGATCGAAGCGGAAGGGCTTGTCCGCGCGGCCTGTGCCTCCGGAACGTTGCGCGGGGGCATTGCCCGGTTGTCCAACCTCTACGGCCCCGGCGGCGGCGAGAACACCGTGCTGGGGCGCATCCTGGCCCAGGCGCGCCGTGGTGGGCCGCTGCGGGTGTGGGACGAAAGCCCGGTGCGCGACTTTCTGTATGTCGCGGACGCGGCCGAGGGGCTGCTGCGCATCGGCGCCGCCGCCCTGGCTTCCGATGGGCTTACGGCCAACCTCTCCACAGGGGTGGGCACACGCATCGGCGAACTCATTGACCTTTGCGCGGAACTTTTTAATACTTCCCGCCTTCCGCAAGAGCGGGAGCCGGATCCCTCCGCCCGCGTCTCCAGCCTGGTGCTGGACAACAGCCTTCTTGAGGCGCGCACGCGGTGGCGCCCCACCACCAGCCTCGGACAGGGGCTGCAATTCTGTTTCCGCAACACGGACAGCCAGACAGGAAACCCATGAGCAGCAAGCGCAAAATCGCCATCTTCACCGGCAATCGGGCCGAATACGGCCTGCAGTATCCCATCATCAAGGCCATCAACGCCCACCCGAACCTGGAGGGCTACCTCTTCGTGGGCGGCGCCCACCTGGACGAGGACTTCGGCGCCACCAAGAATGAGATTGAGAAGGACGGCTTCGCCATCCACGCCGAAGTGAAGATGACCATGCACCACGACACCCTGGCCGCCACGGCCCAGGCCATCGGCACGGGCATCGTCAGCCTGTCCGAATCGCTCGACGCGCTGCGCCCCGATTTTTTGGTGGTCTACGCCGACCGCTTCGAGGGCCTGGCCGCAGTTGTCGCGGGCACCCAGATGGGCATCCCCACGGCGCACATCGAAGGCGGCGACATCACGGAAGGCGGCGCGCTGGACGACTCCGTGCGCCACGCCATGACCAAGCTCGCCCACCTGCATTTCACCACCAACGAAGAAGCCGCAGAGCGCGTGCGCAAACTGGGCGAGGAGCCCTGGCGCGTGTTCAACGTGGGCTTCCCGGCGCTCGACCTTATCGCCCAGGGCAACTATGCGAGCCCCGAGGAGCTGGCCGAACGCTACGGGCTTGACCCCAAGCGCCCGGTGGTCATCTTCACCCAGCACTCCGTCACCACGGAGTTCGAGTCCGCGGCGGCCCAGGTGTTGCCCTCGCTCGCGGCCATGCGCCGCCTGGCGGACGAGGACGCGCAGATCATCCTCACCTATCCCAACAACGACGCGGGCGGCAAAGCCATCATCCATGAGCTGGAGAAGGTGGCCGCCGAGAACATCCCGAACATCCAGGTGCATAAAAGCCTGGGCCGGCGCAACTACCACGGCGTGCTGAACCTGTGCGGCAAGGCCGGGCGCGGCGTCTACGCGGGCAACTCGTCCAGCGGCATCAAGGAGACGGCCATCTTCGGCTGTCCGGTGGTGAACATCGGCAGCCGCCAGCAGGGCCGTCTGCGCGCGGACAACGTCATCGACACCCAGTACCAACAGGACCAGATCTTCGGCGCATGCATGAAGGGCATCTTCGACGACAGCTGGCGCGAGCACTGCGCAAGCGTCGAAAACCCTTACGGCTCGGGCAACGCCGGACCGCGCATCGCGGACGTGCTGGCCACGGTCGATCTTGGCCCCGCCCTGGTGCAGAAGAAGATGACCTACTAGCGCGCAAGCCGCGCGGGAGGACAGCCATGCCCAAGGACAAATGGAAGTCGGTGCTCATCGCGCCAGACACCCCGGCCATCGACGCCGTGCGCATCATCGACGCCTCGCACCTGCAGATCGCCCTGGTTGTGGACGGGGATGGCCGGCTGCTTGGCACCGTCAGCGACGGCGACGTGCGCCGGGCTATCCTTGCGGGCAAGGCGCTCACCGCCCCGGTGTCCGAGATCATGTACAGCAAACCCACAACGGCCTCGCCCGAGGCCGACCGCGAGAGCCTGCTCTCCCTCATGCAGGCCAAGGTGCTGCGCCAGATCCCCATTCTGGACGCGCAGGGCCGCGTGGTGGGGCTGGAGTCCATGATGGACCTGCTCTCCAAGGAAGAGCAGCCCAACGCCGTGGTGCTTATGGCCGGGGGACGGGGCCAGCGCCTGCGGCCCCTGACGGACCTGTGCCCCAAACCGCTCCTGCGCATTGGCGACAAGCCCATCCTGGAGATCATCCTGGAGAATTTCGTGGCCCAGGGCTTCCGCACCTTCTTCATCTCCATCAACTACATGGCGGAGAAGGTGGTGGAGCACTTCGGCGACGGCTCGCGCTTCGGGGTCAGCATCACCTACCTGCGCGAGGACGAGCCCCTGGGCACCGCCGGAGCGCTCACCCTGCTGCCGGAAATGGACCTGCCCTTTCTGGTCATGAACGGCGACCTGCTGACCAAAGTGAATTTCGCGCGTCTGCTGGACTTCCACACCGGGCACGGCGCGGCCGCCACCATGTGCGTGCGCCCCTACACCTCGCAGATTCCCTACGGCGTCGTGCACATGGACGAGCACAAGCTCGTCCGCATCGAGGAGAAGCCGACCCAGACGGTCTTCGTCAACGCGGGCATCTATTGCCTGTCCCCTTCCGCCCTGTCCCGCATTCCCAGAGGCGAACCCTTTGATATGCCCACGCTCTTCGAGGCCCTCATGGCCGAGCAGGAGAACACCCTAGCCTTCCCGGTGCGCGAGTACTGGATCGACATCGGCCGCGTGGGCGACTACGAACAGGCCCAAACAGACTACCTGCGGCACTTCGGATAGCCGAACCGCCGGGGTACGTCGCCCAGCCACCAGATACCGGATATTCTGGCCGCGCCCTTCCGCCACTGCGGCATTCAGTGCGCGCTGGGCTGTAGTGTTTCACCCGCCCAAGCCTGAGTGGCATGACACCTGCGGCACAGGGCCGTATTTCCAAGGACACCTCCGACGGGGAGGTTCCCCTCAACCCTTGGGTGGTCCGAAGCGGCCCGGCAGGCCAGGGATAATGCAAGAAGTGATTTCGGCAAAAAGAAAAAGGCGGTCAGGATTTCTCCTAACCGCCTGTGATTGCTGGCGTCCCCAAGGGGGTTCGAACCCCTGTTGCCGGCGTGAGAGGCCAGTGTCCTAGGCCACTAGACGATGGGGACGGACAAAGCTTTGGTGGGCCGTGATGGACTCGAACCATCGACTCTATCATTAAAAGTGATATACTCTACCAACTGAGTTAACGGCCCCGAAGGAAGGCTCTTGTATCCACGCCACAGAATGGTGTCAAGCTATTTGTGGGCGGGTGTTGTATTTCATCCGCGGATGCATTCCGGGGCAAAGTGCGGTAGCCAAGAGCCACGGGCGCTGCTGCCCACAGGAAGGGCCATGAGCACATCCGCAGACCGCCTCAAACGCCGCCGCCGCCCGCGCAAAGCCCCCCTCCCGGTCTCCGACCGGGGCGAGGCCCGCCTGCGGGTGCTGGCCGACAACTCCAGGGATATCTTCTTCTCCCTCCTTTTCCCCGAGGGCCGCTACGAATACATAAGCCCCGTCGTGGAAACGCTTTTCGGCTTCCCTCCGCAGGATTTTTACAAGGACCCGCTCACGGTGCTGCGCTGCATCGCCCCGGCTTGGCGTGAACAGGTGCAGACCTGGATGGAGGAGCTTGCCCAGGGACAGATGGCCGAGGAGTATGAGTTCCAGGTCATCGACAAGGCCGGGCGGCTGCGCTGGCTGCGCCAGCGGCAGATCCTGGTGCCTCTGCAGCAGGGGCGGGCTTGGCGGGTCCAGGGCTTAGCCACGGAGGTCACTGGATCGCGCCGGGAGGAGGAGGCCCTGCGCGAGAGCGAGAAACGCTACCGCACGCTGGCCGAGGGCTGGAACGAACAGGTGCTGTTGCGCGTGAACCTGCGCAGCAACACCATGGAGTACATAAGCCCGGGCATTGAGCGCATCACCGGGCGGCCTCCGGAAGATTTCTACAGCCACCCGGTCCCGCTCCTGGGATCCATCGCGCCGGCCTGGCGCGAACAGGTGCTCGCATGGATGGCCGAACTGGCCCAGGGCTTCGTCCGACCGGAGTATGAATACGAGGTGCTCCACACCAACGGGCAACGCCGCTGGGTCAACCAGCGCGGGGTCATACTCCGCGACGCCGAGGCACGCCCGGCCGTGGCGCAGTTCGTGCTTTTCGACGTCACCGAACGCCGGAGCCTGGAGGACGCCCTGCGGGAAACGAACCGCCGCTACGCCCTGCTCTCCGACAATCTCGTGGACATCATCTGGGCCATGGACGACGCCCTGCGCTGGACCTACTTGAGCCCTTCGGCCGAGGCCTTCCTGGGCATTCCCGTGGACCGGCTCCTCCTCCGGACGCTGGAGGAGACGTTCAACGCGGCCTCGCTGGAGCGCGTCCAGGAGGCGCTGGAGTACTGGAACCAGGGCGACACGCTGTCGAAAGGCAAAACACCGCTTCTGCTCACCCTCGACATCTACGACGTGCATGGCGGCCTTGTGCCCGTCGAGGTGCTGGCGCGCCCGATCCGCGACGCCGGGGACCGCATCACGGGCTATTGCGGCACCGCGCGGGACATACGCTCCCGCAAGCGTTTGGAGCGTGTGGAGGCGGGGCTCAGCCGTCTGGCCAAGGGACTCCTGGAGTGCGAGGATTTGGCGCAGACCCAGGTGCTGGCGGCGGCCTGCGCCGAGAGCCTTACCGACGCCAGCCTGGTTCTGGCCGCCCGCAGGGACCCGGAGTCCGGCCAGATGCTCGGCGCGGACGCGCTGCCCCTTCCTGACCATCTGGCCGACAATCTGGCCGATAATCTGGCCTGCAACCGGCCCGGCAAAGCCATCTCCCTGGCCGTGCTCCACGCCGGCGAGGAAGTGGGCCGCATCATCGCCTTGGGCATCGCACCGGAAAACGTTCCAGAGGCCCGTTTGCTGCTGGAGCGGGTGGCCTCGCTGTTCGCCCTGGCCGTGGCGCGCATCCACGCCGAGGGGGCCCTGCGCAAAAGCGAACGCATGGCACGCATGCTGTTGGAATCCATGCACGAAGGAGTCTTGGCCCTGGACAGGGACCAGCGCACCATCTTTGCCAACGAACATCTGGCGGGCATGCTCGGCTATTCCGTGCGCGAACTCATGGCCCTGCGCCCGGAGGATGTGCTGGACCAGCGCCAATGCCAGCTGGCCCAGGAGCACATGCAGGAGCGGCGACTGGGCCTGGCCGGTTCGGCGGACTACGAACTCCGCCGCAAGGATGGCACGCTTCTGCCCGTGCATATAAGCGCTTCGCCCATCCTGGACGAAAGCGGTGGATTCGAAGGACTCGTCTGCACAGCGGTGGACCTGTCCGAACGCAAGCACATGGAGTCGGAGCTGCGGCGCAACCAGGCCCGGTTCGAAGCCCTGTTCGAGCTTTCCCGCCTCACCTCGGCCACGGAGGCGCAGATGGCGGACTTCACCCTGCGTGAAGCCCTGCGCCTCACCGGAAGCACCGCTGGCGTGCTGTTTTTCGTCAATGCCTCCCGTGAGACCCTGCTGCCCATGGCCTGGAGCGGCGAGAAAAACAGCGCCAGCCTCCGCAGCTTCGCCACGGTGGGAAACACGCCCTGGGCCATGGTCCACGCCATGCGCCACCCCCTGGTGCTGAACGACTTCAGCGTCTTCACGCACCAGATTCCCCCAGGCCATCTGTCCGTGGAACGCTTTCTGGGCGTGCCCGCCCTGGACGCGGACAGGCCCGCCGCCATCCTGGGCCTCACGGGCAAGGACCAGGACTACACCTCGGATGATAGCATGCAGGTGGCGCTGCTGATGGACGGCATGTGGCGCATTGTGCGCGGCAGCCGCGATCAGGAACGCATCCGGGCCTCGCTCCGGGAAAAGGAGGCGCTTCTGCGCGAAGTGCACCACCGGGTCAAGAACAACCTGCAGATCGTTTCTTCGCTTCTGGACATGGCGGGGCGCAGGCTGCCCGAGGCCGAGACACGCCGGAGCATGGAGGAGGTGCGCGCCAAGGTGCTGGCCATGAGCCTGGTGCATGCCCAGTTGCACGGCGAGGGCGCCGCGGGGGACGGCCCGGGACCCGGTATCGACCTGGAGCGTTACGTGCAAGCCCTGTTCCGGCAGCTGCGGGAAATCTATTCCGGCGGCATGGAGCTTTCCCTGATGGTGCTGCTGGACGAACTGGTGCTGGGCTTGGAGCAGGCCGCGCCCCTGGGGCTGGCGTTGAACGAGGTGCTGGCCAACGTGTTCAAGCACGGCCGACGCGAGGGGCAACCGGGACGGGTCTACCTGCGCGCCTGGCGTGAGGACGATGGCCACGTGTGCATCGAGGTGCGCGACGATGGGCCGGGCCTGCCCGAGGGCCTGGTCCCAGAGCGGGCCAACAGCCTGGGCCTGAAGCTCATGTTCGGCCTGGTGCGCAACCAGCTGGGCGGCGAGCTGAACCTTGTGAGCCAGCCCAGCGGGGTCTGTGTCAGCATCCGTTTCCGGCCCCATACGGCCTAATGACAAATCGCCGGGTGCTGGAGGCCGCAGGTTCCGCCCGTGTCCTGGTTGCGGAAGAATAGCGACACGGCAATTGCGCGGCGACAGGCTCTTGCGAAGCACCCTTGAGCCGCATGGCGAATTGTGCGAGAGTGCGGCCACTTCACCTGTAGGGGCCACCATGCGCGAAATCATCCTCATCCACGCCACGGGCGAAGACCGTCCCGGCATCACCTCGATGCTTACCGGTGTTCTGGCCGCCTGCGGCGTGGACATCCTGGACATCGGCCAAGTGGTCATTCACGACCACCTCACCCTGGGCATGCTGGTGGCCCTGCCCGATGAATCCCAGGCCGCGCCGGTGCTGAAGGACCTGCTCTTCAAGGCCCACGAACTGGGCATCACGCTCAAGCTCACGCCCATCGGCCCGGAACGCTATGAGACCTGGGTGTCTGTGCAGGGCCGGCCCCGGCACATCGTCACCCTGCTGGCCCGCAGGCTGGAGGCGGAGCATATCTCCCGCATCACCGGCGCCCTGGCCGGACACGGGCTGAACATCGACATCATCAACCGCCTCTCGGGCCGCGTCTCCCTGGCCGATCCGGGCGAGGCGCGCCCGGCCTGCGTGGAGTTTTCCGTGCGCGGCACGGCCACGGACTGGACGGCCATCCGCAAGGAGTTCATGGACATCTCCGCCGAAATGGGCGTGGACGTGGCCCTGCAGGAGGACAATGTGTTCCGCCGCAACCGCAGGCTGGTGGCCTTCGACATGGACTCCACGCTCATCCAGGTGGAGGTCATCGACGAGCTGGCCAAGCGCTGCGGCGTGGGCGACCAGGTGAGCGCCATCACCGCCGGGGCCATGCGCGGCGAGTACGACTTCAAGGAAAGCCTGCGCCGCCGCCTGTCCCTGCTCAAGGGCCTGGACGCGAGCGTGCTCGAGGAGGTGGCCCAGAACCTGCCCCTGACCGAGGGCGCGGAGCGGCTCATCGCCAACCTGAAGCGCCTGGGCTTCAAAATCGCCATCATCTCCGGCGGCTTCACCTACTTCGGCGAGCGGTTGAAGCAGCTTCTGGGCATCGACTACGTCTACGCCAACAAGCTGGAGATCAAGGACGGCCGACTCACGGGCCGGGTTGTCGGTCCCATCGTGGACGGCGCGCGCAAGGCCGAGCTTCTGCGCCGCCTGGCCGAGCGCGAGGGCATCGACCTGCAGCAGGTGGCCGCCGTGGGCGACGGCGCCAACGACCTGCCCATGCTTGGCCTGGCCGGCCTGGGCATCGCCTTTCACGCCAAGCCCAAGGTCAAGGCCGGGGCACGCCAGAGCATCTCCACCCTCGGCCTCGACGCCATCCTCTACCTCATCGGCTTCCGCGAACGCGAAACCCTCGGCTAGCGCGGCCCCCGGTCGCAACAAAGGCCGTAGCGGACGCCCCTTTTTTTGCGCCCGATAGATATCGCCTATGCCCTCCTAAATTTATTCGCCAATTACTACGTATGTTTGCCTTGCCGGCCTGGATCGCCTATCGGAATGAAATGCTTTCTTTCATCCTATGATCCAAGCACAGGGAGAACACACGGCATGAACGGACTTCGGAATGTGCAGCTCCGCACAAAACTCTTGATCAGCTTCCTGCTCGTCTCTCTGCTCACCCTATTCGTGGGCTTTGTCGGCTCCAGCAAGATCAACGACGTCAAGAACAACGACAGGCGGCTCTACGAGGAGGTCACAGTGCCCCTCACGCAGGTCGCCGACGTCGCCACGGCCTTTCAGCGCATGCGCGTCAATGCCGTGGTGGCCGTCAACCACCGCGACGAGGCCGAATTGGCGGAAGCCGTTTCAAGCATCCAGCAACACCGCACCACTGTCCGGGACGCCCTGCTACGCTTCGACAAGACACCGCTCACGAATGAGGAGCGCCAAGCCTACAACAACTTGCTCTCCGTGCAGGAGGAATACCGGGGGAGCCTCAATACGGTGCTGGCATACGCCCAGGCCGACAAGAAGGACGAGGCCTTGAAGCTGCTGCAGGGCGACGCCCGTGCGACAGCCCGCCGGTACCAGGACGCCATCGACAAGCTCCAGGACGCCATGACCGGGAACGCCCAGGCCACGTCGCTGCAAAATCAGCGGGAGGCGCAGTCCGCCACCACGATGATGTACGCGGCCATGGCCTTCGGCTTCCTCGCTTCCGTCGTGCTGGGGCTCCTGCTCACGCGCGATGTCATGGCCCAGCTGGGCGAAGACCCGGGCTACCTGCACGAAGTGGCCAAGAAGCTCTCCGGCGGCGACCTGGACGGGCCTTTCCGCCCGCACAAGACGGAGGGCAGCGTGTACGCCTTGATGCTCGGCATCGTGCACAGCATGCGCAAGCAGCTGGCTTTTTCCGAGGGTGTCATGCAGGGCGTGGCCGCGCCCTTCTCCGTCTTTTCGCCCCAGGACACGACGCTTTTTACCAACCAGGCAATGCTGAACCTCATGGAGATCTCAGGCAAGCCGGAGGACTATCTCGGCAAGCAGTCCGGAGAATACATTTACGGCGTCAAGGGCAAGGAGACCCTCTCCACACGCGCCCTGCGGGAAAAGAGACCCCTGTTCGCCGAGGCCAACGTGGAGGCCCGGTCGGGCCAGACGAAGCACGTCTCCGTCTCCTCGGCCCCTTTCTTTGACGAAAGGGGCGAGATGCTGGGCACCGTATCCATCTGGCTCGACCAGACCTCGGCCATCCAGGCCAAGCACGCCGCCGAGCGTTCGGCCGAAGGCATGCTGCAGGCCGCACAGCAGTTGGAAAAGGTCGTTGAGGTGGTGAGCAGCGCCAGCGAGGAGCTCTCCGCCCAGGTGGAGCAGTCCAGCCGGGGCACGGAGGTCCAGTCTTCCCGCGTGGCCGAGACCGCCACGGCCATGGAGCAGATGAACGCCACGGTGCTTGAGGTGGCGAAGAACGCCTCCCAGGCGGCGGAATCCTCCGCCACGGCCAAAGACAAGGCCGCCGCGGGCGCCCAGATCGTGTCCCAGGTGGTGCAAGGCATCAACACCATGCAGACCGTGTCCCAGGCCATGAAAGAGGACATGAGCGCGCTTGGCAAGCAGGCTGACGGCATTGGGGCGATCATGAGCGTCATCTCCGATATCGCCGACCAGACGAACCTGCTGGCGCTCAACGCGGCCATCGAAGCGGCACGCGCGGGAGACGCCGGGCGCGGTTTCGCCGTGGTGGCCGACGAGGTGCGCAAACTGGCGGAAAAGACCATGGCCGCGACCCAGGAGGTCGGCGAGGCCATCGGCGGCATCCAGAATGGGGCCAAGAAGAACCTGGAGAACGTTGCGCGCGCTGCGGCGACCATCGAGCAGGCCACGGACCTGGCACACCAGAGCGGCGAGGCTCTGCACGAAATCGTCCGCCTGGTGGAGATCTCCACGGACCAGGTGCGCTCCATCGCCGCTGCCAGCGAGGAGCAGAGCGCTGCCAGCGAGGAGATCAACCGCAGCATTGAGGAGATCAACCGCATCTCCAGCGAAACCGCCACGGCTATGAACCAGTCGGCTCAGGCCGTGGGCGAGCTCGCCAGCCAGGCCGGCAGCCTGCGCGGGCTTATCGACAACATGAAGTGCGGCGTATAAGCCTCCCGGCCGCGCCAATGAAAAAGGCCGGGCGTTTGCCCGGCCTTTTTTTGTTGGCAAAAACAGTGGAGGATGGCCCGCGCTAGGCCGAAGCCTGGCCCAACGCCGCAAGCACGCTCGCGTAATAGGGCTCGTCGGCGATCTCGCGCACGATCTCCGCGTAGGTCACGAGGCCCTGCTTGTCCACCACGAACACCGAACGGGCGAGCAGGCGCAGCTCCTTGATGAGCACGCCGTAGCCCAGCCCGAAAGAGGCCTCGCGGTGGTCGGACAGGGTTTGCACCTTGTCGATGCCCATGGCTCCGCACCAGCGCTTCTGGGCGAAGGGCAGGTCCATGCTGATGGTGAGGATGCGCACGTCGTCGCCAAGTTTGGCGGCCTCGGCGTTGAAGCGCCGGGTTTCCACCGCGCACACGGGCGTGTCGAGCGAGGGCACGCTGACGAGCGCCAGGACCTTGCCCGCGTAATCGGCCAAGGTCACGGTCTCCATGTCGTTGGTGACCACGGAGAAGTCCGGCGCCTTTTGTCCGACGGTGATCTCCGGGCCTACAAGGGTCAGCGGGTTGCCACGCATGGTGACGATGCCGGATCTTTCAAGCATGACGGTCCTCCGGTTCAATCTTGAGGATGAATAATTAAAAGCATACCCCTGCCCGTGGGGAAAGGGAAGAGGTCCGAGCTACACCGGGGCAAGACTACGTAGCGCGGAACGTCGCTCTCAGTTCTTCGGCGCGGGCTGGCAGCGCGGGCAATAGGTGCTGGTGCGCCCCGCCACGCGCATGACGCACATGGTTTCGCCACAGGCCAGACAAGCCTGCCCGCCCCGGCCATAGGCCCGGAAATGATTCTGAAAGGCCCCGGCATGGCCGTGCGCGTCGCGGTAGTCGCGGATGGAGCTGCCGTTCTCGGCGATGGCCTGGGTGAGCACAGCCTGGATGGCGGTGAAAAGCGCGTCGCGCTTGTCGGGCGGAATTTGCCCCGCCGAGGTGTCCGGCCGGATGCCCGCGCGGAAGAGCGCTTCGTCGGCGTAGATGTTGCCGATGCCCGCCACGACGCTCTGGTCGAGCAACAGGGCCTTGACGCGCGCCCTGCCCTGGCCCAGGCGCGCGCGGAACTCGTCGGCGGCCATGGTCAGCGGCTCCGGCCCCAGGCTGGCGTAAAACGGCCAGGAGGCGATATCCGCGCTTCCGCCAACGGGAAAGGCGTGCATGGAGCCAAAGCGCCGCAGATCGGCGAAGGCCAGGCGTTGCCCGCCGGACAAGTGCAGCACCGCGCGGGTGCGGTCCGTCTCCATGCCTGGCGCGAGCACGAACACCCGTCCGGTCATGCGCAGGTGCACGGCGATGCGCGCGCCGCCGTCGCCGCCGAGCGGGGAAAGATCCAACAGCAGCAGTTTGGCGCGCCGCCCCACGGACTCAATGCGCCGACCGGTGACCAGGGCCTGGAACCCTGCCGGATCTGGGAATAGCGCAACGGGGTCCCGCACCTCCACGCGCAGAATCTCGCGTCCGGTCGCCTCCGCACCCAGGGTGCGGGCGATGGTTTCAACCTCGGGCAATTCTGGCACGGCTATTCCCTCACGTCCGGCGCCTTGCCGGAGGCGGCGCCAGGAGCTGTTGTTTGCGCACCGCCCGGCTTCGCAGCGGCCTTCCGCTGCCCGAGGGGTCCCAGGTCCACGGTATAACACGCGTCGCCCCGGCGGATGATGAGCACCAGATTCCGCCTTGCATTGTAGGCGTCGCTGCCGGCCAGGTGCAGGGTGACAAGCGAACGCATGCGGTAGCCGCCCGCGCGCGTGAGCACGTCCCCGGGGCGCAGACCCGCAGCCTCGGCCCGGGAGCCGCGCTCCACCCGGGTCACCACGACCACGGGCTCTCCGCCCAAGGGGCGGTCCTCCAGGGTCATGCCCATGCGGCTCTCGAAGCTGATGGGACAGTAAACGCGCACCTGGGCGTCCTCGCGGTCGAACTCGTCGCCACGCCAGGGCGAGACAAGCAGGATCTCCGCGCCGGGATCCAGCACGCGGATGCGCCTGGCGATGCCCAGACCGCCCTCCACGTGGGCCGCACCGGCCAGCACCGCAACCTGCCGGCCCGTGGTCTTGCGCAGTCGTACGGCCTGTTCGGCCATGGCCGAATCCCACACGCTCTGGATGAGCTGAAAACGCGCCAATTGGCGCGGGTCGTCGAGGCCTTGCGCGGTGGCCGTCCCCTTGGGGTGCCCGGCCATGGCCTCGCGCAGAAACTCCAGCTGCTCCGGCGCGGGTGGAATAATTTTCGCCGGCAGCTGGGCACGGTCCTCGGCAGAGAGTGCGGCCACGGGGTCGGACGCCGTGGCGTTGTCCACGGCTGCGGCGGAGAGCCTGCGGATGACCTCGGGGGACACGTTCAGACCCGCCACGGGCAGCTTCCACTCGCGCAGGGCCAAAAAGATGGGCAGATAGCGCGCAAACGGATGCCCCCAGGTGCGGGCCCAGTCGAGCCGTGCCTCCAGATCCTGCGGCGCGATCTTGCCCGCCATGAACTCTTGCAGCACGGCGGAATTCTTCGCCGGGACCATCTCCAGCCCCACGGCCAAGCCCTTGCCGCCCCGGCTATGGGCCAACAGTGTCAGGAAGCGCTGCTCAGCCTCATGGTCGCAGGCGTTGCCGTGGACCTCGCCGATGAGCACGTAAGCGGAGTTTTGCGCACGGTCCAGAAAGCCCTCACCCGAGAGCGGGTCACCACCATCCGTAAGCAGCTCGCCCGGGGCAGGCAGAAAACTTATGGCCATGGGCTGGTCCAGGGGCGCGGACCGGGCGCAGGCGGACGACAGCAGGAAGAACAGCGCCAGGGTCCAAAAGGCCGCGCCCCGGCCTCTTCGAAAAGGGGCCAGGGCGCGGAAAAGGAGCACGGAAGGCATCAGGGTTCCCGGAAAAGGGCTAGTCCCAGGAGCGCTTGTCCTCGATGGGCCGGATCTGCGGAGGCAGGGTGCCGGGGGCGAGGATCTTGAGCGTGGGGCGCAGCTTGATCTTCTCGCGGAACATGTGCAGCAGCTCATCCTCGCGCTTGAACGCGCCAGACTCAATGGACAGCACCATCTCGTCGATGCCGCCGGGATTGGTGACCTCGATCTGCCAGCGTTTGATCTCCTCAAAGCGGGCCATGACCTGCTCCACCTGATGCGGATACACGAACATCCCCTTGATGCGGGCGGTGGTGTCCACGCGGCCCACGATGTTGCCCAGGCGCGGGCTGGTACGGCCGCACTGGCAGGGCGCGCGGTCGATGTAGCCCAGGTCGCCCGTGGCCAGGCGGATGAGCGGGTAGGTCTTGTTGAAAGCCGTGACCACAATCTCGCCCACCTCGCCGTCCTTCAGCGGGATGCCGGTGTCCGGATGGCAGATCTCCACGAAGGCGCGGTTCGACAGGTGCAGGCCGCACTTATGGAAGCACTCGTAGCCGATACAGCCCACGTCCGCAGTGCCGTAGCCCTGACGCATGACGCAGTCGAGCTTCTTCTCCAGGGTGGTGCGCATCTTCTCGGAGAATTTTTCACCCGTGACGAACGCCACCTCAAGGAACAGGTCCTTGCGCAGGGAAAGCCCGCTCTCCTCGGCCTTCTGGGCCAGGTGCAGCAGGTAGCTCGGCGTGCCGATGTAGCCGGTGACACGCAGCTTTTGCATGATCTCAAGCTGGGAACTGGTGTTGCCCGGACCGGCGGGGATCACCGCGCAGCCGAGGTTTTTCAGTGGCTCTTCGAACATCAGGCCCGCCGGGGCCATGTGGTACGGCAGGGTGATCTGGGCCACGTCGCCAGGACGGAAACCGACGGCGTAAAAGCCCTCGGTCCAGCCCCAGTAGTCCTCCAGGCGGTCCTCGGGATCAAAGATCGGGCCGGGGGACAGGAACACGCGGCGCAGTTCGCCGAGGTCCTTGGTCAGCAGGCCGCCCAGGCGCGGGCCCATGCTCTGCAGAAAGATGAGCTCCTTCTTCTTCAGGATGGGCACATGCTTGAGGTCGGCCAAGGCCTTGAACTTGTCCACGTTGAACTGCGCGCGGTCGAAGCGCTTCTTCACGTCCTCGGAATAGCGGTAGGCGTAGGACAAGAGATCCTTGAGCTGGAGCTGATAATATTGGCGGCGCTCGGAATCGTCGAGCACCTCGCGACGGCTGTAAATGCCCTCGGTGCGGTCCTTGCGGGTCATGTACGGAATCCTCCTGAAAGATCTAGAAAAATACCCGGACGCTATTCGCCGAATAGCGCAGCATAACGCATGGAAAGCGGAATTGCAACATTTGTGGCACGTCGCGGCGCGGCCGACCGCTGGCGCGTCAGCCCGGCCAAAACAGCCAGACCACCGGGGCGAGGGCCAGCCGGTACCAGGCGAAAGGCCTCAGGCTGAAACGCGAGAGCAGGCTGATGAAGGTCCGCACCGCCGCCCAGCCCGCGAGGAAGGACACCACGAAGCCGATGGCCAGGATGCCAGCGTCCGTTGAGTCGAAAAGCCGCCAGTTCTTGAGCATATCGTAGCCTACGGCCGCGCACATCACCGGCACCGCGGCCAGGAAGGAGTATTCCGCCGCGGTCTTGCGGTCCATGTTCAGCAGCATGCCGCCCATGATGGTGGCCCCAGCGCGGGAGAAGCCCGGCCACAGCGCCAGGCACTGGAAGAAGCCGATACCCAGGGCCAGTCTGGGGCTCACGGAGTCGAGTCCGCCCACGAGCCGGACGCGGCTGCGCCTGGAGGCGCGGGCCTCCACAAAAAACATCATGAGCGCGCCGACCACAAAGGCCATGGCCACGGTGCGCGGGCCAAAGAGGTACGTCTTGATGGCATGGTGCAGGGCAAAGCCGATGCCCAGGGCTGGCAGCGAGGTAAGAAACAGAAGCCAGACGCCCCGCCGGCCGGAAAAGGGCCGCGCCGTGTCTGTCTTGAGCAGGCCCAGGAAACGCTCCCTGTAGAGCACCGCCACGGCCAGAATGGCGCCCAACTGGATGACGATCTCGAAGGTGTCGGCTTTGGGGCCCGTAAAGTTCACGAGGTGCCCGGCCAAAATGAGGTGGCCGGTGCTGGAAACAGGCAGAAATTCGGTGAGGCCCTCCACGAGCCCCATCAGGACAGCGACATACCAGGGTGCCATGCGGGGAGGGTGCTCCTTAAGCGGGGGTGGTTGTGGTGTGAAAAAAGGTTGTGCGCCGTCGCCGGTTCACCCGGCTGGCTCCGGTCCGTTCTGCGATTGGACTTCGGGGCTCTTTGTTACGGCGCACTTTCTATGTTTTGTGCGAGGGGCGGCTCAATCCGCCAGATTTTTTTCGCTTTGCACACCGGCTTGCCCTCCCTCCTGTTCTTTGTTGTATCGTCACGAGCCTGCAGGCCCTTTCATGTTTAAGGTAAGCACTCCGTCGCAACTGTAAAGAGGGCGGCGGGCGGAACCTTCACGCCAGGGCCGCTCCTTTTCGCTCCACAGCCGCACCGCGTCAAGCCTGCGCCATGCCCGGTTGACAATCCCGTCCACCCATCGCACCATGCGGGCATGAGTCTGTCGCTGGCATTCATCGAACGGATCGCCGAGGAGCGCATCAGGAAGGCCCAGGAGGACGGGGAATTCGACGATCTGCCTGGGCGCGGCCAGCCCCTCGATCTGGAAGACGACGCCCATGTCCCGCCGGAGCTCAAGATGGCGTGGCGCGTGCTGAAAAACGCCGGCTGTCTGCCGCCGGAGCTGGAGGCCGAACGCGAGATCCACACCGCACGGGAACTCCTGGAAGCCATGACCGATGAGGGCGAGCGCTACCGCCAGATGCAGCGCCTGAACCTCATGGTCACGCGCCTGAACGAGACACGTCAGCGTCCGGTGTTCCTGGAGATGGAGCAGACCTATTACGAAAAAATCGTGGCGCGCATGCCTGTGAACCGCACGCGCGCCCGCTAATGAGAGGAGTGTCCATGAAACTGTACCGCTATCTGACCGGTCCGGACGACGCCACCTTCTGCCTGCGCGTAAGCGAGGCCCTGAACCAGGGCTGGGAACTCCACGGCGGCCCAACCCTCGCTTTCGACGGCAGCCGGATCATCGCCGGGCAGGCCGTGGTGAAGGAGACCCCCGGCGAGTTCCACCGCGACATCGACCTCTCCAAGGCGTAGCCGAGCCATGCGCCGCGACGCCACCATCCTTGCCTTGCCACTGCTGGCCCTGCTGACGCTCCCGGCCTGCAACAGGCCGACCGCTTCCCAGGATGCACAAATACAGGAGTTGCGCGACCGGGTGGCGCACCTGGAGCACGAGGGCGATTCCGAACGGGCCCGCTTGGCCGAGGACCTTTCCGCCATGCGCGAAGACGTGAACGCCCTGCACGCCTCTCTGGACGAGGCCAACCAGCGTCTGGCCGCCCTCTCCGGCGAGGAGCCTGCGGCCACGGCGAACGTCCGGCCCCACAGGTCCGCCCACGCGGCCCTGCGCCAATCCCTGCACGAGATGTTCAACGCCTCGCGCAACGCCTTGGACCGCCTGGGCAAGGGGCTGGACCGGACGCTGCACCGGACGCAGGACCGCAACGCCACGGACGCGCCCGCAAACTAGCCGTCTTTTGTCACAAATTCCGCGGTTGATGCGCCCCGCAAGGGCCATGGTGGTGGACGAAAGCGCCTCCCTTGGGGCATAGTCGCGCCCGGCCGCCCCTTCAGCCGGACGAGCCTCAAGGAGAATCCCATGCGCTTTCGCGTGTCCGTCCTGTTCGCCACCCTTGCGCCGGTTTTTGCGCTGGCCGTGTGCCTGCCCCTTTTCGCCGCCACGCCTGCCCGGGCCGATTCGCCCTATGTTCATGGCCTGGAACTCTACCGCCAGGGCAAGTACGAGGAGGCCTCAAACGTGCTGCGCGCGGCGCTGCCAAAGAAAACGCCTCCGGCTCCGTCCGGGCCGCAGCTGCCTATGGGCCAGGCCGGGCAACAGCCGGTGCAGCTTCCCCTGGACGCCCAGGAATCCCCGCATGTGCGCGCGGTGCTCGGCTTCACCCTGCTCCACCAGAACAGCCTCTCCGAGGCCGAGGAACAATTCGACCTGGTGCGCCGCGATCCAATCATGGAGCCCGTAGGTGTTCTGGGCGCGGCCTGGGCCGCCTATGCCCGCGGGAAAACCTCCGCCGCAGTGGACCTGTTCAACGATGCCTTGGCCAAGACTACCGCAGCCAAGGCCGAAACGCTGCCGGACATGCTGCGCGAATCCGTGCCCACGGACGCCCACCTGGGCCTTGGACTCATCGCCCTGGGCCGGGGCGACCCGCAGGCGGCCTTGAAACAACTGGAGGCTTCGGCCTCCGGCCAGGACATCCTGGGGTCGCCCAAGGAGCTGTTCCTCGCACTGGGCGATGCCCGCGCCCTGAACAACAACCCGCGCGGGGCCGTGGATGCCTGGGCTGAAGTACCCCGCCGCGCCTCGCGCTTTCCCGGCGACGCCTCACGTGACGAGCTGGCGCGCCTCAAGACCGCCCGGCTGCAGCAGTCCGGCGGCATGCCCGACGCGGCCCTCGCCCTGTTTGCCGAGCTGAGCGAAGGGAAATTCTACAAGGCCGAGGCTCTGCAAGGCGAAGCCCGGACCCTGCTGGGCCAGGGGCGCGCCGCCGAGGCCCTGCCTGTGCTGCGCCGCCTGGTGAACCAAGATCCCAACATGGCCGCCCCCCTGGAGCGCACCATCAGGGAGGATCCCCTGCTCAGGCCCGTGCTCAAGCAATGGGGTCTGGCCTACTTCCACCGCGCGGACTACCAGGACGCCCTGACCAAACTTTCCCGCTACCTGGACGATGTGGACCCACATGACAACGCCTGCCAGATGGGCGTCGGCTGGAGCAACCTGCGCCTGGGACATTCCCAGCGCGCGTGGGACACCTTCAGCGACGCCATGCAGCTCAAGCCGGAAACCGCCGCCCCCCTTGTGGGCATGGCCGCCTCGACCATGGCCCTGGGTCGTCCGGACGAGGCCCGGGGGCTCTTAAGCCGCGCTCTGGCCCTGGACCCCACGAACGCCATGGCCCTGGGCACCCTGGGGCATCTGGAGCTTTTCCAAGGCAACACGCAGCAGGCGCTGGACAACTTCCGCGCGGCGCTCAAAAGCCGCCCGGACTACGTGGACAGCCGCCTGAGCGTGGCGCGCATCCTGTTCAATCGCGCCGAGTACGACGCCGCCGCCGCCGAGTTCTTCCGTCTGGTGACCCGGGAAAAAAGCTCCACCACGGGCTGGAACGGCCTGGGCTGGGCGCGGCTGCGCCTGGGGCAGTATGACGACGCCCTGGCCGCCTTTGCCGAGGCCCGCCGCCTGGACCCCAACCTTCCCGTGGGCGCTTACGGCATGGGCATCACCCTGGCCCGCCAGGGCAAGCCCGAACAAGCCAGCCAGCGCCTGGCCGAGGCCATCTTCCTGAACCCGGACTTCGCCGCCACCCCGGAAGTGCTGGAGCTCATGCGCTCCCGGCCGGAATACTCCGAGCTGTTCCTGGAAACGGGCGAGGCCTACGCGCGCAAACTCTATCCCACCACGGCCGCGCCGTACCTGGAAGAATACCTGCGCCAGAACCCGAACAGCCGTCCGGGCCGCCGCGCCCTGGCCTGGGCCAGCTTCTGGGCCGGGCAGGAGGACAAGGCCCACGCCCTGTTCCAGACCCTCATCACCGTGAACAGTGACGATGCGGACGCCCATCTGGGCGACGGCCTGGCTCTGCTCTCGCGCGGCCATCTGGATCTGGCTGAACCGCACCTGCGCGACGCCGTGCGCCTTGAGCCAAAGAACGCCCTGGCCTGGCGCGCCTTGGTGCTTCTGCTCTCGCGGCAAGGACGCGACCAGGAGGCCGTGGCCGCCCAACAGGTGGCCCCGAAATCCCGTTTGGAACGCCTGGACCGCATGAGCGCCAGCGGCTTCGCGGCGATCTCCGAAGGCCGCATGAACGATGCCGTGCGTGAATTTCGCCGCGCCGTGGCCCAGGACTCCGGCCTGGCCGCGCCGCACTACGGCCTGGCCTTCGCCCTTGTCGAGCTGGGCGAGTCCCAGCAGGCGCGGGACGAGCTGCTGGCCGGCATGAATCTTGACCCCGCCTACCTGGACGAGCAGGAACTCTCGCAGCTTTTGACCCAGCACGCGGAGCTGAACGCCCTGGCCGTGGACCTGAGCTGGAGCCAGCTCTACGCCCTGAATCTGCCCGCCGCGCGTGCCGGATTCGAGCGCATCCTCGGCACCGCGCCCGCCAACATGGAAGCCCTCTTCGGCCTCGGCGCCACGGCCTACCTGCAGGCCGACTGGCCGCTGGCCGAATCCTGCTTCGACAAGCTGCTGCCCAGCGCGCCGCCTACTTCCCCCTCCTGGGACAAGTGGTGCCACCTCATGGATAAGCTCGGCTGGAGCGCCTACCATCAGCAGAAGTACGACAAGGCCCTGCACGTCTTCGACTGGCTGCGCACCTTCCACCCGGACTCCCCCTACGCCGCCGCCCTGGGCGGCATGGGCTGGGCGCTTCTGGCCAAGGGCCAGCCCCAGCAGGCGCAAGGCCTGTTCATGCGCTCGCTGAACATCTTCCCGCACAACCTCACGGCCATGCAGGGCATGACCACGCTGCGGAAGGACCCGGAAACCGATGCCGGGGACATGGACGACGAGCCTGCGCCGGTGGTCAAGAAGTCGCGCCGGGGCAAAAGCTCCAAGGCCAAGCTGACGCGTGCGGAACGCGAAGTGAAAGATGACGGCGCGGAATCTCCGGAAAAACCGGGCAAAAAGTCCAAAAAGAAGCACGGCAAAAAATCCAAAGAAGAAGGGACGGCTCAGGAGCCCAAGGCCAAGGTTTCCAAGAAGGACACCTCGGCTCCAGAAGAGACCGCCTCCAGCGGCTCCAAGAAGAAACACAAGAAACGGAAGCAGAAGGAAAGCTAGGCCTTCCCCCGCTCCAGGTTCCTGCAATCAGAAGGGCCAGGGCCGTGCTCACGCGCGGCCCTGGCCCTTCTGATTGCAACGCGACGCGTTGGCGGACAGTCCCCCGTGCGGAAACCTTTTGGCCAGCTACTTGACCGTATAGTGCTCGATTTGCTGTTTGTACTCGCCGATGCCGTCGGCAATGCCATTGGCCAAGATGCGCAGATAAGCGTCGACCTTCAGACGCGCGGCCTCGGTCTTGTTGGTGATGTAGCCCATCTCCACCAGCACAGAGGGCATCTTTGCGCCCATGAGCACATAAAAAGGGGCTTCGCGGTTACCGTGGTCGGCCACGGTCCACCGGGTACGCAGGGCCGTGAGCCCCTTGTGCTGCACCCCACGCGCCAGGTCCACGCTCTCCTTGATCTTGGAGGTAAGCATGAGGTCGGTCAGAATCATCTGCAGATCGCTGATGTTCTTGTCGGTCACGGAGTTCTCACGCGCGGCCACGCGTACCTCGTCCGGCGTCCGGGCAAGGTTCAGACTGTATGTCTCCAGGCCGTGGATGCCGGGGTCGGTGTTGGCGTTGCAGTGCACGGAGACGAACAGGTCGGCCTTATTGGTGTTGGCCAGGGCGGTGCGCTCCTCCAGGGACAGAAAGTCATCCGTGGTGCGTGTGTAGAGCACACGATAGCCGCGCTGCTTCAAGATCTTGCCCAGAACGAAGGCCATGCGCAGGGTGATGTCTTTCTCCTGCAACCCGAAGCCCTGCGCGCCAGGATCCTTCCCGCCGTGCCCGGCGTCGACCATGATGGTGCGCACGGACAGGCCCAACTGCTCCACGAGATTGGCCGCGAGTTTTTTGCGGTCGCCCACGGGCGAAGCGAAGCTTTTCTTCGGGGCGTCATCCTGTGCAGCCACGGGCGGCGGGGTGAGATCCTTGGCCTTGGTGGAGCTGAAGGCGTCGATGACCAGCCGGAAGGGCGCCTCCAGGACGGTGACGCGGCAGTCCTTCACCTCGCTGAACTCCATGACCACGCGCATGGCGTCCGGCCCCTTGGAGGCCACGCGGATGTGCTGCAGAATGCCCCCGGAAACCCGGGTGTCCTCCGCGAGGCCCTCACGCGTGCCCGCGCCAAGAAGATCGACGTAGATGCGCCCCGCCGAGCCTTTGCCGCCGCGCTGTTCCAGTAGCCGGTAGCGGTACTTCACGGGGCTGTCCAGATCGAGCACAATCCTTGCGGAGGCGCTGTGGTTTTTTGGCCGGATCTCCAGCAACTGCGGCTTGTCGGCGGGAGCGTCCCTTTGAACGGCCGCCAGGTCCGGCTGGGATTCACGCACGGACACATTTTTTTTCGCGCCGCTGGGCGCCTTCTGGGCGGCGAGACGCTCCAGCTTCGCGGCCTTGGCCGCCAGAGGCGAGCGCGGATAGGTGCGCCGGAGGCTTTTGAAGTCGGCCTGCGCGCCTTCGGGATCCCCAAGCCGCTCCAGGCGGAGGAGGCCCCGGTGCATCAAGGCGTCCGGCGCGAGCTGGTATTTTGGAAAGCCCTCGGCGCAAGCTCCGAAACTGTCCGCGGCCTTGGCCCAATCGGTCAACCTACTGGTAAGCTTAGCTATTTCCTGCTGTACCCGGGCCAGAAAAAACGTGGCCTTGGCCCCATTGGGACCATCGGGGCGGACGGTCTTGGCCCGCTCCAACTCGGTCTCCAGCTTGCGCAGGGCGTCCTTGCTAGGATTCTTTCGGGTCAGCAGGGTTTGGAAACGACGCACCGGGGCATCGGCGGGGTCCTCGACGGTTTTGGCGACGGTTTTGGCGGAGGAGGCCCTGGCGGCCAGGACGGAACCAGGCGCGAGCAAACACAGCGCGGACAACAACAGCGCCAAAAGCCAGATCGTCCTGCGCCCTCCGCGCCCCGCGCAACCGTACACCGCTTTCGCCATAGTCCTCCGGGCAGGACGCGGCAAAAGGCGCACACTCCTGGCCACAGGCATCTTTGCCGAGAATCTATAAAAAGTCCAGATAACCTCGTTGAATTTTTCTCTCCCCCCCACTGGCTTGACCACCGGCCGGGCCAAGGCTACCACGCGTGCATGCGCATCCCAGAACTGCTTTTGCCCTGCGGCGACATGGAATCCTTGGAAACGGCCCTGCTCTATGGCGCGGACGCCGTGTACCTCGGCGCGGACGGCCCCAACCTGCGCGCGGGCGCGGCAGGATTCGCCGGGCCGGGTCTCGCGCGCGCCACGCATCTGGCCCACGCCGCCGGGGTGCGCGTTTACGTGTGTTTGAACGCCAGCCCGCGCGAGCAGGACATGTCCCTGGTGCGCCAGGGGCTGGAGCAGGCCGTGGAGGCCCAGGCGGATGGCCTCATCGTGGCCGACACCGGTGTGGCGCGCCTGGCCTTGCGCCACGCGCCCTCCCTGCCCTTGCACGTGAGCACCCAGGCCAACACGCGCAACAGCGAAGGCTTGGCCTTCTGGCGCGATCTCGGTGCCGTGCGCGCCAATCTGGCCCGCGAGTGCGCCGCCGGTGAGATCGCCGCCCTGGCTCGCGCACGGGATGAGGTCCTGCCAGGCTTCGAGCTGGAAATCTTCGCCCACGGCGCGCAATGCATGGCCCTTTCCGGGCGCTGCGCGCTTTCCGTGCACATGGTGGACCGCAAGCCCGGCGAGGTGGGCCGTAGCGCCTGCATGGGCTCCTGCGCCCATCCCTGCCGCTACGAGTACCGCCTGCGCTCCGTGGTGGAGGAAAGAAAACGCGCGGGGACCGAGGCCTGGGAAGTGTTGGAGCAATGGACCGACGCCCCGCGCGCCCCTGGCGAGGCAACCTGGACGCAATATTTCGCGCCCCAGGATTTGTGCTTGTTGTGGTTTGCGCCCTGGCTGGCGCGCCTTGGCGTGGATGCCCTGAAGGTCGAAGGCCGCACGCGCAGCTCGGCATATCTGGCCGTGGCGGCGGACTCTTGGCGCTTTGCCTTGAATTCCCTGGCCACAGACGCTTTCCGCGCGCGCGAGGCCCTGGCCGAACTGCGCCACGCGGCTACGCGCCCCCTGACTACCGGACTTTTCGGGGCCGACGCCCGGCGCGAAATCCCCGGTCTGGACCGTCTGGCCCCGCGCCGCCAGCCCATGCTGCGCGTGCTTGCGCCAGCCAAAGACGACGGCTCGGCCTGGCATGTGGAGCTGAAGGGCTCGCTCGACACGAAACGTCTTGAAGGCCTTACCCTCATCCTGCCAGGCCTCGCGCGCCCCGTATTGCCGCCAGGGAGCTACCGCCTGGAGCAGGGGCCGGAGTCCGACCTGCCGGGACTGCCAGTGGATAAGGCACACCCCGGCATGCGGCTGGTGCTCTACGCCGCGCATCCCGGCATGCGGCCCGGCATCTTCGCCCGATAGGTCCAGGAACTTACCGCGCCCCCCCTTGGCAACCGCCTCGCGGCTGGTATACGGTGGGTGCAAATGGAGGATCATATGGCTGGCACTGTGACGATAGACGAAGACGAATGCATCGGCTGTGAAACCTGCTGCGAACTCGTCCCCGGCGTGTTCCAATTCGACACCGGAACCGGCAAGGCCAAGGTCGTGAACCCCACCGGAGCCTCGGACGACGAGATCCAGGCGGCCATCGACGCCTGTCCCGTGAGCTGCATTTCCTGGAAGTAGCCCTTGGCGGCGGCGGGACGGGCGACGGCGCAAGCCATGCCCGCCCCCGCCTTCTATCGGCCCGCTTCCGCTAGGTGCGCCAGCGCTTCGGCGTCGATCACCCGCACGCGGTTGCCTGAGGTTTCGATGAGTCCCTGGTCCGTCAGCTTTTTGAGCGCGCGCGACAGGGTCTCCGGAATGGTGCCCAGATATGCGGCGATCTGCCCCTTGGGGAGGTCCAGGGTAAGGGCGTCCGTGTTCTGCGCGGCGCGCAGAAGCAGCAGGTAACCCGCCAGGCGCTCGGGCACCTCCTTGAGGCTCAGTTGCGCAATCTGGGTCACAAAGGCCCGTAGCCTCCCGGACAAAAGCGCCATGACCCCGAGGGCCAGCTCCGGCTCGCGACGCAACACATCCACAAATCCCTTGCGCGCGATGCTGACCAACACGCTGTCCTCCAACGCCTGCGCGCTGGCCGGGTAGGTCTTGCCCTCGAACACCGGGACCTCGGCAAAGCTCTCGCCCGCACCAAACACGTTCAGAATCTGTTCCTTGCCGGAAGGCGCGGACCGGTACACGCGCACCTTGCCCGAGACCACGGCGTAAAAATGCGTGCCCGGCTGTCCAGCCTCGAATAGCGTTTCACCGACCTTCACCTGTTTGAGTAGCGTGATCTCCACCAGGCTTTCCAGCTGCGCCTTGGGCAACCCCTCGAACAGCTTGATCCCTGCCAGGGCCTTCAACTCTCTTGTCATGCAGCCTCCTTCACCCTGGTTTGACTTTAGTCATGGAACGCGAAGAGCACAACAGGCAGGATGCCGGAAAGCTGGGGCTCCGCCCCCTGGGCAACACCCGAGGACCACGGTCCCCTGGATACCTTGCTTCCAAACGTGAAGGAGACGGCGGATGACTACACTGATGCTGACTTTGGCCGTTCTGAGCCAATTTGTCCTGGCGGCGCACGCCCTGCGCCAGGGCGACTGGTTTCTGTGCGCGGCGCTGGCGGCACTGCCTTTGTCGCTTTTGACGCGCCGAGGTGCGGCACGGCTGGTCGTGGCCACGGCGCTCTTGCTGGGCGCAGGGCAGTGGGCGGTGACAGGCGTTCAATTCGTGCAACTGCGCCTGGCCTTTGACGAGCCCTGGCTGCGCATGGCGCTGATCCTGGGGGTCGTGTGCAGCCTGTGCTTTGCCAGCGGGCTATGGCTGCTGGGAGAACGCGCCAAGGCTGCGTTTCCCCGCCAGCGCGAGGCCGAGATTCCCCAAACAGCGGCGTTCATCCTGGTCATCGGCCTGCTGGCGCTGGCACGCGCCAATGCCAGCGTGCCCGTGCTCCTAACGGACCGCTTCTGGCCCGGCTCCGGCTGGCTGGAAACGTTGGGGCTTGGCGCTTATGCGGCCTGGCTCGTGGGCCGGATGCTTGACGCACGCACGCACAAGCGCTTGCGGCCGCGCATCTGGGCCCTGTTCTCCGCACTGTTCTTTGCGCAACTCGCCCTGGGTCTGGGGGGCTTTCAGGATCTGCTTATGACCGGTCGACTGCACCTGCCCGTGCCCGCGCTCATTGTGGCGGGACCGATTTTCCGAGGCGGCGGCCTGTTTATGCCCATCCTGTTCGCCTCCACCGTGCTGCTCGTGGGTCCGGCCTGGTGCAGCCACCTGTGCTACATCGGCGCCTGGGACGACGCATCTTCGCGCCTGGGACCAAAGCCACCGCGCGTCCTGTCGCGGCGCTGGACCATTGGCGGACGGCTGGCGACGCTGCTGCTGGCCTGCGGCGGGGCCCTGGGCCTGCGCCTGCTCGATGTGCCGCCCCTCACCGCCGTGTGGCTGGCCGCCGGGTTCGGACTCATCGGCGTGGGAGTGATGTTTTTCGTCTCACGGCGGCTGGGCGCCATGGTTCACTGCACGGCCTTCTGCCCCATGGGGCTCGTCGGCAACGTCCTGGGCAAGCTCGTGCCCTGGCGCATGCGCATCCGCCTGGACCATTGCACGCGTTGCGGAGTCTGCGCGCGCGCCTGCCGCTACAGCGCCCTCACCCCGCTGGAGATTGAGGCGGGGCGCCCCGGCTTGTCCTGCACCCTGTGCGGCGACTGCGTGGGCGCATGTCCGCACGACGCCATGCACTACCGCTTTCCCGGGCTCTCGGCGACGACGGCGCGGGCGGCCTTTCTGACCCTTGTGGTGGCGCTGCACGCCGTGTTCCTCGGCGTGGCCCGAATTTGAAGGGATGGGGAATGATCCCCTTACCCCCCGCATATAAAACATAAGGGCTCGGGCCGTATTAACGGCCCGAGCCCTTATGTTTGCAAAGGCGCGAGACAGGCTAGGCGGCGTCTTTCTGGGCCTCGCGAGCCAGGGCGAGTTCGGCGGCAGAAAAGATGCGCGCAATGTCCAGAATGATGATGAAGACATCATCCTGCTTGCCGATGCCCTTGATGTAATCGGTGCTTATGGAAGTGCCCATGCGTGGCGCGACCTCAATGCGGTCCGAGGGAATTTCGAAGACCTCGCGCACAGAATCGACCATGCCACCCATAATGATGCGGTCGCCTTCGAAGTCCACCTCGACGATGATGATGCAGGTGTCGACCGTGGCCTCGGCCTTGGGCATGCCGAATTTCAGGCGCAGATCCATGACGGGCACGGCGTGTCCGCGCAGGTTGATGACCCCGCGCATGAAGTCCGGGGTGCGCGGGATCTTGGTGATGGAGGTAAGCTCCAACACCTCGCGCACGCTGGCGATATCCAACGCGAAGACCTCCTTGCCGAGGGTAAAGGTCAGGTGTTGGCTGATTTCAGTGGCGTTTTTTTCTGCCATAAGACGTCTCCTTGGGCCGGCGCGGCCGGGCCTAGAACTTCTCGAATTCGCCGTCGTCACTGTCCGGGCTCAAGTCCAGTTCGATGCCGCCGCTTCTTTTTTGGGCGGCGGAAGCGGAAGGAGCTGCCCCTGCGGTCGGATGGGGAGCCCCATGCGGCCTGGCCGAGGGACCGGCGGGCAAGGCCTTGGGCTTGCGGTGCCGCATGACGGTTCCGCCGCTGTCCACGCGGAAAAAGCTCATGGTCTGCTGCAATTGCTGCGCCTGGCTGGAAAGCTCCTCACTGGTGGAGGCCATTTCCTCAGAGGCCGAAGCGTTCTGCTGGATGACTTGGTCAAGTTGCTGGATGGCCTTGTTGATCTGCTCGGCGCCAGAGTTCTGCTCGCCCGTGGCGGCGGCGATCTCCTGAACCAGTTCAGCCGTGCGCTGAATGTCCGGCACGAGCTTGGAGAGCATCTCACCCGCCTTCTCGCTGACGGCCACGGTGGAGCTGGAGAGCTCGCTGATCTCGCCAGCGGCGTTGCCGCTGCGCTCGGCCAGCTTGCGCACCTCGGCGGCCACCACGGCAAACCCCTTGCCATGTTCCCCGGCGCGCGCGGCTTCAATGGCGGCGTTCAGGGCCAGCAGGTTGGTCTGACGGGCGATCTCCTCAATAATGGAGATCTTTTCCGCGATGTTCTTCATGGCCACAACGGCCTGCCCCACGGCCACGCCGCCCTCCTGGGCGTCCTTGGCGGCCTGCAAAGCGATGTGCTCGGTCTGCTGGGCGTTGTCGGCATTCTGGCGGATGTTCGAAGCCATCTGTTCAATGCTGGAGGAGACTTCCTCAATGGCGGCGGCCTGCTCGGTCGCGCCCTGGGAAAGGGATTCGCTGGAGGCGGAAAGTTCTTCTGAGCCGGAGGCCACGTTGTCCGTAGCGCCTCGCACCTCGGCGACAACCCCGCGCAGGCGCCCGACCATCTCGTTCAGGGCCTGGGCCAGCACGCCGATTTCGTCCTTCTGGTCGATATCAAGCCGCCCGGTGAAGTCGCCTTCGGCCATGCGCTTGGCGAAGGATACGCCGAGCATGACCGGCTGGGTGATGCCGCGCGTGAGGAAGGCCGCGACGATGAGAGACAGCACAAGGGCGATGAGAAGCCCGCCGATGAGAATGGCCGAGGCTGTGCTGAGAGCGCTCGCGGCCTGGGCCGAGCCGTCCTGGGTGGCCTTCACGCCGGACTCGCTGGTTTCGCGGGCCGCGGCCGCCACGGCATCCCCAGCCGCGCGACGCTTCTTGACCAGCTCCATAGCCTGCGCGCCGAGCTTCAAAAAGTCTTGCAAGGCCGCGCCGTAGCTGGCTCCAGCGGCTTTTATCTCATTGAGTTGCTTGATGTTTTCCGGCTCGCGGGTCAGAGGGCCCAGCTTTTCGATGGTCTTGTTGATTTCTTCAAAGTTCTTCATGCCCGCTTCGGCGAAAGAATCATCGCGCGTGGCCTGGGATTTGAAGTTGGCGATGCGCACGCCGCTGCCCAGCTCCATTATGGTGTTGATGCCGGCAATCTTCTCAAAACGCTCCTTAAGCTTCTTGGCATCGACTCGGCCAGCGAGGTCCTGGGCCAACTGTTTGTACTGGCTGTCTCGGAAGTCGGCGCAGTTTTTCATGAAAATCTGCGCGGCGGATACCATAACCGCCAAGTTCTTGTCCTTGGCCGTGTCCATCTCCTTGGCCTGGGCGACGAGCCCCTTGTACTCCACGACACTGGCCGAGGCCTTGGCCGCGTTGGCCTTGAGCTGGGCCATGTCATGCTTCTGGGCCAGGTCGGCGGCGGCGGCCAGGGATTTCTCCACGTTGGCCAACTGCTTCTCAACCTCGGCCATGTCCTTATCTTCGCCCGTGTATTGGAAGGCGCGCATGGCGAACATGGTCAAGAGCACATTGCGCTCCACCTGCACCCCCACGGACACCTGGGGAGCGATCTCTGATTGCAGGGTATCGGCCACCTTGCCCACGCGTTTCATATTGTACACGGCCACGCCGCCCAGCAGCATGGAAATGAGAATAAGCACACCGAATCCGCCGCCGATCTTGGCACCCAACGTGAGATTCTTGAGCATAATGCCTCCCCCCGGAGAGCGCGACTGGACAAGCCAAACCGGCGCCCGTGATCCGTTGTGTCAATCCAAGAAGCAAGATTGAAGCTTAGCAACGCACACGCCGCAAGCCTTCCTGGCCAATCCCGATAGGCCATATCGGTCTTGCCCTCAGTGTGCTTTAGCGCAAGCGCGCGTGCTGCACAAGGTGCGCGGGAAAAAAGAAGGGGTGAAAATTAATCGATGGGCTTTAGCAGACTTTGCAAGGTGTAGGTGTCGAGCGCCTCAAACATGGCCTTGTTGGCCTGCTCCCACACGTCCTTGGTCGGACAGGAATCCACGCGTGAGCAGGAGGCGCAGGTGTCCTTGTTGAGCGAACAGCCCTTGAGCACGACCCATTCCTCAAGCGCGCGCACAATGTCGCCCACGGTGATGCTGGCTGCGGACTTGGCCAGCACGTGACCGCCTTTGGGACCACGCTTGGAGAGCACCAGACCGGCCTTTTTGAGCCGCCTGATGAGCTTTTCCATGTATTTTTCGCTGATGCCTGTACGCGTGGCAATTTCCGCCACGGACACGGGCCCGTTGTGGTTGTTCTCGGCGATGTCGATGAGCATTCGTGTGCCGTAACGGCTCTTGGTGCTCAGGCGCATGGACTCTCCGAGTGCGGGAATGGCAGGATTATAGGGGCGGACGGCTATGCACCGCCCGCCCCCGGGGGAACCTTATTCTTCTTCCTGGGGCTTCAAATGCTCGGGCACGATCATCATGCTGACAATCAAGGGCTTCAAGAAGCTCCACTTGATGCCGATCTTGAACTCTTCCTCAAGGTCGCGGATGGCGTCCCAGCAGTTGTGGCACGGCGCAATGACCAGCTTGGCGCCAGTGGCCAGGATCTGGTCGCGCTTCGTCATCAGGGCACGGTTGCGCTGCTTGCGGAACCGGCCGATGCCATTGAAACCGCCACCACCGCCGCAACAGAAGTTGTGCTCCTTGTTGGGGCTCATCTCCACGAAGTAGCCGGGCTCCACGATGTAGCTCACGATCTCGCGGGTGATGTCCTTGAGGCCGTAGTTACGGATGTAGTTGCAGGAATCCTGCAGGGTGACGAGCTGCTTGATGCGCTTTTCCGGGTCGATCTTGATCTTGCCCAGGCGCAGGGCCTCGGCCAGCCACTCCACATAGTGCATGTACGGCCGGGGAGGCAGACCATCGGGACGGCCAGCCCAGTAGGGGCCTTCAATGACCGTGGCGCGGTGGGCGTGCCCGCACTCGGTACCGACGCAGCGCTTGGGATTCAGGCGCTCGACGGCCGCGTAGACGTGCTTCACCTGCATGGTGCAGGCTTCCCAGTCGCCCGCGAACATGGACAGGCTGGTCTGCTCCCAGCCGGAGCTGGGCACGGTCCAGTTCTCGCCCGCCACGTGGAACAGGATGGCGGCCTCGGAGATGTCCTCAGGGTAGTGCTTGGGCTCGCGGGCGTTCACGGTGTACATGATGTCCGCGTTCTCTTTGTCGATGGGAATTTCCAGACCAGGCCATTCGTCCTGGGCCTCCTCGGCCATCCAGTCGCAGGTCTCGGTCCAGTCCTCGTCGGTCACGTTCATCTGGGCTTTGAACACCCGGTGCATGCCCGCGCCGATTTTGAGCTCCCAGGGCACGAAGCCCTGCGAATACAGCAGGCCGCGCAGGTAGCCGAACATGACGCCCATGTCGATGCCGTAGGGGCAGTACTGGCCGCAACGGTTGCAGCAGGTGCACTGGCTCCAGGCCACTTCCATGGCGTGGCGCATGAACTCGTTGCTCACGTCGCCCTTCATCTTGACCATTTCGCCCAGTGTGGACTGGATCTTGTACGCGGGAACCTGCTTGGGGTCGCGGTTGTTCACCAGGTACAGGAAGCAAGAGTCTGCGCAGAGGCCGCAGTGGGCGCACATGTCGAGCCAGGTCTGCGTGCGCGACTTGCAGGTGTTTTTCAACGCGGCGGCGAGTTTGGGAACATCGACGTCGAGCTGCTCCATTTCCTCATAATATTGCTTGCCGCCCTTGTCCGCCAGGAGGGCCTCAAGGGCCTCCTGGGTGTTGACGGGCGTCCTGTTGCAGAACTTACCTTCGGGCATTGCTTTCGTCTCCTTGACTGCGTTGGGGGGCGGGCGGCGTTAGCCTACCACGCCATATTCGTGCCCTTCATGCCGCCGCGCTTGATGCCGTAGTCCATACCCAGCTGGCCGCGCGACAGGAAGAAGCCCACCACATGGAACAGCTTGGTGAACGGCACCGCGAGCAGCATGAGCTCACCGGTCAGGATGTGCGCGTAGAGCCAGAACTTGTAGTCGCCGCCCAGCTGATGCACGGCCATGAAGCCCGTGAAGAACGGGGCAACGGTGATGAGCAGCAGCGTGTAGTCATACAGGCTGGTGATGATGCGCACCTCAGGCAGGGCGATGCGGCGCACCAGGATGAACAGACCGGCGCACAGCATGGCCACGGTCAGGGTGTCGGCCACGACCATGGGCAGCGTGGGCCAGTTGATGCCGAAGCGCGAGTTCAGGATGACCGCGTGGCCCAGCAAGAACAGCGGGGTCACCACGATGCCGATGTGAAACACGAAGAACATGATGGTGAAGATGGGCTTCACCTTCCAGCCTTGCGAGCCGAAGGGCACGATCCAGGCCACGATGCTGCGCACCGCGCCCCGGACGCCGTAAGCCGTCTGCGTGCCATAGGCCACGCGGTCAAGCTTCCAGTTCAGGCCTTTGATGTAGGAGTAAACCCGCCAAGCGAGCCCGCCCACGAACACCAGGAAGGTCAGCCAGAGAAGAGGTCCGGTAATGATCTGATACATGGCTTACTCCTTGTCGTGCTCGGGAAACTTGTGAATTTCCTCGTCGCGCGAGGTCATGAAGGCCCAGAGGCCCCAAAAGCCAAGCACAAACAGTCCCATCAGGATGTAGGTGATGCTTTTGGTGTGCAACATGAAATCGTGATAAACGTAGTATTCCATGATGGACCTCCTTTAGTGGGCGTCCTTGTAATCGGGGTGCTCGAAGAAGATGGGCATGCGGCTGACGATGAAACGGTACACCGTCACGCCCACTGTCACCACGAAAATGGAGAGCATGATCTCCATGAAGCTCGGGAAGTAGCGCTGGCTCGCCGGAAGCTGCCAGTTGAACGCCACGACGGACACGTTAAGACGGTTCAGGATGATGCCGACCACGGTCATGGCCGCGGCCCACTTGATGAGCGGGATGTTCTTCTCGCGGGAGCCGATGGCGTACAGAAGGCTCGGCAGGGCCACGAAGCCCAGGACCTCGAGCAGCCACCAAGCGCCCCAGCCCGTGGCCAGGTAGTGCCAGTTGTTGTCGTAGGCCACGGCCACCAGCTTCACACAGAAGTAGGCGGCGAGCGAGATGGAGGCCCCGCGCGCGAAACCCAGGATCACGCCGTCATGCTCGTCCTTGTGCGTCTGGTCCATCATGTGGTGCCAAGGCTTGTGGGCCAAGGTTCCCTCGAAGATGACCATGGACAGGCCGGCCGGGATGCTCGACACGAAGAAGAGGATCGCCAGATACGGACTGTACCAGAGCGGGTGAATCTTGGACGGCACGGCGATGTACAGCGCGCCGAGCGAACTCTGGTGCAGGGTGGACAGGACGACGCCCATTACGGTGAGGGCGATCGTCAGCTTCGTGATCTTGTCGCGCAGGTTCTTCATGCCCAGCCACTCGAACATGGCGGGCGAGAACTCGATGGCCAGCACGGTGACGTACAGGAACACGCACAGGCCCACTTCATACAGGAACGACGTGGTGCCGGGCTGCACGAAGATGGGGTACACCAGGCGGTAGGGACGGCCCACGTCGTAGTGCAGGGCGAAGACGACCAGGGCATAGCCCAGAAAGGCCGTCAGGATCGCCGGACGCACCGCGGAGTGGTACTTCTTGAGCCCGAAGATGTAGCAGGCGGTGCTGGTGGTGTAGCCGCCGGCCGCCAGTGCAACGCCGCACAGGAGGTCGAAGCCGATCCAGATGCCCCAGGGGTTGTTCTGGTCCAGGTTGGTGACCGTGCCCAGGCCCTTGGTGAAGCGCAGGAACGTGATCACCAGGCCCATGGCCAGGATGATCACGGTGATGATGTTCGCCGGGGTTATAAGAGACTTGTTTTCCGTGGACATTTACGCCCCCTCCCCGTCGTTGTCGTCGGTGTCTTTTTTGGCGGCGGCCGCCTCTTCAAGGGCGCGCTTCACTTCGCGCTCGATGGCCTGGTTCTTGTCGCGTTCGGCATTCTCCATGGCCTTGGCGAGCTTGGCGTCGGCGTCGGCCTTGGTGGCGATCTTGGCGGCCTTCACAGCGGCCTTCTGTTCTTCCTCGGCCACCTTCTCCTTGCGCTTGTTGATGGCCCACACGCCGCCCAAGAGGGCCGGCCACAGGGCCGCAACCATGGGCACCACGGAAAGCGGCCCGGAGGTGATCTCCGGCACGCTCTTCTCGCCCAGGTCCTCGCGCAGGCCGATGTCCTTGAAGGGCGCGCCAGAGAGGTACAGCCAGTTCGTGCCGCCCATCTCCTTCTCGCCGTAGATGTGGTCCACGTAGCGGCCGGGGTTCTTCAGGATGCGCGCGCGGGCGATCTCGATCAGATCCGTACGCTTGCCGTAGACCAGAGCCTCCTTGGGGCAGGCGCCCACACAGCCAGGCATTGTCAGTTCGCCTTTCTGGATCTGGTCGTGGCACATGGTGCATTTCCGCACCCGGGGGGTGAGCGGATCATTATACTCATACGCCGGGATGCTGAACGGGCAGGCCACCATGCAGTAGCGGCAACCCACGCAGACGGTCGGATCGTAGGTCACCGAGCCGTCAGGGTTCTTGGTGAAGGCCCGGACGAAGCAGACCGAGGCGCAGGCTGGCTCCATGCAGTGGTTGCACTGCGCCTTGCGGAACACCGTGCCCTTCTCGCCCTGATACTTGTTCACCACCGTGTAGGTCTTCTCGTCGGTGCGGCGCTCCTTGTTAAGGACGGTCAGGTCCTCAAAGGGCTTGTCCGGAGCCGGGAGCTTGTTGACCTTGTTGCAACCGGCCTCGCATTTCCGGCAGCCGATGCAGCGGCTGGCGTCGAAAAGGACGCCCTTGGCCTCGGGATAACCATTGAAGGTATGCGTTGAGGCTTGCGCGTTCGTGCCCAGGGTGGCCGTGATCCCCGCGGCGCCCAGCAAGCCGAGAAACTGTCTTCTCTTCATGGACGTGCTCCTTATTGTGCCGGGGTCCGGCCTACTTCTTCTTTTCCTTGTGACAGCCCACACAATCCGTGTTCAGGGGCTTCTTCAGGCCCATGGACTTGTGGCAGCTCATGCACTGGCCATGGTAGGCGGCCTTAAGCCCCGGACGGCCCGACGTGCTCGCGTCGAAGGGCTTGCCGTGGCAATTCTCACAACGGGGCGGCTTCTTGGCGCCGGGCTGGCCATGGTGGTGGCAAGCCTGGCAGAGGGTGCCCGGGTCAGCATGGAACACGCCGGACATCTTGGAGTCCTTGAGGTTCTCCACGAGCTTCAAGATGATCTTGCGGTGGGGCATCTCGGCGCCCTCGTACTCGTTGGCCATGCCCTTGATGCTGACCTTCTCCGGAATGTCGTCGACATTGAAGATGTCGGCCTTCTCGGCGCGGTCCTTCAAAAGCGCGCTCGCGGCGGCGGTCTTTTCCTCAGGCTTCATGTTCCAGTAGGCGGGCATCTGGCCCTGTTCGGCCGGGACATTCAGCTTGCCCTGGATGTGGCACTTTTTGCACTCGTCCGCGGGCGGGGTCTTGCGGGCCTTGATCATGTCATGGCAACCCGCGCATTTGGGCTCAGCCTTCTTCTGATTGTGGCAGCCGATGCAGCTCTGCTGCGCGGTGGCCTGGTGCATGGCCTGCTCAAGCCGCACGTACCCGCCTTCCTTGGAGCCGGCGACGGTGTGGCACTTGTTGCAAGCCTGAAGGCCCTTGTGGTGACAGGTGCGGCAGGACTCCACGCTCTTTTCATGAAGCTTGTGGTTGAACACCGCCGGGCTCATGGCCTGGGGCTTCGCGTCCGCAACGGGCTTCTCGACGCTCATGAGCGTCAGGTCGGGCTGGTTGCGACGGATCAGGCGAGTGTCGTCCGGCACCTTGGCCATGGCCGCCTTGTTGTCCAGCGCAATCTTCTCCTGGCCCGCCTTGCTGTGGCAGCCGGCGCACTCCACGGGCCCGGTCTCCTTGACGCCCTTGAGGACCAGGGAACGGTGGCAATTCACACAGGCGGCGTGGGAGGCCTCGGACATGCTGCGCGTGTCCTTGGTGGGCTTCTCCAGGTGGCACACGCGGCAGGACTCTTCCTTGCCCTTGGCGTAGAAGGTCTTCTTCGTATCCTTATTGAACTCGTGGTGGCAGCGGTCGCAGTTGTCCTTGGCCACCTCGCCGTTTTCACCCTTCAGGCCGGAGGGAATCGCCTTGGCCTCAGAGTGACGGAAGTGCAGTGCGTTGGTAAAGCCAGCAGGCTGTCTGGCGGACACGATCTGGCTCTTGGCGTCATGGCAGGAGCGGCAGTCGCCGTCGAGGGGGCCAGTCTTCTCCCCCTTCTTGGTCATGTCGGTGTGACACCCGATGCAATTCTGGTGATAGACAGCCTTGGCCTCGGCCTTCGTGGTGTCCTTCTCGCGCTTGAACTTGATCACAAGCTGGCCGTCCTTCTCCAGGTGGCAGGCCTTGCAGTCCTTGCCAGCCTTCGCCAGGGCAGCCGTGTGCTTGTCGTGCAAGAACGTGACGGGCGGCAGCTCCAGCGCGCCCAGGGACTTCATGGTGTCGATCTGCACCACGTCCGCCCTGGCGGCTGCGTTTGCCTGCGCCTCCCCGACCCCCTGCGCCTCAAGGCTCAGGATCGAGACCACGGCCAGGACGAACAGGGTCCCGGCGCTCAGCAGCAGCACTCTTCCTTTTTCCATGTTGTTGTTCCTTGCCTCGTACGTTTGAGAGGGTTGCCGTAACCTAATAAAACCCAAGACGCGCGCGACCCGGAAAACCGGGCCGACGCGGCATTTCCGCCAGAAAAGTGGGAATATTGTCAGCCCCGTGACTAACCAATTCCATACTACCCGTCAAGGGATACTGCCTACATTTTGTATGAAATAAATATCCTGCACATCTGGCATGTTATGCAATTCAGCAGGGTTTTCGGTATTTCCGCGTCCTATTTCCCCCACTCGGAAGGTGATTAGCGGCCCCCTCAAACCACCGCGTTGGACAAGCGCTCAACGATTGCGTATACCCCACTCGCTGTGCGGTGGGCTTGTTCTGGCGCGCAGACGATTCTTCGTGAGGTTTTCATGCTCCGACCGGATTTTGCAAAATGTGGCGGCCTAGTGCCGGTCATCGCCCAAGAGGCCGAGACCGGCGAGGTGCTCATGCTCGCCTACATGAACGAGGCGGCGTGGGACAAAACGCTTGAAACCGGCGAGGTCCATTACTTTAGCCGCAGCCGCAATACGCTGTGGCACAAGGGCGGCACCTCGGGCCACGTGCAGAAGGTCCATACCATCCGCCTGGACTGCGACGCCGACACGGTGCTGGTCCAGGTGACCCAATTGGGCGGGGCGGCTTGCCATACAGGCCGCAAAAGCTGTTTCTACCGCGAACTTGCCGGCGACACCGAGCGCGAGTGCTCGCCGATGGTATTTGACCCCAAGGAGGTCTACGGAAAATGAGCGACTGCAAAAAACTGAAGCTGGGCATCCCCAAAGGCTCCCTCCAGGACGCCACCATCAAGCTTTTCGAAAAGAGCGGCTGGAAGATCCGTCTGCACTCCCGCAACTATTTCCCGGAGATCGACGACGACGACATCTCCTGCAGCATGTGCCGCGCCCAGGAAATGAGCATCTACGTGGAGCAGGGCACCCTTGACGTGGGCCTGACCGGCAAGGACTGGATCCTGGAGAACAACTCCGATGTGGTCGTGGTCTCCGACCTGGTCTACTCCAAGGTGAGCAACCGGCCTGCGCGCTGGGTGCTGGCCGTGGCCGGCGACGCCCCCTACTCCAAGCCCGAAGACCTGGCGGGCAAAAAGATTGCCACCGAGTTGGTGAACTTCACCAAGAACTACTTCGCCGAGCGCGACATCCCGGTGGAAGTGGCTTTCTCCTGGGGAGCAACCGAGGCCAAGGTGGTCGAGGGCCTGTGCGACGCCATCGTGGAGGTCACGGAGACCGGCACCACCATCCGCGCGCACGGCCTGAAGATCATCAAGGACCTGCTGTTGACCAACACCCGGCTCATCGCCAACAAAAAATCTTGGGAAGACCCTTTCAAGCGCGCCAAGATCGAGAAGATGAACATGCTGCTGCAGGGCGCCCTCAAGGCCGAGCGCATGGTGGGCCTCAAGATGAACATGCCCAAAGCCAAGATGGACGAGGCGGGCAAGGTGCTGCCGAGCCTCACCTCGCCAACGGTGAGCGCCCTTTCCGACCCCGCCTGGCTGTCGGTGGAAATCGTCGTTGAGGAATGCGTCGTGCGCGACCTGATCCCCGAGCTCAAAGCCCTGGGCGCCGAGGGCATCATCGAATACCCGCTGAACAAGGTCATCTAGCAAACAAGAAGGGGCGCCCGCGCAAGTGGGACGCCCCTTCTTTTTCTTTCCTCAAGTCTGCACCGGAGGATGACGCCATGTTTTCCAGAGCCGCTCTTTTCGCCGTGGCGCTGGTGCTCCTGGGCTACCGCTGGGGTAAGGGCAAGGCCACTCCCAAGCCGCCGTCCCAGGTTGTGCTGCAGCCCGCGCCTCCGCCCAAAGCCTCCTGGCTCTCGGTCCGCGTCCTGCTCATCATCGTCATCATCCTGCTGTGCATCGCCATCTTGACGAGCCTGCAGCGCTAGGACTCCACGCCCGCAAGCTCGCTCAATTTTTTCGCCACCACGTTCAGCCGGATGCCGTTGGCCTCGATGATGGTGCCCGTGGCCCGAAAGCCATCCTCCGTCACCACGGTGACCTCAAGCTCCAGTTTTACGGCCGAACGCGGTCCGAAGGACGGGTACTTCTCCCCGTGCAGGTGACAGGCCTCCACCAGCAGCAACAGGCGCAAGTCCTCGCCCTCCTCCTGCCGCCCCCGGAGCACGTGGTTCTCATTGGCCCCATGCACGCCGCAGGCGTCGAACACGACGATGGCCTCGCCCATGGTGGCCAGGCTGGATTGAAAGACCACAAGATACACTCCGTTCAACATGGATGGCTCCTTGCACAAAGGACTACCCTGAAATGTACACAGAAATTCCACAGAAGAAAAGGCTCGGAAGCGTCTATTTCCAGCCCCGTTGAAATCGCCTTCCAGCTACGGAAAAGGGCCGGAGTGTTTCTCCGGCCCTCTTTGTTCTGACAAAAGGCTCAGACGGTGCGCTGGCGCAGCAGTTCCAGCAGCGCCAGGGCTTCCGCCGAGGGCTGGGCCTCCACCCGTCGGTACTCACTGCCGTCCGGGGTGCGCGTCATGAGCCCACAATCGCACAGGCCGCGCCGCAGCAGCGGGTGGTCGCCAAAGGTATGCGTGGCGTTCAGCACGACCGTGAGCTCTTGCTCGGTGAATACGCGCCGCGCGGGCACGCGGGACCACACCACCCACAGACAGACGGATTCCAGACCCCGGCGCGATGGCCAGCGCGCCAACCGCCCCTCGCCGTCAAAGAGCCGCAGCAGGCGGCGCAAACGGTTCGCGTCCACGGGCGGCGGCGCGGGCTTGGACTCGGCCAGGCGTGCCAGGGCTTCGCGCTGGGCGCGCAGGTGCTGGAAGTTGCGAAAACCGGAGGACCGCGCCAGCATGTTCAACAGTTGCAAGTGGCCTGGGGTGCGCACGTGGTCGGGCAACTGGCCGGACAATTCTCTGGAGAGTGCGCGGGCGAAGACGGAGATATCCTCCGCATGCAGGGGCAGGGGCGTTTTCATGGCAAAAACCTCACAGGCGGGCCTCTCCCTATGGAGGGAGCGCCGGTGGTCGCCGACTTCCGGCTCGGCACGCGGATGAGGTGTCGAGGGGATGGATGCTGTGCGGCAGGTTTAGCTCCCCGGAAGCGGGGCGGCGACGCCTTGGTGAACTGCCGACCAAGGGTGTTTCTAACGCAAGCCGCAACGGGGCGCAAGGCCCCGGAGGCACGCGCCCAGCGGCAGCCCCCTGGTTAGTCCCGCCAGATGAGCGCCATCATGCGGCCCGTGGCTCCCCCGGTCGTCCGGGCGGCGCGGTAGGAAAAGTAATCCTCCGGGTGCGACTGCGTACACTGGTCGAGGCCAAAGACACGCGCAGGCTCAAGCCCGGCGGCCTCCAGCTGGTGGCGGGTCAGCCGCCAAAGGTCCACGGTTTCGGCCTTGCGGTCGAAGAAGGGCATGAATTGCTCGCCAAACTCGGACGCGAAATTCATGAACTGCGCGCGGGCCGGGCCAAGGCTGGGGCCGCGCACGGCATAAAGTTCGTGCGGACGGCAGCCATAGAACCCGCACAGCCGCTCGACTGCGCCGCCTGGCAGGTTCAACACATTGCCGCGCCAGCCCACGTGCAGCGCGGCCACAAAACGTCCGGTCTCGTGCGCCAGCAGCACGGGCTGACAGTCCGCCGTCTTGATGACGAGCGCCAATCCGGGCCTGGAGGTGGCCTGGGCATCGCCCTCCAGGGTCGCGGGCATATCAAGCGGCGTGGGCGCGGGCTCCATGTGCAACAGGTCGCCATGCACCTGCTTGAGCTCGCACCAATCCCCGAGACCAAGCTGCCCGGCCAGGGCGCGGCGGTTCTCGACCACGCGCGCGCAATCATCGCCCACGTCGAAGGACAGGTTGGCCCCGTCAAAGGGCGGCAAGCTCACGCCGCCTTGTCGGGTGGTGAAGACGCAGGACACCCCGGCCAGGCCGGGGAAACGGAAGGACGTGAGCCCTAGCGGAACCATTTCAGCTCGCGCTCGGTGCACACACCCTGCACGGGCTCGTCCCAGGCATTGGTGGGCAGCACGGGCAAGCGCTGGAAATCATAGCACAGGCCGATGGTCATGGCCCCGTCCATCTCCGGCTTGGCCAGCAGACGGTCATAATAGCCGCCGCCAAAGCCCAGGCGATAGCCGTGGGCGTCGAAGGCCACGGCGGGAACAAGCACCAGGTCGGGCACAAAAGGCTCACCGGAGTCCTCGCGCGTGGCGCAGCAGGGCGCGGGCTCCATGATGTTGAAGGAGCCCTCGGTGAGTTCCTCCTCGCAGGCGCAGGAGCAAAGGTCCATGAAGCCCGGCTGCTCCGGCCGACAGCGCGGCAGAAGGGCGATGGCCCCGCGCTCCCACAGTTCCGTCAGCAACGGGCGGGTGTCGATTTCATTCTTGATGGGCCAGTACAAAAGCACGGACCAGGCGTTCTTCCACTCGGCCAGGGAACGGATGCGTTCAGCCACGGCCAGACTGGCTTTTTGCACCTCTGCCGGAGAAAGCGCCATGCGCCGTTCCACCAGCGCTTTGCGCAACTTGTCCTTTTCCAGACTCGCTTCGTTCATGAGACCCCCCCCTTAAAAATGGCGGCTTTCGGGTGCCCCCGCGCCCTTTGCGCCGCGATTTTGTGTATGCTATGACTGGCCCGATTGGAAGGAGAAAAAACCGCCCTTCCGTGTCGGAAAAGCAGCCAACGCCCGCACGGGGCGCGCGTGTCTGCAGCAGCATATCCGAGGGGGTCGCGCCGATGTACTGGATCGTGGTGGGCGACGTGCATGAATGCACGGCAATGTTTGAACACATTCCCGACGTGATCGGGGCCGAGGCCCTCATCCTCTCCGGCGATCTGACCAACCGGGGTGGCCCGGAAAACGCCGACCGCGTGCTTGAAGCCGCATTGTGCGCCAACGCCCACGTGCTCGCCCAGGTCGGCAACATGGACAAGCCCGAGGTCACCACGCACCTTGCGCTGAAGGGCTGCAACATCCACCGTGAGACGCGGCGGCTCGCCCCCGGCCTGGCCCTCATGGGCGTGGGCTACTCCACCCGCACCCCCTTCGACACCCCCAGCGAGGCGGACGAGGAAGAACTGGCCCTCTGGCTTGCGGATACCCATGCCAAGGCCAAGGCTTTGTCTGGACCCGGCGGCCGCATCCTGGCCGTCATCCACAACGCGCCGTACGGTACGAACCTGGACCATTTGACGAACGGCATGAACGTTGGCAGCAAGGCCGTGCGAGCCTTTCTGGACAAGGCCCAGCCAGAGATCTGCGTCTGCGGGCACATCCACGAGGGCCTGGGCGAGACCAGGCTGGGCCGCTGCCACGTGCTGAACCCCGGTCTGCTGAACGACGGCGGCTTTGTACGCGTGGACATGGAAAATGGCGCGCTTACCGCTGTCCTGGGCCACATCTAATGACCGCGGGCCTGGGTTGCCTGTTCGTAGGCAAGTGTCGTGAGGCCGCTCTGCGCGAGGCTGCGGCACTGTATGCGAAGAAGCTTTCGCATCTTGCGCGCTGCGAGGTGCTCACAATCAAGGACGCCCCGGCCGCCCTGCCCCCGGCGGAAAAAACCCTGCGCGAGGGACGCGACCTGCTCGCCAAGCTGCCGCCCGGCGCGGTGCCAGTGGTTCTGGACGAACGCGGCGAGATCTGGTCCAGCCGTGAGCTGGCCGCGAAACTCAAGGCCTGGGAGGACGCGGCGCGCACACCCTGGTTCCTTGTGGGCGGGGCCTTCGGCCTGTCCGATGAGGTGCGCGAGCGCGCGAAGTCGGGCGGGGCGCTGTTTTCGCTCGGGCGCATCACCCTGCCGCACGAACTGTGCCGCGTGGTGCTCCTGGAGCAGCTTTACCGCGCCGCCAGCATCAACAAGGGTCTGCCCTATCATCACGACTAGCCCGGCACGACAAAACCGGCACAACTGCACCGCATACGAAACAGCGCAGGCAATGCGCGAGGACACGCCATGCTCGACACCGCCGACCTGGACAAGATCGCGGAATACTTCGCCTCCGGCGATCTGGCCTTCGACTTTGAGAACGGGGACGAAGCACGCCGTCAGATGATTCTGGAGTATCTGGAGAAACTTATGGACCTGGCCGATCAGGCCGACGAGCTGGCCACGAAGCTCATCTTCAAGGGCGGCGTGCTCGGCGCGCTGGCGAGGGCCCAGAAGTAGCGCGTCCGCGACTCGGCCGGGTACTCCTGGCTGTCCACCAGCCGGAACCCCGCATCCCCTGAAAAATCGGCAGGAGGCGGCTCGTTGGCCAGGATGACGAGCATCCCCGGCTCCGCCAGCAGCTCGGAGGCCAGAGGCAAGAGCTGCGGCCAGGGCATGAAGGCCCGGCTGAGCACCAGATCCGCGCGCCGCGCGCCCAGCCCCAGTCCCGGCAAAGCCTCCAGGGCCGTTTCGGCCCGGCCGTGCAGCACCTTGGTGCGTTCCAGCTTGAGCGCCCCCACGGCTTGGGCGAGGAAGATCGCCCGCTTCTCGCGCAGTTCGACCAGCACATAGTCGCCGTCCGGCCAGACCACGCGCAAGGGAATACCCGGCAGGCCCGCACCCGCGCCCAAGTCTAGGGTGAGCGAGGACTCAGGCAGGCGCAGGCGCGCCAAAAAGGACGCCAGGTGCAGGCTGTCCGCTGTCAGGTCGCGGAACACGCCCGGCCAGTCGGCACGGCCCACCAGGTTCATGGTCCGGTTCCACTTGAGCAGCAGTGTGAGATATTGCGAAAGCGCCTGGGCCTGTTCCGACGTCAGCTTGAAGCCCGCGCGGCGGGCCTCGCCGGCCACCTCGCCGGGAGCCGGGGCATAGGGATTCGGTTCTGCGCGTTTTTTGGCCATGCGCGGGTTGTAGCTGGCCTGAAGCGCCGGGGCAAGAGGAACGGGACCGGCGACGGCGCGAACGGTTGGGCGCGACGCGCTGGGACTAACTCGTGGCCAGCACGGAGTTCAGCTTGGACTGGACAATGCTGTTCACTTCCGTGAACACGCTGGAGCTCAGATTGCCCGAAAGGTAGCTTGAAGCAAGGCTGGCCGAAGAGCTGCCATAACCACGCAGGCTGCTCGATGTGCCGCTTGAGGTCACCGAAGCCAAGCTGCCGGTGGTCGAGGCGTTGGAGAATTGTCCGGCCAGGCTGTTCAGTTGGTACTTTTCCATGGTGTCCGTACTGTCCGCCGCGGCTTCGTGCAGGCTGGTGGCGATCTCGCTGGTGGCCTCCTTGAAGCTCTCGGTATCCTGCTTCTGCAAGGTGGACAGGGAACTCAGCAAGGTCGCGGCCGTGGAGATGCTGGTCCCCGACGTGCTGTCCGAACTGTCGGTGCTGTCCGTGCCGGTGTTTTCCACCGGGGTGAAGCCAGCGGACGAGGACGAGCTGGTGGCAAGCATCGTGGTCAGAACGTCCGTGGAGCTGTTCTGGTCGATGTAGTCAAGGGCGGAGCCCAGATACCGGTTTCCGACACTGGCGATGGTCATGGCTTTCCTCCTGCTGGACCCTGCCGCGCCCGCGGCCGTTGCTGTGGAAAAGCAACTTCCGCGCCAGCGCTCCGGGCCTCCGCGCCTCCCGCGCCCTCCAGGAACCGGAACCCGGCGCGGGGACAGGATATCCTCCTGAACACAAAAAGGACGCTCCGTCTTTTCGACCCGCCCGCGCCTTTTTTTCCGGCAACATTTTCCGCCCCAGCCCGCGCCAACCTGACCCAAGTCAAGGCGCGCCAACCCTCGGACAGGGTAAGGAATGCTGCGACCAAGCCCCAACCCCAGCAAGGAGACCAACCCCATGATCAAAAAACATCCCGCCCCGCCCGTGCCCGCCGGCGCCATCCCGCAACGCGCGGGCGACTCCTTCGCCATCGTGCCCCGGCTGCCCTCGGGCATCATCACCGCCGACCAGCTCGAAGCCCTCGCACGCGCCATCCGCCAGTACGACATCCCCATCGCCAAGCTCACCTCCGGCCAGCGCATCGCCCTGGTGGGCATCAAGGCTGAGGACGTGCCCGGTGTCTGGGCGGGGCTGGACATGGGTGAAGGACGCGCCGTGAAGCATGGCGTGCACTACGTGCAGGCCTGCCCGGGCACGGCCGCTTGCGCTTACGGGCTTCAGGATTCCCTGACCCTGGGCACGCGCCTGGAGGATATGTTCAACGCCCTGGACCTGCCCGCCAAGGTCAAGGTGGGCGTGTCCGGCTGCCCCATGTGCTGCGGCGAGTCCTACGTGCGCGACATCGGCCTGGTCGGCCGCAAGAAAGGCTGGACCGTGGTCTTTGGCGGCAACGCCGGGGGCCGGCCCCGTGTGGGCGACGAGTTGGCCTCCGGCCTCAGCGCGGACGAGGCGCTTGACTTGGTGGGCCGGGCGCTCGCCCACTACGCGGCGAACGCCAAGAAATGCCAGCGCACGGCGCGCTTCGTGGAGGCGCGGGGCATTGAAAGCGTGCGCGAGGCCCTGGGGCTCGCCAAAATTCAAGAATAACGCTCCCGCTTGAACGGGCGGACGTTTGCAGCTACCATGACGGTCTCTACCCCCCAACACGAGGAGGAGTCATGCGTAGACGATCGCCCCTGCTGCTTTGCCTTGCCGCCGCCGCCTTGTCCGGCTGCGTGGCCACGCAGAAGGTGCCTGTGAGTACGGATCCCCTGGGCGCCCTGGTGTACCTGGACGGGAAACAGGTGTGCCCGGCCACCCCGTGCAGCGTGGAGATCCCCAAGGATCAGGACCACCTGCTGACCATCGTCAAGGATGGCTACCGGCAAAAGGACATCCCGGTGCGCCGCGTGTTCGATTCGGCCGCGGTCCTGCGCGAGTCGGTGCGCCAGGGAGTGCGGGCGGCCAAAGGCGGCAGCGACCTTGGGGGCGCCTTCTCCAGTGCCGCAAGCAGCGCGGACAAGCAGGAGAAGGACGGCCGGGCCTATGTGCTCGCGCCGGATATGGTGAGCCCGCGGCTGGTCCCCGTGGGCGAACCGTTGCCCGAGGAACACCACGTGGACAAGCGCCAGGAGGGAACGGACGATCCCGCCGTGAATTTGGGCCTGGAGATCTTCCGTATGCTTGACGGAGGCACGCAGGACAACGGCTCGGACAACTAGCCCCCGGCTCAGCAAAGGAAAACGACCCGGTCCCCTTGCGAGAGGGCCGGGCCGTTTGGCGTTTGCATGGAGCCGCAGGCTTAGAGCTTGGTCTTGCGCTGCTGCATGGGGAGGGCCACTGTGGCCGCGCTGGAGGAGATGGCGCTGTTGCCCACGGCAGCGGCCCGGCCGACACCCTGGCCGGCCAGGGTGCGGGTCACGCCGGGCAGGAGGTTCGGCATCACGGACAAGAGCGACAGGCACAGGGCCGCCAGATAGGGCGCGCTCTGCACCAGCAGGATCACCGCCCAGGTGACGATGTCCGGGTTGTCAGTGCCATAGCGGGCGAGAACCGCGCCGGCAGCCAGCCACAGCAGGCCGAGAATCAGGAGCTCCTCGCGCGCCATCATCAGGCCGCGCACCACGGCGGAGCGCTCCTCGCACTTGGGCGTGCGCAGGAAGGGCTTCTTGGAGGTGAAAAGCCCCTGCACCATGGCCTTGGCGATGGTATGCGTGAGCGCCAGCCCGGCTATGGCCGCGCCGATGCGCTCCCACACGCCGCAACGCACACGGGTCTTGTACAGCCACATGAAGTGGAACAGCTTGAACAGGAACGCGCCCAGCGGCGGCAAGAGGAAGATGCTGAGCGGCGTGCCGAAGTAGCGCGGCAGGACCAGCATCCCCAGGCTCCAGAACAGGCTCACCACCAGCACGGCGATCTGCGTGGCGTCGGCGAACCAGGGCAGCCAGCCCGCGATGAAGTGGTACTTCTGCCCGTTGTCCAGGCTGGTGGTCTTGTTCCAGGGCATCATCTGACGCCAGTGGCGCTTCAGGATCTGCACGGCGCCGTAGGCCCAGCGGAAGCGCTGGCTCTTGAAGCCGGAGTAGGTGTCGGGCGTCAGGCCCTGGCCGAAGCTCTCCGGCACGTACACGGCCTGGTAGCCACGCTCAAATACGCGCAGGCCAAGCTCCGCGTCCTCGCAGATGCACCATTCGCCCCAGCCGCCGACCTCATCCATGACGCTCTTGCGGATCATGGTCATGGTGCCGTGCTGGATGATGGCGTTGCGCTCGTTTCTATGCACCATGCCGATGCGGAAGAAGCCATCGTATTCCCAGGCGCACACGGTCTTGTACGCGTCGCCCTCCCATTCGCGATGGTCCTGCGGCGACTGCACGATGGCCACGTCCGGCTTCTCGAAATACGGGGTCAGGGAGCGCAGCCAGCTCGGGCGCACCTGGTAGTCGGAGTCCACCACCGCGACGACGCGGGCGTCCGGGGCGGTTTCCTTCAGGGCGAAGTTCAACGCGCCGGCCTTGTACCCCGGCCACTCCTCAAGGTGGAAGAAGCGGAAGCGCTCGCCAAGTTTGGCACAGTGCTCCTGCAGTGGCTTCCACAGGGCCGGGTCGTGGGTGTTGTTGTCGATGAGCAACACCTCGAAGCTCGGGTAGTCCAGCGCCGCCAGCGAGTTCATGGTGGCGATGACCATGTCGGGCGGCTCTTTGCAGCACGCCACGTGGATAGACACCTTGGGCAAACCCTCGTCCGAGTCGTGGCGCAGGGGGTAGAAGCGGCGCTTCAAGCCCTCCGGCCAAAGCATCTCGCTCATCTCAAAGCCATTGATGAGCACCACGGCCAAGAGGCCGATCTGCATGGGCAAGAGGAAGCCCCAGGCCGCGGTCTCCGCGGGCAGGAACTCCACGGTGATGGGCGTGAAGGCGATCCAGACGAGCGAACTGGTCACGGTTTGCAGCAGCAAGGCAAAGAACAACTTGCCCTGGAAAGGCTGATCCTTGCGGCGGTACAAGAAGTACAGCATGGGGATCAGGCAAAGCAGCGAGACCCCCCACTGCACGGGCCACAGGCTGTCCTCGCGGATGGTGCCGGTCAACGGGATCTTGTTGTCGCGGTCCACGGTCCAGATGCCCCAGTGCGCGCCCACGACGCCTTCCAGCGGACGCTTCCAGGGCTGGTCAAAGGCTTCCATGACGCAGTAGTCAATGTTCTGCTGCCGGGCCAGATTCATGAACTGCCGGAGAAACTTGGCCTCGTTGGCGATGGAGGCCTTGGCCTTGCCCCAGCGTTCGCCGTTGCTGGGCCAGCCGATTTCCGAGATGAGCACATGCTTGTTCGGGAAGCGCTCCACCACCTGATGGTAGCGCTTCATGCTCCACTCGATGGCCTTGTCCTCGGGCACGAACTCCCAGTAAGGCAGGATGTGCACGGCAATGAAATCAACGCTATCTGCCAGTTCGGGATGGTTGATCCACACGTGCCAGGGTTCAGCGGTGCTCACTTGGACGCCCGGGGCGGCTTCCTTCACGCGGCGGATGTATTCCGCCAGCTGCGCGGGCTTGAAGTCGCCACGGAGCACGGCTTCGTTGCCCACGATGGCGCGGGTGATGTTCTTGTGCTCCTGGAGGTTCTTGATGAGCCCGGCGACTTCCGTCTCGTTGCGCTTGAGGCGCTTGTCGAGCCACGCACCGGCGATGACGGGCACGCCGTACTTCTCGGCGATGCCGGGAATGGCTTCCATGCCGTCCGTGGAGGAGTAGGTGCGGATGGCGCCGACCTTGTCCTTGAGGAAGGCCACGTCCTGCTCGATCTCCGCAGGCGTGGGGAATTTGTTCACCAGTGGGTCTTCATTGGCCCGGTAGGGGCTGAAGGAGACGGCCTTCACCTGGCCGGTGAAGTCGAGTTGCGGATCAGCCGGGCGGTTGAACCAGGCCCACAGGCCCAAATTGACCGCCATGACGATAAGCACGATGAGTGCATTCTTGCGCATAGTGCCGCCCACTCCAGGATGGCGCATGGTCGTTTATAGTGTCTGCCGCTCGCGCGGCGCTGGTCGTACGAAAAACCCACCCATAAAAACAGCGGCCTGACGCCGCTTGCAACACGTCTGGCCGATGCGGGGATGCCCATACTCCTGCCGGGCTCTTGAGGCAACCGCCTCTCGCTCTCGGGCTGGTGCGCCGCAGGCAATAGTGTACCTTTTGTGCGCACAAGGACCGCTCCCGGCACCCGCTTCAACGCGTCTGCCCCTGGTAGAGCAAGGGTTATGCCATGTTTTAAACGGACGGTTTTTCAGACAATTTAAATAAGGTTACAGATTGCTCACTTTTTTTGTGTGTAAATTTTGCGCACACGCCAAACAGCCCCCCCCCGCAAGGTCCATACGGCGCGCGGAGTGGTGCTTCCCTCTTCCTGAAAAATCAGGCAGAAGAGCCATGTGGAGGCAGTATGACGCTGGAGTATCTGCTCTGGTCGGCGCTTCTGGCGCTGGCGGCCCTGGCCGGCCTTGGCACGGCCTGGTGGGGGAGGTCGCGTTTCGTGCGCGGCCGCCGCGCGATGCTGGCCGTCGGGGCATTTCTTGTCGTTGGGGCGGCCGGAGGCTACCTGGCCCATGGGCCCGTGGCCGCGCTCCTGGCCGAGCACCGCCTGGCCTCAGCCACCGCGCGCGCCGATGAAATCTTCCACACCGACGGTCTGCTGCGCGCCCTCGCGCAGGCCGAGCCGGAGCGCGCCGGAGCGCTGCACGCGCGTTTGGCCATAGCCCTGGCTCACGCCGACAAGGGAGAGGCCCCCGGCGTGGAGCGGCGCATACGCAACGAGGCCCTGCGCGAGGCCCTGGCCACCGCCTTCGCCCGGCTGCCCAACGCCTCGGATGAGGCCGCGGCACGCTTGGCCCAGGCGCTCCTGAATGCCCTGCAGGCCCTGCAGGCCACAGATTCCCTGCTCTGCCTGGGCCTCCTGCATCCGGCCTCGGAAACCGACGCTCCCCTCACCGAAAACGCCTTGGCGCGCCTGAAGGACGGCGTGCGCAAAGACTTGGAGTCCGCCCTGGCGCTGACCTTGGCCTCCAGCGTCATCCGCCCGCATGCCGCGCCCCTGCCAGGCAAGACGGACGCCGCCCTGGCCGATATGTTCACCGAGAATCTGTCGGAATTTCAGAAGGCCTATGGCAATCCCAAGCAGGTGGACGCGCTCTTCGAGGCCCTGGCCGAGCCGGAACATGCGCGGGCCATCGCGCCGGAGATGCTGTGCGGCTTCGCCCAGGACCTGTTGCGCGCACTTTTGCGCATGCCCCCGGACGAACGCGGGCCTGGCCTTCGACGGCTCTTGGGGTCGGGATAGGGTGGAGGCGGCCCCCCCGGCGGCCGGGAGAAATGCCCCCCCCCACCCCACTAGCTCAACAAGACCTGCACCAGCACCACGGCAGGACCGCTGCTCTTGTGAATCCACAATTTCCCCAGACGCCTGCGCGCCAGGGACTCCAAGGCCCCATGCCGAAACTTGGCCTTGAGGGAAAGAGGCGCGAGCATGGCCTTGATCCGGCGCCGGAATGTGTGCCAGCCGTTCAGCTTGTCCACAGAACGTGCCGCCACTTGACCATGCCGGGCCAGTTCCGCGCCGAGCGCTGCGGCATCGCCCGCTAGGATTGCCCGTCCCAGAGACTCCAGCTCCGGGCTGTGGCGGTTCTCCGGCGCATTGAACGTGGCGGTCAGCCACTCCGGGGAAATGCCCTGAAAGAGCTCCTGGCTCAACCGCGTGACGCGCTCTTCCCAGTGCGGCTCCCGCCCGAGGATGCGCGGCATGATGTTCTTGATGTCGCGCAGATAATTTTCGGAAAGGTACTTCACCAGCGGCTTTATTCTTCCCGCGCGGAGCAGGGTATCCCGAACCAGCGCATAGTGCGCGAGCTGATGGTCAATCTCCGTCTCCAGGCTCGCGTCCATGCCTTTGTGCTCCTGGCGGAAGTAGTACACAAAGGACGGGCACTGCGAGAAATTCCCCACGCGGGTGAGCAATTCGTACATCACCACGATGTCCTGCCCCAGCTTGAAGGGCGGATGCGTGATCTCCGCGGCGTTGATGAAGTCGGTATTGATGATCCAACGCCACGTCACCTTGGACTTCCAGTAGCGCGGGTTGTCGAACGTGGTCCGCGCCACGGCGGGATGGAAGAAATAGCGCCGCGAGTTGAAGGTCTTGTCGGAAAACACCACCGCGTTGCCGCACACCATGTCCACCTTGTCACGCCGCGCCACGGCCAGCATGTCCCGGGCCGCGTCGCGATCCAGGAAGTCGTCGGCGTCCAGCCACATCAAGAATCGCCCACGACTTAAGGACTGCCCCACCTGCCGCGTGGGGCCCAGCCCCATGTTCTCCTGGTGGTGCACCCGCACACGGCTGTCGGCCTGGGCGTACGCGGCGGCGATCTTCGCCGTCGCGTCCTGAGAGCCATCATCCACAATGATGACCTCAATGTCCGGCTCCGTCTGCCACAGGCAGGATTCCACGGCGTAAGGCAACCAGCGGGCCATATTGTAGGCAGGAATAATGATTGAGAGTTCCGGTCTGCGCATGAATTCTCCGACTATGGTGTGGGGGGTGCGTCTCTTTTGCGTCGCCGCGAAGTTACACGCGTTTAAAATTACCGCCATCCCGCAATGCTTGCAACATCTTTTCGATATCCATCAAACACACAGGATTTGGCGCACAACCCGCACCAGACGAGGTGGCCCACGGCCAGAACGAAGCGGGTGAACTGGATGATGCCCCCAGATGCCCCGCCCCCTCCCCGCCCTCTTCCAAACCGTGCAGCTTTGGCGTAGGGAATCCGGACATATGGTGCATCTTGATCACGTGACATGCATATTGGGCGGTACGCAGGCCTTGAACGACGTCTCGCTCCACGTGGATCGGGGCGAGTTCGTGTTTTTGACCGGGCCCTCTGGCGCGGGCAAGACCACACTCCTGCGCGTGCTCTACGGCGACCTCAAGCCCAAGGGCGGTTCGGCGGTTGTCGCAGGCGTGGACCTTATGCGCCTGCGTTCCTCGGGCCTGCCTGAACTGCGGCGCAAGGTCGCCGTGGTGTTTCAGGACTTCAAAGTGCTGCCCGAACGCACAGTGTTCGAAAACATCTCCATCGCGCTCGAAGTGCGCGGGGTGCCGAGCGCCAGCATCGACCGCCGTGTGCGCGCCGTCATCCGCGCGCTGGACCTGGAGGAGCGCTCCTACGCGCTCTGCCGCGAGCTTTCCGGCGGCGAACAGCAGCGCGTGGCCATCGCCCGCAGCATGGTGGTGAACCCGGAACTGATCCTGGCCGACGAGCCCACAGGCAACCTGGACGCGGACCTCTCGCGCCACCTCATCGATCTCTTCAAACAGTTCAATACCTATGGCACCACCATCATCATGGCCACACACAACCGCGAGGTGCTCTCCTGGGCCCCGGAGGCCCGGCAGGTGCACCTTGTGCGCGGGCAGATCAGCCTGCCCACGGCGGAAATTTTGAGCGGCGCGGAATGCGTGGCGGCGCGGAGGGGCGCATGAGCACAGGCAAACTGATGGCGCGCGGCGTGGCCGACATGCGCCGTTTTCCGCTGCCGCAGCTGTGCACGCTCGTCACCGTGTGCATGGTGGCGCTTCTGGCGGGCACGGGCCTTTTGATCCTGCACAATGTGCAGCAAGAGGTGCTCAAGACCCAGGCCCAGGCGCGCTTCCAGGTTTACTGGAGCGCCAGTTCCAACATGACCGACGTGGAAACCCAGTGGGCGGACCTGAAGCGTGTGCCCGGCGTGGCCGAGGTATCGACCTTCACCCCGCGCGCGGCCATGGCTGAACTGGTGCGCGGACTCGCCAACGCAATCCCCGCCGCCCCGGCCCCGGCCGAAAACGCCACCGCCGCCAATGCGACGGCTGATAACGCGACAATCGCCGACGGCACAACGGTGCCCGCGCCGTCCCCCAATGATCTTTCTTGGCTGGAGGGCGAGAACTTCCTGCCGCCCACAGCCCTGGTGAGCTTCGACATCCCACCGGGTGAAGCCCCGGAGCCTTGGATGGGCCGCATGTACGCGCGCCTGCACAACCTGCCCGGGGTGGAGAAAGTGACCTACAACGCCGCGCAGCTCTCCCTCGCCACGGGCTGGATCGCCCTCATCCAGCAGGCGGCTTGGCCCGCCCTGATTTTCTTTGCCCTGGTGGTGGCGCTGGTGGTGGGCAACACGCTCAAGCTCATGATGCTGGCCCGCCGGGACGAGATGGAGATCCTTTCACTCGTGGGGGCCAAGCCCTGGTTTATCCGCGCCCCGCTCTTCGCCAATGGCGTGGTCCAAGGCTTCGTGGGCAGCGTCCTGTCCCTGGTCTGCCTCAAGTTTTTGCAAACGTGGCTGCGCAGCCTCCTTGATGTGCCGCCGCTGTTCCTGAAAGTCGAGTTTCTGCCTGCGTGGCAGAGCTTTTCCCTTGTTTTCGCCACCACCTGCGTGGCTGGCCTGGCTGCGTTCATTGCCGCCAGGAAATAGCACGCCGATCTCAAAACAGGAGGCCCTCCATGCCCGTCAGCAAAAAAATGACCGCCCGCAGCTCCAAGATGACCGGTGGCCTGGAGAAGGCCCCGCACCGCTCGCTTCTAGCCGCCCTAGGTCTGACGCGCGAGGAGATGCGCCGCCCGCTTATCGGCATCGCCAATTCCGCCAACGAGATCATCCCCGGCCACATCCACCTGGACAAGATCGTCCAGGCGGTGAAGGACGGCGTCCGCATGGCGGGTGGAACCCCCATGGAGTTCCCGACCATCGGCGTATGCGACGGCCTGGCCATGAACCACGAGGGCATGCATTTCTCCCTGCCCAGCCGCGAGCTCATTGCCGACTCCATCGAGATCATGGCCTCCGGCCACCCTTTCGACGCCCTGGTGCTCGTGCCCAACTGCGACAAGGTCGTGCCGGGCATGCTCATGGCCGCGCTCCGGCTCAACATCCCCACCATCGTTGTGTCCGGCGGCCCCATGCTGGCCGGGGAATTGCGCGGCAAGCGCGTGGACCTCATCGACGTGTTCGAGGCCGTGGGCAAGGTCAAGCTGGGCAAAATGGACGCGGCCGAGTTGGACGAGCTGGAAGAATGCGCCTGCCCCGGCTGCGGCTCCTGCGCGGGCATGTTCACGGCCAATTCCATGAACTGCCTGTCCGAAACCATCGGTCTGGCCCTGCCCGGCAACGGCACCATCCCGGCCGTGCAGGCCGCGCGCATCCGCCTGGCCAAGCACGCGGGCATGCAGATCATGGAGCTTCTGAAGCACGGCATCCGCCCGCGCGACATCGTGACCGAGAAAAGCGTGAAGAACGCCGTGCGCCTCGACATGGCGCTGGGCTGCTCCACCAACACCGTGCTGCACCTGCCCGCCATCTTCCGGGAGGCCGGGCTTGATCTCACCCTTGCCATCTTCGACGAGGTCAGCCGCACCACGCCCAACCTCTGCCGTCTTTCCCCCGCCGGCCCCCACTACATCCAGGATTTGCACGCCGCGGGCGGCATCCCCGGCGTTATGTCCGAGCTGAACAAGGCGGGGCTCATCGAGACGGGCGCGCTTACCTGCACGGGCAAAACCGTCGGCGAAAACCTGGCCGAACTCAAGGCCGCCGTGCGCGACCACGAGGTGGTGCGGCCCATCGACGCGCCCTACGCCAACCAGGGCGGCATCGCCGTGCTGTATGGCAACCTGGCTCCCCTGGGCGCCGTGGTGAAGCAAAGCGCCGTGGCCCCGGAAATGATGCAGCGCATGGCCAAGGCACGGCCCTTCGACTCCGAGGCCGCGGCCTGCGAAGCCATCCTCGGCGGGGCAATCAAGCCCGGCGACGCCGTGGTCATCCGCTACGAGGGCCCCAAGGGCGGCCCCGGCATGCGCGAGATGCTCACCCCCACCAGCACCATCATGGGCATGGGCCTCGGCGAATCCGTGGCCCTCATCACCGACGGCCGGTTCTCCGGCGGCTCCCGCGGGGCGGCCATCGGCCACGTCTCGCCCGAGGCCGCCAGCGGCGGTCTCATCGGCCTTGTGCAGGAAGGCGACATCATCGAGATCGATATCCCCGGGCGCAAGCTGAACCTGCTCGTGGACGAGGCCGTCCTCGCCGAGCGCAAGGCCAAGTTCCGGCCCAAGCGCAAAACCATCAAGTCGCCCTTCCTGAAGCGCTACGTAAAGCACGTGACCAGCGCCGCCCAGGGCGCCGTGCTGGAATAACGGGAGAATCAGGGGCTCCAGCCGCGCCCCCCACCCCGGGAAACATGACGCCTCTGGTCTCTTCAGGCTAACGAAAGAACCGGTTCCGCGCAGACGCGCGGAACCGGTTCTTTCGTTAGGACAGGAGGGTACGGCAAAACGGTCTGGTGCTCCAGAATACCCCGGCGAAAAAAACACTCTTGCCTGTCCATCCCCCAACGGGATCAAGGAACTGCGCGCCCTTGCTCCCAGCCTATTTCCGCCGCAGACCCAAGGCGATGCCGGCCAGGGTGGCGGCCACGCCAAGGAGTTCAAGGACGCCTGCAGGCTTGGCGAAGAAGCTCAAATCCCAGACGTAAGCCAGCACGGGCGCCAACAACAGAATAAGCCCGGCGAGGGACATGCGCGTCTCCCGCAGGCCCCGGCTGATGAGCACCCAGCCCACGAATTGTGAGCTGAGGCCGTAGCCCGCCATGAGCAAAAGCGGCATGCCCGGGGACAGCAGCGGGCTTTCTCCGCGCAGCAAAAGCACGACCAGGAGCAGGGCGGCGGTCATGAGCGAGTTCACGGTCATGACGGCAAGCTGGCTGCCTTCGCCGCAGACAGCCATGCTGCGGCCCAGGGCCAGAATGAACCCGCCGTAGAACACGCCCGTCAGCAGACCAAAAACGACGCCGATCTGATAGTGTGGCCCCGCCGTGGTCCATTCCGGGGCCACGATGGCGAGCAGCCCGGCCAGGGCCAGCACCAGCCCCAGAAAGAAACCCAGGCCGGGCTTCTCATTCAGGAACAGAATGCCCCAAAAGGCCAGGATGAAGACCTGGAAATTGCCGAAGAGCGTGCCCAGCCCCGGCCCAATGTAGTGGATGGACATGTGCCAGGCCAGGAGGTCCGCGGCGAAAAACACGGCGCAGACCATGGACCAGCCGTAGCCGCTTTTGGGCATGGCCGCGATGCTGGAACGCGGCTCGCGGCTGAGGAGGGAGGCCAGGAGCAGTGCGATCCCGCCGATGAACACGCGGTGGAAGGCCGCGAGATCGCCGCTGACGCCATAGGGGCCGACCAGCTTCACGAAAACGGAGGAGAAGCTGATGATGAACGCGCCAAGGAGCAGAGGCAGCATCAGGCGCTCCGGGGACGTTCGCAGGCGGCCCAGGCCGGGGCGAGCGGCAGGCGAGCGGCCAGGGCGATGCCCGCCGGGGTGACGCGCGCGCGCCAGACCCAGGCCTCCACGCCTGCGTGCAAGGCCGTAGCCAGGCCGGCGGCGTAGTCCGGATCAACGGTTTCCGCCGGGGCGAAACACTGCCCGTCCGGCCTTTGGACAAGAAAAAACAGCGCGGCGCGGCAGCCCTGGCGCACCAGGCGCGTCAGCTCGTCCAGGTGCTTGCGGCCGCGCTCGCTGGCGGCGTCCGGGAACTGGGCCTGATCGTCCTCAACGAGCGTCACATTCTTACACTCCACGAAAAGAGTCGGCAGGCCGCCCCCCTGCGCGTCATCGAAACGCGCGTCCAGGCGGCTTGCGCCGGTTTTCGCTTCCGGGGTCATCTGGGCATAGGCGCGGGTCTCCGGCAGCAATCCGGCGCGCCAGGCCGCGGCCAGAAGCCGGTTGGGCGTCAGGGTGTTCACGCCTACCCAGGCCGGATGGCGTCCCCTATGCCCGCCAGGAAGGGCGAGCGCCTCCAGGGTCCACTTGAGAACACGGTCCGGATTGGCGGCGGGCGAAAGCAGCGCAGCCGCCCCGGGCCGCAGCAGCCCGAGCATGGACCCAGTGTTGTTGGTGTGCGCGCGCACCTCCGCCCCGGTGTCCGGGTCCACGGTCACGGCGGTGAAGCGCTTTTCGCGGCCCACCAAACGGGTCACGCGGCAACCAGGGGGAAACGGCAGCAGTGCCTGGACGGCGTCACACATGCCGGGGACCGTGGCCGTCGTCCTCGGGCTCCTTGCCCACAAGACGCTGGCCCTCGCCGGGATAGACGCGGCGCTCGGCGACAGGCGTGGGGCGCGGCACGGCGGGCCAAACGCCGGGCATGGGCTCGGAACCCTCGGCCGCGCAAGCGGTGGGCGCGGTGTCGGCCATTACCGGATGCGCGCGCAGGTCCACGCCCGGCACGGGCACGCTGAACTCCACCGGAATGTTGTTGGGGTCAAAGGAATAGAGTGAATGGATGAAGCCGTGGTCCACCACCTCGGACACCCAAAACCCGGCGGCCTCCAAGCGGTCGCGCAGGGTCCACAGCTCGTCCTCGCAGTCGAGGCCGAAGGAGATGTGGTCGAAGGTAAAGGGGCCACGCACCGGCGCGCCGTGATCCTTGTCCGGCCCAGGCTCCACGTCCGGCCACTCGAAAAAGGCGATCATATCCTTTGCGGTGAGCTCGAAGAAATAGTGCCGGTAGCCGGGGTGCCCCAGGCCAGCCACCAGGCGCATCCCCAGAAGGTCACGCCAGTAGCGGATGGTGGCGTCCATATCGCCCGTGGCCATGGCCAGATGGTTGATGCCGGTGAAACGCATGGAGCCCCCCCTCGTGCATTTTTCTAGACGGGCGGCGGGGGAAAAGCAAGACAGCCGGTCCCCGGCTCATCCTGGCCGACGAGCCCCCAAGCCCTCCCAGGGCGGCGAGCCTCGACCGAAGGCCGTTGCGTTATTTTGGAAACTCGAAGGAGATGTTGTCGCCCAGCAGTTCGATTCGCAAGGCGAGCTGGCGGTGCGCTTTGCCGTTTTCATCATGCAGCGTGGCGTAGATGTTCAGGTGGGTACCGTCCACGATCTGGGCCTCAATGTCACGCGAACCCGCCGTGGGCTTGAAAACCAAGCGATTGCCCACAGAGGCGATGGTCGCGCCGGTGAAGGATTTGCCTTTGAAATACACATCCGCGCGGTATGTCGCGCCCTTGGGGCAGGGAATTTCCTGCCGGTAGCCAGGGTAGAGTCCCCAGCGCGGCGGCGGATCCGCTTCCCATGTGACGTCCACGCGGTCGATGCTTGGCGTCCCGCAACCAGCCAGAGCCAACGCCATCAACAGAATCGTCGCGACGAACATAATCCGCAGCCCAATACGCATGGAGAGCCTCCGCAAAAAAGGATGCCAATCTTTCCACATCGTAGCAGAGTTTATGCCAGAGGGACAGCCACCGCCCGCGCCGAGCACGAATTACGTAATCCGGACCCACGCATAGAAACCCCGCAGCGCCCGGTCGCACGCATTCTTGGCGGTTCTGGCCCGCCGAAGGCGCGCCTGCGCGTCGTCCGCAATGGCTTTCGGGATGACAACGCCTTGGAAACCAGCCCCGACGTGGCGAACCAGAACCCCGTCGCGGCCCTTTCGGTGGGTCTCTCCCTGATTATGGACGCAACAATGCTGACCTATACCCACGGGTATAAGACAGAGGAATTTGACGGACAAAAGGCCCGCAGATGTTCGGTTCCATCAGCCTGTCGCTGACGTTCTAGGCAGGTGGACGCGCCTTAGTCCTGCGGAGGCGTTTCGCCTTCGGCCGCCGGGGCCATGCCCTCAACGCCCTCCGGGCTGTCCGTGTCGCTCACGCCGCGCTGTGCGTTTTCCTGCTTGCGGCGCAACTTCTCTTCCTTCTTCTTCTTTTTTGCCAGTTCCTTGGCGCGCTTCTCGTACTGATAATTCGGCTTTGCCACGGGCCTTCCTTTGCGTGAGGGTTAAACAGGGAGGATTTAAGCGTCTTGGTCTGCGATCCTACGCTTTCAAAGGACCCCTGGCAACGACTTTAACCGAAGGGCGGGCCTTTCCGGCGGCCCTGGGCAGCAGGGCTTGCCAACCGGGGAAAGACGCTTTTTCCCCAGCCGAATACCGCGCTCCTCCGTCCGCACCGCCTGACGCGGCCCTCTACCCATAAAAACGGGCTCCAGAAAATCTCCTGGAGCCCGCTGCAAGGCCTTGCGGCAAAACAAGGAGCCCACGCCAAGTCAAACCGACGCGGCGCGGGCATCCCAAGGAACGTGGACTTACTCGGCCTTCTTCTCTTCAGCAGCGGCCTTCTTGGGGGCCTTCTTGACGGCCTTCTTCATGGCCTTCTTGGGGGCCTTCTTGGCGGGGGCGGCGGTAGCCTCAGCAGCGGGCTTCTCAGCCGGAGCAGCGGCGTCAGCGGCAAAAGAAACGCCAGCGAAAGCGAGAACCAGAGACATGGCGATAAGAGCTTTCTTCATAACTTCATCTCCTTAAGGTGCGGACAATGTATGGAAAGGCCCATCCTTTCCACGTCCTCAAGCTTGTACCACTGCGGTGAAAGAGTGCAAGACAAATATATTCAGCAATGCCAGATAGCTAGATATTTTCTCTAGAATTATTCTTAACCGTTTCAAACCAATGCCCAAAAAATCAGGCGGGAGGGCGCGGTGAAGCCGCGTCAAGCCCAGACTTTTCGAGTCGTCCTTGGGATGCCGGGGTGCCCGTTACGACGAAAAAAACGGCCCATAATGCAGGGAAATCCTCCTCCCCAACGCGGAAGGAGGCGAAGGACATCTGGGTTGAGCTTGGACAACTCGGCCTGCGCCGAGGTGTCCGCGCTCCGTGCCGCAGCCCCGCGTTGGCAGTCCGGGACCAACAGGACGCAGGGGTGCAGCCGGGCGTTGCCATCCCCGAGCGGGCCGCGTACACAGGCCCAAACACGGGAGCCGCCGTCATGCGCAGCATCATGCCGCACAGCCTGCAAGCAAAATTCCTCGCCGGACTGGGCCTTGTCATGGCCCTCATGGTCGGCTTCTTCGCCCTGGCGCTGAACCTGCACCTGGAGCGGCTCATGGAGGGCGAGGCGCGGGAGAAGGCCGCGCTCATCCTCTTACAGGTGCAGGCCATCCAGGGCTATGTGCGGACCAACCTGCGCCCCGCCATGTACCGCGCGCTGCCGGATGACAATTTCGTGCTGGAAGCCATGAGCACCTCCTACATCACCCGCGCGGTCATGAGCGACCAAAAGCTCGCGCGTCAGGCCTTCACCTACCGGCGCGTAGGGGTGGGCGCGCGCAACCCCGATTATGAGGCCAACGAACGCGAACGGGGCTACATTGAACACTTCGAGGCCGACCCGGGTCTGAAGCGCATGGAGGAGTTCGCCGAACTAGATGGCGAGCGCTACTACATCACTACCCGGCCCCAACGCTTCGAGGCCTCCTGCCTGCACTGCCACGGCGATCCAGCCCAGGCTCCGCGCGCGCTCATTGAGCGCTATGGCGCAACGCTCGGCTTTGGCCGCAAGGTCGGCGACCTGGCGGGCATCGATCTGGTGCGCGTCAAGGTGCAGCGTGATCTGGGCGGCATCCGCGAGGCCACGCTCTCCTTCGCCATGCTGTTCGCCACGGGCATCCTGGTGCTCTTCCTCACCATCCAGGGATTTTTTCACCGTCTGGTGGTGCAGAGCCTGCGCCGCGTCACAGGCATGATGCACCGCCTGTTCCCGGACGAGGCCCAGCACGCGCAGGAGCCGCTGAACCGCGACGACGAAATCGAAGGCATCCTGCACGGGTTCGAGACCTTTGCCGAGCATCTGCGTCAGGCCCGACTCGACCTCACCGAATACGCGGCCACCCTTGAGGACAAGGTGGCCGCACGCACCGCCGCCGTCACCCGTCTGGCCGACGAGCGCCGTGCGGATGTGGCGCTTTTCGTGGCCCTCTTGAACAGCCTGAACGAGAGCCAGACCAAGCAGCAGATGCTGCCCGCAGCCCTGTCCCTCACGGCCCAACGCTTCGGAGCCAGCCGGGCGGGCTATGTCTGCGTGCTGGCGGCCACGGATTTTGCCGCCTGGCCGGATCCGGACGCCCCCCTCGACCTGCCCGAGGATTGGCATGACCTCGTCTCCGCCGGAGAGCCGCGCCTGACCCCCCAGGCCTGGTACATCCCGGTGCAGACCTCCGGCACCAGCCGGGGCCTGCTCATCCTCTATTGGGACGAGCGCCAGGAGAGCAGTGGCCGCCTGGCCGACCTGGCTCGGGCCATCGGCCAGCAGCTCGGCATCGCCATGGAAAATTTGGAGGCCCTGGACAGTCTTTTGCGGCAGAACGCCATGCTCTCCTCCATCTTCGAGGGCATCGCCGATCCGCTTTTGCTGCTGGATGCCGGAGGCTCGGTGCTCCTGGCCAACTCCACGGCCCGCGATCTCGCCACCGGCCTGGGTGCGGGCGGAGGCGGCGCACGGTTCGACGGCTTGCTTGCCCGACTCAAGACGGCCACGGTCGGCAGCACACGCGGCGGCTTTGAGCTGCCCGACGGCCGCATGTTCGAGGCCAGCCTGTATCCCGTCTCCGAGTTCGGGGGGGGCAGGCGGCACGTGGCCTCCCTGCGCGAGGTGACGGCTGAGCGGCGGATGGAGGGCCAGATGCGGCGCAATGAACGCATCGTTGCCGTGGGCCAGCTGGCCGCAGGACTGGCTCACGAAATCAACAACCCACTGGGCGTCATCCGCTGCTATGCCGAGCTGCTGCAAGCCTCACAGGAAGGGCCGCAGGCCCAGGCCGACCTGGAGACCATCATCCGTCATACGGACCAGGCCCGCCGCGTGGTGCGCGACCTGCTCGACTTCGCCCGGCCCCGGCCCGCCCAGACCGGTCCCAGCGACCTCGCCGCCGTGGCGACGGCCACGGCGGCGGTGCTGCGCCCACGCGGCAAGAGCAGCCCCATCCGCCTGGACCTTGAGGCCGATCCCGGCCAGCCCTTGGTACGCGCCGGTTCCGACGCCTTGGAACACATTCTGACCAACCTTGTCATGAACGCACTGGACGCCGTGGCGGGCAAGGCCGATGGGCATGTGCTGGTCCGCATCACCACGCAAGCGGACCACGCGGCGCTCACCGTCGGCGACAATGGGCCGGGCATCGCGCCCGAGCACCTGGACCGCGTGTTCGATCCCTTCTTCACCACCAAGGAAGTAGGCAAGGGCACCGGCCTGGGCTTGGCCGTGGTCTATAGCCTCGTGCGCGACCTGGACGGCAGCATCGAGGTGGAGAACGCGGCGAGCGGAGGCGCAAACTTCCGGGTGCTGCTGCCCCTGGCCGACCCGACAGATCTGCCTGGCCCGACAGTCCAGACGGATTCCCCGACCCAAAACGTGCAAGGAGTTCCGCAATCATGACGCAACGCATTTTGCTGGTGGACGACGAGCCGGACTTCGCCCAGGGTTTGGCGCGTCTGGTGGCCACCGGCTTTCCGGACGTGGAAATTGTGGTCGTCCAAAGCGGGGCCGAGGCCCTGGAGCGGCTCGCCGCAGAGCCTGTCAACCTCATGCTCACCGACCTGCGCATGCCCGGCCTGGACGGCCAGGAGCTGCTGCGCCAGACCCTGGAGCTTGATCCCAATCTCACAGTCATCATGCTCACCGGCCACGGCAGCGTGGAATCCGCCGTGGCCGCCCTCAAGGCCGGGGCCTACGACTTTCTCACCAAGCCCATCGAGCGCGGCGAACTCTTCCGCGCCGTGGCCAAGGGCCTGGAGCGCGACCGGCTGCTGGGCGAGAACCGCTCCCTGCGTGAGCTGGCCAGCCGTTCGGAACTCGCGCGCACCCTCGTGGGCGAGGGCCCGGCCATGCGCCGGCTCAAGGAATCCATGACCGCCGTGGCCGCTTCGGACTACACGGTGCTCATCCGGGGCGAATCCGGCACCGGCAAGGAGCTGGTGGCCGGGAGCATCCACCGCCTGAGCCCGCGCGCTGGCCAGCCCTTCATCACCGTCAACTGTCCGGCCATCCCCGAGCACCTGCTGGAGAGCGAACTCTTCGGACACGTCAAAGGCGCCTTCACCGGTGCGGAAAAATCGCGGCGCGGCCTCTTTGTCTGCGCCTCCGGCGGCAGCATCCTACTCGACGAGATCGGCGACATTCCCATGGCCGTGCAGACCAAGCTTCTGCGCGTGCTTCAGGAACGCGAGGTCCGCCCCGTGGGCTCCAGCGACACCGTGAAGATTGACGTCCGCATCCTCGCCAGCACGAACCAGGACCTTGAGGCGCGCATCAACAGCGGCCAGTTCCGCCAGGATCTTTTCTACCGCCTGAACGTGCTCACTATCACCCCGCCCTCCCTGCGCGAGCGCAAGGAGGACGTCCCGCTCCTGGCCGCGCACTTCCTGGCCCAGGCCTGCAATGAAATGCGCCTGCCGCCCAAGGTTCTGGCCCCGGAATCCATCGCCTGCCTGACGGAAAAGCCCTGGCGGGGCAACGTGCGCGAATTGCAGAACTTCGTGCGCCGGCTCGCCGTGTTCTGTCCCGGCGAACAGGTCGACCTGAACCACCTGCGCCAGGCCGAGGGGGGCCTGGGCAACGGCTGCGCTCAGCCGGAGCCCCTCGCCCCCTACAAGGAGGCCAAGGCCCACGTGCTGGAAAGCTTCACCCGACGCTACGTGGAGCAGGTGCTCGAAACCACGCATGGCAACATCTCCGAAGCTGCCCGCATCAGCGGCATCGAGCGCGTGAGTCTGCAAAAGATCTTGAAGCGCATGGGCCCAGGCGGCCGGGAGGGCTGAAACTGGGGAAGGGCCCGGGGAAAGAGAAGGACTCGCGGTGGGGGAATGATCCCCAAAAGCCCCCTCCGAACGTGGGGGGAAAGAATGTGGAGGACGCAAACGGGAAGGGAGAGAGTTTCGCGTTGACAGCCGTCGCGAGCGGGAATAAATCTATCACGTTGGTAGTGTTTCGCAATGGAGAGACAAAGGAGACAACGATGGCAAACCAGCCGGAAAATTATGGGCTTGGGACATTGGCCCTGCACGCCGGACAGAGTGACGATTCCGCTACCCACGCCTGCGCCGTGCCCATTTACGCCACGGCCTCCTATAATTTCACCAGTACGGAGCACGCTGCCGAGCTTTTTGCTTTGAAGGAGCCCGGCAATATCTACTCCCGCCTGACGAATCCCACCAATGACGTGCTGGAAAAGCGCCTCGCGGCTCTGGACGGCAGCGTGGGCGCGCTCTGCTTCGCCAGCGGCCAGGCGGCCATCACCGCCGCAGTGCTCACCCTGGCCCATGCCGGAGAGAACTTCCTGGCCTCGAAAAGCCTCTACGGTGGCACCACCACCCTGTTCAGCCAGACCTTCAAGAAGTTTGGCGTGGAGGCGCGATTCTTCGACGCCTCGAAGCCGGAGCAGATCGCCGCGCTTGCGGACGGGAACACCCGTTGCGTGTACCTGGAGAGCGTAGGCAACCCCAAGAACGACGTGCCCGATTTCCGCGCCATTGCCGAGGCCGCGCACTCGCTCGGCGTACCGGTCATCGTGGACAACACCGTGACCACGCCCATGCTGTTCCGGCCCATGGAACACGGCGCGGACATCGTGGTCTACTCCACCACAAAATTCATCGGCGGCCACGGCGTGCATGTGGGTGGGGCCGTGGTGGACTGCGGCACCTTCCAGTGGGCGGAGGCACCGCAACGCTGGCCGGACTTTGCCGCGCCCGACCCGGCCTACCACGGCCTGGTGTTCACGGAGGCGCTTAAGCCCTTGGGCAACCTGGCGTACATCGTCCACATGCGTACGCACTGGCTGCGCGACACCGGGGCCTGCATGAGCCCCTTCGCCGCCTTCCTGTTCCTGCTGGGACTGGAGACCCTACACCTGCGCATGCCGAGGCACTGCGACAACGCGCTCGCCGTGGCCAAGTGGCTGGCAGCCCATCCGGCCGTGGCCTGGGTGAACTACCCTGGCCTGCCCGGCCACCCGGACCAGGCCAATGTGGAGAAATACCTGCCGCGCGGGGCCGGGGCCATCATGGGTTTTGGCATCAAGGGTGGCAAGGAGTCGGGGCGGGTCTTCATCGACAACGTGCGCCTGGCCAAACACCTGGCGAACATCGGCGACGCCAAGACCCTCGTGATCCAGCCCGCCACCACCACGCACCAGCAGTTGACGGACGAGGAGCAGCTGGCCGCGGGCGTGACCCCGGAGTTCATTCGCCTGAGCGTCGGCCTGGAGGATCTGGCCGACATCCTGGCCGACCTCGACCAGGCCCTGCGCAAGGCCGTGGACTGCGCCGCGTGCGGCTGCGCGGGGGGCCAGGCGTGAACGATCCTGTTTTCGACGGCAGCGACGCCGCCAGAAGCGCGGGCGAACTGCCGCATGCCCGTCGCGTGACCCTTGCCGGCCCCCTGGCCTTGAGCCTGGGCGGGGAGCTGCCGAAGGTCACGGTCTGCTACGAGACTTACGGCCAGCTTTCTCCGGCGCGCGACAACGCGGTGTACATCTGCCACGCCCTTTCCGGCGACTCCCACGTGGCGCGGCACGACGCGAACGATGCTCCGGGCTGGTGGGACATCCTCGTAGGTCCGGGCAAGGCCGTGGACACGGACCGCTGTTTCGTCATCTGCGCCAACGTGCTGGGCGGCTGCAGGGGCACCACCGGACCCGCAAGCACCAACCCGCGCACGGGCAAACCCTATGGCAGCGACTTCCCGCGCATCACCATCGCGGACATGGTGGAGACGCAGAGGCGGCTGCTCGACCACCTGGGCGTGGAGCGGCTCAGCGCGGTCATCGGCGGGTCCATGGGCGGCATGATGGCCCTCACCTGGGCCGTGCGTCACCCGGAACGCGTGGACGCGGCCGTGCTGCTCGCCACCACGCACTGTCTGTCCAGCCAGGCCCTGTCCTTCGACATCGTGGGCCGCAACGCCATTTTCAAGGACCCCAACTACAACAACGGGCAATACTACGACCAGGACCGCAAGCCCGGCGACGGCCTGGCCATCGCCCGCATGATCGGGCACGTGACGTACCTGTCCGACCGCACCATGTCGCGCAAGTTTGACACGGACCGCGAACACCCACGCGACGTGGCCTACGCCTACGAGAAGGAGTTCAGCGTGGGCTCCTACCTCGCCTACCAGGGCGGACGGTTTGTGGAGCGCTTCGACGCCAACAGCTATGTGACCCTTTCGCTCGCCATGGACCAGTTCAACCTGGGGCGCGACTATGGCGGCCTGGAGGCGGCCCTGGCGCGGGTCAAAAGCCGGATGCTGGTGGCCAGCTTTCGCACGGACTGGCTGTTCCCCCCGACCCACAGCCTGCGCATGGTCGACGCCCTCATGGCCGCAGGCAAGGACGTGAGCGCGCTGGAGGTGGACAGCGACTGCGGGCACGACGCGTTTTTGCTGGAGAACGACCTGCCGGTCTACGGACCGCTCATCCGGGGCTTTCTGGACAGCGGCCGGGAAGGCTGCGCGCAAGGCGCCTCCTGCCCGCAAGTCGACAACGTGCGCAGCATCTTCTTCCACAACCGGCTCGACCTGACGCGCATCTCCGAACTCATCGCGCCGGGCGCAAGCGTGCTGGACCTGGGCTGCGGCTCGGGCCAGCTCCTTTCATGCCTCAGGCAGCGCGGCGGCGGCGCGCTGCTCGGCCTGGAACTCAACCCGCAAGCCATCGTGGATTGCGTGGGCCAGGGCCTGCGGGTGGTGCAGCGCGACCTGGACAAAGGCCTGGGCGTGTTCGCCGACGGCCAGTTCGACGTGGTGGTCCTGAGCCAGACCCTGCAGGCCATGCGCCGGCCGGACGTGGTGCTGCGCGAGATGCTGCGCGTAGGCAGGACGGGCATCGTGAGCTTCCCCAACTTCGCCCACCATGAGGCTGTGCGCCAGCTCGCGGACTTGGGCACCTCGCCGGTCACTGAGGGCATGCCCTTCCCCTGGTGGTCCTCGCCGTCCATCCGCTTCTTCAGCATCAAAGACTTCGAGCACCTGTGCCGGAACCTCGGCATCACCGTGCTGCAACGCATCGCCATCGACACGGCCACAGGCGAGGCTGTCGGCGCGGACTACAACACCCGCGCGGACATGGCCATCTGCGTGTTGGAACGAACGGCCCCCGCGCCCGCGCGCGGCTAGGAGACATATGCAACTGACGCAACGCTGCCAGTACGCCCTGCGCGCCCTCTTTGAACTGGCCCGCCACGCCGGGGCCAATCCCGGCGATCCGGTGCTGCCCTCCGGGGAGATCGCCCAGTCCCAGGCCATTCCTAAACGTTTTCTGGACGGCATCCTGCTGGAGCTGCGTCAGGCGGGCTTTGTGGACTCCCGGCGCGGCAAGGCCGGAGGCTTCTTCCTGGCCCGGTCGGCAAGTGAGATCAGCGTGGGCCAGGTGGTGAGCTTCTACAACGGCCCCATGACTCCGGTGGACTGTCGCGAAGGCAGCAAGCAGCCCTGCCCGCTCAAGGGTTGCTGCGTGTTCGAGAGCGTGTGGGACGAGGCCCGCGTCGCCCTGGAGAACGTGTACAATGCCATCAGCCTGGCCGAACTCGTGGCCCGCGAACGCCACATCTTCCCGAACGGGGCGCCGGGCAAGGCCTGAAACGCGCGCGAACGCGCCCTCTTCAACGCGAAACGCCCCTGTCCACAATCGCGGACAGGGGCGTTTTCTCTGCCTGGGGTGGCCAGGCGGAGGCTCCTGCGCGGCTAGTCGTCCCAATCCAGCCCAACGAGGTCAAGGACGCCCGGCCCATGCACCCCGCGCACGAGCACCAGCTCAATGTCCGCCGTGCTGGAGGGCCCGGTGATGAGGTTCAGGCAGGCGGGCAGCTTGCCGTTCACGCTGTGCCGGACCAGAAGCGCCGGCAGGTACGATACGTCGGGCAGCAGTGCGCGCCTGGGCACCAGGATAACACTGGCGGGCGGCAGGAGTGAGGCCGCGCGGTGCTGTCCCGGCGCGGCCACCAGGACCATGCTGCCGGACTCAATGAGTGCGCCGTGGGCCAGCGCCAGCCCCAGGTCGGCCTGGGCCAGCTCCTGGCAGCAACCCGGGGCCAGCCGCGTCAGGCTGGACAAGGCCTCGTCCAGGCCGAGCCCATCCAGGGCCGTGTCCCAGCGGGTATATGTGGAGGCGTGGCGCTCGCGGGCGATGTCCGCCACATGCTTGGCGGCCTCGGCGCGGGTGCCAGCCATGCGCAGACGCACCTCCAGGGGGGCCAGCACGGCGGCCAAGCGCTCCCAGGCGTCTCCGGACACGGAATCCGTCACGGAAACAGACGCGGGTCGGGCTGGCGGCGCGGGTACGGCAAAGGGCGCTGCGGCCACGCCCTTGCGCAGGGTCGCCAGAATGGCGGCGCGGGATTCTGTTGCGGCGCCGGACATCAGGAACGCTCCTTTTGGGTCTTCTTGCGGCGCCGGGCGGTGAATGGTGTTTTGAGTTCCGGTGGGCGGCGCGAGTCCACAAACCTGGACAGTCCGGGCAACCCGGGCAGCCGCGCCAGGAGATCCAGCCGGGGATCAACCGCGCGGGCCGCGCCCACGGCCATGCGGTAGGCCAGGGGGTGCCGGGCGAGGAGGGCGTGCGCCGCGCCGATGGGGTTGCCACCTCCCCCGGCCGTGCGCTCGCGCAGGGCCAACATGAGCTTCGGGTGGTCGATGGACAAGGGACAGGTGCGCTTGCACGCCCCGCACAAGGTGCAGCCGAAGGGCAGGTCGCGCGTCTCGCTCCGGGGCAGAAGAAGCGAGGACAGCAGCGTGCCGATGGGACCGGAGTATATCCAGCCGTAGGCGTGGCCGCCAATGGTCTGGTACACCGGGCAGACGTTCAGGCAGGCGCCGCAGCGGAAGCAGGCCAGGGCCTCGCGCAGGACGGGATCGGCCAGGACCTCGGAGCGGCCGTTGTCCAGGATCACAAGATGCATCTCTCGCGCGCCGTCGGTTTCCCCCTCCCCGCGCGGGCCGGTGAGCACGGACACATAGGAGGACATCCTCTGGCCAGTGGCGCTGCGGGGCAGCACGCGCAGCAGGTCCGCGGCGTCCTCCATGGTGGCCACGACCTTCTCCAGACTCATAAGGGCCACATGCACACGCGGGCAGGTGGTGGACATGCGGATGTTGCCCTCGTTCTCCACCAGGATGACGCTGCCGGTCTCAGCCACGGCCATGTTCGCGCCGGTGACCCCCATGTCCGCGCTCAGAAACTTCTCGCGCAGGGCGCGCCGGGCCAGAAGCGTCAGCTCCGGAATGCTCTCGCCGTGCAGGTTCAACTTCTCGGCGAAGAGTTCCACCACGTCCTGGCGGGACTTATGCACCGCGGGCGCAATGATGTGCGAGGGCGGCTCCCCGGCCAACTGCACAATGAACTCGCCGAGGTCCGTTTCCCACACCTCGGCCCCGGTTTCCTCCAGGGCGGGGTTCAGGGCGACCTCCTCGGTGACCATGCTCTTGCCCTTCACGATGACGCGCGCGCTCGCGGCCTTGGCGATGCCCACGATGATGGCGCGGGCCTCAGCGGCGTCGGCCGCCCAGTGGACTATCGTTCCAGCGGCAATGGCGTTCGCCTCCAACTGCTCCAGCAACTCCGGCAGGCGCGAGAGGGCGTTCAGACGAGCGGCGCGGGCGCGGGCGAAATGCGCGTCGCGGCCTTCGAAGGTCTCAAGGGAGGCCTGCCGCTTGCTCTGAAAATACCGGGTGGTGTGGTCCAGCACGGCGCGCAGGTTCACGTCGCGGCAGGCACGCGCACTCGACTGGCGGAAGTGGCGGGTGGTTACTTCCACGGCGGCGTCTCCTTCTTGAGCCCGGCCGCCAGCACCTGGGCCACATGCAGGGCGGGCAGGGGGCGGCCCAGGCGCGCCAGATGCCCGCTGATGTTCATGAGGCAGCTGGGCTCGGCGCTGACCAGGATGTCCGGCTCAAGGGCCAGGATCTCGCGGCACTTGTCCTCCACGAGGGCCTCGGACACGGCGGTGAACTGCAGGCTGAAGATGCCGCCAAAACCGCAGCAGCGGTCCGGGCGCTCGGCCTCCACCAGGGTCAGGCCGCGCACGCCGCGCAAGAGCTTGCGCGGGGCCTCGGCGCCATCGTCCGTCTGGTCTTGCAACTGGCACGAGCCGTGGTAACAGGCGCGCGTGGCGAGCTCCGCGCCCAGGCTGTCCGCGCCGGGCAGACCGGCCACAAATTCACAGAACTCGAAGGTCCGCATGGCCAGATCCAGGGCGCGGGAGTGTTCGCTGGTCCCAGGGGCGAAGAGCGCCGGGTAGGTGCGGACCATCTTCGCGCAGGACCCGGACGGGCAGACCACGGGTCCGGGCGCGGCGAAGACGTCCAGGTACCGGGCGGCGAGCCTGCGGGCGTTCTTGAGGTCGCCGGTCTTATAAGCCAACTGGCCGCAGCAGGTCTGGCCTGCGGGATGGCGGACCTCGACGTTCAGGTGTTCCAGGACCGCCACCACGGCCTCGGCGGCCTCGGGTTGGCAATCCTCCACCAGACAGGGGACGAACAGATGTGCATGCATGGGCTGGGCTTACGCCCCGTCGTGGCGGCTGGCAAGGGGCTTCGCCAGGGCGTTTCCGGCAGACCGGCCGTCGTTGAAGTCCGGCCGGAATTCCCGTACCACGGAGCATGGGCATGCGAGCAATCTTTCTTTCGGCGCGCGACCGGCTGCGCGCGGAGTTCGCTTCGCGTCTGGCGCGCGACACCCTGGTCGTATTCTTTTTCAGCGGATTCGGCCGGGCCGTGGCCCTGGGCAAAGAGATGCTCGTGGCCGCGTTCTTCGGCGTGGGCGGGCTGCTCGACGCCTACGTGCTGGCCTTCCTCATCCCCTCGCTGCTCGTAAACATGTTCGGAGCCTCCTTCGCGTCGGCGCTCATCCCGGCCCTGGGCGGGGCTTCGGAAAAAAATGGCGCGGGCCAAGCGGGCGGCCGCCTGCTCGGCCGCGCACTCCTGGCCCAAGCCGCGCTCGTGGCGCTGACGGCCCTGGTCCTGGCGCTGCTCCCGGTCCAGGCCCTGCGTCTTTTGGCCCCGCTCCTCACGCCGGAGCGCCTGGCCCTGGTCAAGGCCATGCAGACCACACTCCTGCCCCTGTTTCTTCTGGGCAGCCTGTCCCAGACCCTGGCCGCCAGCGTCAATTACCGCGGCAATTTCAGGGGGCCGGCCCTCGCCTCCACCCTGAACGCGCTGGCAACCATCCTGGTCATCGCACTCTTGCACAGCACCCTGGGCATACAGGCCCTGGTGGCGGGCGTGGACGCCGGCGCGGCGCTGGAATTTTGCATCTTGGCCTGGCTCCTGCGCCGTGCTTGGGGCGGACTCTTCCACCGCCCTACGGAGCCGCCCAATCAAACCCGCCAGACACACCAGACCAGACCAGACCGCCCGGGCGGCCCGGTCGCCCGGGGCCAGCGAGGCTTCCTGCGCGCCCTGCTGCGCGACTGGTTTATGCTGGCCCTGGGCGCAAGCACCCTGGCCGTGGCCGCCTTCGTGGACAACCTCATCGCCTCCACCCTGGGCGAAGGCTCGGTCTCGGCCCTGAGTTACGCCTGGAAGCTGCCCTCCGGCTTCGCCACCCTGCTGGGGCTGACGCTTTCCACAGTGCTCCTGCCCTACTTCACGGGCATCGTGCACCACGCCCCAGCCGGTCAGCTGGCCCTCGCCAGCCGCCGCATCGTCAAGCGGCTCCTGCTCGTGTGTACACCCCTGGCCGTGGCCGGAGCTCTGGCCTCGCCGCTGCTCGTGGCCCTGCTGTTCCAGCGCGGCCGCTTTGACGCCCAGGCGGCCAGCCTCGTCTCCGTGGTGCAGGCCTGCTATTTCACGCAGCTGCCCTTCTACCTTCTGTGCATCGTGACGCAGCGGATGCTCCAGGCCCTGTCACAATTCCGTTTTCTTCTGTTGCTCCAGACCGGGCTGGTGCTGCTGAACGCCCTTACCAGCTACATCTTCAGCCGCGCCGTCGGTATCGCAGGCATCGCCCTGTCCTCGACCCTCATGTTCGCGCTCACGGCCGGGATCTCGCTCTGGGCCATCCGACGACAGCTCCACGTCCGGGCGCAAAGGACGGCGGCATGACCCGCAACACCGCACCCGGCCCAGAGCCCTGCCCTCGACCTGGGCTGACCCAGGACAAGGCGGGCGCGGGCTACTGGCGCGACGTCTGGCTGCGTGAGGCTCCGGAGCCCGTCGACCTGGACGACGCAACCCTGCGCAATCACATCAATCTGCGGCTGGGCCGATTCTTCACCCGGCATCTGCCCCCGGCGCGGCCGGGCCAAATACTGCTGGAGGCGGGCTGCGGAGCCTCCGCGTGGCTGCCGGTGTTCGCCCGGCGCTTCGGCTACCAAGTCATGGGTGTGGATTATTCCGAGCAGGGCTGCGGCCTGGCCCAAGCGGTGCTGCGCAAGGCCAGGGTACCGGGCGAGATCCTGCGGGCCGACCTTTTCGCCTCGCCGGCAAAGCTGCGGGGCCGAGCGGATGTGGTTTTCAGCCAAGGCCTGGTGGAACACTTCACGCCCACCAGCGGTGTGCTGGAACGGCTGGCCTGGCTGACTCGGCCAGGCGGGCTGGTGCTCACACTGGTTCCGAACATGCGCGGGCTCACGGGCCTGTTGCAGCGGCTGATGGACAAGCGCATTTACGACCTGCACGTCCCGCTTACGCCCGCCGCCCTGGCCAGGGCGCACCGGGCCTGTGGCCTAATGCCAGAGGCCTGGGGACACCTGGGCACCTTGAACCTGGGCGTGATCAATTGCTCCCGCTGGGCACGCACCCCCCTGGCCCATCGCGCCCTGACCCTGGCCCTGGGTGCGCCCTCCCTGGCCGTGTGGCAGCTGGAGCGGCTCTTCAAGGCCGAGTGGCCAAGCAACCTCGCGTCGCCACTGGTGTACTGCGTGGCGCGCAAGCCCTGCGAAGACGGCTTATGAACGGCGGGGCGCCGCCGCTGGCGCGCTTCGGTCTTGAGATCGCGCCGCGCCTGTGGGAAGGTTCGCCTCGGCCTACGCTGCAGGACGAGTAAACGAAAATCCACCGGGAGAACAACGCGGGCATGTGCGGCATTTGTGGAATTTACGCGCCAGGCGACGCTGGAGCGCTGGCCCCTCTGGCCGCCATGAACGCGTCTTTGGCCCATCGCGGTCCGGACGGCCATGGCCTGTGGACCGACCCGGATGCGTGCGTTGGCCTGGGGCACCGCCGGCTGGCCATCCTGGAGCTCTCGCCCTTGGGGCACCAGCCCATGCAGTCGGCCTCGGGCCGTTACGTGCTTTCCTACAACGGCGAAATCTTCAACCACGCCCGCCTGCGCGAGGAGCTCTCGCCCCTGGGGCACCCGTTCCGGGGTGGCTCGGACACGGAGGTTCTGCTCGCGGCCATCGAGCAGTGGGGACTCGCGGGCGCGCTCGGGCGCGCCATCGGCATGTTCGCCCTGGCCCTGTGGGACCGCCAGGAACGCCGTCTGTCGCTTGCGCGCGACCGGCTCGGCGTCAAACCCCTGTACCTGGGCCGCCTTGGCCTGGACGGACGGGGCGGCGTGCTCTTCGGCTCGGAGCTCAAGGCCCTGCGGCGGCATCCCGGCTTCAACGCGGGTCTGGACCGCGACGCCCTGGCGCTCTATTTCCGGCACAACTACATTCCGGCCCCGCACAGCATCTACGCCCAGGTGCAGAAGATCCTGCCCGGCGAGATCGTGACGTTCGCGCCCAGCGGCGAAACGCGCACGCGGTACTGGGACGCCGAAACGGTCTGGCGGCAAGGCTTCGCCGAGCCCTTCACCGCTGACGCGCAGGAGGTCACGGACGCCCTGGAGCGCCTGCTGCGGGACGCCGTGGCCCTGCGCATGCTGGCCGACGTGCCCGTGGGCGCGTTCCTGTCCGGCGGTGTGGACTCGAGCCTGGTCGCCGCGCTGATGCAGAAGCAAAGCGCCCGGCCGGTGCGCACCTTCTCCATCGGCTTCGCCGAGGCGGCCTACGACGAGGCCCCCCACGCGCGCGCCGTGGCCCGGCACCTGGGCTGCGCCCACACGGAGCTCACCGTCAGCGCGCACGATTTGCTGGACATCGTGCCGGACATGCCGCGCTTGTGGGACGAGCCCTTTGCCGATTCTTCGCAGATCCCCACGGCCATCCTCTGCCGTCTCACGCGGGGGCATGTCACCGTGGCCCTTTCCGGCGACGGGGGCGACGAGCTGTTCTCCGGCTATGAGCGCTACCCCTGGACCCTGCGCGCACACCGGCTCCTTTCCGTCGTGCCCGGCCCCCTGCGCCGCACGGCGCATGCGGCCCTGCGCCTCTTGCCCACCGCCTTCTGGGGCCTGCTTCCGCACGGACATAAGCTGCGCTGGCGGCTCGACGTCATGCGCGTCAGCGGTTTCGAGGCCCTGTACCGGCACTTCGTCTCGCATCTGAAGGACCCGCGCATCCTGGTGCCGGGCGCGCGGGAGCCGGAGTCCGCCGCCGCCCTGCTCCGCCCCCTGGGCGACACCACGGATGCGCGCCGGGCCTGGATGAGCCTGGCGGACATCCTGGGCTATCTGCCGGATGACATCCTGACCAAAGTGGACCGCGCCAGCATGGCCGTGGCCCTGGAAGCGCGCACGCCGCTTCTGGACCACCGGGTGGTGGAATTCGCCGCACACGTGCCCCTGCACCTCAAGGTGGGCCCCGGCGGCCAAAGCAAATGGCTGTTGCGCCAGGTGCTGGGCCGCCATGTGCCCCAGGCCCTCGTGGACCGGCCCAAGATGGGCTTCGGCGTCCCCATCGCCGCCTGGCTCAGAGCCGAACTCAAAGCCTGGGCCGAGGATCTGCTCTCCCCAGCGACCATTCGCCGCCAGGGGATTCTTGACGCCGCCTTTGTGGAACACATGTGGCGCGAATACCTGGCGGGCGAGGACAACTGGTGCCATTGCCTGTGGGACGTGCTCATGTTTCAGGCCTGGCTGGGCCAGGAGACCGCGCCATGACAACATCCTGGGATGAGGAGCTGCGCCGCGGGGAGCGCTTCGCCTTCGGGGCCAACTGGCGCGCCTTCCTGGCCCGGTTGAACCCGGAGCGTCTGCGCCAGGCCGAGGAGTCCCTGCGTGGACTGCTGGGCCAAGACAACCTCAGCGGCCTGCGCCTGCTGGACATGGGCTCCGGCTCCGGGCTGTTCTCCCTGGCCGCGCTGCTGTTGGGGGCTGTTGTGGTCTCCTGTGACTTTGACCCGGACTCCGTGGCCTGCACAGCTGGCCTGCGCCAAACCTTCCTCCCGGACGACCCGGACTGGACGGTGCTGCACGGTTCCGTGCTGGACCACACATCCCTGGCCAAGTTGGGCAGCTTCGACGTGGTCTATTCCTGGGGCGTGCTGCACCACACCGGCGACCAGTGGACGGCTCTGGACAACGTGGCCCGGCTGGTGGCCCCAGGCGGACGGCTGGCCATCGCGTTGTACAACCACCAGCCGTTCTTCACGCCGCTGCACCGGACCATGAAGCGCGCGGCCTGCCGCTGGCCGCACGCCGGGCGGCTCCTCATCGCCCCGGCATATGCCTTGGGCGTGGGCGCGGCCCTGGCCCTGGCCGACCTCGTGCGCGGCCGCAACCCGCTGGCCCGGCACAAGACCTCCGGCCTGCCGCGCGGCATGGATTTCTGGCACGACGTCTGGGACTGGGTGGGCGGCTGGCCCTTTGAGACGAGCACGCCAGAACAAGTATTCAATTTCTGCCGCGCGCGGGGCTTCGAGCTGCGCACCCTGCGCACTGTGGGCGGCAAGTCCGGCTGCAACGAATTTGTGTTCGAGCGGACGATTCAATCCGCAGCCGACCGGAGTCCCGGCCCATGCGCCTTCTGCTGAGCATCCCCAGCTTGGCCCTGGGCGGAGCCGAGCGCCAGTTCGCGGCCCTGGCCTCCGGGCTGGCCGCGCGCGGGCACGATGTCCTGGCCGTGACCTTGGGCCGGGGCGGGCCGCTGGCCGAGTCCCTGGGCCGAGCACGGCTCGTGGAGTTGGGCAAGGCCTCGCGCCTGGACAATCCCCTTGTGGCCCTAGGATTGGCCAGGCTGCTGCGGCGCGAAGCCCCGGCCGTCCACTACGCCTTTCTGCCCAGTTGCTGTGTGCTGGGGGCGCTTCTTGCACCGTTTTTCCCGGCCACGCGGCTGGTCCTGGGCGTGCGCGCCTCCAACGTCGCGGGCCTGGGCCTAGCCGGACGGCTGCTGCACTGGCTGGAGGCCCGGCTGTCCCGCCGCGCCGCCCTCGTCATCGCCAATTCCCAGGTCGGGTTGCGCCATTGCCTGGAGCGCGGCTTTCCCGCTGCGCGCGCGCAGGTGGTGCCAAATGGCATCGACGCGGAGCGCTTCCGCCCGGAGCGGGCCCTCGGCGCGGAGCTGCGCAGGGCGTGGGGCGCGGGCGATGAAGACAGGCTCATCGGGCTGGTGGCCCGACTGGACCCCATGAAGGGGCACGCAATATTTCTGGCGGCGGCGGCCCGCCTTGCGAGGCAACGGCCCGAGGCGCGTTTCGTGTGCGTGGGCGGCGGTCCGGCGGACTACGCCGCATTCTTGCGGGACCAGGCCAGGGCCCTGGGCCTTGACACGCGGCTGGTGTGGGCGGGGGAGCGCCCGAACATGCCCGCCGTGTACAACGCGCTCGATTTCGTCTGCCTGAGTTCGACCTACGGCGAGGGCTTTCCCAATGTCCTTGGCGAGGCCATGGCCTGCGGCGTGCCTTGCGTGGCCACGGACGTGGGCGACGCGACGCTGGTGCTGGGCGGCACGGGCGTAGTGGTGCGTCCCGGCGACGCCATGGCTTTGGCGGAGGGATTGGCGGAGATGCTGGAGCGGCTGGGATGTGGAGACGTTGGCCTGGGGATGGCCTGCCGTGCGCACGTGTTGGCGGAGTTTTCCACTCCACGCATGGTGCTGGCCACAGAGGTTTTGCTCCGTGGTTTGTGAAAAATTCCAAGACGGGCGGAAGACAAAAAAGAGCCGGGCAGGCCCCCCACCTGCCCGGCAGACACGTCGGTCCAACCGACGCGGCCGCCGGGAACGTTGCCGCCCGGCGCACGACACGATTTAAACAATATCCGTACCAAACAAGTCAAGCCATAATATTTCAACATATTGGGAAAAAGTGTGGAGAATTCTTCACTGAAGGCTGGTCAATATTCTGTCTCTGCTGTATGCTTAAACCGGAATCATTCTGTTTTTGCCAGAATAGCCCCTGCGGAGGTTGCCCATGCCGACCGTTCTTGTGGTGGATGACGACGATCTCTTCCGCGAACTCCTTTGCACTTCTATCGAGCGCAACGGCCATACGGCCATCGGAGCAGGAACTCTCGCCCAAGCCCGGCGTGCCCTGGTGGAGCGGGAAGTGGACGTGGTCTACCTCGACGTGCGGCTGCCCGACGGCTCAGGCATTGAGGCGCTGGAGGGCTTGCGCTCGGCCCAGGACCCGCCGGAGGTGATCATCGTCACCGGCCAGGGCGACCCGGATGGAGCGGAACTGGCCTTGCGCTGCGGCGCCTGGGACTACATCGAAAAGCCCGCCTCCGTGGACCGCATGACCTTGCCCATGTTGCGCGCCCTCTCCTTCCGCTCGGAAAAACGTCGGCGCCATACCCCATCGTTGGTAGAACGATCCGGAATTATTGGGAAAAGCCAACGGCTTGCAGCCTGCCTAGCCCAGGCGGGCATGGCCGCAGCCAGCGGCGTGGACGTGTTCATCACCGGCGAAACAGGGACCGGCAAGGAAATTTTCGCTCGGGCCATCCACGCCAGCGGTGGTCACGCCCAGGGGCCGTTCGTGGTCGTCGATTGCACGACGCTCCCTGGAAATCTTGCGGAAAGCGTTCTCTTCGGCCACGAACGCGGTTCCTTCACCGGTGCCGACCGCCGGCAGACCGGCCTCATCGAGCAGGCCGACGGCGGCACGTTGTTTTTGGACGAGGTGGGCGAGCTCCCCCTCGGCATTCAGGCGAAATTCCTGCGCGTGCTGCAGGAACGCTGCTACCGGCCCGTTGGCGGCGGGCAGATGCACAAAAGTGACTTCCGGCTGGTGGCCGCCACCAACCGCGATCTCACGACCATGGCCAAGCGCGGCGAATTCCGCCACGACCTGCTGTACCGGTTGGGAGCCTTCTGCCTGGAGCTGCCACCCTTGCGTGAACGCGATGGCGACATCCAGGCCTTGCTGGAATGGCGGCTCGCGCGGCATGCCTCGCACACCCGCGACGCAAGCCCCTCGGCCAGCCCAGAGTACCTGGACCTCCTGCTCTCGCACAATTGGCCCGGCAATGTGCGCGAACTTCTGCAAACCGTGGACATGAGCCTTGTGGCCGCGCATGGTGAGAAAGTGCTGTTGCCCCAGCACCTGCCTCTGGAATTGCGTGTGCGGCTCATGCGCGGCCAGGTGGCTTCCCGGGCCTTTGCCGCGCACCCCCTCCTGGCTTCCACGGTGATCGACCTGCGGCCTTGGCGGGAACACCGCGTGGATGTTCTGGAAAAAACGGAAAAAGACTACTTTTCCGCCTTGATGGCCTTTACCGCGGGCGATGCCGCCCAGGCCTCGGAATTATCCGGACTCAAGTCAGCCCGGCTTTATGAACTGCTCAACAAGCATGGCTTGGTGCGGGGACGGCGTGTGCAGGAGAATACTCCGGAAAGTCCGGAATAAGTCCCCCACGCGGCAACTTACGGAAGGGATCATGCCACTGTTTTTGTGGCGCTGGGCCGCGCTGCGGCGTTTGGAACGAAATTTGATACTCACTGAACGTTGCGCGGGTCCAAGAGGCCTTGGGCCATGCCGACCCGCCAATGGGAGGAAAGCCAATGAGCAAAGTCCTCATCGCTGAAGACGACCCCATCTCCCAGCGTTTCGTCTCCGCCATCGTGGAGCGGATGGGACACTGCGCCCTGGTGAGCCCAAACGGGCGCCATGCGTGGGAGGCCCTGACCGCCGAGAACCATTTCAAACTGCTCATCACCGACATCATGATGCCCGGCATGGACGGAACGACGCTGATCCGCACACTGCGGGCGGATGAGCGCTTCAAGGACCTGCCCGTGGTGATCATGTCCGCGTTCATTGGCGTATCGGAAATTTCCAATCTTCTGGGCATCGGGGCCACATGGTTCATGCCCAAGCCAGTGGATCGCGCTGTGCTGGAGGATTATGTGAAGCGGGCCCTGGGATAGGCTTACAAGACAAGGCGGCCGTCCATGCGTCATCCCCTGGTCCAGCGCCGAGACCACAGTCTCAGCCGACCGCAGAACCGGCTCTGCCTCCGCGTCCAAGGCCCACGCCGCCGCCGGACGGGCCCGCGCCCAACAGGGCTTCTCGCCGCGGTCCTGTTCGCCGCAATCCTCTTTTTCCCGCAAGCCCCCTGGGGTCCACGGCAGGCCATGGCCGCCGCTCCCGAAGGCCAGGAGCTCGTGGCCGTGGTCCCGGCCAGCCTGCCCCCCTTCTACACCACCACCCCGGACGGCACGCCTTCCGGCTTCGCCGTGGAGGTCCTGCGCCAAGTGGCCGCCCGCGCGGGCTACCATCTGCGCATCATCACCACGACCACGCCTGATGACGCCGGCCGCCTGCTGGAACAGGGCACCGCGCAGGTGCTGCCCGGCATGGGCGTCAGCCCGGAGCGCAGCCAGCGTTTTGCCTTCACCCGGCCCATCGAAACCCACCCCGTGCACATCTTCACCCGCACCTCAGGCCCCCACCTTGAAAGCTTGGCCGCTCTGAGGGGGCTGCGGGTTTCGTTGCTCGCCGCCAGCATTCCCCTGGACCGACTGAGCAAAGATCAGGCGATCATCATCAACCAGTCCCAATCCCTGTCCCAGGCCCTGTTCGATCTCATTTCCGGCGGTACCGACGCCCTTGTTTTCCAAAGCCCTTTGGTGGAGCAGGCCGCCAGCGCCGCCGGGATCTCAGACCAACTCAGCCGCAGCCACCAACCCCTGTTCGAAGTGAGCGAGGCCATCGCCGTCAACCGCGGCCGCATGGACGTGCTGGCACGACTGGACGCGGCCTTGGGCAGCTACCGGGACACCCCGGCGTTCCGCTCCCTGTACCAGGCCTGGCACAAGGAGCCGGACCCGCCGTTTTTGCCTCCGACCACCCTCTGGATTGTGGCCGGCCTGTTCCTCGCCCTAACCGCATCGCTGCTCTTGTGGCGCTATGTGTCGCTCTTGCACATGAACCGCAAGCTCCTCACCGCGTTGGGCTCACGGGACAGCGCCCTGGCTGAGCTGCGCTTAACCCAGGACCGCATGGAGACCCTGCTCACCCTCACCCACATGGGTGGCGATGACACGGACAGCCTGATCAACTTCGCCCTGGAAGAGGGCGTGCGCCTCACCGGCAGCGGCATGGGCTTTCTTTTCTTTGTGGAGGGCGAGGACATCGACCTCTCCCGGGTGCACTGGTCACGCGGCGGCTTTCAGCATAACGTCGTGCCTGTGGCCCGCGTCTATCCCATTGCGCAGGCTGGACTTTGGGCCGAATGTCTGCGCACAAAAACCCCCTTGGTGATCAACGACTACGCCGCTGCCCCCGGTTTCAAGGAACTTCCCCCGGGCCACGCCAAACTTGAGCGCTTCATGGCCGTGCCCCTGGTGGAGAACGACCAGGCCGTGGCGGTCTTCGGCATGGCCAACAAAAGCACGCCCTACGATGCCAACGACACCCGGCAGCTCCAGCTCTTTCTGGTCGGCCTGTGGCGGGTGCTGGCCTCCCGCCGTGATGCCGAGGCCATCCGCCAGGCCAAGGACTACGCCGAAAGCCTCATCGAGGGTGCCAACGCCATGCTCGTCGGGCTGGACACAGAGGGCCGCATCACCGTGTTCAATGCCGCTGCGGAGACCATCAGCGGGTTCACCCGCGCCGAGGCGCTGGGGCGCGACTGGTTCCTCCTCGTACTGCCTGGACACCTGGCCACGGCCAGCGCAGCGCGCTACCGCGACTTCATGGCCGGGCGCGCGTCGTTGCCCCGGCAGCACGAAAGCGTGCTGCGCACCAAGTCTGGCCAGCTGCGGCACATCTCCTGGCAGAACAGCCTGCTCAGGCAGGCCGAGGCCGTCACCGGGACCATCTCCTATGGCATCGACATCACTGAGCAAAAACAAGCCGAGGCGAAGCTGCGCCGCCTGCACCGGGCCATTGAGCAAGTTGCCGAGGGGGTGCTCATTGCCGACGAGTCCGGACTGATCCTGTATGCCAACCCGGCCTTCGAACGCATGACGGGACTGAGGCGTGGCAGCGTGCCCCCCAGGGACCTGTCCGTGTTCGATCTCGACATTTCCGTGCTCGACCACCACAGCTTCGCCGTTTTGGGCGAGGGCCAGGAAAGGGCCTGGCGCGGCACCTGCGTGTTCACTAAGTCCGGCTGCGCGCCCGTGGAGGTGGAGTTCACCGTGTCCGCCATCCGCAGCCGGGCAGACAGGCTGGTGAGCCATGTGGCCGTGTGCCGCGACGTCACCGAGAAGCGGCTCTTGGAGCACCAGCTCTGGCAAGCCCAAAAAATGGAGGCCCTGGGCACGCTGGCAGGTGGGATCGCGCATGACTTCAACAATCTGCTGGCGTCCATCATGGGCTTCACCGAGCTCGCCCTGGATGACACCACCAAGGAGTCGCGAGGACGCGCTTGCCTGGAGCGCGTGCTGGGGGCCAGCTTGCGTGCCCGCGAGCTGGTGCGCCAAATTCTTTCCTTCAGCCGCCGCAGCGAGCACAAGCTCAGGCACCTGCGCGCCGACAGCGTGGTGGCCGAGGCCCTCAAACTGCTGGAGGCTTCCCTGGCCAAGAACATCGACATCCAAAGCGAGCTGAACGCCGAGGCCACCATTCTGGCCGACCCCTCGCAGATCCACCAGATCGTTATGAATCTGTGCACCAATGCCGCCCAGGCCATGCAGGGCACCGGCGGCCGGCTTCTTGTGCGCACCAGCGTCGGCCCGCTTCCGCCAGAACTGGCCGCGCGTCACCGCCTACCGCCGGGCGAGTACCTCTCACTGCTGGTGGAGGACCAGGGGCCGGGCATTGGACCGGAGCTGCTCGTCCGCATCTTTGATCCCTTCTTCACCACCAAGGCGCCGGGCGAAGGCACCGGCCTCGGCCTGGCCGTCGTGCATGGCATCGTAACCAGCCTGGGTGGGACCGTGTGGGCGGAGAGCGAGCCGGGCCAGAGCACGCGTTTCCAGATCCTTCTGCCCACCCAGGCCAACGTCGAGGAAGCCCCGTGCAACGCCCCGTCCGGCGACCTGCGCGGGCAGGAGCGCATCCTCCTTGTGGACGACGAACCCGATCTGTTGGAGCTGGGTCAGCTGGCCCTGACTCCGCTAGGCTACCGCGTGGACACCCAAAGCTCGTCGGAAGCGGCGCTGCGACTGCTGCTGGACGAGCCCCACGCCTTTGACCTCGTCATCACCGACATGAACATGCCCCAGTTGAGCGGCGTGCAGCTTATCGAAGGCCTGCGCCCTGTGCGCCCCGATCTGCCCATCATCATCATCACCGGCTTCAGCAGGACCATCCCCCTGGATCGCCTGAAACCCCTTGGCGTTGTCCGGCTCCTGCCCAAGCCCTTTTCCACGAGCGAGCTGGCCCTGGCCGTACGCCAGGCGCTTGCTTCGCAAACAGGAGGGGAGTCATGAGCCAATGCATTCTTGTGGTTGACGACGACGGCGACGTGCGCGAATTGGTATGCCGGATGCTTGAGCAGGACGGCTACCGCGCCGTGCCGGCCGATGGCGGCAAACAGGCCCTGGATCAACTCGGTCTGCTGAACCCGGACCTGGTCATCACCGACGTGGTTATGCCTGAGGTGGACGGATTCGAGGTGCTGCTCAAGCTGCGAAATCTGGCCCCAAAGGCCAAGGCCCTGGTGATATCGGGCGGCGGTCGCGTCGGCCCGGACATCTATCTGGAGACGGCAAGACGGCTCGGCGCCGGTGTCGTTTTGCGCAAGCCCTTCACCCGCGCCGAAATGCTCGAAGCCGTGCGGCAAGCCCTTGGCCAGAACACCGTCCTTCAACTCCACAGGCAGGAACCATGACAATGCATTCTGAAACCGAACCCTTGGCCGACGCCTTCGTCCGCCAATCCGTCGCCGCCGCCAAAAACCGCGTCCGCGCCCAGAAGGCCGCCCAAGAGGACAATCCCGTTCAGACCCTGTTTCTGGCCTTGGCCCAGGGACAAGAAGTGCAGGCGAAGAAGGCCTTGCTGCTCCTGCGCGGGCGCATCGGCGTCACGACGGAGAACCTGGCCGAGGCGCTCCAGGAATCGCGCGAGATGGCCGTGGAGACCCTGCCATGGACCGTGCTGGCCCAGGCCGAGGGCGACCGCGCCGCAGGGGCCCTGCTGGTGCAGATGGCCCGGGCCCAGGCAAGCCATCTGGCCGTGCACGAGGCCCCGCCCACCGAGGCGGCCGAGTATCACGTCTGCGCCATCTGCGGGCACATCCATCCAGGCGCGGATCCCGGCCGTTGTCCCGTGTGCCAAGCCCTGCCGGAAAAATTTATCGCCGTGCGAATCTGAGAAGCCGAGGGAGCTGCCGGGACATGTTGGTTGAAGCTCTGCACTACACCCGCGCTCGCCTTGGCGGCGAGTCGAACGCTTACGGACACCTGACCGAGCTGGTGGGAATATGGGCCAGGCAACGGCGACAACGGCCGGCCTGGGCCGGACATCTGGCGCGCGCCCGGGCGCTGTGCTTGGCCGCGGCCGAATCCACGTTCCGTGAAACCCGACGCACAGCGCTGGTCTATGGGGCCGGCATTTTGAACGACATTCCGCTGGAACGGCTTTCGAGCCTATTCCGGCGAGTGGTGCTGGCGGACATGGCCTTTCTGCCCCGTACCGTCCACTTGGCCAAGGCTCTGGGCAATGTGGAGTTGATGCGCACCGACCTCACAGGCGTGCTGCACGCCCCGCCGCCATCGGAGTTCCTGGCCGCGCGCGCCCCGGCTCCCATGCCCGATCTCCGCCTCGGGCTAAAGGACGTGGACTTCGCCTATTCCGCGAACGTACTCTCGCAGCTGCCCCTCGCGGCCCTGGCGACGCTGGGCGAACGCACTCCCGCCCCGGACCCGCAGCACCTCAAGGCCTACGCGGCCTCCCTGGTGCGCGCACATTTGGCTGCCCTGAAGATCCTGCCTTGTCCGGCCTGCCTGGTGACGGACTTTCAGGAGCAAGGCCTAGCGGGCGGACAAACACACTACGATGACAACCTGCTCTTCGGCGTGGACCCAGCCCTGCCAGGCGAGACCTGGACCTGGCGGTTGGCTCCGCGCGGCGAGGCGCACCCAGAGCTCGACATTGAACGCCACGTACTCGGCGCGCCCGACGTCCACGCGGGCCCTGACCACGAAATTCCTCATGGAGACCGCAATGCCTGACCCCCATCCCGACCCGCTCGCTCAAGGACCCGCCCTGGACCGCGACGGCCAGACCACTGAACAGACACTCGGGCAGGCCATTGAGCAGGCCGCCGGACAAACCTCCGAACAACACGCGCCCATACCGCCAGATCCGGCCCACTGCCTGGAGAACGACATCCAGCGTATGCGCAGTCTGGAGCGGCAGGTGCACCTGAAGAATGAGGAAGCCGAAGGCTACGGGTTTGGTCTGGACGAGCAGCGCCTGCTCAACATCTTTTTCGACCTCGCTGCGGAATATGACTCGCGCCGCGATCTGCTCAACATCTGCGTGCTGCTGCCCATGATATTCTTCCAGCAAGAGGTGCGGGTGTATCTGCGCACCGCGCCCGAATCCTGGCGGCTGGCGCGCAGCCTGACCCTTCCCAAGCACCTCCCGGACAGCGAGCCTCCGGCCGAGCCGACCGTGCGCGGCCGCCACTTCTACGCACCCATCCGGGCCCGCCAGGACACCGCGGAACTGCTGGGCTTTCCGCTGGAGAAGGGCATCCTCGGCTGGATCGAGGTCGTCGGTGGCGCGGATCTGTCCGACACCCGGAAACATTTCTTCGAGAAATACGCCGGGCGCATCGGCTACCAGATGCACAACCGCATGGCCCGCACGAAAAACCGCGAGCACCTGAGCTTCATCCAGAATCTCGTTGCGGACATCGGCCACAACGTCATCGTGCCCAATATGACCTTCAAACTCTTTTTCAACCGGCTGCGCGGCGCCATCTCCGCGCTGGAGGGCCTTATCCTGGAGGCCCCGGCCGACACCCCGCGCCCGTTCCTGCAAGAGCTGGATGCGCTGCAGGCCCGCATGCGCACGCAATACGAGGAGATTAACCGCCACTACGAGCAAACCAGCCTGTTTCTGGAAACCCTGTTGCGCCGCAGGCACTTCGAGGAAGGCCGCTACGTTCTTGAAAAACGCCTAGTGAACCTGCGCCACCAAGTGGTCGAGCCGCAGGTGGAGCGTTTCCGTCCGCGCCTTTCCGACCGGGGCGTGGCGATCGACCTGTCCATGGGCGGCATCCCGAACAAACCTGTGTTGCTCATGGCCGACTTGGGGCTCATCGCCCAGGTCTACGCCAATCTCTTCTCCAACGCCGTCAAATACACGCGCGCCGTCACCGGGTCCGACGGCCTGGCGAAGAAATTCATGGCCTACGGCTGGAGCGTGCTGCCCGATGTCTTCGGTCCCGGCCAGAATGGCGTGAAGCTTAACGTCTTCACAACCGGGCCCGTTATTCCCGAGAAGGAACGCGAGGAACTTTTCCGTCCCGGCTTCCGCGCCAGCACCACCGGGCGGGAGCACGGGACCGGCCAGGGCTTGGCCTTCGTGCGCCAAGTGGTGGCCTTGCACGGTGGTCAGGTAGGTTACGAGGCCGCGCCCCTCGGCAACAACTTCTTCATCATCCTGCCCCTGGATCCGGGCCGTTAAACCCCTGGAGCGCCTCTGGCGGGCGGGCGGCAGCAATGTTCATCCGCGCGTTAGGCGCGCGGGGGACCGCTCATCTAACGGCTGGCGCCCCCCGTTGCGGTGCGGGCGGCGCGAGAGAATCCACCGGCGCATGAATCCCCTTTTTCCATTTCCCCCAAAAAAGTCTTCTCACATCCCTATCTTGCTCCGGTAACGGTCGAACTCGCTCAGCACGCAGCCGCAATACTGCTGCCGGTAAACGCCCCACTCCTTCGACAGGCGGATGCCCTCCTGCCAGCCAGAGCGGAAGTCCTCGCCCACAAACTCCAGCCCCGGCCCCGCATGCCGCGCTCCGGCGTCGAGGATCGCCTGGTGGTTCTGATACTTGCTGTAGAGCAGCGTGCTGCTGTAGCGCGTGAAGCCAAGGGTCTGCGCCAGTCTGGCGGCCCGCTCCAGGCGGATGTCGTAGCACAGGGGACAGCGCGAGGCCATGTCGGCCATGGCCTCGCCCAGGGCGGCGATACGCTCCAGCCAGGGACCGGGAAAGGCGGCAGCCTTGTCGTCCTGGTCGGCCAGGATGACGGGTATTGCCAGCTTTTCAGCCACGGCGAGCAGCCCCTCGCGGCGGCGCAGATACTCGGACAGGGGATGGATGTTCGGGTTGTAAAAGTAGAGCGTGGGCGCAAAACCCAGGTCGCACAGGCGCTGGATGGGCATAATGCTGCAGGGGCCGCAGCAGGCGTGCAGCAGAATGGCGTTCTCGGCCGGGGGCGTGCTCATGGCGTTGGCTTTGTTGTTGTGGATTGTTGGTCTTGCGGAGGCTCCCGCCCCTGTGCCGGACGTTCGCCACGGCACAGGGCCTCAGAGACGGCGCGAGCCTCCGGGGAACGACGCGCCAGGATCCTGAGCACCCTGGCGGCGCCCCAAAGGGCCAGGAAGAAAAGCAGGGTGACGACGGCGTCCACACTCTCCCCGGTTGCCCGCAAGCCGCCGCGCGCTTATGGCAGCTTGGGATCGACGACAATCTCCACGCGGCAGTCCACGCGCGCGCCCATTTCAGTGAGCAGCTCGCGCTTGTTGTTCAGCATGTAGATGGCCAGTTCCTGGCCCACGGGAACCTGCAGGACGCTTTGGCAATGGGGCCGGCGCAGCAGGCGGTGGATGGTCTTCATGGCCTGCAAAGCCTGCCACTCCAGGTTGCGGCGAATGCCGGTGCCGCCGCAGCAGGGGCAAGGCTCCGTGGACACGCTGATGGCCGAGGAGCCCAGGCGCTGGCGCACCAGCTCCATGAGGCCAAAGGGCGAGATGCCGGACACGTCGGTGCGCGCGCGGTCGCTCTTGAGGGCTTGGCGCATGGTCTTTTCGACCTCGCGCAGGTGCTTGCCATCCTTCATCTCAATGTAGTCGATGATGATCTGACCGCCAATGTCGCGCAGCCTGAGCTGGCGGGCGATCTCCTGAGCGGCTTCGGTGTTGGTCTTGAGCGCCATCTTGGCGAAGCTTTGCTCGCCGCCGATCTTGCCGGAATTAATGTCCACGCTGGTGAGCGCCTCGGTGTGGTCGAACACCAGGCGTCCGCCGGAAGGCAGGGTGACCTCGCGGGAGTAGATCTGCTCCACCTGCTTGGTGAGGCCGAAGCGCTCCCACAGGGTGCGCTCGTGCTCGGTGTGCACCTTGACCATGTTCGGGCTCTTGGGGAAGGCCAGGGCCACGTATTCGCGGATCTGCTCGGCGGTGTCCGGGTCGTCCACCCAGACCTCGGAGACGTCGGGGGTCAGGTAGTCGCGCGCGGCGCGCACGGAAAGCTCCATCTCCTTGTACACAAGGGCTGGGGCCTTCTCTGTCTGGACCTTCTTCCTGATGTCGCCCCAGAGGCGGTGCAGGTACTTGTAGTCGCGCAGGAGCTCGGTCTTGGCGCGGCCGATGCCCGCGGTGCGCACGATGAGCCCCACGCCTTCGGGCGGAGAAATCTGGTCGATGACGCCCTTCAGGCGCTCGCGCTCCTTCTCGTCCTCGATCTTGCGGGAGACGCCCTGCTGGTCGCGGCCCAGGGTGTACACGAAATAACGTCCGGGCAGAGACAGATAGCTGCTGACGAAAGCGCCCTTCTTGCCCGTGGGCTCCTTCACCACCTGGACCAGGACCTCCTGGCCGGAGCGCAGCACCTTCTGCATGAGCGGGAAGCGCGCGCCCTTTTTGAGCGGGTAGGAGCCCTGATAGTATTCGGGGTGCACCTCATCGATCTGCAAAAACCCGTTGCGCTCCGCGCCGTAGTTGATGAACGCGGCCTGCAGCGCGGAATCGATGTTGTGGATGTAGCCCTTGTAGATGTTGCCCTTGGTTTTAGCCTGGTGCATCATCTCCACGTAGTACTCCTGGACCGCGCCGTCCTCAGTGAGCACGACCTCCACCAGCTCGCCGGGCAGCACGCCGATGAACATCTTCTTGCGCTTCTTCTTGCAGTCGGCCTTGCCTGGGGCCGCGGCCTCCTCGCCCTCGTCCTCGCAGTATTCGGAAACAACATCCGTTTCCGCGTCGGCCTGGACAGTCTGCCCAGCCTGACCCTTGGACTTGCCGGAGCGCTTGCCCCGGCTGCGGGAACGGCCCTTGGATTTTGGCTCCTGGGCTTCTGTGCCGGATGCCGGCTCCGCGTCGCCCTGGGACGCGGCGTGCTCGGGAGATTCGGCGTGCGCGGCGTCCGACCCGACGCCATAGGCCAAATCGATGGCCTGCGCCTCGGCTCCACCCGCCAGCCCAGCCGACTGTCCGGCCGACTGTCCGGCCGGCTGCCCGTCTACAGGGGCGTTCGACTGGGCGTCCGGCTTGTCCTTGCGCCTGCGGCCACGGCCGCCGCGCCGACCGCGCGAGCGCTTGGCCGGTTTGGCTTCCTGGCCCTGCTCGGAGCCGGTCTGAGTGTCTGTCTGGGAGTTGGCCTGCGTAGCCTGTGGGGAATCAGCCTGGCCCAAAGGCCGGTCGTCGTTTGCATCGGTCATGAAAGAACCTCGATCCTAGGAAAATTGAAGAAATTTGGCCTGCGCGCACAATGCGGCAGCAGGTCCGGCATGGGGAGCGGCCCGCGGCGCAGCGGGTTCACCCGCGTGCTTGGTAGAAGACGGCGCCATCCGTCCCGGCACGGACGGCCTGTCCGTCTGTCTGTCCACCGTCTTGGCGGACTTTTTCCGCCAGGCCCTGCGTCAGAAGTTCGGACAGGGCGAGCTCCACGTCGTCTGCGGATGCAAAAAGCGCGCTTGCAAGCTGCGCGGCCGTCTGCGGCCTGCGCGAAAGAGAAGCCAGGATGCTCGCGCGTACCTCGTCCCGGGTCATGCCCCCGGACTGTTCTTGCCTCTTTTCCCCACGTCCTGCAAGCCCGGCCGGGTTGTCCGCACCCGCTTCAGGCCCCGCGCCGGACGTTGACGCGGCCAACGGCCCCAGGCGCGCACGCCAGAGCGCCAGCACGTCCTTGTCCACAGGCCGGGCCCAAATCTCGGCGCCGGGCCGGGAAAGCGTCACCACATCCACCCGGTCCGGGCGCAACCGGGCACAATAATTAGCCAGAAGCTCCAGGTTCCGCGTCGAGTCGTTGACGCCCGCCACCAGCAGCACTTCCAGAAAGATTTTGGCGCGGCTCGCGCGACGAAAGGCCAGGATGCCCTCCGCCACGGACGTGGGGTCAAGGGATGGGTGCCCCCGGTTCACGCGGGCGAACTCCTCCGGCACCAGGGAATCCATATTCGGCAGCACCATATCCGCCTGGGCCAACTCCGCGCGCACAGCCGGATCGGTCATGAGGCTCGCATTGGTGAGCACCGCCACGGGCACGCCCGGGAGGATTGTCCGCGCGCCACGGATGATCTCCGGCATATCGCTGTTCAGGGTCGGCTCGCCCCTGCCGCCCAGGGTCACCACATCCGGCAGGGGATCGCCGCGTCGGGCGCGGTCGGCTTCCCAGGCCCGCAGCTCGGCGAGCAGCACCTGGGTGGACACGTACGATGCGCGGTCCAAGGTCAGGTGCTCCAGCTGTCCGGATTCGCAGTACACGCAGTTCATGGAGCAGATGCGTTCGCCGAGAAGGTCCAGCCCCAGGGACCGGCCCAACCGCCCGGACAGCACCGGGCCAAACACGTAATGCAACGCGCCTTGCTCCATACTTCCGCTCCCCTTTCACGCCTGGCTTGACGCCGGGCTGTGCGCCCTGTAGGCCCTGGTCAACGCATCGCCACCGGCATTGCCAGGCGTGTGCGACGACCGCATCCACTCGGAGGAATCATGATCGAAGCCGGACAGCTTGTGCTGGTCATCAGCCCCAAAGGCAAGCGCTACATGCACGCCATGGATCCCGCCAAGGAGATCCACACCCACGACGGCCGCATCCTCATGTCCGAAATCGCCGAGGCCGGCTTCGGCGGCATCGTGCGCTCCCATCTGGGCCATCCCTACCGCATCCTCAAGCCCACGGTGTACGAACTCATCAAAGGCGTCAAGCGCCAGACCCAGATCATGTATCCCAAGGAGATCGGCTACCTGCTGCTCAAGCTGGGCGTCACCCCGGGCAGTCGCGTCATCGAGACCGGCACCGGCTCCGCCGGGCTCACCCTGGCCCTGGCCACCTACGTTGGCGACACGGGCATGGTCTACACCTATGAGCGCCGCGAGGAGTTCTACAAGCTCGCGCAAAAGAATCTCGCCCGCGTGGGCCTGTCGCACCGCGTCACCCAGCACTTGGCCGACATTGAGGAGACCGGCTTCGAGCAGACCGACGCCGACGCCCTGTTCCTCGACGTGCGCGTACCCCAGGACTGCCTGCACCATATCCCCAAGGCCGTGCGCCCCGGCGCCATGTGCGGCTTCCTGCTGCCCACCTGCAACCAGGTAAGCGATCTGCTGCGCGGCCTGGAGCAAGGGCCCTTCACCGAGCTCGAAGCCCTCGAAATCCTGGTGCGCCGCTACAAGACCGTGCCCGACCGCCTGCGGCCCGAGGACCGCATGGTCGCCCACACGGGCTTCCTGGTCTTCGCGCGCTGCATGGAGAACCCCGCGCCCTTCACCCGTCCGGCCAAGGTCGACGTCAGCGAGGCCGACCCCGAACTCGGCCCGGAGACCGACGGCATGGTGGACGGCGGAGAAGAGGACACCGAGGCCACGGAATAGGCGCTGATCGCCGGGCCCCCAGGAGCCGATCCCGACCCGCGTATCCAAAACTCTGGCAGGGCAACGGTGCTCATCAAAGCCCGTTCAAGCGCGTTCTCAAATCTGGAACTCGAGCAGTTTCTACGCGCGGAGCGAATCGGTGAGCTTTATGTCCTGGGGGTGTTCGCGGAGGGCTGTGTCCGCGCCACCGTCCTTGATGCGCGCCACCGCGGCCATGGCGTCCAGGTCATCGCCGATGCCGTTGCGACCAACGTCGCGTGGAAAAAGGCCTTCGCGCTTTGGGCCATGCGTAGCGCAGGCGCCAAGATGATACCGTCCCCCTCCGTGCCCCAGGCCTGACTCCGGGCACCATCCCCCCCGGCCACCGGAGGCGCTCTGCCTGGCGCGCCCGGTCCGACACTTGACCTTTGGCCCTACTTAAGGGAAGGTACGCCGATTTTCCGCGCGGCTGGTGCATTTCCGCCAGCCGTCCCCTTTTTGGAGCACCCGTGACTGATCCCCAATTTATCAAAGATTTGACCCGTGAAGCGGGCCGCCGCCGCACCTTCGGCATCATCAGCCACCCGGACGCGGGCAAGACCACGCTCACGGAAAAACTGCTGCTTTACGGCGGCGCCATCCAGATGGCGGGCACCGTCAAGGCCAGAAAGGCCGCGCGCTACGCCACCAGCGACTGGATGGCCATGGAACGCGAGCGCGGCATCTCCGTCACCAGCTCGGTGATGCAGTTCGAATACCAGGGCTACGCCGTCAACCTGCTGGATACCCCCGGCCACCAGGACTTTTCCGAAGACACCTACCGCGTGCTTACGGCGGTCGATTCCGCGGTCATGGTCATCGACTCGGCCAAGGGCGTCGAGACCCAGACCAGAAAGCTCATGGACGTGTGCCGCCTGCGCGACACGCCCATCATCACCTTCATCAACAAGATGGACCGCGAGGGCCGCGAACCGCTGGAGCTGCTTTCCGACATCGAGGAGAGCCTGGGCATTGAGTGCGCGGCCATGACCTGGCCCGTGGGCATGGGCAAGGGCTTCAAGGGCACCTGGAACATTTTGAAGAATGAGCTGCACCTGTTCTCCGCCACGCACGGCGGCAAAATCCAGGAAGGCATCATTATCAAGGGCCTGGACGACCCCAGGCTCGACGAACTGCTGGGCAGCCAGGCGGCCGACCTGCGCCACGACATGGAGCTGGTGGAAGGCGCGGGCTATCCCTTCGACCGCGAGCGCTACCTGGCGGGCAAGCAGACCCCGGTGTTCTTCGGCAGCGCCGTGAACAACTTCGGCGTGCAGGAACTTCTGAACGCCTTCGTGGAGCTGGCCCCGGCTCCGCGCCCGCGCGTGGCCATCACCAGTGCGCCGGAAACGCGCGAGGTCGCGCCCACGGAGCCGGAGTTCTCTGGCGTGGTGTTCAAGATCCAGGCGAACATGGACCCGGCCCACCGCGACCGCATCGCCTTTTTGCGCATCTGCTCCGGCCGCTTCACCCGCGGCATGAAGCTTAAGCACCACCGCATCGGCAAAGATGTAACCATCGCCAACGCGACAATCTTCATGGCCCAGGACCGCAGCAACGTGGATGAGGCCTGGCCCGGCGACATCATCGGCCTGCACAACCATGGCACCATCAAGATTGGCGACACCTTCACCGAGAAGGAGCCGCTCAAGTTCACCGGCATCCCGAACTTTGCGCCCGAACACTTCCGCCGGGTGATCCTGAAAAGCCCGCTCAAGGCCAAGCAGCTGCAGAAGGGCCTGGCCCAGCTGGCCGAGGAAGGCGCGGTGCAGGTGTTCCGCCCGCTCATGGGCAACGACTATATCCTTGGCGCTGTGGGCGTGCTCCAGTTCGACGTCATCATGGCCCGGCTCAAGGACGAATACAGCGTGGACGCGCTCTACGAGCCTGTGCAGTACACTTGCGCGCGCTTCATCGCCTGCGACGACAAGCGCAAGCTCGCCGACTTCGAACGGGCCATGCACAACTCCCTGGCTAAAGACGCCGAGGACAATCTGGCCTATCTGGCCCCCAGCCAATGGCGGCTGGAGGACACCCAGGAAAAATGGTCCGACATAAGCTTCAACACCATCCGTGAAAATGAGTAAAACTGACCCCGCCCCCCTGAAGCCTCTGGCCCCGGTGCGCGAGGGCGCGGAAATGCCGGAAGAGCACCGCCGCCCCTTCACCTCCGAAGAAATCGGCCTGCTGCCCCTCACCGCCTTTGTGGGCAAGATCATCCTGGTGGAATGCGACCGCCAGCTGCACCAAGCCATGCACGTGCTGCACGCGGAAGAGCTGCTCGGCTTCGACACCGAGACCCGGCCCATCTTCAAGAAGGGCCAGATTCCTCCCCCGGCGCTGCTCCAGCTGGCTGGACACAAGGACGTGTACATCTTCCAGCTGGCGAAGCTGCAAGACAAGGCCATGCTCACCGAACTGCTCGCCTCGCGCCACATCGTCAAAAGCGGCGTCTCCGTGCGCGACGACCTGAAAGGCCTGAAGCAGCACTTCGAGTTCACCGAGCGTCGCTTCGTGGACCTGGGCGAAGTTGCCAAATGCCTCGGCATGATGACCCACGGCCTGCGCAACCTTTCCGCCAACCTCATGGGCGTGCGCATCAGCAAGGGTGCGCAGTGTTCCAACTGGGCGCGCGAAGCCCTGTCCACCAAGCAGATCGTCTACGCCGCCACCGACGCCTGGATCAGCCGCGAGCTGTACCTGCGGTTCGTGGAGCTGGGCGCCCTGTAGGCGACACGGCAAGGGGCTTTTTCCCCCTAGCCTCTTTGCCAGAGGGCCAGAGGCCCTCTGGACTTCCTATGCCTCCGCGGGCCTGCGAGGGCCACACCCTCGCAGAACCTGCGCGCGGTGGTTTTAAGAAAAGCATCGCCCTCGGGTGACCTGCTTCCCAAAAACTGGTTCGAAATGGGGCAAGCGGGTCACTACAACATTTCCCCTCACCACTGCGCTGGCCTTGATGGCCCTGGTGCTGGCCGCCAGCACCAGTATCCGCTCCAAGCACTATGGACCTGCCCATCGTCCCCGCCGCAGGGCAGGTGGTGCTGGGCTGCGTCCTCGTCTTCCCCACGGCCGTGTTCATCGGTAACGCTTAGGCGCCGGCCACCCGCCTGAAAAATACCCGGCGCTTCAAACAAAACACCGTTTCTATTGCGTCGCTGTTGCGGTGATGGTATAGATAAAGTAAATTTATCCATCACGACGGAATCACTTGGCGACAGGCCCGGCGAATGGATGCGGCGGGTGCCGAATGTTTGGATGTGACGAGGAGGGCCTTGTATGCACGCGCGTTACAACATCTGCGATCCGTTTAGAACTCTGCTTCCGCTGTCGATGTTCCTTGCGCTTTGCGCTTGCGCCCCGGCGCAGCAACGCCTGACCCAGGCCTCTCTCACTGGCGACATCGCCACAATGAACGAGCTCCTGACGCCGGGGTACGAGGGCCTCGACGAGTCCGCGAACATGGAGCTCGAGGAACAGAAGGCCTGCCCAGGCCATCCGCAGCTGACGCCCCTGCAGGCCGCCGCCTGCGCCGGCAAGGACGAGGCGCTGGCTAGGCTGCTGACCGCCAAGGCCGATCCCAACAAACCATTGCCGGGTGTCCCGCCGCTCATCCTGGCCCTGAATTACGGGCATGCGACCGCAGCGCGCACCCTGATCCAGGCTGGCGCGAAGCCCGACGCCGCCGATCAGCGTGGGCAAACGGCCCTCATGTACGCCGCCAGCATGGGCGACCGCGAGACCGCCGAACTGCTGCTCAAGAACGGCGCATCGCCGAAGGCCACAGCCAAGAACAGCGAGACGGCCTTGCAGATCTGCGCCGACCCCGCCCTAGCCAAATTACTGGTGTCACTTGGCGCGGATCCTCTGGCGCACGACGCCGACGGCGAGACGGGCCTGCACATAGCCGCGCGGCACGACAAGCCGGAGATGGCTAAATTCTTTCTAGAGCGCGGCGTGGACCCAGGCGTGCGCAACCGCGCCGGGGCAACCGCCCTGGACATTGCCCGTGGCAACGACAAGAGCGGCGCACAGCTGACCGGAAAGGCCGCGCACGCACAAGCCCGGCACGTAGCCCAACAGTCCGCCCAGGCCGCGCAGAACAAGCCTGCGGGCAGTCCGGCCGTCGCCGCCGTCATCACGAAGCGCCTGCGCCAGGACCTCGCGCGCGACCGCGCCGCTGGCGACGACGCCGCGAAGCGGGGCCGGCCGGCCGAGGCGCTCCGGCTCTACGCCGCCGCCCTTGTGCGCGCGGAGGATCTTGGCGGGGCGGATGACCAGGATCTGCGCCTGCACGTGGTCCGATACGCGGGCTCGCTGCCGCAGCCGCCAGCCATGCCCGAGGCCGCGCGCGAACACCTGGTGCGGGGGCAGTACTTCCTCAGCAAGGGGCAGGACATGGTCGCCGTGGAACGCGAGCTGACTGAGGCCCAGCGCCTTGCCCCCTGGTGGGCGGAGGGCTACTACAACCTCGGCATTATCCAGTACGGCCGTGGCGAATTCGACGAGGCCACGCGCAGCCTGCAGCTCTTCATGGCCGCTGCTCCGGGCGATCCCAGGGTCCGCGCCGCAAAGGACAAGATCTTCGAAATACGCATCGCCAGGGAGCAGAAGGAAAAATTGCACGCGATGCAGGGTGCTTGGCGCTCGCCCAACGGCGTCGCCCACGTCGTGGCCATCGACGGCGACGACATGACCATCAACGGCGGCGGCCTGATCTACACCCTGGCCATCAAGGAAACGGGACTCGAGGGTTCCACGGCTGGCGGCGGCGGCACCGGGCCCGAGGGCTGCGCCATCCCCTCGCAAACACACCCGGTCACTGGCCGCTATGACGCCGACGCGCGGATCATCACCCTTGAGTACCAGTGGTCCAACTATGCGGAGCATTACCACTGCGTGGACATGCTGGGCACGCCGTCCAACTGCTGCATCTTCTGTGACAAGGTCTGCGACGCCGCCACCGTCGCCTCCACCAGCAAGGCCAGCATCGAGCTGACCCCGGCGCAATAGGTCCGCCATGAACACCCGCGCCGTCCTCCGTCCCGTCCCGGCCCTGGTGCTCCTTTTGGGCCTGCTCGCCCCGCAGTTTTCCATGGCCGGAGCCCTCGACCAGCTGCAGACCATCGGCGGCTCGACCGGCAACGTGCCCGATCCCGGCACCCCCGTCTGCGTCGCCAACTGCGGCGGCGCATCGGGCGGCTCGTCCCGCCAATCGGACGACGGCTACCAGCGCGCGCCGGCCCAACGCCAGTCCGCTCCCCGCAAGGTCGATCCCGTCAAAGCCGGCGTCTACCAGGGCCTCAAGCAGGGACTGGACAACGCCTTTAAGATCGACCCGCAGGCCATACAGCGGGCGCACCAGAAACAGATGCAGGGCGCGCAGATGCTGCAGGACGCGCAGACGGCCGAGCAGCAGACCGAGGATGCCCGCCGGACCAAGGCCGCACGCGACGCCGCCTCGGAACGCGCCCAGCGTGTCCGGGCCATCACCGGCGATCTGCAGGCCATGCCTGCCACGGGAAACGACCTCAGCGGCCTGGTGCCTGGCCTGCCCGCCGGCCAGCAGCCGCTAGACACGGATCTGGAAACCCTGCGCGCCCGGGCCGGTTCCGGCTTCGACACGCCAGGCAGGCTCATGGGCGACACCCCCAGGCAGCCCCCACCACCCGCCGCACCGCGCCCGGACCCCGCCGCGCAGTCCCTGGACCAGCGTCTGGCCCGCATGGCGGCGCAGGGCAAGCTTACACCGGAGATGCAGAAGAAGATCAAGGAGCGTGACGCCCTGCGCGAGCAAAAACGGGATTTGGAGCAGCAGCTCGCCCGCATGGAGTCCAAAGGCCAGCTCAGTCCCGCCGAAACCGTGGAGCTGTCCAAGCTCAAGCAAGAGATCAGCACCGCCCAGAACAAGGAGAATTACTCCGGCTTCACCATTAACCAGGAGCTGGAAAGTGTTTCGGACAATGCTCCCTAAGCCTGTCCACGGCGTGGCGTTCGCGCTGGCGGTCCTGTCCACGCTGCTGGCCGCTCCCAGCCTGACCACCGCCGCGACCGACGAGGCTGCGGCCCTGAAGCGCGACCTGGAGACGCAGCGCACGTCCATTGAGGCCAGCCGGAAGGCGCTCAACGCCGACTGCGCCTCCGTGCCCTCCAGCGACCAAGCGAAAATGGCCGACTGCCGCCAGCGCCACGACGACGTCGCACAGCGCATGGCTCAGTACAGGGAGGGTCTGGCGCGGCTAAAGGCCCTGCGGACCGGCGCGCCCACCTGCGCCGAACTGGGCGCAAAGCTGACGCGCATGGAGAATGGCGCACGCCACGCGGCGGACGACATTGCCAAAAACGATGTCATGCTGCGGCAGACCGAGGAGGACCGGCGGGGGGCCGTGGGCGAGGGGCTCAGGACGGCCGGCGAGGTGGCTGGATCCGCCGCTGCGGACGCCCTGCACGACAGGCTTACCGCCTTTCTGCAGACCGAAAAGAACCTGCAGGTGATGAAGAAAGGGCTGGACGAGCTGGAGAAGACCGCCAGCCTGCGTGAGCGCGCCCGCAAGCTCAGCCCGTCGCAGCTGGAGGCGGCGCGCCAGTGGGTGGAGCGCGGCGACAAGGCTGCGGCCGATGTGGCCGACCTGGCGTCCATGACCTACGACGCCATGCACGCCAAGGGTGGCAAGGCCACGCCTGACGCCGGTCTCATGGCCCGGCTGGGCCACGCCATTTCGCGCTTCAACGAGACATTCATGGAGGACGCCGGTGGCTGGGAATTCGCCGGCGAGCACCTGGCCGAGTATGGCGGCGGCCCCGGCGGAAAGCTGGCCTTTCAGACCGCAGTCGTCGGCATCAAGCTCAGCGCCGCCGCCGGCGGGTTTGCCATCAGCCAGCGCGAGATGAACGAGCTGCGCCGTAGCCAGGAGGTCATGAACGCAGAGCTGGCCAAGCTGCAGCAGAATATCCACGACCTGCGCGACGCCATGGCTGGGCGTAAGTGCCCGCAACGCTGAGCCAGGCCTGACTTTCGCCGCACGGGCCGCGCATGAGGGTGCGCGCGCATAGCCGGACAGCCCGTTGGTCACCCCGTCGGAAGCAGTCTCGGGTGGCCTTCAGCGATGCCAGGCCTCCCAAATAGCGCACAGATAGCCCATGGCGTGGTCTCGACGTGCGTCCACCTGCACTGGCCTTTCACCTCGTCTAACACGCCGGTGGTAACCGTCAGCTTGAGACCGTCCTGGCCATAGCCTCCAGCGCCTTGCCTCCTGCTACCACGATGAGCCGCGCCCCTCCGGGGTGAATTATTCCCCCAGAAGTCCAAACACTTGCGGCGGCGGTTCCCGCTAGCTGCGGCTGAACGGAGCAAGCTCCGGCAACCGGGCGAAGGCGGGCGGCGGCGCGGGGCGCGCGCCAGCGGCGGGGAAAGTTTTTCCGCGCACCAGCCGGGCCAGACAGTCCTGGCACAGGGTGCCGTCAGAGGGCTCAAAGAAACGGTCCGTGCGATTGATGGGGCGTCCGCAGGCGGCGCAGCAATGGCGGATCATGCGACCTCCCGTGTTGGGGTGCGATGCTTGCCGGTATGATGCATCATGCGTGCCTTTCCGTATGTCCTTATCGGTGCTTCATAGAAAGACCTTATCCCTGACAGAAAATATTCCTCTTGGCGCGGCAAGGCGGCTCTGCTACCTTTGCAAGATGCAACACTTCACACCCATTCCCACGGCACCGCAGAAGGTCAGGCTCACCCAGGGCGTCCGCGCCGCTGGTTGAGCCGCCAAGGTGGCTCCAGGGGACCTGGAGCGGATTCTCGCCGGCCTTTTGACAGGCCAGGATGATCGTATTCTCTCGGGACCGCGCGGCGGTGGCGAGGACGCGGTGGTGGTGCGCTTTCCGGCGGGCCATGCCCTCGTGCAAACCGTGGATTTCCTGACGCCGGTGGTGGATGACCCCTATCGCTTCGGCCAGATCGCCGCGGCAAACGCCCTGTCCGACGTATACGCCGTGGGCGGCGAGCCCTACACGGCCATGAATGTGTGCTGTTTTCCGGCGCGCAGCATGGATCCCGGCATCCTGGCGGCCATCCTCAAGGGCGGTCTGTCCAAGATCGAGGAGGCCGGGGCGGTCCTGTGCGGCGGGCACAGCGTGGAAGACACGGAGATTAAATACGGCCTGTCCGTGTCCGGGGTGGTGGACCCGGCAAAGATCGCCACCAATCGGGGCCTTGCGCCCGGCGACCTGTTGCTGCTCACGAAACCCATCGGCACGGGCGTGGTGGCCACAGCCATCAAGGCCGAGCGGCCTGGCGCGGACATGCTTGAAGAGTTGCTGCATTTCTGGTGCTCGCGGCTGAACCGCGCAGGCGCACGGGCCATCCGCGAACTGGGCCTCAAGGGCAGCACGGACGTGACCGGCTTCGGCCTGGGCGGCCACTTGCTGGAGATGGCCGCAGCCAGTGGCGTCACCGCCGAGATTGTCCTGGAAGACGTGCCCTTCCTGCCCGAGGCGCTCGACATGGCGAGCCTGGGCCTCATCCCGGCGGGCAGCATCCAGAACCGCACCCACTATTTGCCGCGCACGCAAGTGCGGCCCGGGCTCGACGAACTTCTGACGACCCTTGTCTTCGACGCCCAGACCTCGGGCGGGCTCATCCTCGGCGTCCCCGAGCACAAGATTGCGCAGGCGCGGGACATCCTCACCCAGGCGGGCGACCTGGCCGTGGTTATCGGCCGTGCGGTCGCGCCGCTGGCGGATCGCCCGCTGGTGCTGCTCTGATTGCCAAGCATCGAATTTTACTATATAAAATTGTTGGAGTCAGCCCCCCTCCCCAAGCGGAAGGGCTTGGCCGCCAGCCAGTTCAAAACCGCAAAATCGGTCTTTCCCATTGCGGCTTTTGAACGCTGGGGGGGCGTTTTTTGTCGAGAGGATGCTCATAGCGTTCCGCCTCCATTGCAGATTTTCCCGCTCCCCCTTCATGGCCGGGCATTTGCGGCATTTTGTCCTCCACAAACTTCTTGATCTTTTTCTGTTGCCAACTGGAAACAACGGGTATATTGAGGGGCGCGTGAGGGGTTTGAAGCGCCCCATGTGCGGGCGTTCTGCGCATGGGTCCTGTTTCTGCCCTTGCTCCCGGGCCTGAGGCCAGAGACCATACGGTTTTCGGCCAACGGCAAAGATTCCGCTGGAGTCTCCCGGGGAACGGAATTTCTGTCCAGAGTTGTACCACCACAAATAGAGAGGAAGAGTCCATGAAAAAGCTGTTCGCCGTCATGATCGTTGCTGCCCTGGCCCTTAGCGTTTCCGCTTGTGGCGAGAAGAAGGCCGAAGAGAAGAAGGCCGACGAGCCCGTTGCCGCCGCTCCGGCCCCCGCCGCCCCGGCCGCTCCTGCTGACGCCACCGCCAAGCCGGCTGACGCCGCTGCCGCCCCGGCCGACGCCGCCGCCGCTCCGGCCGCTCCTGCTGAGACCAAGAAGCCCTAAGGCTTTTTTCGTCTAGCTATTTGAGAGGGGGGCCTTCGGGTCCCCCTCTTTTTTTGTCTGCACACAAGACTTGGCCCACCCCTGGCGCCCCTCCAGCTCATGGCAACCTCTTGACTTTTTTCCCATCACTGCCAATCGTGAAAGCAATCACGTCCGGACGCCCCCCAGGCACGGGCACGGATGCAGCAGACAAAGGAAACGCATGCCCGAGAGCACATTCCCACGCCCCCAGACAGGCGTGGATTTCGACCTTGCCAGACCCAGCCGGGCTTTTTTCGACCGCAAGGACTATGAACTGTTGCGCATCGTGCGCGACGTCATCAACCGCGCCGATGCGCCGAGCCACAAGAAGCTCCTTGCCCCATACATGCACCCCCACGGCATCAAGGAAATGGCCGCCGCGCGCGGCCTGCGCATCGCCTACGCCGTGGTGCACCTCCTGGGCTCGCTCGAAACCGGCAAGGCCGAGGACAGGCTCTCCGCCCTGCGCTCGCTGCACGCCGAGGTCTTGACGACCGCCCGGAGCGGGCTGCGGCGCAACACCGCCCGCGTGCTGGTGCAGCTCATGAAGGACATGGTGCGGGCAGGCGGCGACACTTTGGCCCAGCTCCTGTTCGCCCGTGATTTTCGCGAGGCCTGCTCCGGCAAGCCCAGGGTCATCCGCAGGCACCTTGCCAACTATCACCTGCTGGAAATGCCCGAGGATCAGAGCCAGATCGCCTTTGACGACCATGTGCACGACGCCAACACCAAAGGCCGCAAATCGAGCACGCACCTGGTGCTGGACGCTTGGATCAAGGGCATACAGAACCTCACCGTGGTGTATTACAACCACGTGCCGCACACTGCGGCGGCCGAACTTCTGGAAGCCGCGCGCGTGCTCGAATTGAAGGTCCGCATCGGCATTGAATTCACCCCCCGCTTTCGCGGACGCTTCCTAAAGGTCATCTGGGTGCCGGGAGGCTTCGCTTCTCCGCCAGAATTTCTCGACTTTCTCAGCCAACCCGCCACGGTCGCCTTTATGGACGAGGGGCGCGAGGTTTCGCTGTTTCATCAGCGTTATGTGGCGGATGTGTTCAACGTCTTCAATGAGTTGCACCGAAACACCTTGGAGCGCGACTACGGCCTTGTCCTTCCGCCGCTGTCGCTGGAGCAGTTTCAGCGCTTCGTGGGCGCGGGGCAGGCCTCGCTGTGGCACTTAGGCAAGTTCATCCACGAACGGCTCTTGCCCCTGATGCAACGCCAAGCCGAGGCCCTGCGCCACGAGATGCAGAGCGCCACCGGCCCCGAACGCGAGGAGATCCGCCAGCAGATTGGCAAGCTCGCCAAGCTGGACACGGACGAGCTCATCGCCCTGTTCCTTGAGCCTCTGCGCAACCCCATGCTGCGCAGCCCGGATATCCCGAACGAGGATCCCGCTACGCCGCAGCTCCTGCGTCTTTCGCCCCAGGAACTGACCCGCAGGCTTCAGGACATCCACCCCATCGGGCGCATCACCTTGAGTCTGGGCAACCTTCGCGTCGAGGAAGTGCTGGAGATTCTTTACGATTGCCGTGGAGCCATCACGCACCTGGAAATAGTGAACATGAAGGACCGCGCCATGGGGCGCGAGATCGACCGGGAGCGCGTCAACGCCCTGCAAGAGGCGCTCAACACCTCCAATATCATCAAGCTCAAGAAGCTGATCCGCAGCATCATTGAGGCCGTGCCCGAAAAGAGCGTGCGCGACAAGCTGGAAGAGATCCTTTTTGACATCGCCACACTGCACGCCTGCTATCGCAAAACTCCGCTGGCTTCGTGCATCGGCACGGACTCCACGGGACAGTCCAGCCGACTCTATGGCATGGGCATGGTCATTGAAGACACGCTGCCCGCGCGCGCGCGCCGCGCCCTGCGTGGCATGCCGGAGGCCGCCTCCAAGCGCCTGGACGTGCGGGCCGAGACCCACAGGCGCACCACCGAGCTGCCCGATGACGACCACGAGCCCGAACGCGGGCTGCTGTATGTTTTGGCCGTCTCCGTTCCCCGACTCCGTTTTTTGGTGCGGCGCACCAGCGTGGAATGGCTGTCCGAGACCTTTCGCCTGACGCCAGGGCGTCCCGGCAATGTGTCGCTTCTGGGCGGCATCCAGCGAGAAAATGGGCAGGCGTCCGGCCTGGGGCTTGAGCCGCCCGCCAAATCAACGATGCCGCGCCTGCTGCACCCACGCTACCTGAACACCACGCTCAAGATCGGGCTCAAGATTCTTGCCGGATTCATCCCCGCGGCCCTTACCTTCGGCCTGACCAAGGACTGGTGGGTGCTGGCCTATTTCGGAGCGTTCATCTGGTTCGCAATCACCGGCGTGCGCAATATCATCCAGATGGTGCTGTCTGCGGGCGGGCTGGTGCGCTCCTCACTGCTGCGCTGGAACGACCTGGTGAGCTGGGACCGCTTGGCGGACTCGCTGCTCTACACTGGCTTTTCGGTCCCGCTGCTGGACTATCTGGTCAAAACCCTGCTGCTCAACAGGGAGCTGGACGTCACCCTCGCCACCTCCCCGCTTCTGCTGTACACCGTGGTCGCCCTGGCCAACGGCCTGTACATCATGTGCCACAACTTCGTGCGCGGTCTGCCCAAGGGGTCCGCCTTCGGCAACCTGTTCCGCTCGGTGCTGTCCATCCCGCTGGCCCTGCTCTACAGCAATGTCATCGTGCTTCTGCTCAAAGCCGCCGGGCACCAGGACGCGGCCCTGTTGGTGGAGCCCTGGGCGGCCGTGATCTCCAAACTCGCTTCCGACTGCGTCGCCGGGGTCATTGAGGGCCTGGTGGACCGCGCCCAGGCCACCCGCCTGCGCGTGTGGGACTACAAAGGCAAGCTGGCCCAGCTGTTCGATACCTTCCAGAAGCTGGAGCTGCGCTTTCCGCAAGAGGACGTGCTTGCGCTCCTGGAGTCACCCAAGCAGTTTATGCTGACCATGAACTACGAGGACAAGGGGCTGGAGAACATCATCATCGTCAACGCACTGGACTTGTTGTATTTCTGGATGTACCAGCCCCGCGCGCGCACCGTTTTGGCCGAGTACCTCAAGGAAATGGGCGTCGAGGAACGCAAGGTGTTCCTGCTCTCGCAATACGTTCTGCTGCGCGAGCGCGAGATCAGCCAGCTCTTTCTCGACGGTCTGGTGGGCAAAAACTTTGCCCCGGCCCTGGCCTTCTACCTCGACACCTGCCACGAATACCTGGAGGACATCCAGGCGCTGGCCGCGCGCTTAGAGAGCGCCGAGCCGCGCCAGCTGCCCGCCAGGGCATAAAAAAGGCGGCCGCCGAAGCAGCCGCCCTGTAGAGCATCAGTTTCCCCGGGCTCAGCCGCCGGTCAGGATCATGTCGGCCATGAGCACTTGGCGCGCGCGGCCCTCGTCCAGGCGGACGCCGGTCCAGATCTCGAACTGCGCCAACCCCTGGTGCAGGAACATGGACAGCCCGGACAGGCAGGCCACGCCAGCCGCCTGCGCGTCTGCCATGAACCGCGTCCGCACGGGGTTATAGACCAGATCGAACACCAAAGAGACGCCGCCGAATGCGTCGGCCGGCCAGGGCGACTGGTCCTGGTTCTCGCCCAACATGCCGAGCGGCGTGGTGTTGAGCACCAGCGACCACGTCCCCACGCGCTCCTCCCAGGGCACCGCGCGCACGCCGAAGTCCGCGGCGAGCTTTTCCACCTTGGAGGCCGTGCGGTTCGCCACAGCGATGTCCGCCACGCCAAGCTCCTTCAGCGCCGCACAGGCGGCCCTTGCCGCTCCACCAGCCCCAAGCACAAGCGCGCTCTTCAACGCGCCCCTATGGGCCTCCAGCGGCTTCACAAGGCCTTCTACGTCAGTGTTGTCGCCCAGGAGCTTTCCCTCTCGCCAAAAGAGCGTGTTCACCGCGCCCACGGCCTTGGCCCGGTCGGTAAGACCGTCCAGAAAGGGCATGACCGCCTGCTTGTGCGGGATGGTGACGCTGACGCCCTTGATGTGGCGCGCGCGCACCTCGGCCACGAAGGCCTTGAGCTTCGCCGGCTGCGTGGGCCAAGGCACGTACGCCCCGGGCAGGCCCGACTGCTTGAGCCCCCAGTTGTGCAGGAGCGGGCTTTTGCTGTGCCCCAGGGGCCAGCCGATGATGCCGTACTGTCCCTGGGGCTTTTTGTTGGCGTTCGGCTGCACGCTATTTCTTCTTTGCTGCGGGCTTTTTAACGGCGATTTTCTTGGCGGCGTTTTTCATGGCGACGGAAACGGGCGCGTCCGCAAGCTGCTTCAGGGCGTGCTCCGCTCCCGCGCGCAGGGCCGCGATGTTCAACGGCACGATCTTGGCGGGCATGACGGACGAGAGGCAGCCTTCCACGGTCTCCAGCTTCACCATGCCCGTGGCCGCCACGTACGCGCCCAGCATGACGGTGTTCACCGCGCGGGCGTTGCCCACCTGGTCGGCCAGTTCGTTGGCGGGCACCAGCACCGTGCGGATGCGGCCGCCCTTCTCCACCAGCTCCGGATCCACCAGCGAGGCGTTGATGATCTGGATGCCGCCGTCCGCCAGTTTGGGCTGGAACTTGTCCAGGCTGGGACGGTTCATGATGATGAGGCTTTTCGGCGCGTTGATGATGGGCGAGCCGATTTCCTCCTCGGACAGGACCACTGTGCAGTTGGCCGTGCCGCCGCGCATCTCCACACCGTAGACGGGGATGTAGGTGACGTTCAGCTTTTCCCGCATGCCCGCGTAGGCCAGCAGGTTGCCGATCAGGAGCACGCCCTGCCCGCCGAAGCCGGCCATGATGACGTCAATGTAGCGTTTCATTATTCGCCTCCCGCAACCGTCGAACCGCAGGTGCCATCCGCGGCCACGTCCCGGTACACGCCCAGGGGGAAGTAGGGGATCATCTCGTCGGTGATGCGCTTGTTGGCCGCCACCGGCGTCATGCGCCAGTTGGTGGGGCAGCCGGACAGAAGCTCCACGAAGCCGAAGCCCAGCCCCTTGGTCTGAACCTCGAAGGCCTGGCGCATATACTTCTTGGCTTGGCGGATGTCCTTCACGGAATCGAGCGAGCCGCGCGCGCAGAAGGCCGTGCCGCCCAGCTGGGCGATGAGCTCGGCCATGCGGATGGGCGAGCCTTCACGGTCCTTGCACCGGCCGACGGGACAGGTGGTGGTCTTCTGGCCAAGGAGCGTGGTCGGGGCCATCTGTCCGCCAGTCATGCCATAGACCGTGTTGTTCACGAACACGACGCTGATGCGCTCGCCGCGGTTGGCCGCGTGCATGATTTCGGCCATGCCGATGGAGGCCAGGTCGCCATCACCCTGGTAGGTGAACACGAACTTGTCGGGCCGGGCGCGCTTTACGCCTGTGGCGACGGCCGGGGCGCGGCCGTGCGGCGACTCCACGCTGTCGGCGTCGATGTAGTTGTACAAAAACACGGAACAGCCGATGGAGGCCACGGCGATGGTCTTCTCTACAAGCTCAAGCTCATCCAGCAGCTCGGCCACCAGACGGTGGGCGATGCCGTGGTGGCAGCCAGGGCAGTAGTGCGTGGCGCGATCGACCATGGAGGCGGGCCGGGCAAACACCAGCTCCTCGCTTGCGCTCGCGTCTTTAGTGGGCATGGACATGGCTATTTCCTCCCCAGCGCGCGCAGGATGGGCGCTTCGAAGTCATCGGGGCTCGGCATGTTGCCGGGGTAGACGCAAAACAGGTCCGAGTCGGCATACTTGCGCACGGACAGGCGCACATCTTCGACCATCTGGCCCAGGTTGTGCTCAATGGTCAGGAAGCGCTTGCCTTCCTTCGCCAGCTTCTCCAGCGCCTTTTCCGGGAAAGGATAGAGCGTCTTGGGCCGGAACAGACCGACCTTCTTGCCCTTGGCGCGCAGCGCGCGCACCGCGTTCTTGGCGATGCGCCCGATGGAGCCGTAGGCCACCACCACCAGATCCGCGTCCTTGACCTCGAAGGTCTCGAAGTCCACGAGCTTCTTCCAGGCGTCGTACTTGGCCTGCAGTTTCATGTTCTGCCCGGCCAATTCGCCGTCCATGAGGAAGAGCGACTTGATGATGCGGTGCTCACGCTTGCCCGCCCCGCTCTTGGACGCGCCGATGAGCCGCCAGTCGCCGCCCTCTTCCGGGTCCACGACCTTGGGCGCGCGCGGAACAATGGGCTCCTTCATCTGCCCGATGATGGCGTCGCCCAGGATGAGCACCGGATTCTTGGAACCAAACGCCAAGTCAAAGGCGTCGTACGTCATGTCGTAGGCTTCCTGTGCGCTGGAAGGCGCCAGGACGAGCAGTCGGTAGTCGCCATGCCCGCCGCCGCGCGTGGACTGAAAATAATCGCCCTGGCTGGGGCCGATGTCGCCCAGGCCCGGGCCGCCGCGGTTCATGTTCACGATGACGGCCGGGATCTCGCTGCCGGCCATGTAGCTGATGGCCTCCTGCTTCAGGCTCATGCCCGGGGAGGAGGAGCTGGTCATGGCGCGGACGCCGCAGGCCCCGGCGCCGAGCAGCATGTTCGCCGCGGCGACTTCGCTTTCGGCCTGGACGAACTCGCCGCCGGCCTCGACCAGATGCTTGCTCATGAATTCGGGAATGTCATTCTGCGGGGTGATGGGATAGCCAAAGAAACAGCGGCACCCGGCGGCCAGGGCGCCCATGGCGATGGCCTCGTTGCCCTTGACGAACAATTTTTCCATTTTGTCTGCCATACGCCCTCCTAGGCAGCCTTCTTGGGCTTTTTGCTGCGCCAGACCTCAATGGCCACGTCCGGGCAGATGGTGGCGCAGGACGCGCACCCGGTGCACTTGCCCATACTCTCGGCAGGGACCTCGGTCACCTTGTAGCCGTGCTGGTTGATGCGCTCACTCTGCCGGATGATCTCCACCGGGCAGACCTGGGTGCACAGGAGGCACCCTTTGCAGCGCTCCTCCGAAACGGTGATGCGGGACATGGAACACCCCTTTGGCCGCGCGCATTCGCATGCCGCTGGCTCTTTCAAAATCTCCGGTTCACACGATGAACATGGCGTCGCCGTAGGAAAAAAAACGGAAGCCCTGGGCGAGCGCCAAAGCATAGGCAGCCATGATGCGTTCACGGCCCGCCAGGGCCGAGACCATAATCAGGAGACTTGATTCTGGCAAATGAAAATTGGTCAGCAAAGCGTCCACCACGGCAAAGCTTTTACCTGGAATGATGTAGATTTCCGTCTCGCCCTGGAAGGCCGCGACCTCGCCTTGGGCGGCGAACATGCCCTCCAGGCTGCGCGCGCTGGTGGTGCCCACGGCAATCACCGGCAGTCCCGCCGACTTGGCCTCGCGCACGGCCAGGGCCGTGGTCTCCGGCACCTCGACGTACTCCGCGTGCATCTTGTGTGCGCGGATGTCGCCCTCGCGCACCGGGCTGAAGGTCCCATAGCCCACGTAGAGTGTCACTTCGGTCCAACGGAAGCCCTTGGCGGCTAGGCTTGCGCACACCTCGGGCGTGAAATGCAGGCCCGCGGTCGGCGCGGCCACGCTCCCGGCCTTGGCGGCGTCGGCGTACACGGTCTGATAGCGCTCGCGGTCTGCGGCGTCGTCGGGGCGCTCCAGATACGGAGGCAAAGGCATATGCCCTATTTCATTCAATATAGATGCGATATCGCCCGTCCACTCCAAACGCACGCGGCACCGCCCGAACTCGCCGCGCTCAAGCAGCGTCACCGTCAACGGCGCGTCGAAGAGCGCGGCCTCGCCCAGCTTCATACGCTTGGCCGTGCGCACCAAGGCCACGGCCTCGGCACTTTTGCGGCCCTCGGGCAAAGGTTTCACGTGAAGCAACGGCAGGGGGGTGAGCAGAAGCAGCTCCACGCGCCCGCCCGTGGCCCTGCGCCCGAAGATACGCGCCGGGAATACCCTGGAATTGTTGGCGACAAGCAGCCCGCCCTGGGGGAAACGCTCGGCCAGAATCTCCGGCAGCTGGACAAAGGCGTCCACGCGGTCCGCGCCTGAACCACGATCCAACACGAGCAGACGCGAGCCGTCGCGCCTTTCGGCCGGACGCCGGGCGATGCGCTCCTCTGGCAGTTCGTAGGTGTAGCTAGTCAGACGGAAGACTTCGGGGATGGCCGGATTTTCCGGCGCGTTTTCGTTGTGCCGCATGGTGGGGGCATACTATCCGATCTCCACGCGATCGCAACCCTTCACGGAGCGCTCACGCCCGCACGGCGGACCGGCAGGACGTGCACAGCGCCACGCGATTTTCCGCAAACCCCCGGATGACGCTAGTTTTCCCTTGATCTTCAGCCTGATCCTGGTATGGACGGGACATGGAACTCCTGGCCCTGAGTGATATTGCCAAACGCACCGGCATTCCCGCGCCCACCGCGCGGCGTTACGCCGCCCTGTTTAAGGACTTCCTTTCCGGCCGCCGTCTGGGGCGCATGACACGCTACCCTGAAGAAGCCGTCGGCATCTTTCAGCGCATTGGTGAGCTGTATGCGGAGGGGCGCATCACTGCTGAGATTGAGGACATGCTGCGCCTGGATTTTCCGCGTACTATTGAGATCGGCCCCGCCATGGAGCCCATCGCCCTGCCCGCCGTTGCCCAGGATTTGCCCGGCAACCTCGCTGAAGTTTTGTCCGATGCCCTCTCCGAAGCTCTGTCCAGTTCCATTGCTCATTTTTCCGAAGCGCTGGACAAACTTTCCGAGCAAAAAACCAGCCTGGACTCTCATCAGACGGACATCAACAAACTGAAGAACGGTTTTGTGCTTCTGGCGCGCAACCTCAAGCGCATCGCTAAGCGTGACCAGGCCGACGTCTCAGCGCAGGTGGCGAAGCTCGCGGAGCGGCTCAAGGCTATTGAGCCAAAACTTGCGGTCATGGAAGAGATCTCTCTGACACTGACCAGCGACAATGCCGACCTCAAGGCGCGGCTCTCCGCACAGGAGGTGGAGCTCCGCCGTCTGCGCGAGGAGCGGGACCACTTCGAAGCGCAGTTCCGCCGCGCGAGCGGACAAGGCTGATTTTCCTTCCGCTTTCTCTGCGCCCTCCAGGCGTTGAGCTTTTTCCTTCTTTCAGATAGTGAGCGCAAATGAACCGTGCAGCATACGGTTTGCGGCCGCATCCAACCATGAGGAGCCGATTCATGAAACAAGCACACCTTAGATTCTTGGTTTATCCCGCTCTTGCCCTCTCCCTTTGCGCCTGCTCCGGGCTGAGCAGCCGTACAAACTCCGATCCGGCTCCGGCCCCTGCCTCTGGCGGTCAGGCGGAAACCTATGACAATCCGAATTATTACTATTTATTCGATGACATCCTGATCCCGAATGGGATGGAGCACTCCACCGACGACGATTTTTCCTTTGATACCCAGCAATTCAAAGCCGGTATTCAGATTTTTCAAGGCCGCGTCGTGTTTGATGACCTGATCAACTTCTTTCAGAACAGCATGGTCAAAGACGGCTGGAGCAAGGTTTCAGCGGTGCGCTCCAAGAAGAGCATCCTTGTCTTTGAAAAGTCCAACAAGGCCGCTATCATCGAGTTGGAAGACGGGTTCAAGGCTAAGGCCACCGTGTTCGCGTTGGAGTACAAAGCGGGTGCTCCCGCAGCGCACAAAAGCTCGCTTCGCTCCGACACCGCGCGTAGCCCAGTCGCTCCGAGCGCGCCCACCCGCAGCAGCTTCTCTGAAAAGGACATTAGCAATTGAACACTGCCCACCTGCGCTTTCCCTGCTTCCTTGGCAGGCGCGTGCACCTGGGGGTCACTGGCAGCATCTCCGCGTACAAGAGTCTGGAGCTGCTCCGGCTCCTTGTTGACTCCCAGATCTCCGTCAGTGCGACACTGACCTCCTCGGGCCAGCGTTTCATTGGCGCGGAAAGCTTTCAGGCCCTCGGCGCAGTTGCTGTGCACACGACCATGTTCCCTGACGTTCCCACGGATGATCCCTTTGCGCACCTGACTCCCAGCCGCGCCGCCGATGCTTTCGTCATCGCCCCGGCCACCGCCAACATCCTCGCCAAGATCGCCCATGGCATCGCGGACGACATGCTCTCCACCCAGGCGCTGGCTTTTCGCGGGCCGCTCATCCTCGCCCCGGCCATGAACCCGGCTATGTGGGCCGCCCCTGCAACCAGGGAGAATTGGCGCACCGTTCTCGAACGCGGTGGCGTGGGCGTTGGCCCCGCCGCTGGCGCGGTGGCTTGCGGCGACACTGGCGAAGGCCGCCTGAGTCCTGTTGAGCATATTTTCGCGGCTGTTCTGCGCGCCCTGTCCCCCAAGGATCTCCTAGGCCGCAACATCCTGGTGACCCTGGGCCCCACGCGCGAACCTTGGGACGCCGTACGCTTTCTCAGCAACCCGTCGAGCGGGCTTATGGGCGCGTGCCTGGCCGTCTCCGCCTGGATGCGCGGCGCCACGGTCAATGTCGTTGCAGGGCCGACCTCTTTTGACTTTCCGCCGGGCATCACCGTCACACCCGTGAACACGGCCCAGGAAATGCTGACCGCCGCGTCCGAACTCTTCCCTGCCGCTGATATCGCCTGTTGCACGGCTGCGGTGTGCGACTTCCGTCCCGTACCCCCAGCATCAGGTGCTGAACGGAAACTTAAAAAGCGCGACCTCGGCTCTTGCTTGCCGTCCATCGAATTGCTCGCCAACCCCGATATCCTGCGGACCCTTGGCGCCACCAAACGCCACGGCCAAACGCTTATCGGCTTCGCCGCCGAGACGGATGACCTTCTGGCGCAGGCCAAGCTGAAGCTTGCGGAAAAGCACTTGGATCTTATCGTCGCGAACCGCGTCGGCGTGCCTGGCAGCGGTTTTGAAAGCGCGACGAACGCCGTGACGGTCCTGGACCGCACAGGCCGCGTCGAGCAGTGGCCGGAACTGCCCAAAACCGAGGTCGCTTGGCGCATATGGGATCTTTTGCAGCATCTATAGATTTGCCGGAGCAGCTGCGCGCTTTTGCCAACGCCGGGCTTGATCTGTTGTTCCTTCCGGATGGAGCGATTCTGGCGGAGCCGGCGGCAGACTACGAGGCTCCGCAGCAATGCCCAACGACAGAAGCCGCCCCCGCCATACCGACTGCCGAGCTGGTCCAGGACACCTGGCCGGCCCCCTGGAGTGTGCTGAGCGCGCGCATTCGCACCCCACCACGCGTGATCATCACCTATGCATCACTGGCCGACGATGTGGCTGGCGCCGCTGATCCTGCACGCCGAAAATTGTTCCAGACCATCCTCGCCTACCTTGCCTGGCCACAAGGCACAACACTCTTCTGGCCCATCTCTTTTCCGTCCGGGGTAGATCCCGGTCCGCACTTCGCGGTGGACATCTTCGCCTCCGGAGTGCGCCGTTTTGATGTGCGACACGTCATCTGCTTTGGCGTCCGCCCGGCGGAACGTGCGCTCACCTTATTCCCCCAAGAAGGGAAAACGCCTTCTGTTCTGGTGCACCGTGCACCGGAACCAGAGGCACTCATCACCTTGTTGCCCCACGAGCTGCACCAAGCCCTGGCCTTTCTCAAAAGCATTACGCTCTCCTGAGCTTGCCTTTGCACGCCTGCGCGGGTAAATCTGCGCCCTTCACTCACAACCGAAACAAAGGACTGAACCATGAAGGTACTTGTCACCGGAGCGGCCGGATTCATCGGCTTTCATCTTTCCCGCCGCTTGCTCTCCATGGGCTTCGATGTCGTCGGCCTGGACAACATCAACGACTATTACTCCGTTGATGTGAAGCACTCCCGTCTGGCCATGCTTGAACCCGATCCCAAATTCACCTTTGCGAAGATGGATCTTGCCGACAACTCCGGTGTCGCAAAACTGTTTTCCGATCATGGCTTCACGCACGTGGTGAACCTGGCCGCCCAGGCCGGTGTGCGCTACAGCATCGAGAACCCCCGTGCCTACATCGACTCGAATGTCGTGGGCTTCTTGAACATTCTGGAGGGCTGCCGCCACAATAAGGTGCAGCACCTGGCTTACGCCTCCTCCAGCTCTGTCTACGGGCTGAACACCTCCATGCCGCTCAGCGTCCACGACAACGTCGACCACCCTATGAGTCTCTACGCGGCCACAAAAAAGTCAAACGAACTCATGGCCCACACCTACAGCCACCTATACGACTTGCCCACCACCGGCCTGCGCTTTTTCACCGTCTACGGCCCCTGGGGCCGCCCCGACATGGCGCTTTTCCTCTTCACCAAGGCCATCATCGCAGGTGAACCCATCAAGGTCTTCAATCACGGCAAGATGCGCCGCGACTTCACCTACATCGACGACATCGTCGAGGGCGTTGTCCGGGTGACCATGCATACGGCGGAGCCCAACCCAGAATGGTCCGGCGCCAAGCCCGACCCCGCCACCAGCCCCAGTCCCTACCGCCTTTACAACATCGGCAACAACAACGTTGTTGAGCTTTCCCATTACATCGAAGTGCTGGAGGACTGCCTGGGCAAGAAGGCCATCAAGGAATACCTGCCCATGCAACTGGGCGATGTCCCGGCCACGGAAGCGAATGTGGACGACCTTGTCCGCGACGTCGGCTTCAAGCCCGCTACCAGCATCGAGGTCGGGATTTCCCGCTTTGCGCAGTGGTACCGCGAGTACTTCAAGGTCTAGCCGATTTTCTTTCGCCTTCGCGCCACAATCTCTTGATTTTGGCGCGGCAGACATTTACCCTGAGGATCACTGCGCTGTGTTTCACGTGAAACAGCCCGTACGGCAGAATGTTTCACGTGAAACGCAAAACTTGTTCCTAACGCGGAGGTTCCGTGGCTCGCAGAATTGTTGTTGCAAATCAAAAGGGTGGCGTTGGCAAAACCACAACGGCGGTAAACCTCGGGGCGTCGCTCGCCGTTATGGAAAAGCGCGTCCTCTTGGTGGACTGTGATCCGCAGGGAAACGCTTCAAGCGGCTTGGGCTTCTACCCGGGCGACGACAGGGACAACATCTACACGGCCTTGTTTGACCCGGATAACGTGCGCAAGTGCATCGTGAACACGGCGATTCCATATCTTTCCCTCCTGCCGGGAACCCAAGACCTGGTGGGCGCAGAGATCGAGCTTGCGGATAAGCTCGGCCGGGAATACTACGTGCGCGACTTGCTTGCTGCGGTAGAGGATGATTACGACTTCATCCTCATCGACTGCCCGCCTTCACTGGGCATCCTGACTGTGAACGCCTTGTGCGCGGCGCGTGAACTGCTCGTTCCGCTGCAGTGTGAGTACTATGCGTTGGAAGGCCTGTCGCAGCTGCTCATGACCTATGAGTTGGTGAAGAAACGACTCAACCCGGAGCTGAAGGTTCTGGGCGTTGTGCTCACGATGTATGATCAGCGCAACAAGCTTTCATGGCAGGTAAAAAACGAGGTGCGCAAGGCTCTGCCCCAGCATCTGTTCGAGGTCATCATCCCACGGAATGTCCGACTCTCCGAGGCGCCAAGCTTTGGCAAACCGGTTATCACGTACGACATCCGGTCCAGCGGAGCAGAGGCCTATATGGCCCTTGCGCAGGAGGTTGCGCGGAGCAAGGTCCGCGACTAGCCAGCCGAGGAAAGGGGCTAGCCTGGGCGGCCAAGGTTTCTTGCGCTCTTTTCCGGCAGAAAGGGCTTCGCTTCCACTTTGATGCTGTCTTTGAAATGGCGCTTCATAACCTTGGCCTGACAGCCAAGGCAGCGGAAAGTAACCAAACCGCCAAGATTGGCCGCGGTGAGGCGGAATTTCCGCGGTTCATCCTGCTGCCAATCAAGGGTTTCGTTGCCACACAAAGAACATTTCACGTCAAGGTCCACGGGGTACTTGAAGTCCCAGAACTGGACGAGATCATGCCAGTCCTGAAGCGGCTCCACAACCTCGGGAGCAGCAACCTGGGCAGGGGCAAAACGGGCAAGCACCAGGTCACGCACCGTTAGCCAGGCCTCAGGGCCGAGAATTGCGCCGAGGCACTGCCCTTTGGCATCAAAAAGTTCTTGAAATTCAGAAGAAATGGGATACATGCACAACTCCGTACCGTTCGATTTCCAGTCTTATAGTGTCCAGGCGCAGCCCTGGCAAGATAGGAATGCGGAAGTAAGAGTAAAGAGACTTGGAGGATATCCATGGCGATAGGTCAACGCGGATTAGGGCGAGGACTGGATGCTCTGCTTGGGAGCATCAAACCGGAATCAGTGAACTCGGCGGAGGTGAAACATCTGCCGATCGCCTCGATCCGTCCAAATGCGCACCAACCGCGCAAAGAATTCGATCCGGAAGCGCTGGAAGACTTGTGCAATTCCATCAAAAGCCAGGGGGTGCTCCAGCCGATTCTGGTGCGTCCACTGACGGATGAAATCGCGGCCTACGAGTTGGTGGCGGGTGAGCGACGCATGCGCGCCTCTAAAATGGCCGGACTCACGGAGATTCCGGCGCTTGTCCGCGTTCTCACGGACATGGAGACGCTTGCGATCGCGCTCATCGAGAATCTTCAGCGCGCTGATTTGAACGCGATTGAAGAAGCGCGCGGCTTCCAACAACTGCTCAAAGACTTTGGTCTCAGCCAGGAAGAGTTGGCGCACCAGGTTGGCAAAAGCCGCTCAGCATTGGCCAACTCCTTGCGGCTGCTGAACCTGCCCGAAAACATCCAGACGGATATCCAGACAGGCGTGCTCACAGCCGGGCATGGCCGCGCCATCATGTCTGTCGACGTCCAGGCCTGCCACGATCTCTACCAGCGCATCAAATCCTTCAACCTTTCCGTGCGGCAGGCGGAAGCCGAGGCAAGCTTCGTAAAGGAAAACGGGAGGATGGCCGCTCCGGAAGAGTTGTATGGCAGCGAAAAACCCCGTGGAAAGACCCCACGCGGCGCGCGCAACGCCAAGGTCGTGGACGAACACCTGTTGAGCATCCAAGGGCGCCTGGCGCAGGAGCTTGGCGAACCGGTTAAAATTACAGGTAATATGGAACGTGGCGTGATCGCAATCCAGTACCAGTCTTCCGAACAGTTGGGCGAACTCGCGCAACGGCTGGGGATCATCCTTGATTGATCAAGGTAATCACCAGATCATCACCACGAGCAATATTCTGATTTAGCACATGTTATTTCCTAGCAACAGCACACACAGACGAGAAACTGAGGCTTCATGATCACTCAGGAAATGGAAAAACTGCTGCGGAGAATGCAGGGCAAGCGCGTGATGATCGTGGGCGACGTCATGCTTGATCACTACACGTTCGGGTCGGTCTCGAGGATCTCGCCCGAGGCTCCAGTGCCCGTGGTTGAGGTGATCGACGAGCAATACCTGCTTGGCGGCGCGGGAAACGTTGCGCGAAACATCGTGGCTCTTGGCGGCTTGGCCACCATGGTCGGGCTGATCGGCGATGATCGCGATGGCGATACCCTGAACGGTCTGCTCGCGGAGAGCTCCATCGACACGGCCCTTATTCACGATGATCGCCGCCGCACAACGCGAAAGACACGTATTCTCGCTCAAAATCAACAGATCGTCAGAGTCGATCGCGAGCACACGGCCCCCCTCTGCGAACCGGTCGTTGGAGCCCTGCTGGAGACGCTTACAAAGCTAGGCCAACACCATGATATCGTAATTGTTTCTGACTACGGGAAAGGTGTGATCACCGGCCCGATCATGGACGCCCTGCGCTCACTCAGGGGCAAGAACGGGATCCGGCCGCGCATTCTTGTGGATCCGAAACCCCAAAATTACGATTTGTACCACGACGTGGACATCCTGACGCCCAACGCAAAGGAAGCCAGCGAAGGCGCGGGTATTTCCTGCGCCTGGCCCAGCGGCCCTGCAAAAGTTGCCGAGGCGCTGTTCAAGCGGCTGCAATGCCGGGACCTGCTCATCACACTTGGCGCCCAGGGCATGGCCCTCTTCGAGGGGCCGGGCAAGGCGAGCCATATCCCGACCTTTGCGCGCAAGGTCTTTGACGTCACCGGCGCAGGCGACACGGTCATCGCCACCTTGGCCCTGGCCATGGCCGCGGACGCGCCACTCATAGACGCCGCAGTGCTCGCCAACCACGCCGCAGGCATCGTCGTCGGGCAGGTCGGCGCGGCCACGCCAACCCTTGAGGGACTGCGCAAGTCGCTGGCAAGCACGCAGGCGACGAGCGTTGCAGCGCTGCCTGGTCCGGACGGACTTGCTCAGGATTAATGCAATTGTTTCGCGCAACGTGTTTACGCAACGCGGGATATTCGCTACAGCAAGGTGTCTAGAACCGCACGCCGTCACGGAGGGCGCATTATGCCAAAATCAACAGCCGTAAAGAAACATGCCCTGGACACCGCAATCCCGACCCTTGGCATCGCCAAGATACCGTCTCCTCTGAGTAATGGCCACTACATCGGTCAGGAGGAGCGGCTGGAGCTGAACCTCACCGAAGAGGAGGCAGACATTTCCGGGGCGCATGGCCAGCCTTTGCTGTTCGAAAAGGCCGGGCCGCGTGGAAAACTGTATTTCGACTCCAGCAAGGTCAAGTGCGCCATCGTCACCTGTGGCGGCCTCTGCCCCGGGATCAATGACGTCATCCGGGCCATCGTCATGGACGCCCACCACCACTACCACGTGGCCTCGGTCATCGGCATCCGCTACGGACTGCAAGGATTCATCCCAAAATACGGGCACGACGTCATTGAGCTGAATCCGAACAACGTAAGCAATTTCCACGTTTTTGGCGGCACAGAACTTGGTTCGTCACGGGGACCGCAGGCGGCGGATGAGATTGTGGATGCCCTGGAGCGGATGAACGTGGGCGTCTTGTTCATGATCGGCGGCGATGGGACCATGAAGGCCGCCGCGCGCATCGTGCAGGAGATCAAAAGCCGTAATTCCCGGATCAGCATCATCGGCATTCCCAAGACCATCGACAATGACATCAACTTCGTGGGTCGATCATTCGGCTTTGACACAGCCGTGGAAAAAGCCACAGAGGCCATTGCCTGCGCCCACGTGGAAGCCAATGGGGCTTACAACGGCATCGGCATCGTGAAGGTCATGGGGCGAGAATCAGGCTTCATCGCCGCGCAGGCCACCTTGGCGCTTAAGGAAGTGAACTTTGTGCTGGTGCCGGAGAACAACTTCTCCCTCGATGGCCCGGACGGGCTGCTGGAGCAGCTTGAAAAGCGCCTCAGCTACCGCAAACACGCCGTCATCGTCGTGGCCGAAGGCGCCGGACAGCACCTGTGCGCGGCCAGCGGCAACGCGGATGCTTCAGGCAATCCGGTGCTGTGCGACATTTGCGGCATTCTCATCACGCGCATCAAGGAGCATTTCAAGGCGCGGAACGTGGACGCCACCATCAAGTTCATTGACCCCAGCTACATCATCCGCTCAGTGCCAGCCAACGCCAACGACAGGGTCTACTGCGGTTTCCTGGGTCAACACGCCGTACACGCCGCCATGGCGGGCAAAACGGGTATGGTGGTGAGCCGGTTGCAGTCCCGCTTTGTTCACGTGCCCCTGGAGCTGGTGACCATGAAGCGCAAGAAGCTCAACACCGAGTCCGACTACTGGCGCGCTGTCATTGAGTCCACCGGTCAGGAGTCCATGTCCGTGCAACCCCCATCAGAACAGAAGGTCCGATCCTAAGCGCAACGGCAACAAACACCGACAAACGCAAAAGAAGACGCCCGGCTTGCCGGGCGTCTTCTTTTGTTGGCCTGAAAGGCTGCTAGTCCTCGTTGACTGCCGGACGCATCTGGACATGCTCCCCAACGGTCTGACGGGCGTCCTCCGCCTGCAAAGCCATCATCAAGAACTCATACAGATTGTCCACAGGGAGTTCCACGGCGTAACATCCGTTGTCGGCCAGAACCGTATCCCCCTGCTCGTCCAGCAGATAGGCGCGGCGCTCGCGGCTTTCGCCGGAAGCGGAAATGATGCCATATCCGGTTTTGCCCTCAGGAGTGCGATACAGCTTCTCCACGGTGAGCACCCCGGAGCCGGTGCAGAAGTGGATGTCCTCAGCGATCATGCTGGCAGTGATGCTGAGGGGATTGCCGAAATCATTGGGCAGGGTCACCGGCCGAGGGCCAAGGGCCTGGCTCATATCCTGTGGCGTACGGTTCATGCGCTCTCCTGAGTCCTGAACGTCATAACGGCAGCTTGTACTGCCTGGGCCTGTTGCGCGCTGGTTCCGGCTTCCAGTGCCGCCAGCCGCTCGCCACATAGTCATGCAGGGCGTCTTCGGTAACGCGCCACTGCGTGCCCACCCGGATGGCGGCCAAATTGCCGTCCTTCACCAGCCGATAGGCGGTCCGGGCATGGATGCGTAAGATATCGGCTACTTCCCGTATGGTCAGCAACCTGGGGAGAACCCCTCCCCCATCCTGCGCATGGGCATCAATGTCTATCATAGGACACCGATGTACAGCGGTATGCACCCGTTGTCAAAGAATGTCAACGATTGTCATGAAAGAACATGAAAGTATCAGCAATCTCACAAGGCGGGACAACCCTTGCCGGCTAAAAAGGAGCGTTTTCCTGACGGGGCCAGACGCCCTTGTAGCCATAGCATAGGTAGTAATAGAACGGACGCACCGGGTGATCCCGGAAGGTCGCCACATAGCGGAACGGGCCGGAGAAACTGGCAAACATATCCGAGGCAACCGACGGATATCCGGGAGAATCACCACGCAAAACAAGGATGGCATCCCAGCCGAGCTTGTCCTTCGGTCCACCCCACAGGTCATACTGATTCATGCGCCGATCAGCGCCCCAAAGGCAATAGGCCTGAGCCTGGCCAGGGACATAAAAAGCAAGCTCTGCCGTGATGTCATAAACATTGCTCATAAAAAAAACGCGCGATGGATCCTGAAAACGTGTTTGCGAAATTTCGTGCACGTGCTGCGCCATGTCCTCCCAGCCCTTGAGCCGATTCGCCGGGTTCAGGGAGGGAGGAAGGGGAAGAACCTGGTGCACATGGATGAACACGACCAGGAAAACGCTGGCCCAGGCAGCGGTCTTAAGCCACCGCCAGGAACGGACGGACAGTTCGGCATGCAGGAGGCGTTCTATCTCGACAGCGCACAGCAAGCTTCCAGCAACAAAACTGACCGTATTCCAGTTGGCCAAAACCTTGGTGTGAAAGCTCCAGGACAGAAAAAACAGCGTAACGGGCCAAAAAAACACAGCCAACAAGGAGGCCTGCGGCAGCGTGAGCGCCAAGGGATTGTTGTTGTCCGTTGCGGAACGCCAAACCTGCTTGGCAATCCGCCAGCCGGCGATAACCGCAAGGCAAAACCACCAGGGCAGCGCAAAGCCAAGTTGCCCCCCGACGTACTCGGGAACGCGGGAGATGCGGAAAACAGTCTGGGCGCCCTTACCTGAAAGTCCAATGAGATACATGACATGCTTATAACCAACGAAGTTATTCTGCATGTTCCAGATCAACGTGGGCAAGAAGCCGCCCAGGATGCCCAACGTGAGGGCAAGGGCAAGCCGGAGCCAGTAGCGCGCAGGCAAGGCGCCACGGCGTTGGAGTAGATACCCATGGAGCACGGCAAGACCAGCGAGCCCAAGCATGGTGTATTTCGCCAGAATGCCTACGCCATACGCAAGCGCGAGCAGAACAAAAGGCCACAAGCCACGGTCCCTGCCCTCCTCGTCCGGCGTTGTCGCGGCGTACAGGGCGATCATGGCCAAGGCCCAGCAGACAACAAAAGGGTTGTCCGTGGTCATGAGGATGCCCAAGGCTTCAAACAACGGGGCAACGCTGAGCACAAAGATGGACAGCACGGCGAGGACAGGCCGCTTCCAGAGCTTGGCGACCAGCAGCCACACCAGGGCTGGGAAAAGCACCATGCCCACGATGGCACCCAACCGCACGCCCAACTCGGTGTTGCCGAACACCTGCGTCCCCGCCCAGATGATCCAGGCGATGAGCGGGCCCTTGGAATAGTAGGTAAGTTGCATGTGCCGGGTCCAATCCCAGTACTGCGCTTCATCCTGCACGAGACCAAGCTGGTGCGTGCCCACAAACCAGAAACGCAACGCGGTGGACGCGGCAATCAGCAAGAAAGCCCAGAGCCCGGGGCGGGCTGTGAGGCTGGCGAGAAGCCTGTTTCGGCTCATAGGGGGGGGCCTCAACGTGTCGTGGAGCAGATGAAGGGGGGGTGGCCGTCTTCCTGACGGAGGGCGGAAACGATAACATCCTTGCCGTAGAAAAGCGCAGGGCTGGTGATAGTCTCAGCGATGTACGCGTTGTATGCGCGGTTCAGCGGAGTGGTCTTGTCATGCTCCTGCGCACGGGGCTTGCGCTTGAGCACGGCGAGGGCCGTTGTAAAGCGCACAAGCCAACGCAGGGGCGCGAAAAGGCGGTCCGACGAGGCGAAATAGCTGCTTGTGGCTCCCGTGACCGTAAAACCGCTTTTGCGGAGAAAATAGTCCATCTCGGGATAGCCGATCAAATTGATGTGCGCCTCGCCAAAGGGGACATCCAGGTTGATGGGCGAGGCCATGCCCCGGTAGAAACCGGAGAAGAGATGAAAAATACGCGAACGCACCTGCAGGCGGTTGGGAAAGGTAAGCACCAGCCTTCCACCAGGGGCGAGAACGCGCCGAAACTCGCGCAGCGTGTGCGGAACACTCTCCACATGCTCGATGACCTCGCGGCAAAGCACAACGTCAAAACTGCCATCGGCAAAGGGCAGCGGCTGATTCAGGTCCACTTCAATCTCGCGCACACCGGGCGTGCCCATGAGACGGTAATTGGAGACCGTCACGTCATAGCCCTGGTCGGCCAGTTCCCTGGAAAGATAGGCCGCGCCGCCGCTGGCCTCGTAAATGCGCAAAGGAGCGCCCTTCGCGGTCAACTCCGGCGCAAGATCAAGCATCCGCGCGTCCTTGGTGATGTCACGAACGTGCTTGCCGACGGTCACGCCGCCAAGGCTGATGGCCATGTGTTTGCTCATGATTGGGAAACCTTTGGGCGCTGTGGCGCGTGATGGGTCTTCTAGCGCGCCCCAAAAGCTTTGGCAAGGACGCGGCAAAATGGTGGCATCACGCAGGCCGGAAGCGGATTATCGAATGTATGTTGGTATATTTATCAAAAGATTGGTAGTGTACGTTATCATTTTGTCCATAATCCAGGGAAAAGCCAGAATGAGCGCCAGGAACATGGCAATGAGCTTGGGCACAAGGGTAAGCGTGGCATCCTGAATCTGCGTGGCGGCCTGGAAAATGCTGATAACCACACCAACAATGAGCCCAACGCCCATCATCGGCAAGCAGATGACCAGCGTGAGCTCCATGGCCTCGCGGGAAAAGCCCACCACGAATTCGGGAGTTATGGCCATGCGCGCCTCGTCAGTTGAAGGAGTTGACGAGGGAGCCGATAAGCAGACTCCAGCCGTCAACCAGGATGAACAACAAAATCTTGAAGGGCAGGGCCACGGTCGCGGGCGGCAGCATCATCATGCCCATGGAGAGCAGGATGCTCGCCACGACCATGTCGAGAATCAGGAATGGAATGTAAATGAGAAAGCCGATGGAGAAGCCAGTCTTAAGCTCGCTGATGGTATACGCCGCCACGAGCATAATCGTGGACACCTGTTCCTTGTTCTCTGGGCGGGGCTCCTTCGTGATGCTGTAGAAGATGGACAGGTCCTTCTCGCGGGTGTGCTTGAACATGAACGCGCGAATAGGCACCTGGGCCTTGTCCAGGGCGTCCTTGAAGCCGATTTCTTCGTTAAGATAGGGCTGCAGGGCCTGGTCGTTCACAGTCTTGATGACCGGCCCCATAATAACGATAGTCATGAACAGGGCCAGGGAAGCCATAATCTGCGCGGGCGGCATCTGGGGCGTGCCCATGGCCTGGCGCAGGAAGTGGAAGACGATAATGATGCGCGTGTACGAGGTCATGGTCAGCACAATGGACGGAGCGATGGCGAGGACCGTGAACAGGAACATCAGCTCCAGGGCGACGGAAACCCTGCCGGGCTCGGTCTGTCCCGCGGAAAGCTGCATCGTGAGCGTGGGTGCGGCGGGGGCGGCTGCGCTCTGCGCCGGAGCTGCGGCCTGCGCCAGGGCCGGCAGCAGGACGAAAAACGCCAGCAGCAGCAGGACCGGCAGGCTAGCGCGAAGGGCGCTCGCCAGGGGCGAACAAGCGCGGGCCGTCATCGGAGCCACCAGCGGAAGGCTGCTTGGCCGCGCCGGCGCGGACAGGCTCATCACCGGATGCGCCGGAGCGCGGAGCGGCCGCAGGGCCGTCTTTGCGCCAGGACAAGAGGTCGGCGAAGATTTTTGGATCATCAGCTTCCTTCTGGGCGGCCTGACTTTGGGTGGACAGTTCTGCAAGGGTGTTGATGGACTCTTCCGTGATGCCGATGAGGAGCGTTCTACCCTGCACCCGCAACGCACACACGCGCTGCCGTGAGCCCAGGGAAATCTGCCCCAAAATCTGCATGCTGATACGGTCTGCGGCGGAGCTGATCGACCCGGGCATAAGCCGCTTAAGCACATACACCACGCCAAAGATCAGGCCGACGATGCACGCCAGCGCCACAACCATCTTTACGATGTCAAAAAAAAGCTGATCAGGCAAGCTGCTTCACCCTCTCGATGGGGCTGATGATGTCCGTGAGGCGAATGCCAAACTTCTCATTGATGACGACGGCTTCGCCCCGCGCCACCAGCTTGCCGTTGACGAAGATTTCAAGGGGTTCGCCAGCCAACTTGTTCAGTTCGACGACGGAACCCTGGCCAAGCTGCAAAAGTTCGTTGATGAGCAGCCGGGTGCGGCCAAGCTCAGCGGAAACCTCAAGGGGGATGTCCAGGATGAAGTCAAGGTCGCGCTTCGTGCCGGGATTCTGACGCTGCGCCTTGTGCTCGGCGGTCATGTCCCTGAATTCAGGCTCATGGGTCTGCGTGCGCAGAAAGGACTGTTCCTTGTCCTTCTTGACGTCGTCGGCCTCCTGCGTTGCAAGGGCTTTGGCCCACTCATCGGCCAGGGCATCGTCTGAGCCGCCTGGGGCGGCTCCGGTCTCGGCAGCGGCGGGCTCTGACTCCAGAAGCGCGTTGGCCCACTCCTCGGCGAGCTTGTCCTGGTCCTTGTCGTCGGCCATTCTGACCTCTCTTGAGCTGAAGGTTCGGCCCGCTATGGTCGAAAAGGGCCATTGTCACGGGTCACTTTCGAACCTACTGCAAAACCCATGCTGACGCAACAGCCGCCGGGTTGGCTGCGGCCAGGGCTACTGAATGACGATCTCGGTGATGTACACGCGCAGCACCTTCTGCTCTCCCAGCGCCAGGGTCAGGCGCTCCACAATCTCCTTCTTGAGCAAAATCTTGTCCTCAAGGGTGCTCAGATCTTCGTAGGTCTTGCTGGAGAGCAGCAGCAAGAGCGCATCCTTGACCTTGGGCATGTTTTTATTGAGCTCATCGGCAGCGGCCTTGTCCTTGACCTCAACGTCAAGCGCAAGCTTGAGGTAGCGGCGTCCCTGGGGCTCCGCCAAATTTACAAGCAGCGGCGGTATGCTGACAATCTCTCCTGCGTTCGCCACAGCCGGGGCGGCCTTGTCGCCAGGCGCGGCTTCCTTGCTTTCGCCGCCATGGGCTGCCTCGGTCTTTTGCACCGTTGCATTGTCGGCGCCCGGCGCGGACTTCTTGCCCATCCATAATTTGTAACCGAAGAAACCACCTACGCCGAGCGCGGCTAAAAGCAGCACAAGAATAGCGATCATAATGATCATCTTCTTCTTGGAACCCTTTGGGGCCTCGCCTTCCAAGGCGACTTCTTCTGCTGGTGCCTTATCCGCTTTCTTCGCCACGTGAATACCCGCCTTCTTCAATGCGACCGGGAACGCCCGGCCTCGTGCGCCAGTGTACCAGGAATATTATCGGCCGCACGACGAGAAAGTATAGCCGTTATCCAAACTCAATGGCAAGTCTGCGCCAAAACAAGTCCACATGTTGCGCGATTGAGTACGCCCTTCGGTCCAAGCTAGTGCGCGGCGTACCCTATTTTGCGCTTACCCTGCGCCTCGGCACCTCGGCGCTGCCCGCATGCTCAATGTCCTGCAGCTGCGTGTCGTCAGGCTGGAGATGCGCCACGGCGGGACTTTCGTTGCGCTGGCCGAGGGAAGCCAGACGGCTGATGATCACCTCGGGGTTGGGATAGGTATCTTTGAGGGAGGTGAGAAGCTCACGGGCCTTGGGCAGGTTGCGCTCAGCCTCATACACGTCGGCCAACAGAAAGGTGCTCATGACCTTGACGTCCTGCGGGGCCTTCTCCATAGCCAAAATCTCTTCGACGATGGACTTGGTCTTGGGCCAGTTCCAAGCCAGGCTGTAAGTTTGCGCCAGCTCGTACATGGCGCGGCTTTTGGACTCGTCGTCCTTGGCCTGGTGGATGCACTGGTTCAGGAGATCCTCGGCCAGGTCGGCCTTGCCCAGGGCGCGGTCGGCGATGGCCATGCGCATTTGCGCCTGCACGGCCTTTGCCTTGTCATCGCCAGCGGTGTCGAGACAGCGGCCCCAGGCGTCAAGGGCCTTTTTGCGCTGCCCACGCTGTTCATACAGCTCGCCCAGGCGGAAAAGCAGCGGCCAGTTGTCCTTTGGCCGGGAGGCATATTCCAGGGTCGCCGTCTCCAGCAGGGTGATGGCCTTGTCCGGATCGCCCTTGACGCCCGAGCAGATGTCCACCAGCCGGGTCCAGGCCTCGAGCCTGTGCTTGCCCTGTGGATCGGACTGCAGATAGCGCTCATAGGCCGTCTCGGCCTCCAGGAAATATCCACTCGAATAGGCTTGTCTGGCGATCTCAAGATCCTCCGCCGGACCCGAGGAAGCGCCCCGGCCGCAGGCCGTCAGAACAACGGCCAGGACCAGGGCGCATGCAATCAGGATAGGATGTGAGCGGCTCATCTATTCCTCGCCGGGAAGCTCCTCGTCCAGACCGTCCACAGGATCCAGGCCTTGGCGCTGCACCAGGTCGAAACCGGCCACGACGCCGCCCTCGCCCAGATTCACCAAGCGCACGCCCTGGGTGGCGCGGCCAAGGTTCAGACTCACCTGGGACACAGGGAAACGCACGATCTTGTTGGCGCTCGAAAGGACGACCATCTGGTCGGTCTCGGCCACCATGACGGCGCCCACGACCTTGCCGGTCTTCTCGGTGACGCGCATGTTGATGATGCCCATGCCGGAGCGCGACTGGGCTCGGTATTGGTCGAGCGGCGTACGTTTGCCATAGCCGTATTCACTCACGGTCAGAATCTGCTCGCGGTCCGGGTCGCCGGTGACGACGCCAGCGACCACGCGGTCCTTGGAGCGCAGGGCGATGCCCTTCACGCCTTCTGTGGCGCGGCCAGTGGGCCGCACATCGGCCACGGCAAAACGAATGGCCGTGCCCTGCTCGGTGATAAGCAGGATCTCGGCGTCATTATGCACGTCGCAGACCATCATCAGCTCGTCCTCGGGCTTGAGGCTGACGGCACGGATGCCCGTGGAACGGCTGTTGGCGTACAGCGCGGCGCTGGTGCGCTTCACCATGCCCCGGCGGGTGATGAACAGGAACTGCCGGTCCTCGGCGAATTCACGCAGCGTGATGGCCGTGGCGATGTTCTCGTCCTTCTCCAGGGGCACCAGGTTGGCGATGTGCGCGCCCTTGGCGTAGCGCCCGGCCTCCGGCACCTGATGGGCCTTCAGCTGGTACATGCGGCCCTGGTTGGTGAAGAGCAGCAAATATTGGTGATTGCTGGTCAAAAGGAAGGTATGCACGAAATCGCCGTCGCTGGTGGAAACGCCAGCGATGCCTTTGCCGCCGCGCTTCTGCTGCTGGTAGTGTGAGAGGCTGGTGCGCTTGATGTAGCCGCGGCGCGACAGGGTGATGACCGCCTCCTCGTCGGGGATCAGATCCTCGATGGCGATATCGGAGGCCTCATCCGCCATAATCTGGGTCTTACGCGGCGTGGTGTAGTCCTCGCGGATACGCTTGAGCTCGTCGCTGATGACGCCCTTGAGCACGGCCTCGTCGGACAGGATGCTTTTCAGGTAGGCGATGAGCTTCAGCAACTCCTCAAACTCGGCCAACAGCTTCTCGCGCTCCATGTTGGTCAGACGCTGGAGGCGCATGTCCAAAATGGCCTGGGACTGGATGTCCGTAAGGCCGAAACGCTCCATGAGGCCGCTCTTGGCCTCCAGCACATTCTTGCTGCCACGGATGAGCGCCACGACCTCATCAATGTTGTCGATGGCGATCTTGAGGCCCTCAAGAATATGGGCACGGGCCTCGCTCTTGTCCAGATCGAAACGCGTGCGGCGGATGACCACCTCGCGCCGGTGCTCCAGGAAGTGCGAGAGGATCTGCTTCACGTTGAGCAGACGCGGCCTGTTGCCGACAACGGCCATCATATTGATGCCGAAGGAGGTCTCCAGGGGCGTGAACTTATACAACGCATTGATGACGATCTCGGCGATGGCGCCACGCTTGAGCTCCAGTACGATGCGGATGCCCTTGCGGTCGGACTCGTCACGCAGGTCGGAAACACCGTCGATCTTCTTGTCGTTCACGAGCATGGCGATCTTTTCCACCAGGCTCGACTTGTTCAGGGCGAAGGGGATCTCCGTGATGACCACGTTCTCCTTGCCGCCCTTCTTGGCCTCCTCCACGTTCAACACGCCGCGCATGCGGATGGAGCCGCGTCCGGTCATGTAGCCATCGACCAGACCCTTGCCCGCGAAGACCATGCCACCCGTAGGGAAATCCGGGCCCTTAATGAAGGGCAGCAGATCGCGCGGGCCACAGTTGGGATTGTCCAGCACGTAGAGGGTGGCGTCGATAAGCTCGCCCAGGTTGTGCGGCGGAATATTGGTGGCCATGCCCACCGCGATGCCCGAGCTGCCATTCAACAGCAGATTTGGCACACGGGCAGGCAGCACCGAGGGTTCTTCCAGGGTGTTGTCGTAGTTGGGGCGGAAGTCGACGGTGTTCTTGTCGATGTCGCCCAAAAACTCGCTGGCCAGCTTGGCCATGCGCACTTCTGTGTAACGCATGGCCGCCGCGGCGTCGCCGTCAATGGAACCAAAGTTGCCCTGGCCATCGACAAGGGTGTCGCGCATGGAAAATTGCTGGGCCATGCGCACCAGGGCGTCATAGACCGCCGTGTCGCCGTGCGGATGGTACTTGCCGATAACGTCGCCGACCACGCGGGCGGACTTCTTGTAGGCACGGTTGTATGCGTTGCCGAGCTCGTGCATGGCGAAGAGGATGCGCCTGTGCACGGGCTTGAGGCCGTCGCGCACATCCGGGATGGCGCGGCCCACGATGACTGAGAGCGAGTACTCCAGATAGGATTTCTGCATCTCGCGTTCAATGGTGACGTTCTGACTCACGTATGTCCTCCGTATAAGGCGGGCTGGGTGGAACCGGGGGTGAGGCTTCGCCTTCGTTCCCGGACCCCCTGCTCCACCAGGGGCCTGAGGCCCCTGGGAACCACTCAAAGATGGGACCAGGGGAATCACTCAGAGTAATCTACAACAAACTCCAATAACAACGGGATTCCATGGGACAACGTCCCTTCGACGGGGCCAGAGAGCGGTGTCCCCGGCCTCTCCTCCCGTTAAATATCCAGTTCTTCCACGGTCATGGCGTTGCGTTCAATAAACTCGCGACGGGGCGTCACGGAATCGCCCATGAGCTCGGTGAAGATGCGATCGGCGGCCACGGCATCCTCCACATGGACCTGCAGCAGGGTGCGCTTGTCCGGGTCCATGGTGGTTTCCCAGAGCTGCTCGGGGTTCATTTCACCCAGACCCTTGTAGCGCTGGACCGTGTAGCCCTTGTTCGACTCCTCAAGCGCGGTGCCAAGCAGATTGAACAAGCCCTCCACGTGAATGGGCGTGCCCTCGACGCGCGAAAGGCTGAAGGCCTCGCCGCCGCAATCGGCCGTGAGCGTCTGGTACGTGTCCTGAGCCTTGCGATAGGTCTTGGCATTAAAGAACTCGAGCCCAAGGCGGGTGCGGTGCCCGTTCGCGCTGGTGAAAACCACGAAGCTGCGGCGCTCGGTCTCGTCCTCACCCTGCTCAATGTCCATGTGCACGCCATAGCCCGCACGGATGACGGAGGCGAGCAGCTCCTCCACCGGGGTGGCGCCGAAGTCCTCGGGACTCAGCTTCAGCTTGAGCAGCGCCAGGAACAGCAGTTCCTCCACGCCCATGTGCAGCGCCTCGCGCACGCGGTCCTTGAGCATGCGGATGGCGTCGAGCAACTTGCGCAGCTCTTTGCCCTTGTAAACACGCGGCTCGCCGCCGGCATTCTGCGAGTCGGCCGCAGGGGTGTTGTCCGCAGTGGCGGTCAAGTCCTTTTCAGCCTGGGCCAGCAGGAAGGCGTGCAGTTCCTTTTCATCCTTGATATACTTTTCAAATTTGCCCTTGTGCGCGCGGAACAGCGGCGGCTGGGCGATGTAGATATGGCCCTTCTCGATGAGCTCGCCGTACTGCCGGAAAAAGAAGGTCAGCAGAAGCGTGCGGATGTGGCTGCCGTCCACGTCTGCGTCGGTCATGATGACGATCTTGTGATAGCGCAGGCGGTTGAAGTCCGGCAGCTGGTCGTCGTCGAGCCCATTGCCCGGCACGCCCACGCCCATGGCGGTGATGAGCGCGCGGATTTCCTTGTTGCCGAGCATCTTGTCATAGCGGGTCTTTTCCACGTTCAAAATCTTGCCACGCAGAGGCAAAATGGCCTGGATGCGGGGGTTTCGGCCCTGTTTGGCCGAACCGCCTGCGGAGTCGCCCTCGACGATGAAGATTTCAGACTCGCTGGGGTCCTTGCTCTGACAGTCGGCCAGCTTTCCCGGCAGGGCATTGTCCGACAAGGCTCCCTTGCGTCGCACCAGATCGCGCGCCTTGCGGGCGGCCTCGCGGGCGCGCGCCGCGTCCACAACCTTCTCGATGATCGCCTTGGCCTCCTTGGGATTCTCCTCAAGGAAGTTGGTGAGCTTCTCGTACACCAGGGTGGCCACCAGACCCGCCACCTCGGAGTTGCCAAGCTTGGTTTTGGTCTGGCCCTCGAACTGCGGCATGGGCAGCTTCACGCTCACCACAGCCGTCAAGCCTTCGCGCACGTCGTCGCCCGCCAGCTTCTCCTTGAGCTTCTTGGAGAGTTCGGACTTCTGGATGTAGGTGTTGAGTGCGCGGGTGAGCGCGGTCTTGAAGCCCGCCAGATGCGTGCCGCCCTCAATGGTGCGGATGTTGTTGGCGAAGGTCTGAACGTTTTCCTTGTAGCCCTGATTATACTGCACGGCGATCTCGGTGACCACTGTGCCATGCTCGCCGGAATCGCTCTCGCCAATGGCGTAGATCAGGTCATGCACCGCGGTCTGGCCATGGTTCAAGTCCTCAACGAAGGAGCGGATGCCGCCCTCGAACTTGAAATTGTCATGGTCGCCCGTGCGTTCGTCCAGGAACTCGATCTCCATGCCCTTGTTCAGATAGGCCAATTCCTGGAAGCGCTTCTTCAGAATGGCGTACTCATACTGGTTGGTCTCGAAGATCTCGTCGTCGGGCTTGAAGCGCACCTTGGTGCCGGTGCCCGTGGCGTCGCCAATCTCCTTCACGGGCCCCATGGGCACGCCGCGCTCGTAGGTCTGCTGGTAGGCGCGTCCGCCGCGCTTGACCGTGGCCACGAGAATTTCTGACAGCGCGTTGACCACGCTGACGCCCACGCCGTGCAGACCGCCGGAAACCTTGTAGGCGTTGTTGTCGAACTTGCCGCCCGCGTGCAGGATGGTCATGACGACTTCAAGAGCCGTCTTATGCTCCTTGGGGTGCATGTCCACGGGAATGCCGCGTCCGTTGTCCGAAACGGTGACGGAATTATCCATGTGCAGGGTGACCTTGACGCGGGTGCAGTACCCGGCCATGGCCTCGTCGATGGCGTTGTCCACGACTTCGTAGACAAGGTGGTGCAGGCCGCGCGCATCGGTGGAGCCGATATACATGGCCGGGCGTTTGCGGACTGCGGAAAGTCCCTCAAGAACAGTGATGCTGTCCGCGGTATAGGCCGCGGCGTTTTTTTCCTTGTCAGTCATTTAGGCATTTTCCTCAGCGTAATAAGTCTCTTCCTGGATCATCATCGGCATGATGATGACGTTGTAATTCTGATCCTTGGCCCCGGAGACGCCGCACGGCGCCTCGGCCCCGGTAAGGGTCAGGGTGACTTCCTCGGAGGAGTAGTGCGACAGAATCTCCATGAGATTCTTCGTGGGGAAGGCAATGCGCTGCAGGTCGCCTTGGTAGGTGGCCGCCAGGGGCTCCTGGGCCGTGCCCACATCCTGGCCCTGGCTGTAGAGCACCACTTCGCCGGGGCTAAAGAGGAAATAGGTGCAGCGGTTGGAATCCGTGTTGAAGATCAAGATACGTTCCAGCGTGTCGATGAGCTCGGACCGGTTCACCGTAAGCCGCGAGGCTTCCGGGTCCTTCAGTTTGGATAAAAACCCCTGATAATTCGGGTACTGGTAGAAGGAGAGCGGCAGGCTGAAGGTTTCGCGGTGGTCCCCAGTGCGCAGGTACATGCGCTTTTCGCCCAGGGCCAGCTCGATTTCGTCAGCACCGAGCCATTTCTTTAGCTCAGAAAGATACTTGCGCTGAATGAGCGCACCCTCGCGCGGAAGCAAGCCAAAGATGTCGTCATTCACGAAGGTGAACATGGCGAACTGATGCCCGTTCAGGCCGCAGACCTCCACGCGCTTGCCGGCCGCGTCCTGCTCCGGCTTGAGGTACAGGCAGGCAATGGCCTCCATGCTGTCCTCCTCGCTGATGCAGAAGCCGATCTTTTCAATAACCTCATGCAGGAAATCGCCACTCCAGAACACTGTCTCGCCCTCGGGGAAAGGGGCGAAGGACTGGAACCACTCCGGCTCATTGGCAGGAAGCTTGTACTTGCGCCGACCCTGCTCAATGAGCACATTCTTGCCTTCGGCGTCGGCCTTGATCACCAGTTCGCCCTTGGGCAGGTTGCGCACGAGATCACAGAAGGCGCGGCCCTGAACGCCAACGCGGCCGGGCGTCTCCACCTGGGCGGGATACTCGCCGCAGAACTCCAGGCTGGAATCCGTGGACATGATCTTGAGGCTCGCGTCCTGGGCCTCCAGCCAAATGCTGCGCAAAAAAGCCGCACCGGTCTTGGCGGGGATGATGCCAGCGGACTTTTGCAAGCCTTCGATGATTTCGTCGCGATTTACTTTAACAAACATAGATATTCTCCTTGATGGCTATTATTAGCCGCGCCGTTTTGTTCTTAACTTCTACAACACGGTGAATTTGTTTACTATGATACAAACAACCCCTGTCGCTTCACAGGAACAGCCTGGTGTTTCACGGGGCCTTGCCCAGGCTTCAGACAGGTTGCCGACAACGAAGCTTCAAATCTTTCAACACCTGTTTCATTTCCTTTGTATCTTCTTGCAATTCATGTATTTTTTTAACTGAATAAATAACCGTGCTGTGGTCCTTGCCGCCAAAGGAGCGGCCCAGCGCCGGGTAGGACAGGCCAAGCATGTGTCGGCACAGGTACATGGCCACCTGGCGGGCCAGGGCGATATTCTGGCGACGGTCCTCGCCGAGCACGTCCTTCTTGTTCACTTGGTAATGCTGGCAGACGGTGTCGATGACCACGTCGACCGTGATCTGCGGCTGGTCGCGTTCCTCGGTGTTGGAGAGGATTTGCTCAAAGTCGCGGGCGGAGATATCGCGGCGCACCAGCTCGCGGAAGGCCAGCAGCTTGATGAGGATGCCGCCCAGGGCCCGAAAATTCTGGAAGCGCTGCGCCAGGGTCAGCACCTGCTCCTTAGAGAGCGGCAGCTTCTTGGCCCGCACCCGTTCCTGGATGAGCGCCACGCGCACTTCCATGTCCGGCTGCTTCAGACCCACCACAAGGCCGCCTTCCAGTCTGGAGCGCAGGGTGGGCAAAAGCTCTTCCCATGCGCCGATGCGGTCCTGGCAGGTAAATACCATTTGCCTGCGGGTGTCCTGGAACTGGTTGAAGAGCACCAGCAGTTCCTGCTGCAGGCGTTCGTCCCCGGCCAGCCAATGGATATCGTCCACGAGCAGGAAGGCGTGCTGGTTCACGTGCTCGCGCGCGGCCAGGATTTCCGGGCCGGACAAAAGCGCCCGCAACCCCTCGCCCGTGGTCACCAGGATGTCCGAGAGCGGATGCGTCTTGGCGATCTCGTTGGCGATGGCCTTCAGAAGATGGCTTTTTCCAGAACCGGACTTGCCGCAGATGACGAAGGGGTTGAATTGCGCGCCGTCCGTGCGGGCCACCTGGCGGGCCGTCTCCAGCGGAAAATAATTTTTGGAGTTGGTCAGAAAGCTTTCGAAACTGTACTGGGCGTCAAAGGGGAAAGCCAGTTTGCGTTGAAATTTTGGAGCGGTGTCCGAAAAGCTCGCGCCGTAGCCGTTGCCGCCTGGCTGCGCGGGTCCGCGCCGATTGGCCGGCGCGGCGTACCGGATGTCGCAGGCTCGCCCCTGGAAGCGGAACAGCTCGGCCTCGAAGCGGTCCTGCATGCGCCCAGCGAACCACTGGGCAAAGTAGCTGTGCGGAAAGGTGACGCGCACCTCATGTCCACCCTCGGACAGTTCAATGTCCAGGGGGTCGAACCAGCGTTTGAGCTCCTGTTCGGAGCAACTGGCGGACAAATGTTCACGCAGGGCTTTCTTCACGGCCTTGGTCGCCTCGCAGTGGCGGTGCAATTTGTGGATAAACAAGGATATTTTTTTCGGTCCAGGCGACAGGGCAAAGACCGCACAACATCACCCGCCCTTCTACCGTAAAACCCTTCCGATGCCAAGCGAAAGCACGCCGCATGCACGGGAAAAAGCATTGCCTTCCAGGGCGTTTTGAGACATGTTGTGCAGCGCCGGGGAATGGTGTTTTTTCCACAGATCTCCGGTGAGTTTTCCAGAGAGTGTTCAAATGCGCCATGCGGATTCTTGATCCGGACGACGGGCGCGCAACGACGGCGGAAGCATGGGCGGCAAGAAAAAGAAAGGCACGGCCTTCACTCTGGTCATTCCCGCCGGGGAAGCGCGGGTGCGCAAGACCTTTGCCCCGTCGACGCGCGTTCTGGAGGATGTCCGGCGCAAAAAGCCTCGGCGCCATCCGGACCTTTCCGCAGAAACAGACGATTTGAGCCCCCTCTAGCGGGCGTCAGCGGAGGATGCATGGCCGTTAAAGCCAAGACAGTCAAGACCATCGCCGAAATCAATGAGCGCATTAAGAAAGGCAAGGCTGTCGTCCTCACCGCCGAGGAGATGGTCGAGACCGTGAAGCGTCTGGGCAAGACCAAGGCCGCCAAAGAGGTGGACGTGGTCACCACGGGTACCTTCTCGCCCATGTGCTCCTCCGGCATGCTCTTCAATTTTGGGCAGGAGCCGCCGCTCATGCGCGCTTCGCAGGTTTGGCTGAATAACGTGCCCTGTTACGGCGGCCTGGCCGCGGTGGACGCCTACCTTGGCGCCACGGAGCCCTCGGCCGACGATCCGCTGAACAAGGTCTATCCCGGCCGCTTCGCCTACGGCGGCGGTCACGTCATTGAAGATCTGCTGCGCGGCAAGCCCGTGCGGCTGCGCGCCAAGTCGTATGTGACGGACTGCTATCCGCGCCGCGACCTGGAAAAGGACGTCACGCTCACCAGTCTGCCTTTTGCCGAGCTATTGAACCCGCGCAACTGCTATCAGAATTATAACTGCGCCGTGAATATGAGCGGGCGCACTATCTATACATATATGGGCCCGCTGAAGCCCGGCTGCCGCAACGCCAACTACGCCACCTCGGGCCAGCTTTCACCCTTGTTCAACGATCCCTACTTCCGCACCATCGGCCTGGGCACACGCATCTTCCTCGGCGGCGGCACGGGTTACGTCATCGGCGCGGGCACCCAGCACAACCCCAAGCCTCCGCGCAACGAGCGCGGCCTGCCGCTGTGCGGCGCGGGCACGCTCATGCTCAAGGGCAATTTGAAGCACATGGACCCCCGGTACGTGCGCGGGCTGTCCCTGGTGGGCTATGGCTGCTCCCTCAACCTGGGCGTGGGCATCCCCATTCCCATTTTGGACGAGGACATGGCCTGGTTCACTGGCGTCTCCGACGCGGACATCCAGATGCCCATCAAGGACTATGGCTACGACTACCCTACCGGCGTGCAGCGCGTCATGGGCTACGCCACCTTTGAGGAGCTCAAGAGCGGTTCCATCATCGTGAATGAGCGCGAGGCCCAGACCGTGCCCGTGACCAGCTACACCATGTCGCTTGAGATAGCGGAAACGCTGAAGAAATGGATAGAGGAAGGGAAATTCTTCCTCACGGAGCCGCAGGACAAGATACCGTCCATGTGAGAGAAAGGGAGGCCGAAAGCCTCCCTTTTTTTGACGGGCAAGAGGCAATGCGCAGACGCGCCGCAGGGGCTCCGCTTGGCGGGGCGCGGCGCGCAAACCTTGAACGACCAGGCGGATCCATGCCCGAACTATTTCGCGCGGCCCAGGTCGCGCCCATGACTGCCGGCCACCTCCTGCTCACAGACGCCGTCGTGGTCGTTGACGGGCAGGAGATTGTGGACGTTGGCGGCGTTGCGGACATGAAGCGCGTTTACTCGGGTCCCGTGCGGGACCTGGGCGACGTGGTGCTGGCTCCGGCCACCTTCAACAGCCACGTGCATCTGGAGATGAGTCACCTGTTGGGCGTCACCACCCAGGGCCAGGGCTTCGTGCCCTGGGTCAAGAGTCTGGTGGCCCAGCCGCTCTATGCGCTCGACCGCGCGCGCGTGCGCGCCGAGCTGTTGCGCATGGAGCAGCGCGGCGTGGCCTTCGTGGCCGACATCAGCACGCACAACGCCTCCGCCGTGGGCGAGATCCTGTCCGGCTCGGGCCTTGGGTTCACGGCTTTTCGCGAGGTCATCGGCCGTGAGGTGCCCGCGGACCCGGCGGAGCTTTTGCCCCAGGTGCGCGCCGTGGAGGACTGTGGCCGAGGCGTCATGTCCGTGGCCGGGCATGCGCTCTACAGCACCAGCGCGGAGCGCCTGCGCGCGGCCAAGGCTGTGGCGCGGGAGCGTGGCCTGCCCTACTCGCTGCATCTGGCCGAGCATACGGACGAGGACGGCATCCTGCTCACGGGCAAGAGCGAGTTCCTGGACCTGCTCATCAGCCGGGGGGTCATCACAGGCTACGACGCGCCGGGGAAGCGCCCCGCGCCCCTGGCGGCGGAACTTGGCCTGCTGGATGAGGACACGCTCTGTGTGCACGGTGTCACCCTGACCGACGCCGACGTGGCCCTGGTGGCCAAGAGCGGGGCCTCGGTGTGCCTGTGCCCCCGCAGCAACGAGTACATCGGCGTGGGCCAGGCCCCGCTGCGCACGTACTTGGCGGCCGGGGTGAATGTCTGTCTGGGCACGGACGGCTTGTGCTCCAACACGGACCTGGACCCCTACGGTGAGGTGGCTTGGCTTTTGGCCCACTATCCGGAGCTGAGCCTAAGCGAGGTTTTGGCCCTGGCAACGGTGAATCCGGCGCGGTTTTTCGCCCGCTCCGTGGCCCAGGCCGCTCGCCTGGGCAGCTTGGCTCCCGGCAAGTTGGCGCGGTTTTCAGTGGTGCCGCAGGCCGTTTTGGATATTTTGTCTCAAAGGTAACGACCCGCCCCCTAGGGGGAGACGCCCGGCGTGAGGCCGGGGGAGGAAGAACACCGCTATGCAATGGAAACACAAAGACCTGCTGGACGTCTCCCAGCTATCCGTGGACGAGGTGCGCCACATTCTGGCCACCGCCGCGTACTTCCGGGAGATCAACAGCCGACCCGTGAAGAAGGTGCCCACGCTCAAGGGCCGCAGCGTGGTGCTCTTTTTCGCTGAGCCGAGCACGCGCACCAAGACCAGCTTCGACATGGCGGGCAAGCGCCTCTCGGCCGACACCTTCGCCCTGGCCAAAAGCGGCTCCAGTCTGGTCAAGGGTGAAACCCTGAAGGACACGGCGCTGACCCTCCAGGCCATGAATCCCGACGGCATCGTCATCCGCCACTCCTCCAGCGGCGCGGCGCAGTTCCTGGCCGAGCGGCTGGAGTGCAGCATCATCAATGCGGGCGATGGACGCCATGCCCACCCCACCCAGGCCCTGCTCGACGCGTTGACCTTCTCGCGCCGCTGGAACGGCGACTTTGCGGGCAAGACCGTGCTGATTTTGGGCGACATCGCCCACAGCCGCGTGGCGCGTTCCAACGTCATCCTGCTGAACTTGCTGGGCGCCAAGGTGCGCCTGTGCGGACCGCGCACCCTCATGCCGCCAAGGCTTGACACCTGGCCCGTGGAGGTGTTCAGCGACCTCGGGAAGGCCTGCCTGGGCGTGGACGCCGTCATGTGCCTGCGCTTGCAACTGGAGCGCCAGCAGGCGGGCCTGTTGCCGGAGCTGCGCGAGTATGCGCGGACCTTTGGCCTTGGCGCAAGGCATATGCGTGACGCCGCGCCCGGCTGCTGCATCCTCCACCCCGGCCCTATCAATCGGGGCGTGGAGATCGATTCCGCCCTGGCTGACTCGGCCGGGAGCCTGATTTTGGAGCAGGTGGAGAACGGCGTGGCCGTGCGCATGGCCCTGCTCTTCCTGTACCTCACCCGCAAATCGCCGGACGCCAGCCAGTCCGGCATTCCCGAATAGGAGGCCGTCCATGCCCGAGAAGCAGAAGAAACTCGATCTCGCGGTGCGCGGCGCCTTGTGGTTCGGTCCGCTCAAGGCCGACAGCAAAGGCGGGAAGGCGAAGAAAGGCGGCCAGCCGCCGAAGGGCCAACTTGTGGACGTACTGGTGGCCCGGGGCAAGATCGTGGCCCTGACGCCGGCCGGCAGCCTGGACCTGCGCGCCACGCACGAGGTGGAGGCCCACGGCCTGGTGTTGTTGCCCAGTCTCACCGACGTGCATGTGCATTTTCGCGAGCCTGGCCAGGAGTACAAGGAGGACATCGCCAGCGGTCTCTCGGCCGCGGCGCATGGCGGTTTCGCGAACCTCATGTGCATGGCCAACACCAAGCCCGTGAACGACAATGCCAGCGTCACCGAATTCATGCTGGAGCAGGCCCGCAAAAGCTGGCCGCAAGGCCCGCGCCTGTTCCCCATCGGCGCGCTAACCAAGGGCCTCAAGGGCGAGGAGCTGGCCCCCATGGCGGAGCTCAAGGCCGCTGGCTGCCAGGCCTTTTCCAACGACGGCCGTCCCGTGGCCAACACGGAGCTGTTCCGCCGCGCCGTGGAGTACGCCCAGGATCTCTCACGCATCGTCATTGACCACTGTGAGGACCCTTTCCTGGCCCCAGCCGCAGGCATGAACGAGGGCGTGGTCTCCAGCCGTCTGGGACTGCCCGCGCAGCCCGACGTGGCCGAGGCCATCCAGGTGGCGCGCGACGTGCTGCTGGCCGAGTACCTGCATGCGCCCATGCACCTGGCGCATATCTCCTGCGAGAAGAGCGTGGCCCTTATCCGTTTCGCCAAGGCGCGCGGCGTGGACGTCACCGCCGAGACCTGCCCGCACTACCTGACCCTCACGGAGGACGAGGCGGGCGGCTTCAGCGCGTTGGCCAAGGTGAGCCCGCCTCTGCGCGCGCGGGAGGACGTGGAGGCCTTGCTCGCGGCCCTGGCGGACGGCACCATCGACATGCTCGCCACGGACCACGCGCCCCACGCGGCGCACGAGAAGGAGGTGGAGTTCGATGAGGCGCCTTGCGGCATCTCTGGTCTGGATACGGCGCTCGCCACCACCTGGGAGCTGGTGCGCTCCGGGCGGCTGCCCTTCGGCGCTTTTCTCCGCGCCTGGACCACGGCTCCGTGCAAGCGTTTCGGACTGCCGGTGAACGCCTTCAATCCCGGCGATTCGGCGGACTTTGTGCTGTTCGACCAGGACGAGTCCTGGACCGTGGACGCAGAGACCATGCACAGCAAGAGCAAGAACACCCCGCTCCTGGGGCGCACCCTGCGGGGACGGGTTGCGGCCCATTTCCTTGCGGGGAAATCCGTGCTAGGAACGGCCCCGGCGGGCGCGTAGCTCCGCCCCAAGCGAATGTTGAGAACCCTGGGCGCCGCCCTTTGTCGTTCGCGGAGCCTTCAAGCGGAGGAGCAATGAGCCAGCCTTTCAAAGACGCGGTGGGTCTGTGCAAGACCATCATGCGCAACGGCTACGACGCCTACGTCATCAATGCGCGCCTGCAGAAGTCCTTCCTGGCCGAGGTCGGTTCGGAACTGGCCATGGACATCAGCACGGAGCTGGATTTCGAAGGTTTGAAGCGTTTGTTCCCGACCATTGAAGTCTGCAACGCCGACGGCGTCGTCGGCTTCTTGCGCCAGGGCGAAGGCTGCTTTTTCTTCCACCCGGCCGCGGTGGAGGACGGCGGCCACCCCGAGGAGTGCGTGGCCCGGCTCACCCCGCGCCTCTTGAAGCTTCTGCAGGAGAAGGGCGAAATCCCCATCTCCGCCGCATGCCCGTACCTGCCCGCGCCCCAGGAGCAGGACCATGGCCTGATGTTCGACAGCGGCGAGGTGCGCATCAAAGGCTTCCCGGATCAGGCCCTGAAGCGGGACTATCTGCTCGCCGTGCGCGTCATGCGCTTTGCCGCCAACTACCACCTGACCATCGAGCCCAATACCTGGCTGGCCATCATTCGGGGTGCGCGCCGCGTGTTGGACTATTGCCCCGTGTCCGACATCATGGACGAGTGGCGCAAGGTCGAGGCCGAGAACATGCACGCCTTCGTGCAACTGCTGCTGGAATGCCAGATCCTGCACGGCCTGCTCCCGGAAATCGCCGCACTTGCGCGCGTGAAGCAGATCAAAAACCCGGAGGAGGGCGAGGAAACCGTTTTCGCCCACACCATCCTGGTGATGCAGCACTACCCGGAAGTGTTGCCCTACGACTGGTACGGCACACTGGCCTGCATGTTCCACGACGTGGGCAAGCTGTATACGGCGGAGTACTCCGAAGGCCAGTGGAGCTTCCTGCAGCACCACCGCGTGGGCGCCAAGGTCACGCGGAAAATCTTGACCCGCTTGCACTTCCCGCCCGAGGACATCGACCTCATCTGCACCCTGGTGCGCGATCACATGCGTCCGCACTTCATGCTCACGGACAAGGGCATGCGCCGGCTCAAGGCCATCGACGAGTACCCGCGCATCCTGGAGATGGTCCGCGCGGACATCAAGGCCCGCAATGCCTCCTATCGCGAGTTCAACCACAACCTGAAAATGCTGGAGCGTGGCGACACGCCCGAGGAGGCCCTGGAGCCGTACCTCAATGGCCGCGACATCATGCTGGCCACGGGCCTGCAGCCCGGCCCCACTGTGGGCATGATCCGGGATGCGCTCCTGAAGGCCCAGATCGCGGGCGATGTCACGAATATCGAGGAAGCCAAGGCCTTTGTGGTGCGTTACGCGCGCGAGGAAGGCCTCGTGGGCTAGCGTCCGCAGGGCACAAGGCGCAATCAAAGAGCGGCCGCGGGAGAAATCTCGCGGCCGCTCTTTATTTGTGCCTATTGGTGTTTGTTGCTGTTGTTGCGGATGGCTGGGAACCTCCTAACAGCAACGCATGCGGTTCAGTCCCTGGGCTGTCGGTTAGCCGCCGTGGCAGAGGCTCTGGCGGTCGCGCAGGGCTGGAAAGAGCCGCATCCAGACGACGACCACAAGGAGGGTGCAGACACCGCCGAGGACCACGGCGGGCGCGGCGCCGAACCAGGCCGCGGTGACGCCGCTTTCGAACTCGCCCAGCTGGTTGGAGGTGCCGATGAATACGGAGTTCACGGCGCTCACCCGGCCGCGCATGGTGTCCGGGGTTTCCAGCTGCACCAGGGACGAGCGCACCACAACGCTGATCATGTCCGACGCGCCAAGGACGATAAGCGCGGCCAGGGACAGCGCGAAGCTGTGCGACAGGCCAAAAACGATGGTCGACAGGCCGAAGATGGCCACGGCCGCGAACATCTTGAGGCCTGCGGCGCGGGTCATGGGCACGCGTGCCAGGTACAACGACATGCTGAGCGCACCCACCGCCGGGGCCGCGCGCAAGAGGCCCAACCCCAGCGGGCCGACGTTCAGGATGTCGCGCGCGAAGAGGGGCAAGAGGGCCGTGGCCCCGCCGAGCAGCACGGAGAACAGGTCCAGCGAGATGGCTCCCAGGACCTCGGACTTGCTCCTGATGTAGGCGATGCCGCCCAGGATGTAGCCGAGAGTCAGGGGCTCGCGCCGTCCGACCGGGCAGCTGGCGCGGATGCGGGAAAGCGTCACGATAGACAGCAGGAAGGCTGTGGCGCTGGTGATGTAGACCGTGGCCGCTCCGGCTGCGTACAACGCGCCGCCCAAGGCTGGGCCGATGATGATGCCAGTTTGCCGGGCCGAGGCGCTGAGGGCCAGGGCGCGCGGCAAAAGGCGCGTCTCCACGAGCGTGGGCAGATACGCGGACATGGTGGGGTGCACGAAGGCCCGTGCTCCACCCATGGCGGCCGCGCATACGAGCATGGCCGTCTCGGTGAGGCTGTGGGTCAGGCTGCCCAGGGCCAGGACCACGCAGACGCACAACAACACGCCTTGGCTGAGCATGACCACGCGGCGACGCTCGTATCGGTCGGCCACATGGCCCACCACCAGGGTGAGCAGAAACTGCGGCAGGAACTGGGCCAAGCCCACCAGTCCCAGGCTCAGGGCGCTGCGGGTCAGGTCGTATACCTGCCAGCCTACGGCTACTGTGAGCATGTTGTAGGCGAAAAAGTCAGCTGTCTGGGCACTGACAAAATGGGGGAATGGGGTGTTGCGCAGGCTTGCTGCCTGCGACGGCGACTGGTCCATGGGGGGCCCTCCGGGGTGGCGGAGCGCAACCTACGCGCATCGGGCCCGGGCATCAAGACGACCGACGGGGCCGGGCGGACAGCCAGCCGTGTCCACCCGGTCCCGTCGGCCGGTCCGGGGCCTTTAGGCCACCACCTCGAATCCGATCTTTTCGATAGCCTTTTTGACCACAGCCGGGTCGAGCGGTTGGGCGGCGTCAAAGCTGGCCGTGCCGGTGAGCAGGTCGACGTTGACATTGGTCACGCCGGGCAGCGACTCCAGGGTCTTGGTCACAGACATGCGGCAGTGGTTGCAGGTCATGCCTTTCACGTTGATGCTGGGCATAGGGGGACCTCCTTTCGCGGGTTATGGTTGGAAGAAGCGCAGGCGCAGGGCGTTGCCCACCACGGTGACGGAACTGAGGCCCATGGCGGTGCCCGCGAGCACGGGGTTCAGCGTGGGGCCGCCGAAAAGGTACAGAAGCCCGGCGGCCACGGGGATGCCGATGGAGTTGAAGGCGAAGGCCCAAAACAGGTTCTGGCGGATGTTTGTCATGGCCGCGCGGGAGAGCGCCAGCGCCGTGAGCACGCCGGAGAGGCCGCCGGAGAGCAGCACCATGTCCCCGCTCTCCACCGCCGCGTCGATGCCCGAGCCCATGGCCAGGCCCACGTCCGCACCTGCCAGGGCCGGGGCGTCATTGATGCCGTCGCCCACCATGATGACGGACTTGCCCGTGCCCGCGAATTCGGTGCGCAGCCGTTCCACCGCCTCAGCCTTGCCATCGGGCAGCACTCCGGCCACGATGTCCGTCACCCCGGCGCGCGCGGCGATGGCCTTGGCCGTGCGCTCGTTGTCGCCGGTCAGCATCACCAGACGCAAGCCCTGGGCCTTGAGCCTGGCGAGGACGTCCACGGTCTCGGGCCGCAGTTGGTCGGCAACGCCCAGCACGGCGGCGGGCTGGGCGTCCACCTCCAGGCACAGCGGGGTCTGGCCCGCGTCGGCCATGCGCGTCACGGCTTCGCCCAAGGGGCCCTCGGCAAAGGCCATCCCGGCGAAGGCCGCATTGCCCAGGCGCACCGTGTGGCCGGAAACCTGGGCCTCAATGCCCTGGCCGGGCAGGGCCTGGAAGGAGTCTGGCGTGGAAATGGCGACGCCGCGCGACGCGGCTCCGGCCAGCACGGCCTGGGCCAGCGGGTGCTCGGAGCGGCTTTCGGCCCCGGCGGCCAGGGCGAGGAGCTCGGCCTCGGCCAGGCCTGTGCCGGGCGCGACGACGACCTCCACCAGTTCCGGCCGGCCGTGGGTCAGGGTACCCGTCTTGTCGAAGATGACGACGCCCGCCTTGCCGGCGGCCTGCAGGGCCTCGCCGCTCTTGATGAGCACGCCGAGCTGCGCGCCGCGTCCGGTGGCGACCATGATGGACATGGGCGTGGCCAGGCCCATGGCGCACGGGCAGGCGATGACCAGCACCGCCGTGAAGATCTTGAGGGCGAAGGGCGCGCCCGCGCCGTGCAAAAGCCAGCCCAGGCCCGCGAACAGGGCGATGGCCATGACCGTGGGCACAAACACCGCGCTGATGCGGTCCGCCAGATTGGCGATGGGCGCCTTGGAGCCCTGCGCCTGCTGCACCATATCCACGATGCGCGCGAGCATGGTGTCCTCGCCGGTCTTGTCCGCGCGGATGGTCAGCGCGCCCGAGCCGTTGAGCGTTCCGGCCGCCACACGGTCGCCGGGGCCCTTGGCGCACGGCAGGCTCTCGCCCGTGAGCATGCTCTCGTCCACGCCGCCCGCGCCCGTCAGCACCGTGCCGTCCACCGGGATGCGTTCGCCGGGGCGCACGAGGGCCACATCGCCGGGAATGACCTCGGCGGCGGGCACCTTGACCTCCTTCGGTCCGAGTTGGCCCTTCTCTGGGGCTGCCGGACGGATGACCGTGACCGTTTCCGGCGCAAGGGACAAGAGCGCGCGCACCGCACCCGTGGTCTTGAGCCGGCTGCGCGCTTCCAGGTACTTGCCGAGGGAGATCATGGTCAGCAGCACGGCTACGGACTCGTAATACAGGTCGTGGGCGCGCAGCATGGGCATGTCGCCCAGCAGGATGAGCAGGGTGTTCCAGAAGCTGTGCAGAAAGGCCGCGCCCGTGCCCACGGCCACCAGGGTGTCCATGCTGGGGGCCTTGTGCAACAGAGCCGGAACGCCGCGCAAATAGAACCCGCGCCCGGCCCAGAGCACGGGCAGGGTGAGGGCCAGCTGCGCGCAGGCGAAGGCCGCCGGGCTCAGCTCCGGGCTCAGGAAGCCTGGCAGGGGCAGGCCGATCATGTGGCCCATGGACAGCAGGAGCAGCGGCAGGGAAAAGCCGAAGGCCGGAATAAGCTCGCGCTTCTGCGCCCGCAGGCGCTTCTCGGCGTCGCGGCGGCGTTCCTCGAACTGCGCGGCCGAGCGCGACACGATCTGGGCGCCGTACCCGGCGTCGGCGATGAGCTGGATGAGCGCCGAGGGCCGTACCGCGCGCGGGTCGTAGACCACGTTCGCGCTCTCCATGGCCAGATTCACGGCTGCCTCGCGCACGCCGTCCGCAGCCTTCAGCACGCGTTCAATGCGCGCCGCGCAGGCCGCGCAGGTCATGCCTGTCAACGCCAGGTGCAGGTTGGCGGCGTCCGGGGCGTTGGCCTCGGCCGTCTCAAACAAGGCTTCAAATCCGGCGTCGGCGATGGCTTGCGCCATGTCGGCCGTATTGTCGCGGTCCGGGTCGTAGGCCACTTCCAGGCTTTCGGCCGCCAGGCTTACGTCTGCGCGGGCCACGCCCTCCCGCCCGCGCAGGATGCGTTCGATGCGCGAGGAACAGGCCGCGCAGTGCATGCCCTTGATGCGGGCACGGGCGAGAATTTCTTGGGCCATAAAACCTCCTGCCGGGGCTGACGACACCCCGAAGGCAAAGGTAATGCCTGGGCTTTGCGTGTAAAGCCCCAGCTATGACGATTTGTATCCCCGGACGGTGGCGGCCGCAAGCGCTGCCCGAGCGGGCGGTTTGCTCCGGCATTGCCTCTTGCTGGCGGCTTTGATAGGCATACCCTAGCGCAGAAAGCCAGGAGGACCAGTGCCGCAACCCAGTACCCGGAAGCCGGCGACAGCTGGCGGGAGCCATCCGCTCTTGCCGTTTTGCGCGCTGTTGGTGTTTGCCGCCTTGGGCGTGCTGGCATTACGGGCGGACGGCGGTGCTTCGCCCGGCTCGCACAGGTTCCTGTTTCTGCTTGGGCTGGCCCTCGTCCTGACTTTGATCCCGACGTTGATCCTGGCGCTGGTCCTGCGCCGGGCCAGACGCCGCCTGCGCCTTCTGGAGCACGCGGAGCAGGGCCGCGCCCAGGCGAATCTGGCCGGGGTGCTGCGCGCCGCGAACCGCATTTCCATCATCGCCACTGACGCCCTGGGCGTCATCCAGGTGTTCAATGCCGGGGCCGAGCATATCCTGGGCTACCAAGCCGGAGAGCTGGTCGGCAAGGGCACGCCGGAGTCCTTCCACCTGCCCGCGGAACTCGAGGCTTACGCGCGGGAGCTTACGGAGCGCCTGGGCCGTCCGGTCCGGGGGTTCGAGGTCTTCGTGGTCCAGGTTCGGGAGAACGGGCCCGAGGGCTACGACCGCCGGGAGTGGACCTATGTGCGCAAGGACGGGCGGCACGTGCCGGTGGAGCTCACCGTGACGGGCGTCTATTCCGAAGCGGGCGAGCTGGAAGGCTTCCTGGGCGTGGGGCAGGACCTCTCCGTGCGCAAGGCCCTGGAGGCCGATCTGCGCCAGGCGCAACTGAGTGTGGATTCCGCTAGCGATATGATTCTGTGGGGCCGCATTGAGGACGGGCGCATCACATATGCCAACCAGGCGGCCAGCGTGGTTCTGGGCTACACGCGCGAGGAGCTGCTGGCCATGACCGCGTTTGATCTCAACCCGGCGCGGACCCAGGAGAACTGGCGCGATCATTGCCAGGCCCTGCGCGCCCAGGGGCACATCACGGCCGAGATGAACTTCCGGCGCCGGGACGGGAGCCTGATCCCCGTGGAAAGCGCCTTTTCCCTGGTGGAGCACGGGGGTGTGGAATATTCTTTGGGCATTGTGCGCGACATCGCCAAGCGCAAGGTCGCAGAAGAACGCCTCCAGCTTGAAACGCGCCTGAACCGTAGCTTGGCTGAGGCCGCCCGCACGCTTCTCGCCGCCGCGCCGGACATGAACGAGGTTGCCGGGTTGCTGCTCGGCCGAGCCCGTGAACTTACCGGCAGCCGCCACGGCTATGTGGCCTTCTTTGACCAGCAGGCCGATGGGATGCGGCCGTGCGTCATGAGCGCCATGATGAGCAGCGGAGAATGCGCTTTGAACAAGCTGTCCAGCTCTTTCCAGACGGAGCCTGGCGGCGGGTGCCGGGGACTCTGGGGCCATAGCCTGAACATGCGCCTAGGTTTTTTCGAGAACAATCCCGAGGCCCATCCCAGCGCCATTGGCCTTCCGGAGGGGCATATCCGCATCGAGCAGCTGCTCACCGTGCCCGCCCTGAGCAAGGGCCGTCTGGTGGGGCAGATCGCCCTGGCCAATCCAGGCCGTGACTACACTCAGACGGACCTGGACACCGTGGCCTCCCTGGCCGACATCTTCGCCCTGGGTGCGGAGCAGGTCCTTTCCCAGCGCGACCTCCTGGCCGCGAAAGAGGAGGCCGAGAGTTCCAGCCGGGCCAAAAGCGATTTTCTGACCAACATGACCCATGAGGTGCGCACGCCGCTCAACGGTGTTCTGGGGATGCTTCAGGTGCTGCAGAGCACCGGGCTGAACCCCGACCAGCAGGAATACGCCAATGTGGCCCTGGAGTCCGCGGAACGCTTGAATCAGCTGTTGAGCAATGTCATCGAGTACGCGCGCCTGGACGCCTTCAAGGGCGAGGGCGAATGTCTGCTCTTTCCCCCCACGGACCTGCTCAACGCGCTACGCGCCGTGTATGAACCGCAAGCCCGGGCCAAAGGGCTCGACTTTCGCCTGGAGTCCGCACCCGGCCTGCCGGAACTGGTGCGCACCGACCCCCAGGCCCTGCGCCAGATTTTGACCAAGCTGCTGGACAATGCCATCAAATTCACTCGCGTTGGCCATGTCGGCCTGGGCGCCGCGCGGGATCCGCACAATGCGGAAGCGCTCGTCTTTCGCGTGGAGGACAGCGGCATCGGCATCCCGCTGGAAAAGCGCGAGCAAATCTTTGAAGCCTTTGTTCAGGCCGACGCGAGCATCACCCGCACCTTTGGCGGCGCCGGGCTTGGCCTGGCCATCGCCCGCAGGCAGGCCCGGTGCATGGGGGGGACCCTGGAGGTCCAGGACCGTCCTGGCGGCGGCACCGTCATGCTCTTGACTATTCCCGCGGACTGCTCCACACAAACTCCCGCGTGACGGCCCGCCCAAGGCCGATTCCCGAACATTGGAACAGACCTTGCTTGAGTGGCTTCGGGGGACGCAGTGAAACGCGACCGACGCTCGGCAAGAACATCTCTCGCGTCCTCAAGGAGATTCCCATGACCCGGCACCTCTCCATCGCCGTGTTGCTGGCCCTGGCCGCGGCTCTGGTCTGCTCCCTGGCCGCCCTGGCCGCACAAGCCAGTGAACTGCGCGCGCTCAAATGCTCCACCGGCACCGAATACCGGGCCGAAGTCACCCGTATGATCGTCACGGATCAGGAATACCTGCGCCGGCTGGAAGCGCAAACGCGGCCTGTGGCCATGGTCACGGTCACCGCCTATAACGCCGATCCCGCCCAGACGGACTCCGATCCGGACATCGCCGCCTCCATGCGCCACGTGCGGCCCGGCACCATCGCCGTGTCCCGCGATCTCTTCGACAAGGGCTGGGTGTTCGGCAGAAAGGTGCGCATCGAAGGCATCGGCATCTTTGAGATCAACGACCTCATGGCCGCCCGGCACGACAACAGCGTCGACATCTTTATCGGCAGCAACCAGCAGTGCCTGGCCTTCGGCAAGCGTCATATCCGCGCCGCCTTGCTGAATATCTAGGACGCCGGCACGAGCGCCATTTTTGGCGGCCTTTGCGTTGGGACAGGTCCTCAAGAAAAATACGGACCCAAGAATCTTTTTCTCCCAAGCCCTTCCGCGTGATATACGGGGGGCTGTGGGAAATCCTTTCGCCCAGGAAATGGTTTCTTTTCCCTCTGTCCCCACTCAACCCTTTTCATACTCTGCCGAATCCAGCAGGATAGTCACCGGCCCCCAATTGATGAAGTCGAGGCGCATCTCCGCGCCAAACACGCCCTGGGCGAAGGGGCCGGGACACTGCGCGGCGAAATCGGCGGCGAGGTGGTCGTAGAGGCTGCGGGCTAGGTCCGGCGCCGCGGCGTTGGAGAAGGAGGGCCGCCTGCCCCGGCGGGTATCGGCGTAGAGGGTGAACTGCGACACGAGCAGCAGGCCGCCGGAGGTTTCGCGCAGGCTCAGGTTCAGCTTGCCCTCGTTGTCGGGAAAGACGCGCAGATCGAGGACCTTGGCGCAGAGGGTGTCCCACAGGCGTGAGCCCGGCAGCTCCGGGCCGTCCGCCTTGCCGAATCCGACCAGGACCAGCAGGCCCTGGCCGATCTCGCCCACGCGTTGGCCCTCAATGTCCACGGCGGCATGGGTGACGCGCTGGAGCAGCAGGCGCACGGCCTAGTCCTCAAAATACGTGGCGCGCGAGGTGCCTTTCTCGGACACGCTGACGCTTTTGAGCCGCGCTTGGGGCGCGAGCTGGGCCAGCCGGTCCTTGAGGTCCAGGTAAAGGTGCCGGGCGATGTTCTCGCTGGACGGGTTGTGCTGGCTGAAGGCGGGCAGGTCGTTCAGGTGCACGTGGTCCAATTGATCCACTGCCTCGCGGGTCAGGCGCTTCAGGTCGCCGAAGTCCACCAGAATCTCCACGGCGGGATCGAGGGTTTCGCCCTCCACCTCAACGTTGACGCCGAAGTTGTGGCCGTGCAGATGCTCGCACTTGCCATTGTAGTTGCGCAACTGGTGCGAGGCGCAAAAGGCCTCGTCGATGGTGAGCCGCCATTTTCCGGCCATGAATCCTCCGTTTCGCTGATGTGGGCCCTGCGCGAGCGTGGCTAGGATATTGGCGCTGTCCGTGGTTTTGTCAACAGCCAGGGGGCGCGCGCCGGGGCGGGGGATGTGGCCGCTACGCCGGGCTGTTCGAAACACCGGCGGGCTGAACCGCACCGTTCACCTGCGGCTTGGGCCCGTTCCCCGGAATTGCGTTGCCTGTTGACTCCGGCCAGGGCATTCCGGCCACATGGACACCCACGCCGACATCCCTTTGACGCCCGCTCCGCCAAGCGTCTCATCAAACGCTCCGGTCGTGCTCTTGTCCACGGGCTCGTTGTTCCTGCTGCCCCTGCCTTCCATCGCGGGCATTGCCCAGGCGGCGGGCTTTGCCGGGCTGGATCTGGTCATGGGCTCGGCCAAGATCGCGCCGGGCGAGGCCGTGGCCCAGGCTCACGCCATCTGCCCGGTGCGTGTGGTGCACGCGCCTTTCCGCAATTGGAGTGCCTGGGGCGGGCACATGAACGCCTGGCGCGCCGCTGTGGGCTTGGCCGCCAGCCTGCTCGACGCCCGCAACGGCCACGCTGTGCATGTGACCCTGCATCCACCCGCGGGCACCTTGCAGGACGCCATCCAGACGCGTTGGTTCGCGCGGGCCGTGGATCTGCCGCGGCTTCTGGACGCCCCGGCGGGCATCGGCCTCTCGCTGGAAAACCTGCCCTGGGCGGCGCGTGCCCTGGGCGCTGGAGGCTTCTTTGGCCAGGACCCGTTGGAGGCCCTGTTGGACCAGTGCCAGGCCAAGGACCTGGGGCTGACCCTCGACGCGTGCCACCTGGGCGTGTCTGGCCGGGATGTGCTGGCCGATTTGGCGCGTGTGCCCGCTGATCTTCTCCGCCATGTGCATTTCTCCGATGCCTCGGGCTTTGCCGAGCACCTGCCCCCAGGCGCTGGCGGCTTGCCTTTGGGGCCGTTCTTAGAGCGGCTGGGCGCGGACGGTTACGCGGGCACGGTGAGCCTGGAGCTGGATCCGGCGCATCTTTCGGAGGATGAGTCGGACCTGGTGCGCGAGTTGGCGCGGCTGCGCGCGAGCATGGAACGTGCCCTGGCCGGAAACGCCCCTCCGGATTGGTCCGGTGGCCGGACGGGCGGAAGCCACGCCGCCCCTGGCGCGCAAAGCTTTGCCGCCCTGGGGTGAACCGAGGCTGCCCGCCCGACGCGAAACGCGTCTTGCCCCGCAGGGCCATCCGGGCTATAGCATGGAAGTCGCGATCCTCCCTTCACCCTCGCCAAGGAGCGCCCCATGCGCCAGAACTTGCTGGGCGGTCTGTCCCAGTTTCCCGGCTCCACAGCCAACTCCCCGGTAGGCGGCCCTGCCGCGCTGCTGCGGGAGGGCGACCGCTACGCCCATGGCGGCAATATTTGGAAGATGGCCGAGCGTGCGGGCGTGCGTCCCGAGGAACTTGTGGACTTTTCGGCCAGCATCAACCCGCTGGGGCCACCGCCTTGGCTGGCGGAGACCGTGGCTGATGCCCTGGCTCAGGTGGCGCACTATCCGGATCCGGAAGCCAGCGACCTCACCCTGGCCGCCTGCGAGCTGTACAAGGTCTGGCCAACCCAAGCCCTGGCCGGAAACGGTGCGTCCGAGCTGCTGCCCGCCATCTGCCAGCTCGCCGCGCGCCAAGGGTTCACACGGGCTGTCATTCCGGTGCCCGCGTACGTGGACATCGACCGTTGCTGCCGTTTGGCGGGGCTCAACGTGGAGCCGTTGGTCTGCACCGCGCAACGGGGTTTCGCGCCGGATCTGGAGGCCTTGGCGAGCCTTCTGGCCACGCCAGCGCTGGTGCTTTTGACCAGTCCGAACAACCCCACAGGCGTGTGCGTTTCGGCACGCCACGTGCGCGACCTCGCCCGCGCCTTTCCGCAGAGCCTGTTTGTCGTGGACGAGAGCTTCGCGGACTTTGTGCCCGGCATTGACAATGAAGATGGCCATGGTGCGGCTGGCGGCAACGGTCGCTTGGTTCGCCAACGTCCGGACAACGTCATTGTGCTGGTCTCCTTGACAAAATTCTATGCGGTGCCCGGCCTGCGCCTGGGCTTGTGCTTTGCCGCGCCGGACAACGCCCAGCGTCTCAAACGCCACCTGCCCTCGTGGAACGTGGGCACCCTGGCCCAGAAGGTGGGCGCGCGTTGCCTGCGCGACCTGGACTACCGCGACCGCACCATCCGCGAGGTGGCTTCCTTGCGCGAGGCGCTGACCCTGGACCTGCGCGAGATTCCCGGCCTGCGCGTGTTCCCCGGCCAGGCCAACTTCCTGCTCTGCCGCCTGGACCGCGTGGGCATGAGCGCTCAGCCGCTCTTTGAGCGCCTGCTTGCCGAGGGCTTGGCCATCCGCCTGTGCAAGAACTTCGATGGCCTGGACGACAGCTATTTCCGCATTGCCGTGCGCACCAGCGAGGAGAACGCCCGGCTGGTGGACGCGCTGGCCCGCTTCTCCGGCATCGTCAAGGCCCCGGCCGTGGTCGTCCGAAAGAAGACCCCGTCGCTCATGATCCAGGGCACTTGCTCCAACGCGGGCAAAAGCGTGCTGGCCGCCGGGTTGTGCCGGATCCTCCTGGAGGACGGCTTCGACGTGGCGCCTTTCAAGGCCCAGAACATGTCCAACAACTCCGCCGTGACGCCGGACACCGGCGACGGTGGCCGTGAGATTGGCCGCGCCCAGGCCACCCAGGCCCAGGCCTGCCGCTTGACACCCGACGCGCGCATGAATCCCGTGCTTCTGAAGCCCACAGGCGATACCGGTTCCCAGGTGCTGATCCTGGGTCGCCCCGTGGGCAACATGAGCGTGCGGGAGTATCACGCCTACAAGCCCGAGGCTTGGCGCGCCGTGACCCAGGCCTACGACTCGCTCTCCGCCGAGCACCAGATCATGATCCTGGAGGGTGCCGGTTCCCCGGCCGAGGTGAACCTCAAGGCCCACGACATTGTGAACATGAAGATGGCGCACCACGCCGGGGCCAAGGTGCTCCTGGTGGGCGACATCGACCGGGGGGGGGTGTTCGCCGCGCTCTCCGGCACCTTCGACATCCTGGACGAGGCCGAGCGCGCGCTCGTCATCGGGCATGTGCTGAACAAGTTCCGCGGTGATGCCAGCATCCTGGGCCCGGCCCTGGACTTCCTCTACCGGCGCACCGGCCGCCCGGTCCTCGGCGTCGTGCCCTGGCTGCCAAGCCTCGCACTGCCCGAGGAAGATTCCGTGGGCCTCCACAACATCGTTGCGGATCAGAAGGCAAAGCATCCTGGCGGTCTGGATATCGCCGTTGTGGTTCCGCAGCGTATCGCCAACTTCAACGACCTCGATCCCCTGGCCGCCGAGCCCGACGTGCGCCTGCGCCTTGTGGTGAACGCCCTGGATTTGGGCGCGCCCGACGCGGTCATCCTGCCCGGCAGCAAGAACACCATCGAGGACATGCGCGCTCTGCGCGGCGCGGGCTTCGCCGCCGCCCTGCGTGGCCTTCGGCAGGACGTACGCGTCATCGGCATCTGCGCTGGCCTGCAGATGCTGGGCGGCAGCGTCCAGGACCCCCTGGGCCTGGAATCCGCCCAGCGATCGGCCGAGGGCTTCGGCCTGCTGCCGCTCTCCACCGAGCTCAAGCGTGAGAAGACCCTCACCCGCGTCACCGTGCGCGACCCGCGCAACAAGCAGAACGTGTCCGGCTATGAGATCCATCACGGCGAGACCCTGCTGGACGCCAGCGCCGACACGCGCGCCGTTCCGCTTCTGGAGCATCCTTCCGGCCGCGCGTTGTCCTTCGGCCTGGACGACGCCGACCTCGTCCGCACCGGCTTTCCGCGCGTCTGGGGCACGTACCTGCACGGTGTGTTTGACGAAGACGGCTTCCGGCGCGCCTTCCTCGACAGTCTGCGTGTTATCAAGGGGCTGCAGCCCCTTGGCGCGCCGCAGACCAGCTTCGGCCTCGAACCCGCCTTGGAGCGCTTGGCCGCCAGCCTGCGCCAGCACCTCGACATGGGCCGCGTGTACCAGGCCTTGGGTTTGCCGAAGCCCGGCGGATTGCTGGGATAGGACAGGGGAGGGCGGGCAAGGGTTTTCTTGGGGGGGGAGCTTTTGCCGCACGCATTCGATGCCGCGAAAACAATTTCCTTGAAGAGCACCAGTGCGTTGGGGCCCAGAGTATCGATTTCGAAATGCGCCCCGAACGTTATCCGGGCCACGAGACCTCCCTGGCCGTACTGCCCGCCGCCGCCCCTGCATCTCTTCTCGTATTGTTGGCTGTCTGACGCCGCGCCTCATGCAATCGCAGGCACTTCTGGAACAGGAGCGGGTTTTCACTGGTCCGAAGGGGGGCAGCCGTGCGTTGCGTGGTCCGCCGGGCTTACGGCTGACAACGGCATTGCTGGGGCACATGCTCCCCGGTCTGCGGAGTATTGTCTACGTGATCAGTACAGGGCCAGCAGGGCCTGGATCTGGGTCTTGGCCTGCTGTTGCGTGGCGGTATCGGCGGCGACGGACAGGCGGTCGGAGATGGACAGATCGCGGTCCTGGGCCACCTGGCCGGCGAGGGCGAGCAGCTCGGCCCGGGCGCGTGGATTGGCCTCGCGTTGGGCCATGGCGGTGAGTTTTTGTTGCATGTGCAGACGGGTCTTGTTCACGGCGGTGGCGAGGGGCGCTTGCGCCCGCTGCGGGGCCAGGGAGGCCAGGCGTGGGGCCAAGTGCGGAGGCGTTGGCGCAGAACTGGCCTGGGCGAACGGGATGGGCGTATTGGGCAAGGGCTGGGGGTCGTCCTGCCGGGTGAGCCCGACGGGGGCATCCTCATCGCCAGGTTCCAGCAGATAGAGCCGGTTGGTTTGGGCGTGCCCGGTGGCGTATTCGTCGCGGATGGCCAAAAGTGAGAGCGTTGGCTTCCCGGTCACGGTTTCGAGATACTGGATGATATCCAGGGCCTCGGCGTGGGTGCCCACGACGCCCGTGAGACAGAGTTGGCCATCCACGGCCTGGATGTCGACCCCGGCGTTCTTATGCAGGATGTGCCGGCCAAGGGCCATGCGGGCGCGGAGCTCCAGGTCGTCGTCGGCCAGACGGTTCTTTTGCGTTTCGTCGCCGCGCAGGCGGATGTAGCCTTTGACGGCGCCCACGCCCTTGACGTTTTGCATGGCCGCGATGGCCCGGTCGCGGTCGGCCTGGGTGTCCACGACGCCCACGGCGAAGAGTTCGCCATTGTACGCGTGGACCTGCACGCCGGAGGAGCCGTGCGCGGTGAGGATCGCGCTCTGCGCCTTGAGGCTGAGCATGTTGTCGCGCACGATGGTGTTGATGTTGCGCTCGTCGCTGGCGAGATAGGCGGTGTTGTACATGCCCTTCACCCCGGCCATGGCCAGGGAGGCGTTTTGCGGCATGGCCAGCGAGGCGGTGGTGGTGAGGGCGAAGGGCAGCATGGCGCAGCCGCCGGCGCAGAAAAGCCACAGCCCCAGCGCAATCATGATGACCGTGCGCAGGGTGTTGGGGGCGAGGGCGTGGCTTGGGCTTGTGCTCATGCCGCTACGCATGCAAGACCAGGGCCAGAGAGGGGGAATTTCATGCGGAGGCTGAAGTTACCCTATGCTCATGGTTCTATCACAGACAGGGACGTCAACCATATGGCGTCCCTGTCTGTCCATAGGGACTTATAATACTTTGGTCAAGAAAAAGTCTAGACCAGACTTTTCCAATCCGTCCCGCCCACCGGCAACGACCACGGGGCCGTCCTTCAGCACGGCGTTCACGGCCTCGCCAAAGACAGCGAAGTCTTGCTGGCTGGTGGCGAGCACGGCCTCGCGAGCGGCCTGGCGGTAGGCCTCGTCCTCGCCGGTTATCTCGCGTGCCAGGGCTGTGAAGCCCTTGGCGTCGGGCAGCATGTAGTGGTCCATGTCGCCTATGCTGCCAACGACGCTCTTCTCCAGTTCCGAGGGGTCGATGGACAGGCCGGTGAGGTAGGGGCCGACGCCCGCGTAAGCGTCCAGGGTTCGGCCCACGTTGGGGTCGCGGTAGGAGGCGAAGACCAGGTTGCCGGAGAGTCTGCTGTAGGCGCAGGAGGCCCCGTAGGCGCCGCCTTGCACGCGCACGCGCTCCCACAGGTAGCCCGCGCGCAGGAACTTTGCGGCCACGGAGGCGGACGCGCCGGGCTCCTGGCCCAGGGCGCGGGCGTTGCCGCCGGCGGCCACGTAGTTCACCTGGGCGGGCAGGCACAGGCCCTCGCGCCTGGGCAGGTTGGGGATGGCGCGCGGGGCGGCGGTGAAGGCCACGTCGGGCAGCGCGCCGACGACCTCGGCGATGCGCGGCAGGGCCTCGCCGATGGTCTTGGCATCGGTGGTGAGGTTCACGAGGAGCCCCTGGCGGGAGAGCAGCAGCGAAAGCAGACGGTGCAGGTCGGCGCTCACGTCCCCGGGCGCGGCGTCCATGCGTCCAGCCTGCTCGCGCACGAAGTTCAGCCCGGTCAGGCCGCCCATGGCCTCGTTCATGGCCTGGGCCACGCCGGTGCGGGCCTTGAGCCGCGTGGCGGCCAGGCTGTGGCCGGAGGGGATGAGCCGCTGCTCGCGCCGGGCCTTGGATTCCAGGATGATTTTGCCCAGGCGCTCGGGGTCGCCGAAATCGGCCTCGGTGAGCACCTCGGTGATGAGGCTGAGGAGCGAGGGCAGGTTCTCCGCCGTGGACTTGCCGCGCAGGAACAGGCGCTGCGCCGCCGTGTCCGGGCCCTTGCCGCGCACGGAGGACACGAAGGTCTGGGCCCAGAGGCCGCCCGTGGTCATGGCGATGGCCCGGGACAGGTCCACGAAGCTGCTGCGCCTGGTGCCCATCTCAAGCAGGGCCCGGCCCAGGATTGGCACCAGCGGGACAAGTTCATCGGGCACGGCCGCGAGGTCGAAGGCCAAGTCCAGGTACACCACGCCGCTGGTGGGCAGGTCATGCACGAAGGTCTGGGGCGCCGAGCCGCTGAGGCCGGGCAGGCTCACGGACTCGTGGGGGATGCGGGCGTTTTCGCGCGGCAGGTCGGCAAGGGTCAGGCGCGGGATCTTCGCCAAGTCCTCGGGCGCATCCGGGGCCTCCTGCAGGGCGTGCAGCTCGTGGGTTTCCGTGACCAACCGCTCCAGCTCGGCCGGGGTCAAGGCGTCCTTCACGGCCTTAAGCCGGGCCTGCTCGCTGGCCTCGCGCCGTGCGCCCAGGCCGGTATCCGGCACCAGGACCACCAGGGTGCGGTGCGTGTTGCGCAGAAAATGTGTGCGGATGAGATCCTCAAAGACCTGCTCGCCCTTGTCCAGCCGGGCCTTGAGGCGCGCCAGGGGGCCCTCGAAGGGCAGGTGCGCCAACGGGTCGCCGTCGTAGAGCCAGGTGGCCAGGGCCTCGAAGAAGATCACCAGGCCGCGTGGATAGCTGCCGGTGTTGTTCTCGCGCAGGTCGAACTCCACGCTGTTGATGCCCGCGCGGATGTCGTCCGGGTGTAGGCCGGTCTCGGCCAGCTGACGCAGGGTCTCAAGCACCAGCGCCTCGACCTTGTCCGCCGTGGGCTCAGCCGCGCCGCCCGCCGTGGCGATGCCTTTGAGGCCCACGGAGAAGGACATCTGACGCAGATCGGTCTCCAGTCCTCCGCCAGCCAGATCCTCGCCTAAGCCGGAGTCCACCAGGGCCTTGCGCAGGGGCGACGAGGGCAGGCCGATGAGCACGTGCTCCAGCACTTCAAGGGCCAGGCTCAGGTCCGGGTTTTGAGTGTCGGGCAGGCCAAAGTTCACGGTGCACATGGCCCGGGCCGCTCCGGCGTCCTGCGTGTCGTGTTCGTCCTCATCCCCGGCCTCCTCGCCGATGGCTTCCGCCACCGCGCCATCCATCATGCCATCCATTGCGCCATCGGCCGCATAGGGATGCACGAAGCGCCGTGGCGCGTCGAAGGGCGGCTGCGCCGCGACGTCCGAGGCGGGCTGGCCCTCGGCCGGGGTCTCGAACTGCGAAAAGTACTCGTCCAGCAGGGCCAGGCGCTTTTCCGGATCGTCGTCGCCGGAGAAGAAGGCGTAGGCGTTGGACGGGTGGTACAGGCGCTTGTGGAAGTCCATGAACTGCGTGAAGGTCAGATCAGGAATGCACTCCGGGTCGCCGCCGGAGTCGAGCCCGTAGCAGGTGTCGGGGTAAAGCGAGCGCTGGGAGTATTCGGCCAGCAGGCTGTCGGGCGAAGAGTACACGCCCTTCATCTCGTTGAACACAACGCCCTTGAAGGTCAGCGGATCCTCGGCACGTTCCACATCGTAGTGCCAGCCCTCCTGCTTCAGCGTGTTCGGCGTGAGGCTCGGGAAGAACACCGCGTCCAGGTAGACGTCCACGAGGTTGTAGAAGTCCTGCAGATTGGCGCTGGCCACGGGATAGCAGGTTTTGTCCGGAAAGGTCAGGGCGTTCAGGAAGGTGTTCAGCGAGCCCTTGATGAGCTCCACAAAGGGCTCCTTGACTGGGAATTTGCGCGACCCGCAGAGCACGCTGTGCTCCAGGATGTGCGGCAGGCCGGTGGAGTCCGCCGGCGGGGTGCGGAAGGCCACGCCGAAGACTTTGTTCTCGTCCGGGCTGATGAGCGACAGGAGCCGGCCGCCTGTCTTGGCGTGGCGGTAGATGCGCGCCGTGGCGGCGAGCTCGGGGATCTGCTGTTCGCGTTCAAGGGCAAAGCCGTGGAGGAGCTGGGTCATGGGGCCTCTTTTTGGATATGGGTGGTCGTTTTGCCTGGCGGGTATATGCCGCGTGCGTGGCGCTATAGATACAGCACGAAGGCCCGCGAGGGAAGGGGGGCGCGGCTTGACTCCCCTGGAGAGAGGCTCTATCTCGTCTAAATACGGGGAAGGGCTGCGGCCTGTTGCGTGGCCGGCCCCGCCAACACGAAAACAACGGAGAAGCCATCATGGAATGCTGTGACCACGATCACGACGACGACGATTTCATGGAATGCGCCAAGGTCGGCCAGAAGATCAGGAACTTCACCCTGGAGGCCTTTGATCCCAGCGAGGGCGGTTTCACCGTGGTGGATTCCGAAAAGGTCCAGAAGAAAAAGAAGTGGCTGGTCCTTGTGTTCTACCCGGCGGATTTTACCTTCGTGTGCCCCACCGAGCTGGCCGACCTGGCCGCCAAGCACGCCCAGCTCAAGAAGCTCGGCGCGGAGGTCGTCAGCGTTTCCACCGACACCAAGTACGCCCACATGGCCTGGCAGACCAGCGAGCTCCTGCTTAAGGACGTGAAGTTTCTCATGGGCGCGGACCCCAATGGCAACGTGTCCCGATTCTTCGACGTCTGGGACGCGGAGTCCGGCCTGGACCTGCGCGGCACCTTCATCATCAATCCCGAAGGCGTGCTGGTTTCGAGCGAGGTGAACTTCTACAACGTGGGCCGCAACGCCGACGAACTGGTCCGCAAGCTGGAGGCCAACGCCTACCTCATCAAGAACCCCAACGAAGTCTGCCCGGCCAAGTGGACCCCCGGCGCCAAGACCCTGACCCCCAACGACGCCATGGTGGGCAAGGTCTACGAGGCCCTGCACGACAAATAGGCCCTTCGGGGTCTGGCCGCCCCCGGTCCTCGCAAAAGGACCGGGGGCCTTCACGCCATAACGCACAAGGAGCCCGGGCAGGCCGCGCATGGATTGGGACGCATCCCGCTACGAACAGTGGTTCGCCACACCGGGGGGGCGTTTCGCCCTGGGGGCGGAGCGGCATCTTCTGGACAGCGTGGTGGCCGAGTGGCCGCGCCGCAACCAGCGCGTGCTGGAGATCGGCTGTGGCACGGGCATATTCCAGCACATCCTGTTCGACGACGGCTTCTCCGTGGCCGGCCTGGACAAATCGCCCGCCATGATTGCGGCCGCGCGCCGTCGGCTGGGTTCCGATGCCGAACTCTATGTGGGCGACGGCTCGGCCCTGCCCTTTGCGGACAATGAATACGATTTCTGTGTGCTCTGGACCGTGCTGGAGTTTTGCGACGATCCGGGCAAGGTGCTGGCCGAGGCCGCACGCGTGGCGGCCAAGGGGCTGCTCATCGGCTTCCTGAACCGGCACTCGGCCTACTGGCTTTCGCGCGGCTGCCCCTGGCCCTGGTGCCAGGGCCATCTGCTGGCCAAGGCACGCTGGTTCACCTGGCCGGAAATGCGTGCGCTGGCGCTTATTCATACGGGCAAGACGCCCGCGCGCACACGCTCCGTCCTGCCTGGGCCGCCCTGCACCTGGAAGAACGCGCAGCCCTGGAAGTTCGCCAACAACCTGGTGCTGCCGCCGATGTTCGGGGCCATCTGCGCCATGCGCATTGATTTGGTGGACTATCAGCCGCTTACGCCCATTTACTCCTGGAGCACGGAACCGGGCATCGGGTAGGCGTAGAGCACCTGACAATATTATGCCATGCGCTGCCAGAAGTCTTGACAGAGTCCGCCGGCAAGGCGATTATCAGTAAGCCTTACACACAGCATTCCCATCCACCGACGGAAGGAGGCTTTTATGTTCAAGGACAGCGCCCACAGCGAGGAAATGGCCCAGGAACTGCGCGAGGTCATCAGCCACGCCCAGAAGCTTATTGAGGCCACCGCCGGCGAGCTCGACGACCGCACCCGTGCCGCGCGCACCGTGCTGGAAGAGCGTCTGGCCATCGCCAAGGTAAAGTGCGGCGAACTCGAAGGCCACCTCAAGAACCGTTTGCAGGACACGGACAAGATCATCCGCGACAAGCCTTACTACGCCATCGGCGGCTCTTTTGTCGTTGGGCTCATGCTCGGCTGGCTCATGGGCCGGAAGTAGGCGCGCCATGGCTTTGCTCCTGGAGGACCTGGACCTCGGCGGCACCACGGGGCGTGTCGTTGTGGCCCTGGCGCAGACCTTCAAGGACCGCATCGAGCTTCTGGGGCTGGAACTGCGCGAGGACAAGATCCGTCTGGTGCAGGTGCTGATCCTGGCCTGCTGCGGGGTGGTCTTTGCCTTGCTGGGACTTATTCTGGGCATCCTGACCGTCTTGGCCCTGCTTCCCGTGGAGTGGCGCGCGGTCGGGATGGGCGTGCTCGCCGGGGCCTGCCTCGTCGCGGCGCTCTGGGCCTTTGCCGGACTCAAACGCCGCCTGGGAGCGCGCAGCCATATGTTCGCGCAGACCCTGGCGGAGCTGGAAAAGGACAAGGCATGTTTCTAGATGCGGATCTGGAGGATATCGGTCGGGCCAAGGCCCGGCTGGCCGTGCAAGCGGATCTGCGCCGTCAGGTGATCCAGCTTGAGGTGTTGGCCCTGCGCTCGCGCGCACGCCGCGCCATGTCCAGCCTCACCTTGGGCTTGGGCTTGGCGGGCAAGATTTTCGATTTTTTGCACGACCGCCGCAAGAAGGGGTAAGCCCACCGCCCGCCGTTGCCCCTGTGCCCGCAGGGCGGGACTCCGGCCCCGGCCCGGCTTGACCCTATGGCCTTTGTTGTTCTATGTGCCCAATGTATCTGCAGGCGGTCTGCGGGAGGTTTCCGCAGACTTCCTGTCGTTTTGTCCAGACTCAGGTCGCGGCATCCCCGCCGCGCGATGTAGGAGAAAGAGCAACCATGTCTAGTCTTCCCATTTCCCAAGAGGGCTACAAGCTCATGAAGAAGGAGCTGGAGAGCCTGAAGAAGCAGCGCCCCGAGGTCTCCGAGGCCATCCGTTTGGCCCGCGAAGAGGGCGACCTGAAGGAGAACGGTGGCTATCATGCCGCGCGCGAGCGCCAGGGCATGATGGAGGCGCGTATCAACTTCATCGAAAGCCGCATGCACAAGTACAACGTCATCGACATGAAGACCCTTGGCGGCGACAAGATCAGCTTTGGCGCCACGGTGGAGCTTGAGGACGCGGAGAGCGGCGAGAAGAAGCGCTACACCCTGCTGGGGCCAGACGAAACCGGCTTCTGCAAGGGCGGCGTGTCCATCCTCTCCCCCGTGGGCCAAGCGCTGCTAGGCAAGTGCGCGGGCGACGAGGTGGTCATCATGGTGCCGCGCGGCCGCGTGGAGTATGAGGTCCTGAGCATCGAATTCAACGGTCCGGCCATCGTCCTCGCCGACTGATCTCTCCATCCTTCGCGGCCTTCCGGCCGTGCCCACAGTCCTCCCGCCCCAGCCACAGCTTGCGACGCCCCAGGGCGTCTTTGCCGGTCCCGTGGCTGGGGCGGGGACGAACGCCTGCACGGCGCAAGGAGCAAGGCAAATGACCCAGCGTTTCTGGACCTTGGTGTCGTCGTTGCTGATCGTTGGGGTCCTCGCAACGGTGGGATTTCCCGCCGCGAGGTCAGCTGCGGCCGCGATGGCTGGGAAGCCGCTTGGTCTGTGGACCGCGGACCAGCTGGCGGAGCCGAAGAACGCCGCCCGCGCCCGCGCCGAGCGCGCCATCCACGCCCTCCCGGCACCGGACCTGTCCGCCCCGGCGCGCATGGTTCCGCTGGAGTCTCTGCCGATTTTGCCCGAGGCCCGGCGCGGCATCATCCGCCGCGTGACCCTGCCTGCGGGTGACCGCCGCGTAGCGCTGACCTTCGACCTGTGCGAGCGCACCGTGCATGTGACGGGCTACGACGCCCGCCTCGTGGACGCGCTGCGCCAGGCGAACGCCAAGGCGACGTTCTTCGCGGGCGGCAAGTGGCTGCGCTCCCATCCGGAGCGCGCCCTGCAGCTCATGGCTGACCCGCGCTTCGAGCTGGGCAACCACTCCTGGACCCACGCCAACATGGCCGTGGCCCCGGAAGCCATCCGCAAGCAGCAGGTGGAGTGGACCAGCGCGCAGTTTGAGTTGCTGCGCGAGGAACTGGACCGCAGACTCGCGGCGCATGGCCTGCCCGCCTCTGAACGCGGGCCGCTCAAGCTTTTTCGGCTGCCTTACGGACGCGGCGGGGCTGAGGTCGCGCAGTTCCTGAACGGCCTGGGGTTGGCGGTGATCCAATGGGATGTGGTCGGCGAAGGTGGCCGCGGCAACGCCCAGGCGCGCGCCCAGGTCATCGCCGACGCGGTGCGCCCGGGCTCCATCGTGCTGCTGCACGCCAACGCCGTGCCGAGGGACACCGCAGAGGTGGTGCGCCGCCTGTTGCCGCTGCTCGCGCACAAGGGCTACGCCACGGCCACGGTGAGCGAGCTGCTGGATGCGGGGCGTCCCGAAACCGTGGCGGAAGGGTATTTCAGCTTTCCCGGCGATAATGCCATCTATGACACGCTGTTTACAGGCGACGGAACGGGGCCGCGCGCCGCGCGCTTCAGAAAAAGTCGCTGACGCCTTCGGACGTTGGGCTCAGGGATACCGGGGCCGCAGGCGCGCCAGCTCCAGGTAGGCCGCGGGCCCGCGTTCGCGCAGGATCATGCCGTTTTTGCGCCAGCGTTCCACCAGGCCTTCCGGCAGCCCCGGATTCCCGCACGGGAAATCCGGGCACAGGCCGCAAAAATCCTGCTCGCGCTTCAGGGCGCATTCCCGCACGCCGCAATTCCCCAGAAGACATCCGCCGTTGCGGCAGCCGTTGCACGAGCCCAGGGACAAGAACTCCAGAAGGTTCGCGAAGTCGCCGTAGTGGGCCAGCGCGGGGTTCATGCCCGTCATGCGCTCGGCATAGGCGGAAAAGTTGGGTCCCAGCAGATCGCGCAGGGCGCGGGCGTGGCTGCGGATTGCGCCGCCGGAGAAGGCTAGACAGCCACCGCAGTAAAGTCCGCAGGGCGCGATGAGCTGCAGGAGTTCTGAACGCGGGGGGGGCAGGGGATTGAAGGGCATGTGATCCTCCTGTAAAGTCCCCTGTTTTAGGGCCAGCTATGAGTAGAGACTCTGGGTTGGAGGTTTTGGGGTAGCCGGAGGGCAGGGGGTACCCCCTGCCCTCCGGGCGGCAAATTCCACTGGCGGCATGTCCCCGAGGGACTCATGGG
>JARLHQ010000017.1 GCA_031292175.1 Humidesulfovibrio sp.
TATCGGCACCTGGGCATCCAAGGCGCCGGAACTGCCGGTTCTGATCTGCCGTGTGGCCTCCACACCATCCATGACGTCCATTTGAATATCCATGAGCACGCAATCGTATGTGCTCCTCCGCAACGCATCCAGGGCTTCCCCGCCATGGCTGACCGCGACAACCTTGTGCCCCATTTTTTCCAAAGCAAGTCTGGTGCTCAAGCGGTTGATCTCATCGTCCTCGGCAAGAAGAACCTGTAGCGGCCTGGAAGAGCCGGTTGCCTGGCGTTGTTCCGACTCTGCGCTTGTGCCTGATTGCTCTGCTATCTCAAACGGGAGCACTAAATATGCAGACGTTCCAATGCCGATTGTGCTTTCGAATGTGAGTGTGCCGTCCATCGCCTTGACAAGATTGCTGACTATGGAAAGTCCAAGACCAGCTCCTTGCTGGGCACGGGTATAACTTTCGGAAACCTGCATAAAGGGAGCGCTAATCTGGCCAACCTTCTCATCCGGGATTCCAATGCCCGTATCACTGACGACAAAGAGAAGGCGCGCCATGCCTTTCGGGTGGGTCAAGAGTCTTGAAACCTCCAGCTTTACCGCCCCTTGGTTTGTGAACTTCATGGCGTTGCCAACGAGATTATACAGGACCTGCCTGACGCGAATCTCATCACCGATAAGGGTTGCCGGGACTTCCGGCGCGACGGTGATGGCAAAGGATAAGCGCTTGCTATAGTATGCCGGGGAAAATGTTTCGGAAAGAGCTGTGAAGACGTTTGCCAACACGAAAGGCCGACGGCTTATGAGCATGCGGCCCGCCTCGATGCGGGACAGGTCTAAGATGTCTCCAAGCAAGTTCGTCAATCTTCCACCAGAACGGATGGCCATCTCGACATACGATTCCACCTCGCTGGACACGCTGCTTGTTCTAATAAGCTGCAGCATTCCAAGCAGACCGTTGAGCGGAGTGCGGATTTCGTGACTCATGTTGGCCAGAAATGCGGACTTCGCCTTGTTGGCGGCCTCGGCGTTCTGTCTCGCCTCGATAAGCGTACGTTCTGACTGCTTTAACTCATCAATATCGGTGCATGTGCCAAACCACTTAACAACCGCTCCTTGGGCGTCCCGCACCGACACCGCGCGAATCAACCACCATCTGTAAACGCCATCCGCTCGGCGCAATCGGCACTCACTCGAATAAGGGACATTGTTTGCAGCCGCCTTTTTCCAGGTATCCCAGGCCTTTTGTTTGTCGTCAGGATGAAAAGGGATATTCCAGCCATCGCCATGGCTTTCCTCAAGCGTTTGCCCTGTGTAATCAGTCCACTGTTGGTTGAGGAAAATGTTTTTACCCTCTGGGGAACAGGCCCAGACAATTTGTGGCATGGCATCGGACAACAAGCGGAATTCACGCTCACTTGTCCTTAAGGCCTCTTCCTGTTGTTTGCGTTCGGTGATGACGTCGAACACCGCGACAAAACACCCTGGTTCAGGGCAATAGACTGAGATGTAGAACCACATTTGCATGGCGGCGAAAAATGTCTCAAAGCGTTCCGCCGTGCCGGTTCTGGAGACACGGCCATAGGTTTCCAACAGCTCCTGGTCAGTCTGCCGGATGCCTGGAATGACCTCCGAGACCTTTCTGCCCACGACATTGCGCAATCCCGTCAACGTTTCAAAAGAGTTATTCACTGCGAGATACGTAAAATCCGCGGGCTTGTCGTCCGCATCGAAATGCATTTTGCAATAGGCGAAGCCGTTCAGCATGTTCTCGAACAACGAGCGGTACATATGTTCGCTCTGGCTCACTGCGCCCTCCGCCTGTTTGCGCACAGTGATATCGTGGACAATAGAGAAGATGAGCTTTTTGCCCCCAAATGGCAGGAAATCCGTATACACTTCCACGTCCCGCACGGAACCGTTCGCCATGCGGTGCTTGAATTCGAAGGGCCCCGCCTTGTGGACGCCCGCCTCTATCTCATCCATGCATTGGCGTACGACCTGCGGGGGCGCGGTGCTGATTTGGCCGATGGTCATGCCCAGCAGTTGTTCGCGGCCGTATCCATAGAAGTCCACGGCCACCTGGTTGGCATCCAGAATGGCCCCGTTTTCCGGGTCGATCACGAGCTTTACGGCGTTATGCGCCTCAAAAAGACCACGGTAGCGTGCTTCGCTGGCGGCCAAGGCCTGAACCGACTCCTGGCGTGAAAGCGCCAGGGCGACGCTTTCAGCGAGGCACTCCAAAAAATCAATAAGTTCAGGGCTGAAGCGGCCAATGCATTTGTCGTTGAACTGGAGCAGCCCATAGGTGGTGCTCCCGCATCGTAGCGGAACCAAGGCGACAGACTCGTAACCGAAGCCGTTGCAGCGGTTGCGTGTGTTCGATTGACGCTCCTTCTCCGTCGTCCCCGCCAGCAGCACCGTGGTGGTGTTGCTCCAAAAACTGCCGCGCCCGGTAAAGAAGGCCAACTCCGGGTCGTACCGCTTCTGGATGATGTTGCCACACATGCATTCCAGTTTCGGCTCACCGCGAGCGTCCAACAACGGGTTGCCAGCCTTGTCCCGTGCGCAAAGGCTCCGCTCCAGGCGCACGAAGTCGTCTGGGAATCCATGGGTTTCGTAATATGGATAGTCGTTGCCTTCCCGCATGCGGATGCCAACCGCCTCGCAGCCGGACCACTTGTGCAATTCGGCGAGGAGGCCTTTCAAGAAGGTCTGGCGGTCGCCGCCCGCGCTGAACAGGCGCAGGAGCTCAAGGACGTTGCCATGCAGTGCAGAGGACGGAAGGGGTATGCCTTGCCCGCAGGACGGAGGGGGTATGTCTTGCATGGGGTCCGTGCCTGCTAAGGGTTCGTATCGGATAGACTATTTTACGATATGTATTATGTTCCCGGTGATGTCAAGGGACCCCTGACCGGCTTGGCCCTTTCGGACCCATTGGGACTTGGAAGAGTGGCGCCTTTGCGAAAAGGGGGGGCATGGGGACGGGAAGATTTTCCGGGGAGCAAATGAGACACCCTGCGCGAGGCCGCCCGGAAACCGTGCAGGCAGCGCTCCCCTCCTCCGTATAGGTCGCGCGGGTGCGACTTTATGCCGAAGCGGCGCCGCAGGTCGAGGCTGGGGATGACCTTCCCGCGCGGATGGACGCCTCCCGCCACGGTTACAGGGGCGCGGACCACATGCGTGGTTCTCAGGGCGCGGGTGATCCCCGTGGCCTCCGGGGGCTCCACCCAGAATTCCTCGTGGCCAGGGGCAAAGGCGACACGCGGTGCTTTGCGGATCTGCCCCGCCCTCGGCTGCGGCCTTCGCTCAGGACTCCTAGCCGCCGCTCTTCAGCCGCTCAATGAGGGCCCGCAGGGTCTGGGTCTGGCGCGCGAGCTCTGTTATGGCCTGGGCGGACTGGGCCATGGCGTTGGCCGTCTCGCCGGAGATGCGGCTGACCTCTTCAATGCTGCGGTTGATCTCCTCGCTGGCGGCCGACTGCTCCTCGCTGGCGGTGGCGATGCTGCGCACCTGGTCCGTGGAGACCTCCACCAGCTGCACGATCTCCCTCAGGGCCTCGCCGCTCTTGTTGGCAAGCCCCGTGGCCTCTTCGATGCTGCTCGCCGCGTGTTCCACATTTCCCAGATTCTTCTTCGTGCCGACCTGGATGCCGTGGATGGCGTCCCCGACCTCCTTGGTCGCGGTCATGGTCTTCTCGGCCAGCTTGCGCACCTCGTCGGCCACGACGGCGAACCCTCGCCCGGCGTCGCCCGCGCGGGCCGCCTCAATGGCGGCGTTCAAGGCCAGCAGATTGGTCTGGTCGGCGATGTCGGAGATGACGTTCATGATCTGGCCAATGCCCTCGGCCTGCTTGCCGAGCTCGTCCATATCCAGGCGCATGGTGTTGGACACGCTCTGCACCGTGCCGATGCCAGCCACCACCTGGCCCACGATCTTGGCGCCGTCCAGGGCCTTGGCCCTGGCGTTCGCGGCCGAATTCGCGGCCTGGGAGGCGCTCTTGGCCACCTCCAGCACCGTGGCGTTCATCTCCTCCATGGACGTGGACGTGTCGACGAGGCGCTGGGACTCCATTTCGGTGCCCTTGCTCGACTGCTCCACCTGCGCGGAGAGTTCCTCCGAGGCCGAGCTGATGACCTCCACGACCTTCTCCAACTGCGTGGCCGCAGCGACCATGCCCTCCGCCTTGGCGCGCTCGGCCTGGGCCTTGGCGGCAACGGCCTCGTCCGTGGCGATCTTGGCGAGCCGGGCCTGTTCCGCCGCCTCGGCGGTCTTGGCGTCGGCCTCGGCGATCTTGGCCTTCATGGCGCCCACCATGTCCTGCATGACGGCATAGACGCCGATCTTGAGCTTCTGCGGGCGGAAGGCCACGTCCAGGTCGCCCCCCGCGATCTTGCTGGAGACCTCGTAAAGATACCAGGGATCCTCGCCCAACTGCCGCGTGACGTCTGTGGTGATGACCAGCCCCAGGCCGATGGAGACGGCAAAACCCAGGGCCATGAGGACATACATCAGCGTGGCCGCGGCCGCCGCCTGCGAGGAATTGTCCTCCGAGATGCGCTTGCCCTGGTCATTCTTGGCCTTGACCAGCGCGTCTATGGCGTAGCGGACCTTGTTCGCGTTCTGGCGCACCTCTCCTTGCAACAGGCTGAAGGCCTCATCCGGCTTGCCCTCGTGGACGAGCGTAGCGACCCTGTCCGCCCCCGTAGTCCTCCTGCGCGGCCCGCAGTTCGCCAAGGGTCTGGCGTTCCTCATCCGTCTGGAGGCTCTTTTCATACTCGGCCAGCTTCACGGGGAACTGGCCCCGGAACAACGTGTTCTCATCAAGCATCTTCTGCTGCTCTTCGTGCGCCTTCTCCCCCACCAGCACGGCCATGTTCACGCGGTAGCGCTGGAACGTGACGGCGATGTCGCCAATATTGCCCACGGGCACAGTGAGTTTGGAGTACAGAAAAGCGTCGGCGCTATCGAGCTGATGGATTTTTCTGCTGCCGAGAAAACCGATGACCAGGCAGATCAGGGAGACCAGCAGAAAGCCGGAAATCAGCTTGGTGCGGAGCGTCAACTGGTGGAACAGGTTCATGGTGGCGGCCCCTCGGGTTGTGGTTACTATTTACGTAGAACGATACACTATTGATACGCATTTGCAATCCGCGGGGTTGAAATAAGCGCACGGCCCTATTCGGAAAATATTTGTCTGTACAGCAAAAGGTCTGAAGCAATATTGCTTGTTTTCGAATCGCGCCAGAGGGATGCGGGAGACGGGAGCCACAGCCATTGACAGATGCGCGGTTCCACATCAAATAGGGTATGGTCGTGTGAACCCAACAGGAGAACGCTCATGCGCAAGACAATGACGCTTGTGGCCGTGTCTCTGGCCCTGCTGCTTGCTGTGGGAGCTTCCATCGTCCAGGCGGATCCGCCGTCGAAAGACCGTGAGCACAAGGAGGCCGGGATGAAGACTGAGACCCTTGCCATAGCCACCTTCGCGGGCGGCTGTTTCTGGTGTGTGGAGTCGGACTTCAGCCACGTCCCCGGCGTGGCGCAGGTGACCTCCGGCTACGCCGGAGGCGCGGAGCCGAATCCCACCTACAGCCAGGTTTCCGAGGGGCTGACGGGGCACCGGGAGTCCGTGCAGCTCCACTATGACCCGGCCAAGGTGAGCTACCGGCAGCTCCTGGAGTGGTTCTGGCGGCACCACGACCCCACGGACGTGGGCGGACAGTTCTGCGACCGGGGCAAGCAGTACCGTCCGGCCATCTTCGTGCACAACGCGGAACAACGCCGCGAGGCGGAGGAGTCCAAGCAGCGCCTCATTGATTCCAAGGTGCTGGCCAAGCCGGTTCTCACGCCGATCATCGACTACACCACGTTCTATCCCGCCGAGGACTACCACCAACGCTATTTCGAAAAGAACCCGCTGCGCTACAAGTTCTATCGCTACAATTGCGGCCGCGACCAGACCCTCCGGGGGATCTGGGGCACCGAGGCGGACAAGCCGTTTTCGGCTTACACGGCGGCGGCGGTCGCGCCGGGCGCCTGGGTCAAGCCGAGCCGCGAGCAGTTGAAGGCCCGGCTCACGCCCATGCAGTTCAAGGTCACGCAGGAGAACGGCACCGAGCCGCCCTTCACGAACGAGTACGACGCCAACAAGCGCGAGGGCATCTACGTGGACATCCTGTCCGGCGAGCCGCTGTTCAGCTCCAAGGACAAATTCGACTCCGGCACGGGCTGGCCCAGCTTCACCCGGCCGCTGGAGCCCGGCAACATCGTGGAGCGTGAGGACAGCTCGCTGTTCTCCACGCGCACCGAGGTCCGCAGCAGGCTCGGAGACAACCACCTCGGCCACGTCTTCCCGGACGGACCCAAGCCAACGGGCCTGCGCTACTGCATGAACTCCGCGGCCCTGCGCTTCATCCCCAAGCAGGACCTGGCCAAGGATGGCTACGGCGCGTATCTGAAGCTCTTCGCCAAGTAGGCCCACGCAACGCGGCGCCCCGGACGCCAAACCCAAGGAACACCTCATGACCTATTACGACCCGAAGGACCTGGCCAAATTCGGCGAGATCGGCAAGAACGCGCCTGAAGCGGCCAGAAAGTTTTTCGCCTACTATGAGGAGGTCTTTGCCGAGGGCGCGCTCACGGAGCGGGAGAAATCGCTCATCGCCCTGGCCGTGGCCCATGCGGTGCAATGCCCGTACTGCATCGACGCCTACACCAACGCGTGCCTGGAAAAAGGCTCCAACCCCGACGAGATGACCGAAGCCGTGCATGTGGCCGCGGCCATCCGTGGCGGGGCCACCCTGGTGCATGGGGTGCAGATGCGCAACATCCTGGACAAGAAGACCATCTAGGCCGCCGCCATGGAAGCGTTGGACTTTGCCGAAACCCTGGCCCGGCAAGGGCTGGAGTTGCGAAAAGGCCGGGCCGAGTGCCTGCAGGTCAACGTGGGGGCCCTGTGCAACCTCTCCTGCCGGCATTGCCACCTGGAGGCCGGGCCGGAGCGGACGGACGTCATGAGCCGCGCGACCATGGACGAGGTCATCGCCCTGGCCCGGCGCGCCCCTTTCGCCACGGTGGACGTCACCGGCGGCGCGCCGGAACTCAACCCGGACATCGTACACCTGCTTAAAGGCCTGGGCCCGCTGGCGGCCAAGCGCATCTTCCGCACCAACCTGCTGGCGCTGGAAGGCAAAAGCGGCCTCATGGCCCTGCTTCTGGCAGACGGCTGGAGCATCGGGGCCTCCTTGCCCGCCGTCAACGCGGGGCAGGTGGAGAGCATCCGGGGCGCGGGGGTGTTTGAGAGAAGCCTGGACATGCTGCGCCAGCTCAACGCCCTCGGCTATGGACAGGCGGGCGGGCCGGAACTGCACCTGGTGTCCAACCCCGCCGGCGCTTTTCTGCCCCCGGCGCAGCACGCGGCCACCAGGACATTTCGCCAGGCCTTGGAGCGCCGGGCCATCAGCTTCAATTCGCTCTTCGTCTTCGCCAACGTGCCCCTGGGCCGCTTCCAGGCCTGGCTCACGCGCTCCGGCAATCTGGACGCCTACATGCAGCGGCTGCGCCAGGGCTTCAACCCGGAGGTGGTGTGCGGGCTCATGTGCCGCGCCATCGTCTCCGTGGCCTGGGACGGCGCGCTTTACGACTGCGACTTCAATCTGGCCGCAGGGCTCCCGTCGAACGGCCCCCGGCATCTGCGCGACTATCTGGCCCACCAGGAGGGCGCGGCCATTCCCGTGGGCGAGCACTGTTTCGCCTGCACCGCCGGGTCGGGCTTCACCTGAGGCGGCGCGGTGGTGGCCTAGTTCAGGCCGCGCAAAACCCCGTCCTAGCCGTCCACAGGCCTTGGCGCGCAGGCCCGGCCCTTGAGGCCGAACGCATAGTGCAGGGCCTTTTGCACCACGGGGGAGAAAAGCTTCTCGGCCACGACGCGCCCGGCCACGGCCTTGGCCATCTCGGCGCGCGTGGGGTACGGATGGACGATGCCCGCCAGGGTGGCCAGCGAAACCTTGCCGCCCAGCACCGCCGCCCACTCGCCCAGAAGCTCGCCCGCGCCCTGCCCGACGATCTGCACGCCCAGCGGCTGGCCATCCTCTCCCAGCAGCAGCTTGAGCCAGCCGCCGGTCTCGCCCTCGGCCCGCGCCCGGTCATTGTCCGCGAACGCCTCCGTGACCACGCGGTACGCGCGCCCCGCACGCGTGGCCATATCCTCGTTCAGGCCGATGTGCGCCAGGCCCGGCTCGGTGTAGGTGCACCAGGGCAGACGGGTGTAGTCGGCCTTGCGCGGCAGCCGGAACACGGCGTTCGCCACGATGATGCCCGCCTCGTACCCGGCGGCGTGGGTGAACTGGTACGCCCCGGTGACGTCGCCGCAGGCGAAGATGTGCGGCCTGCTGGTGCGCATGCGCGCGTCGACGGCGATGCCCTTGCTGGTGTAAGCCACCCCGGCGTTCTCCAGCCCCAGGTCCGAGACGTTCGGCGCGCGCCCCAGGGCCACCAGGAGGGCGTCCCCGGACAGGGTCACGCCACGGCCGTCCTGCTCAAACAGCACCTCCGCGCGCCCGCTGGCCCCGCGCACGCTCTGCAGCGCCGCGCCCAGATGGAAGCGCACGCCCTCGGCCGCGAGGCCCCGCTGCACCTCGGCGGCCATGTCCGCGTCGTCGCGGCTCAGGATGCGCTTGCCGCGCTGGATCACGTCCACCTGTGAGCCCAGGCGGCGGAAGGCCTGGGCCAGCTCCACGGCGATGGGCCCGCCGCCCAGGATGAGCAGGCGCTCCGGCAGGCGGTCCAGGGAGAAGATCTCGCGGTTGGTCAGGTGCGGAGTGTCCGCGAGACCCGAAATCGGCGGGATCTGCGCGCGCGAGCCCGTGGCGATGACCCACTTGGCCGCACTGACGCGCTTGCCGTCCACCTCGGCCACATGCTCGTCCACAAAACGCGCCGCGCCGAAACGCACCTCGGCCCCCAGGCCGCAGAAACGCTCGATGGAATCTTGGCCCCGGATGTCGGCGATGACCGCCTGGATGCGCGCGCGCACGCGGGCGAAGTCCACGGGCGGCGGATCGACGGACGGCAGGCCATAGGCTTCGGCCCGCGCCATGACATGCCGGGCCTTGGCCGTGGCGATGAGGGTCTTGCTCGGCACGCAGCCGTAGAACAGGCAGTCGCCGCCGAGGTGCGCCTCGCGCTCCAGGAGCAGGGTGCGCGCGCCCAGGCGCGCCGTCCCGGCGGCCACGGAAAGTCCGCCCGCGCCGCCGCCGATGATCGCGATGTCGTAGTCGAATGCCGCCACAGGAACCTCCTGTTCAGAGCTGTCTGCGTCTCCGCAGCCAGGATACCAGCCAACGCGCCGAAAGCGGAAACAGCCCCAGCAAGGCGAAGGCCACGAACAGGCCGGGGGAAAGGATGCCGGACAGGGAATCCACCTGGGCCAGGCGCGTGCCCGCGTAGACGAAGACCAGGGTGCCGGGGAGCATCCCGGCCTGGGACACCCAGGCATAGGTGCGCACGGGCATGGGGGTCAGCCCCATGAGCGGATTGATGATGAAGTATGGCAGGGCCGGGATGAGCCGCATGGTGAACAGGTAGAAGGAGCCCTCGCGCGCGATGCCCTGGTTGACCGGCGCCAGAAGCGCGCCGAAACGCTCCTGGACCCAGCGGCGCAAGAGGTAACGGGCGGAGAGGCAGGCCAGCACCGCCCCCAGGGTGCTGGCGAAGGAGGCCAGCAGCACGCCCTCCAGAAGCCCGAACAATGCGCCCCCGGCCGCGGTCAGCACTCCCGCGCCGGGAAGTCCCAGGCCGGAGAGGGCCACATAGGCCGCGAAGAACCCCGCCGCCGAGGCCCAGGGACGCGCGTCCACCCATTGCCGCAACGCGCCCAGGGAGGCCTTCAGGGCGGGCAGGGTCAGCCGTTCGTGCAGGCCCAAGGCGAAAAAGGCGACAACGCCCAGGGCCAGCGCGGCGGCCAGGGTGATCCTGGCGGCGGTTCCGCTGCGCGCGGAAGGTGTAAGGAGATGAGCCATGGTTCGCAATCTAGCGCATTCCCGCAGCCTCCGCAACGCTGCGCCCTTCCGTTTCGCCTGCGCGCCTGCTAGGATTGTCGGCATGGTCCGCAGCAGGTTTTCCGTCATCATCCCCGTGTACCGGGAAGAAGCGCGCATCGCCGCGCTGCTCGCCCATGTGGCGGGTCTCCCCGTTCCCGGCGGCGCGGAGATTCTGGTGGTGGACGGCGATCCGCAGCAACGCACCCTGGCGGCCGTCCCGGAGGGGGCGGCCCTCAGCCTGGCCGCCGCCAAGGGCCGGGCCCGCCAGATGAATGCCGGAGCCCGGGCCTCGCATGGGGATGTCCTGCTCTTTCTGCATGCGGACACGCGCCTGCCCGCGGACGCCTTCACGCGCGCCACGGCCTGTCTTGCCGACCCCGGCATCGGCGGCGGGGCCTTTAGCCTGCGCATTGAGGCCACGGAAGGGGCGGCTGGCCCGGGCCTGCGCTTCATCGCCTGGGCGGCGAACCTGCGCGCGCGGCTCTCCCGGGCGCCTTACGGCGACCAGGCCATCTTTCTGCGCCGCGACGTCTTCATGGCCCTGGGCGGATTCCCAGACATCCCGCTCATGGAGGACCTGGAGCTCATGACCCGCCTGCGCCGCTCCGGGGGGCGCATCCGCATCCTGGACGCCTATGCGGCGACTTCGGCCCGGCGCTGGGAGCGGGAGGGACTGCTGCGCTGCACCGGCCGCAACGTGCTGCTGCGCACCCTCTACCATCTGGGCGTCCCGGCGCGCAGGCTGGCGGAGTTCTACCGATGAGACGGATCATCGTGTTCCTCAAGTATCCCGAGCCAGGGCGGGTCAAGACGCGGCTGGCGGCGGCGGTCGGCATCGAGGCGGCGGCGCGGCTGGCCCGGCATTTTGCCGAGGAGACCCTGGCGGCGGTCCGGCAACTGGGTCTGCCGGTGGAGATCTGCTTCGCCCCGGCGGAGCGGGAAGCGGAGGTCCGCGCCTGGCTGGGCCAGAGCGGCACGTACGCTCCGCAGCATGGGGCGGACCTGGGCGAGCGCATGCGAAACGCCTTTATCGAGGCCTTCCGCCAGGGCGCCGAACGCGTGGTGCTGGTGGGCACGGACGCGCCCGACCGCCCGGTGGAATTTCTGAGCGAAGCGTTGGCACGGCTGGCGGACCACGACGCGGTCCTTGGCCCGGCCCTGGACGGCGGCTACCACCTCATCGCCATGCGCCGCGCGGGATTCACACCCGCGGCCTTCGCCGGGATCGCCTGGAGCACCCCCCGGGTGCTGGCCCAGACCATTGAGGCGCTGCGCCGGGCCGGGCGCTTGACCCATGTGCTCCCGCCCTGGCGGGATATCGATGACCGCGCCGGGCTGGACGCTTACATGGAGCGGCATCCCCGGGTGGCGGGCCTGCTGCGGGATGACGGAACATTCGTCCGGGGGGAGCCATGCCGAATGAAGGCCTGATACGCCTGAGCGCCTTTCTTGGCGCGGCCCTGGCCCTGATGCTCTGGGAGGTCCTGGCCCCGCGCCTTGAGCGTCCGGCCTTGCGGGGCCTGCGCTGGCCAGGCAACCTCGCCCTGGTCGCCCTGTCCACGCTGCTCATCCGCCTGCTCTTTCCGGTTCTGCCCGTCGGTCTTGCGCTCTGGGCGCGGGGCCAGGGCTGGGGGCTTTTGAACGCCCTGCCGCTTCCCGAACCCGTCGGGGGACTCGCCGCCATTGCGCTCCTGGACCTCGCCATCTACGGCCAGCACGTGGCGGCGCACCGCCTGCGCTGGTTCTGGAGGCTGCACCGGGTGCACCACGCGGACACGGTGCTGGACGTGACCACGGCGGTGCGCTTCCACCCGCTGGAGATGCTGCTCTCCCTGACCTACAAGCTGTGCCTGGTGCTGGCGCTGGGCCCTCCGGCCTGGGCCGTGCTCGCCTTCGAGCTTCTGCTCAACGCCTTGCCCCTCTTCAACCACGCCAACGTGCGCCTGCCGCTCCCCGTCGACCGGGCCCTGCGCCTGGCCGTCGTCACCCCGGACATGCACCGCGTGCACCACAGCGTGGACCCGCGCGAGGCGAACACCAACTTCGGCTTCTGCTTCCCCTGGTGGGACAGGCTCTTCGGCACATACCAGGATCAGCCCGCGACCGGTCACGAGGGCATGGGCATCGGCCTGGGCATCTTCCGTGACAAATCCTGGACCGGGCTGTGGGGACTCCTGCGCATCCCCTTCCACTGACGCCGCCCTCCCCGGACTCCCTTGACCTTGGTCCGCGCATGGGGCATCCACTGGACCAGGTCCCTGCGCCTTGCGAGGCGGCGACGCTCATGCCGCCCGCGTCGGCAACGCCAGAGGAGAAGGAGGTCCCCCATGCCCATGCATCCCTCTTTGACAGAACGCGTGGCGGGCGCGGCGGCCGGAGCCCTCATCGGCGACGCCCTCGGCCTGGGAAGCCACTGGTACTACGACCTGGAGGCCCTGCGCCGCGACCACGGCCCCTGGATCACGGGATACACGGAGCCCCGGCCCGACCGCTACCACGCGGGCATGAAGGCCGGAGAGCTCTCGCAGACCGGGCTGGTGACGCTGGAGCTGTTGCGCTCCCTCACCCAGCGGGGCGGCTACGACCAGGACGACTACACGGCGCGGCTGGACATGCATTTCCTGGCGAAAATGGATGGCACGCCCTACTCCGGGCCGGGCGGCTATACCAACCAGGGTTTCCGCGACGCGTACCAGGCCAGGGCGCGCGACGGAAAGCCCTGGGGCGAAACCGGCGGCTACGCCGACACCACAGAGGCCGCCGAACGCGCGTCGCTCGTCGCCGTGCGCCATGCCCTGGAGCCCATGCGGGGCGCGCTGCTCGCCAGGGAAAACATCCTGCTCACGCACCGGGACCCCTTCGTGGCGGCCCTGAGCCTGTCCTTCGACATCGTGGTCGCGGCCATCGTGCGCGGCGAGCCGCTGGACGGGGAGCTGGGGGGAAAGCTCTACGGCATGGTGGAGCGGCGCGAGCTGCCGTTCACGCATGTGGTCCTGACGGAAAAGGCCGACATCTTCGCCTCCACCCCGCTGCCCACGTCCGCGACGCTTACCGCCCCGGACGGGCTGCTGTTCCCCTCGCACATCTGGCGGGCCGCGCACGACCCCGAGGTGCGCATCGAACCGGCCTGGAAGGCCAGCCTCGTCTACGGCCTGCCGTGCAGCATCATCTGCCAGCTTCCGGCGGCCTACTACCTCGCGGCGCGCTTCGAGGACGACTTCGAGTCCGCTGTGCTGCACGCGATAAACGGCGGCGGGCAGAACATGTCGCGGGCCATGCTCACGGGGATTCTGGTCGGGGCCAGGTGCGGCATATCGGGTATTCCCAGGCGCTTCCTGGAAGGACTGGCGGACGCGGAAGAGGTGCTGGATCTGTCCCTGCAGCTCGGCCGCCAGACGGAGGGCGCGGGGGCCTAGCTGTTCCGGCAACGCCCACGGCCCTTTCCGGTGCCGCGCTCAAGCGGGTCCGTTTCAGGCCATCCGGCCCGCGAGGCGCTCCCGGATCCGCGCCAGCAGCGTGGCGGCGTCAACGGGCTTGTAGAACACGTCTTCCGTGGCCATGCCCAGGCCTTCCACCAGGGCCTGGGGCAGAAGGAAGTCCACGGAACCCGTGTGCACAAGGAAACGCCGGCAAAGCTTGGCCTCTGAGGCGGCCATGATAAACTCCGCGCCGTCGATGCCCGGCAGGCGCAGGTCCACCACACAAAGATCCGCGGGCCGCAGCTGGAGCATCTCCAGAGCGGCCTCGCCGGAGCACGCCCCGCGCAGCTCGAATTCATCGCACTCGTCCAGGTAGTCGATGAGTAGCTCGCGGACGCGCTCCTCGTCGTCGATGACAATGACGGAATGCTTCTGTTCAGGCATGGGGGGCCTCCAGTTTTTTAGCCGGCAGTTCGATGAAGAAGGTCGTGCCGCGGCCGGGGAGCGAATCCAGCCACATCCGGCCGCCGTGGCCCTTGGTGATGATAAAGTACGACACGGAGAGCCCCAGGCCAGTGCCAATGCCTGGCGGCTTGGTGGTGTAGAAGGGCTCGAAGGCCTTGCGCTGGGTCTCCGGCTCCATGCCTGGCCCGTTGTCGGCCACTTCGATGCGCACGCAGCCCTCCCCGGCGCGCAGGCGGATGCCGATCCTGGGATCCGGCGTGGGAGGCTGGCACATGGACATGGCCTGGGCCGCGTTGCGCAACAGGTTCAGCAGCACCTGCTCGATCTCCGTCTCCGTGCACAGGCAGGCCGACAAATGCGTCTCAAGGTCGAGCGAGATCTCAATCCGCTTGAAGTCGTAGGATTTCTTGAGATCGTAGTCCGAGGAGGCCAGGAACACCGCCTGCTCAATGATGTGGCCCAGGTCGCAGACCGTACACTTGGATTCGCTGCGTCGGCTGAAGTTGAGCATGTTGCGGATGATGCCCGAGGCGCGCTGGGCCGCGACCTGGATGTCCTCCAGGAACACGTCAAGCTTGCGGGCCTTCACGTACCGCTGGAGCAGATCCATATCCAGCCCCAGGCTGGCAGCCGTCTCCTGGTTCTTCTTCTGGTCCGGGCTGGTGCGCTGGATGAGGTTCTGCACGGCCTGGTGCATGATGCCAAGCGGGTTGTTGATCTCGTGCGCGATGCCCGCGGCCAGGCTGCCCACGGACATCATCTTCTCGGACTGTATGAGCAGCTCCTGCATCCGGCGCTCGTCCGTGATGTCGTGGGTGATGCTGACGTAGCATTGCTCCCCGGCGATGGTCACGAGCTTCGCGGAGCTGACGACACGGCGCAAGGCGCCGTCCGCGCGTCGCAGCAGAAACTCGAAATCCTTGACGGAGCCGTCTTCCCCAAGCCGCCGCAGGAACTCCTCGCGCGCGGCGGCGTCGTCCCAGGTGACTAGTTCCTGGACGGAGGCGCCGATGGCCTCTTCCCGGCTGTACCCGGTGACCGTCTCGAAGGCGGCATTGGCGGCGATCCGCACCGAATCGCTGAGGCGCACGAAAGTGATGCTCTCCGGGGCCATCTCGAAAATGCGCGAGAATTTCTCCTCGCTCTGGCGCAGGTCTTCCTCGGCCTGCTTGCGGTCCGTGATGTCCACGATGACGCCGATGAGCCCGCCGGGCGCGCCGTCCATCAGGCGGAAGCCGGTGACGGAGTACAACGTCTGGTGCACCACGCCGTCGGCGAAGGGGATGGGCATCTCCTTTTGCACCCGGCCCACGCTGGCGATGACGCCCTCGTCCTCGGCCTGGTAGTTGCGGCGGTCTTCCATCGGGAGGTACTCCAGATCCAACACCCGCCGGCCGACAAAATCCTCGCGCCGGACACCAAAACACGCCTCATAGGCCTTGTTGCAGCCCAGAAACCGGGTGTCGCGGCCTTTGTAGAACACGGCGTAGGGAATGGTGTCGAGAAGCGTCTGCTGGAAGGTCAGCTGTTCGGCCAGGAGCTGCTCCAGCGCCTTGCGCTCGGTGATGTCGCGGAACACCCCCAGGACGAGCCGCTGCCCGTCGAGTTCAAAAAGGCTGCGCTGCATCGCGGCCAGCTTCACCTCTCCGCCAGCGGCCAGCAGCGAGACCTCCCGCGGGGAAGCCGCTCTGGCCGCGTCGTCGCTGGACGCCTCGGACAGGTCATCCATCAAGGACGCCCCGGAAGGATGCAGCGCGCGCAGCGGCAGCCCGAGGAACTGCTCCCTGGTCCGGTCGAAGAAGCGTTCCGCCGCCTCGTTGCATTCCACCAGAAGCCCCGTATCCCTGTCGACCACCAGCACGGGGTCGCTCACGGAGCCGAACAGGGCGTGGTAGCGCTCGCTGGTCTCGCTCAGCGCCTTCTGGGCCTCCATTACCTGGCCGTAAAAGGCGGCAAGCCCCTTCTGCATGGTGTTCACGGCCTGCGTCAGCACATCCAGCTCGTCCCCCATGAACGGCCGGTCCAGGGTCAGGGGCAGACTGCGGCCACTCAGGTTGAAGGACTGAAAATGGGCGGCGATGGCGGCGAGGTGCCTTGAAACCAGCGTGTTCGTGAGCCAGAAGACCAGGGCCGCCACGAGCAGCAGCAGGCCAGCGTTGGACAGCAAGCCCTCAAGGCCGGTCTTAAGGGCCTGGCGGTCAACCTGCGCAAGATCGACCTGGACATGCAGCGCGCCCACGGTTGCTGGCTTGCCGTCCCGGAAGACCACAAGGGGATATTCCCGGTCCAGGACGTCCTTCCCGGCGCGCCGCCCGGAAGTGACCAGCACGCCGAAGGTGTCGTTCACGGCGGCGTAACGGATGTACCGGAAATTGGTGATTCCCTCCACCTCAAGCTTGATCTGCGGATTGTTGAAGTCCCAGAGGGAGGCGGCCAGGCCCTTGGTCGTGGTGTTCCCGATGACTGTGAGCAGCTCCTGCACGGACTGCATCGCGGCATGGTACTCCCACCAGACGCGCCACCCCGCCAACAGCAGGGTGAACGCCACGCAGAACAGCAGGATGCGTTTGAGCAAACGCAGGGTCAGCGACGCCCGCACGGTCATGATGGGGCCGTTTGCCGCGCGGTCCTCTCGCGGATGTGCCGATTGCATCGTCATCGTTCTCCCCGGGATCTTCGCCGCCCCGTTACCGGGGCATCATCACTGCATGTTCCTGGATGCGGCGAAGATGCTTGCGCAACAGCTGCTCCGGGATGCCCTTGCTGTCCAATTCCTTGAGCCTGCGGCCCATTTCCTCCACCATCCCGACGCAAGGCGAGGACCGGCTGAACCCGAAATGGATGTCCTGTTCGGAGACGGGCAGGCTCAGACTGACGATGCCGTGCCGCGAGGGATGGCTGGCGGCATAGGCCTCGCCGACGTACCGGCTGGTTACGAAATAGTCGATGCGCCCCGCGTCGAGCTTCTTGAAATTGTTCTCCATGTCCGGAGCCTCTTCGATGTTGAGCTCACGCGGCCAGTACTCGTCAAAGCCCCCGCCGAAGGTGTCGCCTGAGCTGATCCCGCCACGCTTGTCCTTCAGATCGGCCAGGGACTGGAATGGAAAGACGCGGTCCTTGCGGACAAAGACCACGATGGGATTGGGAAAGGCGCGGTGGCTGGTGAAGACGAGGTACCGCGCCCGTTCAGAGGTGATGCGCAGGCTTACCAGCAGGTCGATTTCCCCTGCCTTGGTCTGGGCCTGGGCCCGCACCCAGGGCAGGACAATGGGTCTGAGCGCCACCCCCGGCGGGGCCGCCATCGTGAGCAGCTCAATGCTCGCCCCGTCGAAGGCGTCCTCGCCGGTGGCCCAATCGTAGGGCGGGTAATTCGGGTTGGTCGAATACGTCAGCGTCCGGCACCGGGCCGCCACATCCTGGGCCGCCGCGCCGAGGCAAACAGACGACGGATGAAGCGCCAGAGCCAGCAGGCAGGCCGACAGCATCCGGCTGAAGAATGTCCGCATGATCCCACCTCGGTAGGCGTGCAGCGGGGCTTGGCGTCCCACAGGCCCGAAAGCGCGGCGATCGGATAGCCCCCCGCGCGAGGGAGCTCCCGCCCGCCCTGCCTCCAAAAGCAAAAACGAATCCAGTCCACTATAGGCCACACACCGACTTATAGGCAAGCCTTTTCGCTCCGCGAAGGGGCCTCACGCCGCCGCCGGCCGGGACGCGCCCTTTCCCCTTGCCCGCGCCGTCGCTTCGTGCTAGCCGCCATACCCATATGTCTGATCTCGCCCAATACATCCGCGAACTGACGGCGCTCCTGGTGCCTCTGCTGCTCACCATCACCTGCCACGAGGCCGCCCACGGCCTAGTGGCGAGCTGGCTGGGCGACCCCACGGCCAAACTGGCCGGACGCATCACCCTGAACCCCGCCCGGCACCTGGACCCCTTCGGCTTCTTCATCATGCTCGTGCCGCCGCACATCGGCTGGGCCAGACCAGTGCCGGTGGACGCCCGCTATTTCAAGAACCCGCGCACCGGAATGCTCCTGGTGGCCCTGGCCGGCCCGGCGGCCAACGCCCTCGTGGCGGTCCTGTGCGCCGCGCTGTTCCACGTCCTGGTGAACCTGCCCGTGGAGGATCCCAACGGCCTGGCCGTGCACCTCCTGGTGCCCCTGGTCACCATGGCCCAGGCCGGCGTGTTCGTGAGCCTGCTCATCGGCGTCTTCAACCTGCTGCCCATCCCTCCGCTGGACGGCAGCAACATCCTGGCCCGGCTGCTGCCCGAGAACCTGGCCTGGCGCTACATGAGCATGGGCCGCTACGGCATCCTGATCATCATCGGCCTGCTGCTGCTCGGCAACTTCGCCGGGATGAGCCTTTTCGGCACCCTGCTCTTTCCCGTGGTGAACGCCGGAGCGAACCTGCTGGGCATGGGCTCCCCCTTCTGACACCTCTAAACCAAAAGACACAGCCATGACCGCCAATAAAGAATGCATCGTCTCCGGCATGCGCCCCACCGGGCCGCTCCACCTGGGCCACCACTTCGGCGTGCTGGCCAACTGGCTGGCGTTACAGGAAGAGCACGACTGCCTGTTCTTCGTGGCCGACTGGCACGCGCTGACCACCGAATACGCGGAGCCGAAGAAGATCAAGGGCTTCGTGCCCGGCCTGGTCATCGACTGGATCGCCGCCGGGCTGGACCCGGAAAAGTGCATCATCTTCCAGCAGTCCCAGGTGAAAGAACACGCGGAGCTGCACCTGCTGCTCTCCATGCTCACCCCGGTGGGCTGGCTCGAGCGCAACCCCACCTACAAGGACGTGGCCCAGGAGCTCGCCGGGCAGAAGGACCTCGCCACCTATGGCTTCCTCGGCTACCCGGTGCTCATGTGCTCGGACATCCTCCTCTACCGCTCCACGGCGGTGCCCGTGGGCCACGACCAGCTGCCGCACCTGGAGCTCACGCGCGAGATCGCCCGGCGCTTCAACTTCCTGTACTGCCCGGAGGACAAGCCCTTCTTCCCCGAGCCCAAGGCCATGCTCACCGAGGAGGCCAAGCTGCCGGGCCTGGACGGCCGCAAGATGAGCAAGAGCTATGGCAACTCCATCGCCCTGGGCGAGCCGCTGGAGAACATCGCCCCCAAGATCAAGGGCATGCTGACGGACAAGAACCGTCTGCGCAGGTCTGACGCGGGCGACCCGGGCGTGTGCAACCTCTACCCCTACCACAAGCTTTTGACCGATCCCGAGAAATGCGCGGAGATCCGCGAGGGCTGCGTCAACGCCTCCTGGGGTTGCGTGGACTGCAAGAAGGTGCTCATGGAGTCGCTCACGCGGTTCTTGACGCCCATCCACGAGCGCAGGCAGGCGCTGGAGAACGATCCGGAGCGCCTGTGGCACATCCTGGAGCAGGGCAACGCCAAGGCGCGCCAGCGCGCGGACGAGAGCATGGAAGCCGTGCGCAAGGCCCTGAACTTCGATTTCTAGTCCCGAACCATCCGGGGCCGGAGCCGGGCGGATGGTCCGGTTCCGGCCCTTTTTCCGTTCTGAAACCCTGCGAGGCGAAAGTGAGCGAGAACGTCTGCGTTTCGAAGCGCGCCAGCGAAATCACCCCATTTCTGGTCATGGACATCCTGGAGGCCGCACATAAGCTGGAGGCGAAGGGGCACCGCGTCATCCACCTGGAGATCGGCGAGCCGGACTTCGACACCCCGGAGTGCATCAAGGAGGCGGCGAAGAAGGCCCTGGCCGACGGCGAGACGCACTACACCCACAGCCTGGGCCTGCTCCCCCTGCGCGAAGCCCTGTGCGAGGACGTGAGCGCGCGCTACGGCGTCAGCGTCCACCCGGACCAGATCATCATCACCCAGGGCACCTCGCCCGCCATGCTCCTGCTTTTCTCCACCATCCTGGAGGCGGGCGACCCGGTGATCCTCTCCGACCCGGCCTACGCCTGCTACGACAACTTCATCCGCTTCGCCGGGGCCTGCCCCGTGCGCGTCCCGGTCACAGAGGACGACAAGTTCCAGTACCGGCCGGAAGCCATCGAGCAGGCCATGGCCGACGGCGCCAGGGCCATTCTGCTGAACTCGCCCGCCAACCCGACGGGCACCCTGCTCTCAGCCGAACGCATGGACAAGATCGCCCGCCTGGCCGATGCCCGCGGCGCGCACGTCATCAGCGATGAGATCTACCACGGCCTGGTCTACGGGGAGCAGGAGCACAGCGCGCTGGAGTTCAGCCCCCGCGCCTTCGTGCTGAACGGCTTCTCCAAGCTCTACGCCATGACCGGCTGGCGGCTGGGCTACCTCATCGCGCCCCGGGAGTTCATCCGGCCCATGCAGAAGCTTTGTCAGAACTTCTTCATCAGCGCCAACTCCGTGGCCCAGCACGCGGGCATCGCCGCGCTCAAGGAGTCCGCCCCGGACGTGGCGCGCATGAAGGCCATCTACGACGAACGCCGCACGTTCCTGCTGCCCCGCCTGCGTGCCCTGGGCCTGGGTGTGGCCAACGACCCCACCGGCGCCTTCTACATCCTGGCCAATGCGCGCGGCTGGGCCGAGAAGTTCGGCGGCAGCTCCCTCAAGCTGGCCTATGATATTCTTGAGAAAGTCCACGTCGGCGTGACGCCGGGCATAGACTTCGGCCAGGGCGCGGAGGGTTTTCTGCGCTTCTCCTACGCGAATTCCCTGGAAAACCTTGATGAAGCCATGCACAGGCTTGAGAAATACGCAGCTCAGGCGTAAGCGGTTGAGAGTGAGAAGTACCAGGGACGTAAAACGCCATGAAACGTCTTTGCTGTCTGATTGTTAGCGGACTGCTGTGCCTTGGGCTGCTGGGCCTGGGCCAAGCGACGGGCACGGCCTGGGCTCAAGGCGGCACTGTGACCAAGACCAGCCGCCACCATCCAGCCAAGGCCAAACACCCGGCCAAGGCCCCAGCCAAGGTGAAGAAAGCCCGGCGCGTCGGCCAGGCGAACTACGGAGCCACGGAACAGCCGAAGCTGACCAAGGAGGAGCTGCTCTCCCCCTACTCCGCCCCGGCGGAGCAGCAGAACGCCAGCCGCTGGTTCTTCGAGCCCGCGCCCAAGACCCGGCCCTTCGCCACGCCCCCGGATGACAGCACGATCAACCTGCGCCTGGGCCAGGACAAGATCGTGGACCCCGTCACCGGGCAGGAGATCAAAACCCGCACGGACCTGGAAGGGGCCAAGGAAGACGCCAAGAACCTGAATCTGAAGGGCGCCATGGACAAGGTCGGCGGCAAGGCCGAGGTCCAGGTGGAAATCCTGAAATTCTAGCCCCGCAGCGGGAGAACACGCCCATGGCCGTCCGCCTCTTCGAGTTCCTCTCCAGCCTTTCCGGGGCGCTCGACCTCATGAGTCCGGAGGTTGTGGGCCACCACAAGCGCGTGGCGTACGTGGCCGCCAGGTTGGGCAAGCTCTTGGGCGCCAGCCGCGAGGAACGCACCGAGCTCTTCATGGCGGCCCTGCTGCACGACGTGGGCGGCTTCTCGCGCCAGAGCCGTCTGGCCGCGCTGTCCTTCGAGACCGACGGCGGCCGCCACGCGGAGCTGGGCTACAGGCTGCTGCGCACCAATCCTCTGCTGGAAAGCACGGCGGTCATCGTGCGCCACCACCACACCGCCCACTCCCGGCTCAGTTCGTTCGATGAGCCGGAGCGCAAGCTGTTCCTGGCCGGGGTGCTGAATCTGGCCGACCGCGTGGACGCGCTCACCTGCCGGCAGGAGAAAAAGGACCCAGCCCAGGTCATGAGCCGTCTGGGCCAGCGCGCGGGGGAACTGTTCGACCCGCTTGCTCTGGAGGCCCTGGGCCAGTTCGTGGGCGACCCTGAATTTTGGGCGCAGCTCGCAGGCGAGGACCCCACAAGCGCCCTTTCCGGCGACACGGGCCTGTTCCAGGAGCACGGCATGTCCCGCGCCCAGCTCATGCAGGCCTCCACGGCCTTTTCACAGATCATCGACTTCCGAAGCCGCTTCACGGCCACCCACTCGCGCGGGGTGGCGGAAACGGCCGTGTGTCTGGCGGAAAAGGCGGGCCTGAGCGCGAACGACCAGACAGCCATGCGCCTCGCGGGGGATCTGCACGACCTGGGCAAGCTGGCCGTGCCCACGGAGATCATCGACAAACCGGGGCCGCTCGACGCGGACGAACTGGCCGTCATGCGCCGCCACCCGGAGCTGGGCGAGGCGATCCTGGCCAGCGTGCCCGGCCTGGGCAGGGTGGCGACCTGGGCTTCACAGCACCATGAGCAGCCCGGCGGCCAGGGCTACCCCCGCCGCATCTCCGGCAGCGAGCTGTCCCTGGGCTCGCGCATCATGACCGTGGCCGACGTGTTCACCGCCCTGCGCGAGGACCGGCCCTACCGCGCCGGGCTCACCACCAACAAGGTGATGCGCATCCTGGGCGACCTGGCCCGGAACGCGGCCCTGGATCCGGAGCTGGTGTCCCTGGCCACGCGGCACCAGGACGAGTTGGACCAGCGCCGGCGGCAGGCCCAGGCCACGGCGGCGGAGGAGTTCCACCAGTTCTACTCCGGCCTGCCCGCGCTGTAACCCCATCCCGCCCAGGGTTGCCAACATCCGCCCGCGTGGCGTACACTGTCCCCATACCGTGTCCCCATACCGTAGCCCTAAGCACAGCGCAGCCATCTGAAGGACTTCCAATTATGCCCAGCTTCGCGGCGGATCTGCACATCCACTCGCGCTTTTCACGCGCCACCAGCAAGGGGCTTACCGTCCGCAACCTCGCAGCCTGGGCCGAGGTCAAGGGCATCGGCGTGCTCGGCACCGGCGACCTGACGCATCCCGGCTGGCTTGCGGAGATCGAACGCGAACTGGAGGAGGACGGCTCCGGGCTGCTCCGCCTGCGCGACCCCGCCAGCCTGGACGGACAGATCCCCGGCCTGCCGCTGAAGCTCTCGGGCGGCGCGCGCTTCATGCTCCAGGGTGAGATCAGCTCCATCTACAAGCGCGGCGGCAAGGTGCGCAAGGTGCACAACCTCGTGTACATGCCCACGCTGGAGGCCGCCAAAAGCCTCAACGCCAAGCTTTCCCAGGTGGGCAACCTGGCCTCGGACGGGCGGCCCATCCTCGGGCTCGACAGCCGCAACCTGCTCGAAATGGTGCTCGAGACGCACCCCGAGGCCTTCCTGGCGCCCGCGCACATCTGGACGCCCTGGTTCTCGCTCTTCGGCTCCATGAGCGGCTTCGACACCGTGGAGGAATGCTACGGCGACTTAAGTCCGCACATCTTCGCCATGGAGACGGGCCTGTCCTCCGACCCCGGCATGAACTGGACTCTCTCGGCCCTGGACCGCTACCGCATGATCTCCAACTCCGACGCGCACTCCGGCGAGAAGCTGGGGCGCGAGGCGAACCTCTTCAGGGGCGAGGCCTCGTTCTCCGGCATCCGAAACGCCCTGCGCGCGCATCTGACCGGCGCGGCGGGCGATTGCCAATTCCTGGGCACCGTGGAGTTCTTCCCGGAGGAGGGCAAATACCACCTGGACGGCCACCGCAAGTGCAACTGGAGCATGGTGCCCGGCGAAACCCTGGCCCACAAGGGCCTGTGCCCGGTATGCGGCAAGCCCGCCACCCTGGGCGTCCTGCACCGCGTGCTGGCCCTGGCCGACCGGCCGGAGCCCGTGCAGCCGCAAAACCAGCCCGGTTACGACTCCCTCATCCCCCTGCGCGAAGTGCTCTCCGAGGTGCTGGACGTGGGCGCGGGCAGCAAGGCCGTGACGGCGGAATACTACCGCCTGCTGGGCCGCCTGGGCCCGGAGCTGTTCATTCTGCGCGAGGCCCCGCTGGCCGACATCGGCCGCGCCTCCACCGTGCTGGCCGAGGCCGTGGAGCGCATGCGCGCGGGCAAGGTCCTGCGCAGTTCCGGCTACGACGGCGAGTACGGGGTCATCACCGTGTTCACCCCGGAGGAACGCGCCGAGATGCGCCGGGGCCGCCTGCTGGCGGGGATGCCAGCGCGCCGGGGCCGCCGTCCCGTGGAGCACTCCGCCGCCTCGGAACCCGAGGGCGAGCCTGGGGCCGACCCCGACCCCGCACCACAAGGACTGAACCCCGCGCAGGAGGCCGCCGTCTCGGCCGGACTCGGCCCGGCGTCCCCGCCCGGTCCGGTGCTGGTTTTGGCCGGCCCAGGCACAGGCAAAACCCATACGCTGCTCGCCCGCGTCCTGCGCCTGCTGGAGGCCGGGGTGCCCCCGCAGTCGCTCGCCGTGGTCACCTTCACCCGCCGCGCGGCCAATGAACTGCACGAGCGTCTCGAAGCCCGCCTGGGGCTGGAGGCCACCCTGCCCGTGGCCGACACCCTGCACGCCCTGGCCCTGGACCTCTGGACCGCGCGCAAGGGCCAGCCCCCGGTGCTGCTCTCCGAGGACGCGGCCCGGCGCATGTTCCTGGAAGCCCTGCCCGAGTCCATGCCGAAGCGGGAACGTCTGGCGCTGTTCCGCCGCCACGCCCTGGCGCGGGAGACCCTTGCGGCCCAGACGGAGGAGGCCGGGCCCGAGGCCGACCTGATCACGGCGGCGGCGGCGCAGGTGGCGGATCAGAAGAGCCTGCGCAACCAAGCGGACTTCACGGACCTGCTGGAATTTCTGCTGGAGCTTGTGTGCGGCCCGGAGTTCACCCCGCCCTTCGCCCACGTGCTGGTGGACGAGGTGCAGGATCTCTCGGCCCTGCAGTTGGAGGCCGTGCTGGGCCTGGTCGGCGGGAGCGGCGCGGGCTTCTTCGCCATCGGCGACCCGGACCAGAGCATCTACGGGTTCCGCGGCGCGGCGGGCGATGTGCGCGAACGCCTCGCGGCACGCTGGCCGCAGCTCCAGGTGGTGAGCCTGGCCGAGAATTACCGCAGCGGCCAGGGCATTCTGGACATCAGCGGCGCGCTGCCGCCCCAGGCCCCGGGCTTGAAGGCGCGGCGGGACCGCGACTGGGACGTGGAGTTGCTGGAGGCCCCGGACGCCCGGCACGAGGCCAGCCTTGTGGCCGCGCGCGTGGCCCGGCTGCTGGGCGGCACCAGCCACACTTTGATGGACGCGGAGTGCGCGAACCTCGCCCCCGGCGATGTGGCCGTGCTGGTGCGCTTCCGCGCGCTCATCGGGCCGTACAAGGCCGCGCTGGAAGTGGCCGGCGTGCCCTGCTCCGCGCCGGAGGCCGAGGTGTTCTGGGAGGAGCCGCGCGTGGCGGCCATCCTGCGCGTGGCCGAGCGCCTGTTCGGCCTGCCCGCGCCGCTTGACGTGGAAAAAGGCGGCACGGAAAAAGGCGAGACGGAAGAGGACGGAGCCGAGCCGACTGACGCCGCGGGCGTGGTCGACGCCGACCTGCCGGAATTTCTGCTCCTGCAAGGCCCGCGCGTGCTGCCCTCGGCCCTGCGCGAAACCCCGCCCTTTGACCGCTATTTCTGGGACGGCCCGGCCTTCCGCGACCTCTGCCACGCCTTCGACGCGCAGGGCGGCTGGGTGGGGCTGCTCGACTGGGTGCGTCTGGAGACGGATTTCGCCAGCATCCGGCAGACGGCCCAGAAGGTGCGCATCCTGACCCTGCACGCGGCCAAGGGCCTGGAGTTCGACGCCGTATTCCTGCCCGCCCTGGAGCAGGGCATCCTGCCCTTCTCCGGATTCGGCGGCGCGCCGCTCACGCCGGAGCAGCTGGCCGAGGAACGCCGCCTGTTCTATGTGGGCCTGACGCGCGCCAAGAGCCGTCTGTGCCTGTCCTTTGCCCGGCAACGCACCCTGTATGGCAAAACGCTGACCCAGGAGCCCTCGCCCTTCCTGGCGGACCTGCCGCAGGACCTGCTGCGGCGCACGGTGCTCGCCCCGAAGGTCCAGACCCGCCAGACCCAGCTCAACCTGTTCTGAGCTACTCCCCGAGCCGGATCTCGCCGCGCAGCGCCTTGGCCTTGAGGACCAGCTCCGGCCGGTACTCGAAGTGCATGAGGTCGAACGCCGCCCACTTGCCGCCCCAGATGAACCCCTCGGCCTCGAAGGCCGCCACGATCTCCGCCGGGAAGGCTTGCACGCGCGCGGGGATGGTCTCCGGATGGCGCTCGGTGCGCCAATAGGGCAGACGCGGGTCCAAGTCGAGGGCGATGCCGAAGGAGTGCATGCTCAGACGCTGCGTGCCCGCGATGACACGCCAGCTCAGGGTGCCGCCAAAGGGCCGCAGCACCTTCCGCCATTCCGGGTGCGCGGGCCGCAGGGCCGCAAGGCGTTCGCCCACGCGGGAGAGCGCGGCCGCGGCCCCGTGCCGTTTGCTGAACAGCGCCCCGTGCCCATCGAAGCGCACGTTTTCGCAGTCCCGGCGCACCTCGGCCTCGCTGTGGCCATACAGCGCGGTGAAGAAGGCCTGCACCCGGCGCCGGCCGGGGTCGAAGTCCTTGGCGGGCCGGGAACTCGCCGCGTCCGCCGGGCCCAGGGGATAGACCTGGGCCAGCATGGTGCGGATGTCCGGATTCGTTTCCGCCTCCTCAGGCGTGCGCACCTTGCCGTCGTCGTAGACGAGCCGCTCGCCGTCCGCGAGCACCAGCGCGAGGCGCCCGTCCGCTCCGTGCGCCATGCCGGAAACAACATCCGGGTACGCGGCGCGCAACACGGCCAGATCCAGCCGGGCCTCTGGCGGCAGGTCCTTGGGGGAAAGCAGGCCGGAAGCTTCCAAGCGCCCCGCAAAGAGGCAGAGCGCAAAAGCCGCGAGGGCCAGCAGACGGAGGTATTTTTTCATGACATGCGGATACGCCCGCCCCGGATACACGTCAATCCCGCCGGGTCAGCCGCTCCGGACCGGATCAAGATCCAGTGCTGCGCGCGGGCTGGGAAATTCCCGGTTCCCGCCTTCACAAGGCCCGCCTTTCGTGATATGGGACAAGAGATTCCAACCGCTCGCACGCCATTCCAGCGCGGTTCCGTCGGCGCAGCACCAAGGAGGCCTTAAAGACCACGGCAACGGCAGGCGCACAACCGGCGCGTTTTTCGGCAACCCGCAAACCAACGCCTTCCCGCGTCTGCGCCCTCCCCAGGGCCAAACGCAAATGCCAAGCGCTCAAAGGAGTCTTACCATGACGCTTGCTATTCTGATGCTGCACGCCTTGCTGGGCATGCTATTCATCCTGGCCGCGGGGTTCGTGTATGTCGACGTGTTGAACGTCAGCGAGGGAAACCTGCCGCGCATCCGCTGCATAAGCCGCCTCACGGCGGTGCTCATGTGGGCGGCCTTTTTCATCGGCGGGTATTGGTACGTGGTGCACTACGGGCCGGAAAAGGGCTACATTCTCAAGGGGCCGTGGCCCTTCGCCCATGACTTCTTCATGGAGACCAAGGAACACGTGGTCATGGGCCTGCTCCTTCTGGCCACCTTCCTGCCCATCGCCGCCACCAACGACCTCGTCGGCTCCAAGACCGCGCGGCGGCTGATGCTGTGGATAGCGGCCCTGCTGGTGCTCACGGGAGTGGGCATGGAAGGCGCAGGGGCGATTATCAGCATGGGGGCCAAGGTTGCCCTGCTCCCGCACTAGGAGGCGCATATGAGCACATCCACTCTCAATGCCCAGACCCGCGGCTTTGGCCTGTCCGTCGCCATCACCAGCATCGTCAGCGCGCTTCTGGTCCTCGCCAAGGAGGCCAACCCGGGCCTGGTCACGTTCATGAAGGACCTCACCGTGCACCACTGGGTGACCCACGCCATCTTTGACGTCATCGTCTTTGTGGCTGTCGGCTTCCTGCTGGCCAAGAGCAACAACGGCCAGGGGCCGGCCATCGGCGACGAGAAGCTCATCCAGATCATCGTCGGAGGCTTCCTGCTCGGTTGTGTCATCATTGCCGGATTCTATCTCATCACAGGCTGACAGAAGCCCTGGCCGCCTTGGGACGGCCAGGACGAAAGCAGAGGAACACGCCAGACCAGGCCGGGACAGAAGACGTTGTCCCGGCCTGGGTATTTTTTCGCGTGGCTGGCGGCCACCGCGCCTCTTGCCCCCTGACCCCGAGGGGCTTATCTCTACGCCCGTGACTTGAGCGCGCCGCCCCGGCGGGAACCAACACCCCGGCCCGCGCAGATCCCCACAAACGTTAGGAGTTCCCATGCGCCGCATCCTGTCCTGGCTCCTCATCACCCTCATCACCTTCACCTCCGCCAGCGCCCTGGCGGCTAAAAAGCACACGCCCAAGATCGCGCGGCAGGTTCCAGCCACGGCGGTGCAGGGCGCGCCCGTCCAGGTGCAGGCCGACCAAGCGGAAGAATCCGCCTTGCCCGACAGCCGCATCGACGGCGTGCGCTTCGTGCGCCTGAAAAACGGCCTGCAGGTGCTGGTGAAGGAGGACGACCGCTTTCCCCTGGCGCACATCCGCATGTTCGTGCACGCGGGCTCGGCCTATGAGACACGCGCCCAGGCGGGCATCAGCCACGTGCTGGAGCACATGGTGTTCAAGGGCGCGGGCGACATGAAGCCCGGGCAAGTGGCCCGGCGCATCGAGGACGTGGGCGGCAGCCTGAACGCCGCCACCAGCTTCGACGACACCGTGTACCACGTGGAGGTGCCCAACGCCTCCTGGAAGCTCGGCCTCGCGGTGGTGGCCGACATGACCTTCAAGCCCAGCCTCATCCCGGCCGAGCTCAAAAGCGAAAAAGAGGTGGTGCTGGCCGAACTCAAGCGCGGCGAGGACACCCCGGGAAGCATGCTCTTCGAGACCCTGCAGGGCATGGTCTTCAAGGGCACCAGCTACGAGTGGCCTGTCATCGGCTTCCGCGACACCGTGCGCGCCGTGACCAGCGATTCGCTGCGCGAATACATCAAGCCCCTGTACCAGCCGCAGAACATGCTGCTCTGCGTGGTGGGCCGGGTGAAGACGGACGAGGTGGTGGCCGAGGCCGAACGCCTCCTTGGCGGCATCCCGAACACCGCGCGCCTCAGCCCGCCCGCGCCCTTTGCCCTGCAAAAGACCGGCGGACCGCGCCTCACCGTGGTGCCGGGCATGTGGAACAAGGTGCACCTGGGCCTGGCCTTCCCGGCCCCGGATTTCCTCTCCGGCAAGATGGCCGGGCTGGATCTGCTCTGCCAGATCCTGGGCGGTGACGAGACCTCGCGCTTCTACCGCAAGTTCAAGTACGAACTGGGCCTTGTCGACAGCATCGGCGTGGGCGAGAGCAACCTGCAGCGCGGCGGCGTCATCATGATCTCCGCCGTGCTCGACGCGGACAAGCTGCCCGCATTCTGGGACGCTCTGACGGGCGAACTGGCCTCCTTCGACCCGAGCAGCATCACCGACCAGGAAATGAAGCGCGCGCGCACCAACATCGAGGCCGGCCTGTTTCTCTCGCGTGAGACCATCGGCGGCTTGGCCTCCAAGCTGGCCCAGCAGTACGCCTTCGAGAACGGCCAGCAGGGCGAGGCCAACTACCTCTCGGCCCTGGCGGCCACGAACCGCCGCGAACTGGGCTCCCTGTACCACGGATTCTTCCGGCCCGAGGCGCTCTCTGCCGCCATCCTGAGCCCCAAGGGCGTGACCATCGACAAGGCTCCGCTGCTGGCGACCCTGAACCGGCGCTGGCCCGCGGGCACGGCCGCCAAGGCTGAAACGGCGGCCAAGACCGGCGGCGCGGTGCGCCAGATCAGCCTGCCCGGCGGCAGCATCCTGGTGCTCCTGCCCGACGACACCCTGCCCTACACCGCCATGAGCCTGGCCTGGACCGGCGGCGACAGCCTGCTCAAGCCCTCGGAGCAGGGCCTGGGCGCGCTCACGGCCTCGCTGCTCACGCGCGGCACCACGACCCGCGCGGCCAACCAGGTGGAGGACTTCCTCTCCGACCGCGCGGCCAGCATCGGCGCCAGCACCGGCACCGAGACCTTCAGCCTGGGCGTCAAGTTCCCCAGCCGTTTCACCACGGACATGCTGGGCCTGCTGCGCGAAACGCTTGTCAGCCCCGCCCTGGCCGACGTGGAGCTGGCCCGGACCAAGGAGGACCAGCTGAACGCCATCAAGCGCGGCGAGGACCAGCCCCTGGGCCTGGCCTTCCGCAACCTGCCGGGACTGCTCTTCGCCTCGGCACCGCACAACTACCTGCGCCTGGGCAAGCCGGAACAGGTGGCGGCCTTCACCCGCGCCCAGGCTCAGGACTTCTGGAAGCGGCAGACGGCGCGGCCCTTCGTGCTCTCCGTCTGCGGCCAATTTGACGAGGCCGCCATCACCGCCTTCGCCAAGGACCTGACGCAGAAGCTGGGCCTGTCTGGCAAGGCCCCCCAGGAAAGCGTCCCCGCCGCCATCCCGGCCCCGGAGTGGAAGCCCAAGGGCACGGCCACCCTGCATCTGCCCGGCCGCAACCAGTCCCACCTCTTCGTCATCTTCAAGGCTCCGGGACGCGAAGACCAGGACATGAGCGCGCGGCTCTCGCTCCTGCGCGCCGCGCTGGCGGGGCAGAGCGGCCTGCTCTTCCGCGATATGCGCGACAAGCAGGGCCTGGGCTATACGGTGACGGCCTTCCTCTGGCAGCTCAAGGAGGCGGGTTTCCTGGCCTTCTACATCGGCTCCGACCCGGATAAGCTGCCCCAGGCCATGGAGGGCTTCCGCAAGGCCGCGGCGAATCTTGTGGCCAAGCCACTGCCCGAGGCCGAACTCGCACGCGCCAAGAACATCCTCGCGGGCGACTACTACCAGGGCCGCCAGGCGCTCATGGCCCGCAGCGGCGAGGCCGCCGGGGCGCTGGTGCAGGGTTTCGAGCGCGACGCCGAGCTCAAGCTTGTGGAGCGGGCCAAGAGCCTGACCCCCGAGGATGTGCGCCAGGCCGCCGCCAGCGTGCTCAAGTGGGATACGGCCTCCGTGCTGGAGGTGGAGCCGTAGGCGCTCCGTGAGGCCCTTGCCTGCAAGGCCGCAGATGCGCTAGAAGAAATGTTGCGCGCGCCCTTTCGGCGCGTCAGGCGACAAGACCACGACGACAAGGAGAGAGCATGGCCATATTCAAAGGCGCCAAGACCAAACCCGTGGAGGAGGACGCCAAGCCTGAGCCGCGCGTGGTCCAGGCCAAGGACGTCTACATGGCGGGACGCTTCAAAATCGTCACCCTGGACGCCATCCACGGACGCGAGGTGCTGGGCACCTTCGGCCTCATCGTGTGCCGCAGCTACAACTTCGACAACGCCTTCTACGGCCTCATCGCCCAGGCCCTTGAGGTCAACGCCGACGCTGTCCTGGGCTACCACGAGAGCGTGGCCTTCCACCCGGAGGGCGAGAAATACTACACCTGCTACGGCACCGCCGTACGCCTGAAACCTATAAAATAGCAAAGAAACGGAAAGGCCCGGAGCGTCAGCGCCCCGGGCCTTTTTTTTGCCGCGCCGGAGGCGCGTTAGTCCGCCGTGCTCACGCCCGCGGAGGCGAAGGAGGCCATGTCGTTGTACATGGCGCTGGCGCAACGCAGCAGGAACATGGCCACCGCCGCGCCCGTGCCCTCGCCCAGGCGGAAGCCCAGGTCGAGCAGGGGCTTCTTGCCCATCTGCTCCACGGCGTACTTATGCCCCGGCTCGGCCGAGGCGTGGGAGAGCACGGTGTAGTCCGCCGTGGCCGGGCAGAGTTTCCACGCGGCCACGCAGGCCGCGGTGGAGATGAAGCCGTCCACGCAGACGAGTTGGCGGTTCTTCGCCCCGCCCAGGACGAGCCCGGCCAGGCAGGCGATCTCCAGGCCGCCGAGCGCCGTCAGAATGTCCAGGGCGTCGCCCCCGGCCACAACGGCGGCGTGGGTCTTGAGGGCCTCGCGGATGACCTGGGTCTTGCGGCTCACGCCGGTCTTGTCCAGGCCCGTGCCAGGGCCGGTCATGTCCGCCGGGTCCAGGCCCAGATAGGCGCAGTAGAGCGCCGTGGAGGGCGTGGTGTTGCCAATGCCCATGTCACCGGTGCCCAGCACCTGCACGCCATCGGCCAGGGCCCGGTCGGCTAGTTCCACGCCCAGAAGCAGCGCCTTAAGGCACTGCTCGCGCGTCATAGCCGGAACCTTGGCCAGATTGGCCGTGCCCTCGGCCACCTTGGCGCGGATGAGGTTCGGGTGCGCTTCGAAGTCCGGGCCCAGGCAGCCCGCGTCCACCACGAACAGCTCCACCCCGGCCGTTTTGGCCAGCACGTTTATGCCAGCGCCGCCATTCAGGAAATTGAGCACCATCTGGCGCGTAACCTCTTGCGGGTACAGGCTCACGCCCTCGGCCACCACGCCGTGGTCGCCCGCGACGGTGTAGACGCGCGCGGGATCGGCCTTGGGAGGCTTGCCGCCCTGGATCAGGTACAGCTGCAGGGCCAGCTCCTCCAGGCGGCCCAGGCTGCCCTGGGGCTTGGTCAGGTTGTCCAGGTGGGCCTGGCCCGCCGGGGCCAGGGACTGGTCAACCGGGGAAATGGTGGACAAAACAGCGTCGAGTTTGGCGCGCATGGGGGCTCCTGTGTTTGGAAGTACGTATTTTGTCTGGGCAAACGACAAAAAAAGGCCCGGCGGGCGCGCGAGCGCCTACCGGAACCTTTTGCCATCACGTTCCTGAAAAACAGCCATTGCGGACAGGTCTTCCGGCTTCCGGATCAGCCCAGTGAAGACGGCCTTCCCGCGGGGTTCCCCCCACAGTGGCTGGGCCCCGAAGGCCCCGCGTCTCCCCAGTCCCCGGTTACGGCGATGGGATCGCCACGGAATCGCACCGTGTTCCGGGATGTCCGCCCGGTTTTTCGAAGCTAGCTCAAGCCGCATGTTTTTTCAAGTCCCAGCGGGGGCAGAGCCGGGACAAGGACAGAGGAGCCTGACGGCACGGGGCTTGCAAACTTTCGCACGTGGAAAAACGTCCCGCCATACTGCACGCCAATTGCCAAGGCGCCCCCCTGGCCGAGGCCCTCCGGGCCAGCCCGGAGTTCGACGCGTCCTTCGCCTCGCGCGTCTACCTGAACTACGCCCGGCAGCCCATTCCCCACGCCGAGCTCGACGCCTGCGGCCTGTTTCTGTACCAGCACCTCGGCCCGGAATGGGGAGAGTTGGCCTCGGAAGCGCTGCTGCGCCGCCTGCCTTCCGGCTGCCGCAGCCTGTGCATCCCGAACATGTTCTTCCGCGGCCCCTGGCCGCTGTGGTCCGGCGCGCCGGGCTTCGACTACCGTGACGTGCTCCTGGACCATCTGCTGGACATGGGTTTGCCGCGCCGCGACATCCTGCACCTGCATCTGCGCACGCCGCTGGCCGCCAAGTACGACCTCGCGGCCAGGCTTGATGAAACCACCGCCCTTGAGCGCGCGCGCCAGGCGCACACGCCGGTGCCCTATCTGGACTATGTGCTCGACAGCTTCCGCTCCCGGTCCCTGTTCCACACCATCAACCACCCGCGCGCGGAGTTGCTCGCCCACGCCGCTTCCGGCATCCTGTGCGCCCTGGGCCTGCAGGCCCCGGACCCGGCGCGGCTCGCGGCCCTGTCCACGGATTACGAGGAGTTCAGCCTGCCCATCCACCCCCAGGCGGCTGAATTCTATGGGCTTGCGTACGCCGACGCGGACACGCGCTATCCGGTCTATGGCAAAACCAAAACGTTCGAGGACTATGCGGCGGCCTATGTGGATTGCCGCCTGGCGGGCATCGAAGACTTCATCAGCTACCTGCAGGTGGCCTGAGGACGCGCCATGACCAGCACGACACGCACCATCGCCTGGGTTGGCGGCCAATTCTTTGAACCGCAGATGGCGGCGCACGGCTTTCATACCGTGCGCATCCCCATGGTTCAGCCCGGAGCCTTCACCTGGCCTGAGCTTGTGGAGCGCTGCGGCGGCGCGCCGGACGCCGTGGTCTACGCCGACCGCAGCCTGCCTCCGCCGCTGCTCGGCGTGGAGCGCTTCCCCTGCCTCACGGCCTTCTATTGCATCGACTCGCACATCCACGGCTGGTACGCCGCGTACGCCGGAGCCTTCGACCTCTGCGCCGTGAGCCTGCGCGACGACGTCCCGGCCTTCGCCCGCGAGCTCTCGCCCCGGCGCGTGCTGTGGCTGCCGCCCTTCGCCGAGGACCGCTACCAGCCCCGCCCGGCGGACAAGGATTTCGACCTGCTGTTTGTGGGCACGGTGAATCCGGAGACCACGCCCCTGCGGCACGAGTTTCTGGTCCGGCTGGCCGCACTATTTCCCGGTCTGGCGGTGCGCCAGGGCGACTTCACCCAGCTGCTGCCCCGCGCGCGGGTGGTGCTGAACATCGCCGAGCGCGGCGACCTGAATTTCCGCGTGTTCGAGGCCCTGGCCTGCGGCTCCTGCCTGCTGACGCCGGCCATCGCCAACGGACAAAACGAGCTGTTCCGCGCTGGGGCGCACCTTGCCGTCTATGCGCCGGGCGACGCGGCCGACGCGGCGGCCCTGGCCCGCGCCTTGCTTGCGGACGACGATCGGCGCGCAGCCTTGGCCCTGGCCGGGCTTTCCCAGGTCGATGCGGCGCACCGGCCCGCGCACCGCGCGGCGACCTTTGCCGCGCATCTGCGCCAAGGTTTTGACGAAGGGTTGGCGTTCAAGCGCCTCGCCCAGCCGAAAGCCGCGCGGCGCAAGCAGTTGCGCCTGCTCTTCCTGCACTGGGCGGAACAGTGCGGCGACGCGGCCCTGGCCGCGCGCTATCTGACCGAGGCGAAAACGCACGGCTGAAGCGGACCGGCTGGCATGGAATCTGCTTTGCGCAGGCCAAAGGCCCGGCCCGCCACCCGACGCATCTGCTTTACAATGCGCCCGGCAACGGCTTCCGGCCCAAGGAGCGCAGCATGTCCCCCCGCCCGAGCTTCCATACTCCCGATACATCTGGCCCGTCCAACCGGATGGGCCCTCTTCCCCGCGCCTGCGCCCTGCTCCTGGCCGGGTGCTGCCTCTTGACCTCCTGCACGACCTCGGACGCCGTGAGCCTCGCCCGCGTGGCCAGCGGCGACACCGGCGCGGCCGTCGGCTTTGCCCGCAACAAGGCCATCCACTACGCCGTCAGCCCCAACTCCATGCTCGCGGACTACCGGCGTTTCCGGCACATCCTGGCCAGCTTCCGCAGCGCCGTGGGCGGCACCTGGGGCAAGAACGACGTCCGAGAGGCCCAGCCCAAGGAGTACGTGAAGTACACCGACAACTACCTTTCCCGCGCCAGCGTGGATTTCGAGCACGGACGCATCACCGTGGAGACCCTGGACCAGGAGGCCCCGCAAAAGAGCCTGCGCGAGGCCATCGTCACCACCCTCCTGACGCCCTATGACCCGCGCGCGGTGGACATGTACTCCAGCGGTCCGGTGAAGCTCGGCGGCACGCCCTTCCTGCTGGGCGAGGTCAAGGACGGCCATGGCCGCGACATTGAGACCGAGTCGCAGGCCGAGGCCTTCGCGCGGCTGCTCCTGGAGACAAGCGTGCACGAGCGCCCCAGCGACAGCCAGGGCAAGACCGTGCGCTTCGTGGTCATTCCCATGGTCACCGACCACCTGTACGTGCGCGCGGTCAAGTTCAGGCCCCTCGTCGAGGAGGCGGCCCGGCGCTTCAACATGTCCCGCAGCCTCATCTACGCCGTCATCCGCGTGGAGAGCGATTTCAACCCCTACGCCATCAACAGCGTGCCCGCGGTGGGCCTCATGCAGGTGGTGCCCCATACCGCCGGGGCCGAGGTCCAACACTATCTGACCAACAAGAGCGGCGAACCCAGCAAGGTCTTTCTTTTCGAGCCCGAAAACAACGTGCTCTATGGCACGGCCTACTTAAGTCTGCTGGAAAAGCGCCATCTTTCCGGCGTGGCCGATCCAGTGAGCCGCGAGTACTGCGTCATCGCCTCCTACAACGGCGGCTCCGGGGCCCTCCTGCGAACGTTCAGCCGCGACCGGAACAGGGCTGTGGCCGACATCAATAGCCGCTCGCCGCTCGCCGTATACGAAACCATCACCCAGAGCCACGCGGCGCTGGAAACGCGCGAATACCTGCGGAAGGTGCTGGCGGCGAAGAAACAGTTCGTGGGGCTGTAAGCGGGTGGCGGTGGAAGGCTAGAGGTCCACGAACCGGCAGTCCATGGCGCCGTCGTCCGCGATGTCGAGCAGGGCGAGGGAGCCTTCGGCCAGACTGCCGGGATTCAGGATGTGCGCGCCCTGGTGCTGGGCGAAGTGGCGGCGGTGGGTGTGTCCGAAGCACACCAGGTCATGGCCGGGGAACAGCTCGGCCACGCGCTGCCACACGCTGCTGCGCTCACCCCAGCCATGGGCCATGCCCACCCGGATCTCGCCAGCTGGCGTGGGAAGCACGCGGCTCAAGGTCTGGGGCACCTCGTGGTCCAGAATGAAAAGATCGCAGTTGCCGCGCACGCAGAGAAAACGCGGATGCTGGCACAGGTAGTAGTACAACTGCGCGCCCACCATATCGCCGCAGTGCAGCAGCGCATCGGCGGGCGCGAGGTGCTGGTCATAGAGCGAGCAGAAGTGCTCGTCGGGGCCGGTAAGGTGCGTGTCGGAGATGACGGCCAGACGCATGAAGCTCCGCTGGGCGGCCCAGCGCGGGCCCTAGTCGTTCATCTTCTTGAAGCGCATGCGCAAGTAAGCGTCACGCACGGCCTCGTAGGGGTCGACCGACGCGTCCTTCAGGGTCTCGTAATCGCCGATGCGCAAGGAAACCCCGTTGATCTTGTCGTAGCCATCGGCGGCTATGGACCAGTACCACGGGTTGATATAGCTGGTCGGGGTCAGGAAGTAGTCGCCCACATAGCCCACCGTGTCGCGCCCGGTGGAGGGGCCGAGGACGGGCCACACGAGGTAGAAACCGTTTCCCGCCCCCCAGTAGCCGAAGGTCAGCCCCAGGTCCTGCTCGGTGGAGGGGATGGGCTTGTAGGGTTTGAGATCCCCGGTCACGTCTCCTAAACCGCCCAGGCCGAAGGCCGTGTTGCCGATGAAGCGCGAGGTTTCCACGGCGGCGGCGCCGAACTTGGCCTGCAGGATGAGACTGGTGAAGCGCACCGGGTACATGAGATTGTGGAAGAAATTATGCACCCACAGGCGCGGGCGCTCGGGGATGACGGTGGAGTAGCCCTGGGCCACGGGCTTCAAGGCCCAGAAATACAGCTTGTCGTTGAAACCGAACCACATGCGGTTCCAGCCTTCCAGCGGGTCCGGGGTTTCGGCCACCGTATCGGCGACGCTCATCTTCTGCGCGACGCCGGGGCGCTTGATGACCTGCCCGTTCTCGTCCCAGATGTCCTCGTCGCCATAGGCCAGGAGCACGCCCCCGATGGACTTGACCGTGGGAGCGTTTTCCGCTGCGGACTTGTCCGGAGCGGCGTCCGCAGCAAGAGCCACGCCGCCGCAAAGCACGGTCAAGGCAACAGCGGCCAGCAATGAGGCAAACCAGCCCCGCATTGAAGCTCTCGCGCGAACACTCATGGATTCCCCCTACTTGCCGACAACGTCGTCGACGTTCTTGCCTTCATCCAGGGACTTGATCTTGTCCTTGATGCGCTGGAGCAGCGCGTCCGAGGTTTCCCTCGACAGGATCTTGGAGAACTGGGTGCGGTAGTTCTTGACCAGGCTCACGCCCTCAATGACCACATCGTAGACCATCCACTGGTCGTGCTTGATCATGATGTAGTTGATGGGCACGGTCTTGTCCTTCATGAGCACATGGGTGCTGATAAAGGCCTGGTCCCCGTCGACCTGTTCCTTGACGTATTCAACCTTCTCGTTGTTGAACTTCTCAAGCTTGCGCACGTAGGTCTTCTGCAACAGCTCGGAGAAAATGGTCACAAATTCTTCCTGCTGCTTCGGCGTATATTTGCGCCAGGACTCGGCCAGGGCGCGCCTGGAGAGCTCATGCCAGTCGAAAAAGCCATCGGCAACGGCGCGCAGCCTGCGCTGCCTCTCAAGATGCTTGGCCGGTCCCTTCATGGCGGGGTCGGACAAAATGGCAATAACCTTGTCGATCCCCGCCTTGAGGCGATTCTCGGGCTCGCCAGCGAAGGCCGCAGTGGAGACGGCGAGGGCAACAAGCAATACTCCAAAAACAAAAGCTATTTTTTTCATCCAGGCTTCCTGCCAAAAAAGAATTGGGCGCACTTGCTACACGCCTCCAAACACATATTTACTGATTAATTCTTCCAGGTCAATAGACGATTCCGTGTCACGCAGGACGGCGCCGGGCTTCAAAGGGTCACCGCCACCGAGCGAAATCTTCACGTACTTGTCGCCGATGAGTCCGCTGGTCTTCACGGAGGCGATCGTGTCGTCCGTCAGCTTCACGTCCTTGCGGATGCTGAGCGTCACAACACTCATGCCGGACTTCTGGTCGATGGCGATGTTCCGCACAAAGCCCATTTCGACGCCGTACATCTGCACCGGGGCATCCACCTTGAGTCCGGTCACGTCGTTGAACATGGCCTTGACGGTATACTGGTCGCTCGAAAACAGGTGCACGTTGCCCAGCTTAATGCTCATGTAGGCGATGGCGAGAAAGCCCACCAGCACGAACAAGCCCACCTGCGTTTCCTTGGAGTATTTCTTCATCCCTCACCTCGTTTGTGTGGCCCCGTTGCGTATCGGGGCCGCTCGGCAACGGCTACGACTGCTGCTCGTCCAGATACCCGGAGCAGTCGCGCTTCATCAATTTGAAATCAAGCGGCGGCATGGTCAGCCGGGGCGTCGTCCGCGCGAGCGCCTGGCGGTCCAGGAAACGGCGCAGGTACTCGTCCTGCGTGGCCTCAAGCTCCGCAAGCCCGCCCTGGAACAGCACCCGGCCATCGCCGAGCACCAGCACATGGTCGGCAATGGTGCGCATGCTGTCCAGGTCATGGCTCACCACCACGAGCGTCATGTCCGAACGCCGCTTGAGTTCAAGCAGCAGTTGGTCCAGTTCGGCCGCCGTCACCGGGTCCAGGCCGCTGGTGGGCTCGTCGCAGAAAAGCAGCGGTGGGTCCATGACCATGGCCCGGGCAAGACCGGCGCGCTTGCGCATGCCGCCGGAGAGCTCGTTCGGAAAATAGTCGTGGAAATCGGCCAGCCCCACTAGGCCAAGCTTGGCCAGCACGCGTTCGCGCACGTCCTTTTCGGACAGCCGCGTGTGTTCGCGCAGGGGCAGGGCCACGTTGTCGCCCAGGGTCAGCGAACCCAAGAGCGCGCCGTCCTGGAACAGCACGCCCATGCGCTGGCGCAGGCAGTGCATCCCCCGGCGGTCCAGCTTGGCCATGTCGTGCCCGCCGATGACAATGCGTCCGGCCAGCGCCGGGTGCAACCGCAGGATATGCTTGAGCAGCGTGGACTTACCGCAGCCCGAGCCGCCCAGGATCACCGAAATCTTTCCGCCCGGCAACACCGCGTCGATGCCGCGCACCACGACGGTTTCACCGTAGCCGATGGTGAGCCCTTCCAGGCTGATGTCCGGGGTTGTCTGCTGGGTCACATCCGTCTCCTAAAACAAGAGCGAGGTCAGCACATAGTCGGCCAAAAGGATGAGCACGCAGGAGGTCACCACGCCCGCGGTGGTGGCCTGGCTCACGCCCTCCGGGCCCACGGCGTCGCGCCGCGTGTGCGTGTAGTAGCCCATGTAGCAGCACACCGTGCACACCACCACGCCGAACACCAGGGACTTGATGAACCCGCCGCTGATGTCGTTCATCTTGAGGTACGCGCTGACGCGGTACCAGTACACGCCAGAGTTGCCGCCCAAAAGCAGCACGCCCGTGAGGTAGCCGCCCACGATGCCCACGAGGTCGAAAAAGGCCGTGAGGATGGGGAAGCAGATGATGCTGGCGGCCAGCTTCGGGCTCACCAGGTAGCCGATGGGGTTGATGTCCATGACGCGCAGGGCGTCCACCTGCTCGGAGATGCGCATGACGCCGATCTCGGCGGTCATGGAGGAGCCCGCCCGGCCGGTGATCATGATGGCCGTGAGCACCGGACCGAGTTCGCGCACGAGCGAAAGGCTGACCGCGGCGCCCAGGAAGCCGTCGGCCCCGAACTTGGCCAGGGCGTAGTACATCTGCAGGCCGATGACCATGCCCGTGAACAGGCTGATGAGCGTGATGACGCTGATGCTTTTGACGCCGATGAAGTAGATCTGGCGCACGGTCTTGGGAAACTGGCCCCAGGACCGGAAGATGCGGCCAAAGGATTCCAGCAGGAACAGAAACATGGCTCCCGTATCACCCACAAGGCGCAAGGCGGCGTCGCCCAGCTGGGCAATGGGTGAAAGTTGGGCGCGTCTTTCCTGGGTCATCGTTTGCGGCTCCCCTTCTTGACCAGCGCGGCTGCTGCTCAGGCCCCGCGCATTGCTCACAGCAGACCTGGCGCGAACATTTTTATGCAGCGGCCGGGCAACGGTGGACAACTAGCACATGCGGTAGCCCCCCGCAAGGCGTGGACGTTGCCGGGGCTGCATTTTAAACGTGCGGGGAGACCGGAGAAAAACAGCTGCGGACCTGGAACTTACTGTCCGTCCTCATTTTCCGTGTCGGCGACGGAGCTGTCCGAAACATCGATTTTGGGAAGTTCCTTGCGCGAACCGTTTTTGCGCTCCCACCAGGCCTGGTCCGGCCCAAGAAACCACCAGTCCGTGTGGTCGGTCTCCATGATCACCCGGCCCAGCTCCCGGCCCTCCGGCGTGCGCAGGCGCTCCTTGGCCGCGTCGAGCCACTTGTCCGCGTAGCGGTTGCCCAGATCGGACTCTTCCTTCAGGTTCAGCATCAGGTCCAGCTGGTCCGCGTCCTGAGCCAGCTGGGCCTCCTGGGTGGCGGTCTTCTCCAGCTCCTCCCACAGAGGCATGACTGCCCCCCCGAGGCCCGTGCCGGACAGCGCATCCGCCAGGGCCTGCGTGCGCACGCTCGTGTTGTAGATGCGGTTCACGTAGTTGAAGTCGCCGGTGCGCGCCTCGTGCAGGTCATGGAACAGGCACATGAGCGCCGTGCGCTCCATGTTCGCCCCGGCCATCTGCGCCAGCACGAAGCCGATCACCGCCGTGCGGAAGCTGTGCTCGGCCACGTTCTCCTGGCCGGTGCCCAGGAACTGGTAGCCGGTGCGCGGGGTCTTGCGCAGCATGCCGCATTCGAAGAGAAAATCCGCCAGGCGGGTGAGGCGCGAACGGGAGTCGAGACGGGACATAATGGGAGTGCCTCCAGCGGCAAGGAAGGGACGAGCCCTCCCTGAACCATCCCCGCCGGAAGGACGTTGTCCCCCGGTCCTCCCATAAATGGGCCCCGTAGATGGGGAGGATGGAAAGCCGCAAACAATTATGTGCGGTAGTCCGCGTTGATTTCCACGTAACGCTTGGTCAGGTCCGAGGCCAGAAGCGTGAAGGAGCCGTGCCCGGCGCCCAGATCCAGGGAGATCTCCACGTCCTGGTGCCGCATGGACGGCGCCAGCAGGGCGTCCAGGTCCTCCGGCGAGGGCTGGCCTTTTTCGAAAACAAGGATGCCGCCGATCTTGAGCACCACGGCCTCGGGCTCAAAATCCGCGCCGCTGCGGCCCAGGGCGGCGATGATGCGCCCCCAGTTGGGATCGCAGCCAAAGAGCGCGGTCTTGACCAGCGGCGAATTGCCGACGGCGCGCGCTGCCAGCTCGGCCTGGGCGGCGCTTTTTGCGCCGCTGACCGCGATGTGCGCCACCTTGGTGCCGCCCTCGGCGTCCTGCACGATGCGGTAGGAGAGCTCCTGGCAGACCTTGGTCACCTGGTCGCGCAGCAGCCTGAGCGATCTCGCGTCGCGCGCGGCCACGCCGGAGGCCCCGTTGGCCAGGGCCAGCACGGTGTCGTTGGTGCTGGTGTCGCCGTCCACGGTAAGCGCGTTGAAGGAGCGGTCCGCCGCGTGGGACAAAATCCGCCGCCAGTCCGCCGGGTCCACGTCCGCGTCGGTGAGCACGAAGCCGAGCATGGTGGCCATGTTGGGCGAGATCATGCCCGCGCCCTTGCACATGCCGAGCACGCGGACCTCGCCTCCGGGCAGGTCCAGGCTCTTGACCACCAGCTTGGGAAAGGTGTCCGTGGTCATCATGGCCTTGGCGACATCCACGGGCGAGGCTTGGCCCAGGCTCTGGCCCAGCTGCGGGATCGCCGCGGCCCACTTGTCCATCTTGAGCTGCGCGCCGATGACGCCGGTGGAGGTGGGCAGCACCTCGCCTGGGGAAATCCCCGCCTGGGCGGCCACGAGCTGAAGCGTGGCGCGGCAGTTGGCCAGGCCTTCCGCGCCGGTGCAGGCGTTGGCCTGGCCGGAATTGACGAGCAGCGCGCGGGCCTGGGGGCGCGCGGACAGAAGCTCCTTGCACACCAGCACGGGCGCGGCCTGAAAGCGGTTCTTCGTGAACACCCCGGCCGCGGCGGCGGGCCCCTCGCTCACGATGAGCCCCAGGTCATTGCGGTCGGGCCTTTTAAAGCCAGCGGCGGCCACGGCAAAGCGGAATCCCTTGGGCACGGTGGTCATGGGCGAACCTCGCAACTAAAATTCGTCGCAACGCCCAAACCGGCGCTGCGCGGTTTAAAAACCTAGCACAGGCCGTTCCGGGTTTCAAAGGGTCTTTGGAAGGGGGCGGCCTCAGGCCAATCCGGCGGGATCGTCCCCGGCCCGGTACAGGGTCACGCGGTTGCGGCCCGCGCTCTTGGAGCGGTAGAGCATCCGGTCCGCGATGCGCAACATGCCCTCCAGGGGCAGTCCGGATTCACAGCACAGGCCGATGCTCACGGTGTAGTGCACGGTGTCCTCGCCGAAATGCAGGGGCGTCGTCTCGAAGACCTTGCGCAGGTCCTCGAACAGCAGCATGGCCTGATCGGCGGCGATGTCCGAGGCGAGCACGCAGAACTCCTCCCCGCCCAGGCGCGCCACGATGTCCGAGGTGCGGAAGCGCGAGGCCAGCTGTTGGGCCATCTGCCGCAGCACGGCGTCGCCCGCCTCGTGCCCCAGGGAATCGTTCACGCCCTTGAAGTGGTCGACATCGAGCATGGCCACGGTGAGCGGCTGCCCCCGGCGTGTCAGAAGCGCGTGCAGCTGCGTGCCGGCGGAGAAGAAGTAGCGGCGGTTGTACACGCGGGTCAGGTAGTCGCGCTCGGCCATGTCGCGCACCAGGGCGATGTGGTCGAGCATCTCCAGATTCTGGGTGATGCGCGTGTAAAATTCCTCGACCAGAAACGGCTTATGCAGGTAATCGTTGGCGCCGCTCTTGATGAAGCGGGGGGAGAGCCTGGCGCCGCTTTCACAGGAAACACCCACGATGGCCAGCGTATCCTTGCCGTAATTCCTGCGGATTTCGCGGGTCAGGGCGAAGCCGTCCATGCCCGGCATGTTGTAGTCCACCAGCACCATCCGCGTGTCCGGGTGCTGTTCCAGCACCTCGAGGGCCTCCTCGCCGCTGCCCGCCTCCAGCACGTTGTAACGGTGGGCGGTCAGAAGCCGTTTTACGGCGTGGCGGTAGCTGCGGGAGTCGTCGACCAGGAGGATCTTGGTCTGCGGATTCTTCGCCAGCCGCGAAAGCAGGGCCACCACATAGTCCACGTTCTCCATGCTGTCCTTCAGCACGTAGTCCACGATGTGGCGGTTCCAGAAGCTTTCGCGCAGGCTTTCGGAAAACTTTCCGGTGAAGACGATGGCCGGGATCTTGTGGGCGATGGCAAGGTCCACGCACTCGCCGTTGGGAGCGTCGGGCAGGTCGATGTCCAGGAGCGCGGCCAGATAGTCCGTCCCCTGTTCAAGGATGCCCTTGGCCGCGGCCAGACTGGATGCGACGACGACCCCGAAACCGAGATCCTGGCGGATATGTTTGGATACAAGGGCGGCGAAAGAGCGGCTGTCCTCGACGATGAGCACCTTGAGCATGAACTCTCCAAAACGACGCGCGCCACCAGGGCGCAAGAACAAGGGCGTGGCCCCCGCGCACACTGCTGCGGAAGCCACGCCCAACTAGCATATCGTCCTTAAGGCATCAAGTAATTCAATACTTATATTACAAATGACCGAACAAGGCTATTTGCCGCAGCAATTCTTATGCTTTTTCCCCGAGCCGCAGGGACAGGCGTCGTTGCGGCCGACCTTGGCGGCGCGCTTCACCGGCTGTTTTTTCTTGGGCTCCTGATCCGTGGAGGGCCCCTGGTATTCCAGGTCGGAGACGGTCTCCTTGTGCTGGAACTCCTCCTCCCGCACCTCCTTCTGGATGCGCAGGCGGCAGATCAGGCTCATGGACTTCTCGGCGATGGTGTAGAGCATGCCCCGGAAGAGCTCGAAGCCCTCGCGTTTGTACTCTTGCTTGGGATCCTTCTGGCCGTAGCCACGCAGGCCGATGCCGTCGCGCAGATGGTCCATGGAGAGCAGATGGTCCTTCCAGTTGCGGTCCAGCGTCTCCAGGATGAAGTAGCGCAGGATCTCCTGGTGGTTGTCCGGCGCGGCGGCCTGCAGGTTGTCCAGGATCTCCTGGATCCAGGCCTCGGACTGCTCGCGGGTCGGCATGGCGCTGGCGAAGCTGGGGAAGCGGGAGAGGTCGAACACCTCGTCCAGGCGGGAGGAGACGATGCCCTCGGTCTCCTCGTCCACCGGCCCGCGCGCGTCCTCCACCATGGCGTAGATGTCGCCCATCAGCTCGTCGGTGTAGTCCGCGACGATCTCGTCCAGGGTCTCGGCGTACATGATCTCGCGGCGGCGGGTGTAGATGACCTCGCGCTGCTGGTTCATGACGTTGTCGTAGTCGAGCAGCTGCTTTCTGATCTCGAAGTTGTGGGCCTCCACCCGCTTCTGGGAGCCCTCGATGGCCCGGCTCACCATGCGGTTCTCAATGGCCTCGCCGTCCTCCAGGCCCAGCTTGTTCATGAGCCCGGCGATGCGGTCCGAACCGAACAGGCGCATGAGATCGTCGTCGAGCGCCAGGTAGAAGCGGGAGCTGCCGGGGTCACCCTGGCGGCCGGAGCGGCCGCGCAGCTGGTTGTCGATGCGCCGGGATTCGTGGCGCTCCGTGCCCAGGATGTGCAGACCGCCCAGTTCCTTCACGCCCTCGCCCAGCACGATGTCCGTGCCGCGGCCTGCCATGTTGGTGGCGATGGTGACCCGACCCGCGTGCCCGGCCTGGGCCACGATCTCGGCCTCCAGCTCATGCTGCTTGGCGTTCAGGACGTTGTGCGGCACGCCGCGCTTTTTGAGCATCTCCGAGACGAGCTCGCTCTTCTCAATGGACACCGTGCCCACAAGCACCGGCTGGCCGGACTTGTGGCATGCGGCGATCTCGTCGGCGATGGCGCGGTACTTCTCGGCCTGGGTCTTGTAGATCATGTCCGGGGCGTCAAGACGCACCATGGGGCGGTTGGTGGGAATCGCGCAGACGTCGAGATTGTAGATCTCCTTGAACTCCACGGCCTCGGTGTCGGCCGTGCCGGTCATGCCGGAGAGCTTGTCGTACATGCGGAAATAGTTCTGGAAGGTGATGGAGGCGAGCGTCTGGTTCTCGGCCTCGACCTTCACGTTCTCCTTGGCCTCCAGGGCCTGGTGCAGGCCGTCGGAGAAGCGGCGGCCGGGCATGAGGCGGCCCGTGAACTCGTCAACGATGATGACCTGCTCCTCCTTGACGATGTACTCGACATCGCGGCGGTACAGGTGGTGGGCCTTCAGCCCCTGGAGCACGTGGTGCTGCAGGGTGGCGTTGGCCGGATCGTAGAGGTTCTCCACGCCGAGCAGCTTCTCGCACTTGGCCACGCCGGCCTCGGTCATGGCGATGCTCCGGGCCTTCTCGTCCACCTCGAAGTCGCCCGTGGGCTCGGAATCCTCGTTTTTGGCCTTCTCCCCGCGCACGAGCATGGGGATGATGGCGTCCACCTTGCGGTACAGATCGGTGGACTCCTCGCTCGCGCCGCTGATGATGAGCGGGGTGCGCGCTTCGTCGATGAGGATGGAGTCCACTTCGTCGACGATGGCGTAGTTGAGCGGCCGCTGGACGAGCGACTCCTTGTAGAATTTCATGTTGTCGCGCAGGTAGTCGAAACCGAACTCGTTGTTCGTGCCGTAGGTGATGTCCGCGGCGTAGTTCACCTGCCGCTCCTCGTCGGTGAGGCCGTGCACGATGACGCCGACCGAAAGGCCCAGGAAATTATAGAGCTTGCCCATCCATTCGGCGTCGCGCTTGGCCAGGTAGTCGTTCACCGTCACCAGGTGCACGCCCTTGCCGGAGAGCGCGTTCAGCACCACGGCCAGCGTGGCCACGAGCGTCTTGCCTTCACCGGTCTTCATCTCCGCGATGCGGCCCTGGTGCAGCACGATGCCGCCGACCATCTGCACGTCGTAGTGGCGCATGCCGAGCACGCGCTTGCCGGCCTCGCGCACCAGGGCGAAGCATTCCGGCAGCAGATCGTCCAGGGCGCGGCCACCGGCCACCTCCTCCTTCCAGGCATTGATCCTGGCCGGGAAATCGGCGTCGTCCAGGGCCTGCATCCGCGGCTCAAAGCTGGCGATGTTCACCACGATGGGCTCCAGCCGCTTCAGGTAGCGCTCGTTGCTCGAACCGATGATCTTTTTCAGAATGGAGGTGAACATGGGCGAAGGCTCCTCATCCGGCGGCGGGCCGAACCCTGCCGGTGAATTTCATCGTGTCGTAACAGGCCGTTGGGACGAAGCCCCCAAGCCATCCGGGCGCGCAGGGGGACTGCCCCCCGGCTCACGCGCACGCGGTGTTCTCGGACATTTCCGGGGCCGCGTCAAATATTCGTGTGGAGATAACCCCGGCTGGCGTTTCGTCAACCCGCGGGCGGCCTTTTTCGTCTTGCAAAAATGACCGCCATCCACTCATTTCCGCAGTATAATCTCCAACCAGTGGCCCACCTGCGCGCCTCGCGGCGCCGTGGCGGAAAGCTGCATGGCGCAGCCGCTGCACCCGGTGAGCACGTAGGCGGGCGTCACCTCCGGCGCGGCGGAAAAACCCAGCGCGCCGTCCAGGCTGGTCCAGCAGCCCCGCCCCACCTTGAGCGAAAGCTCCGGCGCGACCAGTTGCAGGATGCCGCCGAACCCGCAGCAGCCGCCCTTGGCCGGGGTGCGCAGCCGCAGGCCCAGCAGGCCGGAAAGCAGCGCGAGGTCGGCGTCCCCCGCACCATCGTTCAGATCCGCGTGGCAGGGCTGGTGGTAGCCCACAATCGCCGGGGCGCCCCTCCCGGTCTTCGCGGCCGCCCCGGCAAGCAGCGCGGCCAGCGGCGTCACGGCGGCGCGCCAGAGCGCCGCCTCGGCCTCGTCGGCAAAGAGTCCGCCCGCGATCCCCCCGGCGGCATATTCCGCCAGTCCCTTGCGGCAGGTGGCGCAGTAGGTGGCGAGCAGCGGCCGTCCGGCCCCGCGCCAGGCCGCGATGTTCGCGCGGCGCGCGTCCGCCTGGGCCTCCGGCAGTCCGGCCATGCCCAGGGTGGAGCCGCAGCAGGAGAATTTCGCCTCCACAATTTCCGCGCCGAGCCCGCGCAGCAGAAAACGCGCCGTCTCAGCCCAGGCCGCGCGCGGCCCCTGGCCCACACAGCCGTCGAATACCGCCACGGCGCGCCCGGCATGTTTCGCGGCAAAGGCCTGGGCCGGAAATCTCGTGATGCTGAGCCAGGGCGCGAGCCCCTTGCCCGGCCGCAGGCCCTTGAGCCCCTTGAGCGCCAGGCCCAGGGAGCCCGGCACGAAGGCCTCCGGCGCCAGCGCCGCGCCGCGCGCGGCCAGAGACCAGAACGGCCCGAGCTTGGTGATCCACTGCTTCCAGAGCCACTGTTTGAAATCGGGATGTCCGGCGCGCATGGCCGCCATGAGGACGGGCACCCGCACGCCCTGGGGACAGAGCTTTTCGCAACGGCCGCAGCCCAGGCACAGGCCGGTCAACGCGGCCACATCGGTCTCGGGCAGTTCCCCGGCGTTCCACTTGGACGGCCCGGCCAGGAGCGCCTTGGCGCGGGGCGAAAGCTCCTCGCGCCCGGTGGCGGCGAGCAGCGGGCAGCCCTCCAGGCAGCAGCCGCACAGCACGCAGTCGGCCATTACCCCCACCCCTTGCCGGGATTCAGGATGCCGCTGGGATCGAACACGTTCTTGATGCCCGCCATGAGCGCGCGCTCCGTTTCGCCCAGCTGCCAGGAGACATACGGCCCCTTGGTGATGCCCGTGCCGTGCTCACCGGAGAGCGTGCCGCCAAGGGCAAGCGTCAGCCGGAACACGGCCTCCTTGCAGGCCTTGGCCCGCGCCGCCTGGTCCGGGTCCGCGGCGTCAAAAATGATGTTCACATGGGTGTTGCCGTCGCCCAGGTGCCCGTAGCAGACCACGTGGATGCCCTGCTCCCGGCCGATGGCCTGGAAGCCCTCCACGGCCTCGGCGGTCTTGCCGCGCGGCACGGCCACGTCCTCGCCCAGCTTGTCCGGCCCCAGGTGGAAGCAGGCCGGGCTGACGAGCCGGCGCATCTCCCACAGGGGCTCCTCCTCCTGTGCGCCCAGGCCCTTGAACAGGCACAAAGGGTTCGCGGGCTCAAGCGCCGCCTCCAGGCGTGCAAGCTCCGCGGCCAGCGCGGCCTTGCTGCCGTCCACCTTGAGCACCAGCACGGCCTGGGTCGCGGCCTCCCCGTTCGCCCCGGTCGGCCAGGGCACGTCCCTGATCTGGCCGATGGCCCAGCAGGCCTTGGCGTCCAGGAACTCCATGGCCGTGGGCAGGATGCCCGCGCGGAACACCCCGCGCGCGCCCGCCAGGGCCTCCTGGAGCGAGCCGAAGGCCCCCAGCACCGTGGCCGAGCCTTCCGGCAGGGGCAAAAGCTTGAGCGTGAGCCGGGTGAACAGCCCGAGCGTGCCGCAGGAGCCCACGAAGAGCCGCGTCAGGTCGAGGCCCACCACGTTCTTGTGCGTGCGGCCCCCGGCGTTGACGATGCGTCCGCCGGGCAGCACGGCGCGCACGCCGAGCACGTAGTCGCGCGTGACCCCGTATTTGACCGCGCGCATGCCGCCCGCGCAGGTGGCCACGTTGCCGCCCAGGGTGGAGATCTTGAGGCTGGCCGGGTCCGGCGGATAGAAAAGCTTCTGCTTCTGCACCCGGGCCTGGAACTCCGCCGTGACCACGCCGGGCTCCACGTCCGCCGCGAAGTCGTCGGCGTCCACATTGAGCACCTGATCCAACCACAGGCAGGACACGACGATCCCGCCAAAGGCGGGCACGGCGCCGCCGCTCATGCCCGTGCCGCGCGCCCGGGGCACCAGGGGCACGCGCTCGGCCTCGGCCCACTTGAGCAGCTCCACGATCTGCTCCTCGCTCCTGGGGCGCACCACGGCCCAGGGCATGGCCGAGCGGCGGCTGGAATCCGCGCCGTACACGGCCATTTCCACGGGCGCGGTGACGAGCCCCTCGCCGGGGAACAGGTCTTCCAGGAAGCGCAGGTGCGCCGGCGTAAGCGCGCCGGCAAGGGAGGTGCTGGTCATGCGGATGGTCCGGGTCTGGCCCGCCGCGCGGGCGGGGCGGGGTTTAGGAGCGTTTGTAGTCCGCCAGCTGTCTCGCGGTGTCGCGGTTCAGGTCGCGCTCTTTCAGGTCGTCGCGGCGGTCGTGCACGTTCTTGCCCTTGCCCAGGGCGATCTCGAGCTTCACGCGGCCGTTCTTGAAGTACAGGCGCACGGGGATGACGGTGAGTCCCTTCTGCGCGGCCAGGGCCTGCAGCTTGTCGATCTCGCGGTGGTGCAGAAGCAGCTTGCGCTCACGCACGGGATCGTGCGGGTCCATGCCCGCGTTGGCGTAGGGCGCGATGTGCACCCCGGTGAGCCAGGCCTCGTCCTTGCTGAAGCGCACGTAGCCATCCATAAAGTTCACGCGGCCTTCGCGCAGGCTCTTCAGTTCCGAGCCCATGAGCACAAGCCCGGCCTCCAGCACCTCCAGGAATTCATAGAGGCGCCGCGCCTGCTTGTTTGTGGCGATAAGTTTTTCGCCCGCGTGGCGATTGGGATTCTGGCTCATGCGCTAGCCGCCAAGATCGTCGTTGTCCAGAAGTGAAGCAAAGAAGTTCAGCTCCTCAGGATACTTGTGGAAGATTGTGTCACGCACCAGACGGTTGATCTTGCCCACGGTGCGGCAGGCCAGCACATCGCGCAAGAGGGCCTTGCACTCGCTCATGCGGGCTTGCCGGATGATGCGTTTGATGCCGGGAATGGCTTGGGGCGAAAGGGAAATGCAGTCGATCTGCATGCCCATGAGGATGGGTACGCAAAAGGGGTCGCTCGCCACCTCGCCGCAGAGGCTGGCCTCGATGCCCGCCTGGTGCGCGGCGTCCACCACGTGTTTGATGCTGCGCAGGATGGCCGGGTGCAGCGGCTGGTACAGATAGCTCACGTGGGCGTTGGTGCGGTCGATGCCCAGGCTGTACTGAATCAGGTCGTTGGTGCCGATGCTGAAGAAGTCCACTTCCTCGGCCAGCATGCTTGCCATCATCACGGCCGCGGGCAGCTCGATCATGATGCCCACGGGCATGTCCGGGTTGAAGCGCTTGCCCTCGGCGCGCAGCTCCTCCTGGGCCTCCCTGAGTTTGGCCTTGGCCCGGCGCACCTCGCGCAGGCCGGAGATCATGGGGAACATGAGCGAGACGTTGCCGTAGGCGCTGGCCCGGGCGATGGCCTTGAGCTGCGTCTTGAACAGCTCCGGGTGCTGCATGCAGAAGCGGATGGCGCGCAGGCCCATGGCCGGGTTGGCCTCGTCCAGCGCGCCGAAGCTGGCGATGAATTTGTCCGCGCCCAGGTCCAGGGTGCGGAAGATGACCTTGCGCGGGCTCATGATGGCCGCCAGATCGGCGTACTTGTCCGCCAGCTCGTCCTCGCCGGGCAGGTCCGTGCGGTTAAGATAGCTGTATTCCGTGCGGTACAGGCCAATGCCCTCGCCGCCGTTGTCCAGCACCGTCGCCACTTCCTCGATAAGCTCGATGTTGGCCTGCACCTGCACGCGGTAGCCGTCGATGGTCTCCGCCGGGAGCTGGCAGCCGCGGTAGATGCGCCGCTGGTAGTCCTCGAACTGGGAGGCCAGCTCGTTGAACTCGGCCAGTTCGTCCTCGTCGGGGTCCACCAGCACGCGGCCGCCCACGCCGTCGATGATGACCAGGTCGCCGTCGTTGACGGCCTCCTCCAGGTCGCCCGCGCCGACAAGCGCAGGAATGCCCAGGGTGCGGGCCATGATGCCGGTGTGCGAGGTCTTGCCGCCCTGGGCCGTGGCGAAGCCCATGATCTTGCCCACCTCAAGCATCACCGTGTCGGCCGGGGTCAGGTCGTGGGCCATGATGATGACCCGGCCCTCCACGGCCAGAACTTCGCGCACTGTGCCGAGCAGCCGGGCCATGACGCGGTCGCTCATGACGCGCACGTCCTGCAGGCGCTCGCGGATGTACAGGTCCTCCAGCAGGCCGAAGGCCTTCTCCAGCTCGGCCACGGCCTTTTCCAGCGCCCACTCGGCGTTGACGCCCAGTTCGCGGATATGCTTCCCCGCCGCGCCGCAGAGCTTGGGATCCTTCAGGATCATCAGGTGTGATTCGAGGATGTGCCGGTGCTCGGCCAGCTCGGCCGGAATGCGGTCGCGCGCGCTCGCCAGGTCGTTCTCCACGTCGGTGAAGGCCTGGCGCAGACGCGCCTCCTCGGCCGCCACCAAGGTGGGGGCGATGGCCTGACGGGGCACCTCCGCGTGGTGCCTGCGGTTGACGAACACGGCCTTGCCGATGGCGAAGCCCGTGGACACCGAAATACCGCGAACGATGGTTCTGGCCACTATTTCTCCCCGAACCGTGTGGCGAACAGCTGCGAAATTCTCTCCACGGCCGCCTCGGCGTCCTCGCCGCTGGCGCGTATCTCAATGGTGCTGCCGGGCCCGGCCGCCAGGGTCAGCACGTCCAGGATGCTCTTGGCGTCCACGGTCTGTCCCTGGCCCACCAGGCTGATGCTGGCCAGGAAGCCCTGGGCCTCCCGGGCGATCTGGCTGGCGGGCCGCGCGTGCAGGCCGAGCTGGTTGGCCACCAGCACCTGCCGCACGCAGTCCTCTCCGGCGCTGGCCTCGGATTGGGATGTGCCGCTCGTCTCCGTCATGGTCTCCAACCGCTGTCTTTGTCCGTCTCGCATAGTCCGCGCCTTAGGGCATGCCCACCGGGGGCAGGCCGCTGGCGCGCTGCATCAGCCAGGGAATAGCCATCAACACGGCCAGCACGACCCCCGCCAGCACCCAGCGGGGCAGCACGGGCCGTATGGAAAGCAGCCCGGCAAGGCCCAGCGCGCCCATGCCCCAGCCCCAGGCCCGGGCATCCCCGGCCGGGAACAAGAGCGCCCACAGGCACAACAGCAGGGCCGCGTTCAAGAACTTGATGCGCCGGCCCCAGTTGATGAGATCCCAGCGCTTCAGCGCCGTGAGAAAGCTGAAGCCCCGGCGGAGGCCACCAAGAAAAGTGTACACGCGGAAGCCTTGCAATCCAAGAAAAAAGAAAAGCCCTATTGCAAAAGGCAACACCCGCTGCCCCAGCAGCAGCAGACAGGAGGTCGTCAGGGCCCAGAAAATCAGCAGACTGCCCGCGAACACCGAGTCGCCGATGGCGGAGAGGGTATAGCTGGTGGTGTTCTTGACCTTTTCCAGCGCCTCCGGCGGGAGCCTGCGCCCAGCGATGTCCGCTTCCACGGAGAGAAAGATGCCCACGAGGCACGGCACCCAGAAGGGGTGGGAGCTGAAGTGCCGCGCGTAACGCTTGAGGGCCTGCTCGCGGGCCTTGGGCTCCTTGTGGATGATCCACAGTCCGGGCAGCATGGCGTAGAGCAGGCCCACGCTCATGAGCCCGCGCGGGTTCATGGACCCGCCCACGAGATAGGTGCGTAGAAAACAGCGCAGGTAGGCCTTGCCCCGCTCGCTCCAGAACTTATCCCGAAGCATCATGGGCCTACGCCTCCTGTCCCGCGTCAGCGGCCGCGAGGGTGAAGCCCATGCTCCGCGCCAGCGCAAGGTCGGCCTCGGGCGGCGCGCCCGCGATGGTCAGATAGTCGCCGATCATGAGCCCGCTCGCGCCGGAATCAAAGAGCGCGCGCTGGCCCTCGCCCCCGGCCGGGCCGAACACCGTGCCCCGCCCGCCGCACACGCGCAGCTGCGCCAGAGGCAGCATGAGCCGGAACAGCGCCACGGTGTGCAAAGCCTCTGCCGGGGAAAGCACCGGCCGGTCGGCCATGCGCGTGCCGGGGATGGGGATGAGGAAATTCATGGGCACGTTCGTCACGCCCAGCCCGCGCAGGGTCTCGGCCAGTTCGGCCCGCTGGGCGAAGCTCTCGCCCAGGCCGAAGATGCCGCCAGAGCACACGAAGAGCCCCTCGGCCAGGGCCAGGCGCACGGCCTCGACGTCGTCCTCGTAGTCGTGGGTGGTGCAGATCCGCGGGAAGAAGCTGCGCGCCACCTCCAGGTTGTGGTGCACGCCGGAGAGCCCGGCGGCCTTGAGGCGCAGCAGCCGTTCGCGCGTCAGCACGCCCACGGAGACGTCCGCGGCGAGGCCCGCCCCGCGCACCAGGGCCACGGCCCGCAAAAGCTTCTCGAACTCGGCCTCGCTGGGGGCCAGGCCGCTGGCCACGATGCCAAAGCGCGCCGCGCCGCGCGTCTTCATGGCCGCGGCGGCGCGGCCGATCTCCGCCGGGTCCAGGAAGGCGTGGCGCGGGCTGTCGGTCTTGTGCCGGGAGGACTGGGCGCAGAAGGCGCAGTCCTCGCTGCAGGCGCCGCTCTTGGCGTTGATGATGGCGCAGAGGGAAAGAGTGCGCCCCAGGTGCCTGCGGCGCACGGCGCGCGCACCCTCAAGCAGGCGCGGCAGGTCGGCGGCGGCGCAGTCCGTCACGGCGCGCACGGCGTCCGAGTCCAGGGCGCGGGCGTCCAGGGCCAGGGCGATGGCCCGGTCCAAAGGATCGCCCAAGGGATCATCCTGGTGATCGCCCTGACGGTCGCGGGGCGCTTCAGCGCTTGAGCAGCTCATAAATTTCCTTCACGCCCATGCCGGGAATCCGCTCGGCCACGCGGCGGGCCACCTCGCGCGGCTTGCCGCCGCGTGCGCGCTCTTCGGCCAGCACCGTCTGCAACTGGGCCTCCGGGTCCACGCTTTCTCCCGCCGCGCCGATGGCGGCGGCCGGCCCCAGGGCTTCCGGCCCGATGACCACCGTCACCTCGCCCAGCACGTCCAGATCGACGGCGGAAAGCGCGCCCAGGCGGCCCAGAATAAACTCCTCGTATTGCTTGGTCAATTCCCGGCAGATGGCAAACTCGCGATCGCCCAGCACGCCGGCCGCCAGGGCCAGGGTGGCGGCCAGGCGGTCCTTGCGCTCGAAAAAAATCAGGCTCGCGCCCGTGGCTCCGTGGCGGGAGAGCAGCTTCTGGGCCTGGCCCTTCTGTCGGGGCAAAAAGCCCAGGAAGGTCATGGGCGCGGGCGGCAGGCCGCAGGCGGAAAGGGCCACGGCCGGGGCGAAGGGCCCGGGCAGCGAGGTGACGCGAAGCCCGCCCTGGCGACAGGCGCGCACCAGCCGGTAGCCGGGGTCGGAGAGCACCGGGGTTCCGGCGTCGCTGATGAGCGCCACGGCCTGGCCCCCCAGAATCATCTCCATGACCTGGGGGATGCGCCCGGCCTCATTGTGCTCGTGCAGGCTGAAAAAGCCGGAGCGGCCGGCCTGGCGCACAAGCCCCTGGCGGCGGAAGAACAGCCCGGCCCGGCGCGTGTCCTCGGCCAGCACCACGTCGGCGCGGCTGAGCGCGTCCGCCGCGCGCGGCGAAAGATCGCCCGCGTTGCCGATGGGCGTGGCCACCACGTAAAGACCGGGGGCCAGGGGGGATGCGTCGTCCTGCGGCGGCATGGCGTCAGTCAAAGTCCGCCAAAAGCGCGCCCACCTGGATGCCCATGACCTCGGGCCGGTGTTCGTACATCTGACGGATGCGCCAGCGGGCCTGGTGCAGCTGCTCGTTGTTGATGCCGTTTCTGAGCGCCGTGTCCGCCTCAATGAACGCGGCCAAGCGGTCGCACATCTTGAGCAGCGGGCCGTCCTTGGGGTCCAGCTCGTCGCGGTTCATGGGACCGCGCAGGTCGGCCTCGGTGACGTTGTGCGCCTCGCCGTTCTCGCGCACGGTGGCGATGAACTCCGAGCCCACGTCCAGCCCAAGCAGGTACGACAGGCGCGCGGCCAGATCCTCGCACTGGCCGTTTTTCAGCGGGCCGAGGATCTTGCGCTCCAGTTCCTGGTTCTCGTACTGCTTGATGAGCTCGCCGATGGAGGCGTCCGCGCTCTTCACGGGCGAGATGATGTCGCGCGTCAGGAGTTCCGGCAGGTCGTGGAACAGGCCGGTGAAGAAGTTGTTCTGCCGCCGGGCCTGGCAGGCGCCCGCCTCCACGCTGAAGAACCAGGCGTACGTGGCCACCAAAAACATGTGGCCCAGCACCGTGGTTTCCGGCACGCGGGGGGTCTGCGACCAGCGCTTCTGGAAGCGCAGCTGGCCCGCGCGCGCGGCGAAGCGGCCGAATTCGTTGTTCCCGGCGAGCAGGTCGGCCACGCCGGGGATGTCCACCAGGCCGCTGAGCCGCGTGCGGAAGCTCTCCTCGATCTCCGGCATCTCCTCGTCGTGCGGATTCAGAGGCTTCAGCACCCGAAACTCGGAATAGGAGGCGTACAGGTGCGCGGCCATGAGGATGCGCCGGGAGAGCGTCTTCTCCTCCGGCTCCATGAGCGCCGCGGTCATGCGCTCCCAGAAGGCCTGCCCCAGGGGGGCGAGGCGGGGCTTCAGCTGCGGCAGCACCCACTGGGTGAGCTTCTGGTAGTCCTCGCGGTTGGCCTTGATCTTGTAGAACACGGGCGGCTTGATGTCCGTGATGACCAGACGGAAGAAGTAGTCGAAGATGCCGCCTTCGATGACCTCCTCCACCAGGGCCAGGCGCTCCTCCATGTCCATGTGGGCGGTGATGCGGGTCAAGAGCATCCAGGCCACGATCATCTTGTGGGCCTGCTTGTCCACCTCCATAAGCTCCATGGGGCGCAGGCGGTCGTTCCAGCGCTTCATGAACGCGCCGGAGAACACCAGTTGCAGCAAACTCTTGCGGATTATCGCCGACATGTGCCGTCCCTCCCGGAATGCTGACTACAACAAAAGCCTAATGCGCTTCCGCGCGAGCGGCAAGCGGGCGGGCGGCTCCCGCGCAAGCCAACTACCTTGGCCGGAACAGGGCCACGCATTCGGCGTGGGCCGTGTGCGGGAACAGGTCCACGGCGCGCACGGCGGCGAGCGTGAAGCCCTCGGCCAGGAGCCCGGCGTCGCGCGCCAGGGTGGCCGGGTTGCAGGAGACGTACACCAGGCGCGAGGGCCGCACGCGGTTCAGCCAGGCCGCCACACCCGCGTCCAGGCCTTCGCGCGGGGGGTCCACGACGACCACGTCCGCCTTGGCGAAGCCGTCCGGCAGACGTTCCGGCACGGCGCTGCCGCCGGTCAAATCCGCGCGCAGGAAACGGCAATTGGCCACGCTGTTGCGCTTGGCGTTGGCCTCGGCGTCGGCCACGGCCGACGGGTTCATTTCAAGCCCGAGCACGCGCGCGCAGGTCGGCGCGAGAAAGAGCGTGATGCCCCCGCCCCCGCAGTACAGGTCGTACACCACATCCGTGGGGGCCAGGTCCGCCAGCTCGCGCGCGGCGCGATACAGCGCCAGCGCCCCGCCGGTGCTGGTCTGGAAGAAGGCGTCGGCGCTGATGGAATAGCGCGCGTCCTCCAGGGTCTCGATGAGGGCGCTTTCGCCCAGGGCCAGCAGGGTGCGCTCGGACTGGGCCAGGCCGTCGGCCTTGGCGCGCTCCGCGTGCACGAAGCCGGAAAGCTCGGGAAAACGCCGCAGCAGGTCCTGGCCCAGGGCCAGGATGGCCAGCGCCGGGGCGCTGTCCGCCGGGACGGGCGCGGTGATGAGCTGGGCCAGGTACTTGTTCTGGTGCACGCTGTGGCGCAGCACCAGATGGCGCAGAAGCCCCTGCCCCGTGCGGCGCTCATAGGCCGAAAGCCCGGCCTCGCGGCAGGCCGCGCGCACGGCGTCCAGGATGGCGTAGCCGCCCGCGGGGAAGATCGGGCAGGCCTCCAGGTCGAACACGCGGCCGGTGTCGGCCTTGCTGTAGAGCCCCAGGCGCAGGGAAGCGCCCAGACCCTGGAAGGCGAACTCCATCTTGTTGCGGAAGCCCGTGGAGTCGGGCGCGCTGACCGCAGGCAGAATGGTCCCCGGCTCCACCCGACCGATGCGCCTGAGCGCGTCCACGATCTGCCGCTCCTTCCACTCAAGCTGGCGCGCGGGGTCCAGGTTCTGCAGCGAACAGCCGCCGCACACGCCGAAATGCGGGCAGAACGGCGTCGCGGCGTCGGGCGAGGGCGTGCGCACCTCGGCCACCACCGCCTCGGCGTGGCGACGGTGCATCTTGGTGATGCGCGCCGAAACCAGGGAGCCCGGCAAGCCGCCTGCGACGAACACGGCCATGCCCGCGCCCTGGACGCCCTCGGGCATGCGGGCCACGCCCGCGCCGCCCAGGGCCAGGGATTCGATGGCGAGGTCCATGGTCTGGCCTTCCAGCGGATGCGCCTCGCGCACGGGCCTAGGCGCCTGGCGCGCGGGACGGTGGGGACGGGAACCGGGATGCTGGGACTTGGTGGATTTGCCGGAACGGGAGTTTTTCAATGGGCCGCCTTGTTTTTCGGGGGGGTATACCCCGTGAGTTCCATGGAGAAGTGGCCCACCACGACCTTGCTTTGCACGCGCACGGGGATGCGCCGCTCGTCGTTGGTGATCCAGACTTGCAGGGTTGCGTCCGGGCTCTTGCGGAACACGCCGCCGATGTCGCGGACGTCGGGCTCCACAAGCAGGGTGTCGAACTCGCCCGCCTTGGTTTTGATGGTTTCGCGCCGCACCACCCTGGCCGTGCCGGTGATGCTCTTCTCGCCGTCGGTGACGGGCGCGGCGAACTCCATGCCCACATGGAGATCCTTGGTGCGGAACAGGAAAAGCATGGACAGCGGGTCGAAGGTGCCGAAGGGGATCAGCACCGCGTTCTTGAGCGCGCCCTTGCTGTAGCGGTAGGCCACGTTGCCGTTCCTGTCGAAGCGCACCAGATAGTGCCGCACGTAGTCGCCCTCGTTTTGGTCCTTCTTGTACAAGAGGGCGCGGGTCACGCCAGGGTCCACCCAGGACTCGATGGAGTCGCGCACCTTGTAGAATTTGTCCACAAAGGGCAGACTTTGCGCCAGGGCCCGGAAATGCAGGGCCGGATGCCCCTCCACCTGTTCCTGGTCCAGGGTTTCCAGCGTGGCGCTGCCCGCCGGGACGAAGGTCCAGTAGAGGTCGTAGCTGAGCTTCTCGCCGGGTCCGAAGGGATTGTCCGCCCTGGCGGGCGCACTGGTGAAAAGGAGCAAGATGGCCGCGAGGGCCAGGACGCGCTTCATGGTCCGCAGAGTGCGGTCTGTCAAGGGGATTGTCAAGGCCCGCCGCAGGACCGGCTCCTCTTGCCTACCGCCGCCGGGCCGCGTTATAGGTTGGACAACCGCCCGGCGTTGTTCCTCCTCCCATGGGCGAAAGACACAAATCAGGAGTGCCGCATGCTGTTTCGCAAAAGAGCCTGGGATTTGATGCGCGAGGATTTTGCCGCCGTGGACGAACACGCCAGCCTGTCCGAGGCCGTGCGGGTGCTGCGCGAAAGCCAGAAGAAGGCCCCGGAGAACAACGTGGTGCTCGTGCTGGGCAAGGATGGCCACCGCGAGGGCGCGCTCAAGGGCGCGGTCACCATCTGGAGCGTTCTGGCCGCGCTGGACGAATGCGTGCTGCGCGATCCCGAGCTCAAGGTGGCGCAGGAGGCGGACTTCGACAAGGCTTTCGCCCGGGCCAGCGCCGTGTGCACCCACACGGGCCTTGCCCGCCACATGGACCCGGACGTGCCCATGCTCAAGCCCACAGACCCCCTGCCCGTGGTGCTGGAGCTCTTTCTGCGCAAAAAGCGCGGCTGGGCCGTGGTGACGGAAAACGGCATGGTCCTGGGCGTGGTGCTCGTGGCCGACCTGTACCGCGCCCTGTCCGACGACATGGTGGCCGCTTTTTAGCGGACAGCGGAGCCAGGGGCCGTCTAGAGCCCGTTGACGATGCGGCCCTCGTCCAGGGTCAGCACCCGGTCGGCGCAGGACGAAAGCCAGGTCAGGTCGTGGCTCACGATGACCAGGGTGGCCCCATGGTTCTCGCGCGCACCCAGAACGGCGCGCTTCACGTGCTCCGTGCTGGCGCGGTCCAGGCCGCTCGTGGGCTCGTCCAGCAGAAGCGCCAGGGGATCAAGCGCCAGGCGCGCCGCCAGGGCCACGCGCCTGGCCTCCCCGCCGGAGAGCTGCCGCCAGGGCCGCGCGCCATACTGCGCGTAGTCGAGCCCCACTAGGCCAAGCGCCCGGGCCAGCAGCTCCTTGGGCGCGGGCAGGCCGCGCAGCTTCAGCCCATAGGCCACGTTGGCCGCCACGCTGCGCTTGAGCAGGCAGGTCTCCTGCCCCAGCAGCACGGCCTTGCGGCGCAGGAGATGCCCGGAGCGCAGGGCCGCGCGGTCCACCAGCGCCCCGTCGAAGGTCAGGCTGCCCGCTCTCGCCTCCAGCAAAAATCCCAACAGCTTCAGCAGCGTGCTCTTGCCGCTGCCGTTGTGGCCCGCCAGGCCCAGGATCTCCCCGCGCGCGATGTCGAGCTGTGGCACGTGGAGCACGTTCTCGCCCTTCTCGTACGCGGCCTCGATGCCGCGCAGTTCATAGAGCGCGCTCATGACCCGGCCCTGCGCCGCAAGAGCGCCACAAAAAGATTCACCACAAGCGCCACCAGCATGAGCACGATGCCGAGCGCGATGCCCGTGGCGAACTCGCCCCGGCCGGTCTCAAGCGCGATGGCCGTGGTGATGGTGCGCGTCTGCCACTTGATGTTGCCGCCGACCATCATGGCGATGCCCACCTCGCTGACGATGCGGCCGAAGGCCGAGGCCGAGGCCAGCGCCATGGCGAAGCGCGCCTCGGAAAGCGTGGCGAAAAGCAGCTGCGTCCGGTCCGCCCCAAGGGAGAGCAGGGTCTCGGTGAGGCGCACGTCCGTGGACTCCACCGCCGTGGCGGTCATGGTGAGGATGATGGGCAGGCCAAGCAGCGTGAGCCCCACGGCCATGCCGGGGATGGTGAACAAGAAGCCCCACTCGCCGAGCGGCCCGCGCGTGGTGAACAGGGCGTAAACGATGAGCCCGATGACCACCGTGGGCAGCGAGAGCATCCAGTCCATGAACAGCCGCACGGCGCGGCGGCCGGGAAAACGGAAATGCCCCAGGGCAAAACCCAGGGGCAATCCCATGATGAGGCTTCCGGCCAGGGCCAGGGCCGTCACCTCCGCCGTGGCCCACACCGCCGAGAAGGTCTCGGGGTCCAGGCTCAGGAGCAGTTGGACGGCCTTGGCCAGGCCCTCGCTGAAGTAGTCCACCGCGGTGCTGCGCTGCCCCGGCCTACTTGGCCGCGTTGGGGGTGAAGAGCTGCTTGCCCTGGAGCTTGAAGTCCGCGATGGCCTTCTGGCCCACCGGGGACAGGAACCAGGCCTGGAGCTTCCGGGCCGCTTCGTGCTTGATCTTGGAGCAGGTGGGCGGCAGCAGGATGATGCTGTACTGGTTGCGCAGGGCCTGGTCGCCCTCGGAGAGGATCACCAGGCCGGACTTGCCCTGCTCCTTGGCCTCGTAGGCGATCCAGGTGCCGCGGTCGGTGAGGGTGTACGCGCCGCGCTCCGCGGAGATGCGCAGGGTCATCATCATGCCCTGGCCCACCTGGATGTACCAGGGCGCCTTGTCCGGCACGACGAGGCCCGCGTTTTTCCAGAGGCTCTTCTCGCGCTTGTCCGTGCCGGAGTCGTCGCCACGGCTGGCGAAAAAGGCCTGCTTGGCCTCGACGGCCTTGAGCGCTTCGGCCGCGCTCTTGCCCTTGATGTTCGCGGGGTCCTTGGCCGGTCCCACCAGCACGAAATCATTGAACATGAACTCCGTGCGGTTCAGGCCATGGCCCTCGGCGATGAATTTCTTCTCCGCCGCGGGTGCGTGGACCATGAGGATGTCCACGTCGCAGTTCTTGCCATGCTCCAGGGCCTGGCCCGTGCCGACGGCGATCCAGCGCATCTCAAGGCCGGTGTCTTTCAGGATTTTCGGCGCCAGGTAGTCCAGCAGGCCGGTATCGGCGGTGCTGGTGGTGGTGCCCACCAGGATGCTCTCGGCGGCGGCCGCGCTGCCGGCGAAAACCAGCAGGGCGATCAAGGTCAGGACAAGGGAAAACTTGCGCATGGATTGTTCCTCCAGCTTGGTCAAAAGTGGCAGATTCTTAGGGGGGGCACATGTCACAAATGACACAGCTGCCGTCCCCGTGTAAAGCCCCGGCGCGCCTGGGCCGTCACCCTAGCCGACGCCATTGACCACGTTCCGCGGCTGGCCGGAGAGAAACGCCCGCAGGTTCTGCGCGGTGATGCGCAAAAGCCGCGTGCGCGCCTCGCGGCTGGCCCAGGCCACGTGCGGCGTGAGGAGGCAGTTCGGCGCGCAGAGCAGCGGATCGTCCGGCCGGATGGGCTCCTCACGCACCACGTCGAGCGCGGCCCCGGCGATGGTTCCGGCCGTGAGCGCCTGGACCAGGGCGGCCTCATCCACCAGCTGCCCGCGCGCGGTGTTCACCAGATACGCCGTGGGCCGCATGCGAGAGAGCAGGCGCGCGCCGACCAGGTTCTCATTCTCCGGCGTGAGCGGGCAGTGCAGGCTCACCACGTCGGAATCGGCGAAGAGCTCGTCCAGGCCCGCGAAGGCGAAGGGCCCGTAAGGCGGTTGCGCCTTGGGACGCGGCGCGTACGCCAGCACGTTCATGCCGAAGGCGTGGGCCAGCTCGGCCACGCGGCTGCCGATGGCGCCGAAGCCCACCACGCCGAAGGTCTTGCCCGCCAGCTCCACGATGGGCTCGTCCCAGAAACAGAAATCGGGCTGGGCGCTCCAGCGGCCCTCGCGCACGGCGCGCGCGTGCTGCGAAACGTGGGAGAACAGCTCCAGCACCACGGCCATGACGTGCTGGGCCACGGCGGGTGGCGAATAGCCCGGCGCGTTGCACACCGGGATGCCGCGCGCGGCCGCCGCCTCGAGGTCGACGACATTGTAGCCAGTGGCCAGCACGCAGACGCACTGCAGGTCCGGAAGGGCTTCGATGGCCGCGCGGCTGAGCACGGCCTTGTTGGTGAAGAGCACCTGCGCGCCCCGCGCGCGCTCCAAGAGCTGGCCGGGCGCGGTGCGGTCGTAGAGATGCAGCTCGCCCTGGCTGGCGATGGCCTCCCAGGAAACATCCTGGCCCATGGTGAACGCGTCGAGCACCACGATGCGCGGTTTGTCTGTCATGTGCGCCTCCTTGGCGGAATCCTGCATGCGAATGGTAGCGCGCCAGCCGCCTGGCTGGCAAGGGCCCTCCCCCTCTCCTCAAGGCCGGAAACCCCCTTGACATTTCCGGGCGATCGCGTGAAATAGAGGCGCTTCGGCTTGCACAAGCCGGAAAGAAAACCTGGAGGATTGATCCATGCTCGGCGAACTTTTGAAAGATATGGCCACCAGCAGCAGTCAGGGAACCGTCGGCGTTTCCCTTATCTTCATCTACTTGGCCTGGATCATCACCGTGGCCTTCATCCGCATCCACCAGGGCAAGAAGGAAGGCCACCACTAGGCCGTCACGCCGGAGTCCGCTCCGGCCCGCCCACCGTTAAGATGGCTGTCCGGGTCGCCGCGCGCGACCCGGGCGGTCTTTTTTTGTTCCCCGCCTCCCTTGCGCCACAACACAAAAAAAAGCCCGGAATCGCTTCCGGGCTTTTTTCTCGCACACCGCGCCGCTGGGCGCGGCGGCCTGCCAGGGCTACCTGTCGCTCCAGTCGAGCTCCAGGGCCTCCAGGTCCGCGGGCGGGAGGGCCGGGGTGTCCAGAAGCCCGGCGCGCCGGCGCTGGGAAAACATCTCGTAGAGGATGACCGCCGCGGCCACGGACACGTTCAGGCTCTGCACCATGCCCTGCATGGGGATGTAAAGCTCTTCGGTCACCTGGTCGATGAGTTCGGGTGAGGCCCCGCGGTGCTCGTTGCTCAGGATCACCGCCGTGGGCTTGGTGAAGTCGAAGTCGAACAACGGCTTGGCCGTGGGCGAAAAGCCGGTGCGGATGACCTGGACGCCCGCCTTCGCAAAGCCCCCCAGCATGTCCGGGGCGGAGGAGTGCTCCGTGCGCTCCACCCATTTCTTGGCCGAGGCCGAGGACTTGGTGCCCAGCTCCGGCCACTTCTCGCTGGTGTAGTAGAGGTGCACGCGGAACAGGCCGAAAGCGTCGCAACTGCGCAGGATTGCAGAGACGTTGTGCGGGTCCCAGATGTTGTCCATGACCAGGGTGACGTCCGTCTGGCGGCGGGAGAGCACGCCGTGGATGCGCGCAGTGCGTTCGGGTGTGATGAAGCCTCGCATGGGCGGCCTTCTACCCGACACGGCCGCCCGGCGCAACCCCGGCGCCAGGAAGGGCCTTTTTCCCCGGTTGACTTTTTTTCTCGTTGCGCGAATAAACTTTATATCAAGTAGTTTGTCCGCAGCCGGAGGAAATGTATGCGCGCACTTGTCGCCGAGGATGAATTTCTGGGTCGGAAGGTGCTCACGGTCTTTCTGCACACGCTGTTCGAGGTGGATGTGGTCGTCAACGGCGCCGAGGCCCTGGAGGCCTTCAAGCTCGCCCACGGCGAGGGACGCCCCTACGATCTGCTGCTCATGGACATCATGATGCCGGAGATGGACGGAATCGAGGCCCTGCGGCGGATACGCGCGTACGAGCAGAGCCTGCCCGGACGTCCCAACGTGAAGGTGCTCATGACCACAGCCCTCGACGACCCGAAGACCGTGATCCGCTCCTTCCACGACGGCGAGGCCTCGGGCTACATCGTGAAGCCCGTGAGCAAGGACAAGCTTTTCGAGGAACTGAAGAAACTCGGCTTCGTCGTGGCCTGAGGCCGCGAATAAGGAATCCCCATTGAGCGACGCCCTGTCCGAGGAATTCTTCGCCGAAGTCGGCGACAAGTACTACCCTCAGGTGCTGGAAGGCCTGGAGCGCCTCAGTTCGGGCGATGTGGCCGGAGGCATTGAAATCCTGGCCCGCCCCCTGCACACCATCAAGGGCGTCACCGGGTTCATGCCCGGGTTCGAGGCCGCGAGCGCCTTCACCCACAAGGTGGAAAGCTTCCTCAAGAAGCTCCAGGCCGGAACCCTGGAGCACAGCGCGGACAACATCTCCCTGGCCGCGCACGGCGTGAATTCCGTCTTCGCCGTCATCGAGCAGATACGCGACCAGGGCGCGCCCGACCAGGCGGAGATCGACGCCGTGTGCGAGGTGCTCGCCGCCGCCGCGGGCGAAGGGCAGAAAGCCGCGCAGGCCAGCTCCGACCACTGCGTCGCCGTGGAGCAGGAGCCGGGCGCCACGGTGCTGCGCCTGAGCAACCCGCGCATCCACCTGAAATCCCAGTCCGACGAGATCGTGGGGGCCATCCTGGCCCTGCCGCAAACCGCACCGGTGGTCTTAGACGTCAGCGCCGTGAAGAGCTTTGGCTCCAGCGTGTGGGAGGACGTGGCCGCCCTGGCCGACATGTGGACCATCGGCGTGCGCGGGCTGGGCGGCGCCTGCCGCGAGAATTTCTACGCCTGGGACTTCGACGCGGCCATCCGCCCCCTGTCCGGCTGTGAACTGCCCGACGGGAGCGTCCAGTGAGGGACCACATCCGCCAATGCATCGCCCCCCTGGAGGAGAAGATCCTCGAGCTGGAGAACGGACGGCCCACGGGCAACGACGTGTCCCACGTGCTGGAGGCCCTGGGCCTTTCGCACCTCAAGCTGGCCTCGACCCAGGTCATCTCGCTTCTGGACATGCTGGCCGACGGCATCACCCCGGTCAACGAGCCCATCGTCACCGCGCTCCTGCGCCTGTGCGAGGCGCACAAGAAATTTCTCTACGCCCTGGCGGGCGTGCTCGACCAGCCGAGGGCCGCCACTGCGCCACCGAGGCTTGAAGCCCCCGGCGCGGCCCAGGCCGACGACGCGGCGCCGCCCGCCACAACGCCCGAGCCGTCGATCATGCCGGAGACCATGCCGCCGACCATGCCGATGGCAGGCCAGGCCGGCGCGGAGCCTCCCGCCGAGGACGCCGAAAAGCACGCCGAAAAAGCGCTGGCCGCCAGCAAACAGAGCATCACCAGCATCCGCGTGCCCACGGAGCGCCTGGACAGCCTGATCGAGCTGGTGGGCAAGCTCATGGTGACCTTCGCCGTGCTCTCGCAGAGCGGCATGCGCGGGGCCACCCTTTCCGCCTCCACCCTGGCGGAGCTGGACACGGTCATCACCGGCCTGCAGACCCAGGTGGACGCCATCCGGCTGGTGCCGCTCAAGCAGATCTTCCTGCCCATGAACCGGCTGGTGCAGAGCCTTTCCCAGAAGATGCAGAAGAAGGTGCGCTTCACCATCACGGGCGACGAGCTGGCCCTGGACAAGACCATCGTGGAGTGTCTGAACGAGCCCCTGGTGCACCTGCTGCGCAACGCCCTGGACCACGGCTTGGAGACGCCGGAGGAACGCGTGGCGGCGGGCAAGGACGAGACCGGCGCCGTGAATCTCACGGCCTTCCGCAAGGGCGACACGGCCTTTGTCGAGGTCTCCGACGACGGCCGGGGGCTGAATGCCGGGAAGATCCTGAAGAAGGCCCAGGAGCGCGGCCTGGTGGAGCCCGGCCAGGAGCTCTCCGAGCAGGAGATCATCCAGTTCATCCTCTCCTCGGGCTTCTCCACGGCGGAGAAGGTCACCGACGTCTCCGGCCGGGGCGTGGGCATGGACGCCGTGGCCAACGCCGTGCGCACAGCGCTGAGCGGCGACATCGCCATCGAGAACCTGAAAGGCGGCGGCTCGCGCTTCACGCTGTCCATCCCGCTCTCGCGTTCGGTGAACGAGGGCATCGTGGACGCCCTGGTCTGCCGCGTGGGACAAGAGACGCTCATCGTGCCCTCGCGCGACGTGCTGGAGATCTACGCCCCCCAGGCCGAGGATCTGGTGGCCCTGCCCGACGGCAGCGAAACCGTGAGCGTGCGCGGCCAGATCTTCCATCTGCTGCGCCTGTGCCGCCACCTGGGCCTGGACGACACCTGCCGGGGCATCGAGCGCGGGCTCATCATCACCGTGCGCATGGGCGAACTCAAAGCGGCCATCCTGGTGGACGAGGTGCTGCGCCAGCAGCAGGTGGTGGTCACGGGCTTCACCGTGCCCGTGCAGGAGATTTACACCCTGCCCATCCTGGGCTTCGGCATGATGGGCGAAAGCGACGCGCTCGTGCTGGACATTGAGAAGCTGCTGGTCGAACTGACCACCCCCGCCCAAGCTTGACACCCCTTCTCCGACCGACTAACCAGCTCTTTGTCCGGTGCCCCGCTCTTCACGCGGGGTGAAGAGGGAATCCCGTGTAACTCGGGAGCGGACCCGCCGCCGTGAGCCCCGCGAACGATCGGCCCCCAAGCGCGCCACTGGGAGAAACCTCCTGGGAAGGCCGGGGCCGATGGGGTGAGTCGGAAGACCTGCCGGATTCTGTGTCATGGCTTCTCGTCGGCAACGAGGGCTTTTGTCCGACGGGACTATTGAAGGGGACGAATTCGGGAATCCCTTTCCGCATTGGCGTGCGGGAAGGGATTTTTTTATTGTCCTCCACCCCACGCCCTCCACTCCTGGAGGTCTCTATGCGTCAAACCGCCGCGTCCGCGCTTCTGCGCGCCGTGCTCGCGCTTACCCTCTGCCTGGCGCTGGCCCTGCCCGCGCTCGCGGGCGAGGGTGAGGGCGGAAAGCACGCCGCGTCCAAGCACGGCATCCTGCTGGTGGCCTTCGGCACCAGCGTGCCCGAGGCCGTCACCGCCATCGACTCGCTCAAACGGCAGGCCGAGGCCGCCTTCCCCGGCGTTCCCGTGCGCCTGGCCTATTCGTCCAGCATCATCCGCCACAAGATCGCGGCCGAGGGCACCATCAAGAGCTCCCCGGCCCAGGCCCTGGCCGACATGGCCGCCGAGGGCTTCACCCATGTGACGGTGCAGTCCCTGCAGACCATCCCCGGCCGCGAGTTCGAGGACGTCAGGGCCACTGCCGAGGCCTTCCAGGCCATGCCCAAGGGCATCCGGCAGGTCAGCGTCGGCCGTCCCCTGCTCTTTCTCCCCAAGGACATCGACGCAGCGGCGGCGGCCATCCTGCCCACCCTGCCCGCGCACAAAAAGGGCGAAGCCGTGGTGCTCATGGGGCATGGCACCGAGCATCCGGCCAACGCGGCCTATGCCGCGCTCCAGCTGGCCCTGTGGAAGCAGGACCCCAGCGTGTTTGTGGCCACGGTGGAAAGCACCCCCAGTCTGGACGACCTCATACCGGTCCTGAAGCGGCAGGGCGTGCGCACCGCGTATCTCGTGCCCTTCATGAGCGTGGCGGGCGACCACGCCCACAACGACATGGCCGGGGCCGAGCACGGCTCCTGGGCCAACAAGCTCAAAGCCGCGGGCATCACGCCCAAACCCGTGCTGGTGGGCCTGGGCAGCCGCCCGGCCGTGGCCCAGCTCTGGATCGACCACCTGAAGGACGCGGACAAGGAACTGGGCCTGTAGCATGGCGGCACAGGCCAGGACAGAGCACGACGCCGGGCGTGAAAAGGGACGGGCCGCCGGCGCCGCAACCCTGGCGCTCGCGGTCCTGGCCTGCGCCCTGCTGGCCTCCGTGGTGCTGGCCTGCGGCCTGGGCAGCTTTCCCGCCACGCCGGGCGAAACCCTGCGCGCGCTGTTGCAGGCCGCCGGCTTGCATGCGGGCGCGCCCGTGGACCCGAGCCTCGCCGTGGTCGTCGTGGACATCCGCCTGGCGCGCGTGGTGCTGGCCGGAATCACCGGGGCCTCGCTGGCCATTGCCGGGGCGGCCTTCCAGGGGGTGCTGCGGAACCCGCTGGCCGACGCCTTCACCCTGGGCGTTTCCGGCGGCGCGGCCTTCGGGGCCTCGCTGGCCATCCTGAGCGGCATCGCCGGAGGCGCGGCCCTGGCGGGCGACGCCCGCGCCCTGCCCGCCTGCGCGCTCGCGGGGGCCCTGGCCGCCCTGGCGCTGGTGCTGGGCCTTTCCCGCGCCGGGGGCGGGCCGCTCTCCAACCTGCGGCGCGAGACCCTCGTGCTGGCGGGCATCGTGGTGTCCACCTTTCTCTCCGCGCTCATCTCGCTCCTAAAGAGCCTGGACGAGGAAAGCGTGTCCAGCATCGTCTTCTGGATCATGGGCAGCTTCCAGGGCCGGGGCTTCGAGCACGCGGCGCTGGCCTGGCCGTATATGCTGCTGGGCGCGGGGATCGTGTTCTGGCGCGCGGGAGAGCTCGACGTGCTCTCCCTGGGCGAAACCCAGGCGCGCATGCTGGGCCTCGACGCCGGGCGCTCGCGGCTGTGGCTGCTGTTCGGCGCGAGCCTGCTCTCCGGCGCGGCCGTGGCGGTCAGCGGGGTCATCGGCTTCGTGGGCCTGGTGGTGCCGCATCTGGTGCGCCTGGCGCTGGGCGCGGGACACCGCAGGCTGCTCCCGGCCTCGGCGCTTCTGGGCGCGCTTTTGCTCATCTGGTCCGATGTCCTGGCGCGCAGTGTGCTGCCGCGCGGGGCCGAACTGCCCGTGGGCGTGGTCACGGCGCTCGTGGGCGGACCGTTCTTCTGTCTGCTGCTGGCGCGCAGAGGATCAGGCGGAGGCCGCGCATGATCCGCGCGCAGGGCCTCAGCTGCGGCTACGGCGGCCGCGCGGTGCTCCACGATGTGGACCTGCGCCTTGGCCCCGGCGAGTTCGCGGCCCTGCTGGGGCCGAACGGCTCCGGCAAGACCACCCTGCTTTTGGCCCTGGCCGGACTGCTGCCCGCCTTGCGCGGCGGCGTCGAGCTTTCCGGCCGCGCGGTCTCCGGGCTTCCGGCGCGCGAACGCGCCCGGCTGGTCTCCTGCGTGCCCCAGGGCGCCACGCCGCCGCCGGGCTACAGCGTGCGTGAGCTGGTGCGCATGGGCCGTTTCGCCAGCTCCGACTTCTGGGGCGGCTATGGCCCGCGGGACGAGGCAGCGGCCGAGGCAGCGCTGGCCGACGCCCGCTGCCTGGATCTGGCCGAGCGCCAAGCCTCCGAGCTTTCCGGGGGAGAATTTCAGCGCGTGCTGCTGGCCCGCGCCCTGTGCCAGGGCCGGGGCGCGCTGCTGCTCGACGAGGCCACCTCGGCCCTTGACCTGGCCCGGCGCGTGGAGGCCTTCGACCTCCTGGCCGCGCAGAACCGCCTGGGCAGCACCGTGTTCACGGCCGTGCACGACCTGAACCTGGCCGCGCTCTATTGCCCGCGCCTGATTTTTCTGAAACAGGGACGCGTCGCCCTCGACGGCCCGACCGCCGAGATTTTCACCGAAGCGAATCTGAAGGACATCTATGAGACCGATATCCGCGTGGCCCCGCACCCCGTCACCGGCGCGCCGCAGGCGCATCTGGTGCCTGGCGCTGGGGCTGCTGCTCCTCTTCTCGGCTAAAGCCCAGGCGGGCGTCAGCGTCACCGACGACACGGGGCGGACCATCAGCCTCGAGCGTCCGGCCACGCGCGTCATCGCGCTGTACGGGGCGTTCAACGAGATGCTGGAGGGCCTGGGCCGCGCCGACGCCATCGTGGCGCGCACGGACGCGGACAGGCTGCCCGCGCGCATCGCGAAGCTGCCGGTCATCGGCACGCACATGCGCCCGAACGAGGAGGCCGTGCTGGCGCAGAGGCCGGACCTGGTGCTCCAGATGGCCGGGCGCAAGGAGGCCTCGCTGCCCGTCGAGGCGCTCAGGAAGCGCGGCGTCCGCGTGGCCGTGTTCCGCGCCGAAAGCTTCGCCGAACTGTTCTCCGTCATCCGCCGCGTGGGCACGCTCACCGGGAGCGCCCCCCAGGCCGAGGACATGGTGCGCGGCATGGAGGCGCGGCTGGCGGCGCTGGATGCGCGCATGGCCCGCGCCAAGGCCCGTCCGCGCGTCTTCTACGAGGTGCGCTCGCCCAACCTGCTGGCCGCCGGGCAGGCGGGCCTAGTGGCGGAGATCATCCGCCGCGCCGGAGGCGTCAACTGCGTGGAGGACGCGGCCAAGTTCGCGCACCTGAGCGAGGAGGAGGTCATCCGCCTGGAGCCGGAGGCCTACATCATCCAGCGCGGGCCCATGAACCCGGCCCCGCTGCCGCTTGGCAAGCGCCCGCGCCTGCGCACCATCCCCGCCGCCGCCAGCGGCCGGGCCTGGTTCGTGGACGAGCAGAAGTACGCGCGCCCCGGCCCGCAGAGCGTCGACGCCGCCGAGGAGCTGGCCGGGCTGCTGCACCCGGAACTCAAACCCCAAGAAATCACGCCCGCCAAGGGCGCCAAGCATAAGGACAGAAAATGACCCGTTACGGCACCCTCTACGGCATCGGCGTCGGCCCCGGCGACCCGGACCTCATCACACTCAAGGCAGTGAAGACGCTGCAAAAAGTCGACGTGGTGCTGGCTGCGGCCTCCCCGAAGAACGACGGCTCCCTCGCGCTCTCCATCGCCGGGCCACACCTGCGCCCGGATGCGGAGATCATACGCCTGAACTTCCCCATGACCCGCGACCAGGCCGTGCTGGACAAGGCCTGGCGCGAAAACGCGGACACCGTGGCGGCCATCCTGGACGCGGGCAAGAGCGCGGCCTTTTTGACCCTGGGCGACCCGCTGACCTACAGCACCTTCGGCTACCTGCTGCGCACCCTGGGCCAGCTGGCCGAGACCCCGGTGGAGGTCATCCCCGGCATCACCAGCTACCAGGCCGCGGCGGCCTTCACCGGCCGGGTGCTGGTGGAGAGCGGCGAGAGCCTAGCCGTGGTTTCCGGCGTGGGGACGGAAGAGGAGCTGACCCGCGTGCTGGAAAGCGCGCAGAGCGCGGTGATCCTGAAGGCCTACAAGAACATGCCGACCATCCGCCGGGTGCTGGAGCGCCTGGGCCTGAGCGACTCCTGCGTGTTCGTCACCCGCCTGGGGCTTGAGGGCGAAGAGGTCATCACCGGCCTGGAGAACGTGCCGGACAAGCCGAGCTACTTCTCGCTGGTCCTGCTGCGCAAAAAGGCCTGATTCCCAAAAGAGACACACGCACAACAGACGGACGCGGGGCTGGCACGGGCCTGGTCCCGCCTTTGCTACTCCACCAGCAGCAGGTGCAGGTCGCACACGTTGGTGCGCGTCGGCCCGGTCTTGTACAGACCGCCTATGGCCTCGAAGAAGTGGTACGAGTCGTTGGCCTTGAGGGCCTCGGCGATGGACAGCCCGGCCGCGTGCGCGCGCTTCAGCATGGCGGCGGAGGCGTAAGCCCCGGCGGCGTCCGTGGGGCCGTCCGTGCCGTCGGTGGAGGCGGACAGGAAGGCGATGTCCCGCCCCCGCTCCGGGTCGCGCTCCAGCTCCGCCAAGAAGGCCAGGGCCATCTCCTGGTTGCGGCCGCCCTTGCCCCCGCCCGTCAGGGTCACCACCGTCTCCCCGCCCAGGACCACACAGGCCGGGCGCGCCACCAGCATGCCCGTGCGCCGCACGTCCTGCCCGATGCCGGAAAGAAACCGCGCCACCTCCCGCGCCTCGCCCGTGAGCTGGCAGGTGAGCGGCGCGACGTTGTAGCCCAGCTCCCGGGCCTTGTCGCAGGCCGCCAGGAGCGCGGCGTGGTTGGTGCCGATAAGCAGGTTCGTGGCCCGGGCCAGCGCCGGGTCGCCGGGCTTGGGCGTCTCGGCTATCCCGCCCGCGGCGCCCAGCTCCAGGGCCCGCAGGACCTCCGCCGGGATGGCCCGCTCGATGCCGTAGCCGCACACGGTGGCGAGCGCCTGGGCATAGGTGCTCTCGTCCGCGCTGGTGATGCCCGAGGCGATGGTGTCCAGATGGTCGCCCACGACGTCCGACAGGATCAGCGATACGCTCGTGGCGGGCGCGAGCAGGCGCAAAAACCGCCCGCCCTTGAGTTCGGAAAGATGCTTGCGGACGCAGTTGATCTCGCGGATGTCCGCCCCGCAGGCCAGGAGCGCGCGGGTGACGGCCTGCTTGTGCTCCAGGGTCAGGACCACCTCGCGGCCGTCGTCCCCGTAGCGCATGGGCGCGGGCAAAAGGGCCGAGCCCCCGCCGGAGATGAGGTTGATGACCAGCGTGTCCTCATCGGCCTCGCGCGCCAGCTCGGCGATGCGCGCGGCCGCGGCCACGCCCGCCTCGTCGGGCACCGGGTGCGCGGCCTCGGCCTGCTCGATGCGCGCGAGGACCTCGGTGTGGCCGTACTTGGTGCACACCAGCCCGCCGAAGGGCAGACGCGTCCCCGCGCCCAGGATTTCCTCCACGGCCTTGGCCATGCGGGACGCGGCCTTGCCGCACCCCAGCACCAGAATGCGCGAGAAGCGCGCAAGGTCAGCCTCGAAGCGCCCGCCTTCCAGCTCCACCACGAGCCGAGCGCCCTCCAGGCGCATGCGGTCCTTGATCATGCCATAGGGGTCGATGCGCGCGAGCGCGGCCTCGAAAATGCGCCTGAGGGTCAGAAACTGCGGTTCGCTCTTCATGGGGCCTCCGGGATTGCGCGGTGCCCCAGGCTAGGCGTTTTGGGGCGGGGATTCAAGCGCCCGGCGTTGGTGTGCTTCAGGAATGCTTTGGCCGGGGCAAGGCCTGCGCCATCCAGCGGGCGAAACGCGCGGCCTGGTCCGGAAGGTTGAACCGCGCACGGGCATGCTCCCAGGCGGCGCGGCGCACGGCCTGGCGCTCTTCCCACGGCAAGGCGAGCAGCAGGCGCAGGGCCTTTTCCAGGCCCTCCGGCCCGTCGGCGGGCGGGGTCAAATAGGCGCGGCAGGCCTCGGGCCAGATCTCCGGCACACCGCCAGCGGCTCTGGCCACGGGGGCCAGGCCAGCGGCCATGGCCTCCTCCAGCGCGATCCCCAGGGGCTCCACCAGGGTCGGCAGCACGAACACGTCGCCCCCCCGCAGCACCCCCTGCACATCGACCGTGAACCCGGTCCACTCCAGGCGATCGTCCAGGCCGAGCGCCGTGGCTTGCGCCTTGAGCTCCGCCGCCAGGCTTCCCGTGCCTGCGATGACCGCCCGGAAGGGCACGCCAGCGGCCTTCAAGCGCGCCAGGGCCAGGAGCAGGTCCGCGTGGTGCTTGTCCGCGTTCAGCTGGCTGGTGGCGATGACCACCGGCGGGGTATGCGCCGCAAAGGACGGGCTCTCCGGCACGCGCACGCCGGGGTGCAGGGCGTGGACCTCCTGGCCCCGCATGCTCGGCACGTGGATGAGAATGCGCTCGCGCACGTAGTCGCTGCAGCACAAGAGACGCGGGCGCAGCAGGCGCTGCACCAGACGCACCATGCGGATGTCGTCGAAATCGCCGCCGCTGCCCACGTGCTGGACGATCTGGCGGCCCAGGAGCCGCGCGGCCAGGCCCGCGGTGCGCAGGTCCTTGGCCACGTTGACCACCACCACGTCCACGCGCCGGGTGAGAAAGAAATACAGGAAATAAAAGACGCAGAACGGGTTGAAGTCAAACCCGAACCAGACGCCGCGCGCACGCAGGCCCAGCCGGGACGCCTTGGCCACGAACTCGCCGCGCCGGCCGAAGATCCAGGCCGCGTGCCCCTGCGCCTCAAGGGCCGAGGCCATGTCCAGGCACCAGGTTTTGACCCCGCCCCATTTCCTTGTGGCGTTCACAAAAGCTATTCTCATGGGCACCCTTTCCCGCGTCGGTCTGCGCGCGGCATACCATGCGCCCCCAATACGCGTCCAGGCCGCAAAAGTCCGCGCGCCCCCCTTGACGTAATGAGCATATGCTCATAATTAAGCGTTCACGGAGGACCGACATGCCAAGACCACGCTGTTGCCGGCACATCGCGGGCGCGCCCGCCTGCAAGGTGTTCAAGCCCGCCGGGCGGCCCACCGCGACGCTTGAGGAAGTGGCGCTGAGCCTGGAGGAGTACGAGGCCATCCGCCTGGCGGACTTCGAGGCCCTGTACCAGGAGGAGGCCGCGCAGCGCATGGGCGTGTCGCGCCAGACCTTCGGCCGGACCATCGCCCGGGCCAGGGCCAAGGTGGCCCGCGCGCTGGTGCTGGGCGGCGTCCTGCGCATCGAGGTCTCCGAGGCCGAGGCGGCCGCCCTGACGGCCCCCTTGCCCGCCCTGGCGCGGGATCAACGGGCTTTCTCCTGTCAGTCCTGCGGGCACGCCTGGCAGGAGCCCTTCGGCACCGGCAGGCCCAAGGCCTGCCCCGCCTGCGGCGCCGGCGCCTTTCACCGCGAGGGCTGCGCCGGGACCGGTTCCCCTTGCGGCCACACCAGCACCCACCCCTAATCCCCCACGGAGAGAACCATGCTCAAAATCGCCATTCCCACGCGCGCCGGACAGGTGGACGAACACTTCGGCCACTGCGAGTCCTTCACCATCTACAGCATCGACGACGCCAAGGCCGTGATCGGCCAGGAGCGCTTCACGCCGCCCCCGACCTGCGGCTGCAAATCGAATCTCATCGGCACCCTTGTGGAGATCGGCGTTTCCGTGCTCATCGCCGGGAACATGGGCGAGGGCGCAGCCCAGCGGCTGAACCAGGCGGGCATCAAGGTGTTTCGGGGCGTCACGGGCGACGTGGGCGAGGCCGTGCAGGCCTGGCTTGACGGCAAGATCAAGGACAGCAACATCCTCTGCGCGGCCCACGAGCACGGGCACGAGTGCTCCCACGGGCACTAGGGGCGAGCGCCACAGACGAGAAAAGGCCGGGAGCGACGAGCGCCCGGTCTTTTCGTTAAGGTTCCTGATTTTTTCAGGGGAATTGCCGATAAACCCGGCCAACCCCCCGCCGCTTGCCCATCCCTGGCCCTTCGTTGACAGCCCAGGCCAAAGGCCGTAGTTCTGCGCCAGATTTTCCCGCCGTTTTGGCGGGACATTTTTCTTTTGGAGGCACGACCATGCGCGAGAAGGTAGAGGCCGCTCTGGCCAAGGTGCGGCCCATGTTGCAGGCCGATGGCGGCGATGTGGAGCTGGTTGATGTGACGCCAAGCGGCATCGTCAAGGTGCGGCTCACGGGCCGCTGCCAGGGCTGCCCCATGTCCAAGGCGACGCTCAAGAACGGCGTGGAGCGCATCGTGCTCAAGGAAGTGCCGCAGGCCAAAGGCGTCGAGGAGGCGTAGGCCATGAGCATCACCACCCGCTTCGCCCCCTCGCCCACGGGCTACCTGCACATCGGCGGCGCGCGCACGGCGCTCTTCAGCTGGCTTTTGGCCAAGAACAAGGGCGGGCATTTCCTGCTGCGCGTGGAGGACACCGACCGCGAGCGCAGCACCAAGGAGGCCACCGACGCCATCATCCAGGCCATGGCCTGGCTCGATCTGGCCGCCGAGGGCACCGCCGTGTTCCAGAGCGAGCGCTTCGACATTTACAACAGCCACATCGACAAGCTGCTGGAGAACGGCCACGCCTACTGGTGCGAGTGCACGCCGGAGCAGGTGGAGGCCATGCGCGAGAAGGCGCGGGCCGAGGGCAAAAAGCCCAAGTACGACGGCCGCTGCCGCGAGCGCGGCCTCGGCCCCGGCGCGGGCCGCGTGGTGCGTTTCAAGACCCCGCAGGACGGCGTCACCGCCTTCCACGACATGGTGAAGGGCCCCACCGCCGTGCAGAACGCCGAGATGGACGACATGATCCTGCGCCGCGGCGACGGCTCGCCCACGTACAACCTCGCCGTGGTGGTGGACGACCACGAGATGGGCGTGACCCACGTGCTGCGCGGCGATGACCACGTGGCCAACACCCCGCGCCAGATCCTGCTGTACCAGGCCTTCGGCTGGGACGTGCCCGATTTCGGCCACGTGCCCATGATCCTGGGCCCGGACAAGGCCAAGCTTTCCAAGCGCCACGGCGCGCTCTCGGTCATGGAATACAAAAACATGGGCTACCTGCCCGAGGCGCTGGTCAACTACCTGGCCCGGCTCGGCTGGAGCCACGGCGACCAGGAGATCTTCAGCCGTGCGGAGCTCGTCGAACTCTTCAGCACCGGGCATCTGGGCAACTCGCCGTCCGTGTTCGACATCAAGAAGCTGGAATGGCTGAACGCCCACTACATCAAGGAAGCCGCGCCGGAGCGCCTGGCCGCGCTGCTGCCGGAGTTCATCACCGAGCCCGAGGGCCTGAAGCTCGACCCGGCGTACCTGGCGTCCATCGTGCCGCTTTTGCAGCAGCGCGCCAAAACCCTGGTGGAGATGGCCGAGATGGCGCGCTTCTTCCTGCTGCCCACGGACAGGCTCGTCTACGACGAGAAGGCCGTGGCCGACCAGTTGAAGCCCGAGGCGCGCCAGCTTCTGACCGAACTGCTGCCCCTTTACGAGGCCGCCGGGGACGACTCGGACCACAAGGCCCTGGAGGCCGCCACCCAGGCCTTCCTGGACGAGCGGGACCTCAAGTTCAAGGCCGTGGCCCAGCCCCTGCGCGTGGCGCTGACCGGCAAGACCGCCAGCCCCGGCCTTTTTGAGACCATGTGCGTGCTCGGCAAAGGCGAATCCCTCGCGCGCATCAAGCGGGCCCTCGCGCTTTGATGTCCCACGCGCCGTGCTTCGCCAGCGACAACTACGCGGGCGTGCATCCGCTGGTCATGGCCGCGCTGGCCCGGGCGAATGACGGCCCGGCCAGGGCCTACGGCGCGGACGCGCTCACCGAGGCCGCCCGCGCGCGCATCAAGGAGGAGCTGGGTGAAAACGCCGAGCCCTTCTTCGTGTTCCTGGGCACGGCGGCCAACGTGCTGGCGCTTTCGGCCATGACCCGGCCGCACCACGCCGTGCTCTGCGCCGAAACCGCCCACATCAACGTGGACGAGTGCGGCGCGCCGGAACGGCATCTCGGGGCCAAGCTCATGAGCGTGCCCACCCCGGACGGCAAGCTGACGCCCGCGCTGCTGCGCCCGCTGCTCATGCACCTGGGCAACGAGCACCACAACCAGCCGCGCGTCGTCTCCATCGCCCAGGCCACGGAACTCGGCACCCTTTACGCCCCGGAGGAGGTCCGCGCCCTGGCGGACTTCGCGCACGAAAACGGCATGTTCCTGCACATGGACGGCGCACGCCTGGGCAACGCGGCCGCGGCCCTGGGCCTCAGCCTGCGCGGGGCCTCCGCCGACCTCGGCATCGACGCGCTCTCGTTTGGCGGCACGAAAAACGGCCTCATGTTCGGTGAGGCCGTGGTCTTCTTCCGCGCGGAGCTGGCGCGGGACTTCCCGTACCTCCGCAAGCAGGGCCTGCAGCTCTGCTCCAAGATGCGCTTCATCGCCGCGCAATTTCTGGCTTTGCTGGAAAACGGCCTGTGGCGGGAAAACGCGGCCAACGCCAACGCCATGGCCCAGCTCCTGGCCGAAAAGCTCTCCGGCGCACCCGGCGTGGAGATCGCCCAGAAGCCGCAGACCAACGCGGTGTTCGCGCGTCTCGCCCCGGCGGTCATCGAACGCCTGCAGGCGCGCTTCGCCTTCTACACCTGGGATTACGAGCAGAATCTCGTGCGCTTCATGACGTCCTTCGCCACCACGCAGGCCGAGGTGGAGGCCTTTGCCAGCGCCGTGCGCGCGGAAGCCCTGGCGGGCTAAAATGGCGGGGTCTGGCCAGGGAAGGCCCCGGGGCCTCCCCTGACAGCAAGCGATTCTAGTCGCTGTCCATCATGCCGCCGTGGTAGCCCATGCCACCGCCGTAGCCGTTCATCATGCCACCACCGTAGCCCATGCCGCCGTAGCCCATGCCATGGCCCATGCCGCCGACAGGCACGCCCGCCTTGATCAGTTCCTGGCGCAGCTTCACATGATCCGTGAAGAGCTTGGCGCTGAGATCGGTGATCTCCTTGGTCAGGCTTTGAATCTTCCGTTCATCGGCGGATCCGCCATACAGCAGGGCGTCCAGCTCGGCATGCTTGACGAAAAGCTGCTGCCGCAGCTGCGCCGTGGCGTTTTCGTGCTGGCTGTGGATCTTCTGCGCGGCAGCCTGCTTTTCCGGGCTAAGCGCGTAGCCGCCCGCCCCCCATCCGCCGCCACCCATCATCCCATACCCGTTGCCCATCTGGGCGTTCGCCGGACCGCTTACGCAGACGACAGACGCCAGAGCCAGAGCCAGACATGTGAGACGCAGAGAAGTTTTCATGAGCTTGCTCCTTGTTCAAAGATGCGTTGCACATAAAATCACCAGACTACGCGAACCATACCACAGAGGGATTTTTATTTCCAGTGCGGGTGCGGTTTTTCGCTTTTTCGCCAGCCTCTGACGCTTGCGGCCCGCAGCTCTCCGAGGATCTGGCGCTGGGCCCCCGACCTGGGCGGACCTGAGATGCCCTCCCAGGCCGCAAAAACGCGGCAAGGCCCGCCGGGACGCATCCCGACGGGCCTTGGCATCTCTTGGCGCACACGCGCCGCCGGGGAACCGGCAGCAGCGTTTGCCAGCGCCCGCGCTACAGCTGGACCTTCCGCGCGGCGGCCAGCGCCAGCTCCAGGTCGGCCTCGGTGTGGGCGAAGGACGTGAACGCGCACTCGTAGCCCGAGGGCGCGAGGTTCACGCCGAACTCCCGCATCTGGCGGTAGAAGGAGCCGTACTTGGCGCTGTCCTGGGTCTTCGACGTGGCGTAGTCCGTCACCGGGGTCTTGGTGAAGAAGAGCGTGAACAGCGAGGCCGTCTGGTTCAGCACGATGTCCTGGCCCTTGGCGCGCAGGATGCCCGCCAGCTCTTCGGCAAAGGCCTTGGTGCGCGCCTCAAGCCCGGCGTAGTCGCACTTGGCGAGCTGCCCCAAGGTCTCCAACCCGGCGGCCATGGCCACGGGATTGCCCGAGAGCGTGCCCGCCTGATACACCGGCCCGCTGGGCGCGATGTGGGCCATGATCTCCCGCTTGCCGCCGTAGCAGCCCACGGGGAACCCGCCGCCGATGATCTTGCCCAGCGTGGTCAAATCCGGCGTGACGCCGTAGCGCGCCTGCGCGCCGCCCAGGGCCGCGCGGAAGCCGCTGATGACCTCGTCGAAGATCAAAAGCGCGCCGTATTGCGTGCACAGGGCGCGCAAGCCCGCGAGGAAGCCCGCCGCGGGCTCGATGAGCCCCACGTTGCCCGCCACGGGCTCAATGATGACGCAGGCGATGTCCGCGCCGTGCGCCTTGAACTGGGCCTCCACGGCCGCAAGGTCGTTGTACGGGGCGAGCAGGGTCAGATTCGCGATGGGGTCGGGCACGCCGGGCGTGCCGGGGATGGAGAGCGTGGCCACGCCGGAGCCGGCGGCGACCAGGAAGCCGTCGCTGTGGCCGTGGTAGCAGCCGTCGAACTTGAGGATCTTGGCCCGGTTGGTGTAGCCGCGCGCCAGGCGCACCGCGCTCATGGTGGCCTCCGTGCCGGAGCTGACCATGCGCACCATCTCCATGCCCGGCATGATCGTGCGGATCAGTTCGCCCAGCTCCACCTCGGCCGGGCAGGGCGCGCCGAAGCTGGCGCCGTGTTTAAGCGCCGCCACGGCCGCGGCCTCCACCGCCGGATCGGCGTGGCCAAGCAGCATCGGCCCCCAGCTCATGACGAAATCGAGGAGCTCCTGGCCGTCAACGGTCCACATGCGGCTGCCGCGCGCACGCTCAATGAACACGGGCTCGCAGCCCACGCTCTTGCAGGCGCGCACCGGGCTGTTGACCCCGCCGGGCAGGATGTTCTGGGCGCGCGCGAAAAGGGCTTCGGATTTGCTGGGCATGGGATTGGCTCTCCTTAAGGATTTAGAAATAGCGCATGGAGGTTTTCTTGAGCTCGCGCAGGGACGCCAGGGTCTGGTGGTCCGTCACGCCCGTCTCGCGCTCAAGCTCCTCCACCACCCGGCTGGTGTCGCCGGGATTCTTGCCGTGGATCATGGTATAGAGGTTGTACTTCCACTGCGGGTAGGTGCGGCGCACGTAGCAATGGCTGATCTCCGGCCGCTCTGCCATGATGGCGCCCAGGCGCAGGGCCTCGTCCGGATCGTCCACGCGCCAGGCCACCATGGCGTTGTGGCTGTAGCCCGCCTTCTGGTGGCGCAGGGTGGCCCCGAAGCGGCGGATGATCCGGCCTTCCTTCAGCCGGGTGATGAGCCCCAGAACCTCGGCCTCGGTGCAGCCGGCCTGGGCGGCGATGTCCGCAAACGGCGTGGGGCTGTCGGGCAGGTCGGTCCCGACCTGGGCCAGGATGCGTTTTTCCGTCTCGGTGAACACGGGCGGGTCGGCTTTCTTGTGCATGGGGCTCCCGTTTGGTTGCGATAAACTGGCGCGGCCGGTCCGGCGGGAGCGGAGCCACGCCAAACCGGGACGCGTTCTTGTATCCGAGGCCGCGCCCGCTGGCAACATGGCCCGCGCCGCGCGCCGCCGGCAGGCTTTGGGGCGGGGCTTGCCTCGGCAAACGCCTCGGCGTATGAAGGGACACGCCGGGTGCCTTCCGCGCCGGCGGCAACCCCCCGCAAAGGAGTGCAGTTCATGAAGATCGCCGTCATCGGCGCGGGCAGCTGGGGCACGACCCTGGCCGACCTCCTGGCCCGCAAGGGCGTTCCCACCACCCTCTGGGTCCGCGAACCCGAACTCTTGGCCGAGATCAAGGAAAAGGGACGCAACACCTGGTTCATGCCCGAACTGGAGCTTTCCCCCGATCTGCAGCTGCACTCCAACCCCGCCCGGGCCTTTGCCGGAGCCAAGGTGTTTCTGCTGGTGGTGCCCAGCCAGTTCATGCGCGCCAGCCTGGAAAGCTTCCGCGACATCCTGCCCAAAAAGCCCATCATGGTCTGCGCCAGTAAGGGCATCGAGAACGGCACCCTGGCCCCCATGTCGCAGGTGGTGGCCGAGGCGCTGGAAAAGCTCGGCCCGCGCTACGCCGCGCTCTCCGGCCCCAGCTTCGCCAAGGAAGTCAGCCTGGGCATGCCCACCACGGTGAGCCTGGGCTGCGCGGACAAGAAGCTCGGCCGCGAGCTGCAGGCGCTTTTTTCCACCGACAGCTTCCGCGTGTACACCAACGAGGACTTCCTCGGCGTGGAGCTGGGCGGCGCGCTCAAGAACGTCATGGCCATCGGCGCGGGCATCGCCGACGGTCTGGGCTTCGGCCACGACGCCCGCGCGGCGCTCATCACCCGGGGTCTGGCCGAGATGAGCCGCCTGGGCAAGGTCATGGGCGCCAAGCCCAAGACCTTCATGGGCCTCTCCGGCATGGGCGACCTCGTGCTCACCTGCACGGGCGACCTCTCCCGCAACCGCACCGTGGGCATGAAGCTCGGCCGAGGCCAGAAGCTCGCCGACATCCTCTCCGAGACCAAGACCGTCGCCGAGGGCGTGCGCACCACGCAGAGCGTCTACCAGTTGGCCCACAAGCTGGGCGTGGAGCTGCCGCTCACCGAGCAGGTCTACCACATTCTCTATGAGGACAAGGACGCGGCCCAGGCCGTGCGCGACCTCATGACCCGCGAACTCAAGGGCGAATAGCCGCCCCCACAGGCGCGCAAGAGCCTCCGGCAGGACCGGGGGCTCTTGCGTGGGCCAACAAGCGGACGGTCCATCTCCCCTCCCCCACTGTTCCAGAAAGATCTGCGTGCGCTGTCCTGCGTCTGGCGCGGCGTCCATTTTTGTACGCCCCTGCGCATATTTTGCACGCCCCCGATTTTGTTTTGTTTTTTAACATGCAATTTCAGCATATTGACTTTGGCACAGCTTCTGCTACTCGGAGAATGGCACAGCTGCGGCGACCCCAGGACGCCCGGCTCGAGGAAGATGAACCCAACCGCCCCCGCCGCGCACCGGCGGGCAAGGAGACCGAGCATGAACCGCAAGAAGCTCAAGATCATTTTCGCCACTGTGTTGTGCCTGGGCGCGCTGGCCTCACCCGCCATGGCGCAGATCAACATCAGCATCGACCTGGGCGTCCCGCCGCCGCCGGACCGCGTGGAGGTGGTGCATGAAGGCCGCCCCGGCTTTTTCTGGATTCCCGGCTTCTGGTTCTGGGACGGCCACCGGCACGCCTGGTCCGAGGGCCGCTGGGAACACGAGCGCCCGGGCCACCGCTGGGTGCCCGCGCGCTGGGAGGACCGTGGCGGCAGGCACCACTATGAGCCGGGCCGCTGGGAAGCGGAGGGCGGCCCCGGCAAACATGGCCGCGGCAACGCCTACGGCCATGATCGCGGCGAAGACCGCGGCGGCGATCGCGGCGGCGACCACCGCGACGAGGGGCACGGCCGAGGACGCGAATAGCTCCGGCGCAAGCACCGCATGAAACGACAAGGCCCGGAAGCGATTCCGGGCCTTTTTTTGCGTCGAGCGCTGCGTAAGCGTCCGCCCCCACCCTTCATTCGTCATGGCGCGCGGTTGGCTCCAGGGCTTTGTCCCAAGCTTCGCGCCTGGACTTCCGTGAGCGCCACTGCTACACGCTGCGCATGAAAACAATCACTGGTTCCTTGGTCCCCGGCAAAAATGGCATGTTGCACCCCATCTTCACCTGTGCCTGCAAGCACGTAATGGCGGACTACCAAATGGCGCCGACGATCGCTGTGGCGTGCCCGAAATGCCAGGCCACAAAGACCTTCCGCATCGTCGAGTTCGCCCCCAGGCAGTGGCGCATCAAGCCTATCGGCTAACCTTAGCGCCCTTGCCGGTCCCAGCGCCCCCCATGCTTTCCAGGCGCGTGGAGCCGGGGCCAAGCGCAGGCCGCAGCCTCAATAGTTCAAAATCCGGTCGGCCTTCTTCACCAGCCCATAGAGCGTCTTCATGTTCGACATTGGGGCCGGGCAATGTTCCGCATCCACGCCGTGGATGCCAAGACACTTGCCTCAAGCGGCAAGATTGCCCTCGCTCAAGCCAAAGAGTTTGGCCTGCTCCAACAACGGATACTGGAGGCTGTCACCCTTGGCGAAGGCCACGGCTGGGCCGTTGAGAAAAATGGACACCTCGTCGCCTTCCTCAAGCGCCAGGTTTCCAAACCGAAAAGCGTTCCACTGGACCTCTGGGTTATCGGTGGAGATGATGATAAGTATCTGCATTGCCTATTGCAACCTCCTGTGCTGATTCATCTTTTTTACGGATACGCTTTCTGGCGGACAGACGCAAGGCAAAGGCCGGGCCTCGCGCCACAACGCCGTTCCCACCCTGCCGTGGAAGGCAGGCGGGACACCATGGCGAACGCATTTGTCTGTGGATCTGGCTGGGGAATAGCGAACGGCTCTAGAGAACAAGCCGTGTTCGTTTAAAAAGTCATACAGAAAATCAGGCGGACCTGGGCGGCCCTGGAGAGCGGCATCACTTCCCGATGCAGAATTTGGAGAAGATGGCTTCCAGCACCTCATCCGGGGCGATCTCGCCGGTGATCTCCGCAAGGGCCCGGCAGGCGGCGTCCAGGCGCAGGCCCAGAATGTCATAGGGCAGCCCGGCCTCGGTCTCCCCGGCCAGGGCCAGCAGCTCCTCGCGGGCCTGGCGGACGTTCGCGGCCTGGCGGGCGTTGGGCGCGGCCTCGTCCGGGTCCGGCTCGCCCGCGCCGCGCAGCAGGCGCTCACGCAGGCAGGCGCACAGTTCCTCCAGACCCAGCCCGGTCTTTGCCGAGATGCGCACGCAGGCCAACCCCATCCCGGCGGCGAACACGGCCGCCTCGTCCGGCGCGGCGGGCAGGTCGCACTTATTGAGCACCACCAGGGCCCGCGCGGCGTCGAGGCCGGAGAGCGCCTCGCGGTCCCCGGCCCGCAGGGGGCGGCTGGCGTCGAGCACATAGAGCACGGCCTCGGCCCGGGCCATGAACTCCCGGCTCAGGTCCTGCCCCGCCGCCTCCACCGCGTCCAAGCCGGCGGCGTGGCGCAGGCCGGCGGTGTCCACCAGGCGCACCAGGAGGCCGGAAAGGTCCAGCTGCTCCTCCAGATAGTCGCGCGTGGTGCCCGGGGCATCGGACACGAGCGCCCGCGCCCGGCCCACCAGGGCGTTCATGAGGCTTGACTTGCCCGCGTTGACCCGCCCCGCCAGCACGGCAACGAGCCCTTCGCGCCAGGCGCGCGCGCGCTCCACCCCGGCCAGAAGCGCGGCCAGGGCCTCGGCCACGGCCAGGGCCTCGGCGCGCAGGGCGTCCAGGGGCAGGCACTCCACATCCTCGTCCGGAAAATCGACCGCCAGGCAGAGCTGGGCGCGCAGGGCCTCCAAGCGTCCGCGCAGGACGCCGATGCGTTCGGAGAGCGCGCCGGAAAGCTTCATCTGCGCCAGATGCAGGGCCGCGCGGCTGGGCGCGGCGATGGTTTCGGCGATGGCCTCGGCCTGGGCCAGGTCGAGCTTGCCGTTTTTGAAGGCGCGCAGGGAGAATTCGCCGGGCCGGGCCAGGCGCGCGCCGCGCGCCAGAAGCTCCTCCAGCACGGCGCGCAGCACCGCCGGGCCGCCGTGGCAGAACAGCTCGGCCACGTCCTCGCCGGTGAAGGAGCCGGGGCCGGGCATGAAGGCGGCCAGGACCTCGTCCAGCACGCGCCCGCGCGCGTCCAGGAGCTGGCCGTGGTGCAGGCGGTAGGGCTTGAGTCCCGCGAAGCCGGGCCGGGAGGAATGGAACAGGTCTGTCGCCAGGGCGCGGGCGCGCGGGCCGCTCAAGCGGATGATGCCCACGGCGCCGGGTCCGCTGGCCGTGGCGATGGCGGCGATGGTGTCCGTGCCCGCGTTGCCCATGGCTGTCTCTCCTGAAAAACAGCGCCGCCGGGGCGGGAACGTGTGCTCCCGGGCCCCGGCGGCGGCGGCTGTGGCGAGCCGGGGCTTATTCCCCGGCGGTTTCGTCGAAGTCCTGACCGGCTTCCGCGAGCACGGCGTTGTCCGCGCCTTCGAGCGGTTCGCCGTCCTTGCCCTTGCGCTTGGGCATGATGAGCACGCGCTTCATGGAGCCCTCGCCCTTGCTGCGGGTGAAGACGAACTCGTCCTCCTGCAGGGTCAGGTGCACCACGCGGCGGTGGTAGCTGCTCATGGGCCGGGTGCTCTGGGTGCGGCCGGTGTTCATGGCCTTGTCCGCCAGGTGGCGGGCGATCTGGCGCAGGCGCTCGTCCTGGTTTTCCCGGTAGTCGCCGGCGTCGATCTGCACGCGCACGGAGGCGTCCATGCGCTTGCTGACCAGCCGGTTCACCAAATACTGGATGGAGGCCAGGGTCTGGCCCTCGCGGCCGATAAGCAGGCCCGTGTTGTCCGGGTCCTCGATCTTCACGCACACGCGGTCGGGCAAAAGCTCAACGCTGACCTGGGCGTTCTCCACCAAGGGCAAAAGGAGCTTCTGCGTCACCTCGCGGGCGACCTCCTCAAGCTGGGCCTGGTCCAGATGGCCGATGCCCTGCGGCGCGCCGCTGTCTTCGTCCTCGCCAGCGGCGGGGGCGGGGGCGGAAGCCTCGCGGCGGGGCGGGCGCTGCTGATCGGCGTCGCGGCGCGAACGCTCGCGGCGGCGGGGCTGCGGGGCGCGGTTGCCAGCGCGGTCGGCCTCGCCGGAGCGCTCGCTGTTGCGGTCGGAAGGACGGTCGACAGGCTTATCACCACGCTCAGCGGGCTTATCACCACGCTCGGCGGGCTTATCATCACCACGTTCGCCGCTGCGTTCGCCACGGCCACGGCCACGGCCGCGACGGTTGCGGTCGGAACGCCGGGCCTCGCCCTGCTCCTGTCCGTCCGCCGGGGCGCTGGACTGCGGGGCGGCGTCAGCCGAAGCCTCGGCGGCCGGGGCGGGCTCGGCCTCGCGGCGCGGGCGCTCCTGGCGCTCAGGCCGCTCCTGGCGCTCAGGCCGTTCCTGACGCTCAGGCCGTTCCTGACGTTCGGAACGCTCCTGGCGTTCGGGCCGCTCCTGACGTTCGGAGCGGTCATGGCGTTCGGGGGCCGACGCGGGTTCGCCCGCGGCCTTGAAGCTGCCGCGGGGCTTGGCGCGCACAGCGGCCTTTTTCACGCCAACCAGGCCAAATATGCCGGACGAACCGCCGGAGATGATCTCAATCTCCAGCTTGTCGCGTTTCAGGTCAAAGTGCTTGCATGCGGCCTCAATGGCCTCGTCCAGGTTTTTTCCCTGGAATTCTTTGCTATCGCTCACGAGTATCCTCCCAGCAGCTGTTTCACCACCATGCGTCCCTTACGCGGCCTTGCGGTTGCCGCGCATCATCCACCACTGCTGGGTGATGGAGAGGACGTTGTTCACCAGCCAGTAGACCACGAGCCCGGCGGGGAAGTGCAGGAACAGGAAGGTGAACACCACAGGCATGAGCAGCATGATCTTGGCCTGGGTGGGGTCGCCTCCGGTCGGGGTCATCTTCTGCTGGACGAACATGGTGGCCCCCATGATGAGGGGGGTGATGTAGTAGGGATCCTTGGCCGAGAGGTCGGCCAGCCAAATGAAGTGAGTGAACGGCAGGTGGGTGATGAACGTGGCGTGACGGAGCTCAATGCTGCCCAGGAGCGCCTTGTACAGGCCGAAGAACACGGGAATCTGCACGACCATGGGCAGGCAGCCGCCAGCCGGGTTCACCTTGTACGTCTTGTAGAGCGCCATGATCTCCTTGTTCATGGTCTCTTTGTCGTCGGCGTGCTTCTCGCGCAGCTTCTGGATCATGGGCTGGATGCGCTTCATCTGGTCCATGCTCTTGTAGCTCTTGTGCGAAAGCGGCCAGAAGATGAGCTTGATGAGCATGGTGAGCAGGATGATGGCCACGCCGTAGTTGTGCACGTACGCGTAGAACCAGTTCAGGACGGACAGCATCGGCACGGCGATCAGGTGGAACCAGCCGAAGTCGACGGCCTGGCTCAGCTTGTTCGGCATGTTCGCCAGGATGGCGCGGTCGGCCGGGCCCATGAAGTAGGAGGTCTTCAGGGTCTTGGCCTGACCGGGCTCGAAGGTGGCCGGAATGCTGGCGGCCACGTGGAACACGCCGTCCTTCAGAAGGCCCGTGCCCAGGGTGCTGGTGGACTCGGGCATGACCGCGAAGAGGAAGTAGTTGCTCTCAACGGCGGCCCAGTTGACCATGCCCTCGGAGGCGGCGCCCTTCTTCTCCAGGTCGCTGTGGTTCGTGTGGTCCTCAAACCCGCCCTTGACGCGGCCAAAGGCCACGCGGGTGGGGTTGTACTTGTCCTCGCCCTTGGGGGAGAGGCCAGAGCTGGCGATGTTGTAGGCCACGCGGCCGGACACCGGCGTCGCGCCCTCGTTGGTGAAGGTGGTCTCCTCGGTGACGAGGTAGGAGTCGGCGCTCACGGTGAGGCGGCGCACGATCTTCAGCCCGGCGGCCTCGCCCGTGAACACAAGGGTCTTCTTCTCGTTGCCGGTGAGCGTGGCGTCGGCCGCGTCGCTGGTCCAGCCCGGAGTGTTCCAGCTGTGCACCTCGGCGCCTTCGGGCAGGATCATCAGGCCCAGGGCGGCCTTGTCGCGGGCGCTCTGGCCGATGACGTCGATCTTCTCGGAATCCGGCTCGATGGTTTCGTGGAAATTCTGCAGCACAAAGCTTTCCAGCACGCCGCCCTGGGTGTTGAACCGGGCGTTAAAGAGCGGGGTGCTGATGGTCACGGCGTGGCCCGGCATGGCGGCGGAGGCGGAGGCGGCCGTCGCCGGAGCGACGGACGCGGCGCTCTGCTGCTCGGTCTTGGCGGCGGGTTGCGCCGCCGTGGGCGCAGGCTTGGGTCCCGGGAAGAGGTAGGTCCAGCCGAAAAGCACGACCAGGGAAAGGGCCAGGGCAGCGATGAGGCGTTTGGTGTCCATGGATCAGCTCGCGTGTGTGTCTGGGATGTTGGGGGAGAAGCTGATGGGGACGGGATCGAACCCGCCCCGGCACAGTGGCTGGCAGCGCAGAACGCGCCACAGGGCCAAGAAGCTGCCGCGCAAAGGGCCGTGGAGAATCACGGCCTGCCGGGCGTACTCTGAACAAGAAGGCTCAAAGCGGCAGGAGCCCACGAAGATGGGGGACAGGAGTCTCTGGTAGAGCCAGATAAGCGCCAGCAGAACGGACTGCGCGCCTGTGCGTTCCGCCCCGCGCGTGCCTTTCAGCATGCGGACCTCGTCTCGTTGCCCCCGTCCCCAGGCTCCCGGAGCAGCCGGGAAAGCGCGGGGAGGAACTCCTGTTCCACCAGGGCCATGTCAATGCTCTTCGGGTCCAGGTTCCGTTTCGGAACAACGACAATGTCCAGGGGCCTGTCGAGCATGGCCTGATGCAGCCTGAAAAATTCGCGCACCACGCGCCGCACGCGGTTGCGCCACACCGCACGCCCGACCTTTCGGCTCACCGTGAGACCGAGCCGGAATCCCTCCGCCACGTCCTCCCGTCCGAGGACGAAGAGGACGAAGTGGCGGGTGAAGATCTTGCGGCCCTGGTCGTAGCAGACGCCGAAGCGTTTGCTCTGGAGCAGGCGGCGGCTCTTGGGCCAGTCTAGACGGCTAATCTCTTGCGCCCTTTCTGACGGCGGCGGCGCAGAACGGCCTGGCCGTTCTTGGTGCGGGAGCGCACGAGGAAACCGTTGGTGCGCTTGCGCCGGATCTTGCTGGGCTGGTAAGTACGTTTGCTCATATGTTCTCTCCTGAAAGGATGATTTCTTTTCCGACAATGCGGAACCACGCCGTATAGCCGCAAGCAAGACGTCCGTCAAGCTTCGGTTTACCGCCCGGCCCGCAATCCGGCCCTTTTCGCTTCTGCTTTGTTCTGGTACGCCCTAACGCATGACGAAGCAAGTATTCCTTTCACCCCACCGGGCCTACCGCGAGGCCATCCGGCCGCAGGCGGGCGAGACCACCTTCCAGGTGGTGCTGGAGCAGACGGACCTCTTCGTCACCGCGGAGCAGGATTTGGCGCAGCCCATGCTCGACCTGGTGCGCGGGCTGCGCGGCGCGCTCAAAAGCTTCATGCTGCTCACCCCGGGCTTTCGCGAGAGCCTCGTGCCCGTGCCCGCCCCGGAAAGCGCCCCGCGGATCGCCCGCGAGATGGCAAAAGCCGCCCAGGCCGCGAACGTCGGCCCCATGGCCGCCGTGGCCGGAACCTTCGCCCAGCTGGTGGCCGACCACTTTGCGCCGCAAAGCCCCAACATCATCGTGGAGAACGGCGGCGACATCTACATGCACTCCACCAAGGACCGCGTGGTCGCGCTTTTGGGCGATCCCGCCAGCGGCGCGCGCCTGGGCCTGAAGCTTGGCCGGCGCGACTTTCCCTTGAGCCTCTGCGCCTCCTCCGCCACCATCGGGCCCTCCTTGAGCCTGGGCCAGGGCGAGCTGGTGGTGGTGCGCTCCAAAAGCGGCGCCTTCGCCGACGCCGCGGCCACGGCGCTGGCCAACCTCATCGACACCGGCGACGACCTGGACCTGCTGCTGGCCCGCGCGCGCAAGCTGGCCCCCCTGGGGCTGGAGGGCGTGTTCGCCCAGGCGGGCGGCAAGCTCGCGGTATGGGGCAAGATGGAGCTGGTGGCGCTGGAGGAAGGCTAGGCGCGCGCCCTAGCGCCCCGACCCGATGGAGGCGCGCCGGGCGCGGATGGCCGCCAGGGTGTCCTGGAAGGCGCGGCGGTCCGGCTCCAGCCGCACGGCGCGGGCGGCCAGGGACTCGGCCTCCTCAAGAGGCTTCTCGCGCGTGTACAGCAGCCAAGCCAGGTTGTTCAGCGCCTCCGCGTTGCCCGGCAGCAGCCGCACCGCTGCGCGGTACTCGTCCTCGGCGTCGGCGTAGCGCTCCAACCCGAAATAGGTGTTGCCCAGATAGAGGTGGGCCAGGGGCAGCTTGCGCGCGGCGTGGCGGTACTCCTCGGCGGCGCGCTCCGGCTCCTTGCCCGCCTCGTAGGCCATGCCGAGCTTCAGGTGCTCCTCGGCCGTGAGGGGGTCGTCGTAGATGGCGATCTTCGGCAAGGCGCAGCCCGCGCAGAGGGCGGCCACAAGCAGGCCCGCCAGAAGCACCGCCAGACGCGGTCTCCCGTTCATTCGGCCCGCTTCCGCGCCGGGCCGCCGGGCTCGACCAGCAGGGTCCAGCGGTCCGCGCCGTCCCAGTCGGAGAAGAACCGCCGCCAGGGGATCCACTGCGCCCGCAGGCGGCCGGAATTCACGCGCACGCCCTGCGGCCCGTAGCCGGTGATGACCATGTAGTGGAATTTGTGCATGCCGCCGAAGCCGTAGTCGGCCATGACAAGCACAGGCCGACCCGCGTCCACAGCGGCGGCGATGTCCGCGGCGGAGCCCCGGAAGAACCGGGTGCGGAAGCCGCGCCCGCGCGGGTAGAGCGCCAGGTCCAGGCTCACCGCGCCGCGCAGGTCCGGGCGGAAGACCTCGGCGGCGACGTCCTCCGGGGACACCGGGTCGCCGTAGTAGCCAAGCACCGTGGCCAGGGAGGACGGCCCGCACTGGTACGCCTCCTGCGGGTGGAAGGGCACATGGTCCAAAACCCTTTCGATGGCCGGGGGGCTGAAGTCGGGCGGGAGCTGCGCGGCGCAGGCCGCGAGGCTCAGCGCCAGCAGAAGGAAAAAGACCGCCCGGGCCGCAATGCCCGGGACCGGGCGGTCAGTTTGTTTCATGCGCGCTGCGTGCACCAGTGTGCGACGCTAGCGTATGGTTATGGTCTTGTCGGCCACCTTGACGATAACCACCACCAGCAGCACGATGACGAGCAGGCCGATGACAAGGCCGAGGCCGTCGCCGCCGGCGTCCAGAGAGTTCATCTGGGTGGACAGCTTGTGCAGCTCGGCGTCGGAAAGCATGGACAGCCTGGACGAGATCTCGGCGTCGCTGTAGCCCAGGGCCACAAGCTTGGCCTTCACCTCTTTGTTCTCCAGCACCTTCTGCACCGCGCCAAGGTCCTGGGCGCGCCCCTCGGAAACCATGCTGAGCGAGGTGGGCACCAGGGCCGCCTCGGCCCGGGGGGTGAAGGTCACCAGGGTGGACATGGTCAGAATCAGGCACAGGGCGGTGATCCGCAAGATGGGTGCGCCAAAGAGCGATTGCATGGTGGCCTCCTGTCGCTGTCGGGTCGTTAGAGTGGTTGGCGTGCCTGCGCGCTGCTCCGGGGAGGGTTCAAAAGGCCACGCGCCCGCGTGTCCCTGCGAAAGCTTCCCTCAAACAACCATGGCGCATGCGCTCGTGTCGGCCGCGCGGCATTTTTACAGACCTGGAAGACGCCGTGTCAAGCATTGCCGCTTGCCGGCAATCCGACCCGTCCAGATGCTTGAAGGGGTCCGGGGGGGAATCGCGCCCCGGGAAACTCTTCCTCCGGCCTCACTCCTCCTGCTTTTCCACCTTGCCGTTTTGCAGGACGGCCTGGAGCAGGTGCGGGGTCTTGATGCGCAGCACGCGCCGACCGGTCGCGGCGGGGCCGCTGGCGCCATCGGAGTCGATGGCGAGGCGCCCCTGCGTGGCCAAGTCCTGCAGATAGCCTTCGATGGTGGCGGGGCTGCACACGAAGATCTCGGCCAGGTGCCTCACGGCGGAGTCGTAAAGGATTTCTGTCTTGCCATTGGTCTCGAAGAGATCGAGCACGCGCACGATGCCCAAGGGCACGTTGGGCGTGCGCAGGGACTTCTGGGTGGTGGTCTTGAGCCGCGCCACGAGGACGTTCAGCATGGCCTGGATGGCGGGCGGGGCCGTGCCGATGTAGCCTTCCAGGTCGTCGCGGTGCAGCACCACGACCTTGGCGTCCTCCAGGGCGATGGCCGTGGCGGTGCGGGCATGGCTTTCGAGGAACAGGGCCATCTCGCCGAACATGGAGATGGGCTGCAGCACGGCAAAGACCTTCTTGCGGCCGGCCACGGAGCCGGAGATCTCCATTTTGCCTTCGGTGAGGATGTAGGCCTCGTCGCCCTTGCTGCCTTCCGTGAAGAGCACGTTGTGCTTAAGCACGGTGCGCTGCAGAAAGGAGCCCTGGCTCACGCGCTTCATGACCACGGAGCTGTCTCGGCTTCCGGGCAGGGGCATAGCTCACCTCGTGATGGCGTCTTCGCTGGCGAAAAACGGCCCCTTGCCGCCCTTGATGTCCCGGCCCTCGGTGAGGACCAGCCGGTAGCCGAAGGTGATGAACAGGGGCTGCGCGCCCCACTCTTCCGGCCGCAAGGTGAACTCGAAGCCGATGCCTTCGTCCGCGCGCACCTCGCGCGGGAGGAAGGTGCGCGTGTCCTGGGCCACCACGTGGCCCTCCGGGGTGCAGAGATAGGCGGTGAAGCGCAGGGACTCGATCCACTGGGCCCATTCCGGGAGCTTCCGCGTGTCGAGATAGGCCCAGCCCTTGATGCCGGCCGCATCGCCCACGGGCAGCACCTGGTAGTCGAAGCGCATGAACTTGGCCTGCAGCGAGTGCGGCTCCTCCAGGGACCAGGCGTCGCGCTTCATGTGGCCCACGCTCATGGGGGTCTGGGCGCAACTCCACAAAAGAGCCGTCGCGGCCAGAAGCACAAGGCGCAGGGCGGTGAGACTCTTCTTTTTCTCCATGATTATGCAATTAGCACAATCGCCAAAGGATGCAAATGATTCCTGCGGCGCTACCCCCGCCCGGCCCCGCCGGAGAGGACGCGCCACTTGCCGTCCAGATCCCGCCAGAGGGCCGCGAGTCCGGCGCGGAAGGCCGCGTCCATCTGCGCCTGCGTGTGCTTGCCCTCCAGCTTGATCTTGTTGCCCAGCACCTGGCCCGTGGCCGCCGGGCCCTTGGCCTTGGCCAAGCTGGAGTGCTGCACGTGGGCGATGGCCACATCCCCGGCATAGGCGGCCGGATGGCCCGCCACGGCGCTGCGCAGGTCTCGGTCAAGGTCGTCGAACTGCGTGGGGCTGAAGCGGATGTCGAACCCGCCGAGCTCGCGCAGCACGGCCACGCGCAAGGCGTGGCAGCAGCCGGAGACGTGCGTGGCGGGCCGGGCGTAGGTGAACAGGCCGAAGTCCAGCGCGCCCGCGCAGTTGTCGAACACGTTGACGTTCTCCGGCAGCTCGCGGAAGGTCCGGGCCTCGTTCAGCGGCGCGAAGAGCTGGTAGTCCGCCGATTGCAGGCAGGGCGGCGGCGTGGCGGAGACGACGCGGCAGCCCGCCGCGCCGACCTCGGGCCGGGCCAGCGCCGCGCCCAGGAGGCGGCCAAGCCAGCGCCCGGGCAGAAGCACGTCGTCGTCCAGGAACACGGCGAACTCGGCCTGCTGGACCTCCGGCTGGCTGATGAGCCAGTTGCGCGCGGCGGGCGCGCCCACGTTCACGGGCAGGCGGATGACGCGCAGGCGTCCCGCCGGGAACAGTCCGGCGCAGTCCCGCATGACCGCGCCCGTGCCATCCGTCGAACCGTTGTCCAGGGCCAGGATGCGCGCGTCGCCGTAGTCCGTGCGCGCCAGGCTCTCCAGCGTCTGGCGGGTGAGCCCGGCCTTGTTCCAGGAGTACATGAGGATCGTGGCGCGCGCGCTGTCCTCCGGCCGCGCCACGGGCGGCGGAACCAGCAGGTCGTGGAGCTTGAGGCCCAGGTGCGTGTGCCAGGGCATGGCGGAAAAGAGCGCGGCCAGGCTTTCGCGCCCCGCCCGCGCCTCGCCCAGGCGCAACAGGAGCTCGCCGCGCAGGTACGCGCTGAAGGCCGCGAACAGGCCCGCGCCGTCGCAGGCCGCAAGCTCGTCCAGCGCGGCCAGGGCGGCCTCCGGAGGGGCGTACAAAAAACTGGCCTCCGCCGCCAGGCGCGCGCGCAGGGGCGCGAACACCTGGGGCCACGCGCAGGCGGCGAGCGCGGCCTCGGCCAGATCGGCGCTGCCCAGGCGCAGCAGGCCGTCCCAGGCCGCGGCCAGCCAGGCCAGGCCCGTCGCGGGATCGCGCAGGCGCGGCAGAAGCGCGCGCACCAGGAAGGCTGTTTCGCCCGTGGCCAAAAGCTCCGCGATCTCTACGGCCAGCCCGGCCGCCAATCCGGCTGTCAGTCCAGCCGCTTCCGGCTGCAGCGACAAGTGGCGGGCCAGCGCGGCGGCGAAGTCCGCCACCGGGGTCTCGGGCAGGGCGTGGGCCAGCGTTTCCGCCCGCGCGGCGTCGAGCGGCGCGCGCTGCCAGGACCAGCAGGCCAGGCCCGCGCCGCTGGCGGCCAGGTCCGCGTCGCCGGAGCCGAGCGCCGTCAGGGCCAGATAACGCGCCAGAGCAGGCTCCTCAAGGCCCATGGCCCACTGGGGCAACACCGGGCGCAGCTTGTCAGCCAGGGCCGGGGGCGCTATGGACAGGGCCGGGAAGCCAGGAACATGCGGCATCCTTCCTCGCTTGGTCGAAGGGGTGGAGACGGTTGCGCGCGTGGCGCAGGGCCTTACTATAGGGCATGTGGCGGCGGATGAAAAGCACGGGGGGCACGATGCAGGGCAGCGATCTGGACGCCACGGCGGCGGCGCTTCTGCGCGGCGGGGTGGCCATCTACCCCACGGAAACGTTGTACGCCCTGGGCTGCGCGGCCCACGAGGCGGCCGCCTGCGCACGCATCGCCGCGCTCAAGGGCCGACCCGAGGCCAAGCCCTTTCCGCTCCTGGTGGCGGACATGGACGGCCTGGCCGCCATCGCGGCGGAGCTGCCGCCGGACCTGTTGCTTCTGGCCGAGCATTTCTGGCCCGGCCCGCTCTCCGTGCTCGTGCGCACCAAGGCGCACCTGCCGCGCCAGGTGCGCGACGCCGAGGGCTTCTCCTCCGTGCGCGTCAGCCCGCACGAGACCGCGCGCCTGCTCTGCCGCCGCGCCGGACCGGCGCTGGTGGCCACCAGCGCCAACAGGAGCGGGCTGCCCGCCACGGCCGATCCGGACCAACTTGACCCGGCGCTGCTGGCCGGGGCCGACGCGGCGCTTATTTCCGCGCCCTGGCCCACGGGCGGCGCGCCCTCCACGCTCATCCGCCTCCTGGGCGGGGGCCGCGCGGCCATCCTGCGCGCCGGGGCCGTGCCCGCCGGGGCGTTGGTCGAAATATTCACCCTGACCGAGCCGTGAGCGCTCCGACACCCCAGGGAACGGGACCGCCGGTGTATAAATCCTTGAACCCCCCAAGGGCCGCGGGGCTGGATATCCGGGAACCGGGTAAAATTTCTTGAACCGTTTTGGGGCCGCCGCGCCCGTAAAAGGCCCCCTCAACGGCAACCCACTTAAGCGCAATATACTGTTTTAGTTAATATAAAATTTTATTTTTCAAAACAGGCCAACTTTGGCCCGGCTCTTGCTCTACTCTGTGCATCCTTCCTTCTTTTGTTGAAACCGGCTTCCCTGGGGTGGTCCCACGGGAAGCCGATTTCGTTTTACGCCCCGGCATTGTTTCCCCCCTTCCCCGAGCCCTCCTTAGTCCTCCACGAATCCATGCGCGCGAAAAGCTGACAAACCGCGCATGCTTTTGTGCTTGTATCCTGCGCGCAAATGTCCTATTTCAGAAAAGCTGAGTGCATCCACCACCTGGGTTCTCCATGCGTTTATCAAAGGAAAACACCGATGAGCACAGTCTCCCACCCGCGCAATCCCGCCCCCACCGTGGACATCGTGATCCACGCGGCTGGCCGGGGCATCGTGCTGGTGGAGCGCAGGAACCCGCCTCCGGGCTGGGCGCTTCCGGGAGGCTTCGTGGACTATGGCGAGACCTGCGAGGCCGCCGCCGTGCGCGAGGCCCGGGAGGAAACCGGGCTTGACGTGGTGCTCACGGGACTGTTGGGCGTCTACTCCGATCCCAAGCGCGACCCGCGTGGCCACACCATGAGTGTGGTCTACACGGCCCAGGCGCTGGACCTGGACCGGCTCGCCGCGGGCGACGACGCGGGCAAGGCCGTGTTCCACCCCCTGGACGCCCTGCCGCCCCTGGCCTTTGACCATGGACGCATCGTGCAAGACTTCATCGCCGGGCTCACACGATTGCGTCCGTAAGGGACGCGCAAAAAGAGCTTCGCTGACCCGCGCCGGATCCATCCGGGCGGTATGTTCGAGGGAACGCATGGGCATCAAGCCGCTCGTTCTGTTCATGACCTCGGAGATGTACCCCTTCTCCAAGACCGGCGGTCTTGCCGATGTCCTGGGCGCATTGCCGCTCACCCTCTTCCGCATGGGCGTGAACACCGCCGTGGTCACGCCGCTCTATGGCCGCATCAATACCGCGGGCTTCGGCCTGCGCCTACTCACGGAGCGCTGCCCCGTGGGCTATCCCTGGGCGCCCATCACGGCGGAGATCTACCAGGCCGACTACTACGGCATGCCCATCTACTTTGTGGGCCGGGGCGAGTACTTCGACCGCCGGAACCTGTACAACACCCACTCCGGCGACTACTTCGACAACTGCGAGCGCTTCAATTTTTTTTGCCGCGCCACGCTCGAATGGGCGCGGCGGCTCGACTGGGCGCCCGCGGTCATCCACGCCCACGACTGGCAGAGCGCGCTCGTGCCCGCCTACCTGCAATTCTGGCGGCGCACCGACCCCTTCTGGAAAGACACCAAGACCGTCCTCACCATCCACAACCTGGCCTTCCAGGGCCGCTTCGCCTCGCGCCTGTTCTTCGACTCCGGCCTGCCGCCGGAGGCCTGGAACATGGACGGGGCCGAGTTCTATGGCGACTTCAACCTGCTCAAGACCGGCATCGCCTACGCCGACTCCGTGACCACGGTGAGCCCCTCCTACGCCGAGGAGATCCTGACGCCGGAGTTCGGCTGCGGGCTGGAGGGCATGCTGACCAAGCGCCGGGGCGTGCTGCGCGGCATCCTGAACGGAGCGGACTACTCCGTGTGGGATCCGCAGGACGACAAGTACCTGCCCTGCATCTACAAGCCCGGCTGCGCCGAGGGCAAGCTGGACTGCAAGAGCGCGCTTTTGAAGGAGATGCACCTGCCCGACCAGCTGGAGGACAAGCCGGTCCTGAGCTTCATCGGCCGCTTCCGGGGCCAGAAAGGCGTCGACCTCTTGATCGACATCATCCCACGGCTCATGGAGCAGGAGGTGGGGCTCATCGTGCTGGGCGAGGGCAAGCTGGAGCACGAGGCCGAGCTGCAGGCGCTGGCCGAGGAGCACCACGACCGCCTGCGCGTGCTGGTGGGCTACTCCGAGGACCTGGCCCACCGCATCCAGGCGGGCTCGGACATCTTCCTCATGCCCTCGCGCTACGAGCCCTGCGGGCTGACGCAGATGTACGCGCTGCGCTTCGGCACCCCGCCGGTGGCCACGGCCGTGGGCGGTCTCAAGGACACCATCGTGCCCTATCCGGACCCCCGCGCCACGGGCTTCACCTTCACCCAGACGGATGCCGAGGGCTTTTACGCCGCCATCTGCCAGGCGCTTGATTTGTGGAGGAGCGACAAGACCTACTGGAAGGGCATGGTGGACCGGGCCATGTCGCAGAATTTCAGCTGGGAGCAGTCGGCCGCGCAGTACATCGAACTTTACCGGTCTCTGGGAGCGCGCGTCTAGCTCCAGGCCCAGTGTCACGTCGCAGGCCGCATGAACCGAAACCAAAAGGGGATGCCAAAATGCCGCTGACCAAGAAGCTTTCCAAGGACAAGACCGTGTGCAAGGTGGCTTTCTCGCTGCCCGTGGAGATCACCGGCGGGGCCAAGAAGCTTTTGCTGGCCGGAGAATTCAACGCCTGGAAGCCCACGCCCATGCGCAAGGCCAATGGCAGCTTCAGCCTGAGCGTCGAGCTGCCCACCGGGGCGAACTACCAGTACCGCTTCGTCACCGACACCGGAATGTGGATCAACGACACCGACGCGGACTGCTACGTGTACAGTCCCCATGCGGAGGCGGACAACTCCGTGGTGGTGCTGTAGCGGCCTACTGGGTCCGGCCCGAACGTGTCTTCATCCCCCACAGCCCGTGGGGGATGGACAGGCAGTAGCTGCGCTCCGGGAACTCCGCGCAGAGGATGAGCCCGCCTGTTTTCGCGTCCCAGAACACGTGGTCCAGGAACAAGGCCAGGGCGCGCGCGAGGGGCACCCCGCCCTCCTCCACGCTGGAGAACCGGCGCAGCACCGTCAGGGCGGCCCGGCTCACAAGCCGCATGCCCGCCGTTGTGAGCGCCAGATCCTCGTAATCCAGCGGATGCAGGCTCGCGCCCCCGGTTCCCAGCGCCTCGCCGACACGGCGGCGGGGGTCCGGCCCCGGCCGGTAGTTGCTTTCCAATTCCATGAACGGATTGCTCTGGCTGCGCATGGCTGTCTCCTTGGCTTCCCGCCAATGCGGCGGGCCTGTGCCGCCATGAATGGATGCACCATGCGTGCCAGCGGCGTCCGCCGCCGCCCGTGCCCGGGGTCTTCCGCCGCGCGGAAAAGACGGGTATGCTTGGGGGAGCACCCGCGGGCCAAGAAATCCAGCCAGCCACGCCCGCAAGAAGGAGACCCTCCATGCCCGAGAAGCGGCGCACCAGCGGCGTGCTCCTGCACATCACCTCCCTGCCCTCGGGCTTCGGCATCGGCGACCTGGGGCCGGAGGCCCTGCGCTTCGCCGAATTCCTGGCCCTGGCCGGGCAGCGCCGGTGGCAGATCCTGCCCTTGGGCCCCACGGCCGCGAGCCTCGGCAGCTCGCCCTACTCCAGCTTTTCCGCCTTCGCGGGCAACACGCTGTGCATCAGCCCGGAGCGGCTCTGCGAGGACGGGCTGCTTTCGCGCCAGGAGCTTTCCGCCTTCGCCCTGCCCGTGCTGGAGCAGGTGGACTTTCCAGCCGTGGAACGCGCCCGCGCCGCGCTTCTGCGTCAAATCTTCGACCGCCTGCTGCCCGAGGGACAGATTACAGGGCAGGCTACCGGACAGGCTACCGGCGGCGCGCTCCTGGACGACCCGGGCTTCGCCGCCTTCCGGGGCGACAACGCCGCCTGGCTGCCGGACTTCTCCCTGTTCATGGCGCTCAAGGACCACTTCGGCGGCGCGGCCTGGAGCGTCTGGCCCGAGGACATCCGCGACCGCCGGGAGGAAGCCCTGCGCGGCTACGGCACCCAGCTGCGCCGCGAAATCGTGTTCCACCAGTTCTGCCAGTGGCTGTTCTTCCGCCAGTGGGGTCGGCTCAAGGCCGAACTGGCCAAGCTCGACCTGGAGTTGGTGGGCGACGTGCCCATCTACGTGACCCACGACTCCGCCGACGTCTGGACCAACCGGGCCCTGTTCAAGCTGGACCAGGCCGGGCAGCCGCTCTTCGTGGCCGGCGTGCCGCCGGACTACTTCAGCAAGACCGGCCAGCGCTGGGGCAACCCGGTGTTCGACTGGCGGGCCGTGGAGGCCAGCGGCTTCGCCTGGTGGATCAGCCGCCTCCGGCACAATTTCGGGCTGTTCGACGTGGTGCGCCTCGACCACTTCCGGGGCTTCGCCGCGTACTGGGAGATCGACGCGCTTGAAAAGACCGCGGTGAAGGGCCGCTGGGTTCCGGCCCCGGGCGGGGCGCTGCTCTCGGCCGTGCGGGACGCGCACGGCTCGCTGCCGCTCATCGCCGAGGACCTGGGCCTCATCACCGACGACGTGGTGGCCCTGAAGGAGCGCTTCGATCTTCCGGGCATGAAGATTTTGCAGTTCGCCTTCGGGACGCATACCCCGACCAGCCCGGACGCGCCCCACAACCACGAGCGCAACTGCGTGGTCTACACCGGCACCCACGACAACAACACCACGCGCGGCTGGTTCGCCGGGGAGGCCGACGCCGCTCTGCGCCGGGTCCTGAACCGCTACCTGGGCCGCCGCGTCACGGAGGAGAACGTCGTGCGCGAGCTGACGCGCCTTGCGCTTGCAAGCCCGGCGCAACACGCCGTGCTGCCGGCGCAGGACCTGCTGGAATTGGGGGCGCAGGCGCGCATGAACACCCCGTCGCAGGGCAAGGGCAACTGGACCTGGCGCGCGCCGCAGGACGGCCTGTGCCTGTGCGGGACTGGCCGGGCCCTGGCGGAGAGCCTGCGCGGCCAGTGCGAGCTTTACGGCCGCACGCCGCTGAACGGGGCGGATGCGGCGAAAAAGACGGACGAGACGAAAGAGACGGAAGAGGCGCGGGACGCCGATGGCGCGCAACCTCCGGCCAAGAAGTGAATCCTTTCCTTTTTTTGCCCCCGCCCATGTTGACACAGACCCGTTTATGTTTATGTAAGCGGTGCAGCAACCACCCCGCCTCTGCCGCGGGGCCTTTCAAGCAAACGAGGCAGCGGCCCCTCCCTCGCGGGCTCCCGTTTTGGGATGTCGGCGCGGGCCGCGGCCTGGAAAACACACACAACACCTGTGGAGGACGACCAAGATGAAGTTGAAGCCCCTCAATGACCGTGTTCTGGTGAAACGCCTGGAGTCCGAGGAAGTGACCGCCGGCGGCATCATCATCCCCGACAGCGCCAAAGAGAAGCCCCAGAAGGGCAAAGTTGTCGCCGCCGGCCCCGGCAAGCTGGACGAGTCCGGCAAGCTGGTCAAGATGGCCGTCAAGGCTGGCGACGTGGTGCTGTTCACCAAGTACGCGGGCACCGAGATCAAGATCGAAGGCGACGAGCACTTGGTCCTGCGCGAGGAAGACATCCTCGCCATTGTCGAGAAATAAGCGCGGATGACCCACGCGCCAGGGCGTTTTGCGCCCCGGCTTGCGCGTATGCACCGGGCGCCCGGAATTTTCGGCGCGCGCCCGTCCCCAAAAAAACGCCAGACGGCATAAATTTCAAGGAGTCCCACCCATGTCCAAAGAGATCATCTTCAACGCCAAGGCGCGCGAAAAACTGAAGATCGGCGTGGACAAGCTGGCCAATGCCGTGAAGGTCACCCTGGGCCCCAAGGGCCGCAACGTGGTCATCGACCGCAGCTTCGGCTCCCCGCTCATCACCAAGGACGGCGTCACCGTCGCCAAAGAGATCGAGCTGGAGGACAAGTTCGAGAACATGGGCGCCCAGATGGTCAAAGAGGTCGCCTCCAAGACCTCTGACGTCGCCGGCGACGGCACCACCACCGCCACCATCCTCGCCCAGGGCATCTTCGCCGAGGGCGTGAAGCTCGTGGCCGCTGGCCGCAACCCCATGGCCATCAAGCGCGGCATCGACAAGGCCGTCGAGGCCATCTGCGTTGAGCTGGGCAAAATGGCCAAGCCCACGCGCGACCAGAAGGAGATCGCCCAGGTCGGCACCATCTCCGCCAACAACGACGCCACCATCGGCGGCATCATCGCCGAGGCCATGAACAAGGTCGGCAAAGAGGGCGTCATCACGGTGGAAGAGGCCAAGGGCCTGGAAACCATGCTGGACGTCGTGGAAGGCATGCAGTTCGACCGCGGCTACCTCTCCCCCTACTTCGTCACCAATCCTGAGAAGATGACCTGCGAGATGGCCGATCCCCTGATCCTCATCTGCGAGAAGAAGATCTCCTCCATGAAGGACATGCTGCCCGTGCTGGAGCAGGTGGCCAAGATGAGCAAGCCGCTCATCATCATCTCCGAGGACATCGAGGGCGAGGCCCTGGCCACCCTGGTGGTCAACAAGCTGCGCGGCACCCTGAACGTGGCCGCCGTGAAGGCCCCCGGCTTCGGCGACCGCCGCAAGGCCATGCTCCAGGACATCGCCGTCCTCACCGGCGGCACCTGCGTGTCCGAGGACATGGGCGTGCGTCTGGAATCCATCACCGTTAACGAGCTGGGCCAGGCCAAGCGCGTCGTCATCGACAAGGACTCCTGCACCATCGTGGACGGCAAGGGCAAAAAGGCCGACATCACCGCCCGCGTGAAGCAGATCCGCGCCGAGATCGCCGAGAGCTCCTCCAGCTACGACCAGGAGAAGCTCCAGGAGCGCCTGGCCAAGATCGTGGGCGGCGTCGCCGTCATCCACGTTGGCGCGGCCACCGAGACCGAGATGAAGGAGAAGAAGGCCCGCGTCGAAGACGCCCTGAACGCCACCCGCGCGGCCGTTGAGGAAGGCATCGTCCCCGGCGGCGGCGTGGCCCTCGTGCGCAGCCAGAAGGTGCTGGACGACGTCAAGGTGCTGGACGACGACGAACAGGCCGGCGTCGACATCATCCGCCGCGCCATCGAGGTGCCCCTGCGCTCCATCTCCGCCAACGCGGGCTTTGAAGGCTCCATCGTGGTCGAGAAGGTCAAGGCCGGCAAGGACGGCTTCGGCTTCAACGCCGGCACCGCCCAGTACGAGGACCTCATCAAGGCCGGCGTCATCGATCCCAAGAAGGTGACCCGCATCGCCCTGCAGAACGCCGCCTCCGTGGCCGGCCTGCTGCTCACCACCGAGTGCGCCATTGCCGACAAGCCCGAGCCCAAGGGCTCCGCTCCGGCCATGCCCGGCGGCATGGGCGGCATGGGTGGTATGGGCGGCATGTACTAGCCCAAGCCCCACATTCCCCGCTTCAAACGAGGCCGGAGTCCGCAAGGGCTCCGGCCTTTTTCGTTTCCGAGAGCACCATGGAGCAGGCCCCCGGGCGGCCCGCGTGGCCTTCGAGAAGGACCCCGCCTTCCGGTGCTGGAACTCCCTGCGCCCAGGTCCAGACGGCGGATTTTTCGGCGAACTAGGCCCGTCGGACTAGGCCCGGCGGGGCGGGCTCAGCGCGCGGGCAGGCCGATGCGGTCCGCGAAGAACTCGCCCTTGCCGCTGATGGAGGCGATGATGTAGAGCGGCGTGGCCAGCATCCGCGCCCGGTTCACCGGGCCGAAGCTGCGCGAGTCGAAGGAGGCGTGGCGGTTGTCGCCCATGACGTAATACTCGTCCGGAGCCAGGCGCGCGGGCGGCATGTCCAGGCTCTTGTACCCCGGCTCGCGCGCGGCGTAGTAGCCTTCCTCGATGGGATCGCCGTTGACGTAGACCAGCCCGTCCGACACCTCCACCACCTCGCCCGGCAGGCCGACCACGCGCTTGACGAAGATGAGCGAATGCCTGGAGGGGTACTCGAACACCACAAGCTGCCCCCGGCGGATGATGTCGCGCGGGCCGAGCGCCTCACAGCGCAGGTAGTCGCCGGAGCGCAGGGTGGGCCGCATGGAGGTCTGGGACACGGTGTAGATGGGGAAGGCCTTGTGTTCCGCCAGCCCCGCCACGGCCGAGATCGTGGCCATGGCCACGATGAGCCCGAGGTACACCGGCAGGGTGTTGTTCACCCCCGGGCGGAACTCCGCAAGCCCGCGCGCCATGCGCTGGGCCTGCCACGCGGCATACACCGAGAAGAGCAGGTACCCCGCCAGGGACGAGAGCCACCAGCGGAAGGTCTCCGCGGCGCCGATGCCGAGGAGCTGCCAGGCCGCCGCCACGCCCAGAAGCGACAGCCCCTTGCGGAAGCGGCCATTGTACACCTGGCCCAGGCCGGGCCAGAGCAGGGACAGCAGAACGGCCAGCCAGGGCTTGCGCGGGCTGGGGGGAGGACTTGCGGGAAGCCCGGCGGCCTCGCCGGGCCTTCGGGGCAGGACAGTCAGGTGCATGCTCGCGCCTCTCCTCATTTTCTCCTCCGACCCTAGCAGATGACGCCCCGGCTGGCAAAGGGTCGCGACCGGGTGCGGCCAGGCGCGGCCGGAAGCCTTCTCCACCCTTGACACCGGCCCGGCCTTTGGCCCACACTCCGCCCGCTCCGCTCTGGGCGGCCTTCGGGCGCGCCGCGCGGGCAAAAGGACACCACCATGCGCGTGCTTGGCATCGATTACGGTCAGGTGCGGATCGGCCTGGCCATGACGGACCCCGAGGGGCGCATGGCCTTTGCGCGTCCCGCCCTCAAGCGCACCACCCGCGACGCGTTGTTCGCGGCGCTTGCGGCGCTCGTCGAGGCCGAGGGCGTCGAGGCCGTGGTGGTTGGCCTGCCCCTGACACTGGACGGCGAGGACTCCCTCACCACCCGCCAGGCCCGGAATTTTGCCGAGAGCCTGGCCAGGCGCATCACCGCGCCCGTGCATCTCATGGACGAGCGGCTCAGTTCCGCCGCGGCGCAAGCCCAACTCAAGGAGGCCGGTCTGTGCAGCCGGAAGATGAAAAGCCGACTGGACAGCCAGGCGGCGGTGCAGATCCTGGAGACCTGGATCGGCCAAAATCCCGCGTGAGAACCTTTTTTTGGGTTCTGGCCGGCCTTGTCGCCACGGCGGCGGCCTGTGCCGGTGCGCTCGTGTTCCTCCTCGGCCCGCTGGAAACGCCCGGCCGTGACATCGTCGTGCTCATCCGCCCCGGCCTGGCCATGCCCGCCATCGCCCGCGAACTGGAGGCCGACGGACTCATCAGAAACGCCCAGGCCTTCACCCTGCTCGCCAGGCTGCGCGGCCACACGGCCCTGGCCAAGGCGGGCGAATTTCAGCTCAACTCCGGCTGGACCCCGCGGGAGATCCTGCGCGTCATCACCACCACGAACGGCATCCAGCACCACGTGGTGGTGCGCGAAGGCCTGTCCTGGTGGGCCGCGGCCAAACTTTTCGAGACCGAGCGCCTGGCCACCCGGGCCGAGTTCGAACAGGCCATGACGAACGCCACCCTGCTTGAGAAATACGGCGTGCCCACCGCCAGCGCCGAGGGCTTCCTCTTCCCCGAGACCTACCAGCTGCCGCGCACCCTGTCCGGAGGCGGCGTCACCGTGGTGGAGGCCATGCTGCGCGAGTTCGACCACGTGGCGAAGAAGCTGTGGCCGCAGGGGCCGCCGCCCGGCCCGGAGCTGCTGCGCATCGTCACCCTGGCCTCCCTGGTGGAGCGGGAGACCGGCACCCCCGAGGAGCGCCCGCGCATCGCCGGGGTCTTCATGAACCGCCTGCGCCTGGGCATGCGCCTGCAGTGCGACCCCACCACCATCTACGGCCTCGGCCCGGACTTCGACGGCAACCTCAAGCGCGCCGACCTGGAAGACGCGGCCAACCCCTACAACACCTATGCCCACGCGGGCCTGCCGCCCGGCCCCATCTGCTCGCCGGGCCTGGCCTCCCTCCTGGCCGCCATGACCCCGGAGGAGAACGACTACATCTTCTTCGTGGCCAAGGGCGACGGCACCCACGCGTTCAGCCGCACGCTGGAGGAGCACAACCGCGCCGTGAACCTCTACCAGCGCCACATCGACCCGGGCACCTACCACTCCGCGCCCAGGGGCACAAAAACCGCCGTGGCCCAAGCGCCGGAAGCCAAAACGCCGCCCGCCAAGACCCCGGCCAAGCCCGCCGCCAAGAAGACCACGGCCAAGAAGCCCGCCCCCAAAAAGGCGGGCAAGGGCAAGCCCGCGGCCAAGGCGAAAAGCAAGGTCAAGGAGCGTTCCAAGAGCTCATAACCGTTGGGCGGCCTTGACACCTCCCCCCCTCTGGAGCATTTTTGTGTTTACTGTGATATAGTCCACCCGGAGGAATCATGGCCGAGCGCAACATCTTTCTCTCCACCATAGAGCCGGCGGAGGCCGTGCGCCTCGCCAAGGCCGCCCTGGAACGCGCCAGCCTCATCAAGCCCGAGACCGTCGCCGCGCATGAGGCCCTGGGCCGCGTCACCAGCGCGCCCATCTTCGCGCGCTGCTCCTCGCCCACCTACCACACCGCGGCCATGGACGGCATCGCCGTCGCCTCCGCCACCACCTTCGCCGCACACGAGAGCAACCCGCTGCGGCTGGTCAAAGGCCAGAACTATGTGCCCGTGAACACCGGGCATCCCCTGCCCGACGGCCTGGACGCCGTGGTCATGATCGAGCACGTGCATACCCAGAGCGACACGGTGGTGTGCATCGAGGCTCCGGCCTTCCCCTGGCAGAACGTGCGCCGCATCGGCGAGGACATCGTGGCCTCGGAGCTTTTGCTGCCGCAGAACCACACCCTCACCGCCTACGACCTGGGCGCGCTGCTCTCCGCGGGCATCTTCGAGGTGAGTGTCTGGGAGCGCGTGCGCCTGACCTTCATCCCCACCGGCGACGAGGTGCTGGACTTTCTCGACCGCCCCACCCCGGCCCCCGGCCAGATCATCGAATCCAATTCCCAGGTGTTCCGCGCCATCGCCTCCTCCTGGGGCGCCGCGCCCACCTGGACGGCCCCCGTGCCCGACCGGCCCGAGGCCCTCAAGGCCGCGGTGGCCAGCGCCCTGGCCGAAGGCGCGCACGTGGTCGTGGTGGGCGCGGGCTCCTCGGCTGGCAGCAAGGACTTCACGCACACCGTCTTCGAGAGCCTCGGCGAGATCCTCTGCCACGGCATCTCCGTCATGCCCGGCAAACCCACGCTCCTTGGCGTCACGCGCGGGCTGTTCGAGGGCCGCCTGCTGGTGGGTGCGCCGGGCTATCCGGTCAGCGCCGTGGTCTGCCTTGAGGATGTGCTGGCGCCCATCGCGCGCTGGCTTACGCGCCAGATGCCGCAGGAGCGGCAGCGCATCACCGCCCGGCTGGCGCGCAAGATCCCGAGCCGGCCCGGGCTGGAGGAGATCGTCCGCCTGGCCGTGGGCAAGGTGGGCGAGGGCTTCGTGGCCGCGCCCCTGGCGCGCGGGGCCGGGCTCATCACGAGCCTCACCAAGGCCCAGGCCGTCACGCGCATCCCGGCCCAGAGCGAGGGCCTGGCCCAGGACGCCCGGATCGAGGCCGAGCTGTTCGTGCCCCTGGCCGCGCTGGAAAGCGTGCTCATGCACATCGGCAGCCACGACAACATCCTGGACCTGCTGGCGAACGAGTTCATGGGCCTGGGCGAGCCGCTGTCGCTCGTCTCCAGCCACGTGGGCAGCATGGGCGGCCTCACGGCGCTCAAGCACGGCGCGGCGCTGTTTGCGGGCTGCCACCTCTTCGACCCCGTGAGCGGCGACTTCAACTTTCCGTTTTTGCAGCGGCACCTGCCGGGTCTGGACCTCACGGTCATCAACCTGGCCATCCGCCACCAGGGGCTCATCGTGCGCAAGGGCAACCCCAAGAACATCGCGGGCGTGGCCGATCTGGCGCGCCCGGACGTCCGCTTCATCAACCGCCAGCGCGGCGCGGGCACGCGCATCCTGCTGGACCACCATCTGGCCCAGGCGGGCATAGCGCCCGCCGACGTGCAGGGCTACGACCGGGACGAGTTCACGCACATGGCCGTGGCCGTGAACGTGCTCACCGGCGCGGCGGATTGCGGCCTGGGGATTTTCGCGGCGGCCAAGGCCATGGGGCTCGACTTCGTGCCCCTGGCGCGCGAGCGCTACGACCTCATCCTGCCCACGGCCTTCCTTGCCGACCCGCGCATCAAGACCCTGCGCGAGATCATCGGCCAGGAGGGCTTCCAGGAGCGCATGCGCAAGCTTGGCGGCTACGACACCCCGCTCACCGGGCAGGTCATGCAGCCAGGCCTGGGCCTGGGGCTGGGGGAATAGGCCGGGCGGGCAGCGCCCCTTGGACCAAGGCTGGCGCAAAAAAACGCCGGGCTGCGCGATGCGGCCCGGCGTTTTGCATTCCGTGAGTGCGGCGCGCGGCGGCCTACGGCATGAGCGGAGCCAGCGGCAGGCCCCCGGTCTCCGGCAGGCCGAGCATGAGGTTCGCGCCCAGCACCGCCTGGCCCGAAGCGCCCCGGCAGAGGTTGTCGATGGCCGTGACGATGATGAGCCGGCCGATGCGCTCGTCCACGGCGAGCCCCACGTCGCAGAACATGGTGCCGCGCACGAAGCGCGTCTCCGGCAGGGTGCCCAGGGGCAGCACGCGCACGAGCGGCTCGTCTTTGTAGCGCGCGGCGTACAGCGCGTGCGCCTCGACCAGGCTCAGGGGCTTCACCAGCCGCGTGTAGATGGTGGACAGGATGCCCCGGTTGATGGGCAAGAGGTGCGTGTTGAAAGACAGCGCCACGCTCTCCCCGGCCAGGAGCGAAACCTCCTGCTCGATCTCCGGCGTGTGGCGGTGCCGCGTCAGGTTGTAGGCCTTGAAGGTGTCCTGCACCTCGCAGAAGAGCGTGCCCACGGTGGCTTTTCTGCCCGCGCCCGTGGCGCCGCTCTTGGAGTCGACGACGAGGTCGTCCGTGTGCACGAGGCCCGCCTCCAGCGCGGGCAGCAGGCCCAGGATCGCCGAGGTGGGGTAGCAGCCGGGGTTGGCGATGAGCCGGGCCCCGCGCATCTTGTCGCGATAGATCTCCGGCAGGCCGTACACGGCCTCGGCCAGGAGCTTCGGCTGGGTGTGCGGCGTGGCGTACCACTTCTCGTACGTGGCCTTGTCGCGCAGGCGGAAGTCCGCCGAGAGGTCCACCACCTTCACGCCCTTCTCGATGAGCGCGGCCGCGATCTCCTGGGCGGTCTTGTGCGGCACGGCCAGAAACACCAGCTTGCACGCCGCCGCCAGGTCCACGGGATCGGGCATGGTCACGGTGAGCGCGCCCATTTTGCCCAGGTCGCCGGGACCGGCCAGGAAGGGATAGAGCGCGGCCAGGGGCTTGCCCGCCTCGGAGCGCGAGGTGGCGCGCACCAGCTCAAGGCCGGGATGCCCGGCCAAGACGCGCGTGAGCTCCATGCCCGTGTAGCCGGTGACGCCGACGAGGCCGACAGGGATTCTCTGCGCCATGGCCTACTCGACCTTGTCGACGTATTTCATGCGCAGGGTGTAGAGCATCTCGCACAAAAGCTTCTGCTCTTCCTCGTCCAGGCCGTTCTTGGTCTTTTGCTGGAGCATGGACAGAATGTCGATGACCTGCTTGGCCAGATGGGGCTGGAAATCCACCCGGCCGGTGCTGGGGTCCGGGGCCTCGCCCAGGTTCACCATGGCCGAGGAGGACAAGGACAGCACGAAGGTGGAAAAATCTATGTCCGGCAAGCCCATAAGGTGCTCGCCGCAGCCGCAGGTTTTGTTCTCGGCCATGATCGCCTCCATCTCAAACAGGATTGCTGGAGCATACACCTTCCCCGCGCGCCGCACAAGGCCGGAGCCCCCGCGAAACCCTGGGAATTGCCCGCCCATCGGGGCTTTGCATCACGGCGTGAAGGATGTACAAGGACGGCACCCGCGCACCCGCGCGGCAAGGAGCGTTCATGATCGCGTTTGCGCTTTTTCTGATGGCTTTCGGCCTGGGCATGGTGCCCTTCGGCCTCTATGTGGCGCGCCTCGTCAAGGGCATCGACCCGCGCAAGGCGGGCAGCAAGAACGTGGGCGCGACCAACGTGGCCCGGCTGTGCGGCGCGCCCTGGGGCGTGCTGACCCTGGTGCTTGACCTCTTCAAGGGCTTCGTCCCCGTGCTGCTGGCCCCGGCGGATACCGGCTGGTTGGCGCTCTCGCTCATCGGCGCGGCGGCCATTTTGGGGCACGCCTACTCGCCGCTTCTGAACTTTCGCGGCGGCAAGGCCGTGGCCACCACGGTGGGGGTATTTTTGGCCCTGGCCCCGGTGGCGCTCATCCTCGCCGCCACTTGCTGCCTCTTGATGATCTGGCTGTCCGGCTACGTGAGCATGGGCTCGCTGACGCTGGCCCTGGCGCTGCCCGTGTTCTGCCTGCTCACCGGCAACTGGGGCCTGGTCCCGCTGGCGCTCGGCGTGATGCTCTTTCTGTTCTGGCGGCACCGCGAGAACATCCTGCGCCTGGACCGTGGGGAAGAGATGCCCTGGCTGAAGGGCAAGAAGTGCAAGGGTGCGGCAGGGGCGTAGAGGCACGCTACTAATATCCAAACCGTACATATCGACTTTAAGCTTCGAGGATGATACCAGCGCCCTATATACAGTCATAATTCACCCATAAAATTGCTTGAGGTGGAGAAATGGTGAAATCTAGGGCTTACTCAATTTTCTTGCTCAAAACAGGTTTTGATTCCCAGAACGCAATTAAGGACCCAAGCAAGCTGAAAGAAGAAAATGGCTTTAAGCTGCCTACTGAAGCGACCTTATTTTTACTAACCCCTCACTCCAGCCAGCCGTGGTGGAAAGAACACTTTGGAATTCAGGCAAACCTTAAGCAAAGTCTTCAGGGTGCACTGATATTTTTGCCATGCGACAATCGCATTTTTGTACTTTCATTTGGCCCAGGGTTCCATCATCTTAAAGAAGAAAGCTATGAATATGATTTTGGGTTGCTTGCTACGCTGAACAGTGTAGATTCAAAAATGCTAAAAAGCACAGACACCATTGACCCAAGTGGTGCACGTCGCAAGCGTACTCAATTACCAATAGCATCAGACTTAACTGCGTTTGATATTGATCGTGATATCTCGATACTTAAAAATTTAACGGGGAAAACAAAAACAGAATTCAAATCAAAATTTACACAAGTAACCGGCTCTAGCAGCCTTAGAATTTCTTCATCTCTACCACCAAGTGACTTACCTGAACTATGTCATCTGTGCTTAAAATTATACCATTTAAAAGATTATCTTAGCTCATTTCCAGACATTCAAAACATCGTTCCCCTTCGCGATCCCAAAACAATACAAGATTTGAATGACAAACTATTGATCGCGCTCCGCTCAAGGAGTCAAGACGTTGCCTTAACAATCCCAGATATTATAGAGTACAGAGACCACACAGAGGTGTCATTTTCTGGCTATGGCAAAAGTAAAAATACCCCAGATGCAGATATTTCGAATTATTACGCCTATATCGAGCAGCACAAAAAACAAGTAGCCGACATCGCCTTAAGCTGCTTGAAATCCCATTGTCTCAATCTAATTGACAACAACGGGAATGCAAAGAAGGCGTATAGTATATACAATTCTATAATATTTGAAACAACGCTACATGAAGACACAAGAACTTACCACCTTATCGAGGGGAGCTGGTATGCTGTTGAAGGCAGCTACACCGCAAAGCTAAAAAGCTATCTCGATCCACTCTGCGAAGCCTTGCCCTTGCCAGACTATAAGCACAGCAGCGAAGGAGACTACAACAAAGCAGTTCCCGCGCTAGACAACAGCATCGTAAACCTAGACAAAACGTCAATACATCCAGCAAAGCAAACCCAGGTAGAACCATGCGACCTTTACGGCATTAAAGGAGAAAATTCGTGTTTTTACCATGTTAAGATTTCGACACGATCCGCACAGCTAAGTCACCTATTCAATCAAGGGATAAATGCAATAGAACTACTCAGAACAGAAGATAAATCCAGAGAAAAACTTAAATCGCTTATCCTCGATAGGGTAGGCTGTTGTTTACATGGAAAGTACACCGACCAACTAAATAATGGAAAATATAAAGTAATATTTTCTATAGTGACGCAAAAAGATGCCGGGAAAAAGTCTGACAACTTGCCACTATTTTCGCGTATAAGTTTGTACCGCACGTTGAGAGCGTTGCAATTGATGGACGTAGAACGCAGCTTTGGTTTTATTACAGACAAAACTAGCATTACGTAAGTGCATCACTGCACCACGTCGCTGCCCATATCCACGTCCCAATAGCTCGCGATGTCCTCGCTCGAGTCCGGTTCAGGCTGGCCGCTTAGTTCGCGGCCCGGCAGACAGGCCCGGTCAGCGGGGCGGTAGGCACGAATCTAGGCCATTGCTATGACGGGGACAGCGTGCCGGTGGATTCCGGTGATATCGTCCGTGTCGAATTTGTCGCACCGTGAACGAAGCTCCGGCGGGATGATGAAGGAGTCGTTAGACAGACGCTCGTGCGCGTCCCTGGTGCGGCCAGAGACGCGCAACGGCGCTCGCAAAAATTGTGGTGGGCTTGACGAATTCGATGTTCAAGGAGTCCGAAACAAGAGGTTCACGGCATGGCGCAGGGCAAAGAGACAACCGCCCGCCGCCGCTGAGCTTACAGGAACACCTTGTAGCCGATGTTCAGCACCTTCCCCAAGCGCTTGGCCATTTCCTTGCTGATGGGGCGCTTGCCATGCTCCATCTCGGAAATGTGATGCTGCGAAATCCCCAGGAGCTTCGCAAGCTCGACCTGGGTCAAGTCTTCCTTGTAGCGCGCGCCACGGAGCGCGACGCCGGGGATTTCGTCATCATCCAGGCCCATCGCTTCGCGCCACGGGATAGACGTTTCCTCAACAATGAACTCCGCCAGGGCGCTGCGGGCAGCGTCGGCCTTGTCGGCACGCACGCGGACACGGAGTTCAACCGTTCCGTCAGTATGGGGCGTTCTCGCGCGTCCCAGCATACGTCACCTCCACAAGCCTGACGGTGTTGCCGCGCACTTCCCAGACCGCGACGTAGGTCGGCTTGCTCTTCTTCTTTAAATGGCAGTGGTGCCGGTCCTGGCCGAGTTTGCTGTAATTTGGCCAGTTGCCCCGCACCGGGCCCATCTTCTCAATCTCCAACACCAGCGCGGTCAGTATCGCGCGGAATTTCTCCGGCAAGTTCTCGGCCCCGGCCTGCGCGCTTTCCGTGTACTTCACGGTCCATGTGGCGCGGGGCCGGGCAGCGGCTTCCATCGAGGCTGCGGCCTTCGCTGGTTTCTTTGCCTTGACCATGAAGAAGAAATATCCCTACCCTTGGTATATGTCAAGGGCGCGAACGCGTGGTGGCAAACAAACATCCGCCCCTTACTGCACCACGTCGCTCCCCATATCCACGTCCCAATAGCTCGCGATGTCCTCGATCGAGTCCGGTTCGGGCTGGCCGCTTGGTTCGCGGCCCGGCATGACAGGCCCGGTCAGCGGGGCGGTGGGCATGAGCCCGAGGATGGCCGCCACGAGCGGCACCAGCCCGGCGCGCTTCAGCGCCGTCACCGGAATGGCCGCGGGGTGAAGCCGCCGCATGACCTCGCGCTGGTCTTCCTCAAGCAGCTCCCACTTGTTGAGCGCCAGGATGCGCGGCGTCTCGGCAAGCTCCATCTCCCGCAAAATCGACTCCACGGCCTCGATCTGCTCCTCGGCCTCCGGGTGCGAGGCGTCGGCCACGTGCACCAGCACGTCGGCGGACTCCAGCTCCTCCAGGGTGGCGCGGAAGGCCTCCTTCAGGTCCGGCGGCAGGCGGCGGATGAAGCCGACCGTGTCGGTCAGGATGACCTCGCGTTCGCGCGGGAAGCGGATGCGCCGACTGGTGGGGTCCAGGGTGGCGAAGAGCTTGTTCTCGGCCAGCACCCGGCTTCCGGTGAGGGTGTTCAAAAGCGTGGACTTGCCCGCGTTGGTGTAGCCCACAAGCGCGATGACCGGAGCGCCCGCCTTGGCGCGGCGGTCGCGCGTGCCGCTGCGCTGTCGGCGCACCTCCTCCAGGTCCTTGCGGACCCTGGTGATGCGCTCGCGCACGCGGCGGCGGTCGATCTCCAGCTTGGTCTCGCCGGGCCCGCGCCCGCCGATGCCGCCCATGAGGCGCGACATGGCCGGGGTTTTGCCCACGAGCCGGGGCAGCGTGTACTTGAGCTGGGCCAGCTCCACCTGCAGCTTGCCCGCGCGGCTGGTGGCCCGGTGGGCGAAGATGTCCAGGATGAGCTGGGTGCGGTCGAGCACGCGGCGCTCCGTGGTCTCGGCCAGGTTGCGCAGCTGCGAGGGCGAAAGGTCCTGGTCGAAAATGACGATCTGCGCGCCCGTCTGCAGGCAGAGAACCTCCAGCTCCTGCAATTTGCCCTTGCCAAGAATGTGCCGGGAGTCGCCCTTGGGCACGCGCTGGATCATGCGCGCGGGCGCGGCCAGACCGGCGGTGCGCGCAAGCTCCGTCAGCTCGTCCAGGCTCCGCTCCTGCACGATCCTGGGCGCGGAGGACACGCTGACCAAGAGGGCGCGCTCGCGGCCCTCGTCGGCCTTGGTGGCGCGCTCCTGCCGGGCGAACTCGTCCTCCAGGGCCTGCACCAGCGCGGCGTGGTCCACCGCGCTTTTGTCCCAGCGCACGGGCGGCAAAACGTCGTAGGGCTTGGCGTCCGACCCGGCCAGCTCGCTCACGGGCACCACGTGGGCCAGATGCATCCGCTCCGGCTCGCCGAAGTCGCCCACGGTGAGCGCGCAAACGCTGTCCAGGCGCAGGGCCACCATGTCCGTCAGGTCCTCCTGGGTCAGAGGCTCGCCGGAAAGGTGTGTGTGCAGCAGGCGCAGGCCGCGCAGGCGCTTTTCGCCCAGGCGCGCGCGCGGCAGCTCCGGGATGTAGATGGCCGAGGGGTCGCCCACGATGAGCATTTCCACGCGGCCCTGGCGGTCGATGAGCAGGCCGAGCTGGCGGCCCACGTCGCGGGAGAGCAGGGCGAGCTCGCGCGCCTGGTCCGTGGTGTAGCCGCCACCCGCCGGGGGGAACCGGCGGGTGGTCAGGCGGGAGAGACGCTGAATCTGGTTGGGCTTGAGGCCCTGGATGTTGCCTTGCGGTTTCTGGGCGATGGTGGAAAGCCTCCCGGCTTATTACAGGGGCGCGCTCGCCAGATATTTGGCGATCATGTCGTCGTAGGCGGAAACGCGGCGGAAGGTCTCCGCCGCCAGCTCGCGCCGCAGGGCCAGGGAAACGCCCTCGGGATGGGCGGAGAGGTCGGCCTCGATGCGCGGGTAGTAGCTGGGATCGGGCACCACGAGCATGGTGTGGAAGTTCTTGGCCGCGGCGCGCAGCATGCACGGCCCGCCGATGTCGATTTCTTCCACGGCGGCGCGCAGGTCCAGGCCCTTGGCCGCGGCGTCCGCAAAATTGTACAGGTTCACGCAGACCATGTCGAAGGGCTGGATGCGCAGCTCCTCCAGCGTCAGCATGTGGCCCGCGTTGTCCTTGTCGGCCAGGATGCCCGCGTGGATGCGCGGATGCAGCGTTTTGACCCGGCCGCCCATGATCTCGGGAAAGCCGGTGACGTCGCTCACGCTCAAGACCTTGAGCCCAGCGGCCACAAGCTTCTTGTGGGTGCCGCCGGTGGAGACGAGCTCCACGCCGCGAGCGGTAAGGAAGGAAGCGAAATCAGCCAGGCCCGACTTGTCGGTAACGGACAGGATTGCCCGCCGGATAGGAAGAAAGTCCATGCACACCCTCTCTCTGTTTTAAGAGGTTGTGCCAGAAGACGCGCCGCAAGGCAAGCCGGGCCGGTGTTCACCAGTCCCGCGCGGGCCCCGCGTATGCGGATCCCTGTCCCCGCCCGACCGACCGGGCAGAGACAGGGAGCCATTGGGGAGGGGAGACCGTCGGTTAGTCGTCGAGCTGGGCCAGCAGCTCGCTCGCGGGCGCGAAGGCGGGATCGTTGGCCACGATCTGCTCCAGCTGGGCCTGGGCCTCTTCCTTGCGGTCGAGACAGACCATGCAGCCGGCCAGGGAGTAGCGGACCTCGCTCTTGCCCGGATTGATGGAAAGGTAGTTCTCCAGGGCCGGCATGATGCGCGGAAGCTGTTCCAGCTCGTGCCCGAGACGGATGACGCTCAACAGCGCGACCATGTTTTCCGGGTTCTTGGCCAAGGCGGCGAGGAACAGCTCAAGGGCTTCCGCCTTCGCGCCCTGCTCCATCTTGACCAGGCCGATGCCGGCGAAAGTTTTGTCGGTGGCGTCGATGTCGTGGGCCTGGGAATACAGCGCCAGCGCGCCGTCCAGGTCGCCGCGCTGCACGGCGATGGTGGCCAGGCCCAGATACGGGTCCGGGTGGATGCCGTTCGAGGACGCGGCCTTCTTGTAGTAGTCCTCGGCCTTGTCGAGCTCACCCATGAACAGGTAGCACTCGCCCAGTTCCTTGTTGATCTCGTAATCCAGATGACTCATGGTTCCCCTCCGTTTTTCCCTGGCGTGCCCGCGTTTCTCCGTGCGGGCGGCAAAAGTTGCGTGGCTCCTGGGAGCCTGTCCGCACTTTGCATCATGCGTGCCAAGGGAAATTTGGCCCCCTTTCGCCGCACGTCCGCCCTCCCCCTTCGCCCCGCGCCATTTTTTGGCTCCCGACGCCTCCTGCGCTCGGCGGATAAAATTTTATTATTATATTTTAGTGTATTGCATAGTTGGAACAGCCTTTGCTTAGACCCCGCAAAGCCGAAGGGCCGCCCACCAGGCGGAGCACCAGGGCGAACAGGGCGGAAGCCCAGGAGGATCAAGGCATGAGAGGGCTTTTCGAAGAGCATCTCAACGTCGTGGCAAAGGTCTTGGACCTGCGTCTGCAACGTCAAAATGTCGTCATGGCCAATATCGCCAACATCAGCACGCCCAACTACAAGGCGCGCAGTCTAGCCTTCGAGGACGAGCTCCAGGACGCCATGAACCAGGACGGAAAGGGCCAGATGGCCCGCACGGACCCGCGCCACCTGCCCACGACCTTCGACGTCGACGGCTTCCAGGGCAAAGGGGCGACGGAGTTCAAGCCGCGCATGATCTATGGCAACGACTCCGTGGACCTGGACAAGGAAATGTCGACCATGGCCAAGAACACATTGATGTACAACGCTCTGTCCGACATCGAGGCCAAAGACTTCGCCGGACTGCAGACCGTTATTCAGGAAGGAGGCAAGTAATGGACTTCATGAGCGCGCTGGACATAAGCGCCAGCGGATTGAAGGCGCAGCGGACGTACATGAACGTCATCTCCATGAACCTGGCCAACGTGAAGACGACCAGGACCGCGGAGGGCGGGCCCTACCACCGCAAGAGCGTGGCCTTTGCCGCCACGCCGGTGTTCAACCCCTTCGACAAGGCCATGCAGAACGCGGAGGACCGCGAACTCGCAGGCGTGACGGTGCGCGGCATCGTCAACGACAAGCGCCCCATGAAGCGCGTGTTCGAGCCTGGGCACCCCGACGCGGACAAGGACGGCTACGTCTCCTACCCGGACATCAACGTGGTCGAGGAGATGGCCAACATGATCACCACGATGCGGTCCTACGAGGCCAACGTCCAGGCCATCCAGGACACCAAGGCCATGTTCAACAAGGCCATCCAGATCGCCCGCTAACGGCGCAACGCCAGGAGATTCGCCATGATTGTCAAGTCCGTCGCCATGCAGGCCTACCAGAACGCGCTGAAGGCCCAGCAGGGCCTCCAGAAGAACATGGGCAGCTTCAAGCCGGAAGGGGCGCCCACCCAGAGCTTCACCTCCACCCTCGAGAACAGCCTGCAGAAGGTCGACGACCTGCAAAACCAGCGGGCGAGCATGGTCGAGTCCTTCGCCACCGGCAAGGACACCAACGTCCACGAGCTCATGATCACCCTGCAGAAGGCCGGGCTCACCATGAGCATGACCAGCGCCGTGCGCAGCAAGATCCTGGCGGGCTACCAGGAACTTACCAAGATGCAGTTCTAGGCCCGGCCGCATAAGAGCACAGGAGAAAGAGCATGCCTCCACAAATCGCCGAATTTCTCAACAAGGCCAAGGCCCTCTGGGGCGCGCGCAGCATCTCGCAGCAGATGCTCATCGGTGGCCTGGCCGCCCTTTTGACGGCGGTGTTCGTAGCGGGCATCATCTACATGAACAAGCCCGAGTACCGGGTGCTCTACACCAAGCTCTCCACCGAGGACGAAGCCAAGGTCGTCAACATGCTGAAGGCCAGTAAGGAGCCCTTCCAGCTGGCGGACAACGGCCAGACGATCCTGGTGCGCGCGGACAAGGTGTACGAGCTGCGCCTGAAGGTCGCGAGCGAAGGCAACCTCCACGGCCAGGGCATCGGCTTTGAAATTTTCGACGAGGTCAAGATCGGCCAGACCGACTTCGTACAGCACATCAACTACCAGCGCGCGCTGCAGGGCGAACTGGCCCGCACCATCTCGGAGTTCCCGAAGATCGAGAGCGCGCGCGTGCACCTGGTGGTGCCCAAGAAGAGCCTGTTCATCGAGGAGCAGACCCAGCCCTCCGCCGCCGTCGTCATCCAGATGAAGGAGAAGGACGCCAAGCTGAGCCCCAAGGAGGTCCAGGGCATCGTCAATTTGGTGACCATGGCCGTCGAGGGCCTGGACAAGAAGCGCATCACCGTCACCGACCAGAACGGCCAGCCGCTCTACCAGCCCGCGGACGAGGACACCGAGGGCATGAACACCACGGAGCTTGAGTTCAAGTCCCAGATGGAGCGCAAGGTCGAGCGCCGCATCGAGGAGCTGCTCGCCCCGATCGTCGGCGCGCAGAAGATCATCGCCCGGGTCAACACCGACCTCGACTTCAGCCACAAGACCATCAAGAAGGAGCTGTACAATCCCGACAGCCAGGTGGTCCGCAGCGAGACCAGAAGCGAGGAGACGGTCAAGGGCCGCGCCGCCCTTGACGGCGCCGTGCCCGAGGCCAACTTCCGCGGCGACGGCTTCCAGGGCACGCAGAGCACCCAGGACTCCAGCCGGGAGACGCGCACCACCAACTACGAAATCAACAAGGAAGAACAGCAGATCGTCTCCCCGGTGGGGGAATTGAAGCGGCTGGGTGTTGCGGTTATCGTGGATGGCACGTACACAAAGGACGCCAAGACCGGCAATATGGTCTATGTGCCGCGCACCGCGGAGGAGATGGCCCGCATCAAGAGCCTGGTCTCCAGCGCGGTCGGTTTTGACCAGACCCGCGGCGACAGCATTGAGGTCTCCTCCATCGCCTTCGGCACCTCGGAGATGAGCGAAGCCCCGTCGCTGGTGAAGAACTTTATCGATCTGGGCGGCAAGCTCGGCAAGCCGCTTTTGACCGGATTCCTCATCTTCCTCTTCCTGGTTCTGGTGGTCCGTCCCGTGGTCATGGCCCTTATCCGGCCCAAGGTTGCCGAGCAGGAGGTTGAGGAAGTGGCGAGTTTACCGGGCACAGAGGAACGCTTGGCCATCGAGGAGGCCATCGAGATCCCCGAAGAGGCGCTGGACACGGCGCGCCGCATGGAGCTCACCAAAGCCCAGGCCATGCAGCTCACGGAACAGAACATGGACCAAGCCATCCGACTGCTCAAGTCGTGGGCCAGACAGGAGGCATAACACGTGGCCAGCTTCACCGGTCCTCAGAAAACCGCCATCATCATGCTCGCCCTGGGCGAGAAGTTTACGAGCGAAGCCTTCAAGCGCATGGAGCGGCAGGAAATCGCCGCCGTGTCCAAGGCCATGCTGGACATGGAATCCGTGACCCGCGAGGAAGTGCTTGACGTGCTCAAGGAGTTCAACGACGCCATAACCTACGGCGTGGAGACTCTCACCGGCGGCGCGGAACAGGTGAAGCGCATGTTGACCAAGGCGCTCGACAGCGAAACCGCCAAGTACATCCTGGACACGCTGGAAATCGACACCGGCCCCACGCCCTTCCAGGAGCTTTCGAACGTCAGCCCGCGCATCCTGGCCCAGATCCTGCGCAACGAACACCCGCAGACCCTGGCCCTCATCCTGGGCCACCTGCACCCGGACCAGGCCGCGGAGCTTCTGTCCAACCTGCCTTCCGGCGTGCGCGCCGAGGTGCTCATGCGCCTGGCCAAGCTGGAGGCCGTGGCCGAGGAGATGCTCCACGAGGTGGACAAGGTGCTCCAGAGCCAGCTCATCGCCATGGGCGGCAAGGAAGGCAAGAAGGTCGGCGGCATCAACTCCGTGGCCGAGATCCTGAACGCGGTCGACCGCGCCACCGAGGAGGAGGTCCTCTCCGAGATCGAAGAGGAATCCCAGCAGATGGCCGACGACATCCGCAACCTCATGTTCGTGTTCGAGGACATCAAGGCCCTGGACGACCGCAGCATCCGCGAACTTTTGAAGGACATCTCCAACGAGGAGCTGACCAAGGCGCTCAAGGGCGCCAGCGACGACCTGAAGGACAAGTTCCTGAAGAACCTGTCCGAGCGCGCCGCGAACATGATCCGCGAGGATCTGGAGATCATGGGCCCGGTGAAGCTCTCCGAGGTGGAGGGCGCCCAGCAGAATATCGTCAAGACGGTCCGCCGCCTCGAAGGCGAGGGCCGCATAGCCATCAGCAGAGGCGGCGGCGATGAATTCATCTGACGCCAACACCTGCACGCCGCGCTATTCCGGCCGCGTGCTCATGGGCTGCGACACGCCCGGCGCGGGCTTCGTCACCATCCAGGAGATCGAGGGCAAGCGCCACAAGCCCGTGTGGGACGAAGCCACCCAGGCCGAGTACCTCACCCGCTGCAAGCGGAAGGCGGAGGACCTGGCCAAGGAGATCGTCACCCAGGCCATCGCCAAGGCTTCTGTGGAGGCCCAGGCCATCCGCGACCAGGCGAAAGCCGAGGTGGCGCAGGCCGTGGCCGAGGCCAGGGCCGAAGCCGAGGCCGAGGCCCAGGTCCGTCTGGACGGCGAGGTGACGGCCCACGTGCAGGGCATGGCCACGCTTTTGACGGACATCCAGGGCCTGGGGCGCGAGGTCTGGCAGGCGCGCCGCCACGATTTCGCCACCCTGGCCAAGACCTTCATCCGCAAGGCCCTGAGCGTGGAGCTGGACGCCCGGCGCGCCGAGATCCTGGGGCGGCTCATGGACGAGGCCTGCGGCCAGCTCGACAGCCACCGCGAGTTCACCCTCAAGGTTGCGCCACAGGATTTTGAGCTGGCGAAGACCCTTTTGGACCAGATCCAGATCGAGCGCCCGGACCTGGGCCAGTGGAAGCTCAGCGCCGAGGCCGCCCTCGCCCAGGGCGGCGTGGTGCTGGAGACCCCGGAGATGCTGGCGGACAACGCCATCGGCAACCGCCTGGCCCTGCTCGACCCGTACCTGGAGCAGCTGAGCCTGCCCGAGGACTTGAGCGAAGCGAGCGAGGAGCGCAGTGGCGATAGGACCTGAGGGACTTGCCCGGGCCATTGACGACCTGAGCCTCTGTCAAACCTTTGGCAAGGTCACCCGGGTCGTGGGCCTCATCGCCGAGGGCCAGGGCATCCGCCCGCCCCTGGGCTCCGTGTGCCACCTGCTGCCCGTGGACCGCGACTCCACGCCCATCCCGGCCGAGGTGGTCGGCTTCAAGGAAGGCTCCTGCCTGTTCATGCCCTATGGCGACATGCGCGGCATCCGGCCCGGCAGCCTCATCAAGAACTCCTCCTCGCCACCGAATTTTCCCGTCGGACCGGGCCTTTTGGGCCGCACGCTGGACTCCTTCGGCCAGCCCATCGACGGCAAGGGCATGATCGCGCCCGAATCCCATGTCCCGCTCTACCGCACCCCGCCGAACCCCATGGAGCGCCCGCGCATCGACCAGCCGCTGGATGTCGGCGTGCGCGCCATCAACGGCCTGCTCACCCTGGCCAAGGGCCAGCGCGTGGGCATCATGGCCGGCTCCGGCGTGGGCAAGAGCACGCTCATGGGCATGATCGCGCGCTACACCAAGGCCGACATCAACGTCATCGGCCTGGTGGGCGAGCGCGGCCGCGAGGTGGTGGAATTCATTGAACGCGACCTGGGGCCGGAGGGCATGGCCCGCAGCGTGGTCATCGTGGAGACCAGCGACAAGAGCCCGCTCATGCGCATGCGCGCGGCCTTCGCCGCCACGGCCGTGGCCGAGTACTACCGCGACCAGGGCCTCGACGTGCTGCTCATGATGGACTCCGTGACGCGCTTCGCCATGGCCGGGCGCGAGGTGGGCCTCGCCGCGGGCGAGCCGCCCACGCGCGGCGGCTACACGCCGAGCGTCTTCGCGCTGCTGCCGCAGCTCCTGGAGCGCGCGGGCAAAAGCGCAACGGGCTCCATCACCGGCATCTACACGGTCCTGGTGGACGGCGACGACTTCACCGAGCCCATCGCCGACGCGGTGCGCTCCATCCTGGACGGGCACATCGTGCTCACGCGCGAGCTGGCGGACCAGGCGCATTTCCCGGCCATCGACGTGCTGAAGAGCATCAGCCGTCTGCGCAGCGAGGTCGTCGCGCGACCGGACATCGAAGCCGGGCGCACGGTGCTGCGGCTCATGAGCACGTACAAGCGCGTGGAGGACATGGTGAACATCGGCGCGTACCAGAAGGGCGCCAGCGCCGACGTGGACCGCGCCATCGCCATGGTCGGGCCCATCAACGCCTTCCTGCAGCAGTACGTGGGCGACAACGAATCCCTGGAGACCTGCTTCGCCAAGCTCGGCGAGCTGGCCAAGGCGGGAAGCTAGAGCCCGCCTGTCCACAAGGCGCGCTTACGGCGCGCGGGCAAAAGCCCCTACGCCCCCTCAGCCTCGTCTTCGGCCTCGTCTTTCGTTTCGCCCAACACCCCGCCCAGCGTCTGGGCCCCGCGCGCCATCTCCGGCACGGCGATGACCACCCGGTTGCGGCCGGACTGCTTGGACTCGTAAAGGGCCGCGTCCGCGCTCTTGAGCAGCTCCGCCAGGGTGGCGCTGCGCGAGCCGGCCACCCCGAAACTCGCCGTCACCCGCGCCCCGTTCATGGAGGGGAACCGCGCGCCCTCGATGGACGCGCGCATGCGCTGGGCCAGGAGCCCGGCCTCGCGCACGCCCGTCTGCGGCGCGATGACCACGAACTCCTCCCCGCCGAACCGCGCGAACACGTCCTCCCGGCGCAGGGAGCTCACGCACAGCGCCGCCACGGAGCGCAGAAGCTCGTCGCCCGCCGCGTGGCCCAGGTTGTCGTTCACCTGCTTGAACCAGTCCAGGTCGAGCATGATCACCGCGGCGGGCATTCCCAGCGCATAGGACCGCCGCAGGGCCTCCATGCCGAGCAGCTCCATGCCGCGCCGGTTGAGGATGCCCGTCAGGGCGTCGGTCTGGGCCATGCGCTCCACCTGCGACGTCGCCACCTGCAGGTCGTTCTCCAGCATGGCCGAGTTCATGGCGAACACCACGTACAGCTCCAGCACGGTTTGCAGGATGCGGAAGAAGATCGCGTAGGTCCCGATGAGATCCTGTTGCAGCAGGGTCTCGAAGCGGTACTCGGGCAGGCCGAGGACGCTGACAAAACGCAGGACGTGGAAGGAGGCGGTGATGAGGTAGCTGAAGCACAAAAAGCGCATGCCGGGCAGCCGCCTGCGGCTTGCCCAAGGCAGCTCCAGGCCGATGCGCAGGGCCAAAAGCGCCGCGGCCACGGAAAAAACCAGCACCCGGCGTGACATGCTCGGGTCGAACAGCACGTCGGCCAGCTGGAGCAGGCAGATGAACGCGACAAAGGCGATGTTCTGCCGGTTGCGCCTGCGCAGGTGCGGCACGCGGCAGTACTCGCCCACGCCCAGATACACCAGGACCGGGTGCCCCAGCACGGTGGCGTTGGCCAAAAACACCAACGGCAGCAGCTCGCCCGCCCAGACCCGCAGCATGAACACGCCCATGCCGAAGAACACCAGCAGCTCCGCTGCCAGCAGGGTGCGGAAGCCGGGATACACCCGCCGGTGCAGGGCGTAATGGCCCATGACGAGCACCCGCACCAGGGTGACGCCGATGAGCGCGGGCACCACGGTGCCGAGATGGAGCGTCGCCGTCGCCAGAATCACTAGCCCCCGCCTATGCCGCGCGCCGCCGCAGGACGGCGCCTTTGCGCCCTACCCGTTCAGATTTCTGTTGCGGTGGTCCAGGTGCAGGATGTCGTTCTCGTGGATGCGCAGCACGAAGTCCGCGTGGATCTTGAGACGCGAGGAGAAGGCCCGGCCGCGCGTGTCCGTGGCCGAACCGCCCACGAACTCCACCGCGCCGATGTGCTTGCCGCGCTCCTTCAAGTGGCGGATGGACGGGATGGCGTCGGCGTCGCCGGAGACGACGACGGCCACGTCGTAGTTGTCTTGCAGGGCCACCATGTCCACGGCCAGCGCGGTGTCCAGGCCCTTTTCCTCCACCCAGCGGTGCAGAAAGTTCACCTTCCAGTGCCCGGCCTCGCGGATGTCGATCAGGTCCGAGGACGAACGCACCCCGGCGTAGAACCGGCGCATGCCGTCGAGGGCGCGCATCTTCTGCCCGTACCAGTCGCGGAAATCCGAGGCGCAGGCCTGCCAGGCGGCCTCCTCCAGCTCATCCTCGGGCATGTTCGGATTGTTGGCCGAAACGCGCGTCATCCACAGGGCGCGGATCTCCGCGTCGCGCACGAAAGCCCCGCGCAGGGCCGAGCGCGACTGGGGGGACGAGAGGTCCCACTCGTCCACGCTGCCCACGGCGTACCAGTACACGCGCTGGAGAATGGCGGACTCGTGGCTGGTCTGCAGGGTCGCCTCCTGCCAGACACGGACAGCTTCGCGATAGATGTGGCCGTACAACAGGCCGTAATTTCCGATTTCAAGATTCATTGTCCGAAGCGAACCATACAGATTTGAGCCGTCAACAAAGAATGCAAAGCGTCGCATGGGAGACTCCTGTAATATATTTCGATGCTAGAACAGCTTTTTGACTCCTTCGAGCAGCCCTCCGGACTTCTTCGCGGGCGTGCCGCCCTCGTGCGCGGACTTCCCGCCGCCCGTCAGAACATTCCCAATGCCCTGCACCACGCCGCCCACTGCGTCAAGCGCGCCCTTGCCAAGCGCGCGCAGGTAGTCCGTGCCGAAGTTCAGGTTGTCATAGGGGCCGGTGATGCGCAGCGGCACCATCAGGCCGAGCAGCCCGGAGCTGCCGCCCTGGCCCTCGCTGCTGGGCACCACGCGCAGGCGCAGGGTGTAGTCCGTCTGCTTGGTCGCAATATCGATGGTGCCGTGGCCGTCGGCGCGCAAAAACGGCGCCTTGAAGTCCAGGTCGTTGATGCTCGCCACGCCGCTTACGATGGCCGCGGTGCCGTCGATGCTGCCGAAGTGCGTGGACTTCTCCGTGCCGGCCTGGGCGTTTCCCAGGGCATCCTTGGCCTTCTTGGAGCTTTGCACCACGCTCAGCATGTTCACGCCGGGGAACACGCCGTCGCGCACGGCGAAGCGCACCCGGCCGCCCAGGCTGCGCTTCAGCGCGGGCATGGTGTTGCCCTGGCACACCAGGGGCGACACCGTGTCCAGGTTCATGACGCCCGCGTACTGGCTGGGCTTGCCGCTGAAGTCGCTGAACAGGGGCTGCTGCTGCACGCCGCTCAACTGGGCGATGAGCGTCACCGCCGGGCGGTCGCCCTGCACGTCCACGCGCAGGGAGCCCTTCAGGCCGCCGTCGTACAGCCGCGCCTCCACCGGGCCCACGTCCAGCACGCCGCCCTGGGCCGTCATGGGCACCTTGAGGTAGGCGAAGCGCAGCCCCTTGTACCGGACGCGCTCCGCCGTGATCTGGCCGTCGAGGCGCATGGCGCGCAGCTTCCGCACCGGGAACACGTCGTCCTTGCGCGGGGCGTCCGGCCCAACATCGCCCGGGGCCGGAACAGGTTCCGGGGCGCTGTCCCCGGCCTTTTTCGCGGGCAGGAAGCGGTCCGCGTCCAGCCCGGAGACGCGCACGTTGAAATTATAGGCCTTCGTGTCCAGGCCCGTGGAGCGGAAGCGGCCCTCCACGCGGGCGTCGTCCAGGCTGGCGGCGAAATTCGGAATCTCCAGGTAGCCTCGACCGGTCTTGAACTCCACCGTGGCCGTGATGTGCTGGTAGGCCGAGGCGTCGGACGTGTCCGGGGCCTTGCCCGTGAGCGCGGCGGAAAGCTCCCGGCCGTTGAAGTCCGGGATGTTCAGCCAGCCCTTGATGTCCGGCACGTCCAGGATGTTGGTGGCCTGGAGCTGGCCCGTGCCCTTGGCCCCGTAGGCGGCGACGCTCAGCCCTTCGCCTGAGGCGGTCTGCTTTTGCGTGTCCAGCTTAAGTTCCGACAGGCCGAAGGCGAAGTCGCCCTTGCCGCCCGGCACGGACTTGCCCGCCGCCGCGACCTTGAGGTTCAGGTTGGAGAAGATGTGCCGGCCGTCGCCCACGTTGAGCGTGGCCGTTCCGGTGAGCCGGGTCTGCGCGCTCAGCTGCGGCTTGGCGCTCTGGAACAGGAAGGCGGCCTCAAAGTCGAAGGGCTGGCCGGGCCGGATGGCCTTCACGTCCACGCTCGCGCCGGAAATCGCGTAGCTGTCGCCCAAAACCCGGTCCTCGTAGGTGATCAAGGCGTCCTTCAACTGCACGCCGTCCAGGCTCAGGCCCTCCAGGCCCAGGGACGGGGCCGCGTCCGGCTGCTGGGTCGCGTTCTGCGCGCCCGTCGCGTTCTGTTCCGGGGACGAGGTGAAGTCCGCCCAGCTGTCGCGGCCTTCCTCATTCTTGACCAGATGCAGCTCCAGGCCCTCCAGGGCGATGCGCCCCACCTCCACCTTGCGGGACAAAAGCGGCAGGAGCTTAATGCTGACGCGCGCGGCCTGCACGCGCGAGAACGGCTTGTCGTCGAAGCCCGGCGGGTTGCTCAGGCGCACGCCGCCGGTCTCCACGCCCAGGCGGGGAAAGAAGGTCAGCTTCACGTCGCCCTCGAAGACCAGCTCGCGGCCGGTCTTCTCCTTCACGAAGCTCGTGATTTCGCTTTTGTATTTGTTGGGGTCCACCATGACCGCGAGCAGAATCGCGCCCAGGACGAAGACCGCGGCGATGGCGCCGCCGATGAGCACCAGGATGCGCATGCGCCCTCCTTGGGGTTGGCGCGGCCTTACGTCAGCAGGTCGCGGATGGCTGTAAGCTCGCGGGCCGCCTCACGCAGCGTGGCGGCGAGCGTTTCGGAAAGTTGGACGGCGCGGGCGGCGTCGGCCTGGGCCTCGGCCCGGGCGGACTCGGCGCGCGCCAGGGCGGGTTCAGCGGCGGACGGAGCGGACGGCGCGGACGGCGCGGCCAGAAGCGGCAAGGGGTCGGACGGCGCGGCGCGCGGGAACGCCTGCGGCGGCTCACCCTGCCGCGGCTGGCCCAGGCGCTTTTTTGCGCCCTCGATGGTCAGGCCCTCATCGTAGAGCAGGCGCTTGATCTCGCGCACGGTGGCCACGTTGGCCTCGGTGTAGGCGCGCTGCCCGGAGGGGGTGCGCACGGGCACCAGCGCGTCCTTGAACTCGCTTTCCCAAAAGCGCAGCACAAAGGGCTTCACGTCCAGCAGCGTGGCCGCCTGCCCGATCTTGTAGGTGCGTTGTTTTGCGTCTGCGTCCATTCTTAAAGTCATAGCAGAGGAAATGCCGGGGGGGAAGGGGGCGGTTTCCCGGCGCTTGCGGGCGTCAGTCCTGGTCGCGCTGGCGCACGTCGTCGAAGCGCTTGCGCACGTCAGAGAGGCCCTTGCGGTAGGCCTCCGCGTCGCCGTAGGGGAAGAAGTAGCGGTAGCGGCTGTGCGTGGGCCGGATGGACCGGGCGTGGCGGATGGGGCACCAGTACTGCTCCGTCCTGGCCGCCACCTCGCGCAGGTAGCCCATGAGGCCGTTGAAGTAGCCGCAGTAGGCGCAGTTCATCTTTTCCAAAACATTGAGGTAGCGCAGGGACTGCCGGTCCAGCACGATGTAGTCCCGGCGCTTCACGAAGGGGATGCCGTACACGGGGAAGCAGACGAGCTGGAAGAGCGAGACCGTGGCGTCCAGGACCAGGCCGGGGACCAGCGCCGCCCAGATGAGCGGGATGGTCAGCACGATCATGAGCCCGGAGTCGTAGACGTAGTTGAACCATTTGGTGACGAGCAGCTTGTGCCGCCGCTTGACCTCCGCGCTGAAGCGGACCTTCTTGTCGCGGATGGTGTAGAGCAGCCGGGGCTCGATGCCGCGCAGCTCTTCGACCAGCTCCTTCTCCAATGCCTCGATCTGGTCCAAAAGCTCGTCGACCCTGCTCATCCGCGCCTCGCTTGCGTTTTGGTGGAAAAGATCACGGCTGCCGCGCGGCTAGCGCTGGTCGCCCTACTACCGGGTGTAGCAGAGGCGGGGCGGCGGGGGAAGGGGGAAGCAGGAGGGGAAGCAGGAGGGGGAGGGACGCTTGGCGCTTGTGTTAGGAAAACTTAACCTGAAGCGGCCTAATGCCAGGTCAAGAATGTCCGATACCCCTAACAGGTACAACCTACCCCAGGAGGGAACATGGATCTTCATACTCTCGATGCGACCGGAACAGCTCAAGCTTCGAGCGCCGCAGGCGCGCAAGGAACCTTGAATACGCAGAAGGCGACGCAGGGGAAGAGCGAATCGAGTTCTGGCGATACCGTCAGCATCTCGGCGGAAGGACTGGCCAAGGCCGCCGCCAGCGGCACACAGGCCGCCAGCACCGACTCCAGCACCACGGCGAGGATCACAAAGCTGCAGAAGCAGTTGCAGCAGGTCCAGGGATCGTCCCTGCCGGACGACAAGAAGAGAAGCGAAGAGGCGACGCTGCGCGACCAGATCCAGATGCTGCAGAGCCAGCAGCCGAAGTCCGGCGCGGCAAGCGCGAGCGCGAGCAGCTCCAGCGGCGCAAGCATGACGACCAGCCATGCCTAGAGCAGAATAAAAGCCCCCGAAAGGGGGCTTTTATTTTGTCCCGCCGAGGCCTGCCGGGGGCACCTCAGGAAACATAAACACGCACGTCCAGGGGGCTGCCCACGGAACGGATTTTTGTCCGTCCGGGCTCATGGCAGCGCATAACGGTACTCATACTGTCAGCTGCTTTTTTAGTAGGCCCTGGAGATGAACAAACAATTCATCCCGCACCTTTTCGGTCCTCAGGGCCTCCCCGTAATCAAGCGTAGCCGTATCTTCATATTTCCAAACAGTTGGTTCAACCTGAAGCACGTAAGAATTTACCTGCCGCTTCCAAAACCATTCAGCGCTGCCGAATTGAATGGTTTCTGGATCAAGAGCCGTAATATCCTTCAGAGCATCCAAAAATCTTCTTCCCATGTCGCTATTCTCAACGCAAAAGGCAATGTAGGCAATACTATACTCAACAACAGAGATGGTGTTTGTTACCGGCAATGATTCAAGATTATTTGACTCTTTTACATCGTTGTGGAGAAAATGTCCGCAACAGCACTGCAGGGTAAAACAATACGGTAATGTGTTAAAACCATTCACGACCCCGAGTATGGGCGCATCAATCATGCCGTCGCGCAGTCCGGCCAGTGTTTTCCGCCTTTGCTTTTGATACTGTGGATTCTCCACCAATTGCTTTGGGTCCGTGAAGGTTTCCATGCGTTGATCCTACTCGGCGGATGATGGTCGTTGCTGCTTGTTCGGAGAACATGCGCGAGCCTCACGGAGAGATCCCGTCGCCCCGGGCGCTCACTGGGGGGAGTAAGCCCAAACCGGCGGATCCTGTCCAGCAAAACCGCCGGGGCTGCCCCGCCCTTCCCCCCGTTTAGTCTCCCAGCCGGGTTCCCCTTTCCGCTCTCCACCGCTTTCAAGCAAACATTTTGTCCTGCGCTCAGTTACCGAGGCAGGCGTATCGCAGGCGCTGCTGGAACAGCTTGATGACGCGCCCCTGGGTTTTCTTCTCGATCTGGCCGGCGCTGTCCATGGCTTACCCCTCAAGTCGCGGAATGGCGCGTCTCATGAATTCATCGAACAAGGGAACTGTGAATGTCATATCCCCGTGTGCAGGGCTATAGACCATTCCCTTCTTTATGAGGTTGGCCCGAACCGGGCCGAGGGTTGTTATCTTTACGCCGAGCATATCGGCGATATCCGCAGTTCGGTATGGCCCCGCGCCAAGCTCCGCCATGGCGCGCAGATACCGTTTTTCACGGGGTGTGAGGCGATCAAAGCGCACCCGAAAGAAATTTTCATCCAGGCGTTTGATCACCACGTCTGTTGTTTCGCGGACAACACGGAGGCTTATCGGCGATGACTGCGCATGATTCCACGATTGGTAGCCCCATTCCTGAAGAAAATAAGGGTACCCCTTGGTTAACCGAAAGACCTCGTCCAAGGCGGCGGGATCGATCGATTCGCCAGCGTCCTCGATCGGTTCTCGAAGCGCCTTAGCTGCATCAGGCGGGCTGAGCGGTCCAACATCAGGAAAGCTGAATAGCCTTTCGGCATATGATTTCGACTCTCCCGCAAGTCCGGGGAGGATAGGGAGGCCCGCGCCAAGCAACATCAGGGGAAGCTGGCGCTGCTGCATCTTGTGCATGGCCATGATCAAGGCGCTGAGTTCCGATGAGCTGAAATACTGGATCTCGTCGATGAGGATGGCGACGGCGGTTTTGCGCTCTTCGGCAGCCTCTGCAACCGCGCAAAAGAGGTTGGGAAGATCAATCTCCAGGTCGCCGCTGTCGGCAGCGCCCTGTTCCGGATCGATGTCCAGGCCAAACTCAACTTCACCAACAGTCACCTTGATGCTTCCGATGAAGCTCTTGAGGACTGCGATGCCGCGGCGGACCTTGTTGCCCGCCCCTGCGATCCGGTCCAGGTCGAACAGCAGGCGGCGCAGATGCGGAACGAGGAGCACGGCCAGGGACTTGTTTTCATGGGCTTCGACCAGAATGGTTCGGTACCCCTGGCTTTGAGCCATGCGCTCCATCTCATTCAGCAGCACCGTTTTGCCTACGCCGCGCAGGCCGGTTATAAGGAGGCTTTTTTCCGGACGCTTTGCCAGCATCCGGCCGAACAGCACCGTGGCCTGTTCCAAAATGACTTCGCGACCCGCCAGTTCCGGCGGTGGGGAGCCAGCTCCAGGCGAAAATGGGTTTCTGATTTTATCCATGTTGCTGCTCACTTGTCTGAAACATACAAAATTATTCGCCCATGACCGTATAAATACGAATAATTTGCTATAAGCTCCTTGCGCACGTCAGGCAAGCCCCATTTTCACGAAGCGCATGCGCCCGGCCAAAAGCTCCTGCTTCATGCCTTCCCTGGGAGGACGGAGCCCGATGGAGCGCGTTGCCGAGGCGCTGACGGCCTCGCGCTCCAGGCTGGCGGAGCGTGTGAAGGAGCCCATACAGGGCCGCCCACCCCGCCATTCCAAGGCCGAGAATGCGGTGAGGCGCAAAATCTCCAGTTCCAGCACAAGACGGCCAAGGTGATGGATCAATAAGAGCAGCTGGGGTTTTCGCGCAAGGGGGGCGAGGGAGGCTAGGGGACGGAGACCGTATCCGCCTTGTAGCAGAGAGCCGGGAAGTACTCATCCAGCACATGGGATGGGAATCCGATGGTGAGCGGCGCCTTCTGGTTGGCGGCTTCGACAAGCCCCTCCTCAAGCAGCGTTTTCACTATCTCGCGGGCAGTCCGCTCGGACAGGCCAAGGAGTGCGGGGACTTCAGACTTGCCAAGGCGCCCGGCCTGATAGATCTCGACCAAAAGACGCCCGGCTCCGGGGTGCAAGGGCTTGAGGCCGGGAAGCAACCGCTTGGAGCGGCGCTCGGCGTAGTCCAGGACGCGTCTGCGCAGGTGCGCCAGATCGAGCATCTGCCCCATGAAGTCCGCCTGGTCCACGCACGTCTTGAGGAAGTAGCGGCAGCACCCGGGAAGACCAGCCTCGCTCAGGGGGCCGCGCCCGTCGAAGTCTCCCCGTCGCGGGCTGTCCGCCCCGGCCAGATGCTGTTTGTACGCCTCGACAGAACGGGCCAGCCCTCTGCTTGCCGTCCAGAGGCCGAACCCGGCCAGCCCGATGCGCATGAAGTAGGCGTGTGTGAAGAGCCGCGCCACGCGCCCGTTGCCGTCGAAAAAGGGGTGGACCCAGGTCAGCCTGTGGTGGCTGGCCGCGGCCGCGATGAGTTTCTGGTCCCCCTGGTGCTTCTCGGGCGCATAGGCTTGCGCGAACCGCTCCAGAAGGACCGGGATAGCCGCATGCGGGGGCGGCACGTGCCTGCCGACCTCCACATCGTCATTCCGAAGTTCGCCAGGAGCGAACGCCACCTGCCGGGTCCCCTTGGCCGTGGCCTGCACACGCATGGAGAGCGGCAACCGGGAGTATAGCTCACGGTGGATGCCGCAGAGGAACTCTGGGCTTGTGACGCCCGCTCCCTGGCTGACCTGCCGCTCCACGATCCCCTGCACGGCGACATGCGCCTGATGGAGCAGCTGCAAGTCACGGGTCGCGCCGGGCGCTTCGCCGATGATGCCCTGGACCGCCGCCTCGATCAGCCGCAAGTGCGTCCGGTGTCCTTCGATCAGGTTGGAGTAGTAGCTGTTGATCGTGCGGAGCAAGGCGGCCAGGGCGGCCTTGGTCTCTGGAGCAAGGCCGCCCTCCAGCCGGGCCGACTTCTGCCCGAGCTCCAGGGCGAGGTCCCGTAGCGGGCCATTTTGGGCTGGCAGAAGCGGCTCCATCGAAACGAAGTTCATTGCCGAAATCCTTGCCGGAATAACAGTTTTACAACATACTGTATTTTAATGAAATAAATACAACTCACCTGTGCTTTCGCTGGATTATTGCCGAAATTTTTGCCGAAATCAAGCAGGGGAGGCCCTTGTGCGGATCTTCACCCGCTCAAGTACCTACAACAATGCGCTATCACTGCGGAATTCAAGCGCAACGTCCCCGTAAACGAGCGCCCCGCCGTTGCGCGCGGTGAGCGCCGGTCATCCTTCCACCGGGTGGAGCAGAGGCGGAGGAAGGGGGAGGCTCCGGCCTTCCGGCTGCCCCAAAACCGCCAAACCAGAGTCTCTCCTCCCTCGCTGGCCCGAGAACAGGGGGCGTGACGGCCCAGCCTTGAAGAACTGCGCAAGGCGCGTGCGCGGGCTCCACAAGGATTTAACAAACGTGCTGGGCCGGGCTTAGAGGGCGGTTAGCCCGTAGCAGAGGAAATGTAGGGGAAGAACTTCTTGTCTTCTTGCAGCAGATGCTTGGATATTACATCCACAGCGAGAAAATTGAAAAGCTTCCCAAGATCGAGTTCCCCGGCATCGTACTGACTGGATAATAAATTCATGCTCGAAACGAGGTCGTTGTGTATCCGGCTATGGTTGTCTGCATTTGGATAGCCGACAGAATTGATAATCTCATACTCATCATGAAAATGGCGAACGGAATGCTCAATCAGCTCGTCGATAATCCGCCGGCATACAGCTTGTTGCTTATTATCAACAATAGCGGACAGCAAATCGTTAATAATTTCAAAAAATCGACGATGTTGTGAGTCTATTGTCTCGTTGCCACATTCATAAGACCTATTCCAAACAATACGGATTAAGCCTGGCTGAATGTACTCAAACGTTTCGCCTAGTTCTTCAATATCAATTGTCGATTCAACCCTATTGCGACCAGCACGTTTTGCTTTGTAGAGAGCGTCATCGGCTTGCTTCAAACGATAGCCGATTGGCATGGAGTCCCCGACAAAGGCGACAAAACCTATGCTGACAGTTAAATGGATTGGACCAGCAGAGGTCTTCACAGCCAAATTTTCAACGTTCGCGCGCAAACGTTCAGCGACTATTTTCCCAACTTCAGCATCAGTATTGATCAATAAGACGCCGAACTCCTCCCCACCCAAACGCCCAAAGACGTCCAACGACCGCAACGTGTCATTGCAGGTGTGAGCCATTGCCTTCAGTACTTCGTCACCACAATCATGCCCGTATGTATCATTAATCAACTTAAAATTATCAATATCCATCATGAGCACAACAGACGGCTCCCGAAAACGGCCACCTCGTATAATTTCTCGAGTCGCCAACTCAAAAAAACACCGCCTGTTACAAATACCCGTAAGCGCATCTTCTCGCGCCAACCGCACCAACTCTTCCTCAGCTTGCTTTTGTTTTGTAATGTCTTGAATCTGCGAGATAAATAATATCTGGTGTGCTTCAACGTCACGAACAAGCGAAACATTCAGGAGAATGTTTACCACATCGCCATTTTTATGGAGATATCTTTTCTCTATTTTGTATGTTTCTATTTCTCCAGAAAGCATCCTCTGAACATAGCCAATGTCTTCTGCAAGGTCATCAGGATGGGTAATATCCAGAAAAGTCTTTTGCATCAGCTCATTTTCTGTGTAACCGACAACCTTGCAAAGCGCTTTATTCACTTTAAGCAAGCGCCCATCTGAAGAAACAAGCGCCATGCCGATTGCGGCATAATAAAACACACTAGAAAATATCGTATGTCCGGACAAACCCTTCAGCGTAATGCATTCATCCCTGGCTAATTGTAGTTCTTTAGCAAGCTTCTCTGTCAATTCATTGCGGTCAACAATCCGCCCAGTACTCACAATTAGTATCCTCACAGGGTAGCGGGTCCCAAAAGACACCCAGCAAAACTTGTCGAAGAAGCGCGGGCCTGACGTTCATATATCTAGCAATGCCTGTGTCCACAAGTGACCTCTTCCCCAAATCTGAGCAACTCTGTGTTGCGCCAAGGGTTGATTCTTCGACGCGCCCATCCTGCCCGGCAACCGGCATGTGAACATTGCCAGCGCCGACACGCAACATCCCCGCAAACGACGGTCTATCGCCAGTGGCCCCATCCGGCCAAGGTGCTCTTTCCCCGTTTGGTCTCCCAGCCGGGCTCCCCTTCCCGCCCCGCTCTCCGCGCTCTTAAGCAAACGTTTTGTCCTGCCGGTGGCCCGAGGGCCTTGTTACCCTGGGGAACTTCGTTTAAGTAAATTGCAAACATGGGGGTAGGAAATGTGGGCACGTGTCGTGTTGCCGATTCTCTGCTTGCTCACCGTTCTGGTGCAGCCTGCTTCGGCCGGATACACTCCTGACCCCCACGGGCCTCAATCCATCACCGTCGTCAGCGACGACAACTACCCACCGTATATCTTTCGCGGCGCGAATGGCGAGATCCAGGGCATTCTTGTGGATGAGTGGCGCGCCTGGGAGCGGAAAACCGGTATCACCGTGATCCTCAAGGCCATGGATTGGGAGAAGGCCCAGGAAGCCATGAATCGCGGAGAAGCGGATGTTATCGACACCATCTTCTACACTGAGGAACGCGCCAAGATTTACGACTTTTCCAAAGCATACGCGCGGCTTGACGTGCCCGTGTTCACGCACGTTGATCTGGGGGGAATCGTCGACCCGCCGTCCATGCGCGGTTTCACCATTGGAGTAAAAAGCGGCGATGCCTGCATTGATATTTTAAAACAATACGGCATCGACACATTCAAGGAGTATGACAGTTATCAAGACGTTATCCTCGCAGCAAAACGGCACGACATTCGTGTCTTCTGCGTGGATAAGCCGCCAGCACTCTACTACCTCTACAAATATGGGATAGATACGGAGTACCGGTCCTCCTTCGTGCTCTATACCGGCGAGTTTCACCGCGCGGTAAAAAAAGGGCGAACCGCTCTTCTGCGCACTGTTGAAGATGGCTTTGCCGCAATATCGCCCCGCGAGCACAAGGCCATTGAAGACAAATGGCTCGGCACCCCGTTGGTCGTACGCGAATACCTCCAGTGGCTGATCATCGCGGGGTTGTCCATTGCCGCCGTGATGCTGGCTTTGTTTGGCTTCAATCTCATCCTGCGTCGCCAAATCCGCACCAGGACAGCCGCGCTCGCGGAATCCCTGCGCAATTTGTGCAAGAGCGAGGATCGGTTCCGCGCCATATTCGATTCCGTGAGCGACTGTATCTTCATCCATGACACTGTGGACGGCAGCATACTGGAGGTGAATGACCGCACCTGTGCAACCTTCGGATACAGCCGCGATGAATTCCGTCAATTGGATGTTGGCAGCATCAGCTCGGGGGAAGCGCCCTACACGCAAGAAGAGGCCGTGCGGCGCATCCAACAGACCGTCCAGGGACAAATTCTGACCTTCGAATGGCATTGCAGAAAAAAGGGGGGCCACCTGTTCTGGGCGGGCGTTTCCACAAGCAAAGCCACACTGGGCGGGGATGAGCGTGTCCTCGTAACCCTGCACGACGTTACTGAGCGCAAGCGGGCGGAGGAAGCGCTACACGAGAATCAACGCCTTCTGGAGAGCATCCTCAATACCGTGCCTCTGTCCATCTTCTGGCAGGACAGAAACTGCGTTTTCCTGGGCTGCAACGCGGCCTTCGCGCGTTCCCTGGGCAAGAGCGGCCCGCAGGAGATCATCGGCAAGACGGACTTCGACCTGCCCGTGCCCTACGAGCAGAGCGTGGCCCACCGCGCGGACGACCTGCACGTGATGTCCACCCTGACGCCCAAGCTGCACTACATGGAGCCCCTGACCCAGGAAGACGGCGAGCACATCTGGCTGGAGACGAGCAAGCTGCCGCTCCTGGACGACACGGGCCAGGCCGTGGGCCTGCTGGGCATGTTCGAGAACGTCACGGACCGCGTCAACTCCGTGGACCGGCTCAAGCAGTCCGAGGAACGCTTTTCGCGTCTGTTCCGCCTCTCGCCCGAGGCCATCATGCTCATCGACGCCACGACCAAGAAGATCGTCGACGCCAACGAGGCCTTCAGCAGCCTCACCGGCTACAACCTGAGCGAGACCCTCGGCCGCGACACCCTGGAGTTGGGGATCTACGCCGACCCGGCCAATCGCGAGGAATTCTACCGGCTCCAGCCCCGGGATGGGCACGTGGAGAACATGGAGTTCGAGGGACGCCGCAAGGACGGCCAGGGCTTCATCTGCTCCCTCTCGGCCCAGGCCATGGAGATCGGCTCGAAACAGTACATCCTGGTCATGCTGCGCAACGTGACGGAACTGAAGAAGATGCAGGAGATGATGATCCAGACCGAAAAGATGATCTCCATCGGCGGCATCGCCGCGGGCATCGCGCACGAGATCAACAATCCCCTGGGCATCGTGCTGCAGGCCGCGCAGAACCTGGTGCAGCGCACCCGGCCGGACTTCAAGAAGAACATGGACGTGGCGGCCAAGCTCGGCTTCGACA
>JARLHQ010000018.1 GCA_031292175.1 Humidesulfovibrio sp.
ACCGGTGGATTTTGAGTCCACTGCGTCTACCAATTCCGCCATCCCGGCACGTGAGCGGATTTCATAGGAGATGCCCTGTGCCCTGTCAAGCCGGGACAGGTCCTGGGCCGGCCGAATGCATACTGCTCCGCTTGCCAGGGCCATGCCGCCGTGCTAGCCCAGATTTCCTCCGAACCGCCCGCCAGGGCAAAGAAAAGGATCCCTTCATGCTCGTGCCCACCGGCTCCATCGTCAACGCCGCCGCCATCATCGCCGGAAGCCTGGCGGGCATGGCCCTGCACGGCCGCTTCCCGGAGCGCTTCCGCAGCATCGTGTTCCAGGGCCTGGGGCTGTGCGTTCTGCTCATCGGCCTGCAGATGGCGCTCACCGTGAAAAATCCACTTCTGCTCATCTTTTCCATCCTCCTAGGCGGGCTTTTGGGCGAGCTGCTGCGCCTGGATGTGATTTTTGAGCGCCTGGGCGAACGCGCCAAGGCCTGCCTGCATTCCGCCAACCCCAATTTCACCGAGGGGCTCATCACGGCTTCGCTTATTTTCTGCATCGGGGCCATGGCGATCGTGGGCAGCTTCGACGAGGGCATCCGGGGCGACGCCACCGTGCTGTACACCAAGAGCATCCTCGACGGCTTCGGCTCCGTGGCCCTGGCCTCGACCTTCGGATCCGGCGTGCTGTTCTCCTTTGTGCCGGTGCTCTTGTACCAGGGTGGGCTGACCATCTTCGCCGGGCTTTTCCAGCAGCACTTCACGCCCATGGTCATCAGCCAGCTCACGGCCACGGGCGGCGTCCTGATTCTGGGCATCGGGCTCACCCTGCTCGACATCAAGCGCGTCAACCTTTCGAACCTGCTGCCCGCACTGGTGCTGGCGGTGGTGCTGGCCCTGCTCTTCGGCTAGGCGGGGATGCCTCCAGCCGCAAAGCACTTGACCTGCCCCCCCATGGGCACGTAGTGATTTGAGTGCATGCTCGTGCAATTTCTTCAGGCTCTTGTTTGTGCCGCAACCCTGCGGAATGCACAACAAAGTTGCCTTTTGCATGTAGCAAACCGGGACATGACCACGGAAGGAGACGACCCGCATGGATGTGGAATTGGCCAAGCCTTTTGTTAAGGCCGCCATGGATGTTATAGGCACCATGGCCTTTATAACCCCACGTGCGGGGAAACCTTTTGTCAAAAAGAACACCATCGCCACCGGCGATGTCACCGGCCTTGTCGGCCTCACCGGCGACGGCAAGCGCGGCAGCGTGTCCATTTCGTTCCAGAAAACCTGCGCCGTCGCCATGGTCAAGAACATGCTGGGCGACGACATCCAGGACATCATGCAGGACGTGAAGGACGCCGTAGGCGAGATCACCAACATGATCTCCGGCCAGGCGCGCGCGGGGCTGGCCGAAAAAGGTTTGGTGCTGCAGGGCTCGACGCCAACCGTCATCATGGGCGACAACCACAGCATCACGCACATCGCCAAGTCCCCCATCATGGCCATTCCCTTTGAGACCGACCAGGGGAATTTCACCATCGAGTTCTGCTTCGAGTAAGCAGGGTTGTCACCCCGCAAGAGCGCAGAAGAGGACCGCAGCATGGCCACGTTGGAAGGATTCCGCACCAAGGATTTCCTTGAGCAGATCACCATTCTGAACGACATCGCCGGGGGCAAGGATCCACAGTTCCTGCCCGCGTTGGTCGATCTGTTTGAAAACCCCACCGGTGACACCGGCGTGGACTACATGGTAGTGGGCGCGCTGAACGCCGTGCTTGGCACCAACGAGGCCACCGTGGTCCAGGGCCTGGCGAGCAAGAGCCACCCCTTCCGCACCCTGTGCATCCGCACCGCCGGGGAATATGCCTTCGCCTCCGCAGCGGAGCCCCTGGAGCGCATGGCCGCAAGCGAGACCGACACCGATCTGCTGGTCGAGATCCTGGCCTCCCTGGCGAAGATCCGTCCCGCTGGCGGCGCGGCTGTCTTCCGGGCCTTTCTGGAGCACCCGGACACCATGCTTGCCGCAATGGCCATGGAAATGGCCGGGGTCTACGCCGATCCGCTGGCCCTGCCCGCGCTCATGGACACCATCGGCGGCGCCAGTGCGGAGGGCCGGTTCGAAACCTGCGACATCACCACCTGGAAGGCCATCGACGCCCTGGCCACCATCGGCACCGAGGAGAGCCTCGGCTTTCTCGTGCGCTGTGTACATCACAAAAATCCCACGGCGCGGCGCATCATCACCGACGCCCTTGTGCGCCTGGGCGAAGCCACGCTGCCCTATCTTGAACCCGTGTACATCCATGGCGAAACGGACGACCGCATCCTGGCCTGCAACATCGCCGGGTTCATCGGCCTGCGCAAGGGAGCGGACGCCCTGGTGCGCGCCTTCGACTCCGGCTGCTTCACCGACCCCAACGTGCGCTACGCCGCCTTTGAGGCCCTGGGACGCATCGGCACGCTGAAAGGCCTGGTGTGCCTGGTGGACGGCCTGGAAGAGGACGACGAACTTATTCTCATGGCCGTGGTCACCGGCCTGGAGCGCCACGCCGCGCCCGGTGTGCTCAAGACCATCGCCGAGCGCATCCGTGCGGGCTCGGAGAACAGCCCGCGCATCACCAAGGCCATCGTCGCCTCGCGCGCGCTGCGCCTATTCCAGGAACTGTACACGGACGAGACTGTCGGCGCGGCCCTCATGGACGCCCTGCGCAAGTCCCAGGACCAGGACATCCTGGACGCCTTCGCCCACCGTCTGGAGCAGATGGGCACGGACCGCTCCCGCGACGACGCCGCGAGCCTGCCAAAGATCAAGGCCACCACGCGCAAGGCCCTGGCCGCGGATGACTCGAAGTCCATGCTCGCGCTCTACCGCAACATCCTGACCGACCTGGGCTTTGAGCCCCTGCTGGCCGCGAATGGCCAGGAGGCGTACGCCTTTGTGGAAAGCGGCGAATTCGTGGACGTGGTGATCACGGACATGAACATGCCCATCATGGACGGGGTGGAGCTGGTGGGCAAGCTGCGCGGCGCACTGGGCTACGAGGACGTCCCCATCCTCATGGTCACCACGGAGTCCGAGAATTCCCAGAGGGATGTGGCGACCAAGGCCGGCGTCACCCACTTCATCACCAAGCCCTTCAAGCCCGCGGCCATCAAGACGACCTTGCGGCAGATGCTCGGCCTCCCCTTGCCCAGCTAGTCTTCGATCCGCGCCAAAAAAAACGCCAGCGCCTCGCGCGCGGCGGCCTTGCTGTACAATAGCCCCACATGACTCGTGGGCGGCAGAGCCCGCTCCTCCCAACCCGTGGCGCGTTCGCGCTCGTCCAGAAACGCGCCGGAAAGCGGCAGCACCATGCCATCCGTGGGCGAGTAGAGGCTCAAGCCCGGCACCGGGCACACGGGCAACGCGCGCACCCGCTGGATGACCGTCCCGCCGGGCGACAAACCACGCGCCAGCCGCCCCAGGCCGAGCATGGTGGCCAGTGTGCTGCCGCGGTGCGGAGCGCCCAGCGTCACCACCCCGGCCACGGGGCAGCCGTCCGAGGCGCCGCATGACGCGAGGCGCGGATCGGCGCAGGCGGCGCGGATGACCAGGCCCCCAAGGCTATGGCCCAGGAGCAACAGCCGCCGCCCCGGCCCTTCCGCCGCCGTTTGGAGCAGGAGCCTGGCAAGCCCGTCCGCGATGTCCGCGAAATCCCGCCCGAAACTCGCATACCCGTAACAGCGCACGTCCGCGAACCCGGCCTGGCGCAACCGCCGGCGCATGAGGAACCACGCGGCCGGGTTGTGGTACAGACCGTGGACAAGGATCACCGTGGGCCGCTGGCGGTCCACTGCGCCGGAGCCGTTGAAGCCCGTGAGCCGGCCCAGCGGCAGGGCCAGCACCGTAAGCCACAGGGTCCAGGCGGAATTGGCGAAGGTGCGCGCAAGACCCAGGATCAGGCGTCCGCGCAGCAGCGCGCGCTGCTGCGGCACCTCGCCCGAGCGGCGGTTTTCCGCGCAGGAAAGCAGGCCCGTGAGCGCGGGCACAAAGAGGATGACTGCAACGAGAATCGTGCCCACGAGAGGTCCTCCAGGGGCCGCGGTCCTTGCCTGCCACCCCGCTCATTGTGTAGCATGGCGGAAACAGCCTGTCATCACGGGAGATATATGCAACTTCCAACGGCACTTGAACACGTCAGCGTGGACGACTTCTTCCACCTCGACATCCGCGTGGGCACGGTGCTGCGCGCGGAGGTTTTCGCCGAGGCCAGAAAACCGGCCTACAAGCTCTGGATCGACTTCGGTGCGCTTGGCGTGCGCCAGTCCAGCGCCCAAATCACGCAACTCTATCAGCCGGAGGACCTCGTGGGCCGGCAGCTCGTGGCGGTGGTGAACTTCCCGCCGCGCATAATCGCCGGGTTCCGCTCCGAAGTCCTCGTGCTCGGCACGGCCACAGAGGCCGGACACATCACTCTGCTGGCTCCGGACGCCTATGCGCCCGACGGCTCGCGCATCCATTAGAGGCCGTATGCCCCAGCGACACGCTTCCCCTGGCCCCATCATGTGTCTTGATATCGGCTCCGGCACCCAGGACGTGCTGCTCTACTTCCCGGACCGCGAGGTGGAGAACTGCCCCAAACTCGTACTGCCCGCCCCGGCCAAGGTCCTGGCCGGGCGCATCCGCAAGACCACGGCGCAGGGCCGGGCCGTCCATCTGCATGGCTGCAACATGGGCGGCGGCTTCCACTCGGCCATGAAGGCGCATCTGGCCGCGGGGCTCGGCTTCTCCTGCACCCGCGCAGCGGCCTTTTCCGTGGCCGACGATCTGCTGGCCCTTTCGGCCACGGGCGTGTCCATACGCGAGGACTGCCCCGAGGGCGCGCAGCAGCTTCTCGCGGCCGATTACGACCCGGAATTCTGGGAGCGCGCACTCTTCGCCCTCGGTCTGCCCCGGCCCGCGCTGGTGACGGCCTGCGTCCAGGACCACGGCTTCCACCCCGGCCAGAGCAACCGCCGGGGCCGCTTCGTGCTGTGGGAGAAGCTGCTGCACGAGGCCGACGGCCACCCGGAGAGCTTGCTCTATCAAGAGGTGCCTGCCTGCTTCACCCGGCTCATCGACCTGCAGAAGTGCATCGGGGGCGGCCCCGTGGCCGACACTGGCGCTGCGGCGGTCCTGGGCGCGCTGTTTGAGCCCTCTGTACGCCAGCATGCGGCCGTGCGCGGGCTAACCCTGGTCAATATCGGCAACAGCCACACCGTGGCTTTCCTGGTGCACCAGGGGCGCATCTGGGGGGTCTACGAGCACCACACCGGCCTCCTCGACGGACCACGCCTGTGGGACCATCTCACGCGTTTTCGTGGGGCAACACTCAGCTTCGAGGAAATCTTCGATGACCGCGGGCACGGCACCATGCGGCTGGACCTGCCGGAGACGGCCATGGGCTTTGCCGATACCCTGGTCATCGGGCCCCGGCGCAGGCTTCTGGAAGGCTACGGGGTGGAGTTTCCCGCGCCTGGCGGGGACATGATGCTCACGGGGAGCTTCGGCCTGGTGGAGGGGCTGCGCCTGCGGAACCAGCTTTAGCGGAAGCTGCGGCTGAAGAGATCAGCGATGGCCTGTGCCCCGCCTTCGGTGAGGGAGCGCGTGCCCGTACCCGCGAAACGCTGCCGGGTGACGCTTGGCGCCTTCACCGGGGTCCAGCGGGCGGGTTCCCAGCGGAACCACCCCAGGCGCTGCTGGTCGAACACATAGAGCGGCTTGTTGCAAAGCTTGGCGAATTCCGCGCCCCAGCCCGTGCCGCCGCGCACGGTCATGTCGGGCAGGATCTCGCCCACCACGAACACCTCCTGCCCCGAGGCCACCTGCCAGCAGATGCTCTGGAGCAGGCTGCGGAAGTTTTCCTCATTATTGTGGCTCGGATATTCACGGCCCATGAGCCGGGTCACGTACTGCACGCTCACGTCGCGCAGGGCGAGATCCTCCTCCGAAAGTTCCTTGAGGCCGCGTTGGCGCACGGGCTCGTGCCCAGCGAAAGTGAAGTTCACTTCCTCCAGGCCGCAGGCCTCGGCCGCCGCGCCGAAGGCTTCTTCAGAACCTTTGGCTCCACCGCTGAACAAGGTCACGCGGGACGCTTCCATCATGTGCAGAACTCCTGGCTGCGGACTGAACGGACAGCCATTTTTACGCCGTTTTCTGGCGTTTGGGAAGGCGCAGGAAGAACGTTGTTCCCGCCGCCTCAGTCGAGGTGTAACCGACGTTGCCGTCCAGATAGCGCTCGGAGAGCAGGAGCATGCTGTACGTACCCAGCCCGCGGGCTTCGCCCTTTGTGCTGAAGCGCCGGTGAAAAATATTTTCCTGCACGTTGGGCGGAATAAAGGCGTGGTTGTGCACCTTGAAACGGACACCGTCCAACTCCTCGGAACAGACGAGGTCCACCGCGTCGCCGGGCTTGCCGGCCTCCAAAGCGTTCTTCAGAATATTTCCCAACACCCGCAGGACCAAACGAGAATCGGTCACCACGGTGATGGCGGTACAGGCGGCAGCGATACGGATTTCCTGCCCCTGGGCCACGGACGCATTTTCATACAGCCCCTTGAGTTGCAGCAGGATATCCCGCGCGGCGACAGGAGCCAGGTTGGGCGTCAGCTCGTTCGACTCCGCCGCAAGCAGCTCCCGCTGAGCGATGATCTCATCCACAAGGCTCTGGCTCGCGGTCTGGAGCACCGCCAGCTCGTGCGCGTTGCCGCACGTGTTGTTCAGGCGCAGGACCTCCACAAGGCCGTTGATGCCACCAGCGAGGTTCAGCACGTCGTGAAAGAAGATGTGCTCCATGCTGCGGCGGCGCGTCTCGTGCGAAATGTCGGTGATGGCAAAAATGATGTACTGCTGGTCATCGAAATAAAGCGGCGTGGCGTTGACATGCAGGTCGAGCCCCTCAACGACGCTCTCCTCGCGGCGCAACAACTTGCATTCCCCGTTGGCCATGGCGCCGTCGATGGCAGCCAGGATGGCTTTGACCGTGCCGCAGTTGCGGCAATGCCGCGAGGTGCCGCAGCCGCCGCCGCCAGCTTGGGCGTTGACGCAGCCGAGGACCTCGCCGGGACGCTCGCCGAGCACCTGCTCCACGTTGCTGCGGCCTAAAAAATCAATGGCCGCCTTGTTGGCGAACACCACTTGGCGGAAGCTGTTCAGAGCCATGATCATGGTCGGCAAGGTGTCGAAGAAGGCCCGGCAGTGGGTGCCGATGAACGTCTGATACTGCGCCAGCACGATATCGTGCGGCGCGCGTTCTGCCGGAGCGTGTTCAGTGGGCATCGGGTGCGGCATAACTATCAGACCTCTATGCAAGACAATTGGTTGTAACTATAGCGCGAAGTGCAGACCGTCAACGCCGGGCGACTACGTAATCGTAGCGCCTCACCCATAGCGCGGCCTTCCTTTTCTGCCTTGATAAAGCAAAAGGCCCTGTCTCATCGAGACAGGGCCTTTTTGAAATTAAGTCTTGGCGGCGACCTACTTTCCCACGATTAGAACCGCAGTATCATCGGCGATGGCGGGCTTAACTTCCGAGT
>JARLHQ010000019.1 GCA_031292175.1 Humidesulfovibrio sp.
CCCCATGAGTCCCTCGGGGACATGCCGCCAGTGGAATTTGCCGCCCGGAGGGCAGGGGGTACCCCCTGCCCTCCGGCTACCCCAAAACCTCCAACCCAGAGTCTCTACTCATAGCTGGCCCTAAAACAGGGGACTTTACAACACTCTTCGCCGCCGCGCTGGCTTTCGCGCGGCAAAAGGGTCCCTTCGGCCTCGCTGGCGTCGGCATCCATTGCTACGTCCTGGCCGCCGTGCCCGTCGTTGTTGTCGAGTGGGTCGCCGCGCGCGGTGTGCGCGCTGTCGCATTTAGCTACCGTGCGGACCTGTCTGAACTCCTCGCCGAGCAACGGCGCGCGGACTTACAGGAAATGCGCGCTGCTGTCGCGAGCCATTGCGGCCGGTGGAGTCGAAGATGACGGCCTGTAGCCCCAGCACTGAGGGCGTTTTTGCTGCCGCTTTGCGCTTCGCAACGGAAGGAAAGCCTGTTTTCCCGTGCGACCCGGAGACTAAGCGCCCACTAACCAAAAAAGGATTCTATGACGCCAGCACCGACACCGCGCAGATTAAGAAATGGTGGACCCGCTGGCCCTCGGCCATGATCGGAATGCCGACGGGCCAGGTCTCAGGGCTGTTCGCTATTGATCTTGACGGCGAGGAAGGGCTGGCGTCCTGGTCCACACTTGTGGCCGAACACGATTGGCTTGAGCCTCTGCCGGAGACGGCCAGCCAGGACACGCCAAGCGGCGGGAAGCACCTCCTGTTTGAATGGCCAGGCTCTATGGTCAAAAACTCTGCCTCCAAGCTTGCACGGAATATCGATGTGCGGGGAGATGGCGGGTACATCATTGTCGCGCCTTCACGGCGGGCAGACGGGCGTGAGTATCGAATGACGTGCGCCGCAAAGCCAGCACAAGCACCCCAATGGCTGTTGGCCCTGGTCTCCAAGCCCCTCGCGAAGGAAAAGAAGCCGTTGTCCATCCCGCCTGAAAAGCCAGGTGTGACGACACCATACGGCCTCGCTGCTTTGATGCAGGAGGCGGGCAAAGTCACTGTGGCCCCAGAAGGCCAGCGGAACGGGGCACTGAATGAAGCTGCATTTGCGCTTGGTCAGCTTGTCGGCGGTTCCGAAGCCGATGAAGGCACAGCCCTTGCCGCTCTGCAACGCGCTGGGAGGGCTGCTGGGCTCCCCGATGGGGAAATCGATGCCACCGTACGTTCCGGCTTTGAGGCCGGGCGCAAGGAGCCCCGGACGGCTATGGGGACTCACCCCGTGGCCGCCGGGGCATCCAAGTCAGAGGCCGGGGCAGAGGCCCCCATAAAACCTGTAAGTTTCGATACGCTCAACGTGCCGGACGTTGACCCCGAGTTGCTGCCTCCGATCTTAGGGGAGTTCTGCGAAGCTGTTGCCGAGGGCCTGCAAGTGCCCTTTGAACTGGTGCTTATCAACGCCCTGGCTTGTGTGGCCGTGGCGGGGCAGCGCAAGTTCAAGGTGCAGGTGCGCCAAGACTACACGGAGCCAGTCAACATCTATGCGCTGGCGGCTCTGCCCCCCGGAGAACGCAAGAGCGCCACAGCGGAAGCCTGCAAGCGCCCGCTGATTGATTGGGAGACGGAAGCCCAGGAAGAAGCGCGGGAGAACATCCGCAACACCCTGAGCGAACGCAAGACGCTGGAAAAAGCCATTGAAGCCAAGCGGGCCAAGGCGGGCAACGCCAAGACGGCAGAGGACCGCCGCGCCCTTATAGATGAGATCAAGGCGCTTGAAGCGGAGTTGCCCGAAGTGCCCGCCGCGCCCCGGCTGCTGATTGATGACGTGACGCCCGAAGCAATCCCGGCGTTCATGGAACGGCAGCAAGAGCGGGCAGGCATCATAGAGGCAGAGGGCGGCCTGTTTGATATCCTGGCGGGGCGCTATTCCAAGGGCGTGCCGAACCTGGACGCTGTGCTGAAATTCTGGTCCGGGGAAGCCGTTCACGTTGACCGCCGGAGCGGGCAAAACATCGTGCTCCATGACCCGGCCTTGACCATCTGTCTTTCACCCCAGCCGGAAGTTGTGCGGGGCCTGGCGGACAAGCCCGGTTTCCGAGGCCGTGGACTCTTGGGGCGCTTCCTGTTCCTGTTGCCCCGCAGTCGCGTGGGTAGCCGGGAGGTGGAGCCCCGGCCCATTCCCCAGGCCGTGCAAGTCCGATACGCGGCCAAGGTGCGGGGGCTTCTGGCCCTGCCGTGGGCGCTGGGCACGGACGGCAAGGCCACATCCTATCATATCCTGCTTGCGCCGGATGCCTACCGCGAGTGGCTGGACTTCCACCGTGACGTTGAAGCAGAGCTGCGCCCCGGTGGAGAGCTTGAGCTGATAGCGGATTGGGGCGGCAAGTTGCACGGGGCCGCTGCCCGGCTGGCTGGGCTTCTACATCTGGTGGAGCATGAGGCACCACACCGGCACCCCATTGGCCTGGGCACCATGCAACAGGCGCTTGGGCTGGCAGCGGTCCTCACGGAACACGCCAAGGCCGCCTTTGCCCTCATGGGGGCTGACCCGGACATTGAATGCGCAAAGCATATCCTGGCCTGGATTGTGGACAGGCGCATTGACGCATTCCAGGCGCGGGAGGCCTTCCAGGCCGTCAAGGGCCGATACTCCAAGATGGAGCCTGTAAAGGCCGGACTCACCATCCTTGAAGATCGCGCCGTCATCTTCCCGGCCCAGGTGCAGACCAGGGAGCCGGGCAAAGCTGGCCGTCCAGCCTCACCTGGATACACGGTCAACCCCCTGGCCCTTGGGGGTGCCATATGAGCCCGGCCGCCAAGTGGAAGAACAGGGCCAGCAAGGACACATGCGGGGGTGAAGTTGTAAGCTCAATATTCTCAATATCCTCAAAATACCCCCTCAAGCCCAATTCTGAGGATTGTGGGAATATTGAGCATAAGATTCCAACCCCAGGATTGGGCACAGCCGGGGCGGAGTTCGCGAACTATCACTTTCTCCGGCACTACTTGCGGAAAGCGTCCGCAGATATGAAAGCATTATCAAAACGCATGGCGTTGAAATGAAGAGGAGTTCAACCAATGGCTGAAAATGCAGCGACAAAACAACGCGGGAGGCCTTTCCCCAAGGGCGTATCAGGCAACCCGGCAGGGAAGCCCGTAGGAACGCGCCATAAGGCCACACGCGCCGCCCTGGCGCTTCTGGAAGGTGAAGGCGAGGCGTTGACCCGTAAAGCCGTTGAAATGGCGCTGGCTGGCGACACTACGGCTTTGCGCCTGTGCTTAGAGCGTATAGCCCCTCCGGCTAAGGACAGGGCGCTTGACCCTAAGGCCGTGGAACTGCCAGACTTGTTGCCGGAAAACCTGGCAGCGGCAAGCGCCGCCGTACTGCGGGCTGTAGTGGCGGGGAAGCTCACCCCCCTGGAGGGGGCGTCACTGGCTGGGCTTATCGAAGGGCACCGGAAAACAACCGAGCTTGTGGACTTGGAAAACCGCCTGGCTGCTGTGGAAGCGGCACAACAGGAGAAACACAAATGAAAACGGCGTTAAAACGTATCATGCGCACGGAGGGCCAGATGGAGGATGATAGAGTGCTCACGGCGATCTGGAGCAACGACTGGCCGCGCTTGAGGCCAAGATGAAGGAGGGCGCAAAATGAGCTTCAAGAGCCGACTTGCCCGGCTAGAGGTGCAAAACCCCGAGCCGGAGATTGACTACGCCGAAACCGAGCGCCTACAGCGCGCCTATGCCCGCGTGGGCATGGCGCCGTTTGAAGGCTTCGTGTACACAGGGCCTTGGTGCGATCCAGCAAAGTTGCTGCGGGACGCAGAGATCAGGGCGGCACAGGCCGAGCAGGAGCAAGAAGCCGAGGACCAGCAGAGCCGCATTATTATCTGCGGTCCACAGGGCTGCGTGGAGGGCTAAGGCCTACTTCTTTGACGCAACCCGCTTGGCCGTGCCCCTGCCTACGCTGCTATCGTCTGCGTTAGCTGATTCGGCAGCCTTGCCTTCTTCTGGTTTCTTAGGCCGCCAGTTGGCGGCAAGCCGTTGCGCTTCGGCAAGCTGGGCGGGCTTCATTTCAGATGCTGCGAGGTCTCGCCCCTTTGCAGCATTAGCATTCCCCTGTGCGGCTGCCAGGGAAAACCACATGTACGCTAAAACATTATTCTTTTGTATACCTTGCCCTACAGCATACATAACAGCAAGATTTCCCTGAGCCTTGTCATACCCCTGTTTAGCAGCCTTGCTGTACCACTTAAGTGCCTCAGAGTAGTTCTGTGGCACGCCCTGTCCTTTGTGGTACATAACACCAAGATCAAATTGCGCTTCAGCATTCTCTTGCTCTGAAGCTTTTCGGTACCACTTCACAGCCTCACGAAAGTCCTGCCTAATCCCCTGGCTCTGGCTGTACATGTTGCCAAGTCTCAACTGCGCCCTGGCATGACCTTGCTCCGCTGCCTTCAGATACAATCTCTCTGCCTCAGGATAGTTGCCCTTGTAGAACTTCAGCAAACCATCATCAAACCACTTTTCAGACTCGGTCTGCGGTTGGAGTTCAGTGTTCGTGGTTTGATCTGCCAGTGAAGGGACTGGGGTAAGCTGGACCGTAACTGATGACGAGGCCATTTGTGGCCGGGGTGCAACATCAGGAAGCGTGTCACCGTAGCCCGCAAGCAAACCATCAGGTAATGGAGGCGCTATCGGATGTGCCGTTGGGCTGGCCTGCACCAACTGCCCCTGTGGCAGCGTGAAGTAGAAATCACCGATGAGGCTGGAGGATTCCCAGGGCACCTGTTTGTCCTTGGTGGCGCGCACAACGTCTGCGCGAACACGCTTGAGGACTTCCTCAACCTTCAGGCCAGGGTCGCGCATGTGCCGGAGCAGAAAGCCAGTGTACACGCCATTGCGGCCAGAACTGCCGCTGTCCGCTGCTACGCGGCCCGGAGCTGTTGCATAGGCGATGAGGGAGCCCCTGGGGGCGTCCATGCGCGCCAGCCCCTGCTCGACGGTGCGGAAGTTCCTAGCAAAAGGATTGGTGCGGCAGGCGTCCAGAATGACGATATTTAGATCGTTGCCTGCGTCTTCCATCCGCGCCAGGGCCATCCCGGCGTTCAAGGCCCCGAACTTCACGTCGGCTTCAGCTTCGACCTTGGTGTCCACAGGGATGAGGTAGTTCTCCCCGGCCATCTGCACACCGTGTCCGGCGTAGTAGAAGAGGCCGAGCCCGCCTTGCTTGAGCTTCACGCCGAAAGTCCGCACGGCCTCTTCCATGTCCTTGAGACTCGCGTTGAGCTTCAGAGTCACATCAAAGCCCATCTCACTGAGCGCAGCAGCCATGTCCTGGGCGTCGTTGGTGGGATTCTTGAGCGAGGCGGTCTTGTACGCGCCGTTGCCGATGACAAGGGCCGTGCGGCGTTCGGCTTGGGCTGGGGAGGCCAGGCCAAGACCAAGGAAAGTCAGTACAACAACGAGGGGGATGGTGCGGCGCATGATGAGGGGGCTTGAGGCCCTATTGGGTAAGCTCAGGTGGTGCCATAGCCTGCTGGCTCGCTTGCACATTCTGACGAGGCACACTGATCGGACTGATAGAGGCAACTCCAGCGCCGCAGTTCTTTGTGACGCGAAGATCTCCCAGCTTGTCTAGGCGCGCTGTCGCGCTATCCAACGCTGCGCTTCTCTCCAAAGCATTCCCGATTCCAAAGTCACCGAGAATTGCCAGCACATCCCTTCCGCTGAATGAGCTTTCTTTGTTGACCGTTGAAATAAAGCCATTGGTCTTGGCTATCTCAATGTCGATTTCGCGGCACGTCAGGGACTCTTTTTCGAAAGAAGTAACTTCTCCTTGGCGTCCATAGGTTTTTGTAGAGCAACCCTGGATAGCCACAAAAATGAAGAGAGAAACAATCAGAAGAACCGAACGCGACATAGAGCACCTCCTCACTTCCTCGTCATGCCTGACCAAACCCATGCCACATACCCGCCAATTTCCGCCCACGCTCGCTCCCTTGATCTTGCCCGACCTGTACATGACATGGGGGAGAATGGGAAGCATGGACCGCCAAAGGGTGAAACGAGTCTTCTCTTTTGCCTCCGCCAAGGGTAGTGGCTTCCCATGCCGTCACAAATTGACATAAAGCGCCGCACTCGCCAGGGCCGTCGTATGTGCAGCCTGTGGGCATATGAGGACATTCATGCTACCCCTCGCGCAGTAGGCAAAGCTGGGCGTACCCGTGTTCCTTGTTCATGTTGGATGTGTGGCAACTTGAGGCGTACCCAAAAGGGAGCAAAGCGACTGACTTTGCAAGAACGCCGGGCGGGCTTACCTGATTGAGCAGGCAGCAAGAAAGTGGGGCAGCCTCATGATAGTTGGTATCACTTTGGGTATCACGGCAAAATTAGCACAGACATAAATAATATAATTACGGGCCATTGCGTATGCAGTTCGACCGACTCCCCAGCCAAAGATCGATTCCATGCCACCCCAATTATTCAAATACATATGCAATCACAGCCAGTTACACCACTAGCGACGTCCAAGGATGCCCCCTTTGCCGTCGCGGAGTGATCTCCCGGCTCCCCCGCACGGGTCGTCCCCGCCCTTGGTTGGGCTATACGCTTCGCCATGCTGTTGCAAACGTCAGGCGTGACAAGGCACAGCTTCTTGATTAAATATCCCCGCATGATTTCCCGTGAATCCGTCGAAAAGCGCAGGCGCAAGGGCCGCCGCATGTGCAAGCTGTGGCAATACCCCGAAGAGTATTTCACGCCTCGCAACATCGGCAGGGCCGGACGCACGCCCGTTCTCTGTTCGTGCCTCATGTGCGGCAACTTGAGGCGCACCCAAAAAGGTAAAGAGCGCCTGACCATGCAAGAACGGCGGGCTGGTTTGCCGGATTAGAAAGGCGAAGAACAGCAAGATTTTTCAGGCCGGGGCATTGTCACCCGGCCTCATTTTTTTGATAATTAGCTAATTTTACATACTTTATTAATAATAAAACCAATTTTTGGAATTAACCCCATGTAGTCAAAAGTCAAGAGAAATGTGGAGTCCAATGACGTGTAATACCGTACATAATGGCAATAAGTTTCACCCCTAGCCAGGCAACGCGGCTTTCTGTACAGTCCCGTCAACTACGGGAGTTGCCGCCGCCATGCCTGATTCCAAAGCCGTTGCCGCCTTTATCGACCGCTGGTCCGCCTCTGGCGGCAACGAATTGGCAAACTCGCAGCTCTTCTTTGGCGAGTTCTGCGCCCTGTTCGGCTTCCCCCCGCCCGATCCCGCCACCGCCGCCAACGAAAGCAACGCCTATTGCTTCGAGCGCAAGGTGTACATGCCCATTGGCGGCGGCAAGACGGAGCTGAAGCGCCTGGACCTGTACAAGCGCGGCTGCTTTGTGCTGGAGTCCAAGCAAGGCCAGGAAGTCGCCGCAAAGACGCCGCTTTCCCTGCCCATGCCGGGCCTCACCAAGTCTTCCGCCGTCAAACGCGGCTCCCGCGCCTGGGAAGACCTCATGGCCCGCGCCAAACGCCAGGCCGAACAGTACGTGCGCGTGCTGCCCGTGCCCGAAGGCCGCCCGCCCTTCATCATTGTGGCGGACGTGGGTTTTTGCTTCGATATCTACGCCGAATTTTCCTGCACCGGCGGCATATACATCCCTTTCCCAGACCAGCGCACCAGCCGCATCAAGCTGGAAGACCTGGCCAGGGAGGACGTGCAGGAGTTTTTCCGCGCCCTCTGGACCGACCCCTTTTCGCTCGACCCCTCACGCCGCGCCGCCCGCGTCACCACGGAGATTGCGGACTATCTGGCCAAGCTCGCCAGCGCGCTTGAGGCGGACGGCCACACCCCGGCCAAGGTCGCCGCCTTTCTCATCCGCTGCCTGTTCACCATGTTTGCGGAAGACGTTGGCCTGCTCCCGGCCAACTGTTTTCAAGACATCCTGGGCCGCGCCGCCGCCAAGCCGGAGCTGTTTCCGCCGCTGGTGCAAGACCTCTGGACCGCCATGAACGCGGGCGAGGTGTCCGTGGCCCTTGGCGAGAAGCTGCGCCGGTTCAATGGCAACGTGTTCGCCTATCCCGAGGCCCTGCCCCTCGCTGGGCCGCACATCGCCATTTTGCTCGCAGCGGCCAAGGCCGATTGGCGCGAGGTGGAGCCCGCCATTTTCGGCACCTTGCTGGAGCGCGCCCTAAGCGACCGCGACCGCCACAAGCTTGGCGCGCACTACACGCCCCGCGCCTATGTGGAACGCCTTGTGCTGCCCACGGTCATCTATCCCCTGCGTGAGGACTGGCACAACGTCCAGTCCGCCGCAAAGCTCTTGGCGGACCAAGGCAAGATGCCCGAGGCGCAAACAGAGATTCTGGCCTTTCTGGACCGCCTGCGCTCCGTGCGCGTGCTGGACCCGGCCTGCGGCTCCGGCAACTTCCTCTATGTCACCCTGGAGCACATGAAGCGCCTGGAAAGCGAGGTGGTGGCGGAGGCCAAATCCTACGGCGCGTATCAGGGCAAATTGCAGGACGTTGACCCGCACCAGTTCCTTGGTTTGGAGCTCAACCCGCGCGCGGCCCACATTGCGGAAATGGTGCTCTGGATAGGCTATTGGCAGTGGTTCTACCGCACCCACGGCAAGATGGAAGAGCCGCAAGAGCCAATCATCCGCAGCTTTCACAACATCGAATGCCGCGACGCCGTGCTGGAGTATGACGGCAGGCGCGTGGCCACGGACGGGCACGGCAAGGCCATAAGCCGCTGGGACGGGCACGCCATGAAGGTGGACCCGGTGACGGGCCGCGACGTGCCGGACGAAGCCGCGCAAGTGGAAGAGCTGGTGTACGAGAAGCCCCGGCCTGCCAAGTGGCCGGAGGCGGATTTCATTGTGGGCAACCCGCCGTTCATTGGCGGCGGCATGAAGCGCGCGGCCCTCGGCTCCGGCTATTTCGACGCCTTGGCCAAGTGCTACACCGACCTGCCCGAGGCCTGCGATTTCGTCATGTACTGGTGGCACAAGGCCGCTGGCATCGTGCGGGGCGGGAAGGCCCGCAGCTTTGGGTTCATAACGACAAACAGTATCAATTCGAAATTCAACAGAAAAGTCACATCATTACATCTCAGCAATCCGCTGGAACCTCTCTATTTGTCTTATGTAATCCCCAACCACCCCTGGGTAAATGCAACGGATGGAGCTTCCGTCCGCATTGCAATGACTGTTGGCTCACGTGATAATAGACAAGGCGTGCTTAGTAAGGTTGAGGAAGAGATTCAAACAAGCCAGGCTGAATTTAAAATCACTCTCTCAGAACAGCATGGAACAATTAATTCAGATTTTACTATTGGCGTTGATGTTACAATGGCAGTCCCACTTTTGGCAAACCAAATGCTATGTAATCAAGGCATGAAACTGCATGGCTCAGGCTTCATTGTTACGCCGGAAGACGCTGCAACGCTAGGTCTAGGGCGCGTACCAGGCCTTGAACAGCATATCCGGCCATACCGCAACGGCAAGGATGTAGCAGACAAGCCGCGCGGTGTTATGGTTATCGATCTCTACGGCCTAGTGGAAACCGAGGTGCGCGAAAAATTCCCGGAGGTCTACCAGTGGATTTTAGAACGGGTGAAGCCGGAGCGAGACCAGAATCCAAGAGAGAGCCGCCGCAAGAATTGGTGGCTCTTTGGTGAACCACTCAGCACTTTCCGCCCCGCCCTGGCTGGCCTGCCGCGCTACATTGCGACCGTACGAGTATCTAAGCATCGTTATTTTGTTTTTCTTGAGGAGGGGGTTATACCGGAAAGCCGTCTCATGGCTATAGCATTGGCAGACGGTTATTCCCTCGGCATCCTTTCCAGCAATACCCATGTTGTTTGGTCGATCGCAGTTGGGCTCCGGCATGGGGTTGGGGATGACCCAACATACAATAACACACTTTGCTTAGATCCTTTTCCCTTCCCTGATCCAACGCCTACCCTAAAAGAACGCATACGCGACCTTGGGGAGCGGCTGGACGCCCACAGGAAGGCGCGGCAAGCCCTGCACCCGGACGTGACCCTGACGGGCATGTACAACGTGCTGGAGGCCCTGCGCAGCGGGCGGGAGCTGACCGCCAAGGAACGCGACATCCACGAAAAGGGCCTTGTCGCCATACTCCGGCAAATTCACGACGAATTGGACGCAGCGGTTGCCCAGGCCTACGGCTGGCCCGCCGACCTGCCCGAGGCGGACATATTGGCCCGGCTGGTGGAGCTGAACCACAAGCGCGCGGCGGAGGAAAAGGACGGCATAGTGCATTGGCTGCGGCCCGAGTACCAGTGCCGCGACAAGTCCAAGCCCGCCAAGCAGGCCAAGCTGGGAATCGAGCTGCCCGCCAAGGCCGCAAAGAAGGGCAAAGCGCCCAAGCGCACAGTCAAAACCACGCCGATTCTTTGGCCCGCCACCCTGCCGGAACAGTTCCAGGCCGTGCGCTCCGTGCTGGCCTCCCTTGGCGGCACGGCAACCGCAGAAAAGGTGGCAAGCACCTACGCCCGCGCCCCGCGCAAGGCCATTCAAGGCATCTTGGAGACTCTGGCGGCGCAGGGATTTGTGAGAGTGGCGGAGGGTGGGGAGTATCAGTTGGCGTAGAAATGGAGCCAGGCACCGGGGGCAACTCGAAAAGGGGAAAAGCATGTTAAGGCTTCGGCAGCAATGGAAATCAATGGCGATGAAGCAACGGCTCATCTTGGTTGGAATGCTCCTCATCCTTGTTGCAGCGATAACCCTGCGGATCAAAGGCTTTTAACGATGATGCCCGAAGGCGGTGCGTTGGTCGTTTCAGACAGCGAGGGGTAATGAGTACATACACATACGTGGACAAAACGAAAAAATTTGAGATCGACATTGTGGAGCTGCGGGACTGCGTGCGAGTCACCTTGACGGACAAGGGAGTGACTGCCCAGCTCTGTACAACAAAGAACCTGGCAGCCGCCTTTGAGTATGTTGCCAGCATGTTCAAGGCTGGCGGCAAGGCAGCGCCATTGCCAACGGATTGGAAACAGATTTAGGTTTCTTTGAGGGCAAAAGAGGGGCAGCCTGCCACGCCTGGGGGTTGTACGTGGCGGCCCACGGGCGGCGACTGGTAGTGCTCCGGTTCTTCACGAAAAAGACGCAACGGACGCCGCGCCGGGAGATGGAGATGGCCCTGGAACGGGCGAAGGGGATAAAGCCATGATGGACGCGAAGCGTGCTCATGCCGATATGATGCACAATGATGCCGAGTACCGCCGGGAATACGAGGCCTTGGGCGAGGAATTCTCCCTTGTCGAGGCCATGATCCAGGCGCGGCTTGCCCATGGTCTCACTCAGGCCCAGGTGGCGGAACGGCTTGGGGTTGCGCAGCCTGCGGTGGCCCGCATTGAATCCGGCAAGAATGTGAGCCTCAAGACCTTGCGGCGCTACGCCGGAGCCCTTGGCTGCAAGCTGGACGTCAGCTTTCGCCCCGCAGAGGGATAGCGTTGGCCTTAGGCAGCCCAAGGACAGCAACCCTCATGACTTCTGAGACTTCAGCAGGCCAAGAGAATGCATAACGCCAGTCAAACGCGTCCCAGCCTGCTCCATTCCGCGAGCGTGGTCGGCCTGATGACCCTGCTCAGCCGTCTGACTGGTCTTGCGCAGACATTTTTCCTCTCGCATATGCTGGGTGCTGGCGCAGCGGCGGATGCCTATGCCGTGGCGTTCCGGCTGCCGAACCTGCTGCGTCGCTTCACGGCCGAGGGAACAATGACCGCGGCCTTCCTGCCGACGTTGGCGGAGGTCGAAGCCGCTGAGGGTGAAGCCGCCATGCGGCATGTCGCCTCACGATTCCTCGGCACGTTGCTGACCATTCTGCTTCTGGGCGTGGTGCTTATACTGCTGCTCATGAGCCCCCTCGCCGACCTCTTGACCCTGGGACGGCCCGCGGCCCAGGGGGCTCTTACGGCGCTTCTGGGCAGGGTGATGTTCCCCTACCTTGCATTGGTGAGCCTCACCGCGGGCTTTGCGGGCCTCCTGAACCTGAGGCACCGCTTTGCCCTGGCGGCCTCGGTGTCCATATTCTGGAACGTGTCCTTCATCACTTCCGCCTGGATTGCGTTGCGGGTCCTGGAGCGCAGCGGAGCGGTCCCCCTTGATACCGTGGCCATTGTCTGCGCCTTTGCCGTGCTTGCCGGCGGCGTCGTTCAGCTGCTGGTCCTGATGCCCGCTGTCCACCGTGAAGGCTTTGGCATCACCTTTGGATTTCATCTTTCCAATCCGTGGGTGGCGAAGACCCTGCGGCGCATGGGGCCAGGCTTGCTCGCCGCGGGAATCTACCCCATCAATGCGCTGATCAGCACGATGCTGGCCTCGAAGCTCCCCGACGGCGCGCAAATTGTTCTTTTCAACAGCGGCATGATGGGCGAGATGGTGCTTGGCTTATTCGCCATGAGCCTCGCGACGGCGGGCCTGCCAACCCTCGCGCGCCAGGCCCAGTCCCGTGACTGGACAGCCATGAACCGCAGCTTCCTACAGTCGGTGTCCGCTTCCCTGCTCATGGTGTTGCCCGCATCCGTGGGCCTCGCGGTGCTGTCGCGGCCAATCTGCGCCATGCTCTTTCGCACAGGAGCTTACAGCCCCAGCGCCTCGGATTGGACAGCGCTGACCATCGTGTACCAGTGCGTCGGCCTCGCCTTTGTCGCCGCACAACGGCTTGGGAACCAAGCGCTCTATGCGCTCCAAGATTACCGGGGCCCCGCTGCTTTGGCATCGATGACGCTTGTGCTCAATGTTTGCCTCAGCATCGCGTTGCTGGGTCCACTTGGCACCGGGGGGCTGGCCCTGGCCAATGGCCTTGCAAGCCTCGTTGGCCTTGTGGGCATCTTTTTGCGCTTGCGCCCAAGGCTTCCCGGCTTTGGCGTCAGTCCAATCCTGGCATCCGCGGCAAGGTCCCTTGCGGCCTGCGCCCTGATGGGCCTCGTGGCCTGGGTTGGCATTCGATTCTTGGAGTTGGACTCGCCCCACGCGTTCACGCGCATCGCCCTGGTGTTCCGATTGCTGCCCCTGATCGTCTTCTGCGCGCTCAGCTATGGCGCGGCGGCGGCCTGGTTCGGCCATCCCGAGGCGCGGGGACTCATGGACAAGATCAGCAATAAACTTGGACGGAACAGGAAAAAGCCCATCGGTTAACCCCAAGCGTCCTAAGGAATGCGTCCCACCAGATTCAAGGTCGTCCCGCCGTCATGAATCGACGTCGCCCCTGGAATTCCAGGGGCCAGGTCAGCCGCTTGTCAGCGCCGCCCAGGCCCGGCTTTGCGGGAAAGCATGAGGCGTTTGCGCTCGGCAATGTGCGCAACGGATAGCTTTTTCCCGCCATTGTGCTAGGGCTTGAAGCTGTCGGATTCTTACCGCTGGCGGCAGAGGACCTGCCTCCACCGGCCACGCCCGCATCGTTTCCGCCACAGCATCGCCAAGGAGGCCCCTTCATGCCAACCCGCAACGACTGCCAGCAGCTCCCCGACACCTATCAGCAGTTCCACCAGCGCATCTCGGCCTTCCTGCCTGCGGAGCGCATCTTCTGCGGGCCGTTCGCCAATCTCGCCCTGGGCGATGACGCCAGCTTCTACCGCCTGGTGCCCAAGATCGTGGTCAAGGCCAAGACTCCGGACGAGGTCGCCCTGCTCCTGCGCGCGGCGACGGAGCTCAAGACGCCGGTCACCTTCCGCGCCGCCGGAACCAGTCTTTCCGGCCAGGCCGTGAGCGATTCGGTGCTCGTCTATCTTTCGGGCAACTGGCGCGGCCTGCGCATCCATGACGGCGCCCGGCGCATCAGCCTGGAGCCTGGCGTCATCGGCGGCGAGGCCAATTTCCAGCTGGCCCCCTTCGGCAAAAAGATCGGCCCGGACCCGGCCTCCATCAACGCGGCCATGATCGGCGGCATCGCGGCCAACAACGCCTCGGGCATGTGCTGCGGCACAGCGGAGAACAGCTACAAGACCGTGGAGTCCATGCAGCTCATCTTTGTGGACGGAACGCCGCTGGATACCGCCGACAAGGCCTCGCGCGAGCGTTTTCTAAACAGCCACAAGAGCCTGCTGACCGAAATCGCGACCATGCGCGACGAAATCCGCGCGGACGCGGCGCTCGCGGAGCGCATCCGCCACAAGTTCAAGATCAAGAATACCACGGGGTACGGCATCAACTCCTTCGTGGATTATGACGATCCCTTCGACATCCTGCTGCACCTGATGGTCGGTTCCGAGGGCACTCTGGCCTTCATCGGCGAAGTGACCTACCGCACCGTGGAGGAACACCCCCACAAGGCCTCGGCCCTGATCGTCTACCCCTCCATCGAGAACGCCTGCAACGCCACCATGGCCCTCAAAAACGGGCCGGTCTCCGCGGTCGAGCTCATGGACCGGGCCTCGCTGCGCTCCGTGGAGGACAAGCCCGGCATGCCCACGTTCCTCAAAGGGCTGAGTCCAGAAGCCGCCGCCATCCTTGTGGAGACGCGCGCCGCGGACAAGGCCGGGCTCATGGGCCAGATCGCCGCCGTCCAGGAGACCCTGGCGGGCATTGCGTCCGTGTTCCCGGTCACCTTCATGGATGGCAAGGAGGACTACGAGAAGCTCTGGAACATTCGCAAGGGCCTGTTCCCCTCGGTGGGCGGCGCGCGCCGTCCGGGCACCTCCGTGGTCATCGAGGACGTGGTGTTCCCCATCGAGCGTTTGGCCGAAGGCACCGTGGAGCTGCAGGGGCTCATGCACAAGAACGGCTTCCCGGAGGGCATCATCTTCGGCCATGCCCTGGAGGGCAATCTGCACTTTGTGTTCTGCCCGGATTTCGGGTCCACCGAGATGGTGGCCAATTACCAATCCCTGGTGGAGGAAGTGGCCGTCATGGTGGTGGGCAAGTACGATGGCTCCCTCAAGGGCGAGCACGGCACCGGGCGCAACATGGCCCCCTTTGTGGAGATGGAGTGGGGCAAGCAGGCCTATGGCTACATGCTGCGCCTGAAAGCCGCCTTCGACCCGGAGAACCTGTTCAACCCCGGTGTCATCATCAACGGCAACCCCAATGTCCACATGGAGAACCTGAAGCCCATGCCCCAGGTGAACCCGCTGGTGGACCGCTGCATCGAATGCGGCTTCTGCGAGTTCATCTGCCCCTCGCGCACCCTCACCACCACCCCACGCCAGCGCATCACCCTGCAGCGCCACATGGCCAAGCTCGGCCTGGAGCAGAACGCGGGCGAGCTGCAACGCTTCCGTGAGGAGTATGACTATTTCGGCAACCAGACCTGCGCCGCGGACGGCCTGTGCGCCACGGTGTGCCCGGTTTCCGTGGACACCGGCGACTTCACCAAGGACTACCGCCACAAGGAGAATACCCCGCGCGCCGCTGCCGTGGCCCAGTGGCTGGCGGACCGCTATGGCGGCGTGGCGGGCGCGGTGGCCGGTGGGCTCAAGGCGGTGGACCTCATACACCGGCTCGTCGGCAGCGGGACCATGGGCGCGCTCGCCAGCTCCCTCCGGAAGATCTCCGGCGGACGTATCCCGCTCTGGACCAAGTGGATGCCAAGAGGGCTGACGCCGCCGTCCTTTGTGAACACAGTGCAGGGCAAAGGGCGGCAGGTCGTCTACTTCCCCAGCTGCGTGGTGCGGACCATGGGGCCCGCCAAGCAGGACCCGGACCAGCGGGCCGTGTTTGAGGCCACCCTGTCGGTCCTGCGCAAGGCGGGGTACGACGTCATCTTCCCCGCCCGCATCAAGGATCTGTGCTGCGGCATGGTGTTTGGGTCCAAGGGCTTTGTCGATCAGGCCGAGCAGAAGGTGCATGAGCTGGAGCGCGAGCTGCGCGCCGCGAGCCGCAACGGGGCAATCCCCATCCTGTGCGACACCAGCCCCTGCGTGTACACCATGCGCCGCAAGATCGAGCCGGACCTCAAGATCTATGAGCCCGTGGAGTTCATCCACGACCACCTGCTGGACAAGCTTCGGTTCACGCAGTCCCCGGAGACCGTCATCCTGCACGTCACCTGCAGTTCGGTGAAAATGGGCCTGGGCGGCAAGTTCAAGGCCGTGGCCCAAGCCTGCGCCAAAACGGTCATCGTGCCGCGCAACATCGGCTGTTGCGGCTTCGCCGGGGACCGGGGCTTCACCTACCCGGAACTGAACGCCGCCGCCCTGGCCGACCTGCGCTCCCAGGTGCCCGCGGACGCCAAGGCCGGCTTCTCCAACAGCCGCACCTGCGAGATCGGCCTTTCCCTGCATGGCGGCATTCCGTACCAGTCCATCGTGTATCTGGTGGACCGGTGCACACAGGAAGGCTAACGCCCGAAGGCGGCAGAGGGAACGATGCCTGCAACGGGGAGAGCGCTCGTTGATGGGGGATGGACGGATGCCGGTCTGGTGCGCCTCTCCGTGGAAACACGGACCAGGCCACAGGGGCGATCACGGTCAGGACTGGGGGACAACGCCGCGCCTGTCCCCGCCGGGATGAGGGGCAATCCCGCCCTTAGCCCACAGCGTTGGGAGCGGCGTGCTCCGGCAGCACGGGAATGATGCCCCGGGGCATCGGGTCCAGCCGGGAATCGCCGCGCAGGACGCCCCGCGCCCAGGCCAGGGTCCAGGAAGGAAAGAAGGCGGCGTTGTCCACGACGATCCGCGCCTTGGACTGGGCGTCCTGCCCCTGCGCCGCAAGCGAGTAGTTCGCGTCGTGCACGCGGTACCGGTAGAGCGGCTCCTCCACGTGGCTGAAGCGCGCGCCCTGAAGCGCCAGCTGTATCCAGAAGTCCCAATCCTCATACATCGTGGCGCAGCGAAAGCGCGCCCCCTTGTCCCACAATCCGCGCCGGAACAGGGCCGTGGGCGAAAGGATGTTCTGGTTGGCCAGCAAGAGCTTGTGGTAGGCGCCGAGGCGCACCGCGTTCCGGCTGCCGCCCTCCTCCCGCAGATAGTCCGCGTAGACGACATCGGCTCCCTCGGCCAGGGCCTCCAGGCACAGGGGCAGGAAGTCCGGCAGCAGCTCATCGTCGGGGTCCAGGGTCAAAAGGGCCTGCCCCCTGGCCTCCGCCAACCCGGCGTTGCGCACGGGGCCGGGCCTACCGGTGCGCGGCAGCGACAGGACGCGGTGTCCCGCCAGGGGCATGTCGGCCAACAGGCCACGCGCCAGCTCAAGGGATCCGTCGCTGCTGGCGTCGTCGACAAAGATGATCTCAATGGTCCTGGTCTCCAGGTTCTGGTGCAGAATGGACTGCAGACACCCGGCGAGATAGCGGCCGTAATTGTGGTTGGGGATGACGATGGAGACTTGGGGACTTCCGGTCCGATGGCAATCAGCGAGGCTGTCCCCGGTCGCTTCGCAATGCATGATGGCCCGCCTCCCCAGCGTGTGCGCTTCGCCGCCGCGCGGCCGTTTTTGCCCGTGTCCGGGCTCTTCCTGGCGCTCCGGCCCGAAGCTTGTCCTTGACGCCCGCCCCGTGCGCTGGGTAGCCTCAAGCGGAGACAGACCGGCGCGCACGCCGCGCCCACATCCGCAACCACCGGCCCCAGGCCGTCAGATCAGAGGAGAGCCATTATGCGTTGCGCCTGCCTTTCGTGCGGCTACGTCTATTATCCCGAAAAGGGCGACCCGGAACGCGGCGTCGCGCCCGGAACCGAGGCCCGCGACCTGCCGGCCGAATGGGCATGCCCCAAGTGCAAGGCCGACCAGGACGCCTTCGCCATGATGGAGGATGACCCGGAGGAATAAGCCCGCGCAGGCTGACAGCCTTTAAGGACGCGAAACAGTCCGCGCCCGGGTCAGGCGATCATATTCAGCACGGTGCCGGTGGTCTCGTCCGCGGTGCGGATCATCGAGGCGTTGGCCGTATAGGCCTGATCGACCTGCATGAGGCCCACCATCTCGCGCGGCAGGTCCACTCCGCTTGAGTCCGCACGCGAAATGGACGCCACCTGCACGCCCTGCCCGCCGGGGCCATCGGAAAAATCGGCCCGCGCGGAGCGGAAGCCCTCGGTGCTGACATTGGCGATGTTGTTCGCCGTGGCCTGAAGCGAAACGTCCAGGGCCCCAAGGGCCTGCACACTGGCTGAGATGCCGTCGCTCATGCCTTGCCTCCCGCTTCCCGCGCCGCCCAAGCGGGCGGCCTACGCCGTGTAGTCCACAATGTGCCCGATATACTGCTGGTCCCTGTAAGGGGCGGTCGCCACGCTGGAGGCATCGGCCTGGTCTAGCTGGACGGCGGAAAAGTACTCGCGGTTCAGATCCTGCGGCCCGCCCACCCCCGAGGCCGTCAACGGATGGAAATTCCAGGACTCCTCGTCCGTGGGCGAGGCGTTGGCCCGCGACAGAAAGCCCTGCCCCGCGGAATCGTACACCTTGCCTTGGGCGAGTTCGGAGACGTCGCTCGAGGACACGCGGACCGTGGACTTGCTGGGGTCGGAGTCCCGGTTGGCGTTGGCGATGTTTTCGGACGCGATCATGGCGTTCACATCCAGGGCCGTCACGGCCTGCACGCTCCAACCTTGATCGGTGCTCACAACTCCTCCGCGCCCCGCCGCCTGGCTTGGGGTCTTATAGAAGCAGCTTTACCCCTGTTTGGCGGGACTTTCAATAGACGCCTGCGCGGAATGTCCGTGGATGGACTCGAAGGACTCCACTTCGACCTTGAACCATGTGATGCGCGGGTGCTCAGAGAGGCCCTTGGCCGCGGAGCGCACCACATCCTCCACAAAGGCGGGGTTGGCGAAGGCCGCCTCGGTGACGAACTTCTCATCCTCGCGCTTGAGCAGGGTGTAAACCGGTGAGGAACCGGAGCTTTCGGCGATCTCGATCAGGTCCTCCAGCCACAGGAAGCCCTTGAACTTCGCCTGGATGCGCACGTTGGAACGCTGGCTGTGCGCGCCCTCGTCGCTGATGGCCTTGGAGCAGGGGCACACGGTCATCACCGGCACATCCACGCCCAGGGTGAAGTCGAGCCGACCGTCCTCAAAGGCTCCGATGACAAAGCAGGGGTAGCCCATAAGGCCCTTGGCCTTGCTCATGGGCGAGGACTGGCGCAGAAAGTACGGAAAATCGAAACGGGCATAGGCCCGGCGCGCCTCCAGGCGCACGGAGATATCCGAGAGCAGCTTTTCCAGCGACGCGCGCGAAAGCTCCTCCTCCCAGTCCTCCAGCGCCTCCACAAAACGGCTCATGTGCGTGCCCTTGAAGGCCGCGGGCAGGTCCACGGCCAAGTCCACACGGGCCACGGTGTGCTGCGTGCCGGACTGGCGGTCGCGCACCACCAGGGGCAGATGCAGATCCTTCACGCCCACGCGGTCGATGGGCATCTGCACCGGGGCCGGATGCTTCTGAACGTCTTCCATGGGCACGGCCATTAATCAATCTCCTGTCCGGTGGTGGTGAGCACAAGGTGCCCGTGCTTCACGCCCTTGGTGGAGATGAGCTTCTGCCCAAGCCCCTTGATGATTTCAGCCGAGCCTTTGAGCACCAGCACCTCCAGGCAATTGTGGTGATCCAGGTGCACGTGCATGGTGGAGAGGATGACCTCATGGCTGTCGTGCTGCAGTTCGATCAATTTCTGGGCCAGCCCGCTGGCGTGGTGGTCGTAGACGAGGGTCAGGGTGCCCGCCACCTCGCCATCGGAGTTTTCCCACTGGCGCTGCACGAGCATGCTGCGGATGAGGTCGCGGATGGCCTCGGAGCGGGTCTGGTAGCTTTTTTCCTTGCAGAGCACGTCGAACTTGTCGAGCAGGTCGGAATCCAGCGACACGCCGAAGCGGATGGTCTCTCCCATGATCAGCCTTCCTTGTTGATGCGTGAGATGTCGTTGCCGCGCGTTATTTCGCGCAGGTGCACGGTCATGTTCTGCCCGCTCTGGGCCACCTTGGCCGTGAGCGGCGTTTCAACGCGCCAGCCCAGGCCGCGCAGGCGCTCGCAGGCCCCGGCGGAAACGGCCCGTTCCGGGTCGGCGATGAGCGCCCGGCCTCCCGGGGCCAGGGCGTGGTCCAAAAACGCGGCCACAGGCTCAAAAAATCTGCGTTCGTACAAGATGTCCGCGCCGAGAATGACCTCCGCGCCGCCAGCGGCCACGGCGGGCTTGCGCCAGTCCATTGCCGCAAAAAGCGGCGCGGGCGCAGCGGGGCCGAGGTTCGCCGCGGCGTTCCTGCGCGCGTAGACGAGCGCCTCCGGCTCGTAGTCGAAAGCCAGAACCCGGCCCCCGCAGGAGGCCGCCACCAGGGCGGGCAGCCCCAGGCCGCAGCCCGCGTCCAGGCACACGCGCCCGGCCACCAGTTCGGGTCGGGCCGCGACGGCCCGGGCCAGCAGCACGGCGGCGGGCCACAACTCAACCCAGTAAGGCAGGCGCTCGTCCGCCTCCCAGCCGCCAGACGGCGCACCCTCGCCCATGGCCGCCCACAAGCTCTCCAGGTCCGCCGGACGCTCCAGCCGCCAGATGCGGCCCGCGACCTCAGCCGAGACGAATCCGGCGCAATCGCCCACCTGGGGCGCGTCCGTGGCGGACACGGGAACGGAAGGAATTATCGCGGACATGTGCGGCAGGCTCCTGGCGCGGGATATACCAAACTTGCATCTTCCGTCAACGATTCGTGGCACGATACGCAACAAACAGCAGATTGGACGCCGCACGCAAAGGCCCGTGGCGCTCCGCTGCGTGGTGCGGCGGGCTAGGAGTCGCCGCCGAAGCCGGAGTCGCTGCCGCCGCCGCCGAAGTCTCCCCCGCCGCCGGAAAAGCCGCCGTCTCCGCCGCCGAAACCGCCACCGCCAAAGCCGCCGCCACCGCCGCGACCCCGGAAGATGTTGGAGAGGATGCCGAGCAACAGGCCGATAAGGAAGGAGCCGCCCACGCCGGAGCCTGGGCCAGAGCCGCCCCGGGAGCCGGAGCGCATCCAAAGCAGGCCGAGGCCAAGAAACAGGGCCACGGCGATGAGCGCCAGGGTGAACGGGGGCGCGCCATCATCCGCCCTGGGCCGGGACGTGAGGGGCTCCTGGCCCGTGGCGTTGGCGTCGCCCGCCTGGGCGGGGGCCAACGCCTGCTCCATGACCGCCACGGTTTCGGCAAGCCCCTGGGCATAGCGCCCGGCCCGGAAGTACGGCACGGTGACATCCCGCTGGATGCGCTTGCACACCACGTCCGGGAGCTTGTCCTCCACGCCGCGTCCGACCTCGAAGCGCACCTTGGATTCCTTGCGCGCCACAAGGATGAGCACGCCGTTGTTCTTGTCCTTCTGCCCCACACCCCAGGCGCGGGCCACCTTGTTGGCGTAGCCCGCCGTGTCCTCGCCTTCCAGGGAGTCGATGGTCAGCACGACGATCTGGTTGCCCGTGGCTTCGGCGTAGCGCCGCAGCTCCGCGCCCAGCGCGTTCTTGTCCGCCGGGGGCAAAAGCCCGGCGTTGTCCACCACCCACTGGCTCTGGTTTGGCGGAACATCAAGCGCCAGTCCCACGCCGGGCGCGCACGCCAGCAGGGCCAGCGCGGCCAGGAGAAGCGCGGGCAGCAGGGACTGGAGCGCCCCGGCGCGCAGGGCCCGGATCACTTCGCCTCACCGCCGGCGGGCGCGGCGGCCGGGGCCGCAGCGGGAGCCGTGGGCGCAAAGCTCACCTTGGGCGCGGTCTTGGCGGCTTCCTCGGCCTGGAACACCGAGCGCTCCTTCACGTGGGCCATGAGGGCGTTCACCAGGCTGCCGGGGAAGGTGCGGACCTGCACGTTCAGGACGGTCACAGCCTTGTTGTAGTTGTCACGCTCAATCTTGATGCGGTTCTCCGTGCCCTCAAGCTGGGCCATGAGGTCCGAGAAATGCGTGTCAGCCTTGAGGTTGGGATAGCGTTCGGAAACCATCATGAGCTTGCCCAGGGCGGCCGAGAGCTGGCCCTGCGCCTGGTTGAACTGCTTGAGTTTGTTCGGGTCGGAGAGCGTGCTGGCGTCGAGCTTGATCTGCGTGGCCGAGGCGCGCGCCGCGATGACGCCCTCAAGCGTCTCCTTCTCATGGCTCGCATAGCCCTTCACGGTCTCCACCAGGTTGGGGATCAGGTCCATGCGGCGCTGCAGGGCGGTGTTCACCTGTCCGATCATCTGTTCGCACACGGCGTCCTGGGTGATGATGGCGTTGGAGGAGCTGACCAGGGACATGCCGCCCAGGGCGAGCAAAGCGACAAGGACGATGCCGGCGATGGCAAGGGGTTTCATCATAAGCCTCACGGATGTGGACAGGCGGGGGTGCGCCTGCGCGGGTTTTCAAAGCTGCGGGAGAATTGGCCACTCGGCCCCTTTCTGTCAAGGCCGCCCATAAATGCCAGAACACTCTTCGGCACAAGGCGCGGCACTTAGGGTAAGCCTTTTTGCCAGCGCGAGAATTTTCGTCGGTCAGGGTACCTCAAATCAGGGTTTTCATTCGCGCCAGGGAATGGTATGAGGCTTCACCTCGTAAACAACCTTCCTGAATGGAGGATATCCAGATGATTCCGAATGAACTGAAGTACGCCAAAAGCCACGAATGGACCAAGATCGAAGGCGACGTCGCCACCGTGGGCATCACCCACTTCGCCCAGGAGCAACTGGGCGACCTGACCTTCGTGGACCTGCCGAAGGCGGGCGCGACCGTCACCGCCGGGGCCGAGATGGGCTCGGTGGAGTCCGTGAAGGCCGCGAGCGAGCTGTATTCGCCTGTTTCCGGCACGGTGCTCGAGGTCAACGCCGCCCTGGAAGGCGCGCCCGAAGCCGTGAACCAGGATCCCTACGGCGCTGGCTGGATGCTTAAGGTGAAGCTTTCCGCCGCCCCGGCGGATCTGCTGGACGCGGGCGCCTACGCCGAAGTGTGCGCCGCCGAAGCGCACTAAGGAGCCGACAATGCCCTACGTTCCCCATACCCCGGAGGACATCCGGAGGATGCTCGACGTCATCGGCGCGCCCAGCGTGGCGTCGCTGTTCGACGAGATCGGCCCCGAGATGCGTCCCAAAAGCTTCGATCTGCCCGAGGGCAAAAGCGAAATGGACGTGCTGGCCCACATGGAGGCCCTGGCGGGCAAGAACGCCTGCGGACAGGTGAGCTTCCTGGGCGCCGGGTTCTACGACCACCATATCCCGGCCGCCGTGGACGCGCTCTCCATGCGCAGCGAGTTCTACACCGCCTACACGCCGTATCAGCCCGAGGCCAGCCAGGGCACGCTCCAGGCCATCTTCGAGTACCAGACGGCCGTGACGCGGCTGACCGGCCTGCCCTACGCCAACGCCAGCGTGTACGACGGCGGCACCGCGCTCTTCGAGGCGGCCATGATGGCCGTGCGCCACACGGGCCGCCGCAAGCTCGTGGTCTGCGAGGCCGTGAGCCCCATCTACCGCGTGATGCTGGGCTCCTACACCTCGAACCTGCACCTGGAGCTGGTCACCATCCCGCACAAGAACGGCGTCTGCGACCTAGCCGCCCTCACGGCCGCGCTCGACGCGGACACCGCCGCCGTCCTGGTGCAGAATCCCAACTTCTTCGGCACGCTCTCCGACTTCAGCGCGCTGTTCGAAGCCGCCCGCGCCGCCGGCGTGGTCTCGGTCATCTCCGTGTACCCGGTGCTGCAGTCGCTCTTGAAATCGCCCGGTGAAATGGGCGCGGACGTGGCCGTGGCCGAGGGCCAGAGCCTGGGCCTGCCCCTCTCCTTCGGCGGCCCGTACCTGGGCATCATGACCTGCAACAAGGCCCTGGTGCGCCAGATGCCCGGCCGCATGGTGGGCCGCACGGTGGACGGCGAAGGCCGCACCGGCTACGTGCTGACCTTGCAGGCGCGCGAGCAGCACATCCGCCGCCAGAAGGCCACGTCGAACATCTGCTCCAACCAGGCCCTGTGCGCCCTGCGCGCGCTGATGCACCTGTGCCTGCTGGGCCAGGAGGGCCTGACCCGCACCGCGGAAACCTGCGTCGAACGCGCCCACTACGCGGCCGAGCGCCTGACGGCCATCGACGGCGTCACGCTGCTCTCCGGTTCCGCGCCGTTCGGCAACGAGTTCGCCATCACCTTGCCGGTGAACGCCTTCCTGGCCATCGACAAGCTCACCGCGCGCGGCCTTGTGCCGGGCTTCCCCCTGGGCCGCTACTACGCGGGCCTGGAGAACGCCCTGCTCGTGGCCTGCACCGAAAAGACCTCAATGGAACAGATCGGCATCTTCGCTGAAATGCTGCGGGGGACGCTCAAATGAACACCGTCTTCAAAAAATCCACTCCGGGCCGCGAAGGCGTGTGGCCGGTGAAACCCGGCAAATCCGCCGCCGAGCTGCTGCCCGCGGGGCTCCTGCGCGGAAAGTCCGCGGACCTGCCCTCGCTTTCCGAACTCGACGTGGTGCGCCACTTCACCCAGCTCTCCAAGCGCAACTACGGCGTGGACGGGAACTTCTACCCGCTGGGCTCCTGCACCATGAAGTACAATCCCAAGTTCACCGAAACCGTGGCCGCCATGCCCGGTTTCACGCGGCTGCACCCGGTGCTGCCCCAGCTCAAGGGCGCGGGCCGGCTCTGCCAGGGCGCGCTTGAGGTGATGTACGAGACCGAGCGTCTGTTGTGCGAACTCTGCGGCATGAAGGCCTTCACCCTGCACCCCATGGCGGGCGCGCACGGCGAGCTCACCGGCGTCATGATCATCGCCGCCTACCACAAGGACAAGGGCAACAAGAAGACCAAGATCATCGTGCCCGATTCCGCCCACGGCACCAACCCGGCCAGCGCGCACATCGCGGGCTTCGAGGTGGTGAACCTGCCCTCCAAGGACGGCATCGTGGACCCGGAGGAGCTGGCCAAGGTTCTGGACGACGACGTGGCGGGCATGATGATGACCTGCCCGAACACGCTGGGCCTGTTCGAGAAGAACCTGCCCAAGATCGTCGAGATGCTGCGCAGCGTGGACGCCCTGCTCTACTACGACGGCGCGAACCTGAACGCCATCATGGGCAAGATGCGCGTGGGCGACGCGGGCTTCGACGTTGTGCACCTGAACCTGCACAAGACCTTCGCCACGCCCCACGGCGGCGGCGGCCCGGGCTCCGGCCCGGTGGGCGTCTCCGAGAAGCTGGTGCCCTACCTGCCCGTCTCCCGCGTGGAGAAGCTGGAGGACGGCCAGTTCTACCTGAACTACGACTTCCCCAAGTCCATCGGCTACGTGGCCCCGTTCTACGGCAACTTCGGCGTGGTGCTGAAGGCATACGCCTACATCCTGCGCCTGGGCGGGACCGGGCTCACCCGCGCCACGGAGAACGCCGTGCTCGCCGCCAACTACCTGCGCAAGCGCCTGGACAAGGTGCTTGAGGTGCCGTTTGACCGCGTGTGCATGCACGAGTTCGTGGCCAGCGCCTGCAACTTGAGCGAGTGCCACGTGCGCGCGCTGGACATCGCCAAGGCGCTCCTGGACAAGGGGTACCACGCTCCGACCATCTACTTCCCGCTCATCGTCAAGGAGGCGCTCATGTTCGAGCCCACCGAGACCGAGAGCCTGGACACCCTGGATCAGTTCGCCGACGACCTGATCGCCATCCTGGCGGAGGCGCAGAAGGACCCGGCGTTTGTGACCGGCGCGCCGCGCACCCTGCCCGTGTCCCGCCTGGACGAGACCCGCGCCGCCCGCAACATGGAACTCACCGACGACCTCTAGAAGGAAGGGCATGACGACGACATACGATCTGCTCGTGCTGGGCGGCGGTCCCGGCGGCTTCGACGCCGCCGTGGAGGCCGCCGCCGCCGGGCTTCGGACCGCGCTTGTGGAAACCGCCGACCTTGGCGGCGCGTGCCTGAACTGCGGGTGCATTCCCACCAAGCTCTGGCTTGGGGCGACCTGCGTCATCGAGGAACTGGCCGCCCAAACCAAGGTCCGCGTGGCTTCGGGCGAGGTGCGCGTGGACTTCGCCGCGCTGCAGGCGCGCAAGGACCGGCACATCGCGGCAACGCGCAAGGCCATGGGCCAGCGCCTGGCCGCCCTGGGCGTGGACCTGGTGGCCGGGCGCGGCCGCGTGGCCGAACCGCACGTCCTGGAGGTCAAGACCGCCGAGGGCTCGCGCACGCTCAAGTTCCGCAAGCTGCTCGTGGCCACGGGTTCGCGCCCGGCCAGCTTCCCCGGCCTGACGCCGGACGGCAAGCGCGTGCTCGACTCCACGGGCTTCCTGGCCCTGCCGCAGATGCCCAAGAGCCTCCTCGTGGTGGGCGGCGGCTTCATCGGGCTGGAGATGGCCCAGGCCGCGCACCGCCTGGGCGCGAAGATCACCGTTGTGGACGCCCTGCCCCGCATCGCGGGTCCGGAAGACCCGGAGGTGAGCAAGGCGCTGGAATCCGTGTTCAAGCGCCTGGGCTGGGATTTCCGCCTGGGCGTCAAGGTGGCCTCCGTGGCGACGCAGGACGATTGCGCCGTGCTCACCCTGGATGGAGAGTCCGGCGGGGAGTCTGGCGGGGAGTCCGGCAGCGAGGAACTCGTGGCCGACTGCGCCCTGGTGGCTGTGGGCCGCAGGCCCAACAGCGCCGACCTGGGGCTGGAATCGCTCGGCGTCACGCTCTATGGCCCGGGCTACATCAGCACCGACGAAAACCTGCTTGCCGCGCCCGACGTGTACGCCGTGGGCGACGTGAACGGGCGCATGCTTCTGGCCCACGCGGCCAGCCATCAGGCGCACTATGTGGTCCAGCGTCTGCTGGACAGGGCGCGCGGCCCGTATGAGTCCGGCCCGGTTCCGAGCATCCTTTACGGCGCGCCGGAGGTCCTGCGCGTGGGCCTCATGGCCGGAGAGGCCAAGGCCAAGGGCGAGTCCGTGCTCGTCTCTCGCACGCAGCTCATCGCCAACCCCATCGCTCAGGCCCACGCCGCAACGCAGGGTTTCGTGAAGTGCGTGTGGCGCGAGGGCCGCGTGGTCGGCATCACCGCCGTGGGCGCGGATGTGTCGCGCCTGGCCGTCACGGCCGCGCTCATCGTCCGCGCGGGTTGGACGCGGGAGGACGCGGCGGGCTTCATGTTCCCGCATCCCACCCTGGACGAATCGCTCAAAGCGGCCCTTCTGGCCGACAAGGAAGCCGCCTAAACGCGGCCGCAGGATATGCCCGTGACTGAAAAAAGCTCCCCCACGAAGGCTCCGAAAAAAGCCCCCGCTCTCGCCATCACGCCTATTGACGTGCAGCCGGAGTTCGACCTGTTCACCTACTGCGAACTCTCCGGCGAGACACGCATCGAAAATGACCTCCTGGAGGAGATTGAACCGCGCTTCGACGGCTGGCAGCAGCACCTCAAGGCCTTCCGCCTGTCCGCCGGGGGGGAGAAGGACCCCGGCTATGTCATTCTCTGGCTGGAGAAGCCCGTGGAGGACGAGATCGAGGGCATCTGGCAGGATTCGCCCTCGGCCGGCATGGCCTTCCACAACCTGGCCATCCACATGGTCATGAGCGCGGTGCAGAACCTTGTGCCGGAGCTGGCGGACAAGGGCTGCGCGCCCCTGCCCAAGCCCGGCAAGGACGTGCTGGCCGCCTTCAAGAAGCTGGGCTTGGAATGGAACAAGGAAGGCACGGTGAGCCGCCAGTTCGCGGTGTTCACCAACATGCCCGCCCTCACCAGCTGCGGCGCGTGCATGCTGAAAGCCAAGTGCGGCAGTCCGCACAAGGACTAGCCCGGATATATCCGCCAACGCCTGGAAACAACAAAGGGGCGACCCGCCGCATGTCCGGTGGATCGCCCCTTTGTTGTTTTTCGGCTGTCCGGCTTTACAAGTAGGCCACTGATGCCGGCGGGGTCTTGTCGCCGAAAAAGGCCTCCACGGCCTTGCGCTCGTCCGCGCGGATGCGCAGGGCGGAAACCGGCAGGGGTTCGGCCAGCCCGGCATAGAGCTTGAGCGCGCGGTCCACGAAGTCCGCCAGCAGGAAGGCCGCCTGCACCTCGAAGTCCTTGCCGTCCCAGCTCAGGGTCAGCGGGATGGTGTGCGTGCCGATGGGCTTGCAGAACACCAGGTTGCCGGTGTGCACCAGCGTCTCCAGTACGCCCTGCGGAAAGCTCACGGCCCAGCGCGCCAGAATCTCTGTGAAAATGGGCTCCAGCGCCAGATAATAGTTCGGGTCCACCTTGCACACCAGGGACTGCCCCGGCACGTTGATGACCTGCGGCGACTGATGAAAACCGCTGGCCAGGCCCTTTTGCAGGCGGGTCAGCGCGTCCTGGTAATCTTTGAGCGGCATGGAAGCCTCCTTTGCCCGGAGCGGCGGAAAGCGTTCAAGACGAACCGCTTCTGCATACATGGCCGCGCGCCGGCCCGCAAGCCCTGCGCCGCGCGGTTCGCTTGACGGATACAGGCCAGACGCATACAGGATCAGTGTGAGGTAACCCCATGCAGCCGGATGCCGAGGAAGAATCCCGGGCCATCTTCACAGCCGGATTCTCCAACCTTTCTCTGGACCGCTTCCTGGACAACATGCGCGCCTACGAAATCCAGGTGCTGGTGGACGTGCGCTCCAAGCCCTTCGCCAGCTACACCCCGCATTTCAACAAGGACAGCATCAAGGCCGCTGCCCTGGCCGCCGGATTCGGCTACCGCTACATGGGGCGCGAGTTGGGCGGCCTGCCGGACAATCCCGTTTTTTACGACGACGCCGGGCATGTGCTCTACGACCGCATCGCGGCCCAGCCCTGGTTCGAGCAGGGCATAGAAAACGTGCTCTTCGACCTGCGCCGGGGCAAGCGGCTGGCCCTCACCTGCGGAGAGGACGACCCCCGGCACTGCCACCGCAGGCTGCTCGTGGGCCGCGTGCTGCGCGAACGCGGCATCGGGGTGGCGCACATCCTGGCCAACGGCGGGCTCATCGCCGAGGCCGAACTGCTGGACGCGGAGCGCAGGATCCCCCGGCAGCTCACCCTGTTCGGCGGGGTTCAGGAGCCGGAATGGAAGTCCACCTGGCCGGCCTTGCGGGACGACCGGCACGGCGAGCGGCGGGACGACTCCGGGGACAATTGAGCGCGTTGCGCCCCCGTGCCCCGCGCAAAAGCCCCGGCCATCCCTTTGACGTCGAGGCCGACGCCGACGCCTGCAAGAATGTCATCAAATCACAGCGTACGCATCGCCCATCCGCCTCCCTCCCTTGACATTCTCGCGCGCTCCTCCCTATAGTTCTACACCTGAAAATTCCAGTTGGGTTCGTCATTTCCCCGCCGGATCAAGTCTTCGGCGGTAAACTCGATACACGGAGTAAGGGATGTCGGAAGCGCTGAAGTCTCAACGGACGTACGTTTTGGTCGGTCATGGAGGCAGTGGCAAAAGCTCTGCCGCGGAAATGCTCCTGTTCAACGCCGGCGCCATCGCTCGCTTGGGAAAGATTGAGGACGGGACCACCGCCCTTGATTACGAGCCCGAGGAGATCAAGCGCCGGGGGTCCATCCAGCCAGGCTTCGCCAACTTCAAGTGGAACAAGAACCAGCACTTCCTCATCGATACCCCGGGCGACAACAACTTCAACGGAGACCTGCCTTACGTCCTGGCCGCGGCCGACGCCGTGGTCTTTGTCATCGACGCCGTTGACGGCGTGAAGCCCCTGACCCGCAAGGCCTGGAGCGAGGTCAAAAAGGCCGGGCTGCCAGCCATCGTGTTCATCAACAAGATGGACCGCGACCGCGCGGACTTCCAGGCCGCCCTCGCCGGGCTGAAGGACTCGCTCGGCGTCAAACCCGTGCTCCTGCACTATCCCATCGGCGAGCGCGAGGCCTTCAAGGGCGTGGTGGACATGCTTGAAAACACCGCGCTTCTTTTCGACGGCAAGGGCGGCGCGCAGAAGGCCGCCATCCCCGCCGACGTGGAAGCCGAAAGCACCCCTCTGCGCGAGACAATGATCGAAAACATCGCCGAGAGCGACGAAGCGCTCATGGAGAAGTACCTCGACGCGGGCGAACTCTCCCCAGACGAACTCAAGACCGCGCTCGTGGCGGGCGTGAAGTCCGGCGAACTGGTGCCCGTGGTCGTGGGCAGCGCGCTGAACAACATGGGCGGCCCGCAGCTGCTCGACGCCATCCAGGCCCTTTTGCCCAGCCCGCTGGAGCATGCCTACTTCGAGGGCGAGGACGGCTCCACGCGCGAAGGCATGGAGGCCGCCCCGGTGGCCGGTTTCGTGTTCAAGACCCTGGCCGACCCCTTCGCCGGACAGCTCACGGTCATGCGCATCCTCTCCGGCACGCTCACCGGCGACATGAGCCTGGTGAACTCCCGCACGGGTCAGCACGAGCGCATGGGCCAGCTGCTCCTGACCACCGGCAAGGAGCAGACGCCCAGCAAAGCGCCGCTCGGCCCCGGCTCCATCGTCACCCTGGCCAAGTTGAAGGACACGAACACCGGCGACAGCCTCTCGTCGGACAAGGCGCCTTTCGTGCTCAAGAAGCCCGCGCTCGCGCCCACGCTCATCACCTACGCCCTGGCCCCCAAGGAAAAAGGCGACGAGGACAAGGTTTACCAGGCCATGGCCAAGATGCTCGACGAGGACGTGACCCTCAAGCTGGGACGCGACGAGGAGACGGCGGACACCCTGCTCTCCGGCATGGGCCAAAACCACATCGAGATCAGCGTGGAGAAGGCCAAGCGCCGCTACAAGGTGGACATCATCCTGAAGACGCCCAAGGTGCCCTACCGCGAAACTGTTAAGACCGCGGCCCGGGAGATCCAGGGCCGCCACAAGAAGCAGACCGGCGGCCGCGGCCAGTTCGGCGATTGCTGGATCCATCTGGAGCCCCAGGCCAAGGGCGCGGGCTATGAGTTCGTGGACGCCATCGTGGGCGGGTCCATCCCCCGGCAGTACATCCCCGCCGTGGACAAGGGCGTTGTGGAGTCCGCCGCGCGCGGCGTGCTCGCAGGCTTCCCGGTCATCGACTTCAAGGTCACGCTCTACGACGGCAGCTACCACAACGTGGACTCCTCGGAAATGGCCTTCAAGATCGCGGGCTCCATCGCTTTCAAAAGGGCCTGCGAAAAGGCCAAGATGATTCTGCTCGAGCCCATCATGACCGTCACCGTGGCCGTGCCCGACGCCTACATGGGCGATGTCATCGGCGACCTGTCCAGCCGGCGGGGCAAGGTGCTCGGCAGCGAGGGCCAGGGCGGCGTCACCGAGATCAAGTCCCACGTGCCCATGAGCGAAGTGCTGAAGTACGCCCCCGACCTGCGCTCCATGACCGCGGGCCAGGGCACCTTCACCATGGAGTTCGCGTACTACGAGGAATGTCCGCCGCCCATCGCGGCAAAGGTCATCGAGGAGAACAAGCGCGAGGCGGCGGAAGAGGAATAGCCTTCGGAACGCACGCGAACGAGGGCGGCGGGGGAGTGTTTTCCCGTCGCCTTTTTTGTCGGTGGCCGCTTGAAACGGGGTGGCCCGGCGCTTGTGCGTGCGGGCCAATTCACGTACTGACAAGGAAATTCACAAGGCACAGGAACCGCTCATGCTTCGAGTTCTCCGCTTCTTCGCCACTCTTGTCCCCGCCACGCTGTACTACAGCGTGAAACAGCTTTTGCTGGACCAGGAAAAGGCCACGCCCGAAGAACGCGACCTGCCGGGCAAGACCTATGGCCGCATGATGCTCCACATGGCGGGCATCAAGGTGGACGCGGACCTTTCCGCCCTGGACCCCAAGGGCCACTACGTCTTCATGTGCAACCACCAGAGCCTGTTCGACATCCCCATTTTGTTCGACGTGCTTTGGGACTACCATATGCGCTTCGTGGCCAAGGCGAGCCTGTTCAAGATCCCCGTGTACGGCAAGGCCCTGGGCAACGCGGGCCACATCTCCATCAACCGGGAGAACCGCCGGGCGGCCATGAAGAGCGTGGACGAGGCCGTGGCCTCGGCGCAGGGCGGCATTTCGCCGCTCATCTTCCCCGAGGGCACGCGCAATTCGGACCTCTCGAAGCTCATGGACTTCAAGGTCGGCGGCATGGTGCTGGCGCTCAAGTGCGGCCTGCCCGTTGCTCCGCTGGTCATGGAGGGCACGGGAAAGCTGCTGCCCAAGAAATCCCTCCTGTTCAACCCGGACCAGAAAATCCGCCTGCGGGCCCTGCCCCCAGTGGACCCCGCGGCATACACCATGAAGGACCGCGAGAAGTTCAAGGACGACATGTACGCCTTGATGAACGCGGCCTATCAGGAACTTTTGAGGAGCTGACATGATAACCGCCCCCGGCGAACTGACCATCCACCCCTTGGGGGGCCTGGGCGAAATCGGGCTCAACTGCATGGCCCTGCGCACCCATGACTCCACCGTGCTGGTGGACTGCGGCCTCATGTTTCCCGAGGACTACCTCTTCGGGGTGGATGTGGTGATCCCGCGCTTCGAGCACATCCTGGAGGAACGCGAGAAGATCAAGGCCATCGTGCTCACCCACGGGCATGAGGACCACATCGGCGCGCTGCCCTGGCTTTTACCCCACGTGGACGTGCCCGTGTACGGCTCGGACTTTACCCTGGCCCTGGTGGCGGCCAAACTGGCCGAGCGCGCCATCGAGGCCGACCTCCGGCCCGTGAAGCCCGGCGACCGCATTGAGGCCGGGCCCTTTACCTTCAATTTCTTCCCGGTCTGCCACTCCATCATCAAGGGCTACGCGCTCGGCATCGAGACCCCGGTGGGCCGCATCATCCATACGGGCGACTTCAAGATCGACCGCAACCCGCTCGATGGCCACGCCACGGACCTGGAGGCCATCCGCCGCTTCTCCGAACCCGGCATAAAGCTGCTCATGAGCGACTCCACCAACGTGGAGCGCGACGGCTTCGCCCTGACCGAGCGCGAGATCAAGGCCTCCCTGCGCGAGATTTTCGACCGCGCGCGCGGACGCATCATTGTGACGCTGTTCTCCAGCCACATCCAGCGCCTGCAGGAGATCTTCGACCTGGCCGCAGCCTGCGGCCGCAAGGTGGCCATCTCCGGCAAAAGCCTGGTGCGCAACATCGAACTGGCGCGCGAGCTGGACTACCTGCGCATCCCCGGCGGCACGTTGGTGGAGGTGGAGGAGATCGGCGGCCTCAAGGACGAGGAGGTCGTGCTGCTCGTCACCGGCTCCCAGGGCGAACCCCTGGCCTCGCTCTCCCGCATGTCCCTCGACGAACACCGTCTGGTGCGCATCAAGAAGGGCGATCTGGTGATTCTGTCCTCGCGCTTCATCCCCGGCAACGTGCTGGCCATCACCAAGGTCATCAACCGGCTGTACAAGCTGGGGGCCGAGGTGCTCTATGAGAAGGTGCAGGCCATCCACGCGTCGGGCCATGCCCACCGCGAGGAACTGCGCATCATGCTCGAAACGGTGCGGCCCAAGTATTTCGTGCCTGTACACGGCGAATACCGCCACCTTGTGAAGCACAAGCGCCTGGCCGAGGAATGCGGCGTGGCGGCGGAGCGCGCCCTGGTGCTGGAGGACGGCCAGCCAGTGACCTTCCTGCCCCAAGGCATCCGCCTGGAGGAGGCCGTGCCCGCCGAGCGCATCCTGGTGGACGGCAAAGGCGTGGGCGACGTGGGCCAGAGCGTGCTGAAGGAACGCCAGTTGCTGGCGGGCGAAGGCATGGTGGTCGTGCTCTTGGTGGTCGATCAGGACACCGGCGAGATCACCCTGGGGCCGGACATCGTTTCCAAGGGCTTTGTGTTCGAGCAACAGTACGCCCACGTGCTGGAGGACGCCAAGTGCGTGGTGCTGGAGGAAGTGGAGAACACAGGCGTGACCAACCTGAAGCGCCTCAAGGAGCGCGTGCGCGGCTCGCTCCGGCGCTTCTTCCGCAAGGTGCTGGAGCGCGACCCCGTGGTGGTGCCACTCATCATCGCCGTATAATAATGTTCCTGTAAGCTAGCGCGTCGTGGCGTAGGCGTTGGCGGCGCGCAGGCGCAGGCCCGGCGCAACTGCGACCGGCTCCCCGGCCGGGACTGGCGCGGCTGGCATCTGTGGCGCGGCAGGCGGCGCGACAGACGTTTTCGGCGTGGCGGCGGCTTCCTGGGCCGTCTGCACGGGCGGAGCGACCGGCACGTACAGCGCGGCGGCGACATCGTGCGCTGCGGCAATCTCTATCTCCGGCGCTTGGGCCTCCGGCGTCATGGTCTCCGGCGTCACGATCTCCAGCGCCTGGGTCTCTGACGTCACGGTCTCCGGCCTGGCCATCGGCTCCTGCGGCGCGGCGTTGAGCGCATGCGCGCCCGGCTGGGTCAAGGAGGCCACGCCCTCCTGGTTGGGCAGGATCTGCGCAAAGGCCTGACGCAGGCCGGAGAGGATGGTGATGACCTCCTCCACAATCTCCGGCTTCACCTTCAGATTCGCCATCAAAAGCCGCGTGTTGCAAAAAAAATACAGATTGCTCAGGTTTTTGGCGATTTCCCCCCCACGCTCCTTGTTCAAGCACTGCTGGAGTTCGCTGACGATCGTGATGGCCTTGGAGATGAGAATCCCCTTGCCGGCCATGTCGCCCACACGCATCTTCTCGATGGACTGGCGCAGGTGTTTGATCGCCGTGTCGTACAGCATGACAAGCAGATCCCCCTGCGAGGCGGTGGTGACCTGGGTGGCCAGATAGGCCTTGGCAGCCTTGAGCATACAGTCCTCTTTCCCCGGCCCGGCTAGCTGCTGCTCGAAAGCGACGAGATTGTGCTGGTGAGCTGGGTTTGCGTATTGGTCAGGGTGTTCAGCAAGGCGTCCACGCGCGCGTATTGGGTCTGGAGCCGCGATTTCTCGGCCGCCAACCGTTGCTGCTCACGGGTTATCTTGTCGTCGATGTCTGTCATAATGCTGCCATAGTTCTCTTCCAGAATGGCGAGCGGGCCATCGGTGGTGCTGGTCAACTCCGTCAGGGTGTCGCCCAGTTCGCCGGTCTTGCCCTGCTTGAGGCTGACCGTGCCTGTGAAGGTCGAGTTGGCGGTATGGTTGTCGATGCTGACGACCAGGCCGGAGGAGTCGCCGGAAAGGCCGGTGATCCTCCAGCCGTCTATGCCCGCCGCGACGCCATTGATGGTGGCGCTCGAAATGCCCGTGGCGCTGGTGATGACGCTCACCGCATAATTTCCGGGCTTTGTGGTGCCATTGATCCGGCTCAGGTAGGAAAAGTTCTTGGTATCGCTCGAGCCCGCATAGTCTGCGGAAAACAGACTGGCCACTCCGGTCGCGTTCGAGGCCAGCGCCGCATTGAGCGTCGTGTCATCAATAAGGAGCATCCCGAATGTGCTTGAGGACTCGTCGGCGTCGGTGCCGATGCCCAGCTGCGACAAGGCGGAAAAGTAGTCGCCGCTCTGTGTGGCGGCGTTGTAGTTGACGAAGCCGAGGCCCATGCCCGAAAGCACATCGTCTATCTTGCTCGATATGATGTCCACGCCATAGTTGCCGGTCAGAAGCGAGCCCGCGGCCGTGCCCGAGGAGTTGCTCACCGCCGTGAGGGCCTGGATGGACATCTTCACAATGTTCACGTTCGACACGAAGGCTTCGATGTTCGCCTTGATGGCCGCCGTGTTCGTGGCGATGCCGATATTGATTGATGCGTTCGAGTTGGCGACCTTGAACGTCATGGTCACGCCGGGGATCACGTCGCTGACCGTGTTGGTGTCGCGCGAGATCCAGTTCCCGCTGCCGCTTGGATAGCCGTCCACCTTGATGAGCGCGCTCTGCGCATTCTGCGTGTTGTTAAACGAAGCGTTGGAAAAGAGCAGGGAACCGGTGTTGGAAATGACGATCTGGCTGGCCGCGCCCTGATCCATGCCATAAAGTTGCAAATGGTATGCGGTGCCATCGTAGATGGTGCTTGCGCGCACCTTGGAATTGGTCGGGGCGTTGTTGTTGATGTAATTCACCAGGGTGGTCAGCGAGCTGCCCGCGCTGATGTTGCTGATTGTGTAGCTCTGCCCGGCGTAGCTGAAGGTAAGGTTCGTGTTCGAGGCGGTAATGGAGCTGGTGAGAGCGCTGACGCCCGTTGTGGTGGTGAAAATGTCGTTCGTGGCCAACTGCCCGACCACGACGGAGTGCGTTGTGGTGAGGGCGTCGCTGCTGGCCGTGGCCGACACTGACGTGTCGTTGGAAGAGGTGGCGCTCCGGGTGAGAAACTGATTCACCGTGTTCATGCTCGCCAGGGAGGTCTTGAGGGCCAAAAGCTTGGTGTTCAAGTACTGGAAGCCCGTGACCTTGGCCTTCCAGGTGGCCTTCCAGTCCTGCATGGTGGTGAGGTTGGTGCTGTCGGCCTTGATGAGCCCGTCAATGAGGGAATTGAAGTCCGTGCCGTTACCCAGGCCGCTGACATTGATGCTGCCTGAGGTAAAGGATGTGGAGGCTGAGGTTGTACTGGTGGATGACGTCGTCACTGGCGAACCCCCCTTGACGGGAAAAACGTGCCGGATGCGTATTCTCCGCCATGATTCTGCAAGGCCGGTGCCAGAATGAAACAGGCCGCCTTGCGGCGGCCTGTGTGTTTCCGAATGGGCTGCGCGGAACGGATGTTCCGCCGCCGTCCTAAAAGGCTAGCCGCTAGCCCTGGATCAGGTTCAGCGCGAGCTTGCCAAGGCTGTTGGCCTGGGAGAGCATGGCCACCGCGGTCTGCACCTTGATCTGTTCACGGGTGAACTCGGTCATTTGCGTGGCCACGTCGACGTCGGAAATCTGGGACTCGGCGGCCGAGGTGTTTTCAGACTGGACCGAAAGGTTGGTGATGGTGTTCTCCAGACGGTTCTGGAGAGCGCCCAGGTTGGCGCGGATCTTGTCCTTGGAGACGATGGCCTTGTCCAGGGCGCCCAGGGCCTTCTGGGCCAGCTCCTGCGTGGAGATGGAACGGCCGTCATGGCCCTTCGTGGCGGACAAGCCGACACCCAGGGCCGAGGCCGTGGAGGTGTTGATCTGGACGTAGTAGTAGTCTTCCGAGGAGTCGTTGTGGGTGCCGAAGTGGACCTTCAGCTTACCGGTGCTCGCCAGACCGTTCCCGTTATAGGTGGCGCCCGACAGGTTGCCGTTCAGCAGGTGGATGCCGTTGAAGTCCGTGGCGCTGGCGATTCGGGTGATTTCCGAGGCCATGGCCTGGTATTCCGAGTCGATGATGAGGCGCTGGTCGGACGAGTAGGTGCCCGTGGACGCCTGCATGGCCAGTTCCTTCATGCGGATGAGCTTTTCGTCGATGACGCCCAGCGCGCCGTCCGCGGTCTGGATCATGGAGATGGCGTCGTTGGCGTTGCGCACGCCCTGCCCCAGCGAGGCAACTTCCGTGCGCATGATTTCGCGGACGGCCAGGCCAGCCGCGTCGTCCGCCGCGGAATTGATGCGCAGACCGGAAGACAGGCGCTGCGTGGCGGTCGACAGAGCGGCATACGAGGACGACAGATTGCGGGCGGTATTCATGGACAACAAGTTGTGGTTGATTGTAAGAGCCATAACCATTTCCTCCTTGAAAGTTTTTTGGCATCCTTGCCATTCGGTGGTCCTCAACCTGGCGACATCGCCTGTGGGGCCAATCCGATTGTTTTAACGCTCTCCTCATCGGCCTGCTGGAGGAATTCTTTAGGACGTTCCGCGTATTTTTTTCTCCGCGACGCAAAAAAAGACGCGCTGCTGCGCGTCCGGCCTGGAAATTTGTGTTGGGGGGGGGAGGAGATCAGTCGGCGGGCAACAGCCGCGTGGCAAAATAGCGGGCCTGGGTGACAGGCACGCCGGGCAGGCCCATGTCGAGCGAGGGGCCAACGCCTTCGTCCATGAGGACCCCGGACGCCGCGATGCTCTTGGCCTGGGCCGTGCAAAAGGCCGCGGTGCGGCGCGCCGCCAGCTCCATCAGTTCGGCCAGGGAGCCGTGGAGCCTGTCGCCCGAGGCCGGGTTCCGGTAACTCAGGCGGCCTTCCAGGGCGCCCTTCTGCTCATAGAGCTGCGGGGCATAGAACAGGGCCGCGATCTCGCGCAGGCTCGCGGGCAGCAGGCCCGAGAAATCCCGCAGGAGCCCGGCCAGGATAGGCATCCGGCAAAGGGCCTGCATGGAGCAGTAGGTCCCAAGCGCCGCGCCGAGGGCCTTTTGCGCGGCCTCGGCCCCGCACCCGGCCAGCCGGGCCAGGCTCTCGGGCGGGCAGGCCAGGGCGAGCGGGCCCTCCAGCGCGTTCACCAGTCCGCGCAAGGACTGGTCCCAAACGGCCTCGGGGCCGCCCGCGGCCAGCATGTCCAGCAGGCACTCCAGGGACCGGTGCCTGCGCACGGCCCCGGTACGCCGCTTTTCGTCCGTGTCGTAGTAGTTGCCCGTGAAAAAATAGACCATGGGGTGCAGGGTGGCGTCGGCGAAGATGTGTGAGGCCAGGCCCACGAAAAAAGCCGTGGGCAGCGGTTCATTCTTGCGGGTGTGCAGGTGCGCGGCCTGCAGACGCATGAGGTCGAAGCTGTCCTCGCCGTGGGAGCCGTGCAGCCGGTGCGGCAGGGTCTTCATGCCCTCCGGATGCTCACCGCGCAGATAGAAGAGGGCATCATGGTACACCGCGCCCAGGCGCAGGCCGTTCGGACAACGGGAAAGCGCCGGGCCGAAGGGGCCGTCGGACAAGAGCTCCGCTGTCCGCGCCGCCACCATCCAGTGCACGATTTCCTTGGGCATAGGCCCTCCCCTGCTTCCGCCCACTGCCCGGGGACACTCCCCTTGCCCACGGCCGCCCCCTGGGCTATATCCTGCCTGTCCGCCGGGGGCAACAACGCCCAGGCCGGAGCGGACGTGGAGGACCAGTGACAGAGTTCATACGCCGAGAATTCCAGGTCGCCGACCCGGACAAGACCACGGTGATCCGGCAGGACGTTCCGGCTCCCAGACCCGGCCAGTCCGGCGACGTTTTGTACCTCATCGGCCTTTCCGGCAGCGGCAAGAGCGCCGTGGCCGAACATCTGGCCCAGGCGCTGGGGCGCAAGCCCTTCGAGCTGCCCCTCGACAGCGCGGAAGCCGCCCTGGACGCCATCCTCGCCGCAGGCCCGGCTGTTGTCGTCGTGCCGCACAAACTGCTCACTGGCGAGTCCTTCCGCCAGCGTCTCCAGGCCACGGGCCGCGTGCTCTATCTCATGGCCGGGGTCGAGGCCATCGCCGCGCGGCAGGCCAAATCACCGGAGGAGGAAGCCTCCCTGCGCGAGCGGCTGGGCCGCCAGCGCACGGCCTTCGAGCCGTATTTCATGCAGACCCTGCACCTGCTCGCCCCGGCCGACGGCCCCCTGGCGCAGGTTGTGGCCGATGTCCTGGAGCGCGTGCGCATGTAGCGCGCGTGAAGCCAACAACCCCCCGGAGCCCACATGCCTGTCGCCCCTCTCAAGGTGGAACTGCTGGCCGTGACGCCAGAGGCCCTTTCCCTCATCTACGCCGCCTTCCGGCAGTGCTATCACGCGGGCTTCGTGGCCGACATGTGGCCCCGCCTGCTCAGTGGCGAGGTAGATCGCGAAACCCAGGCCGAATTCGTGCGCAAGGTGCTGGAAAGCGGCCATGACAGCCCTATCGAGCACGCGAGCTTCACCTTCGCCATTGCGGGAATCTCCCGCGCCTGCTCGCACCAAATCGTGCGGCACCGCATCGCCTCTTACTCGCAGCAAAGCCAGCGCTACGTGGACGCCACGAACATGGACTACATCCTGCCCCCGGCCATCGCCAAGATTCCCGAGGCGCGCGAACGCTTCGAGGCCTTCATGGCCGAGGTTGGCAGCGCCTACCGCGACCTCAAGGCCATTCTGGACGCCCACGGCCGCAAGGAAAAGTCCAAGGAGGACGCGCGGTTCGTGCTGCCACAGGCAGCGGAGACCAAAATCGTCATCACCATGAACTGCCGCGCCCTGCTCCACTTCTTCCAGCTGCGCTGCTGCATGCGCGCCCAGTGGGAGATCCGCGCCATGGCCGACGCCATGCTGGCCCTGTGCAAGGCCGAGCTGCCCGCCATCTTTGCCACGGCCGGAGCCAAGTGCGAGTCCCTGGGCTTCTGCCCGGAGAGCGAACGCTTCGCCTGCGGCCGCTACCCCACGCGGTCGCAGCTGGCGGCCAAGGCCTAGGGGCCGAGCCCGGCGGCCCGGCCGGGCGTATCAACCAAGCGCGCGCCTTCCTGACATTGCGCCGTGCAGGTGGAGAAAGAGAGAGCCGCCATGATGAGCCAGCGAAAAACCGCCTTTTTTCCGCCCCTGCTCGCGGGGTTTATGCTGTTCACCAGTTTGCACACGGCCCAGGCCGCGCGCCAGGACACCCGCCAGGCTCAGCCGACCCCAGCGCCGCAAGACCGGCAGTACCAGCCGGAGCCCGACCCGCGCCGCACCCCGGTGGTGCGCGTGGTGGAAGAGGCCGGCCCCGCCGTGGTGAGCATCATCAGCGCCCACATGACGGACAAGCCCGCCACCGCCGGGGAGGCCAAGCCCATCGGCCCGGGCGGCAGGATGGACCCGGCTTTGCGGATCCGGACCACCAGCCGTAGCCTGGGCTCAGGCGTCATCATCGACGGCCGCAAGGCGTACGTGCTCACCAACGCCCACGTCATCACCAACGCCATGCAGATCACCGCGCGGCTGCTGGACGGCCGGGTGTACAAGGCCTCGCTTGTGGGCGCGGACCAGGACATGGACCTGGCCGTGCTGCGCCTGGAGCTGCCCCCGGGAGCGGAGCCGCTGCCCCAGGCGCGCATGGGCGACTCAAGCGGCCTCATGATCGGCGAGCCGCTCATCGCCATCGGCAATCCCTTCGGCCTCTCACACACCGTCACCACTGGCGTGGTCTCGGCTCTGAACCGTTCCGTGGACACGGGCCAGCACACCATCACCGGCCTCATCCAGACCGATGCGGCCATCAACCCCGGCAACTCCGGCGGGCCGCTGCTGAACATCCTGGGCCAGGTGGTGGGCATCAACGCCGCCGTGTACGCGCACGGCGGAGGCCTAGGCTTCGCCATCCCCATCAACAAGGCCAAGCGCGTGCTGGAAGAGCTCATCACCACGGGCCGCGTGGCGCACATCTGGATCGGCGTGCTGGGCGAGAACATGACCCCGGACCAGATGGTCCAATACGGCCTCATGCGGCCCGGCGGCCTGGTCGTCACCACGGTGTTCCCCGGCACCCCCGCGGCAGCAGCGGGCATCCGGCCCGGAGACACGCTGCTCGCCATTGGCGAACAACGGGTGCAGGACAAGGCGCAGTTCTTGGGCATCCTGCTGGGCTACACCCGGGGCGACACCATGGCTGTGCTGCTGAACCGTGGCGCGGAGGACTTCCAGGTGCAGCTGCGGCCGCAGGTGCTGGACCGCGAGGCGGGCCTGGGGCTCATCAAATGGCGCTGGGGCTTCGGACCCGCGACGCAGGCCGCCGATGACAAGACTTCTGGCGTCGTTCTGGGCGAGGTGCGCCCTGGCGGGCCGGCCGACGCCCTGGGGCTCAAGCCCGGCGACCGCGTCCTCCAGGTGGGCAGCCTGCGCACGTCCTCCGAGGCCGACCTGCTCACGGCCTTCTACCGTTACCAGCTGCACAATCAGCTCATCCTGAACGTGCTGCGCGGCGGACAGCCCTACACCCTGCGCATGAAACTCTGACGCCCATCCCGGCGCGTTTTTTCAAGCTCCCCGCCAACCTTTTCCCGCACGTAAAAAAGCCCGGCCTCCCTTTTCAGGAGAGGCCGGGCTGAGGCAGCATGAACAGGCCAGGCGGCTTCTAGGTTTCAGGCGTCGCCTGGGCGGGCACCGCTGGGGCGATGGGCGTCAGGGGCAGATCCTCCTGACGCGGCGCGGCGGGGGGCGCGGAAGGCGTGGCCGCGGGAGCCGGGGGCGGCGTCACCGGGGCCGTGAGCTCCGGGCCGGTGGAGCTGAGCGACCCCGCGACGTTTTTCCTGGCCTTGGCCTCCTCGATCCGGCGCAAGCGGAGCGCCTTGGCCTGGGCCTTGCGCTCCTCGCGCCGCTCCCCAGCCTTCAGCCTCCAGCTGCGCGCCTCCTGGGGGGAGATGACCCCATCGTGGTTCACATCCATCTCGGCAAACCTCTTCTCGCGCCGCGCCAGATTTTCCTGCTGGGCCACGCGGCCGTTCTTGTTCTTGCCCAGGCCGGAAAGAGAGGATTTGGCGGACTTGTCCAGCTCCCGGCGATGTTTCACCGGTTTCCCCGCCGTTAGCCGCTTGGAGCCGCGCCGGGCCTCCCGCGACGAAACCACACCATCGTGGTTGCTGTCGGCCTTGTTGGAGCGCTTCTTCTTGCCCGCACGAAGATTCTCACGGCTGACGCGAGCGTCGTGATTCTTGCCCTGGTCGCGCAGGCGCTGCTTGCCGCCAGTCTGCGCTGCCGGGCCGCGCGGGGCCTTTCTGGCGGGCGCTTTCCGCGCCGCCTTGGGCGCGGCGGAGGAGGCCTTGCGGGGCGTATTCCGGGGGTGGCGCGCCGAGCCCTCGCCCTCGTGCGACGGGGCAGTCTGAGCGGCGGCGGGGCTCGCGGGCAGCCAGCACGGCGTGGTCAACAGCAGGGACAAGAGCAGACAGGGGAAAACACGGGGAAAGCGCATCGGCAGGATCCTCACTTCAGGCGCAGCAGGGTCTGGGTCCAGCTGATGGCCTCGGCATAATTGGTGGCCGAGGCCTGCTGATCCAAATTGTGGTTGTTGAGAAAAGCGAACACATCTTCCCAGTTGCCCATCTCGATGTCCTCGACCAGCGACAACCAGGTCCAGTAGGGCGAAGGCTTGCACAAGAGCGCGGCCTCCACGTCCTTGTCCAGGGGAATGTTGCGCAAAAGCTTGTCCATGGGCTGGGAGAGCAGCACATCGAGCTTGGAGAAGAGGCCCAGCAGGAACAGGGTCTCGGCCGGGAACATGCGGTTCTTGTAGAGCTTGCCCATGCTCTCCAGGTAGCGGGCGCGCTGCAGCGAGGTGTAGGCGGCCTCCTGCACCTTCGCCGTGGAGTCGAAATCGGAGATGATGACCGCCAGGAACCACTGCTTGATCTGCTGCTTGCCCAGAAGGGTGAGCGCCTGCTGGATGGACTGGATGTCGGCGCGCAGGGAGAAGGCGGCGGAGTTGATGAAGTTGAGCAGGCGGTAGCTCACGCTGGGGTCGGAGGAGATGATGCGGGTAAGCTCGCGCACATCGAAGTCGTCGCCGGAAAGCGCGCGCAACAGCCGCATCTTGGCCAACACAGGGGTGGGCACCTTGCTGCCGGTCATAGTCTCCGGGCGGGAGAAGAAGAAGCCCTGAAACAACGTAAAGCCAAGGCTCTTGGCCAACTCGTAGGTGGCGCGGTCCTCAACCTTCTCCGCCAGCAGGCGGCAGCCGTAGCGGTGCAGATCGAGGCTCACCTCGCGCAGGCGCTCCGGCGTCATGCCGAGCAGGTCCACCTTCACGATGTCCGCCAGGCGGATGACATCCTCGTAGCCGGGCTGCCCCACGTAATCGTCCAGGGCCAGGATGTAGCCGTGGCTCTTGATGCTGGTCAGCGCGGTGATCATCTCCAGCGTGGGGGTGATGGTTTCCAGCACCTCCACCACGCAGATTTCGCGCGGCAGCGCATAGACGGTGTCGTCCAGAAGCAAGCGCTGCGGAAAGTTGATGAAGGCCTTCTTGTTCTTGCTCATGCCGGAGAAGGCGAGCGCGAAGCCGTCCGCGATGACCGAGGCCGTCGCCAGGTCGTCCTCCTCCACATCCGCGGTCTTGGCCTGGGCGCTGCTGCGAAAGAGCAGTTCATAGGCCCAAACCTTCTCCTGGGCGTCGAAAATGGGCTGCCTGGCCACGAAAATGGCTTTGCTGGCCGGATGTTCCTGATCGGGCTGCGCGGAGTCGCTCATACTACAGTATCACCGTTTTTCCGGCGCGATGCAACAGGTGGGGGGATATTACTGTCCGCCGTTCCCAGGCGCCGGAGCGGGAGCCGGAGCAGGAGCCGGAGCGGGCGCAGTGGCGTTCTGCTGGTCGCGCGTACTCATGGCTTTGTACTCTTCCTCAAGAATTTTGGGAATGGGCCGGTTCCAGAAGGTCTCCTGGTTTTGCTCCTTGGCGTCCTGGGGTCCCTTGGGAAGGCAAACCTTGATGGGTTTGCTGGCCGGGCAGTCTGGAGAAGAGTAGCTGGCGGTCATGCACTTGCCCTCCGGGTCCACCGTGAAGGGAACCACCCGGCGCATGACCCGCCAGGTGCGGTCCTGCAAAATGACCTGGCCATCGGGCATGACAGCGCACAGGTATTCCGAGGACTTGGAGGCGTAGAAAAAGCCAAGGATGTAGACGCCACTCCCCAGCTTGCCGACATAGCCGAATTCATTTGTCCGCTTGCACAGCATCCGGGCCAGGATCTGCTTGCACAGGGAGAGGTTCAGGTCATCGCCGGCGTTGGCCTGAACCGGCAACGCCAGCACAAAGGCCAGGGCAAGGCACAGGCAGAGACGCGGTCCATGGCGGAAAGCGCTTGCGCGCGGGCAGTCAGGCATCGCTACGGTCCGGGGTAAGAAAGGTTTGGAAGCCCTCGGGGCTGTCGGTTTCGCACTGGGCCTTGCACCCGGCGCACTGGTAGCTGCCGGGCTTGAAATACCACTGCGCACGGGCAGGATTGTCACACCGGAAATAGCTGTACACAGAGGCCGAGACCGTTCCGGTATAGCGTCGGTAGCCCTGCAGCCGAACAAATTCAAGAAAACGCATCCGCACGCCCCCAATTTCTGGTAGCACTCTAGCCCGAAAGCGGAAAATTGCAAAGCCCGCCCAAAGGCCTTCGAAGACGGACGCCACGTTTGCTTTTTTCTCATTTCAGCTTACAGCAAAAAGAATCGGTCGAAGCTGCGAGGAAGCGGCCATGCCAAGCCCTGCATCCCCACCTCTTGATATTTCAGGGGATGCGTGACATTTTGCAGTATCTTTTCCACAGTTAATCGGACTCGGGAGCGCAGGTGGAACAGCAAGGCAGCAGGGATGACAGGAAGTGCGTGCGCGTGACGGTGCCGCAGTCCTTGCTCCTGGATGGAGCCCTTTGGGTGCGCCCGGCACATGTGCCCACGCACCTGCATCTGCTGGAACTCGGCCGCCCGGACCTGCGCTTCACCGCCGTCCCTCCCTGCCTGCGCATTGAGGACCTCTCGGCCAATGGCCTGCGCATCACCCTGATGGACCCCAAGACCCTCGGACAAAACCTGGATATGCTCAAGTCCGGACCCTGTCTGGTCTTTCTGCACCTGAAGCTGTCCCAACCGCTTTCCGCCGTGGAGGATCGCCCCCTGTCGCTTCTGCTCGGCGTGACTCCCGTCGCCGTGCGCGAGGAGGAAGACGGGCAACTCGTTGTGGCCTTGAACATCCTGTACCGCGGCCAGCCGGACCGCGACGACAAAAGCCTGACCTTTTTCTACGTGGCCAAATATCCCATCCGCGAGCTTGCGGCCTGGTGCGACGAGGTGACGCTTATGGACCGCGTGCCACAACGGCCCATCGCGCGCGGACTGCGCATGGACCGCTTTCTGCTTGAGCTGGACACCGTGCTGACGCAGGCCGAAAGCCAAGCCGCCGGAGCGATACAGGACCAGGGGCAATAGATGTTCACCATAATTGGAATTATTTGTGTCGTTCTGGCCGTCATCGGCGGCTTCGTTATTGAGCAGGGCCCGTTGCGCGTGCTCTATCAGCCGGCGGAGGCCCTCATCATCTTCGGCTCTGTGCTGGGCGCCTTCTTCATCGGCTCCTCGCGCACCATGTTTGCGCGGGTGCTCAAAAGCATCCGTCTCATCCTCACCATGCGCCACGACAGCAGGCAAAGCTACCTGGAGCTTCTTGGCCTCATGAACCTCCTGTTCGCGAAGATGCGGCGTGAAGGCGTGGCCAGCATCGAGCGCGACGTGGAGCGTCCGGGCGACAGCCGCATCTTCGCCGACTATCCGCTGGTCAGCCGTGACCCGGCGGTGGTGCTCTTCATCTGCGACACCCTGCGGGTGTTTTTGACCACCGGCGACCAGAGCGAGATCGAAAAACTCATGAAGCTCGACATGGAGACCATGCGCGACCAGGCCGAAGCCACCGCGGCCATGATCTCCAAGATGGCCGAGTCGCTGCCCGGCCTGGGCATCGTGGCGGCGGTGCTCGGCGTCATCCTGACCATGGGCCAGATCAGCCAGCCGCCGGAAATCCTTGGCCGCAGCATCGGCGCGGCCCTGGTGGGAACCTTCCTGGGCGTGCTGTTCTGCTACGGCTTCATCGGCCCCATGGCCATCAAGCTGGAGAATCTGGCCCAGGAGCGCGACATGTATTTCAACGTCATCCGCGCGGGCGTCGCCGCCGCCGTCTCCGGATCAAGCCCCATCATGGCTGTGGAGTATGGACGGCGCGCCATCCCGGAGGACGTGCGGCCCACGTTCTTCGAGATGGAGGAATGGCTCAAGAGCGGCAGGCACTAAAGGCGGGGATGCGGCATGTCGCGACGCAAGGGGCACAGTGGCGGTTCGTGGAAGGTGGCCTACGCCGACTTCGTCACAGCCATGATGGCCTTCTTCCTGCTCATGTGGATCATGAACATGGTGCCGCCGGAGACCAGACAGGTGCTTTCCACCTTCTTCCAGCCCGTGGCGGACGAGAAAGGCATGGGCGGACCGCAGGTTTTGGACGCCGCCTCAAACACCATGGTTCCCCTGGCCCGCGGCATCCCGAACCCGGACCCTGCCGCCGAGGAGTCCCAACGCTTCGTCATCGCCTCCCGGCTCAGGCGCATAGTCATGGAAAATCCGAAGCTCATGGACGCGAGCGGCCTGTCCTCCGACGAGACGGGCGTGCTCCTGCGCGTGAACAACAACATCATGTTCCGGCCCGGCTCCGCACAGCTCACGCCTGAAGCCAAGCATGTCATGGACGGCGTGCTTGATGTGCTCAAGCAATACAACATGAACCTGCTCATCCGCGGACACGCCGCAGAGCAGGAGCCCGTGGGCGGCACGCTTGAAACGCCCTGGGAGCTCTCCGGCGCCCGTTCCGCCGCCGCCGCGAGCTACATCCTTTCCACAAACGAGATCCTGCCCACCAGGGTCCGCGCCATCTCCTACGGCTCCACCCGCCCCCTGCGTCCCGACACCTCCACAGAAAATCGCCTGTCCAACGGCCGCGTGGAGTTCTATTTCCACCGTCCGGACGCCCTCAACTTCGGCTCCGGGCTCTAGCCCGCCGCCCCACGCTCCGTCGCAGCAGAGGCGCAGACGCTTTGAGTGCTCCGTTGTGGTTTTCTCCGTCATTGTTCTTGATTTTTTTGGCAAACGAGCCGAAGGGTTGAAGACTCCCAAGGCGTAGAAAATACGCAGGGCCGCGCCGGCACATCCGCTCGGCACAGTCAGAACGAGAGAGCCCACACCAGGAGCACACGTGGACGAGACCGCCCCTCCCCAATTTTCCGGCCAGGCGCACGCCAAGCCCGGTGACGCACGGCCCCAGTGGTCGGCCCGGCTGGACGCCTATCTGGCCGTGCTGCGCCCCCTCAAGGCCAAAAGCGCCCTGCGCGAGGTGCTGGAACGCGAGATGCTTCTCTGCTTCATTGAGGTGAACAGCGGCGGCATCAGCGAATATCCCCTGCTGGAAACCCAGCAGCAGAGCATCGTGAACCTGTTGTGCCGCCGCACGGACCACCCGGCGGACACCGTGCTGCGCAAGCTCGCCGGAAACTTTCCGGTCCTTTTGAACCGCCTGGACAAGGAAACCGCCAGCGGCGACGAGGCCGCCCGCGAACAGACCCAGGCCCAACTGCGCAACACCGAATCGCTCCTGGTGAAAAGCGTGCAGGGCATGGTCTACGCCATGGGCCTCACCACGGACAATTTCGAAGAGCTCATCATGCGCCATTTCGGCGCGCCTGGCCTGGCCCAGTTTGGCGAGCTCATCAAGACCCATGAGTTCGACCAGAGCTTCTGGAGCGAGTTCGTGGAGCGCTTCATCGCCCAGCACGTGGCCGAGGGCTACGAGCACCTCACCAGCGAGGGCAAGTTCCAACTGTCCAAGGACGGCCAGCAGGTGGTGGTGCGCTTTCTTTTCGACGACGTGCTGGCCACCCTGCACGACAGCCCCGGGCACATCGACCGGACCCGCGTGCAGAGGGCCTTCGCCGAGGCCAACGCCGAGACGCCCGAACGCCTGGCCATGCGCAAGGTGGTGCAAACCTGCCTGCTCAGGGGCCTGGGCTTTCTCCCCGGCGAACTGCTGCTGGAACACCTGGAAAGCGCGGCGCTCATCGTGTGCATGGACCCCGTGGCCGCGAGCCTTTTCCAATCCATGCAGGACCGCGCCAACGGCCAGAACGGGGAAGACGAGAAACACTCCCTGCCCTTCCTGATGGAGCAGGCCGTGGCCCTGGCCCTGGGCGCCATGCGCGTGCTCAGCCAATCACGCGAGCATTTCCTTTCCGCACTGGACTCCCTGCGTTCCGACGAGCTGGAGGCCGTGCGCGGCCTGGCCCAGGGCCTGTCCATCGAGTCCCTGGAACACGTGCTGTTCTACCTGCTGGAAAGCGCCTTCGTGGGCCTCCTGCGCGACAAGGCGCGCGAGGAAGGCGGCAAGGTGCTCGTCAAGACCGCCGCCTTGCGCCGCTGCCCCCTCCCGGCCGTGGAAGCCCTGGCCGCACGCGGGCTGACGCGCATCCGCAAAAGCCAGCTCTTCTTGGCCGACCCCACCCGGCCCGACATGCTGCTCTTCAAGACCAGAACCCCGCAGCAGCTGGCCTCGCTGATGCAAGTGCTGCAGCTCGAAGAACCGCTGCAAGCCCTCATCCGCACCCACTGGGACCAGGCCCCATTCCGGCGCGACTTCCTGGTGGTCATCGATCTGGCGCAGGTGGCGCGCACCACGCAGAACGTCAAAGCCAAGCTGACCGAGCTGCTCATGAAGTTCGGCGCGATCCAGGCCCCGCCGGCGCCAGTCCCCGGCGCGCCCGCTCAGGCATAAATAAAACGGGGCGGGTGGCGGCGGAAGAGCCGCTCCAGCCAGTCCTTTCAAAGCGCAAAGACTCCTCCCGGCGGCTTCGCCGGGAGGAGTCTTTGCGCTGCCGAGGGCGTCCAGAGGCCTGAGGCCCTCTGGCCGGGGTGCCGGGGCGGAGCCCCAGACCTCACGTCCTACGCGAACACGATCGTCTTGTTCCCATCCACCAGCACCCGGTCCTCCAGATGCCAGCGCACAGCGCGGGAGAGCACCTGGCGTTCGATGTCGCGCCCCAGAATCTTGAGTTCGTCCAGGCGGTGCCGGTGCGACACGCGGATGACGTCCTGCTCGATGATGGGGCCCTTGTCGAGCTTGCCCGTGACATAGTGCGCCGTGGCTCCGATGAGCTTGACGCCGCGTTCCGCGGCGCGGCGGTAGGGGTCCGCGCCCTCGAAGGCGGGCAGGAAGGAATGGTGGATGTTGATGATGCGCTGGGGGAAGCGTTTGACGAACGCGGGCGAGAGGATGCGCATGTAGCGCGCCAGCACCACGAGGTCGATGGGCCCGCCGGGCGCGTTGTCCATGAGTTCGAGCATGCGCTCTTCCGGCAGGGAGAGCCCCCGGCCGCGCGGGGCGTCGTGCGCCTCGGGCACATGCACGTGGTGAAAGGCCACGCCGAAGGACTCCACGGCGGCGCGGAGGTCCGGGTGGTTGCTGATGACCAGCGGGATTTCGGCGGGCATTTCGCCCCGGCCCACGCGCCACAGAAGGTCCATGAGGGCGTGGTCCAGACGCGAGACGAGGATGGCCATGCGCTTCTTGCGCCGCGCGGGCACAAGGCGCCAAGTCATCTTGTACTGGCTGGCCACGTCGCGTTCGAATTCACGCAGGAGCTCGTCCAGGCGCTCTTCCAGGCCGGAGAGATAGAACTCCTGGCGCATGAAGAACCGGCCGCCCTCGGGGTCGGTGGAGTGCTGATCGGAATGGGTGATGTTCACCCCGTGCTTGTGCAAAAAGCCGCTCACCGCGGCCACGATGCCCGAGCGGTCCGGGCAGGTGGCGAGAAGGCGCGCGGTCCCGGCTTGGCCGGGGAGGCCAGGCTTGGCGTGGCAGGAGACGGACATGGGCTAGTCGTCCTCTCTGGGCCGCGGGGCGGTTTCATCGGCCGCGCCCATGGCGGCGGCTGCGGCAAGGGGTCCGGCCGCCCCGCAAGAGCCAGCCTCGTCCGCGCCAGTCCTGGCCGGGTCGGCCCAGCGCCAGAACATGCACATGGAGCCAAGGCAGAACTTCAGCTTGTCGTCCCTGGTCTTGAGCAGCGGACAGTACTTGAACTTGGCGTCGGATTCGGCGAGCAGCATTCGGTCTCCTCGGATTCTCGGGCGGTTCGGGCTAACTGGCCCTGTGGCGCGTCAAAGCGGTGGGGGCGACGGGAAAGTCCACCAGGGGGCGCTTTCCAAGGCAACTTTTCAAGTATTCAACAAGGATGGCGCTAATACGCTCCTCGTGGTTGAGGATCTTGGCGTAGCGACCGTCCTCCACGACCTTCTGGAACTCGCTCTTGTTCATGGCCGGGGAGGTCTTGGCGATGTTCTCGATGGCGATGGCGTACTGGTGGATCTTGCGGTCCAGATCGGCCTCGTTCATGGCCGAGAGTTCGCGCACATGCGCGGCCAGCTCATCCGGCTCGGGCAGGCGGTCGGACTCCACGATCTTCTTGAAGGCTGTCGCGTAGCGGGTGACGCCGTCGTTGATGTGGCTCTTCTGCACCATGTTCATGCCCGCCCAGCCCGCGCGCAGCCACTTGAAGAGCGTGAAGGTGGTCTGGTGCGGGCTGTCTTCCACAAACACCTGCACCGAGGCGGAGTCGTAGAGGTAGGTGTCGGCCCAGCCGATGAGGCCCTTGTTCAGGCCGTTGATGCCGGAATAGAAATAGCTCCAGTCGCCCTCATCCAGAATAACGGCCTTTTTGCCGACGCTGGACTTGTCTTTCTGCTTGCTGATGGAGATGAGCACGTTTTTGCCGTTGTGCCGGGTCAGGATGAGCAGGCGGTGCAGGTCATAGCGGTAATAGCCGCCACCAAAGGAATCCGGCGCGTTGACCTCGTACTCCTGCCCCCACAGCGCCTCCTGCTGGCCCAGGTGCGTCCAGGGCTTGGAATCCTTGGCCAGGATGTCGCTGCCCTGGTACCAGCCGGAAAGGCGCAGCACGCTGGGAAACAGCAGATAGTTCGGAATGGCGGGGTTGTAGCAATAGTGCATGAGCCGGGCCAGCCCGGTCTTCATGGTCACGCGCAGAACCGTGCCGTTGGCGTCCAGCCGGCGCGCGGGCACGATGTCCCGGCCGTCGCCCTTGGCCTGGGTGACGTAGTCGAGCAGCGCGTCGTAGTCCTGGGGATTGATGGCGGCGCCATGTTTCTGGGACAAGGCGAGCAGCGTGCCCAAATCCTGTTCCACGGGCTGGGGCAGGGCGGCGGCCAGGGCCATGGCGGGCAGCAGCAGGGCCAAAAGGAATCCGCCGAGGGGCGGGGCCACGCGGCGGCGAAGGGAAACACAAAAAGACATCAGCGAACCTCATGCTCGGTTGTGCGGGGGGGCAGGACGCTCTCCCATCCAGAATACATCATGATAAGCAGGAACCGGCAGGTTGACAAGGTGCGCTCCCTGGTTCCCTTCCGGCGGGAAAAGAGGTAGAAGCGGCCATGCCGGGACACATCCACTGCGCCTGGCTAGTCAACGCAACGCGGAGTGCCCACATGCCAATGCCCCTTGCCGTGCTCGTTTCAGGCGGCGGTTCCAACCTCCAGTCCATTCTGGACAAGATCGACGCTGGCCTGGTGGACGCCGAGGTGCGCGTGGTGCTTTCGAACAAGGCCGAGGCCTATGGCCTGGAGCGCGCGCGCCGCAAGAACATCCCGGCCATCGCCCTGCCGCACATGGCCTTTCCCTCCCGCCAGGCCTTCGATGCCGAGATGACGCGCCTCATCAATGAGCACGGCGTCACGGCGGAAACAGGGGCCGTGGCCCTGGCCGGGTTCATGCGCATGCTCACCCCGGAATTCCTGCGCGCCTTCCCCCAGCGGGTGGTAAACGTCCACCCGGCCCTGCTGCCCAGCTTCCCCGGCACCCACGGCGCGGCCGACGCGGCGAGCTACGGCGTGCGCCTGGCCGGATGCTCCGTGCACTTCGTGGACGAGATCATGGACCACGGCCCGGTCATCATCCAGGCTGCCGTGCCCGCCCTGCCCGGCGAGGGCGGCGAGACCCTGGCCGCGCGCATCCTGAAGCTGGAGCACTGCATCTACCCCCAAGCCATCGCCTGGCTCGCCCAGGGACGCCTCACGGTCCAGGACCGCCGCGTGCTGGCGGCCGGGACAGCTCCGGCCTATTGCGGCGACGACGCCCTGCCCTGCCTGGCAAGCCCAGGCCTGGAGCCGGGCTTCCGGCCCGTCTGACTTCACCCCGGCTGACGGCACAGCCGTTCAAGCCAAGCAGGAGGACAGCATGGAGCGCTTCAGCCTTTCCCCCACGGATGCGGACAAGGCCTACCTCAAGAATCTCGCGCTGCTGTCCATCACCAGCCGCCTCGCGGGCCGTGGCGCCACGCCTCCTCCGCCGTCCACGGAACTGCTGGAACGCGAACTCGGCGCCTTTGTGACGTTCAAGCGGGACGGCCAACTGCGCGGCTGCATCGGCAACATCATCGGCCAGGGACCGCTCTGCCAGACCGTGTGGGACATGGCCCAGGCCGCAGCCTTCCAGGACCCACGCTTCCCGCCGCTGACCAAGGCCGAGCTGGAAGGCCTGGAGATCGAAATCTCCATCCTGGGCCCCATCGAGCCCTGCCCGGACCCAAAACTGGTGGTAGTGGGCCGCCACGGGCTCATCATGCGCCAGGGGGCGCGCCAGGGCCTGCTGCTGCCCCAGGTGCCCATGGAATGGGGCTGGGACCGCGAGCAATTCCTGGCCCAGACCTGCCGCAAGGCCGGGCTTCCGGCCACCGCCTGGCGCGATCCCGCCACAGCGATATACTGGTTCGAAGCCGTTTTTTTCTGATGCAGCCATAACAAACCACAATATTTCCCTCTCCTGTTGCTTTTCCCCTTCCTGCAGTTTATCAAATATGATCCATATCCGCTGGGTTCACCGCACCCCGCACCATAAACTTGTCACAGGGGGTTTCCCGTGAAGCGCATGACGATAAAAGCGCTGCTGATTATCTTAGGCTGCGTCACTATTGCCGGATTCTGCTCGAGCCTCGCGCTATTCACGCTGCAGTCCGAGCACATCGACAGCACCTTTGGGAACATCATCAATGTTGAGGAGGCCCTGCTCGGCCAACTCCAGGAGATGTACGCCCAGGGGCTGCAGACAGAGCAGGCGACGCGCAATGTGGTGTTGAACCCGACGGACAAAACCGCGCGAGAGAACTACGACAAGGCCGACGCCAAGTTCAGCACGGCCTTGGAGACCGCGCAGCAGCTCGCCAAGGATTCCATGGCCGAGGCGCTCAAGCCGTTGCCGAACCTGTGGCGCGAGGGCGGCGCCCTCAAGGCCGAGGTCATGGCGCTGGGGGTGGACGGCAAAGCCCAGGCCGCCACAGACCTGCTGAACACCAAGGAAACGAAGAAGTGGCGCGAAATCAAGACCGTCATCCAAAAGGCCATCGAGGAGCAGGGCAAGGAGTCCAAGGCCTCCTACGACGCCTATAAGGCCAGTGAGAAGACCTCGTTTCAGGTGGTGCTGTCCACGGGGTTCGTGATGCTTGCGGCCATGGCCGTGCTGCTGCTCCTGGGGGGCAAGATGATCCTGCGCCCCCTGCGCGAAATCCAGGCCTTCGCCCTGTGCCAGGCGGCGGGCAATTTCGAGCAGTGCCTGCTGGGCGAGTTTTCGGGCGAACTTAAAGAAGTCTCCACGGCCCTGGAGGCCATGGCCGCCAAGGTGCAGGACTCTCTCGGCTTTACCCAGGGTGTGCTTGGCGGCATCGCCGCCCCGTACGTGGTGGTGGATGAAGCCAGCGTCCTGACCATGACCAACCAGGCGCTGCTGGACCTTCTGCAGCAAGAAGGCCGCCCCAAGGACTTCCTCGGCCAGAACGTGGCGTACTTCTTCTATGGCGACGCCTCGCGCGAAACGGTGCTCAGCACGGCCATGAAGGAAAACCGCACGGTGCTGCGCGAAGTGGATCTGGTGGGCCGCAAGGGCGCCACCCGGCGCATTTACATTTCCGCCTCGCCGCTGTTCAACGCCATCAATGGCAAGCTCATGGGCGCGCTGTGCCTGTATACGGACCTGACCGACCTGCGCGCCAAGGAATCGCAGATCATGGCCCATAATCAGGTTGTCACCGATGCCGCCAAAAAGGCCGAGGCCGTGGTGCATTCCCTGCTCGACTGCTCCCGGCGACTCGCCAGCCAGATCGCCCAGGCTGAGGACGGCGCGGCGCTGCAGCGCGAACGCGCAGGGTCCACCATCCAGGCCATGGGTGACATGAACGAGTCCATCCGCGGCGCCACCGAGAGCGCGGACGTGACCGCCAGGGGCGCGGAAAACGCTGGCGGCAAGGCCGACGAGGGCGCCGACGTGGTGCGCGAGGTCGTCGCCTCCGTGGAGGAGGTGCGCGGCCAGGCCCTGGCCCTCAAGGAGAACATGGGCAACCTGGGCCGCCAGGCCGAGGCCATCGGGCAGATCATGAACGTGATCTCGGACATCGCCGACCAGACGAATCTGCTGGCCCTGAACGCCGCCATCGAGGCCGCGCGGGCGGGAGACGCCGGACGCGGCTTCGCCGTGGTGGCCGACGAGGTGCGCAAGCTGGCTGAGAAGACCATGAACGCCACCCGCGAGGTGGGCGAGGCCATCGGCAACATCCAGCAGGGCACGCGCGCCAACGTGGCCCAGGTGGATCAGGCCGCCCGGGCCATTGAACGCACCAACGAGCTGGCCGGACGCTCCGGCGAAGCCCTGGGCGAGATCGTGGGCCTGGTGAACGATACCACGCTGCGCGTGCGCGGCATCGCCACCGCCGTGGAGCTGCAGGCCAGCGCCAGCGCGCAGGTGAGCACCGCCGTGGACGAAATCAACGACATCGCCCTGCGCACCGCCGCAGGCATGGATGATGCCGCGCGCGACGTGGAGGAGCTCGGCCATCTGGCCGACCAGCTGCGCGAAGTCATCGAAGGCATGGCCTCGGCCTAGCAACCGCGAAGGAAATGAAGAAGGCCCGTCAAGCCAGGCGTTCCCTGGTCTGACGGGCCTTTTCGCCTCAGGATTCCGTGGTCCGCGGTCCTTAGACCTCCACCCGGCGCACGGTGACAAAATTTTCCTGCATGGCGACGGCGCCGCCCGCCTTGTCCCAGCGGCCAAAGCCGCCGGGCATGAGTTCGTTGTCCGAGACGCCGCGCCCCTTGGCCCGGCTCTCCACCGGCAGGGTGTGGCCAAAGCCATGCACGGTGAAGACGCAATCGGAGTGGATGAACTCCGTGACGAAGGCGCGCAGGCGTCCGCCCTGCCCCCCCCCGGCCACCGGGGCAACCTCCACCAGATCCATGTGCTCGATGCCCAGGGCCTTGGCCCGTGTCTTGTTGATCCATAGCACGTTCTCCGGCATCAGCTCGAAGAGCAGCGGGTTGTTCACGGTGTGCCCCTGGGTGTGCAGACCGCAGCGGCCAAAGGCGATGCGGAAGGCCTCCCGCGGGGGCCGGGTCGGCGAGACATACGGAGGCAGCGCCTCCAGCCCGTCTTTCAGAAGCTTGGCCGAGAGCACCTCGATCTTGCCCGAGGGCGTCTTGAAGGAAAGCGGCTTGTAGGTGGGCTTGGGCGCAAGCTCCACGAAACCCTTGGCGTCGAAGTCCGCCACACCAACGCCCGTGCCTTCGAGCTGCCGTTCCCACAGCTGCTCCACGCGCTCCACGGCCAGAGGCTCCAGGCCCAGGCGCTTGGCCAATCCGGCGTAGATCTCCCAGTCGGCGCGGGTGTCGAAGCGCGGGGCCACTGCGCGTCTTCTGATGAAGAACTGCGGCTTGAGGCCGCCCTTGCTGCCGATGATGCTTTCACGCTCCAGATAGGTGCTCATGGGCAGCACGACGTCGGCGTTCCAGGCCGTGTCGGACCAGCTGAAGGTCACGGCCACGAGCAGTTCGAGCTTCTCCCACAGTTTCTTCACGGCCGCCTGGTCCGGGAAGGCCATGAGCGGGTCGTGCCGGTGGGCGATGTAGGCCCGGATGGGATAGGGCGCGCCCGACTCGATGGCCTCGAAGGCCAGGTTCACCAGGCCAGGGCCGCCGTCAAAATGCGTACGTCCCTCGGCCCAGCCGGCGCCATCCGCGCGGGGCTTCTCCGGCTTGGGAAACAGCTCCATCAAGGGCTTGAGTCCCTTGCGGCCCACGTCTCCGGCCTTGCAGGAGAGCGGCAGGCCGCCCTTGGCCCCTATGGCCCCCATGAGGGCGTTGATGATGTAGGCCGTGCGGCTCACGTAGAAGGAATCGTCATAGCGCGCCGTCATCCAGCCCGGATGCCAGATGACCTGGGGCGCGGCTTTGGCGAACTGGCGCACAAAAAGGCGCAGCGCCTGGGCGGAGACGCCGGTCTCCTTCTCCGCGAACTCCGGCGTATAGGGCTCCACGAACGCCCTCAGGACGTCCAGGTCCGCGATCCATTCCTTGACGAACTTCCGGTCGTAGAGCTTCTCCGCAAGGATGGTGTTGATAACGGCCAGATTGAATGCGTAGTCGGTGCCGGGGCGGATGAGAAAGAAGTTGTCGGCCTTGGAGCCGGGCACGTTGGCGCGGATGTCCACCACGGTAAGCTTGCAGCCAGCGTCGCGGGCGTCCATGACGTCGTTGACTTCCTTGACGTTGATGGCCTCCAGGATGTTGCGGCTCTGGAGCACGATGTGCCTGGCGTTCTTGAGGTCGTAGACGAGCTCCGTGCGTCCGCAGCCAAATACGGACTGGGCGGCGTGCTGCACGTTGCGCGCGCAGGCGCTGTCGTGGTTGCAGTAGTTGGGCGAGCCGAAGCCGCGCACGAAGGCGCGCGTGAGATCGACGAACGGTCCGCCGCGGTCGGAGAGCAGGAGCGATTCCGGACCGTATTTGGCACGGATGTCCGCAAGCTTTTCCGACACGTAGTCGAGCGCCTCGTCCCAGGACACGGCGCGCCATTTGCCCTCGCCGCGCGCACCGGCGCGGATGAGCGGAGTCTGGGGACGCTCGTCGTCGTAGAGCAGGGCCGGACCGGCCGCGCCACGGGCGCACAGGGAGCCTTTCAGACCCGGGGCGTGCGGATTGCCGAACACCGAGACAACACGCCCGTCTTCCACGTCCACTGCGATGGGACAGCGGACCGTGCACATTCCGCAAACGCTATAAGTAACTTCGCGACCCATAACATCCTCCTCCGGCACATCAAAACGCCGCTGTATACCCCCATACAGTAAAAAGCGTCTCCTGACTAGTGGGCACGACAGCTGACCAAGCGGTAGAGCCACAATAGTGAATCCGCAATTCCGCCTAAGCCAGAATGATATTCTCGATATGTATGCGAAAAAAAGAACGAGGAGGGCCATCTCTTGACAACCCGCCTCGCGTTGTGGTTAGCAACAACGAAATGAGAATACCCCCCCGGGGTGCACGGGGCGCTTTGGCCTGGCGTCCCCAACCACCAAAGTGAAATTGCATGAAATTTTCACAGCACAAGGCGGGCTAGCGTATGAGCTTATACAGGATTGCGCTTAATCCAAATCGCTGCATCGGCTGCAAGGCATGCCTTGTCCACTGCAACATCAAAAACAAGCTGCCGGCCGGGCTTTCGCTCAACCGGCTCAAGGCCCTGGGCCCCTTTACCGGTCCGGATGGCCGCCCGCGCATGGAGTTCGTCTACCAGAACTGCATGCAGTGTGACGACCCGTTCTGCGTCAAAGCCTGCCCGGCGGGAGCGCTTGTCAAACGCCCGGAGGACGGGCTGGTCTGGCTCGACAACGACGCCTGCATCGGCTGCCACCGTTGCGCCGAGGCCTGCCCCTGGGACGTGCCGGTCTTCATCGAAACCTGGGGCAAGACCAAAAAATGCGACTACTGCAAGGACAGGGTGGACCAGGGTTTGGACCCCGCTTGCGTTACCGGGTGCACGGCCAAGGCCCTGACCTTTGTGCGCCCCGCCTCCAGAAGATAGCGAAAACAGCCCCGCGAGCGCGGTGCAGAGCAATCGCAATAGGCAAACTAATATCCCGAGGAGTACTTTCGACATGAGAAATCGTCATCTGTTCGTCCTTGCCATCGCCGTCTTGGCCGTCAGCCTGTGGCTGGGCGTGGCCGTGGCCCAGCAGGCCGCTCCCGCCGCCGCCACGGCTTCCGAGGCCGCTCCGACCGCCGTTGAGGCCAAACCCGCCGCTGACACAGCCAAAATGATCGATGCCGCCAAGCCCGCCGCCGCGAGCACCGGCAACAAGCTGGCCGACGCCATCGCCAAGGCCCCCCGCGGCACCGAGCCCGGCCAGATCGACGAGACCAAGCCCCTGGGCTTTCTCGGCATCCCCGGCGCGCCCACCGTCAATCCCATCCTGGCTTTTGTCTGGGCCGTGTGGGTCGGCTGGATCTTCTCCACCGTGGGCGCCTTCGGCGGTGTCATGGCGGGTGTCGGCCACATGACCGTCTTCGGCTTCGGCTCCTACGCCGGCGGCCTGAAAAAGACCGCCCCGGAGCTGGGCAAGGTCATCACCGATTCCATCAAGGCCTCCAACCAGTTCCTGGTGGGCACCTCCGCCGCCATCAGCTCCTTCAACTACATCAAGATGAAGCGTCTGGTGCTGCCGCTGGCCATCAGCCTGGGTCTGGGCTCACTCATTGGCGCATACGGCGCGGCCACTCTCTCCGCTGGCAAACTCGATTTCAAGTCCTACCAGGGCTACTTTGGCCTGTTCGTCCTGTTCCTGGGGTGCTGGCTCTTTTACCAGACCACCGAACGCGCCCAGAGCAAGCAGAAGACCGCCAAGGAAGCCGCCAGGGCCTTTGAGAACGCCGTCAAAAAGCAGAGGTGCGGCGAAAAGATTGATGAATGCAACCTGGGCTTGAAAATCAAGAAATTCTCCATGTCCACCTGCGACTTCACCTTCTACGGCGTGCAGTTCCACTTCAATCCCCTGGTGCCGTTCCTGGGCGGCGTGGTCATCTCCGCCGTGGCGGCCTTCCTGGGCGTCGGCGGCGGCTTCCTGCTGGTTCCGTTCCTCACCAGCGTGACCCAGCTGCCCATGTACCTGGCCGCGGGCACCAGCGCCCTGGCCGTGCTCATCAGCATGATCACCAGCATCGTCACCCTCATCGCCAAGGGCACCCCCATCGAGTGGAGCCTCATCGGCACCGAACTGGTGGGCATCGCCGTGGGCTCCACCATCGGCCCCAAGACCTCCAAGTACCTGTCCGACTCCCTGATGAAGCGCATCTTCATCCTACTGTCGCTGTACATCGGCCTGAGCTACCTGCTGTCCGGCTTTTTCGGCATCAATATCTAGCGTCACACACACCACGGCGGGGCCTTCCGAGGCCCCGCCGTCCACACAACACGGACACCCCATGACGCCCTTCCAGGTCCTCGACTCCCTGCTCATCGCCCCGTTCCGCCTGCCTGCGAATCCCAACGCCGGGCTGCTGCTCGGCATCTGTGCGCTGGCCGTGGCCAGCGCGGCCATCGGTTTGGGCGGCTCGGCCCTGGTGGCGCGCTCCCAGCGCACGCGGCGCGACAGCCAGGAGAGCGAGGTCGCGAAACGCAGCGAACTGTCCTACCAGGCCCTGCGTGAAGGCGACAAAGCGGCCTACCTGGCGCAGAATCATTTGGCGCAGCAGGCCTATGGCAACACCCTGGCCCTGGCGACCGGACGTGGCGCGGCCCTGCTCTGGCCCGCCTGCGGCGCGCTCACCTGGCTTTGCTGGCGCTTCGACGGCGTGCCCATGCCGCACCTCTGGCGCAGCGCCGGGCCAGCCGTCTTCTTCCTGCCCGCCTTCGTCCTCGCCCTTTGGGGCCTTTCCCGCCTGGGCCGCAAAAAAAACGCCGCGCCCTCCGCCTGAACGGAAAGCGCGGCGCAGCAGCCCGCAAAAAGACTTCCCCGCGTTAATCGCCCGGACCGGCCCCGCAGGGCTGCACCAACCGGGAAATGCCCACCTCGTCAAACACCTTGCGGAAGTTCCCGGACAGACCTCTGATGCAGACGCGCAGGCCGTTGTCGCGCGCCTCCTGCAACAGCCGCGTTAGAAGGGCCAGGCCCGCGCCATTGGTGCTGGCGTTCTCGTCGAACTCAAACACGACCACAGGCTTGTCCAGGCTCCGCGCCCGCGCCATGGCCCGGTCGAGATACGGCTCGGAGCGCGCGGTGACGCTGCCCCGGATGCGCAGCACCGCTGTCCCGTCCTCCTCCGCAACCTCCACCTCCGGCGTCTTGCTCCTGGCGATGGCGATGCGCGCCTCGGCGCGGGAGAGGGCCTGGTTCAGGGCCTGGCGCTGCACCGGCTTGTTTATGTAGTCCGTGGCGTCGAGATTGAGCGCACGGATAGCCAGATCCACTTCGCCGTGGCCGGTGATGACGATGACCTCGGCGTGGGGGTCCAGCTCCTTGATGCGCCGGAGCGCCTCAATGCCGTCCATGACCGGCATCTTGATGTCCGTGAGCACGATGCCGGGCCGCTCCCGTTCGAACACCTCCACGCCCTCAGCCCCGTTGGTGGCAAACAAGGTCTCGTAGCCATAGGCCGCCAGGAGCAGACGGAACATGTTCAGGGTGGGCTGCTCGTCGTCGATGACCAGGATTTTTTTGTCCATGCGGGTATCCTTCCTTGCTACGTGCCCGGCGGAAACAGCAGGCTGACGCGCGCGCCCTGTCCGGGGGCGCTTTCGATGCCGATGCGGCCGGCGTAGTCACGCACGATGCCGTAGGTGATGGCCAAGCCCAGGCCCATGCCCTGCCCGGTCTCCTTTGTGGTGAAAAATGGCTCGAAGATCTTGTCGCGCACGTCCTCGGCCATGCCGATGCCTGTGTCGGACACGGTGACGGCCACGCCATCGTCCCCGGCGGAGGTCTCGATGCTGATGAGGCGCCGGGCTGCCGTGTCGGAGGGCCGGCTCTTCTCGTTGATGGCGTCGCGGGCGTTGGTCAAGAGGTTGAAGAAGATCTGCTGCAGGCGGTTGTCGTGGGCCAGCACGGGCGGAAGATTCTCCGCGAGATCCAGCCGGAAGCGGATGTTGTCCAGCTCGAACTGACGGCGCACGATGGTGAGCACGCTTCTGATGGGCTTGTTCACGTCCACGTGCTCCTTGAGCAACTCGGCCTTGCGGCCGAAGGCCCGGAGCGTGTCGATGATCTCCGCCGCGCGGTCCACTTGGCCGCTGATCTCGCGCACGACCTCGCGGAAGGCCTCTGGCGCGACCTCGCGCCCCTGCTCGTCCAGAAACGCCAGATACTCGCTGCCCACCTTGATGGTGTTGAGCGGCTGGTTCAGCTCATGGGCGATGCCCGCGCTCATTTCGCCCAAGGACTTCATCTTGGCCGCCTGGATGAGTTGGGCGTCCTTCTCGATCATTTCCGTGATGTCCGCGACCGACACGATGATGGCGTGCCGTCCCTTATAGGAGATGGGGCAGGCGTGGACATTGACGTAGAAGGGCCGTCGGCCGTTTTTGTAGTGCAGCACCTTGGGATGGTACAGGCAGCCCGCGTCGGTCGGCTGCTCGGCGCCCTCAGCGCCATCGCCCTGCTCATAGGACAACAGGCAGTCGTTCCCGCTCTCCGGCCCAAGGGCCAGATAGCTCATGCCGATCAGCTCATCCTTCTCATAGCCATAGAGCTCCAACGCGCGCGGGTTCGCATCAACAATGCGGGAATTCGCGCAATCCACCACGAACACCGGGTCCGGGCCGGAATCGAAGAGCGAGCGGTACTTCTCCTCGCTCTCGCGCAGACGGCGACGGTAGAGCTTGATGCTCCAGACCATGTTGCGGAAGCTGTCGCCCAGTTGCGCCACCTCGTCGCCCTGGCGCTTGCGGTAGAACACGCAATTCTTGCAGGTCCGGTGCCCGGCGGTCTGCCGCGCGGACTGGTCAAAGTGCCAGCAGGGCATCTCCGTGTCCGCGTAGGCCGGGCAGTCCATGGGCTTCCAGCGCCCGTCCTCCTCCTGCATCTCCGGGGTGATGTCGAAGTTCCCGCGCGAGAGCTCGTCGGAGATGCGCGTGAGCTTGGACAAAGGCTTGGTGATGTGCCGGGTGAGCCGGTCGGAAAGAAAAAAAGTGATGAGGATAATGGCCGAGATGAAGCCCAGGAAGGTGAGGCGCAGCGTGGCGATGAGGCTCTCGATGTGGCTCTTCGACAGACCCACGTGCACGGTGCCGATGCGGTACAGGCCCTCGTTCATGGGCACGGTGATGTCGTAGATCGACTCGCCCTCCACGCTGACCAGGCGCACGCCGCCGGTTTCTCCGGGGGCCAGAATATTGGCCAGACGCAGCTCCGCGGGGAAGGGCCGGGTCAGGGTGTGGGCCAGCACGCTGTCATTCTGGTCCGCGACGAAGATGTAGGAGATGAGCTTCTTGCGTTCGTGCAGGCGCGCCTCGTCGAAGATGAGCGAGAGCAGGAGCGGGGTGTTCTTCTCCAACACGTAGGAGCTGCCGCGCTCGGCCACGGAATGGGCGATGGCGCTGCCGCGCAGCTCCAGTTCCGAGGTCAGGGAGGTCACGAGGATATACCGCGCCAAAAAGGCGATGGCCATGCTGATGCCGAGCACCACACCAAGAATTGACACAAAGATCTTGTTCTTGAGGCTCAGGGTGTCATAGCGCGTGAGCGCCCTCCGCCAAAAGATCATAGTGCGGCTCCGCTTCCGGTCGGGCGGGCCTCTTGGAGCGTCTGCGCCAGCCTGGGCCAGGAGTCCACGCGTGTGAACCGCCCATCGGCCAGACGGGTGAAGTAGACCTGTTCCAGGCCCTGATGGTTGTCCGGCCCGAAGGAGACCACAAGCCCTGGATCAAGCTCCAGGTCGCGGATGGACTCGATGGCCTGGATGAAGCCCGCGCGGGTGAGGTCCCGGCCTGCGCGTTTGAGGCCCTCCACCAGAATGCGCGCGTTGTAATAACCCTCAAGCCCCACGGAATTGGGCTTGTCCTCCGGGTAGTATTTCGCCAGCAGCCGCACATATTCCTGCGCGCCGCCCTGGACCGCGGGGGCCGCGTTCTCCGTGGGAGGCACCACTTGGCTCATGATGACCACAGCGCCGGGCAAGGGCCCAAGCTTGCGGGCCAGTTCCTCCGCGCCCACAAAGGACACGGTGTAGAAGATGGGTGCGAAGCCGGACTCGCGGGCCAGTTGGATGAACCGGGCGCAGGGGCCGGAGGTGCCGATCATGACCACCGCGTCGGCCCCGGAGGCCGCGATCTTGCCGAAGCCGTCCTCCACGTCCAGGGTGCCGCGCACGTACGAGCCGCGCGCCACGGGCGCCAGCGCGGACTCCTTCAGGGCCAGCTCGGTGCCGGTCAGGCCGTCGAAGCCGTAGGCGTCGTACTGATAGAAGACGGCAATGCGTTTGCGCCCCAGGTCGCGCACCAGATGGTGCACCGCCGCGGCCGTCTCCTGGTAGTAGGAGGCGCGGATGTTGATGAGCTGGCGGTTGAACGGTTCGCGCAGGGCGTTGGCCCCGGTGAACATGCCGAGCAGCGGGATGTGCGCATCCTCCACCATGGGCAGGATCTTAACCGTCGTGGGCGTGCCCACATAGCAGAACAGCGCGAAGACCTTGTCCTCGATGATGAGCTTCTGGGTGTTGGCCAGGCAGCGCGGCGGGTCATAGGAATCGTCGTAGGACACCAGGTCGATCCGTCGGCCGTGCACCCCGCCCTGTTCGTTCACATACTTGAGATAGCTCAAGGCCCCGCGCAGGGTCTGGGTGCCCAGGTAACCGGCGTGTCCGGTGAGCGCCAGGGACGAGCCCAGGGTGACGGTGGTCTCCGTGACGCCGGGAGTCGGCTCCTTCACGGCGGCCACCCCGTCGCGGCCGCGGCAGCCGCAGAGCGCCGCAAGCGCGGCCAGCCCAAGCAGGGCAAAGGTACGGAAACATCTGGTCGCGCCCACCATTCCCCCTCTCAAGCCTCTTGCCCACGCGCGGCGAAAGCCGGCGCGGTGGAGCAGTTGAAGCGTACGTCAGTTGCGGGGCCGCTTCAACTGAAAAGGCGCGGCGAGCCGCGCGCCGCGTTGTTTTGCGGCCGAAGAACGGCGTCTGAGGGCAGAAGTAAAATAACCGCCCCAAGTCTTGGCACAGCGAACCGTTTGTGCTATGTCCAGAAAGAGAGGAACCGTGCCCATGCTCCATCCGACAGAACCAGCCGCTCCCGGCCCGCTGACCGAGACCCAGGCCCGCGATGTGCTGCTGGCGCTCTGCTGGCCGGACGGCCAAAAATTCTGCCCGCGCTGCAACACCCCCTCGCCCTACCAGCTGGCCGGAGGACGTCTGCGTTGCGGGGGCTGCCGCTACACCTTCCACGACTTCACCGGGCGCTGGCTGAACGAGACCGGGCTCTCGCCTCTGAAGTGGATGGCCCTGGCCCAGGCTTTCACCAGGGAGCTGAACACCCGCGAAACCGCCGCCCGGATCGGCATCTCCTACAACACGGCCTTCAAGGCCCTCACGGCGCTGCGTCTGGCCATCCTGGCGCAAGGGGCGGACGCCCCGCAGATGCTGGCCCCGGGCGCGCCCTTGAGCGTCTTTCTGGACGGCGGCGAACCGGAGGAGCAGGCGCAGGTCTCCGGCACCGGCCTGCCCGTGTACGGCATCCTGAACCGCAGCCAGCGCCTGTTCGTGGACCTGTTGCCGGAGCTTACAGCGGAGAGCGTGCTGCACTTCAACCACAACTTCCACCTGCGCGTGGCGCGCCACGGCAGCATCCTCATCACCGACCGTTACAAGACCTACGACGCGCTCATCCTCTGCGGCGACGAAACCCTGCCCTACCACTACCTGCTGCGCCACCCCGGCCTGATTTTCGCCGAAAGCGGCGGCAGTCCCTTCTGGGATTTCGCCAAGCCCCGGCTGAAGCAGTTCAAGGGCCTCTCGTGGCGGCGCTTCCCGCTGTACCTTAAGGAACTGGCCCTGCGCTTCAATCTGCGCGGGCACGACCTGACCCCCACACTTTTGGGCGCCCTGTGCGCCCCGGTGCCAAAACTTGCGTAGCACCCCCCGCTTTTGACTCCCGCACGTTTTTGATGCTTATCGTGACCCCATACTGTGGAGGTCTTTTATGCATTCCCAATCTTCCACTGATCAAAGTCCCGGCCTGACCCTGCTCCCCTTCGGGGGCTTGGGCCTGGACTTGGCAGAGGTCCGGCGCAAGGTGTCGGGTCTTTTGCTTGTGCCCTTCCAGAAACAGGAAGCGCCCTGGCAAGAGCCCCGTCTTGACGCGCCCCCCGTGCTTTCCGGCGTCGAGCTGCTCATCCGGCTCGGGCGTGAAACGCTCGGCAGCTGACTTTGCACACCATAACTCAGGAGGCATCATGACGCTTTCACGCCGGGGGTTCCTGAAACTCTCCGCCACGGCAGCCCTCACCTCCGCCTTCTCCGGCATAGGCTTCGCCGCCAAGCCAGCCGCGCAGAAGGCCGCCATCGACCGCATCAGTCAACTCAAGCCGGAATGGAGCAAGCAGACCACCACCGCGTGCTGCTACTGCGCCGTGGGCTGCGGCCTCATCGTCAACACAGCCCTTTCCGGCGCCAAGCGCGCCCTGAACATCGAGGGCGACCCGGACCATCCCATCAACGAAGGCGCGCTGTGCGCCAAGGGCGCGAGCATCTGGCAGCTCGCCGAGGGCAACCCCGGCCAGCCCAATCCGCGCCTGCAGAAGGTCATGTACCGCAAGCCTTACGGCACCAAGTGGGAAGAGAAGACCTGGGACTGGGCGCTGGAGCGCATCGCCAAGAACATCAAACGCGACCGCGACGCCACCTTCGCCGAGAAAAACGCCAAGGGACAGACAGTGAACCGCTGCGAGGGCCTCGCCTCGGTCGGCTCCGCGGCCATGGACAACGAGGAGTGCTGGGCTTACCAGGCCTTCCTGCGTTCGCTGGGATTAACCTACATCGAACATCAGGCCCGTATTTGACACAGCGCCACTGTGGCGGCTCTGGCAGAGTCGTTCGGACGCGGTGCGATGACCAATCACTGGATCGACCTCAAGAACAGTGATTGCATTCTGATCATGGGCAGCAACGCTGCCGAAAACCATCCCATTTCCTTCAAGTGGGTCACCCGCGCGCAAGACAAGGGCGCGAAGCTGATCCATGTCGACCCGCGTTTCACGCGCACCAGCGCCAAGGCGGACCTTTACGCGCCCCTGCGCTCCGGTTCGGACCTGGCGTTCCTGGGCGGGCTCATCAACTACATCATCGAGAAAGACCTGCTGTTCAAGGAGTACGTGGTCAACTACACCAACGCCTCCTTCATCGTGGGAAAGAGCTACGGCTTCTCGGACGGCATGTTCACCGGTTTCAACACGCAAACCGGCAAGTACGACCAGTCCAAGTGGGGCTTTGAGAAGGACGCCGACGGCAAGATCAAGCGCGACAACACGCTTTCCGACCCGCGTTGCGTCTTCCAGCTCATGAAGCAGCACTACACCCGCTACACCGTCGACCGCGTCGTCGAGATGTGCGGCACCCCGCAAGACAAGGTGTTGGAGATCTTCAACGCCTATGCGGCCACGGGCAAGCCGGACAAGGCCGGCACGGTCATGTACGCCATGGGCTGGACCCAGCACACGGTCGGCGTGCAGAACATCCGCGCCATGAGCATGATCCAGCTGCTTCTGGGCAACATGGGCGTGGCCGGCGGCGGCGTGAACGCGCTGCGCGGCGAATCCAACGTCCAGGGCTCCACAGACCACGCCCTGCTCTTCAACACCGTGCCCGGCTACTTGCCCACGCCCAGCACGGCCCAGCCCATGCTTGCGGACTACCTGAAGCTCGTCAAACCCGAGTCCAAGGATCCCATGAGCGTGAACTGGAAGAAGAACCTCCCGAAATACGCCGTGAGCCTGTTCAAGAGCTTCTACAAAGACGAGGCCCCGGAACAGGCCTACAGCTGGATGCCCAAGCTCGATGTCGGGCAGGACGCCTCCTGGCTGGTGCTCTTCGACGAGATGCTCCGCGGCAAGTTCAAGGGCTTCTTCGCCTGGGGCATGAATCCCGCCTGCTCCGGCGCGAACTCGAACAAGACGAGAGAAGCGCTGACCAAGCTCGACTGGCTGGTCAACGTCAACATCTTCGACAACGAGACCAGCAGCTTCTGGCACGGCCCGGGCATGCACCCCAAGAAGGTCAAGACCGAGGTCTTCATGCTGCCCTGCTCCGTCTCCGTGGAAAAAGAAGGGTCCATCACCAACTCCGGACGCTGGATGCAGTGGCGCTACCAGGGCCCCAAGCCCCTGGGCGACAGCCGCCCCGACGGTGAAATCATCTACGAACTGGCGCAGAAGGTGCGCGCGCTTTACAAAGAGCAGGGCGGAGCCTTCCCCGGACCGGTGCTGGGACTCAATTGGGAGGACATGGGCGACGGACGCGCTTTCAGCGCCCACAAGACCGCCCGGCTCATCAACGGCTACTATCTGAAGGACGTTGAGGACAAGCAGCCCGACGGCACGGTGAAGGTGCACAAGAAGGGCAGCCAGGTGGTCTCCTTCGCCTTCTTGAAGGACGACGGCAGCACCTGCTCCGGCAACTGGGTCTATTGTGGCTCTTACGTGGACGAGGACCCGAAGAAGGGCAACCGGGCGGCCAACCGCTCCAAGGAGCAGAGCCCGGCCCAGGCCAACGTGGGCCTGTTCCCCAACTGGTCGTGGGCCTGGCCGGTCAACCGCCGCGTCATCTACAACCGGGCCAGCGTGGACCTCACGGGCAAGCCCTATGCTCCGCAGAAGCCGGTGCTGGCCTGGGACGCCACGGGCAAGAAGTGGGACATCGATGTGGTGGACGGCGTCGGCGGGCCCGGCGCGGTGCATCCGTTCATCATGCAGGTGGAGGGCATGGGCAGCCTCTTCGGCCCAGGCCTGAAGGACGGCCCCTTCCCCGAGTACTACGAGCCGCTGGAATGCCCCGTGAGCGAGCACCCCTTCTCCAAGGTGCTGCACAACCCCACGGCGCTCACCTTCGCAGGGGAGAAGCACAACTCCTGCGACCCGCGCTACCCCTTCGTCTGCACGACCTACCGCGTCACCGAACACTGGCAGACTGGATTGCAGACCCGCTGGCAGGCTTGGCTGCTGGAGGCCGAACCGCAGATGTTCTGTGAAATGAGCGAGGAGCTGGCAACGCTCCGCGGCATCAAGAACGGTGACAAGGTCTGGCTGGAGAACACCCGCGGCAAGCTCTGGGCCATCGCCATCGTGACCAAGCGCTTCAAGCCCTTCACGGTGCAGGGCCAAACCATCCACGAGGTGGGCATTCCCTGGCACTTCGGCTGGCGCTTCCCCAAGGACGGCGGCGACGCGGCCAACCTGCTGGCCCCCTCCGTCGGCGACCCGAACACCGGCATCCCCGAGACGAAGGCCTTCATGGTCAACGTCCGCAAGGCTTAAAGGAGGCGCGTCATGAGCAATGGAAAGAGCTTCCTCGTGGACCTGACCAAGTGCACGGCCTGCCGTGGCTGCCAGATCGCCTGCAAGCAGTGGAAGAAGCTGCCTGCCGAGAAGACCAAGAACACCGGCACACACCAGAATCCACCGGACTTCTCCTACAATACGCTGCGTGTGGTGCGCTTCAGCGAAAAGGAGGTGAACGGCAAGATCCAGTGGTTCTTCACCCCGGACCAATGCCGCCACTGCCTGGAAGCGCCGTGCAAAACCGCCACCAACGACCCCGGCGCCATTATCATTGATGAGCAGACCGGCGCCGTGGTGTACACGGAAAAGACCGCCAAGGAGAGCTACGACGCGGTGCAGGGCATCTGCCCGTATAACGTGCCAAGGATGGACAAGAAGACGAAGATCATGCGCAAATGCGACATGTGCATCGACCGCGTCAAGGCGGGCAAGCTCCCGGCCTGCGTAGCCTCATGCCCCACGGGATGCATGAACTTCGGCGACCGGGACGCCATGCTGAAGCTCGCCGATGAACGCCTGGCCGAGGTCAAGAAGAAGCATCCCAAGGCCCAGTTGGTGGATGCGGACACGGTCCGGGTCATCTTCCTCACGGAGGATAACCCGACCCTGTACGCCACGAACCTGATGGCCGACGCCGACGCCACTCCGGCGGGACGCGGCGGATACACCAGACAGGAGCTCTTCGCCAGGCTGGCCAAGCCGGTGAAGAACGTCCTGGGTTAGTAAAGCGAAACGGTACGCACCTCTAGAATAGGAAGCCGCCGGAACTGACGGTCTGTTCCGGCGGCTTCCCTCCTTTCCGACCGTCCCCGGAGCGCCTGAAGGGGCCGCTTGGGGGAATTGCCCAAACCGCAACCACAAGGGCACAGCCAGGAGTCCGCATGAAGAGACTTGCCGCCGTCCTCGCAATGCTTCTGAGCCTCGCCGCCACGCCCGCGTTGGCCGGTCCCAAGGTCGGCGACGTGCTGCCCGACCTCACGGTGAAGGCCCAACTCAATCCGTCTGAGGCCGCATACCTGGGACTTCCAGAGAAGACTCAAGGGGTGCGCCTCTCGCAGATCAAGGCCGACGTCCTGATCGTGGAGATTTTCAGCATGTACTGCCCCCGCTGCCAGGCCGAGGCGCTGGCGGTCAACCGGATGTTCGCGCGCCTCGCCGCCTCCCCCCAGGGAGCGCGCATCAAGTTCATCGGCATCGGCGCGGGCAACTCCCCCTTCGAAGTGGAATTTTTCCGCAAGAAGTACCAGATCCCCATGCCCCTGATTCCCGATGCCGACTATGTGCTGCACAAGGTGTTCATGAGTGTGGGCACGCCATCGTTCTTCGTCCTCAAGCCAGGACGGAGCGGCCTTGCCGTGCTTTTCTTCCACGAAGGCGTTTTCCAGGACGAGGACGCCTTCTACGAACAACTGCTGCGCGCGGCGACCGCACGCTGACCCCCAGGAGGACCCCCATGCGCATGCGCTGGCGCCTCATCCCGCTGCTGCTCGGCCTGGCCCTGTTGCCCGAGCCGGCCAGGGCCATTGACCTGAAGGACATGATCCTTGATCCAGGCCATCTTGCCCCAACGGAGAACAGTGTCGCCGTGCACCCCGGCGACATGGCCCCGGACTTTACGCTCCCGGGCCTTTTGCTGCTGCCCGGGGCCAACCGGGCCGAGCAGCGCACCTTCCGCCTCTCCGAGTACCGGGGCCAAAAGAACGTCGTGCTCTCCTTCGTTCCCGCGGCCTTCACCCCCGTGTGCTCGGACCAGTGGCCGGGCTACCAACTGGCGCAGGAGATCTTCGAAGAGGCCGATGCCGTGATACTGGGCATCAGCGTGGACAACCTGCCGAGCCTGAACGCCTGGGTGACGGAGATGCACGGCCTGTGGTTCCCGGTGCTCTCCGACTTCTGGCCGCACGGCGCGGTGGCTAAAGCATACGGCCTGTTGCGCGCCAACGGCACGGCCGAGCGCGCCATCATCATCATCGACAAGCAGGGGGTGGTCCGTTACGCCGAAATCACGGACATCAACACCCGCCCGGATTTAGGGCACATCGCGGCGGCGCTCGGCAAACTCGGCGGCCCCAAGGCGCGTTGACGAGCCCGCCCGGGCGGTATAGGGTCGTGTCGCTTATTCTCAGGGCGGGGTGCAACTCCCCACCGGCGGTATCCGGGACACGTTCCGGGAAGCCCGCGAGCGCCCGCTCCATCGGGGAGTGGGGTCAGCAGATCCGGTGTGATTCCGGAGCCGACGGTGACAGTCCGGATGGAAGAGAATGAGGCAGCCGACCCGTCGGGGGATCCTCCCCGGCGAGCCTTCCGCTTGGCGCATCTGCGCCGTGCGGCGGGCGTCTGTCTTTTACGCCCTGATTCTGGTCCCTTTTGCCCTTCTGGAGGCAAACCATGAATCAGTCCCTGCTTGCACGCTTCGGCAATCCCCACACCCGCGTTGAAAGAGCCCTGGACAGCCTGCGCACCGGCGGCGGCGTCCTCGTTGTGGACGACGAGAAACGCGAGAACGAGGGCGACCTCATCTACCCGGCCGAGAGCGTGGACGAGGCGCAGATGGCCCTGCTCATCCGCGAATGCAGCGGCATCGTCTGCCTCTGTCTCACGGACGAGCACGCCGACACGCTCAACCTGCCGCCCATGGTGGAACACAACACCAGCCACAACAAGACAGCCTTCACCGTGACCATTGAGGCGGCCCAGGGCGTGACCACCGGCGTCTCCGCGGCGGACCGCGTGACCACGGTGCGCACCGCCGTGGCCGAAGACGCCCGGCCCGAGGATCTGCACCGGCCGGGGCATGTGTTCCCCTTACGCGCGCGGCCCGGCGGCGTCTTGGAGCGCGCAGGGCACACCGAGGCCACCGTGGACCTGATGCGCCTGGCCGGCCTCACCCCCGCCGGGGTGCTCTGCGAGCTCACCAACCGCGACGGCAGCATGGCCCGTCTGCCGGAGGTCACGGCCTTTGCCGAGTTGCACGGCCTGCCTGTGCTCGCCGTGGCCGATCTGGTGCGCTACCGCCAGGAATTCCGCGCCTAACGAAGAAGGCCGCCGGAGGTTCTCCCCCGGCGGCCTTCTCACCCAACAGTTGGCACGCGCGCCGCTATTGCGCGCCGTCCCCGATTTCCTGCTGCCCATACTGGCCGCGCCCGTCCGGCGCGTCCTCGTCCTCCGGCTGGGCCGCGGGCAGATAGCCCAGGGCGCGCTTGCTCAACAGCAGGTGCAGCTGGCCGGGGTTTTTCATGCGGCCGGACACAAACTCCGCGTACGCGCCGGACCCGCAGAACAGGTCCACGTGGTTGCCTCTGATGGCCCCGCCCGTGTCCTGGGCCATCATGAGACCGGAAAGGCGCGATGGCCCACCGCTCTTGGGGGCGGGCAAATCGACGCTCATGGCCAGCATCGCGCCGAGGGGCACTTGGGAGCGGTCGATCGCGACGGAACTCATGGGGGTAAGCAGCTTGCCCATGCTCCCGTAAGGGCCGTTGTCCGCCAGACGGAAGAACACGTAGCTCTTGTCCGTGGACAACAGTTCCTTGGCCAGCTGCTGGTGCTGCTGCACAAAGCTGCGGATCGCCGGCATGCTCGCGTTGTCGCGGGTCAGGTAGCCGCGCCGTATCAACGTGCGGCCCAACATGTCCAACTCGCGGCCGTTCTTGTCCGCATACAGGACATGCTTGATGCTGCCGTCGGGCAGGATCAGCCGTCCGGAGCCCTGGATCTGCAGGAAGTACAGGTCCACGCGGTCCTTCACCCAGGCCAGTTCCGCGCCCTTGCCCTTCAGCGCGCCCTTGAAGTCGATGTCTCCGCGCGCGTAGTAGGGCTTGATGCCGTTTTTCACCAGGCGGTAACGCAAGGTCTGGCCCTTCCAGCGCGGATGGAACTCGCCCAGGTCCACTTCAAGAAGATCCTCCGGGTGACCATAGATGGCGTAGGGGTACTCCGGATCCGGCTCCAGGCTGGCCTGCAGGAAGGGCTCGTAGTAGCCCGTGACCAGCGTGTTCTGCTGCAGCGGATACCAGAGGAACACCTGCGCCAAAAGCGCCGGGTCGTCATCCAGGTACGGCAGGGCCGCGATCAGATCCTCAAGGGTCTGGCGCATGGCCCCCCAGGTCACCGTGAGGCCGGGCCGCGTGACGGCGACGCCACCGGCCGGCTTGCCGGACACGTAAGCCAGGCTGGCCTTCAGGCCCGGCTCCAGGTCACGCCAGGAACCAAGCCCCTGAGTGGAGGCATGCATCTGGCGCGCAAGCTCCAGGGCCTGCCCGCTGGTCAGCGGCTGGTAGCTGGGCTTCGCCACCACGGGCGGTGGCGGCGGTGGCGGCGGCGGAGCCACGGGTTTGGCGCAGCCAACGGCCAGCACAAGCACGCATAACAGCAAGCCGGCAAGGCGGCGGACAGGTCGCGCCGGGGAGAGCGGGCGCGCGGACAGCGGATGCCTCATGGTTCGTTCCTGTATTCGCGGTAGGCCGAGCGCGAGGTCAGCACGTCCTTGTACTCCTCACTGTAGATCTTGAGCATGACCATCAGGAAGGTCAGGATCAGCGGCCCATAGAAGATGCCGAGCGCGCCGAAGGCGTGGATGCCGCCCAGGATGGCCAGAAAGATGTAGAAGGGCGAAACGTCCGCCGCCCTGCGCATGAGCAGGGGGCGCAGGATGGTGTCGATGTTGGTGACGATGAGCACGTTGTACAGAAGGAAGAACAGCGCCGGCTGCCAGTCGCCAAAGAAATACAGGTAGGCCGCGGCCGGAATCCAGACAAGCCCGGTGCCGATGACCGGGATGAGCGCCGCCAGGCCCATCATGGTGCCCCAGAACAGGGGCTTGATGCCCACCAGATAGAGGCCGAGCGCGCCCACCAGGCCCTGCAGCACCGCGATGAGCAGGCTGCCCAGAAGCACCGCGCGCGACACGCGCTGCAGGCTCTCGATGATGATGTCCTCCTGGTGCGTGAGCAGCGGCGCGAGGTACTTGATCTTCTGCACGATGCCCCGGCCCTCGCGCAGAAAGTAGAAGATCATGAAGATCATGAGGAAGAAGCGCAGCAGGAGCTTCGCCATGTTGCCCACGAGGCTGGCGCTGGCGTTCAGCATGGACTGCGTGAAGTCGCGGGCGAGGGACAGGATGCGCGCCTGGATGGCCGCGTCGTCAATGGTCACAAAGGGCAGCCGGGCGCGCACCCAGTCCAGCACCGGGTCCAGGCGGTGGCTGCGCAAAAGCTCAGCGAAGTCGTTGCGGTTGGCCCATTCGCGGATGGTCATCATGGAGTCCAGCCCCTCCGTCACCAGCCCCCAGGCAAGAAATGCCGCGGGCAGCAGGATGAGCACGACCACCAGGCTGGACGTCACGCCCGCGGCCAGGTTGGCCCGCCCGCCCAGACGGTGGAACAGCCGGGCGTTCAAAGGGGAAAAGATGATGGCCAGGGCCGCGGAGAGGATCATGGTGTGCAGGAAGGGCTCCAGCAGCACAAAGCCGAAGAACAGCGCCACCACGAGGAAGAACAGCATGAAGTAGGCGAAGATCTTGTTGGAGTGCGGCTGCGGCAACGGGATGTCGGACGTCTCCGGGGCACTTTTTGTCATGTTGCGTCCGCCCCCTGGCGGTCGTTGGTTTGACTTTCGATAACCAGATCTTCTGAACAACACATGTTCCCTGACGGCCAGCAGGCCTCACGTCTCGCGCTGGGCGCGGCGCTCGGGAGGGCTTCCGCAGGCCGGAACCGAAGGCCCCCCCGCGACGGGTCGCCGCGCCGGAATGGACAATGAAAAAGAGCATGAGGATGCCGTGGGACAGGCCATGCTCCGCCCGGCCCCGGGAACCCAAAAACCGAGTCCCGGCAACGCGCCCCGGCTGTCCAGGCTGACAGCGCGCTCAACGTCCACCACGAGAACGCTGGACTCGGTCATGCAGGCTCCCCCGGCCAGATTGGGGAAAATAACGGGTTGGCCGGCCCGCTCCGCCTCCGGAGCCTTGCGGGCCGCCTCACCTGCGCCTTGTAAGCCTGGGTTGCGGTGTGGTCAAGCCGCGCCCTTGAGACGCTTGGATGCGGCAAGGCGGAGGGGATACACATCCCGTCCGCAGACCCGTCCCTCGGGTCGGGATTTCAGAATTTGCACACGCGGCCAATGAGCTTCTTGTGTTTTCCATTCGATGTGTCTAAAGGGAAGATCAGTGCCGCGCGGCGAGGGGTTTGGCCGCGCAGACACCTGATTTCATCCCGGCATGGCGGCCTTTCAGTGTGCCGTGCGGGGGTCGTGTTTTTTGTGTCGTCCGGTAAAAAAATGTTTCACCTGGAGGAGTTCGCATGAAACGCCTGTTCAAGTCCATTGTGATTGCTGCCGCGATGAGCGCCCTCGCCCTGAGCGTTGTTGGTTGTGGCAAGAAGGAAGAGAAGGCCGCCGAGCCCGCTGCCAACGCCACCGCCGCCGCGCCGAAGACCATCATCTTCGCCTCCGACGCCACCTATCCCCCGATGCAGTACACGAACGATCAGAAAGAGATCGTCGGCTTCGAGGTTGATGTGATCAAGGCCGCCGGCGAGAAGGCCGGCTTCAAGGCCGAGTTCAAGAACGTGGCCTGGGACGGCATCTTCGCCGGCCTGTCCGCTGGCAAGTACGACGCCATCTCCTCCAGCGTCTCCATCACCGATGAGCGCAAGGCGACCATGGACTTCTCCGATCCCATCATGGCCATCGAGCAGACCCTCGTTGTGGCCAAGGACGAGAAGGCCACCGACCTGGCCGGCCTGAAGGGCAAGAGCGTGGGCGCCCAGATCGGCACCACCAGCTACTTGGTCCTCAAGGACGTGAAGGGCTTCAAAGCCATCAAGACCTACGACGAAGTGGGCTTGGCCATGGAAGACCTGGTGAAGGGCAGCATCCAGGCCGTCGTCGCCGACAGCCCGGTCGCCGTCGAGTACACCGCCCACAAGTACGCCGACAAGATCAAGATCGCCGGCGTCGTGAAGAGCGACAAGGTCGAGAACATCGGCATCGCCGTCAAGAAGGGCAACAAGGACGTGCTTGACTTGGTCAACAAGGGCCTCGCCGCCATCAAGGCCGACGGCACCTTCGACAAGATCAAGGCTGCGCACAACATGAAGTAGACCGGGCCGCTTCGGACCGTTCTAGCGAGATTCTCCCGGGGGGCCGCCATCTGGTGGCCCCCCGGCATTCCAACACCAAGGGCCAAGCACACATGACCGAATCACGAAAAATCGACGTGGGCGAAGGGGCGGCCATCCCCAACAGAAACGACTGGGGCCTCTTCAACGCCTGGGTTATCAGCATCGTTGGCGCCATAACCGCCATCATCTATCTGCTCATCTCCCGCCCGGACCCCTACCAGCGGCTGCTTGTGTACCTGGGCGATGGCATCGTCATCACCTTCAAGGTCACCATCGTCTCCATCATCTGCGCCTGCGGCATCGGACTCATCACCGGTCTTGGACGCGTATCCAAGAACAAGGCGATCAACCTCGTGGCCTCCACCTATGTGGAGATCATCCGAGGCATTCCGCTGCTGGTGCAACTTTTCTACATCTATTACGCCCTGGGCCGCTTCCTGAACGTGCCCGACCTCACCGCGGCCATCATCGCCATGAGCGTGTGCTACGGCGCCTACATGGGCGAGGTGTTCCGCGCGGGCATCACGGCCATCGACAAAGGCCAGACCGAGGCCGCTCGCTCGCTGGGCCTCAACGGCAGGCAGACCATGTTCATGGTCATTCTGCCCCAAGCCTGGCGCACCATCCTGCCTCCGGTGGGCAACGAGTTCATCGCCCTTTTGAAAGACACGTCCCTGGTGTCCATCCTGGCCGTTGCCGACTTGTTGCGCCGCGGCCGCGAGTTTTCGAGCGAGACCTTCCTCTACTTCGAAACCTACACCATGGTCGCCCTGGTCTATCTCGTCATCACGCTCATCCTGTCCAAGGGTGTGAGCATCATGGAAGCGAGGCTCAGCCATTATGTCCGCCGCTAGTCAGTCCATCGTCGAAATCAGTCACGTCCACAAGAACTTCGGCGCGCTCAAGGCGCTGAACAACGTGTCCCTGTCCTTGAACCTGGGCGAAAAGGTGGTCATCATCGGCCCCTCCGGTTCTGGCAAGAGCACGCTTTTGCGCTCCATCAACAAGCTCGAGACCGTTGATGCCGGCACCATCATCGTGGACGGCCAGGACATCAACGACCCAGCCACGGACATCAACAAGCTGCGCATGGAGCTTGGCATGGTGTTCCAGAGCTTCAACCTTTTCCCGCACAAGACCGTGCTCGAAAACCTCACCCTGGCCCCCATCAAGCTCAAAGGGCTCACCAAGGGCGAGGCCGACGCCATCGCGCTCAAGCTGCTCGAAAAGGTCGGCATAATGGACAAGGCGCACGTGTATCCCTCGCGCCTGTCCGGCGGCCAGCAGCAGCGCGTGGCCATCGCCCGCGCGCTCGCCATGTCGCCCAAGATCATGCTCTTCGATGAGCCCACCAGCGCGCTCGACCCTGAGATGATCGGCGAGGTGCTCGACGTCATGGTCACCCTGGCCAAAGAGGGCATGACCATGGCCGTGGTGACCCACGAAATGGGCTTCGCCCGCGAGGTGGCCGACCGCGTGGTGTTCATGGACCACGGGGCGATCATCGAGGAAGGCACGCCCGAGCACTTCTTCCAGAGCCCGGAGAACGACCGCACCAAGCTCTTCCTGAGCCAGATCCTTTAGCCCGCCAGAAACCGCCGCCCGCAAAAGGCCGTCTCTCCGGGGGCGGCCTTTTTGCGCCCCTTGCGCCGAGCCCCAGCCCAGCGTACAGAAATTTCCGACACACCCGGAGGCCTTCATGCGCAAATTCGCCCATATCGCCGCGCCCCTCGGCCTGGCCTTGCTCCTCTGCTCCTGCGCCCCCCAGCGCCCAGACGCACCACAACCCGAGCCGCTGCCCGCGCCCAAGCCCACCCTGGCCCCGCAAGCGGCCATAAGCGAGACGGAAGTCCTCTCCAGCCTCAACATCCTGGTCAACGACACCGTGCCCGGCTCCGACGATTTCGAGGCCAAACGCGCCGCCCTGACCCCGGTCGTAAAGGCCCCCGGCCTGAGTCCGGACCTCCGCTGGCCGCTGGCCCAGGTCCTGGCCTTCAATCCCCCGCGCCTGCGCGAACGCTGGCAGCACCGCCTGGAGGCGCAGGAAAACGCCGCCGCGCTCTACGCCGCGAATCCGCCAGAGAACTTCGCCGCCCTGAACGGCTCGCGCGTCGTGCGCCGCCTTGGCCCCGTCCTCTATCTGGTGCGCCTGCCCGGCGACGACACGGTGCTCCTCTCCTCCAACCGCCGGTTCAAGAAAGGCGCCCGGCTCAAGCACCTGTTCGTCTACGAGCAGCTGCGCCCCCTGCCCGACAAGAGCAAGGGCGACCTTGTGGACGAGCTGGCCGACCAGCCCCGCGCCTTTGTGGAAATAACCCGGCAGGAAGCCAAGATGCGCGAGGCCGAGCGCGCGCCTGTCCTGGCCCGGCTCAAGGGCCTGGAGGCCCAGGGCGGCGAATTGGAGCGCGCCGTGGCCGCTGATCTGGCCCGGCTCGACACCATGACCCGCGATGTCAATGCGGTTATAAGCCCCCGGCTGCTGCGCCAGGGCTCCCCGCCAGCGCCCACGGTCTTCATCCGCAAGGTGCGGCGCATCGCCAAAAACTTCAGCCGCCCGCAGTACTATCGCTACGCCCTGCCCATAACCGGCAAGGCCCAGGTGGACGCCGTGCTCAAAGGCTACCTGGAGGAACGCAAGACCGAGGTGCAGGACCTGCTGCACACAACCGGCGTGGGGCGCGGACGCGCCCGGGCCAATTCCGACCGCATCGCCTTCAAGGCCTTCACCGCATCAAAGCGCCTCCTGTCCGTCCGCTTCGAGGAGCTACGCGACACCGGCGGCGCGCACCCCAACATGGCCTACGCCACCTTTGTCTTCGACATGCAGCGCCAAGCCCGGCTGGGCCTCGTGGACATCTTTACCGACACGCCCGCAGCGCTCAAAATCCTCTCCGAGCTGGCGACCCGGCGCATGGAGATGGTGCTCGACGGCACGAGCTTCCCGGAGGGCCTCACCCCCAAACCGCAAAACTTCAGCGCCTTTGTGCTCGACGGAAGCGACCTCGTGTTCACCTTCCCACCGTACCAGACAGCCAGCTACGCCCAGGGCCCCCAGACTTTGCGCGTGCCGCTGTGCCACCCGCGCCTGCTGCCGCTGCTCGCGCCCGGTTTCCTGCAGGCCCTGGCTACCGAATAAGCCATGCGGAAGATCTGGGGCAAAGTTTTCCCGGGGGGAGTTGCCCTCCACCACCGCCGTCCCTTCCTCGGCCTGGCGCAAGGATGTAGGCGATCTGCAACTCCGTGAACCGCGACTTCTTTATGGAAAAATTCTCCAGTTCGGAGTAAGCCAAACCTAAACGGGACTTTTCTCATTTTGAACGGTCCAGTTTTCGGGAAGCAGGTCACAACCTTTGTTGAGACAGAATCCGGCGTGGACACTTTCTTCATAGACTGTTTGCAATTGAAGCAAACAGAGGAGCTGAAATGCGCCTTGAGGTCTTGAAGAGCATCAAAGGAACCTTCGCGCTCCGATTGCGGGATGCGGTCCAAACGATATCTTCAGATTTTCATAAGAATTGGATTCCGTTGGGTGTCATGGCCCTGCTGCTCACTTTTTCCTTTTTTACCGTATTGATAGGATTCCATCACACTCAGGGCATTACCGATGCCTACTATCAGTCCGTCGTCAACCAGCTGGAAGCCATCAGCGAACTTAAGAAAAGTGAATTGGTGCAATGGCGCAAGGAACGCCTTGAAAACGCCAAAGCCCTCCAGATGAATCCGGTCTTGGCAAAGGCCGCGGAGCGTCTTTTACTGCACAGGAATGATGAGACCGCGCGCCAGACAGTGGAGAAATGGCTGCACTTGAACTTTCGCGCTTACGGTGAGTACGACAGCATCACCTTGTTCGACGCCTCGGGCCGACCCGTAGTGACGACTTCACACCAAGAGGTGCCGACCTCCGCGACTTTCCGTGACATGCTCCTGGCAGAAAATACGAGCCATGGCGTGCGTTTCCTGGACCTTTTTAAGGATGAGCATGACGGGCAGATTTACTGCGCCGTGGCCTATGCAATTTTCGACCGGGCTCACGGGGGGGCAGCCATCGGCTACGTGGCCCTGCCCATGCTGGCCGAGACCTACATCTTTCCCCTCATCCGTAAATGGCCCGCCTCCAGCGAAACCGGAGGGACCATCATCGTGCGCCAGGAAGGCCGAGTCGTGCGTATTCTAAGCAGCATGCGCCTAATCGACAACGCGGCCATGAGCGTAACCATGCCTTTGGAACGTTTGGACATGGTGCCGGTCAAAGCCGCGTTGGGTCAGCACGGCATAGTGCGGGGCGTCGATTCCCAAGGCATCCCAGTGGTTGCTGCCCTGACCACCCTACCGGACCATTCCTGGTCCATGGTGACCAAGATTGCCCTGTCAGAGGTTGAAGACGCCATGAATGAGCGGATCCGGGCAATCGCGCTTCTCGTGTTCGGGCTCTCAATCAGCATGCTCCTCGGCTCCATGGGCATCTGGAAGCTGCACCGTTTCATCGTGACAAAAAATGCCCTGGAGGCGCAGAACAGACTGCACCGTTCCGAGGAGCAGTTCCGTGGCCTCATTGAGACAATGGCTCAGGGTCTCGTGCAGATCACTCCCGCCGGGGCCATCATCTACTCGAATGGGCACTTCCTCAACATGTTGGACAGAACGTACGAGGAAGTCATTGGCCAGGACATCGCCCTGCACATGGCAGACGTGCGCATGCGTGAGAAGCTCTGCGCCTGGGAGGGCGCCCCCAATGGCGATGACAGCGAATTTGAGGTGGCTTGGCTGAACAGCAAGGGTGTCAAAGTCTTCAGCCTGGTCACCCCGGTGTTTCAGCTTGGACCCAATGGAGCCGCCGTCGAGAAGTGGCTGCTCATCTTGGACACGACGAGGCGCAAGCACCTTGAGTCGCAGCTCCTGCAATCTCAGAAATTGGAGGCCATCGGCCAATTGGCGGCGGGTATCGCGCACGAAATCAACACGCCGGCGCAATACGTGGGCAACAATGTCCAGTTCATCAAAAGCGCCTTTGAAAACATCCTCGCCGTGTGCGGCAGGGTGCGCGAGTTCTTGCAGACAGCCAGCGCCCAGCCACCGACGGTCAGTGATCTTGAGGCCATGGCGGCATTCATGATTGAGCACGACATCGACTATCTGGAGGCCGAGGTGCCCGGCGCCATCGCCCAGACCCTTGAGGGCGTGGAGCGCATCAGCACCATCGTGCGCTCGGTGAAGCAGTTCGCCCACCCCGGCGCGGCGGTCATGGCCCCGGCGGACCTGAACGAGTCCATGCGCAGCACGGCCACGGTCTCGCGCAACGAGTGGAAGTACGTGTCCGAGCTGGACCTGGACCTCGACCCGGACCTGCCGCTCGTGGTGTGCATGATCGGCGAGATCAACCAGGTGGTGCTGAACCTCATCATCAACGCCGCCCAC
>JARLHQ010000020.1 GCA_031292175.1 Humidesulfovibrio sp.
AAGTGGGAGAAGGCCCTCGACACCACCGCGCTGGCGCGGGCCCTTTCCGGCAAGAACGACCAGGCCGAGGACGCCCCCGAGGAAATCCTCGACGGCGCCGTGAGCGACGTGGCCCCCAACGGCCAGGCCTAAGGCCTGGCCTGAATATGAACCCTGTGCAGGAGGAACTATGTCCCTTCCCTTGACGGCTAACCATCCCACACTGAACGCGCGCCGCACGGACGGCGTGCTGGACTGGGCGCAGATGCTCTCTGGAGCGGGACTTATCCTGTTCATGTGGGCGCACATGCTTCTGGTCGGCAGTGTGCTGCTGAACCCCAGCATCATGAACGCCATCGCCGGATTCTTCGAGTCCAGCGGCATGGCCCAGGTGGGAGGCCCGCTGATCTTCCTGCTCTTCCTGGCGCACTTCGTCCTGGCGGCAAGGAAAATCCCCTTCCGCATTGAGGGCCAGAAAACCATTTGGGAGCATGCCAAGCTGCTGCACCACCAGGACACCTGGCTCTGGGTGGTGCAGGCGGTCTCGGGCATGCTCATCCTTATCATGGGCGCCATCCACATGTGGGTCGTGCTCTCCGATCTGCCCATCGAGGCCCTGAAGTGCGCTGGCACCCTGCAAAAGCACAGCGGCTGGCTTTTGTTCTACCTGGCCCTGGCTCCGCTCGTGCATGTGCACCTGGGCGTCGGGCTGTACCGCATCGCCGTGAAGTGGGGTTTCGCGGGCAGGGCGCAGAGGGTGGGGCTCAAGCGCTTCGTCGTCCTTCTGGTCCTCGTATCCGTCACCATCAGCGTGCTGACGCTGTTCCGCTTCTGGTTCATGGCCGTTTAAGGGGAAAAGCATGCAGACCATATATACCGACGTACTTGTCATCGGCGCTGGCCTGGCCGGCGAACGCGCGGCCATTGAGGCCGCCCAGGCGGGATTTTCCGCCATCTGTCTGAGCCTGGTGCCTGCGCGACGCTCGCACTCCAGCGCCGCCATGGGCGGGATGCAGGCGGCCCTCGGCAACTGCGCCAAGGGCGATGGCGACTGCCCGGACGTGCACTTCTCCGACACGGTGAAGGGCTCCGACTGGGGCTGCGACCAGGAAGTGGCCCGGCTCTTCGCCGACCGCGCGCCCATCGAGATGCGCCAGCTGGCGCACTGGGGCGTTCCCTGGAACCGCGTGGTGCCCGGCAAGAGCATGTACTTCAAGGGCGGCAAGCAATTCGAGAAAGAAGAGCAGGAAGAAAACCGCGGGCTCATCACCTCGCGTGACTTCGGCGGCACGGCCAAGTGGCGCACCTGCTACGTGTCCGACGGCACGGGCCACAGCGTGCTCTTCACGGTCGACAACGTCTGCGCCCAGCTGGGCGTGGAGGTGCACGACAAGACCGAGGCCATCGCGCTCATCCACGACGGCGTGACCTGCTTCGGCGCGGTGGCGCGCTGCCTGCGCACGGGCGAGTTGCGCGTGTACCTGGCCAAGGCCACCACCATCGCCACGGGCGGATTCGGGCGCATCTACCCCTGCACCACCAACGCGGTGATCTGCGACGGCGGCGGCCACATTCCGGCCATCAACACCGGCCTGGTGCCCATGGGCAACATGGAGGCCGTGCAGTTCCACCCCACGGGCATCGTGCCCACGGACATCCTGGTCACCGAGGGCTGCCGCGGTGACGGCGGCACCCTGCTCGACGTGAATGAAGAACGCTTCATGAACATCTACGAACCCGAGAAGCAGGAGCTGGCCTCCCGCGACGTGGTCTCCCGCTGGATGACCCACCACATCCGCCAGGGCAAGGGCGTGAAGAGTCCGTACGGCGAGCACCTCTGGCTCGACATCCGCCACCTGGGCGAGAAGCACATCACCGGCAAGCTGCGCGAGGTGTACGAGATCTGCACCTCCTTCCTGGGCGTCGACCCCATCCACCAGCTCATTCCGGTGCGGCCCACCCAGCACTACAGCATGGGCGGCGTGCGCACCAACAAGGACGGCCACGCTTACGGCATCAAGGGCCTGTTCAGCGTTGGCGAATCCGCCTGCTGGGACATGCACGGCTTCAACCGCCTGGGCGGCAATTCGCTGGCCGAGACCGTCGTGGCGGGCGGCATCGTGGGCAAGAAAATCGCCGAGTTCCTGCAGGGCGCGGAGGTCACCTTCAACTCCAGCGTCATCGACGACGAGGTGAAGCGCCAGCACGAGCGCATCCAGCACCTCATCCGCTGCAAGACCGGCACCGAGAACGTGTACAAGGTGCGTCTGGCCATGCAGCAGACCCTGCACGTCGGCGCGAACATCTTCCGCACCGACGCGGGCTTGACCGAATGCGTGGCCAAGCTCCAGGAGATCCTGGCGCGCGCGCGGCAAGTCGGCCTCAAGAGCAACGGCCTGGGCGTGAACCCGGAACTCTCCGCCGCGCTCAAGATCGAGGGCCAGGTCAAGATGGCGCTCATGGTCGCTTACGGCGCGCTCAAGCGTACGGAGTCGCGCGGCAGCCACAACCGCGAAGACTTCCAGGCCAGAAACGACCGCGACTGGATGACGCGCACCCTGGCCTACTGGAAGAACGAGAAGGACGACCTGCCCACGCTGGACTACGAACCGGCGACCGGCATCTTCCACATTCCGCCCGGTGACCGCGGCTATGGCAAGAGCGAGATCATCAAGGCCGACAGCCCGGCCGGGACCAAGGGGTAGCATATCATGGCCAGATCGCTGAAATTCAACATCTTCCGCTACAATCCGCAGGACCCGGAGTCCACCCCGCACATGGAAAACTTTGTGCTGGACGAAACGGACGCCATGACGCTCTTCATCGCGCTGAACCGCATCCGCGAGGAGCAGGATCCGAGCCTCCAGTTCGACTTCTGCTGCCGCGCGGGCATCTGCGGCTCTTGCGGCATGGTCATCAATGGCCGCCCGGGCCTGGCCTGCCACACCAAGACCAAGGACCTGTCGGCCGAGATCACCCTGCTGCCCCTGCCGGTATTCCAGCTGGTGGGCGACCTTTCGGTGGACACGGGCTCCTGGTTCCGCGAGATGTATGACACCACCGAATCGTGGATCCACACGAAAAAAGTGTTCGACCCCGCCGCCCAGGAAGAGCGCATGGAGAACGAGGTGGCCGAGGCAATTTACGAGCTGGACCGTTGCGTGGAATGCGGCTGCTGCGTGGCCGCCTGCGGCACCGCGCGCCTGCGGCCCGACTTCCTCGGCGCGGCGGGCTTGAACCGCGTCGGCCGCTTCCTCATTGACCCGCGCGACGAGCGCACCGAGCAGGAGTATTACGAGATCATCGGCAACGACATGGGCATCTTCGGCTGCATGGGCCTGCTCGCCTGCGAGGACGTGTGCCCCAAGCACATGCCCTTGCAGGACCAACTGGGCTTCCTGCGCCGCAAGATGGGCATCACCACCCTGAAGAACCTCTTTGGGAAGTAGGGGCCTCCCCCGCTTGGGGCGTTGCAAGGAGACGCAATGAAAGAAATCAAGGCGGCGGACATCTCGGCGGCCGTGGCGCGCATGTGCATGAGCGCCAACACCAAGCTGCCCGACGACGTGCGTCGGAAATTCGAGGAAGGCTACAAGAACGAGACCAGCGAGGCTGGCCGCGAGATCTTCCGGCAGCTGCTGGAGAACGCGGACCTAGCGTTTGAGACCAAGCTGCCGCTCTGCCAGGACTGCGGGCTGGCCGTCTTCTATGTGGAGATGGGCGAGGATGTGGTCGTGCCCGGCGGTATCAACAAGGCCATCACCGAAGGCATGGTGACGGGCTACAAGGACGGCTTCCTGCGCAAGAGTTCCTGCGATCCGCTCACGCGCAAGAACACCGGCGACAACACCCCGGCCATCATCCACATCGACCTGGTGCCCGGCGACCGCCTCAAGATCAGCTACATGGCCAAGGGCGGCGGCTCGGAGAACATGAGCCGCGTGACCATGCTGGCCCCCAGCCAGGGCTGGGAGGGCATCAAAAAATTCGTGGTGACGCGCGTGGCCGAGGCCGGCCCCAACCCCTGCCCGCCCATTATCCTGGGCATCGGCATCGGCGGCACCTTCGAATACGCGCCCAAAATCGCCAAGAAGGCGCTGTTGCGCAAGCTGGACGACGTGCACCCGGACCCGCAGATCGCCGCGATGGAGGCCGAACTGCTGGCCGAGGTGAACAAGCTTGGCATCGGCCCCATGGGCCTGGGCGGCAGCTACACCTGTCTGGCCGTCAAGATCGCCATCGCCCCCTGCCACATCGCCAGCCTGCCGCTGGCCGTGAACGTGCAGTGCCACTCCGCCCGGCACGAGGAGGTGGAATTCTGATGCCCACGTATTCCCTCAACACCCCGCTCACCGACGCGGACATCGAAAAGCTGCGCGCGGGCGACATGGTGCTCTTGAACGGCATCATCTATTCCGGCCGCGATGCCGCGCACAAGAAGCTCTCGGACCTGCTGGACCAGGGCAAACCGCTGCCCTTCGACCTCAAAGGCGCAAGCATCTACTATGTTGGTCCCTCTCCCGCACCGCCGGGACGGCCCATCGGCTCCGCCGGCCCCACCACTAGCTACCGCATGGACGCCTACGCTCCGCGCCTGTACAGCCTGGGCCTCAAGGCCAGCATCGGCAAGGGCAAGCGCGCAGACGCCGTGAAGCAGGCCATGCGCGACTTTAAGGGCGTGTACTTCGGGGCCACGGGCGGCGCGGGCGCGCTCTTGTCCAAGTGCATCACCGCCTCCAAGGTCATCGCCTTTGACGAACTTGGCCCGGAGGCCGTGCGTGAGATGACCGTGAAGGACTTCCCGCTGCTCGTCATCAACGACGCCTTTGGCGGGGAATTGTACGCGAAACCGAACCTGGAAGAGTAGACGATGATTCCCGGGGGGGCCGGCGCGTGGGCGCTACCGCAGTCGGCCCTGCCTCCTGTTCCCCGGACGCGGCGCATGGGCCGGCCCCTGGTGTCCCGGATCACCAGGAATTTCAACCCATCCGTTGGCGGTTGCAAGAAAAGATCAGGACGGACCTGGGCGCGGGAGGGGCAAGCTCCCCTTCCGCGCCCTTGCCCTTGAATCCCCGCTCTGCTAGCCTGGAATAATTGGTCGGGCTTTCCCGGCTCACCCACCCTGGCCTCCCCGAAGGAGCCGCCCATGCAGACAATCAACCTCGCCGCCGACTGCGATCAGGCCTTCATGGACGCGGTGGCGCGCGAAAGCGGGCAGGACCTCAAAAGCTGCTACCAGTGCGGCAACTGCACCGCCGGCTGCGCCTACAGCCAGGACTACGACATCCCCGTGCACCAAATCATGCGCCTGGTCCAACTGGGCCAAAAGGAGCGTGTGCTCTCCTGCCGGTCCATCTGGCTGTGCGCCACCTGTCAGGCCTGCACCACCCGCTGCCCCAACAACATCGAGGTGGCCACGGTGATGGACGTGCTGCGCCACATGGCCCGGCGCGCGGGCAAGGCCCCGGAACGATTGGTCAAATCCTTCACCGATGGTTTCCTGGCCTCCGTGGCTCGTCACGGCCGGGTGTTCGAAGCCGGACTGGCCGCAGTGTTCGCCCTCAAGAGCGGCAAACCCTTGCAGGATGCCGGTCTGGGCCCAGCCATGCTCACGCGCGGGAAGCTGGCCTTCCTCCCGCACCAGCCCGGCGGCCGGGGCAAGGAAGAGGTGGCTGAGATCTTCGCGCGTTTCGAGAACCGGACGGACGCCGCGCCCGCGAAAAAAACCGGGGAGGACGCCCAATGAAAGCGACCCTCGGCTATTATCCCGGCTGTTCGCAGAGCGGCACCGCGGCCGAATACGACATTTCCACGCGCGCCTGCTGCAAGGCGCTCGGCATCGGGCTCACCGACGTGCCGGACTGGACCTGCTGCGGCTCCACGCCCGCGCACACGGTGGACCACCACCTGTCCGGGGCGCTCGCCGCGCGCAACCTCCTGCAAGCCGAGGCGGCCGGGCTCGACCGCGTGGCCACGCCCTGCCCGAGCTGCCTGGCGGCGCTCAAGACGGCGGATGCGCGCCTAGCGGACGAGACCTACCGCGCCGAGGTGGAACGCCTGCTGGGCCGTCCCGGCCCGGGGCCGGTGGAGTGCGTCAGCGTACTCCAGGTGCTGTACGAGCAGGTGGGCGCGGGGGGCATCCAGAAACACGTCAAACGCCCGCTCGCCGGCCTGCGCGTGGCCCCATACTATGGCTGCATCATGAACCGCCCGCCCGGCCTCATGCTCTTTGACGACCCGGAAAACCCCGTGGCCATGGACGAGATCCTGGCCGCTTGCGGCGCTACCATCGTGGACTTCCCCTTCAAGACCGAGTGCTGCGGCGCGGCCTTCGGCATGCCCCGGCTGGACATGCTGCAGCGGCTCTCCGCGCGCATCCTGGACATGGCCCAGAGCTGCGGCGCGGACTGCGTCGTGGTGGCCTGTCCCCTGTGCCAGATGAACCTGGACCTCCGGCGCGGGCAGGTCAACGCAGCCTCCGGGCAGGACATCCGGATGCCCGTGCCCTACTTCACGCAACTTCTCGGCCTGGCCCTCGGCCTGCCCGAGGCAGACCTCCGGCTGGACAAGCTGGTGCTGCCCCTGGCCCCGGCCCTGGAGGCGGCCCACCTCCGCGAACAGGCTTGCGAACGGGCGCGCGAGGCTGGACACGCCGCCAAGACCACGGGCGGCAAGCCCGACGGTGCGCCTGCCAAGGAGGACGCGTCATGCGCATAGGCGTCATGGTTTGCCACTGCGGCAACAACATCGCCGCCACCGTGGACGTGGAGGCCGTGGCCGCCGCCGCGCGGGAGTTCCCGGACGTGGTCTACGCCACGGACCACATGTACGCCTGCTCCGATCCCGGCCAAAAAACACTGGAACAGACCATCCGCGACCTCAAGCTCGACGGCGTGGTGGTGGCCTCCTGCTCGCCGCGCATGCACGAGCTGACCTTCCGCCGGGCCGTGGAGCGTGCGGGCCTGAACCGCTACATGTTCGAGATGGCCAACATCCGCGAGCACGTGGCCTGGATTTCGCTCGACCGCAAGCGCAACACCCAAAAGGCCACGGACCTGGTGCGCATGGCCGTGGAGAAGCTGCGGGTCGACCGGCCCCTGACGGCCAAGAGCTTCGACGTGCAGAAGCGCGTGCTCATCGTGGGCGGCGGTGTGGCGGGCATACAGGCCGCGCTGGACTGCGCGGACGGCGGGCTCGACGTGGTGCTGGTGGAGCGCAAGAGCTCCATCGGCGGCATCATGAGCAAGCTCGACAAGACCTTCCCCACTGTGGACTGCTCCGTGTGCGTGCTGGGTCCGAAGATGGTCGATGCGGGCCAGAACCCGCGCATCACCCTGCACATGCTCTCCGAGGTGGAGGAGGTCTCCGGCTACGTCGGCAACTTCGAGGTCAAGGTCCGCAAGCACACCACGTACGTTGACTGGACCAAGTGCACGGGCTGCGGGGCCTGCGAGGAAAAATGCCCCAGCCGCAAGGTGCCCGACGCCTTCAACGAGAACGTGAGCCTGACCACGGCCATCGGCATCCCCTTCCCCCAGGCGACTCCGAAGCGCGCCACCATCAACGCCGAGCACTGCCTCCGCCTAACCAAGGGCAAGTGCGGCGTGTGTGAGAAGATCTGCCCCACCGGGGCCATCGACTACGACCTGAAAGATGAGGTCGTGACCGAGAAGGTGGGGGCCATCATCGCGGCCACGGGCCTGAATCTCTTCGACCACAGAAAATGCGGTGAATACGGCGCGGGCCGCTACCCGGACGTCGTGACCTCGCTGGCGTACGAGCGCATGCTCTCCGCCTCCGGCCCCACGGCCGGGCACATCAAGCGCCCCAGCGACGGGGCCGAGCCTAAGACGGTGGTGTTCATCGCCTGCGTTGGCAGCCGCGACCGCTCCCTCGGGCGGCCCTACTGCTCCAACTTCTGCTGCATGTACACCGCCAAGCAGGCCATCCTGACCCGCGACCACATCCCGGACTCCAAGGCCTACGTGTTCTACATGGACATCCGCGCCAATGGGAAGGGCTACGAGGAGTTTGTGCGCCGCGCCCAGGAGGAATACGGCGTGGAGTACGTGCGCGGCCGCGTGGCGCAGGTCTATCCCAAGGACGGCAAACTCATCGTGCGCGGGACGGACACATTGCTCGGCCAGCAGGTGGAGGTGCCCGCGGACCTCGTGGTCCTGGCCGTCGGAGTCGAGGCCGCCAAGGGCGCGCCGGAGCTGGCCGAGAAGCTGCGCATATCCTACGACGCCTACGGCTTCTTCATGGAGAGCCACCCCAAACTTCGGCCCGTGGAGACCAACACCGTCGGCGTATTCCTGGCCGGGGCCTGCCAGGGGCCCAAGGACATCCCGGCCAGCGTGGCCCAGGCCAGCGCCGCGGCGGGCAAGGTCCTGGCCCTTTTGTCCAAGGACAAGCTTGAAAGCGATCCGCAGATCGCCCAGGTCGCCACCAACCGCTGCATCGGCTGCGGCAAATGCGAACGCACCTGCCCCTTCGGCGCCATCCGCATGCGCGAACTGCGCGACGGCAGCAAGCGCGCCGAGGTGGTGGAGACCGTATGCCAGGGCTGCGGCATCTGTAGCGTCACCTGTCCCGTGCGGGCCATCCAGCTCCAGCACTTCACCGATTCCCAGCTCCTCGCGGAGGTCAATGCGCTATGCCGGATATGGGACGAGACTACCGAATCATAGGCTTTTTGTGCAACTGGTGCTCCTACGGCGGCGCTGACGCGGCCGGCGTGGCTCGCTTCAGCCAGCCCACGGATCTGCGGATCATCCGCGTGCCCTGCTCGGGCCGCGTGGACCCCATGTTCGTGGCCAAGGCGCTTTTGTCCGGCGCGGACGGCGTGCTCGTCTCCGGCTGCCACCCGCGCGATTGCCACTACTCCGAAGGCAACCTCTACGCCCGGCGCCGGCTGGAGATGCTGCGGCGCTTTCTGCCCATCCTCGGCGTGGACGAGGGCCGCTTCGAATACATCTGGGTCTCGGCCTCGGAGGGCTCGCGCTGGCGCGACATGGTGACGAAGTTCACGGACAAGATCCACGCCCTCGGTCCCATGCCGCGCATGGCCGAACCCGTGCACACCCTGTGTTCGCTCTCGGGCATGCTCGGACAATCCCTGGCGCAGCCGGACATGGCCCTGCCGGACTGGGACAACAAGCCGGACCAGACCGTGCATTCGCGGGCCGTGCTCACCCAGGCCGACATCGCGGGCCTTTCCGCCCCCGAGACAGCGAAGGAGGACGGCAATGGCTGAGACTGACCGCTCCGAAAACGAACGCGTCGCGCGGCTGCGCGCCACCGTCGTCCGCGAGCTGCCGAACGTCGACTTCGTGCTGGGCTACGCGCGGGGCTTCGATCCCCTGCACGCCACCCCCATCACCGTGCGCAACGAACAGGATGCGGAAAGGCTCATCTTCGACGCCACCTGCGTAGAGAACCTGGCCACCAGTTTGTACGGCCTGCGCGGCAAGCGCATGGGCCTGGTGGTCAAGGGATGCGACTCGCGCTCGGTAGTGCAGCTGCTGCAGGAAAAGCTCGTGGACCGCGAGAACCTGGTCATCTTCGGCCTGCCCTGCGACGGTGTCCTCGACCTGGCCAAGGTGCGTGTGCGCACGGACATCGCCGAGGTGCGCGGCGCGGAGTTCACGGGAGAGGAGGTGCGCCTGCTTCTGCCCGATGGCGAGAAGGTGCTGCCCCGGCGCGACGTGCTAGCCGACAAGTGCCTGCGCTGCCGCTACCCCAACCCGGTCGTGTACAACCACATGATCGGCGCGGAGCGGACGCCCCAGGGCGAGGAGGACGCCTACGCCGACCTGGAGAGCTTTGAGAAGCTCTCGGCCCAGGAACGCTTCGACTTCTGGAAGCGGCAGATGAGCCGCTGCATCCGGTGCTACGCCTGCCGCAACGCCTGCCCGCTGTGCGTGTGCAAGCACGTTTGCCTAGCCGACAGCCGCGATCCGCATTGGCTCTCGGCCGAGGCCAACCTGCAGGAGAAGTGGCTGTTCCAGGTCATGCACGCCCTGCACCTGGCCGGGCGCTGCACCGAGTGCGGCGAATGCCAGCGCTCCTGCCCCATGGGCATCCCCATCCTGCTCCTGAAGCGCAAGATGAACCGCGAACTCAAAGAGATCTTCAATTACGAGGCCGGTGTCGACCCGGAGGCCGTGCCGCCGCTGCACACCTTCCAGATGGAAGAAGACAAGATCAAGGACCGGGGGCAGCTATGGTAGCGCGATTCCTGGCAGATGAAGCCGTGGCCGCCCAGGCGGCGGCTTGGGCGCAGGACTACCGCCTGCTCGCGCCCGTGCGCGAAGGCCAGGCCGTGGTCTACCGCCCCTGGGCGCCCGACATGCATCCCTTCCTGGGCCGTCCGCCCTCGTCCTCGGCCAAGCAGGCCCTGTTGCCCCAGACCGAGGATCTGCTCACCTACACCTACCGCAAGGACCACACGGACCTGACGCGCACCGAAGTTTTCCTGGCCGAGCCGCTGCCACCGGAGCCCACGCTGGTGCTCGGCTGCCGCCCCTGCGACGCGCGCGGGCGCAAGCTGCTGGACCGCGTGTTCCTGGAGCGTGGGGTTAAGGACCCGCTCTACGCGGCCAAGCGGGCCAACACGTTCTTCATCACCCTGGCCTGCGAGCGCATGGAGAACACCTGCTTCTGCCACTGGACCGGCGGCGGCCCGACCTCCGAGGAGGGCTCGGACGTCATGCTCTTCGCCGTCAGCGGCGGATTTGTGGCCCGCGCCCTCACCAAGACGGGGGAGAAACTCGCCGCCGCCCTGCCGGAGGCCACGCCAAGCGCCCTGCAGGAGCTGGAGGCCAAGCTGGCGAGCCCGGTCGAGCCCGGCCCGGTCCCGGACCTGCGCGCGGCCCCGGAGCGCTTCCTGGCGCTCTTCGACGACCTGGACTTCTGGACGGACCAGAGCGCGCGCTGCCTTTCCTGCGGGGTATGCACGTACCTCTGCCCCACCTGCTCCTGCTTCAACATCACCGACGAGAACTTTGGCCTCAAGGGCAAGCGCCTGCGCACCTGGGACACCTGCATGAGCGCGCTCTACACCCTGGAGGGCAGCGGGCATAACCCGCGCGTGAGCCGGGCGCACCGCCTGCGCAACCGCGTGGGCCACAAGTTCTGCTACCACCCGCGGGAATTCCCCGCGCCGGACGGCGCCAGACAGCCCGAGGTCTCGTGCACGGGCTGCGGCCGCTGCATCAAGTCCTGCCCCGTCGCCGTGGACATCCGCCGCATCGTGCTCGACATCCTGGAGAAGGGGGAAAACAAGTGAGCCAGAACCCCTACATGCCGCAGCTTGCCACCATCATCGAAGCCTTCGACGAGACCCCGGACATCAAGACCTTCCGCGTGGTCCTGCAGGACGAGACGGCCATGCGCGCATTTTGTTTCGAACCCGGACAGGTGGCCCAGCTCTCGGTATTCGGCACCGGCGAGAGCACCTTTGTCATCTGCTCCCCGCCAACGCGCATGGAGTACCTGCAGTTCAGCGTCATGCGCGTGGGCGAGCTGACCCACCGCCTGCACACGCTGAAGGAGGGCGACCCCGTGGGACTGCGCGGCCCGTTGGGCAACCATTTCGACTACCGGGCCATGCGGGGCAAGGACATCATCTTCGTGGGCGGCGGCCTGGGCCTTGCCCCCCTGCGCACGCTCTTGCTCTTCATGCTCGACAACCGCCCCGACTACGGCAAGATCACGCTCATTTACGGCGGGCGCACCACGGAGCACCTGTGCTTCAAGGACGAACTGAGGGAATGGGCCGAGCGGGGCGACATGCGCGTGGAACTCACGGTGGACAATCCCGACAAGGGCTGGGCCCACCGCGTGGGCGTGGTGCCCGCGGTGCTGGCCGAGCTTGGCGTGAGCCCGGAGAACGCCGTGGCCGTCACTTGCGGCCCGCCCATCATGATCCGCTTCACCATCCAGGCCCTGGAGCAGCTGGGCTTCAAGGACGAGCAGATCGTCACCACCCTGGAGCGGCGCATGAAGTGCGGCGTGGGGCTGTGTGGCCGTTGCAACATCGGGGAGAAGTTTGTCTGCGTGGACGGGCCGGTGTTCACCCAGGCCCAGTTGAAGGGGCTCCCCCAGGAATTTTAGGCTTCAGCGCCGCAGGGGCATTGACATCTGGTTGGGAAAGCGTACCTGTGGATCATAGGCTTTTTCCTTCAACTTAACAGTGGAGGACACACCAATGGACCAGTCAGCTTCGTAGCCGGTTGAGGGATGACTACTCCATCCAGAGCCAGCCCGACGCGTTCGCGTCCAGGCACGCCGCCCGCAAGGGGCAGTGGAGATGGTCAAACGGTACCTGACCAGTTTCCGTAAGACGCCTCCCAGGAGCTTCAGGGAGGCCGCCCGAGACACCACCAGGAGCGCCCAGAACCGGCGCAGTCTGCACAGGCAGAGGTGGAAACGTCGGCGAAAGCAGGCCGAAAACCCCGGTGCCCGGGGCAGAGGGCGCATCCCGCGCCAGGTCCGGCAAAGAGTCGCGGACCAGGCAGGCGAACCCCGCCGAAAGCGCCGCCCAGGGTTACAACGCAGTTTAAGGCTATGGCGCAAAGCGCCAGCACCAGACCAACAACACGAGGCCGCACCGGGCAACCGGGCGGCCTCCCTTTTTTTCGAAAGCCGCGCGGACCACGTTGACATTCCCGGCTCTGGGCGTAGGAGAATACTATCCCCCCTTTAGCACCACACCAGGAGGAACACACATGACCAGACGCTTCGCTCGCTTCCTTTGCCTCGCCGGATTGTGCGCCCTGCTCGCGCCCATGGCGCTCATGGCCGCGGACAAAACACCCTATGGCCAGCAGATGCCCGCCCAAGGGATGATGCCCGCCCAGGGCATGATGTCCCAGGGCGACGGCGCGGCCCTCTTGTACCACATCACCAAGGAAGACCCCTATGTGAAATGGAACCTGATGCCCGGCACCACCAGGATGCGCCAGGGCAGGGAGCCCCACGGCTCGCTGCAGAACGTCTACGTGAACAAGCTGGCTTACAAGGCCGTCATGGACAAGACCGGCGTGCTGCCCGACGGCGCCATCATCGTGAAGGAAAACTACACGGCCGACGGCAAGCTGGGTTCCATCACCGCCCTTTCCAAGAAGAAGGGCTACAACCCCGAGGCCGGGGACATCCTGTGGCTCAATTTCAGCCCGGCCATGAAGATCCTGGCCCAGGGCAAGGTCGCCCCCTGCATCGGCTGCCACAGCGCCGCCAAGGACAACGGCTACATCATGCCCCTCACGAAGTAACGGCGGCGGCAACGCCAAAACACAAGGCCGCTCCGGGCAACCGGGGCGGCCTCGCCATTTTCGCGGGCACGGGGCGTTAGAAGCGGATCAGGGCGAACTCCGACCGCGTGAGCAAACCGTCGTGGTCCGCATCGGCGCGGATGAAGGCTTCCCGGTGCTTGCGCGCGAAATACGCATCCAGATCCTGGCGGCTCACGTAGCCGTCGCCGGTGATGTTCAGATCCCGCGCATCAACGGTGCCGAACTGCTCAAACCCCGAGATGCCCGCCTTCCTGAATTCCTCGGGCGTCAGCTTGCCATCGCCGTCCAGGTCCACATCGCTGATGCGGAAGGGCTGCACCTCGGCGCCTTTTTTCTTGGCATAGGCCAGCACCTCCGCCAGGCTCAGGCGGCCGTCGTGGTTTGTGTCCAACTCCTTGAAGGAGGGCATGCCGGCCTTGGCCAGGGGCGGTGCCTGGGCCAGGACCGGAAGCGAAAAGCAAAAAGAAATCAGGGCAAAACAGCAGACAACGGACACGGACCATTTCTTCATGCGACCTTCCCTGTTGCAGATGGGTGAGACGGGCGGCACGATTACAGGCGCAAGGCCTCCATGATCTCCTTGGAGCCCTTGTAGGCCTCCCCCTCCTCCTGCCGGACCAGCTTGAAGAACTCGCACTGCATGCAGTTGCCGAGCTTCGAGGCGTAGGTGCCCTGGACCCTGCCCCCGCAAAGGGTGCCGGTGATCGCCCAGCAAGCGCGGCCCCCCAGGTGGCCGCTGTTCATCAGCTCGGTGCGCTTTTCCAGGGACGCCGGGCAGACGCCCAACTCCGCGCTCTTCTCGCCGCGAGGCTGGCGTCCGCACTTCTTGAACTCCCAGCAATTCATCCTGGCCATGTCGCCTCCTTGGATAAGAACTTTTGCCAATCTATCTGCCCCGACACGCGCCCCGTGTCAATTTCCGGCAGCATTTGTCACGGCTAGAGAAAACGCACGGGCGGATGCTTGCGCTCCGGCAGACGCTTGAAGCCGTACTTCGGACGGCCCAGCATGAGCGCTCCGTAAATCTTGTGGCTCTCCGGGATGCACAGGGCCGAGGCGATGGCCTTGCTGCGCCCGGCCGCGTGCGTGAACAGCCCGGCCCAGCAGGTGCCCAGGCCCAGGGCATGGGCCGCCAGTTCGAAGTGCGCCAGGGCGATGACGCAATTCGAGGTGTTGTCCATGCCGCCCTTGGGCGCATGGGCCACCACCAACTGCGGCGCGCTGCGCAGGATCAGGTCCACGCCCTTGTCCCAGGCGTTCAGGTAGGGCATGAAATAGGGCAAGCGGCGCAAGGATTTGGCCGTCAGATCCACCAGGGCGACCATGAGGTCCGGATCCTCCACCACGATCCAGTTCACCGGCTGGGTGTTCACGCCGGAGGGAGCGTAGCGCGCGGTGTCGACACAGCGGCGCACCAGCTCCTTTTCCACGGGCTTGTCGCGGAAGCGGCGCACGCTGCGGCGCGAACGCAGAAACTGCTCCGCCGCCTCGGGCGTGATGTTGAGCGCCGGGTCCAGCGGCGTCAGGTCCGTGGCGTGCCGCCCGGCCAGGGAGAGCGCGCCCGTTGGGCATACGGCGATGCAGTGGCCGCAGAGGATGCAGCGCTCGGCCGCTTCCGCCGCGACCACGGGGAACTTGTCCTTGCCGCGTTCGAGCAGAAAGGCCGGGCATTCGCTGATGCACAGGCCGTCCTTGTTGCAGAGGGAAAGGTCGATGTCGATATGGGCCACGCGTGTCCTCCTTTACAGCTGTGAGATGACGCCCACCACAGCCCCGGTCATGAGCGAGGCGATGACCCCGGCCAGCAGCGCGCGCATGCCGAGCCCGGTGATCTCGCCCCGGCGCTCCGGGCACAGGGTGCCCAGGCCCGCGATGAGGATGCCCAGGCTGCCGAAGTTGGCAAAGCTGCACATGGCGTAGGCCAGGATAAGCCGCGAGGGCGCGGAAAGAGCCTCCGGCGGCAGGGCCGCCATGTCGATGAAGGCCAGGAACTCGTTCAGGATCACCTTGGTGCCGATGAGCGCGCCCGCCGTGTGGGCTTCGGCCCAGGGGATGCCGATGAGCCAGGCCACCGGCGAGAGCAGCACGCCCAGGCCGCGCTCCAGCGTCATGGGCGCACCAGCGACAGGAGGCAGCGCGCCCAGGCCCAGGTTCGCCAGCTTCACCACGGCCACGAACACGATGAGCATGGCCACGATGTTCCAAAAAAGTTGCAAGCCTTCCCAGGTGCCCCGGCACAGCGCGTCCACCGAGCCCGCAGCGGCGGACTTCGGCATCTCGCGGCCCAGGGTCGGTAAACGGTCCTCCGGCAACAGCACCGAGGCCACCAGGAGCGCCGCCGGGGCGTGGATGATGGAGGCAGTGAGGATGTGCCCCAGCGCGTCCGGGATCACCGGGCCGAGCACCGAGGCATAGAGCATGAGCATGGTGCCCGCGATGCAGCTCATGCCCGTGGCCATGAGGGCGAAGAGCTCGCTGCGCGTCATCACGGCCAGGTACGGGCGGATCAAGAGCGGCGACTCGATCATGCCGAGAAAGATGCAGCCCGCCGCGCCCACGCCGAGCGCCCCGCCGATGCCCATGGTCTTTTCGAGCACAAAGGAGAACAGGCGCACCACGCGCTGCAGCACGCCCCAATAAAACAAGAGCGAGGTCAGGGCCGCGATGACGATGACCAGCGGCAGGGACTGGAAGGCCAGGCTGAAGTTGAGCGCCGGGTTCGTGGGCGTGAAAGGCGCCGGGCCTCCGCCGATGAACCCGAACACGAAGCTGGTCCCTGCGCGGGTGGCGGTCTCCGCCGCCTGCACCAGAGCGTTCAGCCCCATGAACAGCGTCTTCACGGCGGGCACCTTGAGCACCAGCCCGGCGATGACGAATTGCAGGCTCAAACCCGCAACGACCATGCGCCAGGGCACGAGGCGGCGGTTGGAGCTCAAGAGCCAGGCGAAGAAGATGAGGCAAAGAAGACCCAGGGCGCTGTGCAGCACGTCACACTCCAGAATTGGCGGATAGTTTCGGAACAATGCGTGATTTTGCCGCGCTTGTGAAGAGGGGGGGCCAGGTTTGCGCCCAAATCCGCGCGTTTGGCCTGCGCGCTTGGCCTGCGCCCTAGGCCCGCGCAAAAGTTGACCCGCGACCGTCGCACGGGTACCCCTTTACCTCAAGATGTCAGACGTGGAGCAGGAGGGGATGCGATGACGACGGAGCAAGGATTGTTGCGAACGAGCCTGCGGTTCGCCTGGAACGCGCTGAACGAGAACGGCCTGCTGCGCGCCAGCGTGCTGGGCACCATCCTGTGCATCACGCTCTTCAGCATCGCCCTGGCGGCCTTCGGCGTCACGTACACCCTAGGGGCCAAGGGCGGGCCGCAAGCCTATTCCCCGCGCCTGTTCGCCCTGCTGTTTCTGCCCGCGGAGTTTCTCATCTACGACCTCATCCTGGGCAACCCGGCCCCGCGCGCCGCGCTCAAGGACCTCTACCTGGACCTGCGCTTCCTGTGGCTCCTCTGGACGCTCGCTCTGCTGTACCTCGGCCTAGCCCTGCCCGTCGTCGCGGCGGGGTTTGTGAACGCCTTTTTGGTCGGGTTCCTCAAGACCAGGAGCGGCGGCGCGTTTCTCGGCATCGGCCTCCTGGTCGTCTGCGACCTGATCCTGGCCGTGGCGCTGGCTGGACTGGTCGTCCGCTTCTTCTATCTGCCCGTCATCGTGTCCCAGCGCGGGCCGAAACCGCTCGCCACAACCTACCGCGAAACCAAAGGCAAAGCCTGGAGGATCAGCTGCGCGCTGTTCCTGCCCTATCTGGCCATCTTCGCCGTGAGCCTGCCGATGGAGTTGCTGGGACCCGTGCTGGAACGCAACCTGGGCTTTGTCGGCCTCGCGCCTTGGTTTCTCCTTGACGCCCTCATGACCGGCTTTTTCTGCTGCGTTTCCGCCGCGGTGCTGGCCTTTTCCTACCAGCGGGCCGTCCGTGGGACGGACCCCGGCGAGACTGCCACGGCCTGACACGCCTTCACAGGCATTCCGGCCACTTCACCATGTGGTCCTTGAGGTTCAGCGTCTCGCCGGACACGCGGAAGGTGCCGTCGCCGTTATGGTGGATGGTCTTGGGCAGGACCCGCTCCGGGTCGCTGGACAGCAGGCCGGGCCAGGAAGAGTCGCACCAAGCCTGCACGACCTCCAGGATGAAGAGATTGTACTTGCCCACCAGGGTGTCGTCCGCCACGCGGCACTCCAGGTTGGCGAAACACTCGCCCAAGAGCGGGGCCCCGACCTGCGAAGCCGGGAGCACGGTCAGGCCGAAGGCGGTGAACTTGTCCACCTTGGCGCCGCTGCAATTGCCGACGTCCACCACCGTGGGCGCCAGCGACGCGGGCGGGATGGCGATGACGCACTGACGCGTGGCCGTGAGCGCCGTGAAGCTGTGGTTCGACGAACTGACGAGACAGGCCAGAAGCGGCGGCTCGAACTCCATCATCATGAGCCAGCTCATGGTCATGACGTTGGCGCAACCGGCCTGGGCCGTGGTCAGCAACACCGTGGGCCCGGGCTCCAGCAGCTGGAAGACCCTGGAGAGGGGATATTCCCGCATGACGCCTCCCTGCCGCAAAGCGCAGCGTTTCAGGACAAGGGAATCTATTATAAGAATCTCTCGCCGGGCCGCGAATGTCAAGAGGTGCGCGTCAACCGTGCCTCTCCCGTAAAATCCGCGCCGCGGCCACAATGGACTTCAGCTTCGCGGCCGCGACCTCCTCCACGTTCACACAGCGGTTGGCGAAGCAACCGAAACCGCAGTCCGTGTTCAGGAACATCTGCGCGGGGGTATAGTATTCGAGTGCCGCCTCGGCCTTCTCCACGATGAACTCCGGCGTCTCGGCCTCGGTAGTGCGCGGATTCACCACGCCCAGCCCGATCTCGCGCGGGAGCCCGCCCGAACCGTCCGGCCCTTCCGTGCCAGGCACGGCGCCGGAAAGCGCCCGCCCCACCACGCCGATGTCCCCCGCGCGCGGCGTGGCATACTCCAGCACAAACTGGCGCACATGCATGCGCGTGAGCGCGGGCAGAAGCGGCGTGTAGTCGCCGGTCAGAAGCACCTCTTCCCTGGTGCTCCAGTTGCCCCGGCAAATGTGCAAGCCGATGCGCGGCCCCCGTTTTCCCGTGGGGTCGCAAATGCCGTCGATGATGCGATTGATGAGTTCCGCGGCGTAACGAAGTTCTTCACCCGCGTCCCGGCGGGTGGCGAGCGTCGCTCACATGAAGGTTCGTCGACCGCACTCCTGACTCAGCACGATTTCCGTCAGCACCGGCTCATCGAACTGCACGAACTCGCAGCCCGCGTCGGCCAGATCCATGAGCTCCGCGCGCAGGAGCTTCACGATGTCATCGCCCAGCGCGCGCTGGTTCTCATACACCTTGCCCGTGTACGCGCCCACCCACATGGAGCGGTTCAACAGATACGGACCGGGCAGGGTCATCTTGACCGCCTTGTCCGTGAGGCTCTTCACGAAGTGGAAGTCGTTCAGCGCCAGGGGCTCGCGCCGGGAAAGCCGGCCCACGCAGGTGGGATTGCGGATGCTGGAGGCCGGCACGTCGAGGGTGGTGAGCATCTCCTCGAAGCCGCTCTTATCCTCCACCTCGTCCAGCATCTCGGCCAGACTCATGAGGCGCGTGCCTTCCACCTTCTCGGTGATGAAGGAATAAAAATTGTCGCGGCGGTGCTCGCCGTCCACCAGCACGTCGAGCCCGGCCTCCTCCTGGATGGCCACGGTGCGGCGCACCTCGTCATCGGCCACGGCGTCGAAGTCCGCCCGGGTCATCTTGCCGGTGCGGCGGTCGCGCAGGGCGCGCAGCATGGTCTTGCTGCGGGGCCAAGACCCCACTTGCGTCGTCTGGAAAAGCGTTTCAGCCATGGCTACACCACCGAGAATTTAATGGTCAGATTGGCGGCCTTGCGCAAGGTCGCGGCAATGGGCGAGCGCGCCACGACGGTCTCGAAAGCCCGGCGCGCGGCGTCCTCGTCGTCCATGGTGGACGCGTAACATTTCACCTCGATATCCGCGAAGGACGGGTCGCCCTCCTCCAACCCCAGGTGCGCCAAGACGTTGTGGAGCCGACCGGTGACGGTGAGCTCGATGTCGTCCACCTCAAGCGCGGCGCGGGCGGCCTGCGTGGCGTAGGCCGTGGCCAGCGAGGCCCCGAGCGCGCCCAGCAGCGCCTCCACGGCGCTGGGGTGGGCGTCCTTCTCCTCAAAACTGGCGGCTTGGCCGAGGATCCAGGAAAAATTTCGGCAGTAGACCGTGGCCCGCTGCGGCCCGGTGGAGCGGGTGCGCAGGCGCCACACGTATTCCTTGGCCCGGGCCTTGTCCTCGGCCAGGGCCACCTCCTCCGATGCGGCCTGAACGGCCTCTTGCGGCGCGCCCCGGCGCACGAAATAGCGCACGCGGTCCTCGCCCGGCAGTTGGCCCAGGAACGTATGCCCGGCCAGGCGGCACCAGGGGGGCAGGTCATCGGCCACGGTGGGTTCGCTGGACTGCATCTCCAGCACGCCGCCCACGGAGGCCTTCAGCATGTTCTCACGGATCATGAGCACCAGGCCCGAGCCGCAGTCCAGGTCGCCGCCGTCGAACACCACGTCCGGCGCGATGCCCCGGAGTTCGGACTCGGCCAGCGGTCCGCCCTGTCCGTTGTGCGCCTCGGTCATGAACATCTCCTTGAAAGGTGGGAAATCCCGCCGGGATGCGCCGCACGTGTCAGGCATCCCGGCGGGAGGGGGGACTTGAAACTAGTAGGCCACGCAGGGGGAGCCGTTGGTCAGCCATTCCACCAGGGCCGCACCGCCCGCGGGCACCGCGCCTTCGATGAGGTCGGCCTCGGTGAGGCCGCGTTTCTTCAGACAGGGTGTGCAGACGTAGATCTTGCCGCCCGCGGCCGTGAACTTGTTGATGAGTTCCTTCAATGGGGCAAAGGGCGCGCCCTCGTTGATCTTCTCGGCCTCGCCCTTGATGGCGCAGTACACGCCATCGGTGGAGAGGAAAACCATGGTTTCTTTCTCGCTGCCCTGGGCGGCGTTGGCCACGACGAAGCCCAGGGTGGCCTTGTCGCCATCGGTGCGGCAGTGGGTGATGGTGACGCAGAAGGTGCCAGCCATTTCAGACTCCTTTCCGTTCGGGTTTATATTCAATGAGGTAAAAGGGATGCGCTTCTTCCAAAAGGGCATTCCCGGTCATGCGGCACCAGGCCGGGAACTCGATGGGCGCGGCCGCGTCGCGCGAAATCAGAAGCACCCTGGTGCCCGGCGCCACCTGCTTCAGATACGTGTACAGGTTGATGATGACCCGCCCGCAGGTTTCCTCGCCGCCATCAAACTCGTCGTCGAAATCCCAGTGTTCCGGGCAGCTTTTGCGCATGGGCCTTCTTGCCCCGCACAGGCGGGAGGTCTCGTGGTTTGGGCGGGGAAGCCGCCAAGCCAAAGCGTTACCATACTGATTCGTGATAGTAAATATTTCGAAAACCTATCGCATGTCTGGCACCAGAACCCAGCCCAGAACGGTTTTTGCCTGTAGCGGGAGCGGCAAAAGGGCCGCCCGGCATGGCGCTGCCGGACGGCCCTGAAGGGGCGGGGGATCAAAAGACGGGAGACTTAGGCCACGCGCACCTCGCCGCCAGCGATCTCGCGGCGCACGTCCTCCAGGTCGATGACCACGGGGTCGATCATGCTGTGGCCACCGCGTTCGCCCCAGAAGTAATCGGCGGCGAAATGCCCGTCGTAGCGCGCGTCGTCCACGATGTAGAAGCCGTTCTCGTGCAGCAGACGGTCCCAGCGGTGGACAAAAAACTCAAACTTTCCGGGTTCGAAGCCTTCCACGCCGGTCCAGTGCCAGGTGAGCGAACACACCTCGTCGTCGTAGCCCATGAGGGCCAGATAGCGGGCCTTGCTGTCCAGATACATGCGGCGGCGCAGCAGCACGGCGGCCGCCTTGATGGGCGCGGGGTCGAAGGGAACCTGCCTTCCGTCCAGCGTCACCTCGACCATGGACTCGCCGCCGAGCTTCATGCCGCAGGTGCAGGTATTGCCCTTGCGCCACCATTCCAGATACTTGGACTTATAGATGCCACGGCCTTCCTCGCGGATCTTCTCAGCGGTGGTCTGGGACACGGGATGCAGAGCCAGATCGCAGCAACGGCCAGTGATGGTCAGGTTGAGATCCATTGCGAGTCCTCCAGATGTTGAGTGCTGTGCCGCGGCGGGGATTCCGTCTATTTTCGGTCCGCCTGGACGCTGCGAAGCAACTCCCGCGCCAAGAGTGAATACAAAGCAATTCCGCACTATTAACTTCGTCATAAACCGCCGGACATTCCCCGGCGGACGAAATCTGCGTCCGGTCCCTTGACCTTGCCCCCGGGCGGAGGCAGATTGCGACGTAAGGGGCCGTTTCTCGGCAACCTGGGGGAATCACTGTGCATCAAGCTTTTGGCAAGCCGTTTCCCTGCACGTCGCTGTGCACCTTCATCATGGACTCCGTGGCCGACGGCATCTTCACCGTGGACCGCGACTGGAACGTCATTTTCTTCAGCAACAGCGCGGCCGGAATTGTGGGCGTGTCCCCGGAAAAGGCCGTGGGACGCAAGTGCTGGGACGTATTCCGCACCGAAGGCTGCGCCGAACATTGCGTCCTGCGCGACTGCATCGGCGAGGACCGCAAGATCGTGGGGCGCATCATGCTGGTGGAGCGCGCCGACGGGGTCCAGGTGCCCGTGAGCGTCAGCGCCGCGCCCCTGAAGGACCAGGACGGCAACGTCATCGGCGGGGTGGAGAGCTTCCGCGACCTCTCGGCCGCGCCGAGCAAACGCGGCGGCGGCCAGTTGCCCAAGGGCTTCTGCTCGCGCGATCCCAGCCTCGCGGATCTGCTGCGCATCCTGCCGCAGGTGGCCGAAAGCGAGGCCACGGTGCTGCTCCTGGGCGAGTCCGGCACGGGCAAGGAGTTCTTCGCCCGGGCCATCCACGAGCTCTCCCCACGCCAGAAGGGCCCCTTCGTGGCCGTGAACTGCGGCGCGCTGCCGGAAAATCTCATGGAGTCCGAGCTGTTCGGCTACAAGGCCGGGGCCTTCACCGACGCCCGGCGCGACAAGCCCGGCCGCTTCCAACTGGCCGAGAACGGCACCATCCTGCTTGATGAGATCGGCGACCTGCCCCTGACACTGCAGGCCAAAATTCTACGTGTGCTGCAGGAACGTGAGTTCGAGCCCCTGGGGGGAGTGGCCCCCGTAGCGGCGGATGTGCGCGTCATCGCGGCCACCAACCGCGACCTGGATCGCATGGTGGCCGACGGCGGCTTCCGCCAAGACCTCTACTACCGGCTGAACGTGGTGCGCATGACCCTGCCCCCGCTGCGCGAGCGCCGGGGCGACATCCCGCTCCTGGTCGAGCACTGGTTCAAACGGCACCGGCAAGCTGGCGGCAAGGACATTCCGGCCCTCTCGTCCGAGGCCATGCGTCTGCTCATGGCCTACCCCTTCCCCGGCAACATCCGCGAACTGGAGAACATCCTGGAGTACGCGAGCATCCTCTGCCCCGGCGGGCTCATTCAGGTGGAGCACCTGCCCGCCGGCCTGCGTGCCTGCGAGCACCCTGGGCCACTTCTCTCCTCGGCCCCGACCATGGAGGAGATCCGTTTCCGCGCCGCCACGGAGGCTGTGGAAAGAAACGGCGGCAACAAAAACGCCGCCTGCCGCGAACTCGGCATCTCCAAGGATACGCTGCGGCGCATCTTGAACAAGGCCGACGAGAGCCCGCTCGACATCGCCAACCAGGCCTGGACGTAAAACGCGTCCGCCCGGCGGCGAAAGACGCAGATTTCGTCCAGCGCCGGAACGCATCAGCCAGCCGACATTTTATTTGAAGGAAATTTCCGGACAGGCCGGAGGCTAAGGCAAGGGCGCGGCGGCGAGCGGCATGCGCCAGCCCGAGCCGAAGCTGCGCCACGCCACCTTGATGCCCGGCGCGGCTTGCCGGCGCTTGAACTCGGCCCCTTTCACCAGGCGGCACACGCGGGCCACGGTGGCCGCGTCGAAGCCCATGGCCTGGATCTCCGCGGCCGTCTTGTCCATCTCCACATGCAGGGCCAGGATGGCGTCCAGGATATTGTAAGGCGGCAGGGAGTCCTGGTCCTTCTGGTCGGGCCTGAGTTCGGCCGAGGGAGCCTTGTCGATGATCGCCGGGGGGATGACCTCGCCCCGGCCGAGGGCATTGATGTGCCGGGCCAAGGCATAAACCTGGGTCTTGGGCAGGTCGCTGATGACCGCGAACCCGCCGCTCATGTCGCCATAGATGGTGCAGTAGCCCACGGCCAGCTCGCTCTTGTTGCCCGTGGTCAAAAGCAGCGCGCCGGTCTTGTTCGAAAGGGCCATGAGCAGGTTGCCCCGGATGCGCGACTGGACGTTCTCTTCGGTGATATCCGCGCCCTTGCCCGGGGCCAGCTCCGCGAAGCTCTCGGCCAGGGCGGCCTCAAAGCCTTGCATCAGGGGCGCGATGGGGATGGTGCGCGTCTTGATGCCCAGGTTGCGCGCCAGTTCAAGCGAGTCGTCCACGCTGCCAGCGCTCGACCAGGGCGAGGGCATGAGCACGCCGAGCACGTTGTCCGGCCCCAGCGCCTCGGCCGCCACGGCCGCCACCACGGCGGAGTCGATGCCGCCGGAAAGGCCCAGCAGCGCCTTCTTGAACCCGCACTTGGCGAGATAGTCACGCGTGCCCAGCACCAGGGCGCGCCAGGTCTCCGCCGGGGCGGAGAGGTCGTCCTGCGGCAGGGCTTGCGCCTGCGCGCCAAAGAGCTCCAGCACCAGCACGTCCTCCGCGAAGCCCTCGGCACGGGCCAGCATGGCGCCGTCCGGGCCAAAGAACGCGCTGCGCCCGTCGAACACCAGATCGTCGTTGCCGCCCACCTGATTGCAATAGGCCAGCGGCAGACCGTGCTTCTTGGCGATGGCCGCGAGCATGTTCTGCCGGAGCGTCTGCTTGCGCAGGCTGAAGGGCGAGGCCGAAAGATTGAGGAGCGCCTCGGCCCCGCTGGCCACGGCGACCTCCACCGGGTCCACGGGGTACAGCCGGTGCGGCCAGTAGTCCTTGTCGTTCCAGAGGTCCTCGCAGATGGTCACCGCGAGCCGGCGGCCCAGGTACTCCACCACGCCGCTGCCGGGCTGCGGCTGGCCGGGCTCGAAGTAGCGCGCCTCGTCGAACACGTCGTAGGTGGGCAGGAGGGCCTTGCGGATGATCGTGCGGATGCGCCCGTCCTCGCACCAGAAGGCGGCGTTGAAAAGCGCCTTGCCCTGGCCGCTCAGGTTTTGCTCCGGGCAGCCCAGCAGCAGAGCCGGGCCTGTGGGGAATCGTGCGGCCAGCCGCTCGGCCAGGCGTTCGGCCTCGGCCCGGGCCTTCGCGGCGAACCCCTGGTACAGCAGCATGTCACGCGGGGGGTAGCCGGTGATGGCCAGCTCGGGCGTGATGCAGAGTTCGACTCCCAGCGCGGCCGCGTCGGCGTAGGCGGCCTCCACGCGCGCGGCGTTGCCGGCAAGGTCGCCCACCACGGGGTTCAGCTGGAGCAGGCCGACGCGCATCAGGGCCTCCGTTTTTCTAGTGGCCGCAGTTGGCGGCGTCCGTGTCCCGGCTGGTGACGATCTCGCGCACCTTGAAGGGCATGGCCCCGGAAACGGCGTCGTAGGTGTTCACCAGCACCTCAAGGATGAGCCCCGAGCTCATGAAGCCGAGCGAGGAGAGGTAGAGCAGCACCGCGCCCAAAAACGGCGGACGGGTGCCCATGTGCTCGCCATAAAAAATCTTGCCATACAAGAGCCAGCACATGACAAAGCTCGCGATGGTGAACAGCCACAGGCTGATGCGGCCGAAGAGGTACACGGGCCGCTGCTTGTAGGAGTTCTGGAACCACAGGAGCACGATGTCGAAGAGCACGTCCACGCTCCGGCCAATGCCATAGTGGCTCTTGCCGGCGAAACGCGGCGGGGCGCTGGTGGGCACCTCGCACACCGCGCCGCCCTGGCTGTAGACCAGGGCCGGAATGAGCCGGTGCTGGCCCTCGCGCAGTTTGAGCCCACGCGCCACCTCGCCCCGGATGCAGGAAAGCCCGCCCATGTCGTGGATGTCGCACTTGCTCGTGGCGCGCATGAGGTAGTTGGCGATGAGGCTCGGCACCCGGCGCAGCACCAGGGATTCCTGCCGCTTCTGGCGCATGCCCTTCACCAGGTCATAGCCCTCGCGGATCTTCTCAATGAGCCGCGGCACCTCCTCGGGCGGGTGCTGCAGATCGCCGTCCATGATGACCACGTAACGGCCGCAAGAGTGCTGGATGCCCGCGTAGATGGCCGTGCATTGCCCCCGGTTGCGCGCCAGGAACACGCCCACCAGGTTCGGATCGGCGGCAGAGAGTTCGCGGATGATCTCCGGCGTCTTGTCCGTGCTGCCGTCGTTCACCAAAATGATCTCGTGGCTGACGCCCATTCCGTGGAGCGCGGCGCTCATGCGGCGGTGGAACTCGCGCACGCAGAGCTCCTCGTTGTGCATGGGGGTGACGATGCTCACCTCCACGGGATATTCGCTGGGGATGCTGGATGCTGCGGGTGCGGGCATGATTTCCTTCTGTTGCGTCGAAATTCGTTACACCCCGGCCTCGGGCATGAGGCTACGGGTGGCCGGGTCGAGTTGGCCGTAGTGGACAAGCCGGGCCGAGGCCTGGTCGAACACCTCGTCCCAGCCCGGCGCGGCCAGGGCGTCACGCTCGGCGCGCCACTGTCCGCTGATGCGCATGGGGCCATACTCCGCAGGCAGGGGGACGTCGCCCGTCCCGGTGTCCGACGGCGCGCCGGGGTGGCAGACCACCTCCAGCACGTCCGGGCGCACCCGCTTCATATACGCGGCGAGCCGACTGGGCAACAGGTCCGCGCCCTGGTCGGCCACGCCGAACACAGAGTGCGGATTGGCCACGCCCTGCGCGCCCGGCAGCTGGTGCGCGCAGGCGAAGGTGTTCAAGATGCGCGCGCGCAGAGCGCCCTTGTCCCAGCGCGTCAGGGCCACGCGCTCCACGGGCCGGCGCACCCAGCCAATGCCGAAGCGCCGGGCCACCCGGCAGGCGGCCTCGAAAAGGCCAGGCCAGACGTGGATGTGCTTCTCGGAATCCAGGTGCGTGGGCGCAACGCCAAGCTCCAGCGCGCGTTCCACTTGGCGCGTCCATTCACGCTCCACGTCCGAGGAGGTGAAGGCGCGAGCGAGGTAGCGTTTGAAAAGCGACACATAGTCGCCCAGAAACAGGCCGTCGCCGCGCAGCAGGCCGGGGATCTCGTGCGCCGGGCTCTCGGGCCGGCCGCGCAGGATATTCAGGTGCACACCCACGCCAATGGAGCCCGCGCTCGTGCTCGAAAGCCTTGCCCCGGCCTTGGCGTCCGGCCCGTTCACCAGAAGCGTGGACGAACTGACGCGCGAGAGCCCGGCCAGGTCCTCGACGGCGCGGCGCACAGCGGGATGCAGGCCCAGGTCGTCCACGTTCACAATGACAAACATGGCTTTCACGTTATCCCCTGGCGGCGGGAAGGTAAAGCAAAGCCGGGACCAGACCACGCCGAATTTCCTTCGGAGCAAGGTGGGCACACGCTTTGCGGCATTTTTCACTAGCCAATTTCAACGGCCTGGGCTAGAATCACTAAAAATTTGCACCACACCGCCAGGCCGGCGTTGACCGGGCGGAGATTCAAGGAGGAACCGCATGCTCATCGAGAACTGGATGTCCAAGGACGTGATTACCGGCACCCCGGACATGTCCATGATGAAAGCTTCGAAGATCATGAAGGAAAAGAGCATCGGACGTCTGCCCGTGGTGGACGACAAGGGCGTTCTGCAGGGCCTCGTTTCCGACCGGGACATCAAGGAGGCTTCGCCCTCCAAGGCCACCACGCTCGACATGCACGAGCTGTACTACCTGCTCTCTGAGATCAAGCTCAAAGACATCATGACCAAGAAGGTCGTGACCATCCATACGGGCGAGACCATTGAGCGCGCGGCCCAGCTGATGCTTGAGCACAACATCGGCGGCATGCCGGTGGTGGACGAGAACAACAAGGTCGTGGGCATGGTGACCGACTCCGACATCTTCAAGGTGCTGGTGCGCATCACCGGCGTCATGGAGGGCGGGGTGCAGATCGGCGTGCGGCTGCCGAACGAGCCGGGCGGCATGGTGCCCGTGCTGGACTACCTGAAGGACAACGGCGCGCGGCTTATGAGCCTCCTGACATCCTGCGAGCCCGCGGAAGTTGGCATGCGCGACGTGTTCATCCGCATCCGCGACATGGACAAGACCGCCCTGAACAAGCTGAAGGACGGCATGTCCAAGCAGTTCGACATGATCTACTGGGTCTAGACGAGACCAAGGATTTCGGGAAACGAGGGGTTTACCCTTGGGGCCGGGGGGTTGCAGCCTCCGGCCTTTTTTATTGTCTCCGCCAAATTGGCGAAATCCGGTGACAGATTCTCCCGGACGCCAAGGGTATTGCGCGGCTCGTCAGGGAGGGCGCAGCAGGGGGGCTCCCGGTTCCCTATTCCGCAGTCAGCCCGTAGCCCTTCAGCTTGCGGTACAGTGAGCTTCTGTCCAGGCCCACGGCCTCGGCGAGGCGGGAGACATTGCCGCCGAATTCCTTGAGCTTGGTCTCCAGGAACCGGGCCTCAAAGGCCGCCCTCGCCTCCTTCAAGTCCAGCGGCCCGGCCGGGAAGCTGTCTGGGATGAGCAGGTCGTCGTCGTCCGCGCTGGCCACCGAGCGGGACGCGTCGGAGGTGGGCGCCAGCGGCGGGGCACAGGGCGCGACATCCTCGCCGCCACCCGCCTGGGCCGAAACCCGGCACTGGGCCAGAATCTCGCGCGGCAGCTTGTCCGGCGTCACCTCGCGGCCATTCATGATGATGAGCATGCGCTCCACGAAGTTTTTAAGCTCGCGCACGTTGCCCGGCCAGGGGTAACTCGCGAGCATGGACAGGGCCTGCGGACCGAAGCGCGCGCGTTTGCAACCGCCCCGGCGCACCAGCTGGTCCACAAAATCCTCGATCAAGAGCGGGATGTCCTCCGTGCGCTCACGCAGGGGTGGCACGGTGAGCGGAAACACCTTGAGGCGGTAGTACAGGTCCTCGCGAAAATTTCCGGCGCGGATCTCCGCCGACAGATCCTTGTTCGTGGCCGCGATGACGCGCACGTCCACCACGATGGTCTTGCGGCCGCCCACGTGCTCGAAGCGCTGCTCCTGCAGGATGCGCAGGATCTTCGCCTGGGTCTTGAGGCTCATGTCGCCAATCTCATCCAGGAACAGCGTGCCGTTGTGCGCCAGCTCGAACTTTCCGGCCTGGGCCTTGTCCGCGCCGGTAAAAGCGCCCTTTTCGTGGCCGAAGAGTTCGCTCTCGATAAGTTCTTCCGGGATGGCGGCGCAGTTGACGGCCACCAGGGGCTGTCCGGCGCGGCGGCTCTGGGCGTGCAGAAGCCGCGCCGCGATCTCCTTGCCCGTGCCATTCTCCCCGGTGATGAGCACCCAGGCGTCCGTGGGAGCCACCTGCCCGATCTGCTCCTTCAGCTCGCGGATGGCCGGGCTCTCGCCCGTGAGCTTGACCTCGCGGTCGGCCAGAGACTGGCGCAGGGCCAGGTTCTCCTGTTTGAGCAGCGAGAATTCCAGGGCCTTGTGCGCGGCGAGCAGCACTTTTTCAAGTGAAAGCGGCTTCTCGATGAAGTCGAACGCTCCACTCTTGAGAGCGCTGACAGCGGTTTCGATGGTGCCGTGGCCGGAGATCATGACGACCGGAAGATCCGGGCGGGTCTCCTTGATGCGTGCCAGCACGCCCAGGCCGTCCAGCCCCGGCAGCCAGATGTCCAGAAAGACCAAGTCCACGGCCTCGCCCGAGTCCAGGCGCTCCAGACCGGCCTCGCCGGTCTCGGCCTCCGCCACGCGGAAGCCCTCGTCCTCCAGGATGCCCCGAAGCGAAAAGCGGATGCCGGACTCGTCGTCGATCAGCAGGACGCCGCCACACGCCATCATGCCATATCCTCCGCGAACCCACCTGGGGAATCCGGTGTCCCTGGCTCGGTGTCCTCAAATTCAAACGCCCCGTTCTCCATCAGTTTCAGGCAGGCGTCCACGGCCTCGGGATCATACAACCGCCCGCGCCCGGAGCGGATCTCCTTCAGGGCCCGGGGCATGCCCAGAGCCACGCGGTAGGGCCGGTGGGAGCTCATGGCCTCCACCACATCGGCCACGGCCATAATGCGCGCCTCACGGCAGATCTCGCCGTCCTTGAGCCCGGCGGGGTATCCGGAGCCGTCCAGCCGTTCGTGGTGCTCAAGCACGATGCGGGCCACGGGCCAGGGGAAATTCACCTCATGCAATATCTCATAACCCACTTCCGGGTGGCCTTTCATGATGCCCATCTCCATATGCGAAAGCCTTGCGGGCTTGGATAGTATTTCTGCCGGGACATAGACCTTGCCCACGTCGTGCAGGGTGCCGGCCATCTCCAGCCCTTCCAGGGCGTCCTCGGAAAGGCCCATGGCCGCGCCGATGGCGCGCGCGAGCTTGGCCACACGCTGTTGGTGCCCCGCGGTGTAAGGGTCGCGCTTCTCCGCCAAACGTGCCAGGGCGCGCACGGTCTGGCGGAAGGTGGTGCGCAGCTCGGCCATGCTCGCACGCAGATTCTCCTCGGCCTGCTTGCGCAGGGCTACGTTGCGCACCACGAGCACCCGACCCTGCAGCCCTCCGCGCGCGCCCTCCTTGCCCGGCGCCAGAAGCGGCGAGACGGACAAGGCCACAGGCACCTCCCGCCCGTCCAGGGTCACCAGGATCATGTCCTCGCACAGAGGGTGCTCGCCGCGCGGCACGCAGATCTCCTCCAGCCCTTCCACGGGTTCCCGGCTGGCCTCGTCAAGGATGCTGAAGAGCCCGGTCCAGGGGAGACCGATGGCGCTTGCGGTTTCGCCCCCCAGCAGCCGGATCGCCGCAGCATTCAGATAAGTCACCAGGCCGATCTTGTCCGTGGAGATCACGGCTTCGGCCAGGCTGCCCAGAGTGGTGGCGAGCAGCCGCTCGCTGTCCTTGAGCCTGTTGTCGGCCTCGAACTTCACCAGGGCCATCTCAATGGCCAGGGAGAGCTCGTGGTCCTCAAAAGGCTTAGATAGATATCCGGACGGCCCGCTCTGCTTGGCGCGTTCCAGGGTGGTCTGGTCGGTCATGGCCGTCAAGTAGATCACCGGCAGGTGGTGGTACAGGATGAGCTCGCCGGCCGTGTCGATGCCATCCTTCGGGCCGCTCAGAAGCACGTCCATGAGCACCAGATCCGGATGGCAGCACTCAGCCAAGCGCAAAGCCTCGGCGCCGGTCGCCGCGTGGCCGACCACCTCAAAGCCCAGCCGCGTCAGCCGGGCCTGGATGTCCAGGGCCACGATGGCTTCGTCTTCGACCACGAGGATCCTGCCCTTGCTCATGCGCGTCTCCCGCTCAATATTTACCCTGCCGCCAGCGCGGCTTCAAGTGCCCCGGCCAGGGTGGGATGGCGAAAATGGTACCCTGTGGAAAGAAGCCGGGCTGGACTCGCGTTTACGCCGGAAAGCAGAATCTCCTGGGCCATCTGGCCCAGAAGCAGCTTGAGGGCGAAGGCGGACGCGGGCAAGAACGCCGGGCGGCGCAGCGCCCGACCCAGGGCGCGGGCGAACCCGCGCGAGGTGACGGCTTCCGGCGCGGCCAGATTGTAAGGCCCGGAAGCGCCGGGCGTGTCGATGAGGTGCGCGATGGCCCCGACCTCGTCGTCGAGATGGATGAAGGGCACCATCTGGCGTCCGGAGCCAAGCGGTCCGCCCAGCCCCAGGCGGAAGGCCGGCAGCATCTGGGCCAGCGCCCCGCCCGGCCCCAGCACCATGCTCGTGCGCAGCACCACGCGGCGCACGCCGAGCGCCTCGGCCCCGGCGGTGGAGGCCTCCCAGGCCGTGGCCACATGGGCCAGAAAGGTGTCGCCGGGCAGCGCGGATTCGTCCACGGGCTCCGGCCCGCGCGCGCCGTAATAGCCCACGGCCGAGGCCTGCGCGAGCACGGCGGGGCGGACCTCGGCGCGCGCCAGGGCGTCCATCACCGCCGCCCCGGCCAGAAGGCGGCTCTGCTCGATGCGGCGCTTCAGCTCCGGGGTCCAGCGGCCGCCGGCGATGTTCTCGCCCGCGAGATTCACGATGGCCGTGTCCGCGGTGATGAACTCGGCCCAGCCCGCGCCGGTCTTGCCGTCAAAGGGCGCGCCGACAATGCGCGCTTCCGGTCGGCCCATGCCGAGCACCGCCGGAATCTTCTCCGGGCGGCGCGAGGGCACAACGACCTCGTGCCCCCGGCCGACGAAAAGCCGGACCAGGGCCGAACCGATGAAACCGGTGCCGCCGAGGATGATGGTGCGCATAGTGAAAGGGATACGCAGAATCCGGCGCGAGGGCAAGCGAAGCCGCGAATTTCATGTGGCCGTGGGGCTTCCCCCGGCGCGGTGCGGGAGGCCTCTCTGCGCATTAGACAGGCGCAGGCAAATGCCGTACAAGGCCTGTTGCCCGCCAGGACTTTTGACGCCTTGCCGGGGCGAATAACGCCACCCCCGACACGCGGACGAGGATTATGACAGAGACCAAGCACATCAGAAATTTCAGCATCATCGCGCATATCGACCACGGCAAATCCACCTTGGCAGACCGCATTCTGGAACTGACCGGCGTGGTTTCCGCGCGTGAGCAGAAGGCCCAGTATCTGGACAAGATGGACCTGGAGCGCGAACGCGGCATCACCATCAAGGCCCAGACCGTGCGCATTCCCTACAAGGCGAAGGACGGCCAGAAGTACATCCTGAACCTCATCGACACGCCCGGCCACGTGGACTTCTCCTACGAAGTCTCGCGCTCGCTCGCCGCGTGCGAGGGCGCGCTGCTCGTGGTCGACGCCTCCCAGGGCGTGGAGGCCCAGACGCTCGCCAACGTGTACTTGGCGCTGGACAACGACCTCGAAGTCCTGCCGGTCCTGAACAAGATCGACCTGCCGAGCGCCGAACCGGACCGCGTGGCCCGCGAGATCGAGGAGGTCATCGGGCTGGACTGCACGGACCCGGCGCTGGTGAGCGCGAAGAGCGGGCTCGGCGTTGCGGACCTGATCGAGCGCATCGTGACCCTGCTGCCGCCGCCCAAGGGCGACGCCGCCGCGCCGCTCAAGGCGCTCATCTTCGACTCCTGGTACGACACCTACCTCGGAGTCGTGGTGCTCTTCCGCGTGCTCGACGGCACCCTCAAAAAAGGCGACACGATCCGCATCTTCTCCTCCGGCAAGGAGTTCGAGGTCATGAAGCTGGGCGTGTTCTCGCCTGAGAGCGTCGAGGTCCCGGACTTCGGCCCTGGCGAGGTCGGCTTCCTCTGCGCGAACATGAAGGAACTCTCCGACGCGCCCGTGGGCGACACCATCACCAAGGCCGACAACCCCACTACGACGCCCTTCCCCGGATTCAAGAAGGTCAAGCCCATGGTCTTTTCGGGCCTGTACCCGGTGGAGCCCAACGAATACGAAATACTCAAGGTGGCGCTGGAAAAACTGCAGTTGAACGACGCGGCCTTCAGCTTCGAGCCCGAGACCTCCAAGGCCCTGGGCTTCGGCTTCCGCTGCGGCTTCCTGGGCCTCTTGCACATTGAGATCATCCAGGAGCGGCTGGAGCGCGAGTTCCAGGCCCGGCTCATCACCACCGCGCCCTCGGTCGTCTACAAGATTGAGACCACGGACGGCAAAAAGCTCGACATCGACAACCCGAGCCTGCTGCCCGACCCCAGCAACATCGCCGCCCTGTACGAGCCCTACGCCAAGGTGGAGATCCACGTGCCCAACGACTTCGTGGGCAACGTGCTCGGCCTGTGCGAGGAGAAACGCGGCATCCAGAAGGACATGAAGTACCTGACGGCCAACCGCGTGGTCATCACCTACGAGATGCCCTTCGCCGAGATCATGTACGACTTCTTCGACAAGCTGAAGTCGACGACCAAGGGCTACGCCAGCCTGGATTACGAAATCATCGACTACCGCCAGAGCGATCTGGTGCGCCTGGACATCCTCATCAACACCGAGGCCGTGGACGCCTTTTCGGTCATCGTGCATAGGCAGAGCGCCTATCCCTTCGGCCGCAGCCTGGCCGTGAAGCTCAAGAAGAGCATCCCCCGGCAGATGTTCGAGGTCATCATCCAGGCGGCCATCGGCAACAAGATCATCGCCAAGGAGCGCGTGGCGCCCTTCCGCAAGGACGTCATTGCGAAATGCTACGGCGGCGACATCACCCGCAAACGCAAGCTTCTGGAAAAGCAGAAGGAAGGCAAGCGACGCATGCGCCGCATGGGCAACGTCGAAATCCCGCAGGAAGCCTTCCTGGCCGTGCTCAAGGCCGGAGACGACGACTAGATGTGGAGTTATAGGAGGTTGTTCACTCGGCCCGAATCGGTCAAATTGGGTTTGCGAGAACTCAACTGCCGACAGGAGGACCGAGTGAACATCCATGCCAATGCCAGATTGACAGTCGTTCGTCGAGAGGAGTTGGTACGCCGGGT
>JARLHQ010000021.1 GCA_031292175.1 Humidesulfovibrio sp.
GTTTTTGCGCAAAATTTCTTGACCTCATTGCCGTGGCGCGATAGGGGCTTGCGTCCGTCCGCGCGAAGCGCCCATGTAGCTCAGTTGGTAGAGCACTTCCTTGGTAAGGAAGAGGTCAACGGTTCAATTCCGTTCATGGGCTCCAGCTTTCCCCCCCCTTCCCGTCTACCGAGGCGCCGACCTCCCGATGCTCCGCCGCGAGGCCGGGCGCACGCTCGTCATATGCTTTCGTCCGCCGCGCCTAGCCCGGCTTTTGCGCGGCATCTTCCGGCCGGGCGAAGGTGTAGTTGCCCTTGAAGAACTCGTCCACATACCAGCCGATCTGCCCGTCGTCGGAAAGCAGCATGTCCAGCAGGCGCATGGCCCCCAGAAGCCGCCCCACCATGTCGAGCTTCTGCTTGAGGTCGCTCTCGGTGTGCTTCTTGATCACGCCGTGCACCATGTCGCCCTTGATCTCGGTCTTGAAGCCCAGGCGCTTCAGGATCTGGGCGATCAGGTTGGCCCGCCGCGAGCGCCGCGCGATGTCCGCCGCGCCGCCCTTGAAGGAAAAGGCGATGTAGTTGTCGTTGATGGAGGGGCCGCAGAAGCTGTCCACCACGGCGAAGTGGTAGCCCAGGCGCGTGTTGAAGTTCAGATAGTGGTCGCTCACCACGGCGTAGCTGGGGCCGCCCATGCTGCCGTCGGCGTCCGGGTTGGTCATGAGGGATTCGGCCACGATGCTGGCGAAGCCGGTGAGGCTGACGCCCACGCCGCCCAGCCAGCGCACGCCGGGGTCGGTCATGCCATGCAGCAGGGCCTGGAAGGGCGCGCTTTTGACGTGCTCCAGCGCCACGAGTTTCTTGGGCGCGGTCGGGGTGAGCCCGCCGCCCATGTCCACCACCAGGATGTTCATCGGCAGGCCCGCGCGCAGGCGCACCGCGCCCTTGGCGTCCTCCATCGTGTCGCCGATGTCGAACATCTCGCGCATGGCCATCTCGTGGACAAAGCGGATGACATCGTGCAGGGAGCGGCAGCCCTCGGGCGAAAAATTGAGCGCCTTGGGGTCGGTGAGGGTCAAGGGGGCCATGCGCTTGAGCGCCTCCTGCGCGGCCTTGTACACCGGGCTGCCCTTCATGAGATTCACGCAGGCCCTGTCGCGCGCGAGTTCCGGAACGACGCCCCGGTAGACGATGTGGTTGGTGGCGTCCAGCGTGATGTCTTCGCCGGGGGCGATGGTCCGGGTGGCGTCCGCAAGGCCCACCAGGGTGGGCACGCCGAACTCGCGCGCCACGGAGGCCATGTGTCCGGTGACGCTGCCCACCTCGGTGATGATGGCCCGGATGCGGCCCAGGACCGGCACATAGGTGGGCGAGGTCTGCCGGGCCACCAGGATGACGCCCTGCGGCACGGCGGCCAGGTTGTGGTCGCTGGTCAGGATATAGGCCGGGCCTGCGGCGCTGCCGGGCGCGGCCATTTCGCCGCCGCGCAGGAGGATCTCACAGCCCGGGATGGGCTCGGCCTCCGGGGCCAGCGCGCATTCGCTTTTGTCTGCCCGGGTTGCGCCCAGAGGCCGCGCCTGTAGGATGAACAGCCGCCCGTTCTGGTCCTGGGCCCACTCGATGTCCAGCGGCTGGCCATAATGTTCCTCCAGCCGCACGCCATAGGCCGCCAGCTGCTTGATTTTGGCCTCGTCCAGGCAGGGGACCGCGCGCTCGGCCTCGGGCACTGGCTCTTCCCGGATGCCGTCCTCGGCGCGCAGGCGCAGACGCGCGGCCTTCTGGGCCACCTCGTGCCGCAGCAGCGTGGAATCCACGCGGCGCACGCTGTAGAAATCCGTGCTGGCGGAACCCTCCACCACGCTGACGCCCAGGCCCCAGGCCGCGCTGATGAGGATGTCGTCCTGGCCTGTGCCGGTGGGGTCGCCGGTGTACATGACACCGCTGGCGCGCGCGTCGACCATGGTGACGCAGAGCACGGCCATGACCACGTCGTCGTCGGAGTAGCCCATGCTGCGGCGGTAGTAGACCGCGCGCGGGGTGAAGGTGCTGGCGACGACCTCCTTCCAGGCCTGGCCCAGGCTGGCGGCGCTTACGTTCAACACGGTGGCGTGCTGCCCGGCGAAGGTGGCCTCGGAGTCCTCGCATGTGGCGCTGGAGCGCACAGAGACGCGCACGTCCGGGCCGTAGAGCCGGGCCAGCTCGTCCATGAGCCGGGCCATGCCCTGGGCCAGCTCGTCCGGCAGCTCCGCGGCCAGGATCATGGCCTGGATTTCCCCGCAGATGGCCATGAGCTTCTCCGTGTCCTTCACGTCGATGCGCCGCATGCGCCGCTCAATGCGCTCGTTGAGGCCGCTGGCCTTGAGGAAATGCTGGCAGGCGTAGGCGCTGACGGCGAAGCCCTGCGGCGTGGGCAGGCCCGCGCGGTTGGCCACTTCGCCCAGGTTGGCGGCCTTGCCGCCCACCTCGTCGGCCAGTTCCGCCGAGAGCGTGCGCAGGGGCAAAATGAGCTCACCCTTCCTGATGCGCTTGCGGTGCACCAGATCGCGCAGCACGCTGACGCCGATGCGCTCCGTGGCGTCGAACAGGCCGGGGTACTTGCCGTTGGACAGGGCGTTCAGATCCTCGGCCAGATCGTAGACCAGGCTTATCAGGTCCTCGGACAGGGCGAGCACCTGGTCCAGGGTGAAGGGCTTGTTCTCGTACAGCAGGTGCTCGAACTCGGTCAGCAGCTCAAGCGCGCGGTTGTTCTTGATGAGCAGGCTTTTGAAAAGCCCGTACTTGCGCTTGACCGCCTCCGTGTCCCCGGAGCGTCCCGTCTCCTTGTCGCCGCGGAGGAGCATGTTCAGAAACTTCAGCATGCCTGGGGTCTCCAGTGTGTGGAGCGGTTCGTGGGCGGATGCGCGGCAGGAGGGCGCGCCGGGCAGTCCATGACCACCGTACGGGATGGCCGCAAGGCTTGCAAGAGGCCGCGCCACTCCGCAAGCGTGGCGATGCGCGGCATTGCGGGGCCGGGGCAAAGAGGCTATGGTCCCGCGCAGCCAAGGAGCATGTCCGTTTATGTACAAGCACAAGCGCATCCTGTGCACCATCAACGCCCGCGGGGGCAGCAAAGGCATTCCCGGAAAGAACCTGCGCGAGCTGGGCGGCCTGCCCCTCATCGCCTGGTCCATCCGCGAGGCCCGGCGTTCCGCCTACATCGACCGGGTCATCGTCTCCTCCGACGACGAGGCTATTCTGGCCGTGGCGCGCGCCCATGGGGCTGAGACGCCCTTCCTGCGCCCGGCGGAGCTGGCCCGGGACGACACCCCCGGCGTGGATCCGGTGCTGCACGCGGTCTCCGCCCTGGCGCCCGAAAGCTACGACTATGTGGTGCTGCTCCAGCCCACCTCGCCCCTGCGCACGGTTCAGGACGTGGACGGCGCCATCGCCCGTTGCCTGGACAACGCCTGGCCCTGCCTCATCGGCGTCGCCGAGGCCGAGAGCAGCCCCTACTTCACGTTCAGCATGGCCGAGGACGGACGCATGGCCCCGGTCATCGCGCAGGAGCGCTTCCACACGCGCAGGCAGGATCTGCCCCGCTGCGTGAAGCCCAACGGCGCGGTGTACGTGGCCGATTGCGTCTGGCTGGCGAAAACGCGGAGCTACCTGACCCCGGAGACGCGAGGCTACGAGATGCCCCGCGAGCGCTCCTGGGACATCGACGAATTGCTGGACTTCGACATCTGCGAACTCATTCTGAAAAAGGCCGGACGCATCTGAATATGAACAGCGTGAACAGACAAGAATTGCGCGCCGCTGTCATCGGCCTGGGCGGCATGGGCCGGCGGCACGTGGCCGCCCTTGACGTTTTGGGCATCCCCGTGGTGGGGCTGTGCGACATGAACCGCAAGGCCGCCGAGGAATTCGCCGCCGGCCGCCCGGAGCATCCCGCCACGGTCTCCGACTGGCGCGACCTGCTCTCCCTGGGCGGCATCGACCTGCTTTGCATCGCCACCAACGGCCCCAGCCACCGCGACATCGTGCTGGCCGCTGCGGCGGCGAAGATTCCCTTCGTGCTCTGCGAAAAACCCATGAGCACCAGCGGCGCGCATGCGCGGGAGATGGCCGCGGCCTGCGCGGCCATGGGCACCAGGCTGGGTGTGAACCTGTGCCGCCGGTTCCTCACGCGCTGCCTGCTGTTCCGCCAGGCGCTGCAAAAGGGCCTGGTGGGACGTCCCCGGCGCTTCTGGTCCATCGTGGGCGGCGGCGGCGTGGGCTGTGTGGGCCTGCATTATTTCGACTACGCGGGCTGGCTGTTTGACGCCAGGCCCGTCTGGGTCAGCGCGGAACTGACGCGGAACCCCGCCCAGAACGTGCGCGGCGCGCAGTTCTTTGATCCAGGCGGACAGGTGAGCGTGGGCTTCGAGTGCGCCGACGGCTGGCGCTTCGTGGGCGATTTCGAATTGTCCGAGGACGTCCCCAGGGCCTCGCGCTGCATTGTCGTGGGCACCGAGGGCGTGGCCGAGACCGACGACTTCACGCCGCCGCCCGCCGGAGCGGCGTGCGCCACGGCCCGGCCCCTGGACCAGCGCCATGTGGCCAAGACGCGTCTGGTGCAGCCGGAGCCCGTCCCCCTGGACCACGGCCCCGCGCTTGACATCGTGCAAGCCACGGCGGACTGCCTGGCCGACCTGGTGGGCGCGTGCGCCTGCCCCACGGTCCAGGCGGGCATCGAGTCCGTGGACGTGGTGCTCGGCGCGCACCTCTCGTCGCGGAACGGTGGCGCGCGCGTGCCCCTGCCCCTCAGCGGCGCGGGCCTGCAGTTCGACGTGCCCATCACCTAAGCCCCGCAAGCCCCCGGAAAGGAACCGCCTCCCATGACCGCATCCGCACCCTCGGCCAGCCCCCTGCGCGTGGGCCTCATCGGGGCCGGGCTCATCGCCCGGCAGCATCTGCTCGCCATGTCCCGTCTGCCGGACGTGCAGGCCATGGGCATCGCCTCGCGCACGCGCGCCAAGGCCGAGGCCCTGGCCTCTGAGTTCGCCGTGCCCCTGGTGGCGGACTCGCCGGAGGAGCTGGTGCGCCAGGCCAGGCCCGACGCCCTCATGGTGCTCGTTTCGCCCCAGGCCATGGCCGGAATGGCCTTTGCCTGCCTTTCCTTCGGGCTGCCGCTTTTTCTGGAAAAGCCCGTGGGCCTCAGCGTGGCCGAGGCCGAGGACGTGGCCCGGGCGGCGGAGACGTCCGGCGCGCGGACCATGGTCGGCTTCAATCGCCGGCACTATTCCGTGTTCCGCCAGGGTTTGGAGAAGATCCGCGAACGCGGGCGGCTTCTGGCCGTGCACGTGGAGGGCAACGAGCGCATGGCCGTGGCGCGCGCCACGGGCCGTTTTTCGGACGAGGTGCTGCGGGCCTGGCTCTTCGCCAACGCCACGCACACCATCGACCTGCTGCGCCACTTCGGCGGCGAGCCGGAGCAGGTGTTTTCGCTGTGCGCCAGCCTGCGCGAGCCCTTGGGCGATCAGTTCTCGGCCTGTCTGCGCTTCCGGGATGGGGCGCTCGGCTCGTACACGGCCAACTGGCATTCCCCGGGCGGCTGGGGCGTGGTTCTCAAGGGCGAGGGCGTCACCGTGGAGTTCAAGCCCTTGGAGACCGGGCGCGTGGCCTATGCCGATGGCGCGACCCTGACCCTGGAGCCCGAGCCCGACGACCAGGGCGTCAAGCCCGGCTTCGTGGGGCAGCTCCGGGCCTTTGCCCGGCTTGCGCGTACGGGCGTGCTGGACGCGCCTTCGCAGAGCCTCGCCGGTGCGCTTCTGACCATGCGGCTGGCTGGGCAATTGGCCGCCGAGCCACGGCCCCTGGGGTAGACTCCCCTCCCCGGCGGTTGCGCCTGTCCCTGCGCGCTGGCAGTTTTTCAGCGCGGACCTAGATTTTTTATCCAATCCGACCGATAAGTGTTTTTCGGGAACGTTCAGCTCGTCCCTCTGACCAGGGGGTGAGGAGAAGCGCCATTATGTTCGAAGCCACCCGCCAGCGTCCCCGCATCCTGGTGGCCGATGATGAAAGCATCATCGCCATGCAAATCGGTGAGCTGCTGGAGGCCGAGGGCTTCGAACTCGCCGGGGTTGCGGGCACGGCCTCCCAGGCCGTGGACATGGCGAGGCGGCTCCGGCCGGACCTCGTGCTCATGGACATCGTCATGCCCGGCGGCGGGGCGGAGGAGAACGGCGGCCCGGCGGACGGCATCGACGCCTGCGCCCTGATCCAGCGCGACCTGCACATCCCGGTGGTGCTGCTCTCGGCCCACGGGGAGGAACACTTCCTGCGGCGCGCCCGGCGCGCCCTGCCCAGCGCCTACCTGCTCAAGCCCTGCCAGAACACGCAGATCCGGGCGGCCATAGAGGTGGCCCTGGCCCTGCGCGTCCACAGCGACCCGGCCGCGCCCTTCCGCCTGCGCGAGGCGCACCACCGCATCAAGAACAGCTTTTCGCTGCTGCACAGCATGTTGCGCTTTCAGGAGATCCAGACCGCCGACCCCGTGGCGCGCCATTCCCTGGCCGACGCCGGGGCGCGGGTGCTGGCCCTGTCCAAGGCGCACGAGGCCATGGGCAACGCCTCGCCAGAGGCCCTGGTGGACGCCCGGGTTCATGTGGAGTCCCTGGCGCGCACCCTGTTCGAGGCCCAGGCCCCGCCACCGCCCCAGGCCGCGCTGTCCCTGGATCTCCGTGTGGAGCCCGTGGGGCTGCTGTCGGCCCAGGTGGTGCCCTGCGCCATCTTCCTGGCTGAAGGCCTCACCAACGCCATCAAGCACGCCTTTCCCGGCGGCAGGCGTGGCACCATCCGCGTGGAGCTGCGCGCCCTGGACGGCCAGGTCGAACTCAGCGTCGCGGACGATGGCGTGGGATTCGGGGGCGATCCGGAGGAGCTTGGCCGCAATTCCTTTGGCCTGCAATGCTTGCGGGCCGCGGCGGAACAGTTGGAGGGCACGGCGGTCTTTGGCGCGGAGCCGGGCCACGGCGCGCGCGTCAGCGTGCGTTTTCCCCTTGGCGGGGACTACCAGAGCCGGTCGGCGTAAACCGAGGGCAGCCCCTTTTCGATGATGGCCGCGGCGGTCTTGGCGATGTCGTAGGTCACGAAGCGCACTTTCAGCGTGTCCGGGGCGTCTTTCGTCCCCGGCTCCCACACCAGATACTTGGCCTTGTTGTTGCCGTCGCGCGGCTGGCCCACGGCCCCGGCGTTGATGATGTGGCGCGCCGTCCGGTCCAGGGTGAGCGTGCCCTTGCCGAGGGTCTTGCGCTCGATCTTGTCGCGCTCGTCCCCGGCAATGAGGCTGATGCGCTCCAGGTCGTGGGTGTGCCCGGCGAAGCACAGGCGGTTCGGATAGAGGGCGAAGGCCTCGCGGAGGTCGTTGTCGTCCAGCTCGTACAGATACTTGGAGACCAGGCCGGGCGGGCAGCCATGCACGAAGAGCGCGCCTTCCGCCTCCAGGGTGCGGGGCAGGGTGCGGAAGTACATGAGCGCGTCGTCGGACAACAGCGCGCGCGTGCGGTCGAGCGCCCGGCGCGCTTGCGGGTTGAACCAGTTCCGCGCCTGGGCCTCCACGAGGCCCTGTTCGTGGTTGCCCAGGACCGACTCCACGCCGCGCTCGCGCAGGAGCTTCACGCAGGCGTCCGGCTCCGGGCCATAGCCCACCATGTCGCCCAGGTTCACCATGCGCGTGATGTTCCTGGCGTCGATGTCCGCCAGCACGGAGAGTAGGGCCTCCAGGTTGCCGTGGACGTCGGAAAGGACAGCGATGCGGGTGCTCATGGCGAAAGGCTACATCAGCGCGGGCTTGTCCGCAAGCCAGCCTTGCGCCGGGCCATGATTTGCGGCACAACGCCAGGTGAGGCTTCGCCTCGCGCCCGCCGGCCGAACCCGGGCGCAACGTCAGCGCCATCTGGAAACCGCGCCCATGGCCAAGCTCAAGACCCTGCTGCTGCACCCGGACCCGCTCGTCCGCCGCGACCTGCGCCAGGCGCTTTCCGGCGCGGGCTTTCTTTCGGTGCTGGGCGAGGCCGTCACGGCCTTCGAGGCCATGGAGCTCATCGAGGCCATTCCCTACGGCGCGCTCTTCCTCTCCCTCGACCTGCCCGGCGGGGTTTCCGGTTTGGAGCTTGCGCAGATGCTCTCCGGCCGGAAGAACAAACCCGCCCTTGTATTTCTCGCCACGGGCGAGGGGCAGGCCTACGCCGCCTTCGAACTGGGAGCCACGGACTACCTGCTGTGGCCCGCGTCGGAAGAACGCGTGCAGAAGACCCTGGCCAAGCTTTCGGAGTTCAAGGCCCGCTTCCGCGAGGTGCCCATGCCCGAGAAGTGGGACGAGGCCCAGCCCCAGGCCGTGCCGGACTGGGACGGCGGCTGGGCGGACGGGGACGAGAAGACCGTGTCCCTGCCCCTTGAAGACGACGAGCAGGACCATTTCCTTTCCGCCCTGAAGCAGGCCTGGGATACGAACCAGGCGCGCACGCCGGAGATTGAGAAGCTGGCCGTGAGCCAGGACGGCCGCATGTTCCTGGTGCCCTATGGCCAGATCGTGTTTGTGGAGGCCTACGAGGACTACTCGTACGTGCACACGGCGCAGCAGAAATATCTCACCAGCTACCGCGTAAAGTACCTGGAGGAGCGCCTGGCCCCGCACCGCTTCTTCCGCGTGCACCGCAAGTATCTGGTGAACCTGGACATGGTGACGGAGATCGCGTCCTTGCCCGGCAGCAACTTCATGCTGCGCACGGCCGGACGCACGCGCATCGAACTGCCCATCAGCCGCAGGCGCATCGCGAGCCTGAAGCAGGTGCTGGGCTTCTAGCCGGAGGGCGGGAGGCGCGGCCTTCCGTTCACCGTTTTCCCGTCGCCGTCCGTCGAATGAAACCGCCCGCAAGGCGCGCCCAGGTGGTACACACCGGGCCAAGCGGGTCCGAGGCGAGAACGAGGCCTGGCCCCGCCGCCCGAGGAGGACAGATCATGGAACCAAGCGGAACCCTGGACAGTCTCGCGCAGGAGCTGCGCGTCTTCCGGCCCCTGCCCCAGCTGGTCATTGCGGCCAACGTGAACCCCCAGGAGCTGGAGGGTTTCCGGCGTCAGGCCGCGCACGACCCCCTGGGCTACTGGGAGGAGGCGGCCGACGACCTGGATTGGTACAAGAAGTGGGACAAGGTGCTCGACGACTCCAAGGCCCCCATCTACCGCTGGTTCCCCGGCGCGCGCTGCAACATTGTCTACAACTGCCTGGACCGGCACATCGAGACGGCCAACAAGAACAAGCTGGCGCTCATCTGGGAGGGGGAGCCGGGCGACTCCCGCAAGTTCACCTATTATGAGCTCTACCGCGAGGTGAACCGTTTCGCCGGGGCCCTGCGCACCCTGGGCGTGGGCAAGGGCGACCGCGTGGTCATCTACATGCCGCCCCTGCCGGAGGCGGTCATCGCCATGCTGGCCACGGCGCGCATCGGCGCGGTGCACTCCCTGGTGTTCGCGGGCTTCTCGGCCAAGGCCCTGCGCGCGCGCATCAAGGACGTGAACGCCAAGCTCGTGGTCACGGCGGACGGCTTCTACAGAAACGGCCAGATCATCAAGCTGAAGCCCATCGTGGACGAGGCCCTCGTGGGCAACTGCGCCGACTGCGTGGACTCGGTCGTCGTGGTGCACCGCGCCAAGGTGGACACGGACATGCAGGAGGGGCGCGACTTCTGGTTCGACGACGTGGTGCGCCGCGAGCGCCCCGACTCGCCCGCCGAGGTCATGGACGCGAACGATACGCTGTTTTTGCTGCACACCAGCGGCGCCACGGGCGCTCCGAAGGTCGTCTCGCACTGCCATGGCGGCTACATGGTCGGCGTCAACCGCACCCTGTCCCACGTGTTCGACATCAAGCCCACGGACATTTTCTGGTGCACGGCGGACCTTGGCTGGGTGACCGGGCACAGCGCCGTGGTCTACGGGCCGCTTCTGGCCGGAACCACCACGCTCATCTACGAGGGCCATCCGAACTATCCCCAGGCCGACCGCATGTGGCACATCGTGAGCAAGTACGGCGTGACGATCTTCTACACCGCGCCCACGCTCATCCGCATGCTCATGCGCTTCGGCCCGCAGTATCCGCGGATGCACGACCTTTCCACCCTGCGCCTGCTCGGCACCGTGGGCGAGCCCATCGGCCCGGAGACCTGGCTGTGGTTTTACCGGCACATCGGGCGCGGGGAGTGCCCGCTGCTCGACACCTGGTGGCAGACCGAGACCGGCATGTTCATGATCTCGCCCCTGCCCATCTCGCTTCTGAAGCCCGGCAGCGTCACCAAACCCCTGCCCGGCGTGGAGGTGGACGTGGTGGACCGCGAGGGCCAGCCCGTGCCCATGGGCAAGGGCGGCCTGCTCGTCATCACCAAGCCCTGGCCCGCCATGATGACCGGGGTGTTCGGCCCGGACGGCGAGGACCGTTACCTGGAGTCCTTCAGCCGCTTCCCCGGCAAGTATCTGGCCGGGGACGTGGCCAAACGCGACGAGGACGGCTTCCTCTGGATCCAGGGCCGCGCCGACGACGTGTTGAACATCGCCGGGCACCGCCTGGGCACCGCGGAACTGGAGAACGCCTTCCGCGCGCACCCGGCCGTGGCCGAGGCCGCGGTCATCGGCGTGCCGGACAAGATCAAGGGCGAGGCCGCCAAGGCCTTCATCATCCTGAATCCGGGCTTTGCCGGGTCGGATGAGCTGATGGTCGAGCTGCAGGCGCACATGCGCAAGGAGCTTGGGCCGGTCGCGGCCATCAAGAGCGTGGAGTTCCGCGCGAGCCTGCCGCGCACCAAGAGCGGCAAGATCCTGCGCCGCGTGCTCAAGAGCGAGGAGACCGGCGAGGCCCCGGGCGATCTGTCCATGCTGGATGAGACGGAGTAGGGCCTTTTTTTGGCAACTCCGAGGACGTCCTGACCTTCACCGCCGGACGGCCCGTAGGGGCCGTCCTCCGCGCCGGTTCTTTGCGGCCGCATCGCCGGTCTGCTCATCCGCCTACCGCGCGCCGGAGGCTCTTCCTCCCTTGCCCACACCCGAACGGTTTATCCATCTTGACAAGTCGCTTGTCGTTATGACAGATGTCTTGTCATCTTTTCGTCTGGAGCGTTTATATGTCGACAGCGTCCGCGAACGAGTTTGAAGGGTTCCTCCGCGAATTGCGGCCCCTGCTGCACCGCCTGCATTCCATGGGCAGCCTGCTCCATGGCGGGGACAACATCCCCGAGTCCTGGCGCAGTCTGCTGGCCGGCCTGGACCAGGGGGGGGAGCAGACCATTCCGCAACTGGCCCGGCTGCGCTCCGTTTCACGGCAGCAGATCCAGGTCGAGGTGCGGGCGCTGGAGAAGGCGGGGCTGGTGGAAACGCGGCCCAATCCGGCGCACCGCACCTCGCACCTGCTGGCGTTGACCAAAGAGGGACGCGGCAGGCTCTCCGCCTTGCGGGAGAAGGAGGAGACGGCGCTCGGCAGGCTCGGCCTGCTTTTTGAGCCCGGGGAGATCGGCCGCGTGGCCAAAGGCTTGCACCAGATACGAACCGCCCTGGACAAGGTCCAGGCGGGGTTGACCAGCCCGCAGTCCTGCGGGCGGGAGAAGAACTGAAATGGCTATCCGTATTCCAGAGTCGGCGAAGAAGCCCGGCGTCCATTATGCCGTCAGCAGCGACGGCGTCGAGCTGCCCGTGGTCGATGTCACCCATCCCGCCTTCATGCTCCGGCTTGAGGCTGAGGACATTGCCGCCCTGCGTGAGCAGGACGCGGCGGAGCATAGGGACTGGCAGCGCAAGCCAGCCCTTTTGCGGCGCCTGCTCTTTTCCCTGGCCCGCCGGAAATCCGTGTTCGTCCAGGCCTTGAAGGACGGCGAGAGCGGCTTTTTGAGCGGCATGAACACGTATCTGATGAAACTCGGCCCCGACAATCTCGGCAAGGGCTACACCAAGCCCCTGGACCGGCGCATTGCCTCCAAGGCGCCGTTTTTGAACGTGCGCTTGCGGCTCCAGAACATGGCCCGGCTGATCGCCGACGGATTGCTGCCGCGTTTGGAGGCGGGCGAATCCGGTCCCTTGCGGCTGGTGAACATCGCTGGCGGGCCTGCTTTGGACAGCATCAACGCGCTCATCCTGATCAACCAGGCCCACCCCCGCCATCTTGCCGGGCGTCCCGTGCGCATCCTGGTGCTCGATCAGGACACGGCCGGGCCGACCTTTGGCGCGCTGGCCCTCCAGGCCTTGAGCCAGCCCGGCGGCCCCCTGGCCGGGCTGGACGTCGCCTTTGAGCGCCGGCACTACAATTGGGGGCAGCCGTCCCTCTTGGGTGAAGTCTGGAAGGACGCGGCGGGAGAGACCCTCGCGGCGGGCTCCTCGGAGGGCGGTCTTTTCGAGTACGGCGATAACGCGACCATCCTCGCGAACCTGGAGGCCCTGCGGGAGCGGAGCCCTGCGGGCTTCACCATGTCGGGCTCCTTGTCGCTGGACCTGCCGCATACCCGGTCCAGCGTCCGCTTCGCCCGGCTGCCGACGCGGACCTTCAGCCTGGAGGCCTTCCATTCCCTGGCCGGTCAGGCGGGCTGGCGTGTGGAGCAGGTCCACGAGGGGCCCATGGCCCTGTGCGTCCGCCTGGGCAAACGCTGACCTGAGCCCCCCTCACTATTATATATGGGGATTTAAAAGGGCCTCGGACCCCTTGGCCGCCGGAGATCTCTTGCATCCCTTCCCCCCCAAAAGGCCTGTCCCGCGCACGCGGGGCCGGTCTTTTTTGTTCTCTTGCCGTGACGGGTACGGGATGTATTGCCTGGCGTATAACCATTGCGGCAATAAATGCTGTCTGCCCGGGATGTTGCGGTCGTAGGCGGGCACGCGCCGCGTGCGCGCGGCCCGAAACTGCGCCCTAAATCACGACTAAATCCATGAAGTTTGCATTTCGCCTCTTGCGTGTCGCTCAAGGGTGTGTATTTTAGGACAATGCGCCCGCTTTTCGCCCGCGCCAATCCGTGATTTTGGGAGATGCGCCATGTGGGAATATTCAGAAATCGTTAAGGAACACTTCCTCCACCCGAAGAACGTTGGAGAAATGAAGGACGCCACCTGTGTGGGTGAAGTGGGTTCCATCGCCTGCGGCGACGCCTTGAAGCTCTTCCTGAAGATCGAAGACGGCACCATCAAGGACGCCAGTTTCCAGACCTTCGGCTGCGCCAGCGCCATCGCCTCCAGCTCCGCACTGACGGAGCTGGTCAAGGGCAAGACCGTGGATGAAGCGCTCAAGATATCGAACAAGGACATTGCCGCGGCCCTGGGCGGCCTGCCCAAGGAGAAGATGCACTGCTCCGTCATGGGGCAAGAGGCGCTTGAGGCGGCCATCAAGAGCTGGCGCGGCGAAAAGGTCGACAGCGTCGAGCACTCCGAGGGCGAGATCGTCTGCGAGTGCTTTGGCGTCACCGACCACCAGATCCTGGAGGCCGTGCGCGAGAACGACCTCAAGACCGTCGAGGACGTGACCTACTACACCAAGGCCGGTGGTGGCTGCGCCAAGTGCCACGAGAAGATCGCCGAGCTCATCGCCCAGGCGCGCGGCGAGGCCGCCCCGGCTCCCGAACCCGCACCCAAGAAGCTCACCAACATCCAGCGCATGCGCATGATCGAGGACGTGCTGGAGAAGGAGATTCGGCCCCAGCTCCAGCTCGACGGCGGGGATATCGAACTCGCCGACATCGAGGGCCTTGTGGTCTCCGTCACCCTGCGCGGCCACTGCGTGGGCTGCCCGGCCAGCCAGGCCACCGTGCATGGCACTGTGGAGCGCACCCTGCGCGAAAAGGTCGATCCAGAAATCCAGGTGCGGGAGGTGTAGGCCATGAGCGCGTCCGTCATTTACATGGACAACAACGCCACCACCCGCGTGGCCCCGGAAGTGCTTGACGCCATGCTTCCGTTCTTCTCGGAACGCTACGGCAACCCGTCCTCCATGCACAGCTTCGGCGGCGCGGTGGGCAAGGAGATGCGCGAGGCGCGCGAATCCCTGGCCGGTCTGCTCGGCTGCGCCCCGGACGAGATCATCTTCACCTCCTGCGGCACGGAGAGCGACAACACCGCCATCCGCTCCGCCCTGACCGCCCAGCCGGAAAAGCGCCACATCGTCACCACCCGCGTGGAGCACCCGGCCGTGCTCTCCCTGTGCAAGTTCCTGGAACGCAGCCAGGGCTACCGCGTCACCTACCTGGGCGTGGATTCCGAAGGCCGCCTGGATCTGCAGGAGCTGGAGGAGAGCCTCTCCGACGACACCGCCATCGTGTCCATCATGTGGGCCAACAACGAGACCGGCGTCATCTTCCCCATCCCGGAGATCGCCAAACTGGTGAAGAGCCGGGGCATCATGATGCACACCGACGCCGTGCAGGCCGTGGGCAAGCTGGACATCAACCTGCAGGAGCTGGACGTGGACATGCTCTCGCTCTCCGGCCATAAGCTGCACGCGCCCAAGGGCATCGGCGCGCTCTACGTGCGCCGCAAGCTGCCCTACCGGCCCTTCCTCATCGGCGGGCACCAGGAGCACGGACGCCGCGCCGGCACCGAGAACACTACCAGCATCATCGCCCTGGGGGCCGCGGCCCGCGCCGCCAAGGCGCACCTGCCCATCGAAAACACCCGCGTGCGCGCCCTGCGCGACAAGCTGGAGAACGGGCTTTTGGCCGTCGTGCCCGACAGCCGGCTCAACGGGCATAAGCAGGACCGCCTGCCCAATACCTCGAACATCAGCTTCAAGTACATCGAGGGCGAGGCCATCCTGCTTCTGCTCGACCAGCTGGGCATCGCCGCAAGCTCCGGCTCGGCCTGCACCTCCGGCAGCCTGGAGCCTTCGCACGTCCTGCGCGCCATGGGCGTGCCCTTCACCTTCGCCCACGGCTCCATCCGCTTCTCGCTCTCGCGCTACACCACCGAGGAAGAGGTGGACTACGTCATCAAGAACGTGCCGCCCATCATCGAGACCCTGCGCAAAATCTCGCCCTACAAGCAGGGCGAAACGGAGCCCCTTGATCCGCGCAAGCCTGCTTGCGGGTGTTAGGGAGCGGCGGAAGAGAAGATCCTCCGGCGGCCGTGGGGCATGATTCCCCCCGGGACCCCCTCATGCGGGGCCATCCGCCGGTTCATTCCGGGCGCACAGCCCGCCAGGAGGACAGCATGGGCACAAAGACCGGAACACAGCTTGCCGCAATCATCCGCGCCGCGCTGGCGGACCTCAGGAAGGTCTGCGCCGACGTGGATGAGGACACCGCCAGCCGCGCCCCAGTCGGGCGCTGGTCGCCCAAGGAGATCCTCTCCCACCTCATCGGGCCGGGAGAGAAGAGGCATATGCCGCTGTTCGAGGCCTTCACGGCCAGCGACGTGCCCCGCATCGATATCGTGCCGGAGCAAACGTACTTTACGCAAGAGCGGCGCGCCATGAGCTTCGCGCAGCTCGTGCAGCTCGCGGAGCGGGAGTACGAAGGCATCGTCGCCTACGCCTTGAGCCTGAGCGAGGAGCAGTTCGCCCGCACGGCGCACATCCCGCTGTTCAAGGACTCACCCCTCACCGAATACCCCACCCTGGCGGCCATTCTCGGCGGGCTGGGACAGCGGCACATGCAGATGCACGTGGACCATCTGCGCCAAGTCCTCGCCGAGCTGGCCACGAAATAGTCGCAGAGCGCTGGTTAAAAGAGCGCTACCAAGGGGCTGATCCCCCAGCGTCGCCACAAGGAGCATACAATGCGCATCGCAGAATCCATGGCGGAACTCATCGGCAAGACGCCGCTGGTCCGATTGAACAAACTGTCTGAGGGCCTGGGCGCGACGCTGGTGGCCAAACTGGAGTCCCACAATCCTGGCGGCTCGGTGAAGGACCGCATCGGCGCGAGCATGATCGAGGCGGCGTTCGCGGCCGGGCGCATCACGAAGGACAGCCTCATTGTGGAGCCGACGAGCGGCAACACGGGCATCGGCCTGGCGCTTATTTGCGCCATCAAGGGGCTCCGGCTGGTGCTCACCATGCCGGAGAGCATGAGTGTGGAGCGGCGCAAGCTCTTGGCGGGTTTCGGCGCGCGGATCGTGCTCACCCCTGCCCCGGCGGGCATGACGGGGGCCATCAAGAAGGCGGAGGAACTGGTGGCTGAAACGCCTGGCGCGTTCATGCCCATGCAGTTCGACAACCCGGCCAACCCGGCGGCGCACCGCGCGACGACCGCGCTGGAGATCTGGGACGATACGGAGGGACGCGTGGACTGCTTCGTGGCGGGCGTGGGCACGGGCGGAACCCTCACCGGCGTGGGCCAGGTGCTGAAGGCGAAGAAGCCGGGCGTGCGCATCGTGGCCGTGGAGCCCAGCGACTCGCCGGTGCTTTCCGGCGGCAAGGCCGGTCCGCACAAGATCCAGGGCATCGGCGCGGGCTTTGTGCCCGGCGTGCTGGACACCAATATTTACGACGAGATCATCCAGGTGGGCGCGGAGGACGCGTTCAACACGGCCCGGCGCATGATGCGCGAGGAGGGCATCAGCTGCGGCATCTCGACCGGGGCCAACGCCTTTGCGGCCATGCAGGTGGCCGCGCGGCCGGAGATGGCGGGCAAGCTGATCGTGTTTGTGGTGTGCGACACCGGGGAGCGTTATCTTTCGACGCCTCTGTTCGCCGAGGCGGAGTAGGGGGGCGTTATGATCGACGAAATCCAGCTCCCCCCCTCGCCGGACAAGGACGAGGTGCTCGCGACCACGGTTGCGCTGCTTTGCTCGCCCGGCGCCTGCGCGACCGCCTGTCTGCACATCAGCCGCGACCAGCCCATGCCTTCCCTGGACGCCCTGGCCGAGGTGGTGGAGCTGCTGCGCGCGGTGCTGTTCCCGGGCTTTTTCGGGCCCTCGGACGTCAGCGACCACGCCATGCCGTATTACGCTGGCAGCACCTTGGACCGCGTGCTGAAGCTTTTGTCCGAGCAGATCAACCGGGGCTACTGTTTCGTGTGCGCCAAGAATAACCGCCAGCCCTGCGCGGATTGCGAGGCGCGCGCCCAGGCCGTGGCGCTGGAGTTCGTGCGGCGTCTGCCCAAGGTGCGCGAGCTGCTTGCCGGGGACGTGCAGGCGGCCTTTGACGGCGACCCCGCGGCCAAGACCCCGGGCGAGACGGTCTTCTGCTACCCGAGCATCAAGGCCCTGACCAACCACCGCATCGCCCACCAGCTGCACCTGCTCGGCGTGGACATCATTCCGCGCATCATCGGGGAGATGGCGCACTCGGACACGGGCATCGACATCCATCCGGGCGCGCAGATCGGGCCCCGCTTCTTCATCGACCATGGCACGGGCACGGTGATCGGCGAGACCTGCATCATCGGCCAGAACGTGCGGCTGTACCAGGGCGTGACGCTGGGGGCCAAGAGTTTTCCCAAGGAGGACTCGAGCAGCAGGCTGGTGAAGGGGCTGGCCCGCCACCCCATTGTCGAGGACGATGTGACCATCTACGCGGGCGCGACGATCCTGGGCCGCGTGACCATCGGCGCGGGCGCGGTCATTGGCGGCAACGTGTGGGTGACGCAGGACGTGGCTCCTGGCGCGCGCATCGTCCAGGCCCGCGCAGCGGAACAATTCTTCATCAGCGGGTTGGGCATCTGACGGACTAAGTGATAATTGTTTCGAAATACCTGGAAAAGCCCTTGAACTTTTTTATGTATCCGGGTAATGATTGTGCACAGTTGGGTGGTTTCAAACGTGGAGCGCGCTGTGAACCAGGATTGCATCTTTTGCAGGATCATCGCCGGGGAGATCCCCTCGGCCAAGATTTACGACCATGGCGGCGTGTTTGCCTTTCTGGACATTGCGCCGGTGAACAAAGGCCATGCCCTGGTGGTGCCGAAGGCGCACCACGACACGCTGTTTGAGCTGTCGCCCGATCTGGGCCGGGAGCTGATGGTGGCGCTGCAGACGGTGGGCAAGGCGGTCATGGCGGCCACTGGGGCGTCCGGGCTGAATCTGGGCATGAATAATTTCGAGGCCGCGGGACAGCTGGTGAGCCATGCCCACTTCCACCTGATACCGCGCCACGCCGGGGACGGACTGACCCTTTGGACCCAGCACGCCTATGAAAGTGTCGAGGACATGCAGAAGCTGGCCCAGGCCATCCGGTCGGCCATCGGCTGAAAACACGGGAACCCCACGGAGGTTTCATGAGCGGTCAAACCCTGACCAAGGCGCACATCGTCGATGCCATTTACAAGAAGACGGACCGCAACCGCGCGGAGATCAAAGACCTGGTCGAGGCCACCCTTGATCTGATGAAGCAGGCCATCAAGAAGGACCACGCCATGCTGGTGAGCGGGTTCGGCAAGTTTGAGGCCTATGACAAGAACTCCCGCCGGGGCCGCAACCCGCAGACCAACGAAAGCATCACCCTGCCGCCGCGCAAGGTGGTCGTCTTCCGCCTGTCGCGGAAGTTCCGGGCCGAGCTCAATCCGCTGGAATAAACGCCTGCGGCCAGTCAGCCTTCAGCTCCTCCAGGGCCTTGTGCGCAGCCGCAAGGTCCTGGAAGGGGCCGGCCTGCACGCGATGGTATACGGCCTGGCCCTGCTCCACGCGCTCCACGCGCGCCTCTGAAAATCCCTTGTCCTTGAGCCAAGCGAGCGCCGCATCGGCGTTCTTTTCCGTGCTGAACGAGGCAATCTGCACCATGGCGGCCCGTGGCGCGGTCTGCTTGGCGCTTTTTTGCGCCGCATCCAGGGCCGCGTCCTTGCCCAGCTCTTTGGCTGCTTGCTGATCCTGGGCGGCGGCGGCCGTTTTCGCGTCCGCGTCCTGGGCGGCGGGCGCCGGCTTGGCCTCAGTCGGCATGGCCTTGGCCGGTTGGGCCAGGGCGGGGGCCGCCTCGGGCTTCACCTCGGCGGTCTTGCCGTCCACAGCCTTGGTCTCGGGCAGGCTCTTTACGGGCGTGACGGCGGCGGGCCTGGCGTCGTCCGTCGCCAGCGCGACGCTGTCCGCCACGGCCTTGGCGTCCGCCTTGGCCTCGGCCGTCCTGATCTGCGCTTCCGTGTTCTGCGGGTCCTTGACCTCGGAGACCACGGTTCCGGTCTCCGGACCGGTGGGCGCAGCCGGTTTCGGCGCTTCGGCCGCCTGCGCGGCGTGATGGGCTTTGTGTCCGCGAACCGTGGCCTCGGGACGCGCATCGGGCGGATCGGAGGGAATGGGCTTGCGCGGTGAGCAGGCGGGCAGCAGCAAGCAGATTGTCAGAGCCAGGGCGTACTTCGGAGCAAGAATACGAGGTCCTTTCATGGGGCCCTCCGTGGTGTTTGGCGGATCGGCGGTGGTAAAGCCTAAACTTTTTCTAGAGTAATCCAGCCACAAGCGGATTGCAAGGGCTGTTGGCCGCTTCCGTGTGCGGGAAATGTGGGCGGGGATCGGTTTGTTCTGTTGCTGTTTGTCCTTGCCTCTGGGGCCAGAGGTGAAAAGCCAATCGCTGGCCCGAAGCGCGGGCAATGAAAAAGGCGCCCGGTCTTCCGACCGAGCGCCTGTCCCTTGCCGATTGTCCCGTGGGACTAGAAGCCGTAGCCCAGAGCTTCGCGAAGATCCGCGGGCAGATTGGCCTTGCTCTCAGGAGCGGACTTCTTCTTGGACTTGCCAGCCTTGTGGCGGGCGACCTTGGCCTCGTCCAGCGAGAAGGTGCGGGGAATCTCGAAAACCTGGCCGGGGTAGATCAAATTGGCGTTCTTGATCTTGGCGCGGTTCGCCTTGAAGATCAGAGGCCACATGAAGGGATCGTTGTAGATCTGCTTGAACTCAGAGATCCACCACAGGCAATTGCCCTTCACGACCGTGTAAGAGGTGGGCAGCTTGGCGTAGTCAGCCTCGTAAATCTGGCGCGGGGACATGGGCGCCGGGGCGACTTCGCGGCTTTCGGCCTGAACCGCGGGCGCGGGCGCGGGCGCGGGCTCGACCTTCTTGGAACAACCAAGAGCAAAAATAACACAGCAAGCAACAGTCAACAGCATAAGCTTTTTCATAGTTAACTCCCTCCTCCGTATGAGAACTAAAGAATATTCCTGGCAACCTAGACGTGTCAAGCTCAAGTAGCCATTCTGTGGCTCCAGTTGTCGAGAATTTTTTTCTCCTGGAGCACCAAACGGTCGGTGGGGTTTATACCCAATGCCCCTTGGACTGCAAGCGCTGCTTCGTCCACCCAGCCCCCTAAACGCAAACTTTGTGCGGCAAGCACGAACATGCGTTCGGGGTGTTCGCCGTAGACCGTGCGGATGAGGTGGTCGTAGTCCAGCCCAAAGACCTCTCGCACCAGCGTATTTTGAGAAAACAGGTAGCGCGCGAGCAGGGCGTTCTCCGCATGGCGCGCCAGATAGATGGGCAGCAGCTGGCGGCATTGGGACATGATGAAACGGATGCGGTCAATTTCGCGGCGCATGCTTTCTTCCGTCTGGCTCAGCACCTGGAAGAGCTCCTCCACCACGACGCGTTCGGCCCCGGGCAGGTCGCGGCCGCGCAGGGCCAGGAACCAGGGCGCGTAGGTCAGCGCCTGGTAGGCGTCTTCCTTTAACTTGATGGTCTCATGGAAGATGTAGCCGAGGCCCCAGTCCAGGAACTGGCCGGTGAGCGGCGTTTCGGGATCGTTGCGGAACACGTGGTGGGCCGTGTCCTTCAAGCGCCATAGCAGGCCCTTGTCCATCTCCTGCCCGATCAGGTCGCGCAGGATGGTGAAGGCCACCGCGCCCTCGCGGTCGAAGGAGCGGAACTGCGCCTCCAGCGCCTTGCTGGACAGGCAGAAGTTGCGGAACATGTCGCGGACAAACTCGGGCAGCTTGGCCCTGATCCAGGCTTTGGACACGGATCAGCCCCTTCCCTTGCGCGGTTTCTCGGCCATGGCGGCCAGCTTCGTCAGCTCGGCCAGCCGCGCGTCGACCAGGCTGTACAGCGAGCCCGGCGTGTAGCGGCCGTCCTTGCGCCGGGTGCCCGCGGGCAGCCCGGTCAAAAGCGTCATGGCCTGCTCGATGCTGGCCACGGGATAGAGGTGGAACCTGCCCGCGCGCACGGCCTCGACCACCTCGTCCTTGAGCATCAGGTGCACGGTGTTGTCCGCCGGGTAGAGCACGCCCTGGCGGCCCGTGAGCCCGCGTCTGCGGCAGACCTCGAAAAAGCCCTCGACCTTGCGGCTCACGCCGCCCACGGCCATGATGGCCCCGCTTTGGCTCACCGCGCCGGTGAAGGCCAGGGAGAGGTCGTTGGGCGCGCCAGACAGGGCGGACAAGAGCGCCGCCAGCTCCGCGCCCGAGGCGGAGTCGCCCTCGACCCCGGCGTAGTTCTGCTCGAAGCACAGGCTTCCGGTGAGCACCAGCGGCTTGTCCTGGGCGAACAAACGCACCAGGCAGCTCTTGATGATCATCATGCCCTTGGTGTGGATGGGGCCGCCCAGCTGGGCCTCGCGCTCCAGGTCGAGGATGCCGCCGTGGCCCACGCCGACGGTGCAGGAGATCTGGTGCGGCAGACCGAACTCGTAGTCGCCGAAGAGCGTCACCGAAAGGCCGTTGGCCCGGCCCACGGCCGAGCCGCCCGTGGCCACCTTGATGATCTCCCGGTCGTAGTCGGCCATGAACTCCTCTTCAAAGAGGTTGGCGCGGAAATCGTGTTCGGCCACGGCCCGGGCCAGGTCCGCCGCCTCCACCAGCTCGCGGCCGTCGCGCCGGGCGATGGCCGCGGCCTCCATCATGCGCCCGCGCACATGGGTGAAGGACAGGGTGAGCAGCTTCTGGTCCTCGGCCAGACGGCTGGCGTGGTCCACCAGGCCGGCCAGGGCCTCGCGCGAGAAGGGCGGCAGGCCGGCCTCGTCGATGATGCCCTTGAGCGCGGTGAGGTAGTGACGGATGCTCTGGGCTGTGCGCGGCACCGTGCCCTGCAGGTGGGCCTTGAGCTTGAAGTGCTTGCGGAAGCGGTCGTCGTTGGTGAGCAGCGCCTCGTAGGCCTCGTCCGTGCCCACCAGGATGATCTTGAGGTCGAGCGGAATGGGTTCCGGCTCGATGGTGCGCGTTCTGGCCTGCTCAGCGTCGCCGGGCTCCTCCATGCGGAGCCTGCCCAGGCGCAGGGCGCGCAACAGGCCCTCCCACGAGCCCTGGTTGCCCAGCAGATCCTCCACGTTAAGGATGAGGAAGCCGCCATTGGCGCGGTGCAGGCTGCCCGCGCGCACCAGGGTGAAGTCCGTGTAGAACGCGCCCAGCTCGCTTTCGCGCTCAATGCTGCCCAGGAGATTGAAGGAGGTGGGGTGGTCCTCCACGATGACCGGGGCGCCGCCCTTTTCGCGCGCGCTCTTGCTGTTGTCCACAAAGAGGTTGACCTCGTGGCGGTAGCTCGGGTCGTCGGCCGGGGGCGGGACATGGCCCTCCGCGTGCTGGCCGTGGGGCGGTGACGAAACGCCCGCGCCGGTGGCGGTCTTGTCCGCCGCGTCGCGCGGCAGGAAGTAGTCGATGTTGTCCAGGATGTCCTTCTCCACCGCGGCCATGTGCTCGAGGAGCCTGGGCGTTTCGGCGAAGTCCTTGCGCAGGGGCGCCAGGTGCTCGGTCAGGGCCTCCTGGGCGATCTCGCGGTGCAGCTTGCTTTCGCCCTGGCGGAAGCCCTGCTCGCTCTGGGTGAGCTTGCGCAGGAACACGCTGATCTCCGAGAGCAGGTGCTCGCCCTTGGTCTTGAGCAGCTTGCGCCGCGCCGGGGCCAGACGGCCGTATTCCTCGTCGCCCATGACCTTGCCGCCGACCATGGGCATGATGGTCAGCCCGCCCGCGTCGTCCATGTCCAGCGCGAAGCCCTTGGTGCGGGCCATGGACTCCATCTTGTTGAAGATGCTGTCACGCTTGGCGGAAAAGCGCTTGAAAAGCGTCTCGTGCTTGTGGCGGTAGGCGTCCTCGTCGAAGGTCGCGGCGATGGTCTGGCGCACGTCGGCCAAAGCCTTGGCGAGACCGGTCTTGAAGGCGCGGCCCTGGCCCGCGGGCAGCGAGACCGCGAGGGGCCGGTCCTCGTCCTCGAAATTGTGCAGGTAGAGCCAGTCGGAGGGAGTGGGGCGCTTGGCGGCCTCCGGGGCCAGAAAGTGCCGAACGAAATGCGTGCGGCCCAGGCCGGGCTCGCCGGCGACGAAGACGTTGTACTCCAGGCCGGAGATCATGAGCGCCATGCCGAGGGCCTGGATGGCCCGGGGCTGGAAGCCTCCCTGGCCGTTCTTCTTGGGCACGGCGCGGCTGTCCTCATAGGGCAGGACCGAGGGATCCAGGCGATTTCTGAGTTTTTCCGGCGCCAGCGGGGTGGCCGTGCGGGGAGGAATCAACGGTGTCTTTTTGGTCATGCTCTGTCCATGCTAAAATGTGGATGCGCGGGAGCGCATGTTTCGCACCATCATCTGTACTGGCTTCCGGGCGGATTGTCACTAAAAGGCGTCCCGGTCAAAGGCCGTACCCGGGGAGAAAAGTGGAAAAATGCATGGCCGTCAAGGCGAACCGCATTGACTGCCCCGGGGGGTTGTGCTAGCTACTTCTCCTTGTGAAGAAATGAACGTCCCGGCCGCAGGGCCGACACGCGGACCGTTCGGGGTGAATGATGTTCTTTCCCAATCAGGGCAAGCCTTCTGGCGCAATGGAGCTTTTGTCCACCGCGGGGACCATTGGTCTTCAGCTGGTGGTTTCCACCTTCATCGGCCTGGCCATGGGGTACTTCCTCGACAAGTGGTTGGGGACAAGTCCGTGGCTGTTGGTGTTGTTTCTTCTTCTGGGCATTGTGGCTGGGTTCCGCGATGTCTTTCTGGAAGCCAAGCGCATCCAGAAAAAGGATGAGGAGGACGCCGGGACGGGTGGTCCTGGTCCGGGGAAGTAGACCGGGCCCATGCCGGGGCCGGGGTGACGAGGCTTCATGCTGAAAACGCTTGTTCAGAGAATCGACGCCATGCTGTTCCGTCGCGGGTTCGCCCTGACGGAGGCGCGCAGGCTGATACGCAACCAGATCCTTCTGGCCGCCGGTTGCACGGCGATTGCGTGTCTGGTGACGGGGTTCGCCAATTGGGGGCTCTCGTTCGGTGCCGGCGCACTCATCATCAGCTTCAACTTCTGGTGGCTTTCCAAGGCCGCGCAGGAGCTGGTGCAGGTGAGGCAGGGCGCCATGTTTACGCTGCTGACGCTCTTTTACGGAAGATTGGCATTGACCGCGGTCGCCATCGCCGGGCTTGTCGCCTGGGCGGGGGCTTCGGTTTACGGGCTTTTGGCCGGGCTCTCCACCGTGTTGGCAAACGCCGCACTGTGGGGCGTCCTTCAGATCAGGCACAAGGTCCCCGTCACGGGGGATGGGAAGGAGGCTTAAACTCATGGCTGCAGGACTTCCGGAACCGTTGATCTTCTCCGAGATCCTCGACCACTCGCTGGGTCTTCATCTGCCGCCGCACGTGTACTACATGTGGCTGGCGATGCTTATTCTTTTTGCTTGCTCCATGATGCTCCGCGGGCGTTTGCAGCTGGTGCCGGGCGGGATGCAGAACGTGTTCGAGACCGTCATTGGCGGCCTTGAAGAATTTACGGTGACCAACATCGGCGAAGAAGGCCGTCGTGTGTTCCCGTTCCTCTGCACGCTCTTCATCTTCATCCTCGTGATGAACTACATTGGCCTCATTCCCGGCTGCGACGCCGCGACGGCCAACGTGAACACCAACGCCGCCATGGCTGTCTGCGTGTTCCTGTACTACAATTATATCGGCATCAAGAAATGGGGCTTCGGCTACATCAAACATTTCATGGGCCCCATGCCCGCGCTGGCTCCGCTCATGCTCATTCTGGAGACCGTGAGCCACATCGCCCGCCCCCTCTCGCTCACGCTCCGTCTTTTCGGCAACATCCGCGGCGAGGAAATCGTCCTGGTGCTGCTCTTCGTGCTGGCTCCGGTGCTGGGCACCCTGCCCATGTACTTCCTGTTCATCCTGGGCAAGACCATTCAGGCCTTCATCTTCTTCATGCTGACGATGATCTACCTGAAGGGCTCGCTGGAGCACGCGCACTAAACCTGGGGAAATGGTCGTTTGACCACAACATCATACCTTTAGGAGTACATTGCTATGCGTAAGTCTCTTCTGATGGCTCTGGCTATGGTTCTCTGCGCTTCCGCCGCTTTCGCTTCTGACGGCGCCGCCGTCGCCGCCGTGGGTCCCGTTGCCGCTTGGGCCACCGCCATGGGCATGGGCCTCGCCGCCGGCCTCTGCGGTATCGCTCAGGGCCTGGGCCTGAAGGCCGCCTGCGAAGGCACCGCCCGCAATCCCGAAGCCGGTGGCAAAATCACCGTTACCCTGATCCTGGGCCTGGCCTTCATCGAGTCCCTGGCCATTTACGCCCTGGTCGTCAACCTGATCCTGCTTTTCGTGAAGCCCCTGGGCGCCTAGTTCACGTTTCTTTCGGAATCAAGGAGGCCTGCGGGCCTCCTTTTTTCCGGGAAACCTGTTCAGAATTTCACAAATCACCATCAGCGTTCTGGAATGGCCGTGAAGAGCGAGCATATCCCCAAGGCCACCATCGCCCGACTGGCCACCTATATCCAGGTGCTGTCGGAATTTAAGCGCGAAGGAACCGATGTCGTGTCCTCCGAGCGCCTCGCTGAGGCCTGCTCGGTGAACTCATCGCAAATCCGAAAGGACCTTGCCTATTTTGGTGAGTTCGGCGTGCGCGGGGTCGGCTACTACGTCCAGGACCTCATCAGCTCCATCAAACGTTCGCTCGGCATCGACCGCGCCTGGAACTGCGCCCTTGTGGGCGTGGGCAATCTGGGCCGGGCCCTTCTGCGCCACCGTGAATTCTCCCGCAAGGGCTTCGTCATCCGCGGCGCCTTCGACTGCGATCCGTACAAGATCGGCGAGGTTGTGGAAGGCATGGAGATCGTGTGCTCCCGCCAACTGCCCGCCAAGGTCAAGGAATTGGGCCTGGAGATCGGCGTCATCACGACCCCGCCGGAACGCGCGCAGCGCGCCGCCAACTACCTTATAGGCGCGGGCATCAAGGGCATCATCAACTTCGCCCCGGCGCGCATCGCGGTTCCGAAGCATATTCACCTGGAATATGTTGACTTTTTTCATTATTTTTACGCTGCGGCCTTCCACATCCGCTTCAACGAGCAGCGCGACTGATTTTGACGTCCGATAGTCGTTCTCAATTGTAGAGTCGGTTGACTTACTGTGCAGTTGGGACGATGATGACTACGTAATTTACAGTTGGCGTGACTCTGGAGCGACCACCCGTGCAGGATCTTGACCAGTACCCCAAGGTATTCTTGCAGACGGGCGACTGCTTTCTCGGGGTACGCCCCACCCTTGTCACCACCGTCCTCGGCTCTTGCGTCGCCGTGACCATGTGCGACCCCACGCGGGGGATCGGCGCGATCTGTCACGCGTTTTTGCCGGACAGCGCCAGTTTTAAGCACGCCACGCGCGAGCCGCAGGTGTGCCGCTTTGTCGACACGGCCCTGGAGAACCTGTATTCGAGCATGCTGAAGCTGAAGGTGCCCCAGAACAATCTGGTGGTGAAGGTCTTTGGCGGGGCTTCCGGGCTCATGGGCGGGACGGAGCGCACCAACCTGTACGACATCGGCGGTCGAAACCTGCGCGCGGTGCGCCAGTGGCTGATGACGCACAGCGTGCCCATCACCAAGGCGCAGGTCGGCGGCAGCCAGGGCCGCAAGCTGCATTTTCTCACCCACACCGGGGATGTGTGGGTGAAACTTTTGAACCGCTCGGGCAGGGAGTAGGGACATGCGTCGAAATTCCATACGCTTTTTACTTGGCTCCGTGCTGGTCCTCGCCTGCTGGAGTTTGGCCCTGGCCGCCGCGCCGCCGCGCAGCGCCGGGCCGAAATCCGCGGAACTGGTGCAGGTCGGCGTCATCGATGCCCTGCTCGCGGGCGGCTACGACGGCTCCATGAGTCTTGGCGAACTGCGGCGGCAAGGCGATTTCGGCCTCGGCACCTTTGACGCCCTGGATGGCGAGATGGTGGTGCTTGATGGCGTGGTCTACCAGGTGTTGTCGAGCGGGCAGGTGCGCAAGGCCCCCGACAACTTGACCACCCCCTTCGCGCAGGTGACGCGCTTCGCCCCGGACGTAAGCTGCCCGCTCACGCCGGGCGCGGATCTCAAAGCCGTGGAGGCCAGTCTCAACACCGCTGTGGGCGACGCCAACTGTTTCGCCGCCGTGCGCCTCGATGCCGTTTTTGAGACGCTCACCGCTCGCAGCGTCCCACGCCAATCGCCCCCCTACCGGCCCTTGGCCGAGGTGGCCAAAGAGCAGGCCGTGTTCCACTTCACGTCCGTGCGCGGCACGCTGGTGGGACTGCGCGGCCCGGCCTTTGTGCGCGGCCTGGGCGTGCCCGGCTGGCACTGGCATTTCCTGACCCGGGACAGGCTGCGCGGCGGGCATGTGCTGACCTTTGTCCTGTCGTCCAGCGGCGCGGGGCCCGTGGCCCGGCTTGAGCGTCTGCGCCGCATGGAGCTGCTCCTGCCGGAACGCGGGCTCGGGGGGCTCGACCTGGGCCGGGACCGCGCCGCCGAACTCAAGGCGGTCGAGAGCGGCAAATGAACATCCTCATGATCGCGGTGAACGATCCGGCGGGCACGGGCATCGGCTTCTGCCGGGCCGTGAACCGGCTGGGGCGGCATCACTGCCGCATCGTCACCCTGGAGACGCGCTACACCCACTCCTGGCCCAAGGACCTGCACGTGCCCGACCTGGACGTCGCAGGGCTGGACGAGCTGGAGCGGCTGCTCAAGGCCAGCGATGTGCTGCATTTCCACATGACGGCCGACGAGAACCTGCGCCTGGGGCCATTTCTTCCCGCCGACTATCTGGCGGGCAAAGCCATTGTGCACCACGAGCATGGCCACCACGATTTCCGCTCCGACCCGCAGCGCTTCCGGACAAAATATCGCGCTTTGGGGCGCAGGAACCTCTTGGTGAGCACTCCGGACCTGAAGCGCATGATGCCGGAGGCGCGTTGGCAGCCGAACCTCGTGCACCAGGACGAGCCGTTGCTGCGCCCGGCTGCGCGCGCGTGGTCGGGTCCGCTTCTGGTCGCGCATTCGCCCACACGCAAGGATCTCAAGAACACGGACGAGCTGCTTGCCGTGGCGCTTAAGCTGCGCGAGGCGGGGCTGGATCTGGCGCTGGACCTCATCGACAACGTGCCGCACCAGGAGTGCCTGACCCGCAAGCGCGCGGCGCACGTGCTCTTCGACCACATGCAGGGCTATTACGGCGTCAGCAGCCTGGAGGGCCTGAGCCAGGGGCTCGCGGTCATCGCCGGGCTGGACGACTGGAACCGCGCGCATGTTGCGGAGTTCGCGGGCGTACCCGACGCCCCGGAGTCCCTGCCCTGGCTTCTGGCGCGCAGCCCGGAAGAATTGGCCGCGCGCCTGCGCGAACTGGCCGGGGACATGGCGTTCTGCCGCGCCAGGGGCGAGGCCTCGCGGCGGTTCATCGAAGAGTGCTGGTCGGAGGAAAAAGTGGCCGGGCGGCTGTGCGATTTCTGGGACGGGCTGTAAGCGGGCTTTGCTCTGCCCGGCATTTTGTGTAGGGTGCCGAAAAAGACAGTTTGGAGCAGGGCATGAGCGAAGTGCGCAAATATTTTGGGAGCAGGCTTGCGGCGCTGACCGCTGTGGCGGTCCTGGCGTGCGGGGTGACCGCGGGGTCTGGTTTCGCTGCGGAATATGAGGTGCGCATGCCGGTGGAAAAGACCGTGCGCATCTCGCCTCTGGGCGACGTGCAGGATCAGGACGTGGCCAAGCCTGCGCCCGCCAAATCCGTTGCGGCCAAGCCCTCGGGCGACACGCCCGAAAAGGCGGTCCCCGGCAAGACCGCGCCTGCCGCCGCCTCCAACGCCACCTCCCAGCCCGAGCGCAAGGGGGTCACCCCCTCCACGAAGAACGGCGCGGCTCCGGCCAAGCCGGTCAAGCCCGCGGCGAAGCGGAAGGAAAAGCGCGAGCCCGTCGCCAGCGTCGATGCCGGAAGCGACACTGCGCCCGGAGCGGCCAAGGCGCCGGCCCCCAAGTCCACCCCATCCACGTCCGCCCTGGCCAAGCCCGCCCCGCCCAAGCCAGAGCCGCCTAAATTGGATCCCAAGGCTTCGGTCATGCCCGCTGCGGCCACCGCCGCGGGTTCCGCCGCGCCGTTGCCCGCGGACGGCCAGTGGGTGGGCGACCTGAACGCCACCTTCGAGGAGCAGGGCATTTCCCTGCATGCCGCGACCAACGCCGCCGTGAGCCACGTCACCTGGTTCAACCAGGCCGAACCGCGCAAGCTCGCCATCGACCTGCATGGGGAATGGCGCAAGAAGGGCGACCATGTGTTGCGTTTCGACACCGGCCCCGTGAAGAACATCATCGTGGGCGAGCACCCGGACCGCCTGCGCCTGGCCGTTGAATTCCGCGACGGCGCGGTGCTGCCTGCCGTTGAGCCCAAGATTACGACCGGACCCGACGGCGTTTTTATCACCATTCCCCTGGCGGTGCGGTTGGCGCGCTAACCGTCTTTTCGGCCTGTCTTGTAACCGAATCGTCACAAGGCTGTGTCCCGTACGTCGCTTCTGGTGCGTAAATCTCCAACTGCTGCACGCGGCCGCGTCCCTGCGGTCCTCCGACAGCTACCCCCACGGAGACGTACATGCCCGATATCAAAGTAACCTCGCAATCACTCGATTTCTATTACGGCGCTTTTCATGCCCTGCACCAGGTGAGCCTCGATTTCGAGAAATACCAGGTGACGGCGCTCATCGGGCCGTCCGGCTGCGGCAAGAGCACCTTTCTGCGCTGCATCAACCGCATGAACGACCTCATCCCCGGAACGCGCGTCAGTGGTGTGCTGGCCCTCGACGGCGAGGACATCCATGCGCCCGGTGTGGATGTGGTGGCCCTGCGCCGGCGCATCGGCATGGTCTTTCAGAAGCCGAACCCCTTTCCCAAGACCATTTATGAAAACGTGGCCTACGGCCTGCGCGTGAACGGCGTGAGCGACAAGCGCGTGCTGGATGCGGGCGTTGAGTCCTCGTTGCGTGGCGCGGCCCTGTGGGACGAGGTGAAGGACCGCCTGGAATCCTCCGCCCTGGGGCTTTCCGGTGGTCAGCAGCAGCGGCTGTGCATCGCCCGCGCGCTGGCCGTGCGGCCCGAGGTGCTGCTGATGGACGAGCCCGCCAGCGCGCTCGACCCCATCGCCACCCAGAAGATCGAGGACCTGATCCATGAACTTAAGCGCGACCTGACCATCATCATCGTCACCCACTCCATGCAGCAGGCCGCCCGCGTCTCCGACCGCACGGCCTTCTTCTATCTGGGCAAACTCATCGAGGAAGGCGACACGCGCACCATCTTCACCAAGCCGCGCAACCGCCAGACCGAAGACTACATCACCGGCCGTTTCGGCTAGGGGGAGAATCATCATGCAGCAGCGCAGTCATTTCACTCACAAACTCGAAGAGCTGCGGATGCTCCTCCTGCGCATGGCCGCGTTGGCCGAGCAGGCCGTGCAGCACGCCTGCCGCGCCTATCTGGAGGGCGACACAGATCTGGCTGAAAGCGTGGTCATGAACGACATGGCCATCAACGAGATGGAAGACGCCATCGACGCCTTCAACCTGGAGCTGTTGGCGCTGGACCAGCCCATGGCCAGCGATCTGCGGCTCATCATCGGCTCCATGCGCATCACCATGAACCTGGAGCGCGTGGGGGACGAGGCCGTGAACCTGGCGCACCGGTCGCTCTTTTTGTCCACCCGCCAGTCCATGCCCGCCAACCCGCGCATGTCCCAGCTCTGCGCCCACGTGCAGGACATGCTGAGCAAGGCCGTTCGCGCGCTGGTGGAAGAGGATACGGCCCTGGCCAGCGAAATCTGCGCCATGGACCACCGCGCCGACGAGCTCTGCCTCAAGGTGCTCAAGGAAGCCATCAACACGATGGTGGACGAGACGCGCATCGTGGAGCGTGGGGTGCATGTGATCATGGCCTCGCGCCATCTGGAACGCATCGGCGACCTCTCCACGAACATCGCCGAGGCGGTGATTTTCATCAAGGAAGGCATGAACCTGAAGCACCGCTGCAAAGGCTAGCGGAAAGCGGCAAGCGCCGCCGCCGTTCGCCGCCAGGGTCGCTGGGCCAAAAGGGCGGCGGCCACAGGAAAGCCCCGGGGAAACCCGGGGCTTTTTCGTTCGCCAAGCCGGGCGTGTATTCACTCTTTGGATTTTCGGCCAAAACTGCTACAGCGAACTCTCGGCGGCGCGCACAGGCCGCCAGTGGTCGCGGAAAGCGCCAGGCGCGTCCGCGCGTCCTGCGGTCCAACAGTGTATTCGCTTCGACCAGAGGAGATCGCCCATGCTCATGACCTCGATTTTCCCCGCCCGCTATGTCCAGGGCGCTGGGGCCTTATCCGTGCTGTGCGAAGAGGCCGCACGGCTGGGGAGACGGGCGCTGGCCGTTGTTTCCGGATCCGCGCGGCCGCTTGTGGAAAAGGCCCTGGCCGGACAGATGCTGCTGGAGCTGACCCAGGAGGCCTTCCGGGGCGAATGTTGCGATGAGGAGATCGACCGCCTGGCCGACAGGGCCAGACAGATCCGGGCCGATGTCATTATCGGCGTTGGCGGCGGCAAGTCCCTGGATACCGCCAAGGCCGTGGCGCATGCCCTGCGGCTGCCGGTGGTGGTCGCCCCGAGCATCGCCTCGACCGACGCCCCGTGCAGCGCCTTGTCGGTGATCTATACGCCCGAGGGGACCTTCAAGCGCTATCTGCTCCAGCCGCGCAACCCCGATGTGGTGCTGGTGGACAGCGAGGTGGTCGCCAACGCCCCGGTCCGGTTTCTCGTCTCGGGCATGGGCGACGCGCTGTCCACCTGGTTCGAGGCGGAGGACTGCCGGGAGAGCGGGGCCAGGAACATGAGCGGCCGCGCCGGCACCATGACCGCTTTGGGTCTGGCGCGCCTGTGCTTTGACACGCTTCTGGCCGATGGGCTTGCCGCGAAAAAGGCTTGCGAAGGCAAGAGGGTCAGCCCCGAGCTTGAGCGCATCATCGAGGCGAACACCCTGTTGAGCGGCCTGGGCTTTGAAAGCGGCGGCCTGTCCGGCGCCCACGCCATCCACAACGGGTTCACCGCGTTGCCCGAAACGCACACGTACTGGCACGGCGAAAAGGTCGCGCTGGGCACCCTGGCGCTGCTGCAACTGACCAACCGCCCCGCGGACATGATCTCCAGGGTTTATGACTTCTGCCAGTCCGTGGGCCTGCCCGTCTGCCTCGCGGATATCGGCCTTGCGGACCCCACGGAGGCACAGCTCATGGCGGTGGCGCGCCAGGCCTGCGCCCCGGGGGAAACCATCCACAACATCAAGGGCGGCGTGAGCCCGGAGGCCGTGCTCGCGGCCATCAAGTCCGCGGATGCGGAAGGACGCCGCAGGAAAGGCTGAGCCCTCCTGCCCGTTCGTCTCGGCAAGGGGCTGCCCTCCGCCACGCGCCGCTCTGGCTCCGCGCGCCCGCAAAGGCCCAGCCGCAAAGGGCGGGCCGGACGGGTTCCAAAAACCGCGGAGTGCGTGTATGGCATGCGCGGCTGTCTGCGATTGCTTCTACCTCTGGGGGTCGGGTTCCGCGCTGGAGCCCCCCTCGTTTGATTTAAATTTCACTGTCGGCGCAGGAATGTCTGCGCTGCGAACAACCGCATGGAGAACATATGGCACGGAAAGTCTTTGTCACTGGTGGCGCGGGCTACCTCGGCTCCACCCTGATCCCCCTGCTTCTGGCCAAGGGGTATGAGGTCACGGCGCTCGACAACCTCATGCACGGCCAGCACGTGCTTCTGGACTGCTGCGCCCACCCGGGTTTCGAGTTCGTCAAGGGCGACATCTGCGACCACAGCCTGATCAACGGCCTGATCGCGAAGCACGACGTGATCATCCCGCTGGCGGCCATTGTCGGCGCGCCAGCCTGCAAGCTCAACCCGACGCTGACGGAGATGGTGAACCGCGAGGCGCACCTGAACATGGTCAAGGCCACGAGCAAGGACCAGTTGGTGATCTTTCCCACCACCAATTCCGGTTACGGCATCGGCGAGAAGGACGCCTACTGCACCGAGGAGTCGCCGCTCAGGCCCATCTCGTCCTACGGCGTGACCAAGGTGGAGATCGAGAAGGCCTTCCTCGACAAGGGCAGCGCCATCACCTTCCGCCTAGCCACGGTGTTCGGCATGAGTCCGCGCATGCGCATGGACCTCCTGGTGAACGACTTCACCTACCGGGCGTTCAAGGACAAGAGCGTCATCCTGTTCGAGGACCATTTCCGCCGCAATTACATCCACGTGCGCGACGTGGCCAAGGCCTTCATGTTCGGCATGGACAACTACGAGAAGATGAAGGGGCAGCCGTACAACGTGGGCCTGTCCTCCGCCAACCTGACCAAGCGCCAGCTGGCCGAGAAGATCAAGCAGTACGTGCCCGACTTCTACATCCATTCCGCGGCCATCGGCGAGGATCCGGATAAGCGCGACTACCTCGTCAGCAACGACAAGATCGAGGGCCTGGGCTGGACGCCGGACAACTCCCTCGACATGGGCATTGTGGAGCTGCTCAAGGGCTACAAGATCCTGAAGCCCAACCGCTTCGCGAACGTCTAGGCGCATGCCCGGCTTCGACGCAGTCACGGCGTACATCCTGGCGGGCGGGTTCGGAACCCGCCTGCGCCAGGTCGTGGCCGACCGCCCCAAGGCCCTGGCCGAGATCCTTGGCCGACCCTACATCTACCATCTGCTGGATACCCTGGCCGGGGCCGGCCTCAAGCGCGTGGTGCTCTGCACCGGGCACATGGCGGAACAGCTGGAGTCCTTCCTCGGCGCGACGTACCGGGGAATGGCGCTTCTGTATTCCCGCGAGGACGCCCCCCTGGGCACCGGCGGCGCGCTCAAGCTGGCGTTTTCGCGCCATCCGTCCGGCCTGGCGCTGGCCATCAACGGCGACTCCCTCACCGACGCCGACCTGGGAGCATTCCTGCGCTGGTTCGAAGGGCGCGGGGAGCTTGGGGCCCTGCTGCTGGCACCCGTGGACGACGCGGCGCGCTATGGCAGCGTGGCCGTGGACGCGGCGGAGAAGGTGACGGGCTTCGTGGAGAAGGGGCGGGGCGGGCCTGGCTTCATCAGCGCGGGCATCTACCTGCTGCGCCCGCAGAGCCTCGCGGGCGTCGCCGCCGGCCAGGCCGCGTCCATTGAGCAGGACGTGTTCCCGGCCCTGGCGGCTAGGGGCGCGCTGTGCGCCAGCAAGGTGCAGGCGCGGTTCCTGGACATCGGCACGCCGGAATCCTATGCCTCGGCCGGGCGCTTCCTGCTGGGCGAGGCGTCCGCAAGCGCCTGCGCGGCGGTGTTCCTGGACCGCGACGGCACGGTCATCAAGGAGAAGCACTACCTGCACGATCCGGCCGGGGTGGAACTGCTGCCCGGCGTGGTCGCGGGGCTCAAGCGCATGCGTGCGCTGGGTCTGCGGCTCGTGCTGGTGAGCAACCAGTCCGGGGTGGGGCGCGGCTACTTCAGCCGTGGCGACGTGGAGCGGGTGCATGGGCGGCTCATGGAGCTTCTGGAGGCCGAAGGCGTGCGCCTGGACGCGCTCTATGTGTGCCCCCACGCGCCGGACGAGGCCTGCGCCTGCCGCAAGCCGCTGCCAGGGCTCATTGAGCGGGCCTGCCTCGAGCTGGGGCTTGACCCGCGCCGGAGCTTTGTCATTGGCGATAAGCCTTGTGATGTTGACCTTGGTCTGGTAGTGAACGCCACGGCGATTCTCGTGACAACGGGCTACGGCGCGGCGCATGTCGAAGCGGGCGATTGCCGCCCGCACCATGTCTCGGCGAGCCTGCTTGAAGCCGCCCAGACCATCGAATCCATCCTGGCCTCCCGGGACACCGGCGGTGCGGAGCATACATGATCATCTGCAGAACCCCTTTCCGCGTCTCTTTTTTTGGCGGCGGCACCGACTATCCCGGCTGGTACCGTGAACACGGCGGCCAGGTGCTCTCCACGGCCATCGACAAATTTTGCTACATCACCCTGCGCCACCTGCCGCCGTTTTTTGAGCACAAGATCCGCGCGGTCTACTCCCGGATCGAGCAGTGCCAGACCATTGACGAGGTGAAGCACCCGGCCATCCGCGAGACGCTGCGCTTCATGAACCTGAACCGCAACGTCGAGATCCACCACGACGGCGACCTGCCGGCGCGCAGTGGCATGGGCTCCAGCTCCTCCTTCACGGTGGGCCTCTTGCACGCGCTCTACGCCCTGAAGGGCCAGATGCCGACCAAGGAGCAGCTGGCGCGCGAGGCCGTCCATATCGAGCAGAATCTCATCAAGGAGACCGTGGGCTCGCAGGACCAGTGCGCGGCGGCCTACGGCGGGTTCAACCACATCATCTTCCACCGCGACGGGGAGATCGAGGTGCGGCCGCTGACGCTTTCGCGCTCGCGCCTGACCGAACTCTCGGACCACCTCATGCTTTTCTACACGGGCATCATGCGCACGGCCTCGGACGTGGCGCAGACCTATGTGGAGAACCTCGGCGCCAAGGAGCAGCTCCTGCGCACCATGCACAACATGGTGGACGACGGCATCAAGCTGATGCAGAGCAACCGCTGCATCTGCGGCTTCGGCGAACTGCTGCACGAGGCCTGGAAGGCCAAGCGCTCCTTGAGCCCGAACATCTCCAACGGCGTGGTGGACGATTTCTACACCCGCGCGCAGGAGAACGGGGCCATCGGCGGCAAGCTCATCGGCGCCGGCGGCGGCGGCTTCCTGCTGCTCTTCGTGCCGCCCTCGGCGCGGGAGCGCGTGCGCGAGGAGCTCTCCGAGCTGCTGCACGTGCCGTTCACCTTCTGCCGCGATGGCAGCCAGATCATTTTCTACGAGCCGCAGACCGCCGACTACCGGCAGAGCGAACGCGACCACCGGAACCGCAGCATCCAGAGCTTCCGGGAACTTGGCACGCTGAAGGACTGAGCAATGCTTCCGACCGCTGAGGAAAAGCTCCAATTATTCCGCACCATGTTGCGCATCCGCCGCGTGCAGGAGCGCATCGAATCCGAGTACATGCAAGACGAGATGAAGACGCCGGTGCATCTGTACATCGGGCAGGAAGCCATCGCCGCCGGCGTCTGCGCCTGCCTGCGCGATGACGACGCGGTGAACAGCAACCACCGGAGCCACGGGCACTACCTGGCCAAGGGCGGCGACCTGAACGCCATGATGGCCGAGCTGTTCTGCAAGGCCACGGGCTGCTCCGGCGGGTACGGCGGATCCATGCACCTGGTGGACGTGGCGCACGGCAACATGGGCACTTCGGCCATCGTGGGCGGCGGCATCCCCATCGGCACGGGCCAGGGCTTGGCCTTCAAGATGCGGGGCCTGGACAACGTGAGCGTGGTCTTTTTCGGCGACGGCGCGGCCGATGAGGGCACGTTTTATGAGTCGCTCAATTTCGCGCTGCTGAAACAATTGCCCGTGGTCTACGTCATGGAGAACAACGGTTGGGCCGTGTGTTCGCCCACGGCCACGCGCCACAGCGGCGACAATGTCTTCCATGCGGGCGCTGGCGACAGGCTGTTCACGGCCAAAATCGACGGCAACGAGCCGGAGCAGGTCTTTGCCGCCATGGCCAAGGCCGTGGCGCGCGCGCGCGCTGGCGAGGGGCCGTCCTTCATCGAGTGCGTGACCTACCGCATCCTGGGGCATGCCGGCTGTCTGCAGCAGGACCCCAAGGGCTACCGCGATCCGGCGGAAGTCGAGGCCTGGCGCGCGCGCTGCCCCGTGTGCGCGTACCAGCGGACGCTGCTGGCCCAGGGGCTTCTCTCCGAGGCCGGGCTTGCGGAGCTGGAGGCGGAACTGGCCGCCGAGATCGACACGGCGTTCGCGTTCGCGCGGCAGAGCCCGCTGCCCGCGGCCGATGCCCTCCTTAAAAACCTTTTCTGCGAGTAGCCCATGCCCTGGTCGCGCATCAAGCCAGACACCAACGAGCCGGATTTCCAGATCGAGGGCCTGCCCGACAACCGGGACGGCCGCCGCGTCTCCTACGCCGAGGCCATCAACGAAGCGCTTTCGCAGGCCCTTGGCCTTGACCCGCGCGTGTTCGTCATGGGGCAGGGCGTGGACGACCCCTCGGGCATGTTCGGGGCCACGCGGGATCTGCACCTGAAATATGGGGCGGAGCGCGTGTTCGATACGCCCCTGGCTGAGACCGCGCTTTCCGGCGTGGCCGTGGGCGCGGCCCTGGGCGGCATGCGGCCCGTCTACTTCCACAATCGTCCGGATTTCCTGCTTTTGGCCATGGACCAACTGGTGAACCACGCGGCCAAGTGGCACTACATGTTTGGCGGCGCGGCCTGCGTTCCGCTGGTGTTCTGGGCCTGCATCGGCCGCGGCTGGGGCTCGGCGGCGCAGCATTCCCAAGCCCTGCAGGGGCTTTTCAACCACGTGCCGGGCCTGAAGCTCATCATGCCCGCCACCTGCTACGACACCAAGGGGCTCATGCTCGCGGCCATCGCGGACAATAATCCCGTGCTCATCATCGAGCACCGCATGAATTTCAAGCAGCGCGGCCTGGTGCCGGAAGCGCCGTACACCCTGCCCATCGGCAAGGGGGTGATCCGCCGCAAGGGGCGCGACGTCACCGTGGTCGCCGTGTCGCACCTGGTGGTCGAGGCTTACGCCGCCGCCCAGGAACTGTCGGAGGAGGGCATCGAGGCCGAGGTCATCGACCCGCGCACCCTCAGGCCGCTCGACGAAGCGCTCATTCTGGAGTCTGTGGCGCGCACCGGCCGGTTGGTGGTGACGGACACGGGCTGGAAGACCGGCGGCGTGACGGCCGAGATCGCGGCCATGGTGGCGGAGAAGGGCTTCTCCTCCCTCAGGGCGCCCATCGTGCGCGTGGCCAATCCGGACCTGCCCACGCCCAGCGGCTACACCCTGGAGCGGGCCTATTACATCGGCAAGGACGACATCAAGCAGGGCATCCTGAAGGCGGTGCGCGGCGCATGAACAGCGCGCCGAAGATCTTTGTCGCCGGCGGCTGCAAGGCCCTTGGGGCGTCCATCCTGCGCGCCTTCGCCCAGGCCGGGCAGGCCTGCCTGCCCTCGGCCCTGGAGCCGGACCTGCGCGACCAGCGCGCCGTGGACGCCTTTTTCGAGGCCCAGCAGCCAAGCTGGGTGGTCTATGCGGCCGGGAAGGCCGGGGGCATCGGGCTCAACCGCCGCGCCCCGGCGGACCTCATCCTCGACAACCTGCTTTCGGCCACCCACGTCCTCCACGCGGCGCACCGCTTTGGCGTCAAAAAACTTTTGTACCTCGCCAGCTCCTGCGTGTACCCCAAGGACGCGGCCCAGCCCATCCGCGAGGAGAGCCTGTACGCCTCGCCGCTTGAGCCCACGAACCTGGCCTACGCGGTGAGCAAGCTGGCGGGGCTGGAGCTCTGCCGGGCGCTCAGGCAGCAGCACGGGGCCGACTTCAACATCGCGGTGCCGACGAACTATTTCGGCCCCGGCGACGACTTCAGCCCGGAGAATTCCCATGTGGTGGGCGCGCTCATGGCGCGCCTGCGCGCGGCGGCCGCCAGCGGCGGCGCGGAGCTGTCCATCTGGGGCACGGGCAAGGCCCGGCGCGAGTTTCTCTACGTGGACGACGTGGCCGACGCCGCGGTGTTCCTCATGCAGGGGCACAGCTGGGACGGGCCGCTGAACATCGGCTCCGGCTCCGCGGTGTCCATTGCCGAACTGGCGGAGATGCTCAAGGCGATCACGCAATTCTCCGGCGCGCTCACCTATGACGTCTCCAAGCCGGACGGCATGCCGGTGAAGGTGCTGGATTCCACGCGCCTGGCGGCGCTGGGCTGGGCGCCCAAGGTTTCCTTTGCCGACGGCCTGCGCCGCACCTACGATTGGTACCTGCAACAGAAATAATTCCGCGAGGTTTTCATGGCGTTTAAATGGCCGCTGATGGAAGACAATGTCACCCGGCAGGATCTGGACGGGCTCATCGCGTTTTTGCAGGGCATGCCCCGGCTCACGCAGTCCGAGAACGTGCGCGCCCTGGAGCGCGAATGGTCGGAGTGGCTCGGCGTCAGGCACAGCGTGTTCGTGAACTCCGGCGCCTCGGCCAACCTCATCACCATGGGTGCGCTCAAGCACCTGTACGGCGGGGGCGAGGTCATCGTGCCCACGCTCACCTGGGTGTCGGACATCGCCTCGGTGCTGCAAAACGGCTTCACGCCCGTGTTTGTGGACATCAACCCGCGCACCCTGTGCATGGACGAGGAGCAGGTCCTCGCCAAGCTCTCGGACAAGACGCGCGCCGTGTTCCTGACGTACGTGCAGGGCTTTAATGGCCTGTCCGACCGGCTCTTGGCCGAGCTGAAGCGCCGCGACATTCCGCTCATCGAGGACGTGTGCGAGTCGCACGGGGCGACCTTCAAGGGCCAGAAGCTCGGCTCCTATGGCCTGGCCTCGAACTTCTCCTTTTATTTCGCGCACCATATGAGCACGGTCGAGGGCGGCATGGTCTGCACCAACGACGACGCCTTTTACGACGCCATCCGCATGTTCCGGTCCCACGGCATGGTGCGCGAGGCCGAAAGCGCGGACACGAAGGCGCGTTACGCGCGCGAGAACCCGGAGCTTTCGCCGGACTTCATCTTCGCCTTCCCGGCCTTCAACGTGCGCAGCACCGAGATCAACGCCGTGCTGGGCAGAAGCCAGCTGAAGCGCCTGGACACCTGCAACCAACGCCGGCGCGAGAACTTCACACTTTTCCTGAGCCTGATTGATCCGTCCAAGTACCGCACGGACTTCGACCTTGAAGGCAGCTGCAACTACGCCTTCAACCTGGTGCTGCGGCGGCCGGACGAGGCCCTGCGCGGCCGCCTGGAGGCGGCCATGCGCGAAAGCGGCATCGAGTTCCGCCGGGGCAGCGCGGGCGGCGGCAACCAGCTGCGCCAGCCGTACCTGAAGGGCATCGTGCCGGACGGGGCCTACAAGAACTACCCGGAAGTGGAGCACATCCACTTCTTCGGCTACTACATCGGCAACTATCCGACCCTGAGCGCGGAACGCATCCGCGAACTCTGCGACGTGCTGAACGCGGTGGAAGGGTAGCCCCATGTCCCGCAAGCCCGACGTCCTGTTCATCAAGCCCGGCAGCCAGAAGCAGATCTACGGCTCCCTGTCGGACTACGACCTCACGGCCATTGAGCCGCCGCTCTGGGCGGCGATCCTGGCGGGATATCTGCGCGGGCAGGGCTACGGGGTGGAGATTCTGGACGCCGAGACCGACGGCCTCAGCTGGGACCAGGTGGCCGCGTCCGCCGTGGAGCGGGGCGCGTTGCTCACGGTGGTGATGGCCTCCGGGCACAACCCCTCCGCCTCGACCATGAACATGACCGGGGTCGGGGCCATCGCCCGCAAGATCAAGGAACTGGCGCCGGACATGGCCGTGTGCCTCACGGGCCTGCACGTGAGCGCCCTGCCGGAGCGCTCCCTGCGCGAGGAGGCCGCTGATTTCGTCATCCAGGGTGAAGGCCTGCGCACCCTGCCGCCGCTCATCGAGGCGCTGAAGGAGGCCAGCCCGGTCCTCCGGGGCATTCCCGGCCTGTGGCGCCGCGAGGACGGCCAGATCGTGCCCGGGGCCATGCCGGAGATGTGGGCCGACCTGGACACGCTGCCCATGCCCGCCTGGGACCTGCTGCCCATGCGGCGCTACCGCGCGCACAACTGGCACTGCTTCGACGACGTGACGCGCCGCCAGCCCTACGCCACGCTTTACACCAGCCTGGGCTGCCCGTACCAGTGCTCGTTCTGCTGCATCAACGCGCTGTTCGGCGAACACCGCCTGCGCACGCGCGGGGTGGACGCGGTGCTGGCCGAGATCGATTTCCTCGTCACAACCTACGGCGTGCGCAACATCAAGATCATGGACGAGCTGTTCGCCGTGAACGAGAAGCGCGTGCTGGAGCTCTGCGACGGCATCGCCAGCCGCGGCTATGACCTGAATTTCTGGGCCTACGCCCGGGTGAACACGGTTTCCGAGCGCATGCTCGCCGCCATGAAGCGCGCCGGCGTCAACTGGATCGCCTACGGCTTCGAGTCCGGCAGCAAGCGCGTCATCGAAGACGTGACCAAAGGCTACAAGCTCGACCAGGTCATGCGCGTGGTGGAGATGACCTACGCGCAGGACCAGCACATCTGCGCCAACTTCATCTTCGGCCTGCCGGAGGACGACTACGACTCCATGCAGGAAACCAACGCCCTCATGCAGGAGATCAACGCCGAGTGGGCGAACATCTATTCCGCCATGGCCTATCCGGGCTCGAAGCTCTATGACGACGCCGTGGCCTCCGGCGCGCCGCTCCCGGCGACCTGGAACGGCTTTTCGCAGTACAGCCGCGACTGCCTGCCGCTGCCCACCAAGTACCTTTCCGGCGGACAGGTGCTGGCCTTCCGCGACTACAGCTTCGACGCCTACTACAAGAATCCGCGCTACCTGAGCATGATCCGGCGCAAGTTTGGCGTGGAGACCATGCGCCATATCCAGCTCATGGCCGAGAAAAGCTTGGTGAGGGACAATCTTGAACTCTAGCGGCGTGGCCCTTGCTGTTGCGTAATACGCAACAGGCTTCTTCCGGCGCCGCCAAGGGCACGCTCCGGAAATACATCGGGCCAAAACGCCTGTGCCTGCTTGTCGGCTATGCGTGTATTGCCGCATTCGCCTGGCATTACTGGCGGATAGGCATCTTGACCCCGGAAAACGTGCTGCTGTTCATCTCGAAGAATTCCATTACCGCGCCGGTCCTGTTCATTGTGGCCTATGCACTCATTGTCGTGTTCATGATCCCGAGCCTGCCCCTGAATCTCGGCGCAGGTTTTCTGTGGGGGCCGTTTCTTGGAAGCATTTACACGTTGATTGGCTGCACGCTGGGGTCGACCGTCGCCTTTTTGTTCGCCCGGACCGCGCTTGGGCAGCCTTTGGCGAGGAAGTTCGACAACAACATCCTCCAATGGCTTATGGGCCAGATTTCCAAAAAAGAGTGGCAGGTTGTCGCCTTCATCCGGGTCAATCCGGCATTTCCGAGCGGGCCTGTCAATTATCTGCTGGGGCTGACATCGATTTCCTTCAAGCACTATTTCTGGGCTTCGCTCGTGGCGAGCTATCCGCTTTGCCTGGCCTTTGCCTATGTCGGTGAAGCCGCCGGCGGGATCATGCTGCACGGTGCGGCGAAGCAATTCGTGCAACTCCTGCTCGCCGTTTCGATCACCGTGTGTGTGGGGATCGCTGGACGGATCACCTACAAATACTATTTCAAAGGCCAGTAAAACCTTCTGCCTGTGGACTGCTAATGAAAACGACGCTCCTCGTAATGACCTTGAATGAAATCAATGGCATGAAAGCCATTATGCCGAAAATTAAGCGTGACTGGGTCGACCAGATCATCGTTGTTGACGGTGGCTCAAAGGACGGCACCATCGAGTGGTCGCGCGAGCAAGGCTACGAGGTCTATGTCCAGAAGAAGAAGGGCTTCCGGCACGCGTATTGCGAGGTCATGCCGCTTGTTACGGGTGATGTCATTCTGACCTTCAGCCCGGACGGCAACTCCGTGCCCGAGCTGATTCCTGACCTCGTCCAGAAGATGCGGGAAGGCTACGACATGGTCATCGCCTCCCGTTACCTGGGCGACGCCAAGAGCGAGGACGATGATCCGGTCACGGCGTTCGGGAACTGGCTGTTCACGAAGACGATCAACATCCTGCACGGCGGGCATTACACGGACGCGATGGTCATCTACCGCGCGTACAAGACGCAGATGGTGCATGATCTGGAGTTGATGGACGAGGGCGCGTACCGCACGGCCGAGCGGCTGTTCTTCACCAAGATCAGCTGGGAGCCGCTGCTTTCCGTCCGTGCCGCCAAGCGCAAGCTCAAAATCACGGAGATCCCGGGCGATGAGCCCGCGCGCATCGGCGGTGAGCGCAAACTGCAGATCATCCGCTGGGGCGGCGCCTACTTCTTTCAGTTCTTCCGCGAAAAGCTGTGGTGGCGGTAGGCCGCTTTCGCTCCCGAGCGCCTGAAGCGCCATCGCCATAGAAGTCTTTGAAAGGGGGCCAGGGGGGAATCTTTCTGAAGGAAGGTTCTCCCCCTGGCGCTCTCTTCTGCCCCCGTCTACCCCAAGCGCACCAGACCGTAGTTCTTCTTGCCCTTGCGCAGCACCACGAACGCCCCGTGCGTGGCGTTGACCTCGCCCAGGAAGTCGTCCTCGGTGAGCGCGCGCGCGGCGTCGCTGACCTTGTCGCCGTTCAGGGACACCGCTCCGGCCTGGATGTCCTTTCTGGCCTGGCCCTTGGAGGGGCAGAGGTTCAGGTCTACAAGAATCTGCGGCAAATCCGGCAGGGCGGCGAACGCGTAGTCTTTGGCGGGCGCGGATTCCAGGGCCGCGGCCAGGGTGCCGTGGTCCAGGGCGCGCAGGTCGCCTTTGCCGAAGAGCGCGTCGGTGGCGGCCAGCACCTTGGCCAGCTCCTCCTCGCCGTGGACCATGATGGTGCTCTGCGCGGCCAGGGCCTTCTGGGCGGCGCGCTCCTGCGGGGCGCGGGCGACCTCCGCCTCCAGGGCGGCGATATCCTCCTGCGTGAGGAAAGTGAAGTACTTGAGAAACTTCACCACGTCCGCGTCCTCGGTGTTGATCCAGAACTGGTAAAAGGCGTAGGGGCTGGTCAGGGCGGGGCTCATGAAGATGGCGCCCTTTTCGCTCTTGCCGAACTTCTTGCCCGAGGCCGTGGTGATGAGCGGGAAGGTGAGGGCATAGGCGTCGCCCGCGGCCTTTTTGCGGATGAGCTCCGTGCCCGCGGTGATGTTGCCCCACTGGTCGCCGCCGCCGATCTGCAGCCTGCAACCGTATTCCTTGCAGAGGTGGTAGAAGTCATAACCCTGCAGGATCATGTAGCTGAATTCCGTGTAGGAGATGCCGGTCTCCTCGCGCTCGATGCGGCCCTTGACCGAGTCCTTGGCGAGCATCCAGTTGACGGTGAAGTGCTTGCCCACGTCACGCAGGAGCTCGATGGCGCTCATGTCCTTGACCCAATCGTAGTTGTTCATCACGCGGGGCTTCTGCCCGGTGTTGCGCTCCACAAAGGCCTCCATCTGGGCCCGGATGCGTTCGGCGCGGGCTTGCACGGCCGCCTGATTGGAGAGTTCCCGCTCCTTGTCCTTGCCGGAGGGGTCGCCGATGAGGCCCGTGGCCCCGCCCAGCAGGAAGATGGGCTTGTGCCCGGCGCGCAGCATGCGCACGAGCGAAAGCAGGGGCACGAGGTTGCCGATGTGCAGGCTCTCGGCCGTGGGATCAAAACCACAGTACATGGCCTGGCCCGGGGCATCGAGGTACTTGCGCAGGCCTTCGGCGTCGGAAACCTGGTGCACCAGGCCGCGCCAGGTGAGTTCGTCGAATATGTTCATGGGTGCTCCGCTGTTATTCCGTATCAAAACGCCAGGCCGTGATGTCGCGCGCCTGGCCGGTTTCGTCATCGATTTCGAGCAGCGCCCCGCAGAGGGTCACGGGGCCGCCGGCCACTTCAAAACGTTCCGGGGCCGCCGTCAAGAACTTCCGCAAGATGGGCGCAATGGTCATGCCCAGGCAGGAATCCCTGGGGCCGCACATGCCGAGGTCGGTCATGAAGGCCGTGCCCTTGTGCAGCAGGCGCGCGTCGGCCGTCTGCACGTGGGTGTGGGTGCCCAGAACGGAGCTGACACGGCCGTCCAGGTACCAGGCCAGCCCGGCCTTCTCGCTGGTGGCCTCGGCGTGGAAATCCAGCAGGCGCACGCGGACGTCCGGGGCCTCGGCGTCCAGCTGGGCCAGCAGCGCGTCGGCCGCGCGGAAGGGGCAGTCCAGAGGCGTCATGTAGGTGCGGCCCATGAGGTTCAGCACGGCCACCGGAGGCAGGCCCTCCTTGCGCAGCACGCAAAGGCCCCTGCCCGGCAGGCCGGGGGGGAAGTTGGCCGGGCGGATGAGCCGCTCCTCGCGCGCCATGTAGGACGGGATATCCTTGAACTTCCAGATGTGGTTGCCGCTGGTGAGCAGGTCGAGCCCCGCGTTCAGCAACTCCTTGGCGCCCTCGCCGGAAAGGCCCAGGCCGCCCGAGGCGTTTTCGGCGTTGGCGAACACGAGGTCGGCGCGCGTGTTCGCCCGGATCTCGGCAAGGTGCTTTTTGACGGCCGTGCGGCCGGGGCGGCCCACAATGTCGCCCAGGAAAAGGATGCGCATGGGCGCGAGCTTATCCGAGGGCGCCTTGCGGGGCAAGGGGCGTGTGCTTGGCGGAGGTGAGGAAAGGGCGGGGAGGGGGCTCCCCGCCCGTGCGTGCCGGTGTGTTACGCTCCAGCTCCGCCAGCCGCGCCGCCGCCGGGCAGGGCGAAACCCTTGGTGATGCCGCCGGTGGTCGAGGGGGTGCCCGCGATGCGCGAGAGGTAGGCGTCGCCGAGGTTTTTGACGTGCTGGGCCACGTTGTCGAAGTGGTTGTAGTGGATCTGCTCCTCGTCGATGATGGCCTGGAACAGGTTCATGCTGATGTTGTCGCCGTTGTCGCGGCAGACCTGCAGGAATTTGTTGTAGGTGTCGATGGTGTTGTCCTCCAGGTCGGCGTCGAAGGGGAAGACCACCCGCACGTCCTGGCCCTTGGCGACGGACCCCTCGCCCTGGGCGACCGGCTCGCCGTCCAACTCCTTGATGCGGTCCGCGAACATCTCGGCGTGGCGCATCTCGTCGATGGCGATGAGCTTCATGTTGGCGGCCATTTCGCCGTAGTCCAAGTTGTCCAGGTTGTAGTGCTGGTTCATGTACTGGGCGATGGCGAAGAGCTCCATCGCGCGCGCCTTGTTGAGGACTTCCAAGACCTTCGCCTTGCGTTTTTCTCTGCTTTCAACGGCCATGCGGCACCTCCGTCCAGGTTGTTGTTCACTGATGGTGGCGCTGGGCAAACTCCAGCAAAACAACCCTAGGCGATTGGACCCGGGGCGGCAAGGGGGGAACGGGGCAGAGAGGGGGCAGAAAAAGACCGGGAGGGGCATCTATGGCCCGGCCTTTTGTGGCTGGGGTTGCGGTTCCCGCGTGCGGCCCGCGCCCCGTGCGGGTCAGCGCCGGGCCTTGCCGGTCAGCGCGGTGATGCGGATGGCGAAGGCGCAGGCCTTGGCCCCCCCGCTTTTGATGTAGGCCACGCCGCTTTCCTCATGCTCCGGCGCGTACTTGCGCACCAGGGCGAGGAGCGCGGCGTCCTTTTCCCCGGCGGGCAGCTCACGCGCCACGCCGGAGGCGATGACGCTCTCGTAGCGCGTGGTGAATTTTTCCGGGAGCACGGTGGTTTCGCCGACAACGCAGAACGATACGGCGGGATTTCGACGCAGGATGTCCAGCTTGCGGCCCTCGGGCGCGCAGTGGATGAGGATTTCGCCGTCCGTGTAAACATAGCTCAAGGGCAGGCCGTAGGGCGTGTTGTCCGCGTCCACAAGGGAGAGCACGCCGTATTCGCCCTGGTCGAGGATGGCGGCGGCCTCCTCCTGGCTGATCTCCCGTTCCTTTTTCCGCATCGCGCGCATGGGGGCTCCTGTTCTGGTTTGGGGCCGGGGAAACTACCGGCCGCATCGCGCGAGGCTCGCAGAAATCCGGCGCGGCGTCAAAGCCTGGAAAGGTGGGCGGCGGGGGCAAAGGACGAAGGGCGGAGGGCAAAAAAAAGCGGCGGGAGGGTTTTGTGCCCCTCCCGCCGCTTTTTGACGTGGCGTTATTTCGCGTAGCCCACGGCGCGCTTCTCGCGGATCACCGTGACGCGGATCTGGCCGGGGTAGGTCATGTTGTTCTCGATCTTGGCGGCGATGTCCTTCACGAGCATGTACGTCTGCTCGTCGGGCACGCGCTCGGCGTCGACCATGACGCGCACCTCGCGGCCGGCCTGGATGGCGTAGGCCTTGGACACGCCGCCGAAGCTGGTGGCGATGCCCTCCAGCTCCTCCAGGCGCTTCACGTAGTTCTCCAGGAGCTCCTTGCGGGCGCCGGGACGCGCGCCGGAGAGGGAGTCGGCCGCCTGCACCAGGGTGGCGATGGCCGTCTGGGGCGGCACGTCCTCGTGGTGGGCCTGGATGGCGTGCACGATCTCCTGGATCTCGCCGTGCTTCTTGGCCAGGTCCGCGCCGATGACGGCGTGCGGGCCTTCCACCTCGTGGTCCACGGCCTTGCCCAGGTCGTGCAGCAGCCCCGCGCGCTTGGCCATTTTCTCGTCCAGGCCGAGTTCCGCGGCCATGATGCCGCAGAGGAACGCCACCTCAATGGAGTGCTGCAGCACGTTCTGGGAGTAGCTGGTGCGGTAGTGCAGCTGGCCCAGGAGCTTCACGAGCTCCGGGTGGATGCCATGCACGCCGACGTCGAAGGTGGCCTGCTCGCCGATCTCGCGCAGCTTCACGTCCATTTCCTGCTCCACCTTGCGCACGACGTCCTCAATGCGCGCGGGGTGGATGCGGCCGTCGTGAATGAGGCGCTCCAAAGCCTGTTTGGCCACCTCGCGGCGGAGCGGGCTGTAGGCGGAAAGCACGACGGTCTCCGGCGTGTCGTCGATGATGAGGTCCACGCCGGTGGCGGCCTCCAGGGCGCGGATGTTGCGGCCCTCGCGGCCGATGATGCGGCCCTTCATTTCCTCGGAAGGCAGGGTCACGGCGGTGACGGTCTGCTCGGAGATGTAGTCGCCCGCGTAGCGCTGGATGGCCAGCGAAAGCACTTCCTTGGCCTTTTTGCTGGCGATCTCCTTGGCCTCGGTCTCAATGTTGCGGATCATGCGCGCGGCTTCGTGCCGGGTGCGCGACTCCACTTCGGTCATGAGGCGTTCCTTGGCCTCCTCGACCGTGAGGCCGGAAATTTCCTGAAGCTTGCGTTCGTGGACGTTGGCGGCGGCGCTCAAGGCCTCTTCCTGCTCGGCCAGGGCCTTCTCCTGCTTGATGAGGCGCTTTTCCAGCTCCACAACGCCGGATTCCTTCTGGGCCACCTTCTCGAGCTTGCTCTCCAGGCGCTCTTCCTTTTCCTGCAAACGGGACTGTTCGCGCTTCAGCGCCTGGTCACGGTCCTTGAACTCCTGCTCCTGCTCCTTCTTCAAACCGAAAATTTCATCCTGGGCCTGGAGTCGGGCTTCCTTGCGGGTGGCGTCGGCCTCCTTGCGGGCCTCCTCCACGATGCGGCTGGCGAGATCCTGGGCATCCTGGCTGCGTTTTTTTGAAACATAGCTGCTGAAATAGTATCCCCCGACGAGGCCGACCAAAAGGGCCACGGCATCCAGGGCGATGAGCAACATGTTGGAATCGTTCATGCGCTGCTCCTTACCGGTTATATGGACAGGCCATGCGGGCCTGATTCGCGCGGGATCGCCGGCCTTTAGGCGCAAGCGAACACGCTCGTGTGAACCGTTTGGGGCAGGTGTCTTGAAGAGGAGGAACGCGCCTGGGTGAAACGCGGGACTCAGGTCCCAAAACGGCAAGAGCCGCCAGGGCTTTTAGCCCCGGGGCGCCGTGTTGCTCTTAGAGTTTTGAACCTCGTTTAACGAGGGGGGCTCCTCCGGCCCACCGTCAGGCTGCCCGCACGGAGGCGGGTGTGCACACGGGTGGGCGCTGGCGGATCCCATTTGATACATATTGGCTCAAGAACTCAAAAACAATCACGAACTCCCCAGGGTTTGTCCCACATTTCTATGCGCAAGGCCGCTGAACCGGCCTGATGTCACCTCTCCAAGAGCTCCTGCATGCGGGCTTCAAGGCCCGCCTGCTTCCGCCGCATTTCAAGATAGTCGTCCGCCATCCCGAGGGCCAGAAGCGTGAGCAGTTTCTCCCTGCTTATATACCGACCACCCTTGCTCAGCTCGGCGAAGCGTTCTTCGAGCAAGGCCTGGGCTGCTTCGATGCGGACGTTGTCCGCATCTGTCTTAAAGGAAATCTCCAGTCCGTTGACCGTGATAGTGTAACTCGGCATGATGATTTGGCAAGCCTAGCGGCCGTCGAGAGATTCCTGCACCTTCTGAAGAAGGGCCTCGATACGGTCCTGGACCTCCCGCCTCTTTCCGGCCTCAGCCTCAACTTGAACCGCCAGGGCCTGCTTTTCCTCTTCCAGTTGCCGGACGCGCAACAAGAGCTCTCCGAAGCGCGCCTCCAACTTTTCGATAAGTTCCATGTTCAGACCCTAACGCTTCCTGACGGTGAAATCAAGACTTCTTGCCCCGGCCCTCAAGATTGGACTGCCGCGCGCGGGCGACGCCAAGGGCACGGTCCGGCACATCTTTCGTAATGACCGAGCCCGCGCCGACCACGGCGTTCTCGCCGATGCGCACCGGGGCCACCAGGGCCGTGTTGCTGCCGATGAACGCGTGCGCGCCGATGTCCGTGTGGTGCTTGTTCGTCCCGTCGTAGTTGCAGGTGATGGTGCCCGCGCCGATGTTCGCGCCCGCGCCCACGCTGGCGTCGCCCAGATAGCTGAGGTGGCTGGCCTTGGCTCCGGGGCCGAGGGTCGCCTGTTTCATCTCCACGAAGTTGCCCACGCGGGCGTTTTCCTGCACGTCCGCGCCGGGGCGCAGCCGCGCATACGGTCCGGCCACGCTGCCCGGGGCAAGGCGCGCGCCCTCCAGGTGGCAGAACTCGCACAGCTCGCTGCCAGGCTCAAGCCGGCTGTCCGTGACGCTGCAGAACGCGCCGACCTTGGCGCCGCGCGCCACGGAGGAGGCTTTGAGAATGCGGCAGGGGCCCGTGAGTTCCGCACCGGGCTCAATGGCCACGCGTGGTCCGACGACGACGGACTCCGCCTGGTGGATGAGCACGCCCGTGGCGAGCAGGTCGCCGACGATGCTTGCGCGCAGCCTGTCCTCCGCCTGGGCGAGTTCCTGCGGCGAGTTGATGCCCAGCAGGTCAAGGGCGCCGTCGCGCTTGAGCGCGTGGACGTTGAGGTCCTCGTTGACGCCCAGCTCCACCAGATCGGTGATGTAGTATTCCCCGGCGCGGTTGGCGCTGGTAAGCGAGAAGAGCACGGCCTCCACGGCGGCGGTGGAGAGGCAGAACAACCCGGTGTTGACTTCGCCGGTGTCTTCGCCGTGCTGGGTCGGGTCGAAGTCCTTGGCCTCAATGATGCCCGTGACATTGCCGTCCGAGCCGCGCAGCACGCGGCCGAAGGCGCCGGGATCGGGCAGCACCGTGGTCAGAAAGGCGATGTCCGCGCCTTCGCGCGCGGTCGCCACCAGCTCCTCAAGGTGCTCGGGCTTGACCAGGGGCGCATCGCCGTTGAGCACCAGGCAGTGCGTGGCGCCGCTCTGGCGCACCTGTTCCCAGGCCACCTGCAGGGCATGGCCTGTGCCTTTCTGCTCCGTCTGCAGCACGAATCCCTCGGCCAGGCCCGGGTGCTCCTTGCGCACCAGCTCCGCGCCGTGCCCGACCACGGTGAGCACACGGGAGGCTACGGCGCTGGCCGCGACCGCGACGTAGAAGAGCATGCTCTCCCCAAGCAGGGTCTGCAGGACCTTGGGCTTGTCGGAGTGCATGCGCGTGCCTTTTCCGGCTGCCAGGATGACGGCGATGGTGTTGTCGTAAGGCATGACGGCTCCTCAAAAAATGATGGTCACAGCGCGTAATGATCGCACCTTTTTTGATAAATGAAAAGGCAGGCCGGGGGAACCCGACCTGCCTTTGTTGTTGCGTTGGCTGAACGCCGCTTCAGGCGGCAAGGGCGTGGGTTAGCACGTCCCCGCTTTTTCGCCGGAGGTGCGGCAGCTCATGCGGGCGAGTGACCGGCGCAGCGCGGCCTGGGCCCGGGCGTTGTCAACCTTCTCCTGGGCGCGCGCCAAGCGCTGCTGGGCGCGTTCCTGCGCTTTGCGGGCGCGTTCCGTGTCGATATCCGTCGCCTTTTCCGCAGCCTCGGCCAGGATGGTGACCTTGTCGGGATTGACCTCGGCGAACCCGCCAGAGACGAAGACGTAGTGGGTCCGTCCGCCGTCCTTGTAGTACAGGTTCCCAATGCCCAGCGCGGACAGGAAGGGGATGTGGTTCGGCAGGACACCGAACTCCCCAAGCGCGCCGGGAGCACCCACATAGTCAACGTCCTGCGAGAGGACCTTGCGGTCGGGCGTCACGATTTCAAGCAGCAGCTTTTTGGACATGGCGTCCTACCTATCCCTGCTTGGCCTTGTCGAGGGCCTCGTTGATGTCGCCAACCATGTAGAAGGCGCTTTCCGGAATCTCGTCGTGCTTGCCGTCGATGATCTCCTTGAAGCCCTTGATGGTGTCTTCAAGCTTGACGTAGCGGCCGGGCTTGCCGGTGAAGGCTTCGGCCACGTGGAACGGCTGGGACAGGAAGCGCTGGATGCGGCGGGCGCGGCCGACGAGGAGCTTGTCGTCGTCGGAGAGCTCGTCCATGCCCAGAATCGCGATGATGTCCTGGAGTTCCTTGTACTTCTGGAGGATCATCTGCACCGAGCGGGCGACCGAGTAGTGCTCCACGCCGAGGACCAGGGGGTCCAGAATGCGCGAGGTGGAGTCGAGCGGGTCGACCGCGGGGTAGATGCCCAGCTCGGCGATCTGGCGGGAAAGCACGAGCGTGCCGTCCAAGTGCGAGAAGGTCGTGGCCGGGGCGGGGTCGGTCAAGTCGTCGGCGGGCACGTAAACGGCCTGCACCGAGGTGATCGAACCCTTGGTGGTGGAGGTGATGCGCTCCTGCAGTTCGCCAAGGTCGGTACCGAGCGTGGGCTGGTAACCAACCGCGGAGGGCATGCGGCCGAGAAGCGCGGACACTTCGGAGCCAGCCTGGGTGAAGCGGAAGATGTTGTCGATGAAGAGCAACACGTCCTGGCCGTCGGCATCGCGGAAGTTCTCAGCGATGGTCAGACCGGTGAGGGCGACGCGGGCACGGGCTCCCGGGGGCTCGTTCATCTGGCCGTACACCAAGGCGGCTTTGTCCAGAATGCCGGCATCCTTGAACTCGTGGTACAGGTCGTTGCCCTCGCGGGTACGCTCGCCCACGCCGGCGAACACGGACAGACCACCGTGGTGCTTGGCGATGTTGTTGATCATTTCCATGAGAATAACGGTCTTGCCCACGCCAGCGCCGCCGAAGAGGCCCATCTTGCCGCCCTTGGGGAAGGGGATCAAGAGGTCAACGACCTTGATGCCGGTTTCGAGCACTTCGACCTTGGTGTTCTGGTCGACGAACGGCGGAGCCGAGCGGTGGATGGACATGAGCTTGTCGCTCTTGATCGGGCCCATCTCGTCCACGGGGCGACCCACGACGTTGATGATGCGGCCGAGAGCGCCGATGCCGACCGGGACCTGGATGGCCTTGCCGGTGTCGGTGACTTCCATACCGCGGACGAGACCTTCGGTGGCGTCCATGGCGATGGTGCGCACCACGTTGTTGCCCAGGTGCTGGGCGACTTCGCAGATCAGGTCCGGCGCATCCGTGTTATTCGGATTCTTGATATCCAGCGCGTTCAAGATGTGGGGCAGGTGCCCCTCAGGGAATTCGACGTCCACAACGGCGCCGATTACCTGAACAATTTTACCTACAGTCGCACTCATTTTGTTAGGCCCCCTTTTCTCATTTCAGCGCTTCAGTGGCGCCGACAATATCCATAAGGTCTCTGGTAATCGCCGCCTGACGCGTCTTATTGTAAAGAAGCGTCAGGGCGTTGATCATGTCGTCACAGGCGCGCGTGGCGTTGTCCATGGCGGTCATGCGGGCGGCATGTTCGCTGGCGGACGTGTCAAGCATGCCACGGTAAACCTGAACTTTCACGAAGCGGGGCAGGAGTTCGGCCAAGAGACCCTCGACAGAGGGCTCGTAGACGTATTCCTTGCCAGAGCCCGCGGCTTCACCAGGGGTTCCGCTGATGGGCAGCACAATCTGCGCCACGGGCACCTGACGGCCCATGCTGATGAACTCGCCGTAACAGAGCACGACTTCGTCCAGAGTGCCGTCCAGGAAGGCGTTGATCAGCTCGTTGCCAAGCTTGCTGGCCACGGTGAAGTCAAAGCTGCCCATGATGTCGCGGTACTGGACCACGATCTCATACTCGGCCTTGCGGACGGCGTCGCGTCCCTTCTTGCCCACGCAGTAGAACTTCACGCCCAGGCCCTCGGCCCGTTTCTCTCTGGCCAGCTTGAGGGCGGCCTTGATGATGTTGGCGTTGAAGCTGCCGCACAGACCGCGGTCAGAGGTTACAATAACAATGCCTACGGTCTTTTTTTCCTCACGCTTTGCCAGAAGCGGATGGACCGACTCATCCGCACCGGCCGCCAGATCGCCAAGCATTTCGAAGAACTTCTGCGCATACGGCTTGAACCGCTCAATGCGGCCCTGGGCGTTGCGCAGCTTCGCCGAGGCCACCATGTTCATGGCCTTGGTGATCTGCTTGGTCTTCTTGACCGCGCCTATTTTTGTTTTGACATCCCTCAGGGAAGCCATCGCACCCTCCTGCGCCGGTTAGGCGCGGAAGCCCTTCTTGAACTCTTCGATCGCGGCCTTCAGACGGCCTTCGAGGTCGGCGTCCAGGGCCTTCTTCTCGACGATGTCCTTCAGGACGTCGGCCTTGGAGTTGCGCAGGAACTCCATAAGCTCGCTTTCAAACTTGTGCACGGAGTCCACAGGCACTTCGTCCATGTAGCCGCGGGTGCCTGCGTACAACGAAGCGACCTGCTCCTGCACGGACATGGGCTGGTACTGGGGCTGCTTCAGCAGCTCGACCAGGCGGGCGCCGCGGTTGAGCTTGGACTGGGTGGCCTTGTCCAGGTCGGAGCCGAACTGCGCGAAGGCAGCCAGTTCGCGGTACTGGGCGAGGTCGAGGCGCAGCGTGCCGGCAACCTGCTTCATGGCCTTGATCTGGGCGGCGCCGCCGACGCGGGAGACCGAGAGGCCGACGTTGATGGCCGGGCGGATGCCGGCGTTGAACAGCGCGGGCTCCAGGTACACCTGACCGTCGGTGATGGAGATGACGTTGGTCGGGATGTACGCGGACACGTCGCCGGCCTGGGTCTCAATGATCGGCAGGGCGGTCAGCGAACCGGCGCCCAGGCTGTCGTTCACCTTGCAGGCGCGTTCCAGCAGACGGGAGTGCAGGTAGAACACGTCGCCGGGGAACGCTTCACGTCCCGGCGGACGGCGGAGCAGCAGGGACATCTGGCGGTAAGCGACAGCCTGCTTGGACAGGTCGTCGTAAATGATGAGCGCGTGCTTGCCCGAGTCGCGGTAGTACTCGGCCATGGTGCAGCCGGAGTACGCGGCGATGAACTGCAGCGGCGCGGGCTCGGAGGCCGTGGCGGAGATGATGGTGGTGTATTCCATCCCGCCGTAGCGACGCAGGGTGTCGGCCACGAGCGCGACGGTGGACTTCTTCTGGCCGATGGCCACGTAGAAGCACTTCACGTCGCCGCCCTTCTGGGCCAGGATGGCGTCGATGCAGACCGCGGTCTTGCCGACCTGGCGGTCGCCGATGACCAGCTCGCGCTGACCGCGGCCAACCGGGGTCATGGCGTCGATGGCCTTGAGGCCGGTGGCCATTGGCTCATGGACCGACTTACGGGCGATGATGCCGGGGGCCTTCAGCTCGACCGGGCGGCTTTCCTTGGCGGCGATGGGGCCCAGGCCGTCGATGGGCTGGCCCAGGGGGTCGATAACGCGACCGATAACGGCGTCGCCGACGGGCACGGAGAAGATCTTGCCCGTACGCTTGACCGGGTCGCCTTCCTTGATCTCGTTGCAGTCGCCCAGGAGCGCGACGCCGACGTTGTCCTCTTCGAGGTTGAGCACCATGCCCATGAGGCCGCCGGGGAACTCCAGGAGCTCCATGGCCATGACGTTCATCACGCCATGCACGCGGGCAATACCGTCACCGACGTACAAAACGGTGCCGGTCTCGCTCATTTCCACGCGGGACTCGTAGTTCTCGATTTGTCCCTCAATGATTTTGCTGATTTCTTCCGCTTTGATCTGCATGGCCCTACTCACCCCTCTTGATGGTTTCTTTCAAAATGTTCAGCTGAGCGCGCAGGCTGGCGTCGAGGACGCTGTCGCCGATCTGCAGCACCACGCCGCCAAGAATCTCGGCGTCGGTGGTGAAATCGAGCACCAGCTTCTTGCCGGTCTGCTTCTCAAGCCGTTCTTTCAATTCAACCTTCCTAGTATCGGAAAGCGATACGGCGGTGACGAGCTTGCCGGAGACGACGCCATTCTTGTCCGCAAGCATGGCGCCAAAGTCCTCGGCGATCTCGGGGAGGGAGACGAGGCGGTTCTTGTCGGTCAGCAGGTTCACGAAGTTCCCCACAGCCTTTGTCAGCTGCAGCTTGCCCGTGATCTGTCCGAGAACGGCTTTTTTCTCCTCGACGCTGAAGACCGGGTTATGGAAAAACCGCATGGCCTCCGGCGAATCCGCCAATGCCCCAGCCAACTCGGCAAGCTGTTTGCCGTAGGTTTCAAGCTCGGCAGCGCCTTGCTTCTGCCCTACGGTGAACAGCGCCTTGGCGTACCTGCGCGCGACGATGTTCCCGCTCAATTGAGCACCACCTTTGTTAAGTATTCATCCACGAGGCGCTCGTGATCCTGTGCGGTGAGCTTCTCGCGCACGACTTTCGTAGCCTGTTCGATGACCTGGTCGGCGATTTCGCCGCGCACGCGGTCAAAGGCGGCCCGCGCCTCGTTCTCGGCGCTGGCGACGGCCTGGGCGCGCATAGCCGCGGCGTCCTTGCCCGCCTTCTCGATGATGGCGTCCTTGATGGCCTCGCCCTGGGTCTTGGCCTCGGCCAGGATGGCGGCCTTCTCCTGCTCCAGGTTGCGGATGCCGTTCTCGACGTCCTTCAGCCGCTTGTCGGCCTCGGCCTTGCGGATTTCCAGGTCTTCAAGATCCTTTTTGATCTGATTGCGGCGCCCGCCAAAGAAGGCCGCGGCCTTGGGGCCGGCGAGCTTATAGAGCAGGAAGATGAAGATGACGAAGTTCAGGATGCGAAAACCAAAGTTCGCCCAAGGCAAACCCTCGGCCTCGCCGCCCTCGCCCCCGCTGGCGTAGGCCAACGCGGTGAACGCGAGGACGCCGATCAGGGTCAGTACTGTGTGCCGTGCAACTTTCAAGATGTTCCCCCTCCTTCTTCCTGTCGGCTTAGGCCTGGCCAAGAATCTTGGCCGTGGCTTTCAGCGCGAATTTCTCCACATCGGCGATCAGGGCGTTCTTGGCCCCGGCCACCTGCGCGGCGATTTCATCCTGGGCGGCCTTCAAGGTCGCAGCCACTTCCTTGCCGACGGCAGCCATGATCTGCTGCTCTTCGCCAGAGCCCTCGGCACGCATCTGCTTGCGCAGTTCGAGACCCTGCTGACGAGTGGAATCCAACGCCTTCTCATAGCCTTTCAGCTTTTCGTCGGCGTTGGCGGTGAAGGTCTCGATGGTGGACAGCTGGTCCGCCATGAGGGTGTTGCGCTCCTTGACCTTTTCCCGGATGGGGCGGATCAGCAGGGCGTTCAGGAACACCACCGTAAGAAGAAAGTTGATGAGCTGAATGAAAAATGTACTGTCAATATCAATCATTGCGGCCCCCAGCGCTTTGGATTTGGGATTGTGAAATTTGGTCCAAAGTCACCGGGTACCTACAGCATCCCGTTGCCTCTGTCAAAGCCTTTTTTCGTTTTTCCCGGCTCCTTAGCCTCTTGCGAGCGTTGCGCCGCAAGCGCTTGCGGGCCCTGGTCGGAAATTCCCACTTGGGGCCTGGAGCTTGTGAAAACTTTGCCATAGCCCGGCGGACGCTTCCGGGGACGGCGGCGGGGAGGCCTATGTTTGCTTGAACAGATAGCGGCGCATGGACACGTTGAGCACGAGCCCGACCAGGCAGAAGTTCACCAGGGTGGCGCTGCCGCCGTAGCTGACGAAGGGCAGGGGCACGCCCACCACGGGCATGAGCCCCATGACCATGCCCATGTTGATGAGGATCTGCCAGAAGAAGTAGAAGAACACGCCCGCGGCCAGGTAGCTGCCGTAGGGGTCCTTGGCGTCGCGGGCCACCGCGGCGATCTGGTAGAGATAGGCGCAGAAGAGCGAGAGGATCACGATCATGCCGACGAAGCCCCATTCCTCGCCAAAAACGGCCACGGCGAAGTCCGTGTGCTTTTCCGGCAGGAAGCGGAGCTGGCTCTGGGTGCCGGCCAGGAAGCCCTTGCCGAAGATGCGGCCCGAACCCACGGCGATTTCCGATTGCAGGATGTGGTAGCCCGAGCCGAGGGGGTCGGTGGCCGGGTCCAGGAAGGCCAGGATGCGCCGCTTCTGGTAGTCCTTGAGCACGAACCAGAACAGCGGGGTGACCACGGGCAGCAGCACGCACAGGGTGCGGAACAGCCAGGGCACGATGCCCCGGTAGAGGATGAGCCCGCCCAGGAGCAGGAACACCAGCATCCCGGTGCCCAGGTCCGGCTGCTTGATGATGAGCAGCGTGGGCAAAAGACCCAGGCCGAGCACCGTGCCAAGCTCCTTCAGGGTCAGGCGCTCCGAGCTTACGGAGAGCAGCCGCGCGCCCAGAAGCAGCACGGTGAACTTGGCCAGCTCGCTCGGCTGGAAGCTGAACACGCCAAAGTCGAGCCAGCGCCGCGCGCCCATGACCGTCTTGCCCATGATGGGCACGGCCAGCAGAAAGACCAGGGTCACGCAGTAGAGGGGCCAGGCCACGGCGTGCAGCCTGCGGTAGTCGAAGGCCATGAACGCGGCCATGCCCGCCACGCCGATGGCGCCCCAGACGAGCTGCTTCTGGTAGAAGTTTTCCACCTGCAAGCCGTCGCCCAGGCGCACGCCGCTCGCGGAATAGAGGTTCAAGACCCCGATGGCGAAAAGCGCGGCCAAGACCCCGACGAGCCGCCAGTTCACATGGTAGAACATTCGCCTGTCGATAGGGCTCATTGGGCGGGCGCCCCCTGCGGGATGTCCGCGGTCGGCGGTTCCGGGAATTGCGGCTCCACGGTGTCGAGGCGGGCGGGAACGTCCACGGGGCGCTCCGCGCCTTCGAGGTCCTTGGGCGGCAGCTCGCGCTTGCCCATGAACAGGGCGTCCAGCATGGCCTTGACCACGGGGCCGGCGCCGGACGCGCCGTGCAGGCCGTGCTCCACCAAGGCCACGATGACGTAGCGCTTGCCGCCCTGTTCGCCGAAGGCGGCCATCCAGGCGTGGTCGCGGTATTTCAGGGGCACGTTGTCGCCCATGCGGCGCAGCTCCTCGGTCAGGTGCACCACCTGGGCGCTGCCGGTCTTGGCCCCCACCACGACGCCCGGGGTCAGCACCCGGTGGGCGGTGCCGTGCGGGTCCTCAACAGTGGACACCATGGCCCGCTTGATGATGGCGGCCTGGTCGTCGGTCAGGGGCAGGCGCCCCTCGATGTCGGTGGGCTCGCCCCGGATGAGCGTGGGCTTGAGCAGCTTGCCGCCATTGATGAGCGCGGCGACAAAGCGCGCCACCTGCAGGGGCGAGGTGACCGTGTAGCCCTGGCCGATGGCCATGTTCAGGTCTTCGCCCTTGGTCCAGCGCACGCCGAAGCGCTTGAGCTTCCATTCCCGGCTGGCGATGAGCCCGCCCTTTTCATGCGGCAGGTCAATGCCCGTGGGCGAGCCGAAGCCCGCGGCCTTGGCGAACTCGCTCATGCGGTCCACGCCGAGCCGCATGCCAAGCTTGTAGAAATAGACGTCGCAGGACTCCACCAGGGCGCGCTGCAGGTTCACCACGCCGTGGCCGGTATGCTTCCAGCAGCGGAAGACATGGTTGCCCAGGGCCAGCTCGCCCGTGCAGGTCACGGTTTCCTTGGGGTCGATCGCACCATAGTGCAGGGCCGCCGCGGCCATGACCAGCTTGAACACCGAGCCCGGCGGGTACACGCTTTGGGTGGCCCGGTTCTGCAGCGGGTGCAGGGGGTCGTCGCGCAGTTCGGCCCATTGCGCGCTGGAGAGGCCGTTGGTGAACATGTTGGAGTCGTAGCTCGGCTCGCTCACCAGGGCGTGGATCTCCCCCGTGTCCGGGTCCATGACCACCACGGCCCCGCTTTTGCCATCCAGAAGCTTATGTCCCAGCTGCTGCAGGCTCAGGTCCAGGGAGAGGAAGATCTCCTCGCCGGCCTTGGGCGCGCCTTGCTGTTCCTCGGAAAGCCTGCGCCCGGTGACGTCGACCTCGATGAGCCGCTTGCCCTTGGTCCCGCGCAGCCGCGCGTCCAGCCGGTTCTCCAGGCCCTGCTTGCCCATGAAGTCGCCCAGGGACAAGGTGGGGTCGGCCTGCATCTCGGCCTCGCTGGCCTCGCTCACGTAGCCCAGCACGTGCGAGAGCAGGTGCCCGTAGTTGTACTTGCGCCGGGTGCGCGAGAGGATTTCCAGCCCCGGCCAGCGCACGACCGCGCCCTCCACCTTGGCGATGGTCTCGAAGTTCATGTCCGGCACCAGCACCAGGGGCTCGAAGCTTTTCACCTTGGGCTTGTTGCGGGCGTACACCTCCTTGAGCCGCTCCACGGGGATGCCGGAGAGCTTGGCCACCTCGGCGAGGGTGGCGGGGATGTCGTCGCAGTCCTCGCGCACCAGGCCCAGGGCGAAGGCGGGCTCGTTGACGGCGAGCAGCTCGCCGTTGCGGTCGCGCAGGAATCCGCGCGGAGCGAAAAGATACTCGATGCGCAGCTGGTTGTTGCGGCTTTTCTCCGTGAACACCGGGCCCAGGTGGATCTGCAGGTACCACAGACGCACGGCGAACAGCAGGAACAGGCCCAGCACCAGGAACTGGAGCAGGGCCGGGCCGAAGCGCGGCATGTTCTGGCTGGAGGCGCTAAGCAGGTTCTTCATGACGCTTCAGCCGTTCTGGAAACAGGTTTTCCGCCGTGTACCACAGCACGGGGTAGATAAGGGTCTGCAGCAGGCATTCGAGCAGCACCCGGCGCAGGGGGAAGGCGCGCATCTCCAGCATGGCCATGAGGTAGAGCAGGAAGAAATGCGCCAGGCCGAGCGCCAGGCCGAGCAGGGCCTGGAACTGCAGGCTGCCGGGATCAAGCAGCCAGCGGCCAACGGTGAGCAGCAGAAAGAGCGTGGCGTACCAGAGGATGCCGTAGCCGAAGGCCAGACCGCCCGCGCCCTCCTGGATGGCCATCCAGACCAGGGCCAGGGTGATGGTCACGGCGGGCCTCTGCCAGCGCAGGCTGATGGCCATGCCCGGGGCGAAGAAGTCCACGCCCGGCACGAGGGTCTGCCCCCAGATGCCACAGACCGTGAACACGAACCACCAGAGCGCGGAGAGCATGGGGACTACTCCCACAAGGCGCGGCTGTCTTCTTGCGGCGCCGCGCGTTTGAGCAGGAGCACTTCCTCCAGGTGGGCGACGTCCACCAGGGGTTCGGCCTGCACGTCCATGAACAAGGTGCCTTCCTCGCGTTTCACGGCGGTGATGCGGGCCACGGGCAGGCCCCTGGGGTATACGCCGTCCATGCCGGAGGTGACGAGGACCTCGTTGGGGTCAAGCGTGGACTTGAAACCGACGTATTTGACCACGAGGTTCTCGCCCGAGCCCATGCCGTACACGACGCCCTCGGCGCGGTTGTTGCGCCCGACGACGGCGATGCGGCTCGAGGGGTCGGTCAGGAGCAGCACGGTGGAGACGGTGAGCCCGGCGCGGAAGATGCGGCCCACAACGCCCTCGGTGCAGAGCACGGGGGTATCCTCCACAGCGCCGGAGTTCTTGCCGCGGTCCACCAGGATGGTCTCCAGGATGGCCGTGGGCCCGACCCGGTGCGCGACGACGCGCGCGCCCTCGCGTGTCCATTCCGGCGGTTCGGGGAAGGACAACAGCTTCTCCACCCGGGCCGTGGCCTCGGCGCGTTCGCGCAGGGTCATGTTCTCCAGGCGCAGCGCCTTGATCTTGGCCTCAAGGGCGTCGTTCTGCTGCTTGAGCCCGACCAGCTCGATGTAGCGGTCGACAAAACTCTCGCCTTTAAGCCCAAGCCACCTGCCGGGGCGGAGCACCATTCCGACACTGTCCAGTCCGGAATAGGTGCTCAGCCTCGTCAGATAGCCGGAGCGCAGGTTCCAGGTATAGAGGCTCAGGTAGATGAAGAGCCCGGCGACGAGGAAGATGGCGACGCGTTTCAGATTCACGCTAGTCCGTGGTCACTTCCCGGTACAGGTCGATGCACTCCAGCGCCTTGCCGGAGCCAAGCACGACCGCGGTCAGCGGATCGTCCACGACGGTGATGGGCAGCTGGGTCTCGTGCTGCAGCAGCTTGTCCAGGCCGCGCAGGAGCGCGCCGCCGCCGGTGAGCACGATGCCCCGGTCGACAATGTCGGCCGCGAGTTCGGGCGGGGTCTGCTCGAGCGCGATGCGCACGCCCTGGACGATGCCCTCCACCTGCTCGGAGATGGCGCCGCGCACTTCCTCGGCGGTGATGACGCGGTTCTGCGGGATGCCGGTGACGAGGTCGCGGCCGCGCACTTCCATTTCGCCCGCGCCTTCGACCGGGTAGGCGCTGCCGATGGTCATCTTGATCTCCTCGGCCGTGCTTTCGCCGATGAGCATGTTGTACTTGCGCTTCACGTGCTGCATGATGGCTTCGTCCATCTTGTCGCCGCCGATGCGCACGCTCTTGGCGTAGACGATGCCGGAGAGGGAGATGACGGCGATCTCGGTGGTGCCGCCGCCAATGTCCACCACCATGTTGGCCGTGGCCTCGGTGATGGGCAGGTTGGCGCCGATGGCCGCGGCCATGGGCTCCTCGATGAGGTAGACCTCGCGCGCGCCGGCGCTCTGGGCGGATTCCTTCACCGCGCGCTTCTCCACCTGGGTGATGCCCGTGGGCACGCAGATCATGATGCGCGGGCGCACCAGACGGCGGGAGTTGTTCACCTTGGAGATGAAGTGGCGGAGCATGGCCTCGGTGACTTCGAAGTCGGCGATGACGCCGTCCTTCATGGGCCGGATGGCCACGATGTTGCCGGGCGTGCGGCCGAGCATCTTCTTGGCCTCGGTGCCCACGGCCAGCACCACCTTGCCCCCGCGGGAATCGCGCTTCACCGCGACCACGGATGGCTCGGAAAGCATGACGCCAGCGCCTTTCACATAGACCAGCGTATTGGCGGTGCCCAAGTCGATAGCCAGGTCCGTAGAGAAATACTCAAAGAATTTGTCAAACAACTTGACCATAAGCCCCCCGGTTCTTGAAATATTATGTCGCCGCACGTACGCTGGGCATACGGCGGCGTTCTAAACGCAACTGCCGCAGAACAGTCTCCCGTACCAAAAGAAACCCCGGCAGGCAATACATGAGCACTCCCCCGCCCTCGGCAGACCCCGTATTGTCCTGGCATCCCCCCAGATTGTTTTTCAGCGCCCGGGTGGGCGGGCGGGTGCGCAAGGTGCCCCTCGACGCCGGCTTCTCCTGCCCCAACCGCGACGGCACGCTTTCCCGCGCGGGCTGTTCCTTTTGCAACGCCGAAGGCTCCGGCACCGGACTTTACGCCCAGGGCCTGGGGCTGGCCGCGCAATGGGCCGCGCTTTTGCCCCGCGTCCTGGTCAAGGACCCCAGGGCCCGCCTGCTGGCCTACCTCCAGGCATACTCTAACACACACACCAGCCCCGAGCGCCTGCGCGCCGTGCTGGACGAGGTCGCGGTGCTGCCCGGCGTGGCCGGCCTGTGTCTGGGCACCCGGCCGGACTGCCTGGACCTGGGCGCTGGCGAGGCGCGGCTCGATGTCCTGGGCGCGTTCGTGGGCCGTGGCCTGCCCTTCATCCAGCTGGACCTGGGCCTGCAGTCGGCGGACGACGCCGTGCTGGCCCGGGCGGGGCGCGGGCACGACGCGGCCTGCTTTGCCGAGGCGGTCCGGGCGGCGGCGGCGCGGGGGCTTTGCGTCTGCGCGCACCTGCTGCACGGCCTGCCCGGGGCAAGGCCGGACGATCTGGCGCGCTCCGTGGATTTTCTGAACACCCTGCCCGTGGCGGCGGTGAAGTTCCACAACCTGCTCATCTGCCGGGGCACGGCCCTGGCCCGGTTGTGGGAGGCCGGGCGCTTCGTCCCCGCGGGGCGCGAGGACTACGCGGCGGCGCTGATAGAGGCCCTGGAGCGCCTGCGGCCGGACATCTGCGTCCAGCGGCTTATCGCGGATCCCGCGCCGGGCGAACTGCTGGCCCCGGCCTGGACGGTGGACAAGTACGGCGCGCTGGACTGCGTGCGGCGGGAGATGGTACGGCGCAACACATGGCAGGGCCGCCTGGGCTTCTGCCCGGAAGGTTCGCCGGACTGGACCCTCTATTATAAGGAGGACGGATGACCAAGGCGAAACCTTCCGCACCGGGTGGAGCCCCACAAGTGGAGCGCGTGGAGACTGTGGCCGCGCCGCCGTTGGCGTTGCGCCTGCACTGGCGCGGCGGACGGATCACGCGCCTGGAGCTGCGCCGGGCCGAGGCCGTTGAACTGCCACGGGACGCGACCCCGGAGGCCCGGGCCGTGCATGCGGCGCTGACGCTTCTGGCCGCGGGGAAGCCCGCAGCGTTCCCGATTTTGCCCCTGGACTGGGACGCGTTGCCGCCCTTCACCCGTGGGGTGCTGCAAACCCTCTACGAGCGCGTGGGCTCCGGGAGCACCGTGAGCTATGGCGAGCTGGCGGCGCTTTCCGGCCAGCCGGGCAAGGCCCGGGCCGTGGGCCAGGCCATGGCGAGGAATCCCTGGCCGCTCATCGTGCCCTGCCACCGGGTGCTCGGCGCGGGCGGCGGCCTGACGGGCTACACCAACCCGCACGGCGTGGATTTGAAGGCCCTGCTGCTGACCCTGGAGGGGGTTCCCGCCCGGGAGTGATGCCTAGCCCGCTCTTTCCCCGTGTGATGGACACGCCGCCTGATGCCAAACGGGCGTCTGCGCCCGGGCGCTACTCCTTGTGCTTGGCCTTCTTGCCCTTGCGCTTGGCCACGGCCTTGTGCTCGGCCGTATGTTCGGGCTTATGTTCGACCTTGGCGGCGGCCTTGCCGACGGGCTTGGCCTTCCTGCCCAGATCCTTTCTACCGGCCGCTTTCGCCGCCGTTTGCCTGGCCTTCTTGCCGTGTTTTGTTTTCCCAGGGGCGGCCTGGACCTTGTGGGACGGGGACTCGTACAGGGGCGCCTTGCCGATGCCCAGGAAGCCGGGATGCACGCCGAGGTCTCCGGCGGCCTGCCCCCAGGAACGGCCGTTCTTGCGCAAGTCCTCCACCTGGGCCGGGCTGACGCCGGCCACGTGGGCCAGGGCCTCGACCCGGGTCTTCTCCACCTGCTCGTCGGAGGCGGCCAGGGCGTCCTCGGCCTGTTTCGCCGCCTCGTGGCCTTGTTTGCGGGCCTTCCAGGCGTCGTCGCGCAGGCGCGCGTTCTCATCCAGGACCGTGTCCATGCGCCGCAGCACTGTGTCGTCGTTGAGGGCGGCCGGGGCCTGCCTGGGCTGGGCGAAGGCCTGGGTGGCGGCCAGGACGCAGAGCAGAGACGCCCCGGCCAGGGCGCGGAGCAGTGTCCGGGCGAAAAAGCGCGTGTTCAAGGCTGCGGTGCGCCGGGGATGTGCCGTCATGTTTCTCTCCGCCTGAGGCCGCCGGGAAGGTCCCGGCGATGTTGGTTTATGCCGGAGCCTGGGAAGGCTCGTCCTGCCCGGGGTCCTTTTCGGGACTCGCCTGCCCGGAATCCGCCACGGTCTGGGGCCGCTGGGCGGCAGAGAACAAGGCCAGGGCCAGGGCGGCCGCCGTTGCCGGAATGTGCAGCACCGGGGCCAGCGCGCCGCACAGCGTGAGGACGGCCAGCAGGCCGAAGCCGAAGCGCCTGCGGCCGCGCAGGGCGCAGTAGAGGGCCGCGCCCAGAACCAGCAGCGGGCCGCCGACGCCCCAGCCGGCGAAGAGCCGCAGGAGCGAGGCCGGGATCTGGTACACGGACACGGGCTGGCCCTCGGAATCGGCATCCCAGGTGACGCCCTGGAGCTCCGGCATGGCCAGGGCCACCGGGCTGTCCAGCTGCAGGCCCGTGGCGAGCGCCCGTGGCTCCTGCTTCATGGCCTGCGCGGTGGCGGAGTAGTACCAGTCGAGGCCCAGTTCCTCGCCCGTGGCCATGTGCTGCAGGGGCAGGACCAGCGACAGCCAGATGGCCACGGCGCAGGCCAAGGCCATGGTCAGGCGTCCGCGCAGGGGACCGCGTTCGAAAAACAGGCAGAGCAGCGCGCCAGACGCCAGCCCCGCGCGCGAGGCCGAGACCAGAAGGCCCGCCAGGATCAGCCAGCGCGCCAGACGCGGGACGCCGGGCACGGGCGCGTCGTCCACGGTGGCGCAGAGGGCGAGGCAGAGCAGGAAGGCCAGGGCGTCCTCGGTGCCTGGCGCGCCGCCGAAGAAATACCCGCCGCCGGGCACCAGGCCGCGCGCCAGGATGGCCGTGAGCAGGAAGTCGAGCACCATCAGCGCGCCCAGGACCGCGCCCGCCCGGGCGAGGGATTCGCGCCCCGGCGCGCCGAAGCTCCCGGACCACAGGACGGCGAAGCCGATGAGCGCCGGAAGACGGAGCTCGTCAAGCAGCGGAGCGTAACTCTCCGCCTGGGGCAGGGCCAGCAGGAGCACCCGGCTTAAACCCCAAGCCAGAAGGGAGAGGCCCAGGGCGGTGGCGAAAACCGGCCACAGGGGACGTTTTATCCTGGTGCGCGCGGCGCCGCTGGCCCAGAGGCTGGCGAGCAGCGCCAGGCCCGCAAGGGCGAGCCACGGCGCGAACCCGTGGGGGCCGTACCTGTAAAACAGGGCGTCTTTGTCCAGGAGCTTGCCCGCCAGGATGGCCAGGGGCGTGGCGACAAAGGCGACAAGGTAGGGCAGGGGCGCGAAAAATGACGCCGGACGTCCGGTCATGGGCGGCCTCGATACCGGGAAAATGCGGGGGTCGGGTGCAGCATGGGCCTCGTCCGGGGAAATGTCCCCGGAAAGGCTCATAGCGCGTCCTGGTCGCGGGGTAAAGACCAGGACGCGCCCCTTGGTTTACAATTGCATCCGAACGTTCAGCGGCGGTGCGCCCGGCTCAGCTCAAAGCCGGATGGGCATGATGACGAAGGCCACGCCCTGCCGGTAGAGCTGGCGCTGCACGGCGAACACGATGTGGTTGTGCAGCATCCGGGTGAAGAAGGTTTCGTTCGGGAACACGAGCTGTCCGCCGAAGAAGATGGCTTTGGGGAAGCGCTGGCGGATCTCCGGCGCAAGATTCACCACCTCCTCCACCACGTCGACGCCCACGGCGCTGACGCCCTCCGCGTAGAAGCCGCGCGCGCGCATGAACTCCACGTAGCGGTCCAGGTCGGCCTTGATGTGGGCCTTGAGCGCCTCCATCTCCTCCAGCCCCTTGAACACGCCCGCATCGACCATGCCCACCTGCACGAACACGAAGTTCTTGAACTCGCCGGTGAAGAGCCTGTGGATGCCGAGCAGGGTGTGGATGCCCAGGCCGTTGTACCCGTTCACCAGGAGGACGGCGGTCTTGCCCCCGGGGTTGCAGGCCGGGCCGTCCGCCGGGCAGGTTGCCCCCTCGGGGGCGAGGAAGGCCTCGTCGGCCTCCACCACGGGCAGGAGTTCGTCGAGCTTCTTGAGCATGCCCCAGGTGACGTCGTAGTGCCGGCGGATGAACACGGCCAGCGCCGCCACCGCGCCGGTGACGAGCAGCGTGGCCCAGCCGCCCTCAAAGAACTTGACGGCCGTCACCGTGATCAGGATGAAGCTGCACAGGACGAGGCCGAGGCCGTTCAGGGCCAGGCCTTTTCTCCAATGTTTCTCGCGGCCGCGCACCTGGAGCCAGTGGCGCACCATGCCCAGCTGCGAGAGCACGAAGGTGATGAACACGTTGATGGAATATAAGACGATGAGCAGCTCCACCGAGCCGTTCGACAGGATCATGAGCACGAGCGAGGCCCCGCCCATGAGCAGAATGCCCTTCTGCGTCACCAGGCGGTCGGAGAGCATGGCGAAGCGCGTGGGGAACCAGCGGTCCATGGCCATGTTGGCCAGCACGCGCGGCCCGTCCAGAAAGCCGGTCTGCGCGGCCACGAAGAGGATCGCCGCCTCGGACAGCAGCGTGACCAGCACGAAGGCCTGGCCCGGCGCGCCGAAGCCGTGGGCGATGGCGCCGAAAAGCACGGCGTTCAGGGTCTTGCCCTTCATCTCGGACACGCCGAAGAGGATGTAGGTCAGGATCAGGCCCATGACCGTCACCGAGAGCGAGACGGCCATGTAGGTCATGGTGCGCCGGCCGGTCCGCACCTTGGGCTCGCGCAGGATGGCCAGGCCGTTGCTCACGGCCTCCAGTCCTGTGTATGTGCCCGCGCCCATGCTGTAGGCCCGCAGGATGAGCAGGATCATGCCGAGCATGCCCAGCTGGCTGTGGGCCGCGCTGGCGTCGGCCGCGGTCCGCGCGGCGATGGCGGGCAGGTTGCCCATGTGTGTGCCCAGGCCGTAGATGATGGCGAAGGCGTGGGTGAGCACGAAGACCATGAAGATGGGCACCAGCGCCGTGACCGATTCCTTGACCCCGCGCAGATTGAGCGTGATGAGCAGCAGCACGCCGAACACCGCTGCGATCAGCTTGTACGGCGCCCAGGCCAGCGGCAGGAAGCTGTAGAGCGCATCGGCCCCGCTGGCCACGGAAAGCGTGATGGTGAGCACGTAGTCCACCAGCAGCGCGCAGCCGGAAACCATGCCGAGGGTCGGGTTCAGCAGCTTGCTGGCCACCACGTAGCCGCCGCCGCCCGAGGGGAAGAGCTCGATGATCTGCGAGTAGCTGGCGCTGATGACGAAGATGGTCAGGACCGCCGCCAGACCGACGAAGATCGCCAGGAAGGTGTGCGTGCCCAGGGCCAGATAGGCCTCGGCCGGACCGTAACAGGAGGAGGACAGGCCGTCGGATCCCAGACCGACCCAGGCGAAGAAGGCCACCAGGGACAGGTTGTGGAAGATGGACTGGTCCTTCAGGTTGAGCGACTTGCCAAACAGGAGTTCCTTGGTTTTGCGGCCAAGGGAGGAATTCTGCGTCATTGCGGCCCTCCTCTAGCGTGCTGCGGCGCGAAAAAGGACAGGGATGTGTTTGGATGCTGTAAACACGGGGGGCCGCGAAACGGCCAGACGAATGGCGGGCATGAAAATACCTCCGGTACGGATGGATGCGGGGGATGGCCCCGTGTACCGGAGGTCTTCCCCTTCGACGCCTGCGAGGTTAGCTGACGGGCTCGGACCGAAAGGTGTCCTACGCCGGATGTCCGGCGATGCGCCCCAAGGGATGTGGGTCCCCCGCTCCCGGGAAACGTTCCCGAAATTTGGCAACGAAATCTTTACGGCAGGTGTAAAGGAATTGTCAAGACGCCCCCCGTTGCCAAGCCGCGCCACGCGCGGTAGGCTTGATGAAAATAGCGCGTCCTGGGCAAGGTTTGCCTTCCCGGTGGCCCGGTGCTATGAAGGTACGCAATTTGCATTCAGCGGACCGTGGGGGAGCGCCCCCCGGACCGTGCCGGACCATGCCGGAAGGCGCGGAGGGCGCAGGAGCCTCGCGGGGGGCTTTTGGCCGCCGGCAGCGGTTCGTTGCTGTGCAAGGCGGGCGGGCCGCCTGGACGGGGCTGCGGGTTTGGCGGGGCCGGGGCCGGCTTCCTGGGCGCGGTTTTGCCGGCCCGGATGAGGCGGACGCCACAGCGGAAATAAAGGACAAGGACAGCGGGCCAAAAGCCTGACGCCGCCGACGGGCTGGCGCAGGCACCGGACCCGGAGCCAAGGGGTACACATGTTTGCGATCATAGGCCTCGTCATCGTCCTCGGCGCCGTCATCGGCGGATACCTGATGGAAGGCGGCAACCTGCACGTGCTTTGGCAGCCCGTTGAACTGCTGGTCATCGGCGGTTCCGGTTTCGGCACCCTGCTTGTGGGCTCGCCCCTCAAGGTCAATATCGCCATCGCCAAAAACCTGGGCATCGTGTTCACGGGCAAGCCCAAGGGCAAGGGCGAGTACCTCGACATCTTGCTCGTGCTTTTCGATCTTTTGTCCCTGGCCCGGCGCGAGGGCGTCATCGCTTTGGAATCGCACGTGAACAAGCCCGAGAGCAGCACCATCTTCACCAACCGGCCGAGCGTGCTGAAAAACCACGCCGTGCTCGACTTCATCTGCGACAATTTCAAGGCCTACACGGCCGCCAGCATGGAGCCCCACGAGTTTGAGGCCTTGATGGACATCGACATCGAGTCCCACCACGAGGACGCCGTGCAGGCCCCCACCAACCTGAACCGCGTGGCCGACGCCTTTCCCGCCCTCGGCATCGTGGCCGCGGTCATGGGCGTCGTGCTCACCATGGGCAAGCTCTCCGAGCCGCCCGAGGTGCTGGGCCACTCCATCGGCGCGGCCCTGGTGGGCACCTTCCTCGGCGTGCTTCTGTCCTACGGCATCGCCGGTCCGCTGGCCGCCATCATGGGCACCCTGGTCCAGGAGGGCAGCACCCAGCTCAACGTGGTCAAGGCGGCCATGAACGCCTTCGCCATGGGCTGGCCGCCGGCCATGGCGCTGGAGTCCGCGCGGCGGGCCATTCCGGCGCACGACCGCCCAGGCTTCGACGAACTGGAGGAGACGCTGCGCCAGAGCAAGAAGAGCGCTGGCGGCGGCGGCGCGTAACAGGTCAAGGCAGGAGTTCTTTTCGTGGCGGAAAACAGGCCGATCATCATCAAGAAGGGCAAGAAGGGCCACAGCGCCGCGCATGGCGGCGCGTGGAAGGTGGCCTATGCCGACTTCATGACGGCGATGATGGCCTTCTTTCTGCTCATGTGGCTGCTCAGCATGGTTGTGCCCGAGAAACGCGCGGGCGTTGAACAATATTTCAAGGAATTCAGCCTGTTCGACAAGCAGAACGCCCTGGATGTGCGCCAGGGCGGGGCCATGATCCCCGACCAGAACAAGCCCCCCGTGCCCCAGCGCGACCAGCTCACCGAGGCGGCGGAGCACGGCAAGCAGCCCGCCGTCCAGCCGGAGCAGCTCAAAAGCAAGCTGCAGCAGTCCGTGGCCCTGAACCTGCCCGAGGTGAAGAATCAGATCACCGTGGACGTGAGCGAGGTCGGCGTGCGCATCGAGATCGGCTACAACGAGGCGGACCCGCTTTTCGCCAAGGGCAGCCCGGAGCTGACGGCCAAGGGGCGCGCGGCCATCCAGTTCATCGGCTCGCAGCTCAAGGACCTGCCGAACAAGGTGGAGGTGGAGGGGCATACCGACTCCGTCAACTACTCCGGCGGCCGCTACACCAACTGGGAGCTCTCCACCGACCGCGCCAGCGCCGCCCGCGTGGCCCTGCAGCAGGGCGGACTGCCCGGGGACCACCTGACCAGGGTCTCGGGCTTCGCCTCCACGCAGCCGCTCTACCCGGACAACCCGGCCGACCCGCGCAACCGGCGCATCAGCATCCTGGTGCGCAACTACGTCCCGCCAAAGACGGGCGAGGACCTCACCGAGTCCCTCGGCGCGGAGAAGGCCAAGCCCAAGGAGCCGAACATCGCCGAGGAGGTCAACGCCACCATCGAGAAGATGCTCTCGGTCGAGGGCCGTGTCCGCGCGGAGAAGGCCGCGGCCGCGGAAAACGCCAAGAAAGCCGAGAAGGGGGGCCACAAGCCATGAGCGCCGAAGAGCTGGTGAGCACTCCCGTCCCAGAGCCAACGCTGGCTCCGAACAGCCAGGTGTTCGTGGTCCTGCACAAGGATCCCCTGCGCGAGCGCATTGACGTGCGCGCCACGCGCGTGCTGCAGCTGGAGGAGGACGTGCTGTTCCTGGCCCAGACCAACCCGCCCCTGACCCGCGAGCATTGGGGGCTCTCAATGGAGGTGGCGGTGCTCACCCCGGAAAGCGCCGAGGCCCTGCGCCCCGTGGGGTATGTGGCGCGCCTGCTCAGCGTGCGCGACGACTATCCCCTGCTGGACCAGACGGTAGAGGCCCTGGCCCTGAGCGCGCCGAATCCCGGCGACTTCTTCGAGACCAGTCTGCGCATGCACTACCGCGTGCCCGTGGCGGAGGGCATGGGCGTGGTGATCCGCCTGGAAGGGCTGGATGAGCCTGAACTGCTTAATTTTTCCGCCGGAGGCGCGCGGGTGCGCGTGCCCGCCTGGGAGCCCGGCCTCGCCGGCCTGGAGCTGGGCCAGGCGATCCCCTTCCGGCTGCTCTTCCTGGGCTCCGGCTACGCCGTGGGCGATGGCGTGGTGCGCAGCATGGAGCAGAGCGCGGACGGCGCCTCCGTCGTCTTCGGACTCTTCTTCACCAACATGGAGATCCGCGACATCCGCTACCTGGAGCGCATGGTGGCGCGCACGGTTTCGGCCTGCCGGCAGCGCGAGCGCGACGCCGACTACGTGTAGCCTTCCTCCCCCGCAAGCGCCCCCTCCCTCTCGCGGGGGCAGAGGTCCGCCCTGCTGTAGGGCCACGCGAACGGCGCAAGCGGCCGCGCCCATCCCGCGGCGCATATCCCCCCCCTCCCCCCTGTCCCCCGCCGGTCTGGCGGGGAATGTTCGTTTTTTCCCTGAGGGTTGCGTTTTGCGGCCGGATTGTGCTATCGGGAAGCCAAACGGCCCAGGCGACAGCCGGAGTCCGTAGCGAAGGGAGGGGCATGAAGGCGTTTCCTGGAAAACCCGGGCTTTTCGGCTTTGTCTTCGCGGTGCTCCTGCTGGTCTTCAACTGGCCCGTCTTGAGCATTCCCGCGCCAGGCAGCCTGTTTGCCTGGCTGTTCATCTTCTGGGGCCTCGGCATCGCCCTCCTGCTTCTGGTCGCCCTCGGGATCAGCCGCGGGGAGGGGCGTCCCCGCAAGCGGACCAGGGAGGACGAGGATGTTTAACCCGGTCCTCATGCTGCTCCTCCTGGCGGTCTACATCTCGGGCCTGTTCCTGCTGGCCCGCTGGGCCGAGCGCCGCGCCGAGACCGGCCGTCCGGTGACGGACAACGCCTGGGTCTACGCCCTGTCCCTTGGCACCTACTGCACGAGCTGGACCTTCTACGGCTCCGTGGGCAAGGCCGTGGATTCCGGCCTGCTGTTCCTGACCGTCTACATCGGCCCGACCATCGCCGCCGCCCTGTGGTGGGTGCTCCTGCGCCGACTGGTGCGCATCAAATCGAGCTTCCACGTCACGAGCATCGCCGACATCCTGGCCGCGCGCTATGGCAAGTCCCACGTCATCGCCGCCCTGGCCACCACGATGGCCTTCATCGGCAGCGTGCCCTACGTGGCCCTGCAGCTCAAATCCGTCATCTCGACCTTCTCCCTCGTCGTCGGCGGCACGGGGTCGCCCCTTGTGGGCTACGTCGGCCCGCTGGTCGTGGTGCTCATGATCGTTTACACGATTCTGCTCGGCGTGCGGCGCATGGATCCCACCGACCGCCATCCGGGCATGATCGCCACCGTCACCGCCGATGCCGTCATCAAGCTGGCGGCGTTGGTGAGCGTGGGCCTGTTCGCCGTGTTCGCCCTGCACCACGGCCTGGCCGACCTCACGAGCGCCCTACGGCCGGAACAGCTGGCGCGCGTCATGAGCCTGAACGCGGGCGTCGGTTCGCCCTATGTCACCTGGGCCAGCTACCTGCTTTTGAGCATGGTGGCCATCCTGTTTTTGCCGCACCAGTTCCATGTCGCCGTGGTGGAGAACTCCAACGAGCGGCACATCCTGACCGCCCTCTGGGCCTTTCCGCTGTACCTGCTGGCCATCAACGTCTTCGTGCTGCCCATCGCCCTGGCGGGGCTGGCGTCCGGCCTGGACCCGGCCAGGGCCGACACGTTCGTGCTGGGCCTGCCCCTGGCGGGCGGCGAGCGCGCCCTGACGCTTTTGGTGTTTCTGGGCGGTTTCTCCGCAGCCATGGGCATGGTCATGGTCTCGTCCATGACCAACGCGGTGATGCTGACAAACCATGTGCTTCTGCCGGTCATCGAGAGGGTGCCCGCCCTGGGCGTGCTCAAGCGCCGCCTGTTGCAATGCCGCTGGGGCTCCGTGGCCTTCCTCATCCTGGTGTCCTACGGGTTCGAGCTGATTGTGGGCGAGTCCTACATCCTGGTGAACATCGGCATCATCGCCTTCGGGGCGGCGCTGCAGTTCGCCCCGGCCATCCTGGGCGGCATCTTCTGGCGCGGCGGCACCAGGGCCGGAGCCATGACGGGCATGGCCGCCGGGTTTGCGCTCTGGATGCACACCATGCTCCTGCCCGCCCTGTCCAAGAGCAGCAACATCTGGCCCGGTCCGGTGCACGACGGGCTCTTCGGGCTGCACTTCCTGCGCTCCGAGGCCCTCTTCGGCCTGACCGGCCTGGATCCGGTGAGCCATTCGGTATTCTGGACCCTGGTGTTCAACGTGGGGTGTTACGTCCTGGTCTCGCTGCTCACCCGCCAATCCCGCGAGGAGGTGGCGGTGCTGGCCGAGTTCGCGGGCCTGGCCGTGGGCCAGGGGCACGCCACGGCCTCCCTGGTGGAGGCCGGCATCGACCTCGCGGCCAAGCGCCGGCTCATGGAGCAGCCCCTTGAGGAGTACATGCCCAGGACCAAGGCCAGGGCGCTTCTGCGCTCCTGCATGCGCACCCTGGGCCTTTCCGGCCGGTCCGAGATCTCCGTGACCACGCTGGCCGCGCTCTATGCCGCGGTGGAGAAGACCTTCTCCGGCGTGGTGGGCACGGCCGCGGCGCACAAGGCCCTGGAGCGGGCCGGGGTGTTCACCCATGAGGAGACCAGGGCCCTGAGCGACGTGTACGGCAGCATGCTGGCCGAGATGCGCATCACCCCGGACGAGATGATGCGCCGCATCGACTACCACATCGAGCGCGCGCAGCTGCTCACCCGCCATTCCGAGGAGCTCAAGGAGACCATCCGCCTGCGCGACCAGGAGATCAATGAGAGGAAACGCATGGAGGAGGCCCTGCGCAGGGCCGAGGAAAACTACCGCGGCATCTTCCTGAACGCGCCCGAGGGCATCTTCCAGACCACGCCGCAGGGCGGCTTTCTCTCCGCCAACCCCGCCACCGCCAGCATCCTGGGCTACGCCTCGGCGGAGGAACTCATGGAGCAGGTTACGGACCTCCCCGACCAAGTCTACACCAACCCCCAGGACCGCGCCCGGTTCCTCAGGGCCCTTGAGGAGACCGGCGCGGTGGACGGCCTGGAGATCAACCTGCGCCGCAAAGATGGCCGCCTCATCTGGGCCTCCCTCATCGCCCGCGCCGTGCGCGGCGAGAACGGCAGCCTTGTGCGCATCGACGGCCTTTTGTCCGACATAACGGAGCGCAAGCGCGCCGCTGAGGATCTGCGCGAGAGCGGGGAGCGCATCCGCGCCCTGTTCAACGCCACCTCGGACTCGGTGATCCTCATGGACACCGAGGGGGTCATCCTGGCCATCAACGCGCACGGCGCGGCGCGGCGCGGCCTGCGCCCGGAGGATATGACCGGGAAATACATCTACGACCACCTCGCGCCGAACGCCGCGGAGATCCGCAGGTTCCAGACCCGGGAGGCCGTGCGCACCAGAAGCCCGCGCACCTTTGAGGAGGAGCGCGGCGGGGCCTATTACTCCGTGACCATCTATCCCATCCTGGACACCGAGGGCATCCCCCGGCAGCTCGCCAGCTTTTCCCGCGACATCACGGCGCGCAGAGAGTCCGAGGAGACCATCCGCCGCCTGAACGAGGGCCTGGAGCAGCGCGTGCTGGAGCGCACCCGGCAGCTGGAGGAGGCCAACCGGGAGATCAAGACGGCCCTGGAGCAGCTCACCCGCGCGCAGAAGCAGCTGGTGGAGTCGGAGACCATGGCCTCTCTGGGCGGGCTGGTGGCGGGCGTGGCCCACGAGATCAACACCCCGGTGGGCATCGGCGTCACCGCGGCCTCGCACCTGGAGGCCAAGACGAAGGCCATGCTTGAGGAGTACCGGGGCGGGGCGCTCAAACGCGCGAGCCTGGAGGAATTCCTGGGCGTTTGCGACGAGTCCACGCGCATGATTTTGTCCAACCTAACGCGCGCCTCGGAGCTCATCCGCAGCTTCAAGCAGGTGGCCGTGGACCGCTCGACCGAGGAGCGCCGGCAGTTCAAGCTGCGCAGCTACCTGGAGGAGGTGCTGCTTTCGCTCCGGCCGCACCTGAAGAAGACCGCCATCGCCGTGGAGCTGGACTGCGACCCGGAGCTGGTCGTCGACTCCTACCCCGGCGCGATTTCCCAGATCCTGACCAATCTGGTGATGAATTCCCTGGTGCACGCCTTCGAACCCGGACAGGCCGGGAACATCCGCATCGGCTGCGCCCGGGAGCAGGACCGCCTGCGGCTTGTCTTTAGCGACAATGGCAAGGGTATTTCCCCGGAACACCTGGACAAGATATTCGAGCCGTTTTACACGACAAAGCGAGGTCGGGGAGGCACGGGCCTGGGCCTGCACATCCTGTACAACCTCGTGACGCAACGGCTTTCCGGATCGGTCCGTTGCGAGAGCGCACCTGGCAAGGGGGCCACCTTCACCCTGGATATTCCCTTTGGAGATCGAGGACACCGTGAGCAGCACTGACGACGAACTGTTGTTCCAGGACGAGGCGCCGGCAACGGCTCCAGCGGCTCAGAAAGCCTCCCCGACCGCGCCCGAGGAGAGCTGGAAGGTGCTCATCGTGGACGACGAGGCCGAGGTCCACGACGTCACGCGCCTGGTGCTCTCCGGCTTCGCCTACAAGGGGCGGCGGCTCTCGTTCCTCTCCGCCTACACCGCGCGCGAGGCGCGGGACCTCCTGGTCGCGCAGCCGGACATCGCCGTGATCCTCCTCGACGTGGTCATGGAGGAGAACGACTCCGGGCTCAAGCTGGTGAAATTCATCCGCGAGGAGCTGAAGAACCATTTCGTGCGCATCATCCTGCGCACCGGCCAGCCCGGCCAGGCCCCGGAAGAACGCATCATCCTCGAGTACGACATCAACGACTACAAGGAAAAGACCGAGCTCACGGCCCAGAAGCTCACCACGGCCATCGTCGCCGCCCTGCGCACCAGCTGCGACATAGCCACCATCGAGGCCAACCGCCGTGGCCTGGAGAAGATCATCGAAGCCTCGAAGAGCATCTTCGAGCGGCAGTCCCTGGAGCATTTCACCACCGGCGTGCTCACCCAGATCACCGCCATCCTGAATCTGCGCAGCACCGCCATTGTCTGCCAGGCCTCGGGCTTCGCCGCCGTGGGCCAGAAGGGCCAGTTCCACATCCTGGCCGCCACGGGCGCTTTTCAGGAGCACGTGCGCAAGAACGTGGAGGACGTCCTGCCGACGGACATCCACGACCTGTTCCGCAAGGCCGTGCGGGAGCGCGCCAGCCTGTTCTACGACGGCAAACGCTACATGGGGTATTTCCGCAGCCAGAACGGCTCGGAGAGCGTCATCTACATGGAGAGCAGCGTGAAGCTCTCCGAACTGGACCACCAGCTCGTGGAGATTTTCTTCACCAACGTGTCCATCGCCTTCGACAACATCCACCTGAACAAGGAAGTCGAGGAAACCCAGCGCGAGCTTATCCACACCCTCGGCGAAACCATCGAGTGGCGCTCCCACGAGACCGGCAACCATGTGCGCCGCGTGGCCGAGTACACCTACATCCTGGCGCGCAAGTACGGCCTGTCCGAGCCCGAGGCCGAGCTGCTGCGCCTGGCCGCCCCCATGCACGACGTGGGCAAGCTGGGCATTCCGGACAGCGTGCTCAACAAGCCCGGCCTTCTGGACGAGGCCGAGCTGCGCCTCGTCAGGACCCATCCGACCATCGGCTACGAGATCCTCAAGTCGTCCACCCGGCCCATGCTCAAGGCCGCGGCCATCATCGCCCTGCACCACCACGAGCGCTACGACGGCAGCGGCTATCCCTCGGGGATCGCCGGGGAGCAAATCCACGTCTACGGGCGGCTGGGCGCGGTGGCGGATGTCTTCGACGCCCTCATGAGCGACCGCATCTACCGCGCGGCCTGGTCCACGGATCAGGTGACGGAGCACTTCCGCAGGGAGCGCGGCGGGCACTTCGACCCGCGCATGGCCGACATCCTGCTGGACAGCATGGACGAGTTTCTGGTCATCCGCGACGCCTACCGCGATGGGCCGTCACGCCTCGGCCTGGACCCGGACACGGGGTTCTGAGCCCCGTTTGCGCAGACCTTTGGTACCGGCGTAAGGCGGCCTGCGGCGGAAACGTCCTTTCCGGGCCGCCTGACGCAGGACGCGGCCGGTTCCGGCCACCACACCCCACGGATTACTAGACGAGCACCATGTCGCGCAGGATGATGATGCCGGTGCAGAGCTGCCACAGGGCCAGCGCCACCAGCAGGGTGTTGACCGCGCCGTGGGCCAGGGGCAGGAGCCTGCGCTTGGCCTTCAGCCTGTTCATGACAATCCCCGACGCCAGGCCGAAGGCGATGAGCGGGAGCATGGTCAGGGCCACGGCGAAGTGCCACTGGGTGATCCCGATGATCCTCCAGGCCCTCCAGGCCATGCCCAGGCCGATGCCGAAGAAGAGGCCCCAGGTGGTCAGGACCACTGTCCCCAGCGCCACATGGCGCTTCCACTGGAAAACGATGCCCCGGTGCCCCAGGTGGGCGAAGCGGAAGCGCGCGATGCCCAGGTAGAGCACGAAAAGCGAGATGAGCAGGGCCAGGGTCTGCAGCGTGGGGTGGATCCACATGAGCATGGCGTTTAAGACTCCTTTTTGCGGTGGGTCGTGTCAGGCCGTCAGGCGCAGGGCGTCCGCGACCAGAAAACAGAGGAAGAGGACCAGCGAGGCGTTCACCAGGGCGAAGCCCAGGCGTTCGCGCCCCAGAAGCGGCCACGCGCCCAGGCATACGCTGGCGGCCAGCCCGGCCACCAGGGCCTTGGGCAGCGGTTGGGCCATGAGCCCGAAGGCCGGGATGAGCAGCATCAGCGCGCCATAGCTCACCAGCCAGAGGGCCAGGGCGCCCGGAGCGCGGGTCCGCGCCACGCCGTCGAGCGGGGTGAGGAAGCCCGCGGCGGCGTAATCCGCGCGGTTCAGGCGCGCAAAGAGCCAGAAGTGCGGCACCTGCCAGGCGTAGAACACGCCCGCCAGCAGCAGCGCGCCGGGAGTGAGGGGGGACGCGCCGCTGGCGGCGTAGCCTACCACGGGCGGCAGCGCACCGGCCAGTCCGCCGAGCAGCATGGCGAGGGAGCTGCGCTTCTTGAGCGGCGTGTAGACGCCGTTGTACACCAGCACGGTGAGCGGCACGAACAGCGCGGCGGCGGGGCCGCCCGGCGTGTGGCCGAGGGTCAGGGCCGCGAGCGCCAGGCAGAGCAGCGCCAGGCCGAGGGCCGCGCGGACGCCCAGGCGTCCGGCGGGCAGGGGCCGCGAGCGGGTGCGGACCATGCGGGCGTCCTCGGCGCGCTCCTGCACCTGGTTCAGGGCCGAACACCCGCCGGAGAGCAGGAACGCCCCGGCCCCGGCTGCGCAGGGCGCTGAAAGGCCGATGCCGCCGGCGAACAGGCAGCCCGCCGTGGCCCCGGCCCCGGCCAGAAGCCCGATGCGCGGCCGCAGGAGGGCCGCCAGGTCGGCCAGCAGGCTGGGCGGCAGGCTGGGCGGCGTCATGGCCGTCCCCCGCCAGCCGTGCCCTGTCCGGCAGAACCCGGCTTCACGCCCAGGGATTCCAGGAAGTTCACGAGGGCCTCGCGGTCGGCGGCGGTGAGGGCCGGGTACGCGGGCATCATCGTGGCCTTGCCCAGGCGCGCGGCCGGGTCGTGCAGCAGGGCCGCGACAAAGGCGCGGTCCACGGGAGCGCCGTCCTTGGCCAGGCTCTTTGTGCCGAACAGGCCCTTGAAGCTCGGCCCCACGATGACGCTGCCGTCCAGGCTGTGGCAGCCCAGGCAGCCCTGGGCCTCGGCGATGGCCCGGCCGTCGGGCTTGCTTGCGGCGGGCTTCCCGGCCATGAACCTGTCGAACTCCTCCTGGCTCACGGCCTTGATGGCGGAGAGCATCTTGGCGTGCCCCACGCCGCAGTAGACCGAGCAGAAGATGACGTACTCGCCCGCCTTGTCGGCCCGGAACCAGGCGTGGTTGGTCATGCCGGGCACGGCGTCGATCTTGATCCGGAAGGCCGGGGCGAAGAACCCGTGCAGCACGTCGCTTGAGGTGACCGACAGCCCCACCGGCACGCCTACGGGCACCACCAGTTCGGGGCTGTGGCGGCCGTTGGCGTATTCGAAGTCCCAGGCCCACATGTGCGCCAGGACCTTGACCTGCATGGCCCCCGGGGGCGCGTCGCGCAGGGCGCGGTAGCTGTGCCAGCCGGAATAGAACATGCCCATGACGAGCAGGGTGGGCGCCAAAATCCAGATAAGCTCCGCCCAGAAGTTGCCGCTGAAGGTCGCCGGGGTGGGGTTGTTTTTGCGGCTGTAGCGGATGACGAACCAGATCATGGCGACGGTGATGCCAAGGAGCAGCAGCGCCGAAAGGCCGAAGATGAGCAGGAAGGTGTTGTCCACCGCCTGGACGACATTGACGAGCCTTGGCGCGACCATGCCCACCTCCCTAGTACCGGTAGCCCACGTCGACGAACGTGAGCCCGATGGCGATGGCCAGGACGACGAAGGCCATGAACACCATGCCCTTGATGATCCAGTTCTCGTACTTGAGGTGCATGAAGAAGAAGATCACCAGCGAGGCCTTGGCCCCGGCCAGGCCGAGCGCCGCCACGATGTTCAGGGCGCCCAGCTCGATTCGGGACACCGCGACCGTGGTCGCCGTGAGGCACATGAGCCCCAGCCAGACGAGGAGAAGGAAGCGGTAGCTCAAGGGCTCGTGCGGGCGGTCCGCCCCGTGTTCCGCGCCCCGCGCCGCTGTCGTCGTGTCGTGCATGTCGCCCCCGCCGTCAGGCGATGAGGTAGAACAGGGGGAAAAGATAGATCCACACCATGTCCACGATGTGCCAGTAAAGCCCGGCGTTCTCCAGCACCGCGTAGTCGTCCCCGGTGATTTTGCTGCGCCGGATGAGCAGCATCACCCACAGGAGCACCGAGGCCCCGATGACGACGTGCAGGCCGTGCAGGCCGGTCATGGCGAAGTAGAGCCCGTAGAAGATGCTCTGGCCCTGCGGCAGCCGCGCCATGTGCTCCGAGCCGGGGATGAGCCCGTGGTGGAACTTGGCCCCCCACTCGATGCCCTTGTTCAGCATGAAGGTGGCCGCGCAGGCCACGGTGAAGGCCAGCAGCCACAGGCAGCGCACGGTTTGCCCGCGCCGGAGCGCGGTGATGGAGAGCGCCACCGTGAGGCTTGAGGTGATGAGGATCACGGTGTTCGTCGCGCCGAGGACCAGGTCCAGGGCCTGCCCGCCCGCGTGGAAGGCCTGCGGGTACTTTGCGCGGTAGCTGGCGTAGAGCAGGAACAGCCCGCCGAAGAGCAGGATCTCCGTGAACAGGAAGAGCCACATGCCCATCTTCGAGGCCTGGTCGTCCCGGTGCGCCGCCAACTGCGCGGCGGGGGCCGCGTGCGCCTCAGCCATCGGGGTTCACTCCCTTGTAGTCGTAAGGCTCCGGGGCCACGGGGTCGCCGTAAAAGGCCTCGGCCGGCAGGGGGGTGGGCAGGGTCCACTCCAGCGTGGCCCCGCCCCAGGGGTTTTTTGTGGCGACGGGGCCGTAGCGGCAGCCCCGGTACAGGTTGTGGAACATGAGGATGAGCCCCACGGCCAGGATCCACGAGCCCCAGGTGGAGACCATCTGCAGGGGCGCGTACTGGGGCAGGTAGTCGTAGTAGCGCCGGGGCATGCCCTGAAGGCCCATGACGAACATCGGGAAGTAGAGCACGTTCATGCCGAGCAGGATGATCCAGAAGCTCCAGAAGGCGCGGGTGTGGTCGTACATGCGGCCGAACACCTTGGGGAACCAGTAGTGCATGGCCGCGAACATGCCGAGCCCCGTGCCGCCGAAGATGACGTAGTGGAAGTGCGCCACCACGAAGTACGTGTCGTGCACGTGGATGTCCGTGCCCGCGCTGCCGAGCACCAGCCCCGTGAGCCCGCCGATGGAGAACATCAGGATGAAGCCGAGCGAGAAGAGCAGCGGCGGGTCCAGGCTGATGGAGCCCTTGTACATGGTGGACAGCCAGTTGAAGACCTTGATGGCCGAGGGGATGGCCACCACGAAGGTGAGGAAGGAGAAGAGCAGCACGGCGTTGTCGCTCATGCCGCTGGTGAACATGTGGTGCGCCCAGACGAGCGATCCGGCGAAGGCGATGGCCAGGCTGGAGAAGGCGATCATGTTGTAGCCGAACACCGGCTTGCGCGAGAACACGGGGATGATCTCGGAGATGACGCCCATGGCCGGCAGGATCATGATGTACACCGCCGGGTGGGAGTAGATCCAGAACAGGTGCTGGTAGAGCAGCGGGTCGCCGCCGCGCCCGGGATCGAAAAGCCCCAGGTGCAGCACGCGCTCGGAGAAGATCAGAAGCGCGGTGATGCCCAGGATCGGCGTGGCCAGCACCTGGATCCAGCCCGTGGCGTAGAGCGACCAGACAAAGAGCGGCAGCTTTCGCCAGGTCATGCCCGGCGTGCGCAGGCGGTGCACGGTGGTGATGAAGTTGAGCCCCGTCAGGATGGACGAGAAGCCCAGCACGAACACCGCGATGACCGCGATGCTGACGTTCGTGGTGGTGTGCTCGCTGAAGGGCACGTAAAAGGTCCAGCCCGTGTCCGGCGGGCCGTTGCCCGTGAAGATGGAGACCAGGGCCAGCACCAGGCCGGTGACGTAGAGCCACCAGGAAAAGTTGTTGAGCCGGGGGAAGGAGACATCATTGGCGCCGATGTGCAGCGGCAGGAAGATGTTGCCGAAGCTTGCGGGGATGCTCGGGATGACCACCATGAAGACCATGATCACCCCGTGCAGGGTGAAGATGGCGTTGTACTGCTGCGGGGTCAGAAGCGTGTTGCCCGGCGTCATGAGCTTGAGCCTGAGCAGGAGCCCAAGGACGACGGCCACCGAGAACATGAGCATGATCAGGCCGAGGTACAACAGCCCGATGCGTTTGTGGTCCGTGGAGAAAATCCAGCTGGCGAGGCCGCCCTTGCCGGAAGGCGCGAAAAACGGGCGCTCGTGCGGGTCCTGTGCCGTGTGCTCCATGTCCTCTCCCATCGCTTGCGCTGTCAAAGGGCGCGGCTACGCCCGGGGGGGCTTGCCCGGACCGCCGCGCTTCCTGCCGCCGAAGGCCAGAAACAGTCCGAAAAGCGCCAGGGCGAAGAGCACGGCCGCGCCCGCCACCCTGGTGATGCTGAAAACGTACCGGCGGCCCTGCGGGTCGTAGGTGTAGCACAGGGCGATGGCGCGCTTGACCGAGAGCCCGGTCCGTTCGGCCCCGGCCTCGGTGGCGGCCATGGCGATGTCGAAGGCCAGGGGCCGGATGCCGTACAGGTAGCGCGAGATCCTGCCCGTGGGGGTCAGGGCGATGAGCACCACGGAGTGCCGGAAGCCGTTTGGCGTGCGCGCGTAGCTGAAGCCCACGGAGTCCATGAGCCGCCGCACGTTCGCCTCGTCGCCGGTGAGAAAGCGCCAGGCCCGTGGCGGAAAGTCCGCCGGCATGGTGTTCAGAAAGTCGCCCTTGCGCCTGGCGGCCATGGCCGGGGTTTCGCGGTCGTCGAAGCTGACGGCCAGCACCTGGTAGTCCTTGCCGGGCGTTAAGCCCACCTGGGGCAGCACCTGGGCCAGGGTGCCCAGGAGCACGTTGCATTCGTTGGGGCAGGAATAATACACCGGCGCGAGGATGGTGGGCATGGTCAGCAACTCGCCCAGGCGTAAGCGCGCTCCGTCCTCCCCGTAGAGGGTTACGGCCGTGTCGGCGCGCTGCCCGAGCTTCTCCTGGACCACGGCGTTGTCGTCGTCCGCGCCGGGGACGACCCAGCCAGGCGTCGTGGCATTGGCCGCGCTGGCCGTCCGGCTCGCGCCCAGGCAGGCAAGCGCGAACAGGACGGCCAGGAGCAGGGAAACGCGGCGCATTGCGCCTACTGCAGCTTGCTGATGTACGCGGCCAGGGCCTTGATGTCGGCGTCGGAAAGCTTGGAGCACAGGTTCTCCATGGTCGCCTTCTTGGTGCTGCCGTAAGTCTTGGCCTTGTAGCCGTTCATGGCCTTGAGCGCGGCGTCTTCCTTCAAGCCGTTGATGGACTTGCTTAAGGTCGTCTTGCGGCCGTCAACGCCGTGGCAGCTTTGGCATTTGGCTTCGAAAAGGGCTTTGCCCTGGGCGTCGGGACCGGCGGCGAAGGCCGTGGCGGCGAGGCCAAGGGTCAGGACCAGAATCGAAATGCTGGCGAAACGCTTCATGGTGGACTCCTCACGGGTTGGACTGTTTGGCGGCGCGGGGCCGCGCGGGCTACAGCTTGCTAATGTAAGCCGCCAGGGCCTTGATGTCCGCGTCGGACAGGCCGGCCGCCTGGGCTTCCATGATGGCCTTCTTGGGGCCGCCGAAGGTCTTGGCCTTGTAGCCGCTCAGGGCCTTGGCGATGACGTCGGCCTTCAGGCCCTTGAGGACGGGGTTGCCCATGAGGGTTTTGGTTCCGTCCGCGCCGTGGCAGCCCGCGCAGCGGGCGAAGATGGCCTGGGCGTCCGCGGCGAGGGCGGCGGACGCGGCGAAGACCACGGCCAGGGACAGGGCGAGGCTGAGGGCGAGTTTTTTCATGGTGTCTCCCGAAATGTGTATTTTCCCGAGGCATCCCCGCTCCCTGGTGCACGGCCAGGGAGCGGGGAGCTGATTTTGTTGTTATGCCACACTCCGGCGGCGCTTTCCAGCGGAATTTTACCCTAGGCCGCGAGCTTCTTGGCGATTTCCGCCAAATGCCGGGCCTGGAAGCGCACGCCGTCCAGGTCGCGCGCGGAGGGCTTGCGCGAGCCGTCGCCCCCGGCGATGGTGCTGGCGCCGTACGGCGAACCGCCCATGACCTCGTCCACGCCCATCTGACCCTGGAAGGAGTAGGGCAGGCCCACGACGACCATGCCCTGGTGCAGCAGGGTCGGGATGAAGGTCAGGATGGTGGACTCCTGGCCGCCGTGCTGGGTGCCGGAGCTGGAGAACACGCCCGCGGGCTTGCCGATGAGCGCGCCCTTGGCCCACAGGCCGCCCGTGGAGTCCAGGAACTGGCGCATCTGGCCGGTCATGTTGCCAAAACGGGTGGGGGTGCCGAAGAGGATGCCGTCCGCCGCGGCCAGGACTTCCGGCGTGGCCAGCGGCACGTTGGCCTGGGCCTTCACGGCCTCCAGCGCGCCCATCTTGCCCAGCACCTCGTCCGGCAGCGTCTCGGGCACGCGGTACACGTTCGCGGTGACGCCGGGCACCTGGCGCGCGGCCTCGGCAGCGGCTTCGGCCATGACCTGGATGTGGCCATACATGGAGTAGTAAACGATGGCGATGTTCATAGGCACCTCTCGTGTTGCAGTTTGTAGGAATTATTCCTAACTGTAAGGCGCGCCTCTCCAGCTGTCCAGGGAAATTTTAAGATTTTATCAAGTATTCTCCGGTTGTTCCGCGAGTGAGTACCCCTGGTTGCGGAACAGATCGAGGCAGACGTCGACCACGCGCTCGTCGTACAGGCGTCCCTTGTTCTTTTCAATCTCCTCCAGGGCGCTGGCGAGGCCCAGGCTTTGCCGGTAGGGGCGGTGGGAGCACATGGCGTCCACCACGTCGGCCACGGCCAGGATGCGCGCGCTCTGCACGATGAAGCGGCCGCTCAGCCCCTGCGGATAGCCGGAGCCGTCCATGCGCTCGTGGTGCTGGCGGATGATGACAGCCACCGGCCAGTCCTGGTCCAGGTGTTTCAGGATCTCGTAGCCGACCTCCGGGTGCATCTGGACGACGGAAAGCTCCTCCTGGCGCAGCAGGCCAGGGCGGCTCAGGAAATCCGCCGGGACGTAGACCTTGCCGATGTCGTGCAGGAGCCCGGCGATGCGCAGGGTCTCAAGCTCGGCCTCGGTCATGTCCAGCTTTTGGCCGATGGCCAGGGCCAGGCGGGTGACGCGTTGCTGGTGCCCCGCCAGGTAGCTGTCGCGCGCCTCCACCAGGGCGGAAAAGCCCAGGACCACGCCCTCGAGCAGCACCTTGCAGCGCTTGAGGCTGAGCAGCTCGCGCTGGTCGCGCAGCAGGGCTGCGTGGCGGCAGGCCGCGGCGATCTCCAGGCGCAGCACCTCCGGCGGGCAGGGCTTGGTCAGGAAGCGGTACACGTAGCCGAGGTTGGTCGCGTCGATGGCGGCCTGGAGGTCCGCGTGGCCCGTGAGCAGCACGCGCACCGTGTCCGGGCTGGTGCGCGAGATGCGCGAGAGCAGCTCGATGCCGTCCATGCCGGGCATCTTGAGATCGGAGACGACCACCGTGAACGGGCCGCAGGCGACGAGCACGCCAAGCGCCTCGTCGCCGTTTCTGGCCGTGAACACCTCATGCTCCGGCCGCAGCAGGCGCACCAGGGATTCGAGCAGGTTCTGGTCGTCATCGACAAGGAGCACCTTGTCGCGGGTGGCGTCCACCGTGTTGCATTGCAGGTCGGTCAAAGGGGCGGTCTCCTCACGTGGCGATGGGCTCGATGATGGCCACGGGCTGATTGATCTTGATGGTGCGCGAGTTGTCGATGAGGTACTCGATGACGGTTTCGTTCAGCTCCCGGCCCTTGGCGATGAGCAGGATGCTCTCCTCGCCGCGCGTTCCGAAGAGGTCCTCGGCCATGATCATGCCCGGGGAGAGGCTGTGCAGGTGCATCTTGCGCAGGGTGTAGCGGGCCTGCTCCTGGATGACCTGCGCCAGCGCGGCCACCACCGCCGGGTCGTACACGCCCTTGCGGCGGTCGAGCTTGGTGATGGCCTCGCCCTTGGGCATGCCGTTGGCCAGCAGGATATCGAAGTCCACCACGGCCTTCAGGATGCGCGCGCCCAGCGGTATCGCCTCGCCCTTCACGTCGTCCTTGGGCACGCCGCCGCCCTCGAAATGCTTCTCCTGATAGGCCACGATGGCGGCCACGCTGTCCATGCGCGGGATCTTGGCCACCAGCCGCGCCCCGAAGGCCGGATGGCCCAGGAACTGCTGGAGCTCGCCCTCGGCCAGGGGCCGACCCTTCTCCACCTTGTTGATGAGCGAGTCGGGCAGGGTGATGAAGCCCACGACCGAGAGCATGGCCGCGGTTTCCGTCTCCCAGGGGCGCGGATCGTTCACCCGTTTGCTCACGCCCCGCAGGTAGGGCAGGATGCGCGAGACCCGGCCGAAAACCTCCGGCTTCACCAGGGAGATGAGGTCGCAGAGCACCGCCACGCTGCCGGTCAGGGTCTTTTCCAGCAGCTCGCGCTCGGCGGTGATGAGGTCGTGGTGCCGGAAGGCGTCGTCCAGCACCTTTTCGATGGTTTCCGGCGGGCAGGGCTTGGTCAAGAGGCGGAAGATGTTGCCCTCGTTCACGGCCTGGATGGCGATCTCCAGGTCCGCGTGCCCCGTGAGCAGCACGCGCACCGTGTCCGGGCTGCCGTGGCGGATGACGCGCAGCATGTCCACGCCGTTCATGCCGGGCATGTTGTAGTCGCTGATGACCACGGCGAAGGGCCCCTGGCGCGCGGCGGCCTCTATGCCCGCCTTGGAGCCCTCGGCGGTGACGATCTCGGCCTTTTTGCGCAGCTGGCGCTTGAAGCTCTCCAGCAGGTTCACGTCGTCGTCGACCAGCAGCACTTTTCTGTTCATTGGGATTCCTCCCCGCCAAGATTCAGGCTCAGCACGCCATTTTTCCAGGCCTCGTACTTGGCCATTCCGCCGACGGCCTCCAGCCGCGCCGGGGCCGGCTCGATGCGCGCGTAGTGCTCGTGGAAGACGAAAATCTCGTGGTCCAGCAGGTTGGCGAAGTACACGATGGCGCTCACGTCCATGTCCCTGGTCGTCGGCTTGGCGTCGTGGTGGCGGGCCACGGCGGCGACCACCGCCGTGGGCAGGCCCCAGAGCCCCAGCAGGTACGCCCCGACCTCCGCGTGGGTGAGGCCCAGCAGCTCGGCCTCGACATCGGCCACGCGGCGGTTTTCCGTGCGCACGATCTCGTAGATCCGCTCGCACTCGTTCTGGCAGTGCGCGTCGAGCAGCAGCTTGCCCACGTCGTGCAGCAGGGCGGCGATGTAGGCGTGGTCGCTGTCGTCCTTGTTCTTGAACTCATGGGCGGCGATGCTCCGGGCGATGGCCGCCACGCGCATGCTGTGCCCCCAGAGCATGGGCAGGGAGAAGGACTGGCGCACCCGGTCCTCGAAGCTCTTGAAGATGTGCAGGGAGAGGATGACCGAGCGGATGACGTTGACCCCGAGGACGATGACCGCCTGCTGCGGCGCGGCGATGTGCCTCGGCAGGCCAAAATAGGCGGAGTTCACGAGCTTCAGGATGTTGGCGCTCATGCCCACGTCGCGGGCCACGATGTCGCCGATCAGCTTGGGCGAGGGGTCGCCCTTGGCCAGCTCGTTTGTGATGCGGTTGTAAACATCGGGCAGCACGGGCAGGTGCTCGATGCGGGCGATCTTGTCCAGCACGCTCTTGTTGGGCACCAGCTCGCGCGCGTCCATGGCCTGCTCCAGGGCCTCCACCAGCTGCTTCTCCTCGCAGGGCTTGGTGAGGTACTGGTGCGTCGGCGCGATGCTCTCCCCGATGATCTGTTGGTCGGAATAGCCGGAAAGGGCGAAGCGGATGGTGTCCGGGTGCTCCTTCATCACGCGGCGCAGGAACTCCGGCCCGTCCATGCCGGGCATGCGCATGTCCGAAACCACGGCGTCCACGTGCTGGGCGGCCATGATGGTGAGGCCCTCGGCCCCGGAGCCCGCGAAGAGCATGTCCCATTTGTCGCGCATGGGCCGGAGCATCCGCTTCAGGCCCATGAGGATGTTGGGCTCGTCGTCCACGAAGAGAATGGTGCGCTTCATGCGTCCTCACTGGGTTCCGGTTGTTCCAGGGGCAGGCGCACCACGAAGGTCGTGCCCACCCCCGCCTCGGTCTCGAAGAAGAGCTGGCCCTTGTGCTTTTCCACCACGATGCCGCGCGAGATGGTGAGGCCCTGGCCCGTGCCCCGGCCCACCTCCTTGGTGGTGAAGAAGGGGTCGAAGATCTTGGCCTGGACGGCCTCGGGGATGCCCGTGCCGGTGTCGCGCACGCGGATCTCGGCCCAGGGCGCGGCGAGCTTCGTGGTCAGGGTGATGCGCCCCTCGCGCTCGGGGTCGGCCTTTTTGGCGTCGGCGATGGCGTGGGCGGCGTTGATGATGAGGTTCAGCACCACCTGGTTGATCTCGCCGATCATGCACACCACGAGCGGCAGGTCCGGGTCGAGGTCCAGGTCCAGCTCGGACACGTACTTCCACTCGTTGCGCGA
>JARLHQ010000022.1 GCA_031292175.1 Humidesulfovibrio sp.
GATCATCTTGATGAACGCATCGCCGAAGGGCTTCATGTGCGCGGCGAGGTTTTCCTTGCCGGGGAACAGCATGCCCAGCGCGATGCCGATGAGAATACCAGTAATGACCTGGAAGTACAGAGACTTGTAGAGAGGTCTTCTTGCGCCCATAAATTCCCTCCATCCGGGGTTTGGATTTCCGACTAGCATAGACGGAATGCCAAAGTTCAGCAAGAGGCTTGGCGCGAACTTTAGGCTCTTTTTCTAATATTTCAGGAGAAAAGCGTCCAAGAAGAGATTGGCGTGAAACAATCGGAGCAGAGGCGGCGAGGCCAGGGCTTACGCCCCGGCCCCACCCTATTTTTCCAGGTAGGGATTAAAGTACCCGAAGCCCAGCCAGGGATTTGATTTCCTCAGCCGCTTCAGGAAGTTGGCCAGGCCCATACAAGGCCCGAAGTCAAACCCGCCCATGAGTCGCATGACCAGCTCCGGGTCCAGGTTCAGATTGCGCATCTGGATGAAGTCGAGCTTCGTTTCCGCCACCAGGGCATCGAGTGCGTCCCACTCGTTCTCGCCGTCCGTGATGCCGGGGAAATAGAGCAGGTTGAGCGACACGAAGAGCCCGGAAGCCTTGGCCGCGCGGATGCTCTCCAGCACATTCTCGAACTGGTAGCCGTTCGGCCGGTAGTAGGCCTCATAGGGGCCCTTGCGCGCGCTATTGAGGCTCACGCGGATGGAGTCCACTCCGGCTGCGGCGAGATCAGGCAGCGTCTGCGGAAGGCTCGCGTTGGTGTTCACGTTCACCGTGCCCAGGCCGCCCGCTTTGCGGAACTTGGCCACCGAGGCGGCGATGAGCGCGGCCTCGGTGAGCGGCTCGCCCTCGCAGCCCTGGCCAAAGGAATAGATGGGCCGCTTCTCCTTGGACTGGTGCCGACGCATAATCTCCACCAGCTCATTCTGCGAGGGCTTGAAGGTGATGCGGTTCTGGGTGGAAGGGAAACCGGAATCCTCCGGCTGGAGTGAAATGCAGCCCACGCAGCGGGCGTTGCAGGTGCGCGAGGTGGGCAGCGGGGCCTCGAAGCGGCCCAGGGCCAGATTGCGGGCCGCCGGACAGCCGTAGGTGAGCGCGCAGCCGGTCAGGTGGCGCACGAGGCGGTTGTCGGGCAGGTCGGCCCGCAGCTTACGCGCGCCGTTCTCGATGCGCGCGCGCGGGATATTGCAGAATTCCTGGCGGTGGTCCATGTCCACGCGCTTGGCGCAAACATAGAACTGGCCCTCGTAAAAACCAAGCGCCCCGTAAGCGAAAAGCGGCAGCACCGGCGCGCCGGGACGGGTGCTGTAGGCCGCCGTGGCGGACAGGGTGTGCGCCGGGCTGGCGAACACGGCCACGGCCAGCTCATCCGGCTCGCCCAGTTCCTCCACCTGGCCCGTCTCCGGATCCAGGCCAAGCGCGCTGCGGCCGGGCAGGAGAAAGAACTCGCTGCCCTCGGGCAGGGGGATGAGTTCGTCCGGCCGGGGCAGGGTCAACTCGTTGCCCCTGCGGCAGAGCATAAGCAGTTCCGGGTGGTCGTAGATGTTGCCTGCGGCGTCGGCGAAGACGAGAAAGGGCTCGATGCGCTTGGTGGTGCTCATGCCCCCCAATACCCCGCCCGGGGCCCGGCCGCAAGCCGAAGCGACGCCTACGGACGCGGCGCGTCCTGGTTCCCCAGCAGGAGGCTGGCCGCGAGCCCGGACTTGAGTCCGGCCCTGAACTCAGTCTGGTCCGGCGCGCTCAAGCGCAGGGCTTCGGCGAACTCCACGCGCGCCAGCGACTGCGGTCCAGCGAGCAGGTAGTACCGGGCCAGACGCGCATGCTCCAGGGCGGCCAGGCCCGGCTTGTCCACGAGCAGGCGCAAGGGGATGAACGACGTGGCCAGCAACAGCACGGACAAGGACAGCGGCGCAGCATGGGCGCGCCAGCCGCCCCTCCTGAACAATGGCATGGACGGCGGGATGGATGACAAAAGCTCCGCCAGCGCCAACGCGGCGAAGGGAAAGGCCAGGGGCAGCAGCACCACGCGGTAGCGCGGCGTGACCTGGAACAGCACCACCAGCAAGGACACACCCAGCAGCAGCGCCAGCAGCGCCGCGGCCTCCGGCGGGCACCGCCCCGCGTCGTCCTCGCCCATCTGGCCCGCGCGCCGTCGGCACGCTGCCCACAGGCCCACGGCCGCCAGGGCGAATACCAGCCCCACGGGCAGATCCAGCCAGCCCGGCACGGGCGAGAAACGCGCGCAGAAGTCTTGATTGGCCGTGGCGTCCAGGCCATGCGCATTCAACAGCAGCAACGCCTTGCGCGCCATGAGCCGCGCCGCCTCGCCCGGATGCCCGGCGAAGAAACGCCAGGTCCGGCCATACCAGTAGGCATCGGCTCCGGCTAGGCTGAGTTCATGGCCGGTGTGCTCCTCGGCCTGCCGCCAGGCTTGCAGGATCACCACGTAAGGCGTGTTCCCAAAGCCCGGCAGCGCGTCGCCCACGCCGCTGGCGCCGGGGTGGTTGCCGGTATAGAGCGTGAAGCCCCCCTGGAAGCCGAAGGGTGAGACGCGCCCGGCCACCTTGGCGTTGTGGGCCATGAAGGGCGTGAGCGCGATGAGCAGCCCCAGGGCGCAGCGCGTTGCCACGGCAAGTCGCGCCCGTCGGCCCGCGCCGGGGAACAGACTCCAGACGGCCAGGGCCAGCAGCACGCCCGGAGCCAGATTCGGCCGGATGAGCGCGGCCAGGGCGAAGAGCGCCCCGGACAGCCACGCGGCAGGCGCCCCGCGCCGGGGCGCGGCAAAGAGCAGGGTCAGGCCCGCCAGCAGGCAGAATACCGTAGGCCCCTCGCCCAGGGGCAGCAGATCGTAGAACAGGAGCGGCCCGCACAGGGCATAGAGCAACCCGGCCAGAAGTCCGGTCCGCACCGCCAGGACGCGCTCCCGGCCGGACGGGGCCAGCCGCGCGGCCAGGCCCGCCGCCAAGCCGGCACAGAGGGCGGCGGAGGCCGCGTCGAGCACGGCGTTCACCAGCACGAACACGGGCACGTCCGGCCCGACGAGGATATACTGTGGGGCCAGCACCAGGGCGTAGCCCGGGCTCATGAGCATGGGTTCGACGAAGAAGTAGGCGCTGTGCATGAGCCGGTCCACAGCGAAGAGATAGGCCGAAAGATCGGGCACAAACTCGCTTGCGAGCGGCGTATGGCGCACGAACCACCAGTGCGCCAGCCGGGGGATGAGCGCCACGCCAAAGACAAGCGCCGCGTGCCTCCAGGTGAAGGCCACGGCCTCCGCGCCGGTCCCTTGCCGGGCTTCGGCGTCGTGCATCAGGCCCAGACTCCCGGCAGGATCGCGCCGCAGGAACCGCAACGGCCTTCCGGCAGGCTCCCCCGGACCGCGAAGCCATCACGCTCCAGCACCACCTCACCGCAGGAGCCGCAACGCGTGTCGCCGAAGCCGGGGCCCGAGGCATTGCCGATATACACGTACCTGAGCCCGGCCGCATGGCCGACGTCCCGCGCCATGGTCAGGGTCTCGGTGGGCGTCACGGGGCGGTCGAGCAGACGATACTCCGGGTGGAAGCGCGAGAGATGCCAGGGCGTGTCCGGTCCCAATTCGCGGACAATGAAGGCGGCCAGCTCCGCCAGCTCGTCTGGCCCGTCGTTCAGGCCGGGGATGAGCAGCGTCGTGAGCTCCAGCCACCAACCCAGCTCGCGCATATGTTTAAGGTTCTTGAGCACCGGGGCCAGCCGCGCGCCGCACTGGTCCTTATAGAAGGCCTCGGTGAAGGCCTTCAGGTCCACGTTGGCGGCCTGGATCGGGCCGGTATCCGCCGGGCCGAGGGCGTCCAGGCTCTCCGGGCTCATGAAGCCGTTGGTCACCAGCACGTTCTTGAGCCCGCGCGCACGCGCCAGCAGGGCCGTGTCCTCCACCAGCTCCAGGAACACCGTGGGCTCGGAATAGGTGTAGGCGATGCTTTTCGAGCCGGAATCGAGCGCCGCGCTTACCAGGGCCTCCGGGGTGAGGTTGTGGCCCCTGATGGGCTGGCCCAGGCGCGGGGATTGCGAGAGCTGGGCGTTCTGGCAGAAGGAGCAGGACAGGTTGCAGCCCATGGTGCCGAAGGAGAAGATGCGAGTGCCGGGCAGGAAATGATACAGAGGCTTCTTCTCCACCGGGTCCACGCTGATGGCCGCGGGCAGGCCGTAGACCAGGGTGTAGAGCGTTCCAGCCTGGTTCTGACGCACGGCGCAGATGCCCCGCCCCCCGTCAGGGATGCTGCAAAAATGGTTGCACAGACGGCACTGCACGCTTGCGCCCTGACCCGCCTTTCCGGGTGCCAGGGGCTTCCAGAATCTGGCCTCGCGGGTAAGTGTGTCCATTCCCGCCTCCTTGGCGTCAGCCGAAGTTCAGAATTACCGAAAAGGCCCCGAAGCTCGCCCACACCGGGGAGCCCACAGCAAGCCCCAACCGTCGCACGCTTTCCTCTGTGATGACCGCCGCCAGCATGGTGCCGTCGGACAGTTCGGCCAAAATTTCGGCGGCCACATGGTCGCCCTGCGCCTCGCCCGTCAGGATGCGCCGCACCACCGCCGGATAGCGGTTGGCCGAGGAGGACGCCGGTTCGGCATCGCCCGCGGTGAGCTGCACCCAGGGGGCTTTGATGTCCGCCGTGGCCAGCACGCCGGGCTTGATGCCCAGACGCGCCACGCTCTCCCGGGTGACGACGCTGACCACCTTGAATCCGCCCAGGCTGGTGATCTCCACGCTGGCCACCACCGGGCCCTCAATGACCGCGCTCACGGCTCCGAAGAAGCGGTTGCGCGCGCTGGATTTGCGCCGCTCCTCGCGTTTCAGATACTCCTCCATGATATCGCCGGCCTCGGCCTTGGAATAGTCGGAGAAGGCGGCGGTCAAATCCGCCGAGGACTGGCCGAGCAGGCGCTGCACCACGGGCAGGGGCACGTCCTGGCGCATGAGCTGGCGCGCCAGCGAACGCCGCAGCACACTTGGGCTGGCCACATCGCGCGGGAGCCCGGCGTCCTCGGCCCGCTCGTAGAATTTGCGGCGGACGTGGCCCTGGTCCATATCGAACAGGCGCGGCGCATCCTCGGCCAGTTCCGGGTCATCCAGGGCCTCGCGCAGGGCGCGGACCACGTCGGCGGGCAGGGGTGCTTCGCGGCCCTCGGCTCCGCCAAAGCGCGCCAAAGGGCGCTCTTGGTCCAGCGCAAGGTCGCGAGTGGGGTCGAGCGCCAGCACCTCGCCCAGGCGCGCCCCGGTGGAGCGCAGCAGAAGAAAGATGAGCCAGAGCCGACGGCGCGAGGTATAGTCCGACTTGCGGCGCGAGGCGTCCATCCAGGCGCGGAAGGACTGTTCCAACTGGACGATCTGCGCCGCGTCCAGGCAACGGGCGTCGGCCCCCGGGACCGGGGCGGCTTTGGAACTGGCCGGTGTGGATCGGGACGTGGTCATGCGCTGCTCGTTCGGTCTGCGGGTTTCCAGGCTGGGGGCAAGCTTAGGGTGAAAAGTGGCGTCTGCCAAGCCTGGAGTTCCGGAATTTCACGGTTCAAGGCCATGCAAGCAAAAAATCACGTGACAAAGACTGTCGGCGGCCTTATGCTGTACTCACGAAAATATGAATTCGCGTGATAGCGACAGCTTCACAACCCGGCCCGGCCCGCGCCGCCCGGCACCTTCGCAGGAGGCCTCCATGCTTTTCCAGGTCGCAGGCATCGAGGTGCAGCCCTGGGTTCCCCCGCTGGTGTCCTTTGTGCTCTCGTTCTTCACCTCCATGGGCGGAATCTCCGGAGCCTTCCTGCTCCTGCCCTTCCAGATGAGCATGCTGGGGTACGTGAACCCCTCGGTGAGCTCCACCAACCAGTTCTACAACATCGTGGCCATCCCGAGCGGCGTGTGGCGCTACATCCGCGAGGGCCGCATGGTCTGGCCGCTCACCTGGGTGGTCATCGTGGGCACGCTGCCCGGCGTGTTTCTGGGCGCGGTCATCCGCGTGCGCTACCTGCCGGACGCGCACAACTTCAAGCTCTTCGCCGCCTGCGTGCTTCTGTACATCGGCGTGCGCATGGTGCGCGACCTGCTCCGCCAGCGAGAGGGCCGGGCAAGCGGTGCGGCGGCGGCCGAGAAGCGCTTCCAGGAGCAGGTGGCGCGCTTCTGCGAGAAGGCCAAGGAGCGCGAAAGCCACGGCGAAAAGCTTGCCGCCGTGCGCGTCATGCACTTCAGCGCCACGCGCATCGTGTACGAATTCTACGGCGAGACCTACAACATCCCCACCTTTGGCATCCTTGGCCTGTCGCTTATCGTGGGCGTGGTGGGCGGAGTGTACGGCATCGGGGGCGGGGCCATCATCGCGCCCTTCTTTGTGTCCTTCTTCGGCCTGCCGGTGTACACCGTGGCAGGGGCGGCGCTCATGGGCACCTTCATCACCAGCGTGGCCGGGGTGGCCTTCTACCAGGCCATAGCGCCCTTCTATCCCAACATGTCCGTGGCCCCGGACTGGCTGCTCGGCTTTTTGTTCGGCATTGGCGGCATGGCGGGCATGTACCTGGGCGCGCGCTGCCAGAAGTTCATCCCCGCGCGCTATATCAAGTGGATGCTCGCCGTCCTGCTCGTGTTCCTGGCCCTCAAGTACGTGCAGGACTTCCTGGCCTAGCCCCCGGCCCACAAGACAACGGGAAAGCCCCCCGGAATGTTCACTCATTCCGGGGGGCTTTGTCCATCAACACCTGAAACGCCTTACTTGCCCAAACGTTGCCTGCGCCAGCGGTTTGCCGCCACCAGGCTCCATACGCCTTCCACCAGACCGAAGGGCCATGCGCCCTGCATAAACCCGTATGCCGAACCCAGGACACAGGAGCCCGCAAAACCCAGCACGAACCAGGGACTCTTGTCCTCCAGCGCGTAGAAGAGGAGCATCAGGCTCACGGCCACAAGTCCGAAAAGCGTCAGTCCGTCCACAAGACCTCCCTACTCCGCGCAGCGGCGCCGCCCTACTCCTCGACCTCGCCGGTGGTCCGCGCACAGAGCAGCTTTTCCCACGAATAACACGTGTTAACCATCTCCTTACCGCTTTTCCCGGTCACGCGCAAACAGTCCTCGTCCAGAAAGACCGTGGCCATCTCGTCGGCTATCTCCTCGACCAGGCCCTCGTTCATCTGGAGCCTGCTGCCCTTCTTGCACAGCTTCCGCGACAGGGTTCCAGGCACCGGCACGGAGGCGTACTTGAACACCTTCTCCGACGTTGCTCTGACCACATGGCCTCCACGTCGCAGACTTCTATTCCGTTCTAGCAGCCTTCGCCATTGCCACAGCAGGACTTGGCAAGGCCGCCGTGCTTGGCGCGCAGCACCTCCAGGCCCTGCACGCCGCTGCCGCCATAGACCACCCGCAGGGCGTCCTCGATGAACCCGGAGCAGACCGCCGGAATCACGCCGCGCTCGGAGAGGATCTTGCGCGGGGTCTCGCCCACGGCGCCCACGAGCACGACCCGGCAGTCGGACAGGCGCTTGGCCAGCTCCTCCCAGCGCGATGGCCCGCAGCCCAGGCCCGGAGCGGTGCGCTCCTCCACGAGGCGGAAGCCCCCGTTCTCTACCTTGCCCCAGATCTGGAAGCGCTTGGCCTCGCCCAGATGCTGGTTGATGAGCAGGCCTTCGCGCGAGGCGACGGCAATATACGGACGGTCGTCCTGGCCCTGCGGGGGCAGCTTCCCGCAGGACGCCAGGACGCCGCCCAGTTCGCCGGAGCGGTCGGCGCAGAGCAATCCGACGGCGTCCGCCCGGCAACGGCGGCAGTGTGTCATCTGCGGCACCAGGTGGCCGATCTCCGCGCGCACGGCGGTGACCTCCTCCTTGGTGGGCTCGGCAAGTTCGCCGAACGGGGTGCCCGCAGTGGGGTGCATGGGCATGAGATTCATGAGATCAACGCCGAGGGTGCTCGCCTTTTCGGCCACGGCCTTGATGGGGGCGCCGCCCTCAATGGTGTTCACGCCGGGGATCATGATGGTGTTCACCTTGACGGCCAGCCCGCGCGCCTTGAGCGCGGCGATGGACTCCAGCTGACGGGAGAGGATCAGCTCCGCCGCGTCACGCCCGCGATAGACCACGTTTCCGTTGCGCACCCAGGAGTATATCTTCGCACCGATTTCGGGATCAATGGTGCTCATGGTGATGGTGGCGTGGGTCACGCCGAGGCTCGCCAGATCGTCCACGTACTCCGGCATGGCGAGCCCGTTGGACGACAGGCAGAAGAGCATGTGCGGGTAGGCCTCGTGAATAAGACGCATGGTCTCAAGTGTTTCCGCGGGATTGGCCATGGGGTCGCCGGGCCCGGCGATGCCGATGACCGTGATGCGCGGCTCCTTGTCCAGCACCTGCTTCGTGTACTCCAGGGCCTGGAAGGGCTTCAAGACGCCGCTGGTGACGCCCGGGCGCGACTCGTTCACGCAGTCGTACTTCCGGTTGCAGTAGTTGCACTGGATGTTGCACTTGGGGGCCACGGGCAGATGCACGCGCCCGCAGGTGCCGGAGCTGGCCTTGTTGAAACAGGGGTGCTTCACGGACTTCGGGTCTATCGCGACGGGGGTGATGACGCTCATGGTCGGCTCCTTTTCCTGAGAGGGTGCGGGCGCTAAAGGTATCCGTAGCCGATGTCGGAATCGGTCTGCTTCTTTTCGAGCACAATGTTCACCAGGCGGTCGAAGAGGCTCTGCGCGCCCCGGTAGCCCAGGTGCAGCATCCGCTGGCCGCCGAAGCGGTCATGGATGGGAAAGCCGCAACGCAGGAGCGGAATGCCCCAGTCGCGCGCGGCCTTCTGGCCCTTGCTGTGGCCCACCAGGATGTCCGGGGAGAGAGAGCCCGCCTCCTCCACAATGTCGAAGAAGTCCACGCCCTCGCGCACGATGGGCATTTCGCGCAGCACCTCGCCGCAGGCAGCCTCAATGTGCCCCGCCACGCCGCGATTCTTGGCCCCGGTGGCCACCAGCACAGGCTGCACGCCGACTTCGGCCAGAAAGGCGGTGAGGCCGATGACGAGATCCTCCTCGCCATAGACCACGGCGCGCATGCCGGACACGTACTTGTGGCCGTCCACCAGGGAGTCGATGTACCGGCCGCGTTCCAGGGAAAGCGCGCGCGACGGCTCGTTGCCCGAGATCTGCTTGAGCGCGTTGAAGAGGCCGTCAGTCTCGCGGATGCCCATGGGCAGACCCAAACGGTGCAGCGGCACTCCGAAGCGGTCCCGCAGGGAGCTGCCCGCCGTCTCCTGTGTTGTGATGGCGCGGCCCAGCTCGATGCTGGCGGCGCTTCCGCTCATGGCCCGGATCTCGGCAATCGATGTGCCGCCGGAGGGAATATTCTCGTATTCCAGGAGCGCCGGGCCGTCCAAGGTCTCGGAGTAATCGGGCAGGATGGTCGGCGTGACGCCGAAGCCCAGGCAGATCTCGCGCAGGTGGCGGATGTCCGCCGGAGAGACCATGCCGGGCATGAGGTTCACGCGGCCCGAGGGCGCGGCCTTGTCCTGCATGCCGCCGGGACAGAGCTGATCGGCCAGGGCCTTCACCGCGCCGTGGAAGCCGTCCATGTGCGTGCCGGAGTAGCTCGGCGTGGACACATGCACCACCTCGGCCAGAGGCAGGTCGCTGAACTCTTCGCGGAACTCGGCCAGGATGCGCGCCACGTCGTCGCCGATGGTCTCGGTCAGGCAGGTGGTGGCCACGCCCACGAGCTTGGCTCCGTACTTTTGCATGGCGTTGAGCAGGCCCTTCTTGAGATTCGGACCGCCGCCGTAGATGGCGTTCTTCTCGCCCAGAGACGAGGAGGCGATATCCATGGGCTCGCGGAAATGGCTGATGATGTAGCGGCGCATGTACGTGGCGCAGCCCTGGGAGCCGTGCAGGAAGGGGATGGCCCCCTCCACGCCCTTGAAGGCCAATGTGGCGCCGAGCGGCGTGCACAGCTTGCACGCGTTGGTCGTGGCCACGTGGCTCTCGCCCTTGTAGTCGTTTGCGGCGTCCTTAATGATGGCGTCGTCCTGCATGGCTACACCTCCGCGTCCTTCTTGTTCAGGCCAAACTCGCGCCGGGGCACGAAACGCCAGATGGGGCTCATGACCGAGGCGTGGATCTCCTTGGCGAAATTGAGCATGCCTTCGAAGCCCTCGAGCGCGATCTTGCGCTCATGATTGTGGTCGCAGAAGCCCACGCCAAGCTTGAAGGCGATGGGCCGCTCCTTCACGCCGCCCACGAAAATATCCACGTCCTTCTCCTTGATGAAGGCGGACAGCTCCAGCGGGTTGGCGTCGTCCACCACGATGGTGCCGGGCGCGCAGATGGCGGCCAGCTCGCGGTAGTCCTCCTCGGTGCCGGTCTGGCTGCCCACGATGACCACCTCCATGCCCAGGTGCCGGAAGGCCTTGACCAGGGAGAAGGCCTTGAAGCTGCCGCCCACGTAAACAGCGGCCCGCTTGCCCTCGAGGTCGCGGCGGTATTCCGCCAGCTTGGGCATGAGGTTCGAGAGTTCGTCGCGCACCAGCTCGGCCGTGCGCTCCACGAGGCCGCTCGCCAGCTCCGGGTGCTTCAGCTCAAAGTGATCGGCCACGGCGTACAGGCTCTCGGCCACGTCCTCGATGCCGATCCAGCTGACGCGCACGAAGGGGATGCCGAAGTCGTCGCGCATCATCTTGGCCAGATCCTGGGTGGAGCCGGAGCACTGCACCATGTTCAGCCCCGCGCCGTGCGCCCGGCGGAGGTCGTCCACGCGGCCGTCGCCCGTGATGCCCGCCACCACCTGGATGCCCATGCGCTCCAGGTAGCGCTTGATGATCCAGGTTTCGCCCGCGAGATTGAAGTCGCCCATGATGTTCACGGAAAGCGGACTGATGTCCGAGATGTCACCCGTGCCGACAAGCTGGCGCATGGCCTTGCACGCGGCCTGGTAGCCCTCGCGCTTGTTGCCCTTGAAGCCCTCGCTTTGCACCGGGATGACCGGGATGCCGTGGCGCAGGCTCGCGGCCTTGCACACGGCGCCCAGGTCGTCGCCGATAAGCCCGACGATGCAGGTGGAATAGACGAAGGCGGCCTTGGGACTGTGGCGCGCGATGAGTTCGTCGAGCGCCTTGGCGAGCTTCTTCTCGCCGCCGAAGATCACGTCCAACTCCTGCAGGTCCGTGGAGAAGGACAGGCGGTGCAACTCCGGGCCGCTGGAGAGCGCGCCCCGGATGTCCCAGGTGTAGGCGGCGCAGCCGATGGGCCCATGCACCAGGTGCAGGGCGTCGGCGATGGGATAGAGAACCACGCGGGAGCCGCAGAACACGCAAGCGCGCTGGCTCACGGCCCCGGCGAGGCTGTCGCGGTTGCAGGCCATGCTGAAGGGTTCGGAACCGATGCGATGGATCTGGTCCTTGCGCTCCTCGAAGATCGCCGGGCGCGCTTCGCGGGTAGCTGTGGCTGTCTCTGTCATGGTGCTCACTTCTCGCTTTGTCCCATGGTTCCCTGTCGCCGCCCTTACCGCCCGCGCCTGTCTTCCGGGTTGGGAGACAGGTTTAGGAGAGCAGGTAGTCCGCTGCGGGCTCGCCAGCCTCGATGCCGTCCAGGATGGCGTCGATGGCTTCCTCGCTGTTCACGCCCTTGAACCAGATGTTGTCGGGCTGGACCACCAGGATGGGGCCCTTCTCGCACTGCTTGAGACAACCGGTGGTGGCCACCTGCATGTCCAGACCGCGGTCCAGGATGCCCTCCTCGATGTATTGCAGCAGGCCGTCGGTCTGCTTGTGGCAGATGCCCTTGGGCTCCTTGCCGACGCGGAAGCTCTGACACACCAGGATAAGTTTTTCGGGAAGGGCCATACTGCTACTCCTTGAGGCTTGAGGTTACAGGGTTAGTTCGCCTTGACGCGCTTCTTGCCGTTCTTCTTGCCGCCGCCGAAGAGCAGATCCACGGCGCCCTTGATGTCCGTTTCGGCGGTGAGCACGCTGATGCCCTTTCCCGCCAGGACCTCGCGGGGATGCGCCCCGGCGCTCGCCGCAAGCAGCGCAAAGCAGTCGTTCAGGGTCGCGGCCAGGTCGGTCCAGCGCTTGTCCCCGCCGCCGGGCTCCGGGGCCTCGCGCACGCCGAGCAGGCTGGGCAGCCCGTCCTGAGCGCGGGGGCCGAAGATGAGAAACTTGATGGCCTGGCCCAGGTGCAGGTCCACGTCCATGCCGTCGGAACTGGCCACGGCCACGTTGACCCGCTCGCCCGAGGGCGTGGGCAGGGCCACGCCGCACTCGCCCAGCACGGCCGAGGCCCCGGCGTGCTCGATCCACAAAATATCGTCGCCGCAGGAGTCCCCGGCCGGGATCAGGGCGATGTACCGGGCGGCCCGGGCGCGCAGCTCGTCCAGCAGGCCCGGGGTCAGGCCGGGCAGGGGTTCGGCCTCGGCAGTTTCCGCTTCCGGCGCGGGGTCCTTGCTGGAACCCTTGGACGCACAGGTGGAGGCGGTGCCGCAGGAGGCGCAGGCCGAGGGCGCACAGCCCGAAGCCGGGGCCGCAGCCGAAGCCGACGCGGCAGTGGGGGCCTTGCCCGGCTCGTAGGCGGCCAGGGCCAGCATGTCCGCACCCAGGGCGGACATGACGCTCGCCACGTCCTCCACATGGGCGTCATTGATGCCCGCATACACGGTCATGCGCGCGGTGACGAAAAGTCCGGCCTCGCGGAAGGCGCGGATAGCGCTGGCCTGGGCGTCCACCAGCATGGTGGAGGCCTGCGGGAGGGGCACGGTGCGTCGGCCGGGACGGATCCAGGCATACACCTGCTCCACGACCACGGGATCGATGGCGTCCACCAGCACCGTGACCTTGGAGAGCCCCGCCGCGGCCAGCTCGCCCGCCAGGACGGCGATGTCCGCCTCCGGGGCGCACAGGCCGTTGGTGGTCAGGCTCAAGGCCAGCTCCGGATACAGCGCATGCACGGCCGCGAGGGTCTCCAGCACCACGGCGGGATCGGCCAGCGGCTCGCCGGGACCGCTGATGCCCACGCCGGAGAGCACCACACCGTCGGCCAGCACGCGTCCCAGCCACTGCAAAACGTCCTTCTGCCCCAGGGCGCGGCCAGGGGTTTCGGGCTCGCCGAAGCGGCGGCGGGCGTTGGCGCGCCAGGCCACGGGCAGATGGATGCAGCCGGGCTTGGTGTTCTTGGGACTCTTGGAAACGCAGGCCATAGGGAACTCCGGTGTTTTGCGGTTACCGGCCCCCGGCCGGGGACAATGGCCCCGGCCGGGAGACGCGGAGTGTTACAGAGTCAGCTCGAACACGGTTTCGGGATCGTCGCGGTCCTTGCGGTCCAGCAGCAGGCCCAAGATCTTTTCGAGCAGGCGCAGCCCGCCCTTGTAGCCCACGGTGGGGAAGTACTGGTGCCCCACGCGGTCCAGGATGGGGAAGCCCCAGCGCAGGAACGGGATATCCTCGTCACGGGCGATGTACTTGCCGTAGGTGTTGCCAATGAGCAGATCCACAGGCTCATTCTTGATCCACTGGTGGAGCAGGAACATGTCGCCCCAGGCCTTCACGTTCACCTCATAGGGCAGGTGGGCGGTCAGCTCCTTGATGCGCTTCTCGAACTTGGCGCCCGACGTGCCGGTGACCACGTGCACCGGGCACATGTCGATGGACACCAGGAACTCGACCATGCTGATGACCTGGTCGGGATCGCCATAGATGGCGACCTTCTTCTTGTAGTAGTACTGGTGCGTGTCGCTGATCATGTCGACCAGCTGGCCGCGCTCGCGGGTGATCTCCTCCGGCACGGAGGTGCCGGCGATGGTGCGCAAGGCGTCGATGAAGCGGTCCGTCGCGCTCAGGCCAAAGGGGATGTCCAGCACCTTGCAGGGCACCTTGCACTTCGTGTCCAGGTTGCGGGCGGCGTCCGCGCTGCACCATTCGCCCAGGGCCAGGGTGCCGATGGCGTCTCCGGCCTCGATGAGTTCCTTGATGGTCACGCCGCCTTCCGGGAACATGTGGTATTCGCCGGAGAGGGGGCCGTTCAGCACGCCGGAGGTGTCGGGGAACAGCGTGATGGGCACGTTCATGAGCGCGGCCAGACGCTTGACCTCTTCCATGTCCGAGGGCTCGACCCAGCCGGGGATGACGTTGACCTTGCCATTCTTCTTGCCGGTGGAGGTGGAGAGCTCGGTCATGCCCTTCACCATGTTGGAGAAGCCCGTCACGTGGCTGCCCACATACGAGGGCGTGTTGCAATAGATGACGTGCTTGCCCTTCGGGATGAGCCCCTGCTTGTCCGCCTTGTCGCGGATCTGCTTAATGTCGTCGCCGATGGTCTCCGACAGGCAGGTGGTGTGCACGGCGATGACTTCCGGCTCGTACACCGTGAAGATGTTCTCGATGGCCTGCAGCAGGTTGGCCTGTCCGCCGAAGACGCTGGCGCCCTCGGTGAAGGAGCTGGTGGCCGCGCTGACGGGCTCCTTGTAGTGCTTGGTGAGCGCGCTTCTGTGGTAGGCGCAGCAGCCCTGCGAGCCGTGGCTGTGCGGCAGGCATCCGTGGATGCCAAGGGCCGCGTACATGGCGCCGATGGGCTGGCAGGTCTTGGCCGGGTTAATGACCAGGGCGCTTCGTGGGGTGACTTCCTTGGGTGTGTGCCTGAGCAACATAATGATCTTCCTCGCTATTCCCAGACGTAGGTGGCCGAGAGTTCAGGGTTCTCCTGCCAGGGGGCCTTCATGTAGCTCCAAACCTTGCTGTTCACGAGGCGGTCGATCTCGTTGTAGAAGTTCACCGCGCCCTTGAACCCGGCGTAGGGTCCGCCGTAGTCGTAGCTGTGCAGCTGCTTGAGCGGAATGCCGAGCTTCTGGATGGAGTACTTTTCCTTGATGCCCGCGCAGAAGATGTCGGGCTTGATGATCTCCACAAGCTTCTCGGCCTCGTACTGGTTCAGGTCGTCGATGATGAGGGTACCCTTCTCCATGTCCGGGATGAGGCCATCATACTTCTTGAACTCGAACCCGGCCGCCTCAAGGGCCTGCATCTCGTCGGGGCTCTTGCGCAGGTTGAAGCGCTCGGGATCGGCCTCGACCTCAATTTCCTCAATGTTGCGGGAGTCGGCGTCGACCTTGAGGTTCGGGATGACCTGGCGGCCTTCGTAGTCGTCGCGGTGGCCGAACTCGTAGCCCGTGGACACGGTCTTCATGCCCAGCTCGTTAAAAAGCTCCATGTAGTGGTGGGCGCGCGAGCCGCCCACAAAGATCATGGCGGTCTTGCCTTCGGTGCGAGGCTTTACTTCGGACAGCACTTCCTTCACCTTCACCATTTCGGTGGCGATGACCTCCTCGATACGAGCGATGAGGGTCTTGTCGCCGAAGTACTGGCCGATCTTGCGCAAAGACTTGGCCGTGGCCTCGGCGCCGATGAAGTTCACCTTGATCCAGGGGATGCCGTACTTGGTCTCCAGCATGTCGGCCACGTAGTTGATGGACCGGTGGCACATGACGCAGGAGAGGTCGGCCTTGTGGGCTGTGGCGAACTGGTTGTAGCTGGAGTTGCCGGAGAAGGTGGCGATGTTCGTGATGCCGCAGAGCTTGAGCACGCGGTCGATCTCAAAACCGTCACCGCCGATGTTATACTCGCCCAACAGGTTGATCTTGTACTCGCCGGGCCGCTCGTTTTCTCCGGTGCCGACGAGGTGCTTGAACACCTGGTTGTTGGCGATGTGGTGGCCGGCGGACTGGGAGACACCCTTGTAGCCCTCGCAGGAGAAGGCGAAGACATTGCAGTCGCCAAACTTCTCCTTCATCTCGCGGCTGACGGCGTGGATATCGTCGCCGATGAGGCCCACGGGACAGGTGGCGAACACGCAGATGCCCTTGGGGTGAAAGAGGTCGTAGGCTTCCTGGATGGCGGCCTTAAGCTTCTTCTCACCACCGAAGATGATGTCCGAGTCCTGCATGTCGGTGGAGAAGGCGTAGGGCATGTAGTTCTCACCGGCCTCGCCCGCGTCGGTCTGGTTGCGGCGGGTAAGCCAGGCGTAGAAGCTGCACCCGATGGGCCCGTGCACGATGTTCACGATGTCGCGCGTGGGGCCCATGATGACGCCCTTGCAGCCAGCGTACGTGCAGCCGCGCATGGTGATGACGCCCGGAATGGTGCGCACGTTGGCCTGGATCTCGGGCGTGGTGTTCTCGAGGGCCTCGTTGATGAGGATGGACTGGGCGCGCTTGCGGGCCACCTTGGGAGGATACTTCTTAAGCAACTCCTCCTTGACGTCGGTGGGGGTCCACTGCACGAGCTTGTTCTTTGTGGCCATGGTTGAAGGCTCCTTAGCTTTAGAGAGTGGTCCGTTAGATGATGGACTTTTCGCCGGTTTCGGCGGTGCGCACACGCACGGCGTCACCCACGGGCAGCACGAAGATCTTGCCGTCGCCGGGCTTGCCGGTCTGGTTCACTTCGATGAGCGTCTTGACCACGGTCTCCACGTCCTTGTCCGGCACCACCACGGTGATCATGCGCTTGGGGTAGAGCTTGCCGCGTTCGCCCAAGAGGGCCACGGCCTCCTCGTACCCGCTGGCCGCGCCCGCAAGCACGTGGGGATTGGCCAGGCCGACGCCGCGCCCCAGCACCTCATGGGCGAAGTAGCCGTCGATGCCGGCGTCGGTCAGGGCCTGCTTGGTGCGGTTCATCATGTTCATGCGCACCACTGCAACGACTTCCTTCATGGACTTACGCCTCCTCGGGAGTGGCCGTTTCGCAAACGCCGGAGCTCACGGTGTAGACCTCGTCCACGGGGGAGACGAAGATCTTGCCGTCGCCAAAAGCGCCCTTCTTGCCGGAGCGGGCGGCGGCCATGATGGTCTCAATGACGAAGTCGCGGTCCGTGTTCTTGACCACGCTCACCAGCATGGTCTTGGGGATCTCGTCGTAGGTCACCTCGCCGATCTTGATGCCGCGCTGCTTGCCACGGCCGGCCACGGAAAACTTGGTCACCGCTGGGAACCCGGCGTCCATGAGGGCGGCCAGGACGTCGTCGGACTTCTCGGGGCGAACGATTGCTCTCACCATGATCATATTGAATCCTCCTCGCTCTCTCTCGTGTGTGGGGGTTAGACGGCTTCCATGAGACCGAAGTCCATGAGCAGCTTTTCCAGGGCGTCCATTTCAAGGGGCTTCGGGATCACGTACATCTCGTTGTTGTCGATGGCCTTGGCGAGATTGCGGTATTGGTCCGCCTGACCGGCCGTGGGGTCGAACTCGATGACGGTCTTGCGGTGGATCTCCGCGCGCTGCACCATGTTGTCGCGGGGGACGAAGTAGATCATCTGGGTGCCGATCTGGCGGGCCAGTTCCTCAATCATTTCCTTTTCATTGCCCACGTTTCTGCTGTTGCAGATGAGTCCGCCGAGGCGCACGGTGCCGCTCTGCGCATACTTCATGATGCCCTTGCAGATGTTGTTGGCGGCATACATGGCCATCATCTCGCCGGAGCAAACGATGTAGATCTCCTCGGCCTTGCCGTCGCGGATGGGCATGGCGAACCCGCCGCACACCACGTCGCCCAGAACGTCGTAGAAGGCGTAGTCCAGATCCTCGGACTCGTGGTAGGCGCCCAGGGACTCCAGCATGTTGATGGAGGTGATGATGCCGCGGCCGGCGCAACCGACACCGGGCTCGGGTCCGCCGGACTCCACGCACCAAGTTTCGCCGAAGCCGCGCTTGCGGATGTTCTCGAGCTCCACGTTCTCGCCCTCGTCGCGCAGGGAGTCGAGAACGGACTTCTGGGCCAGGCCGCCCAGCAGCAGACGGGTGGAGTCGGCCTTGGGGTCGCAGCCGACGACCATGACCTTGCGACCCATTTCCGCCAGACCGGCCACGGTGTTCTGCGTGGTGGTGGACTTGCCGATGCCGCCCTTGCCGTAAATGGCAACCTTTCTCATCTTCTTCATGTCACATTCCTCCGCTCGGTTTTGGTTGGTGGACACAGGGCATAAGGCAAGGGTCGTGCCAGCCCTCACGATTCCTGGCAACCGCGTGATATCAGCGGTTTTTCCTCGCCACGTACCCAAACTTGAGCTATGCTGGCGACACTTGCCTACATACCTATTTTGTAGGAACGACACTTTTGTATGCGATTTTCTGGTGCCTCCCCCTTAGGGTCAACACACTGATTTTGCATGTTTATGGTGGCAAAGCCGGCAACTGGCACCAGAGGTGCAGTCCCCCTTGTCAGAACAAGGAGCGCGACATGTTGATCGACAGCACCCTGCGGGAAGGCGCACAGGCGTACGGCGTGTATTTTGACAATGGCGCGAAGCGGCGCATGGCCGAGCTTTTGGCTTCGGCTGGCGTGGACGAATTGGAGTGCGGATGGCTCGGGCAGCAGGATCTGCGAGAGTTTCTGCTCTGGGCGCAAGGCGCCCTGCCCGGATCGGAAAATGACGCCCGGGATAACGGCAGCCCAGCACTGTCCCTCTGGTGCCCCTGCCGCGAAGCCGCTGTGCGCGAGGCCGCGCGCCTGGCCAAGGCAGGGCTCGTCCACCGGCTGAACATCGGCGCGCCCTCCTCCGCGCTGCACCGCGAGAAGCGCCTGGGGCTCTCGCAGCCAGAGATGGCCGCGCGCGTGCGCACCGTTGTGGCCACGGCCAAGGCGGAAGGCGTCGGCTACATTTCCGTGGGCCTGGAGGACATCTCCAGGGCCGATCCGGACGAGGCGCTCGCCCTGGGGCGCGCCGCCGTGGAGGCCGGGGCCTCGCGTTTACGCCTGTCGGACACTGTGGGACTTTTGACCCCACTGGCCACGGCGGCGCTGGTCCGCCGCTTCGTGGCCGAACTGTCCGTGCCCGTGGCCCTGCACGCGCACAACGACCTGGGCATGGCCACGGCCAATGCCGTCACCGCGCTGGAGTGCGGCGCGTCCTTCGTGGACGTTTCGGTCCTGGGTCTGGGCGAACGCGCGGGCATCGCGTCGCTGGAGCAGGTGGCGGCCTGGATTGGACAACAAAAGTGTTTGAATGACAAAAAAAGCTACGATCTTTTACTGCTGCGCGCTTTATGCCTGCTGGCTTCGCAAGCGGCCAAGACGCCCGTGGCGCGCAACCGCCCCGTGGTAGGCGAAGACGTTTTTGCGGCTGAGTCCGGCATCCACGTGCACGGCCTGCTGCGCGACCCCGCGCTTTTCGAGCCCTTCGCCCCAGAGACTGTGGGCGCGACCCGGCGCGTGGGCGTGGGGGCCAAGAGCGGCGGTGCGGCGCTGACGGCGGCCATTACCCGTCTACGCGGGGTCGGAGCTGCGGATTCCGGGCTCATGAGCCGGGTACGCGACCTGGCCGAACGCCTGGGCCGCCCCCTGACGGACAAGGAACTGTTGGGCGTGCTATGAAACGCGCCCGGGAGGGTCACATGGCCATGGCCGAAGTCTTTCGACATGTTGCCGAGCGGTTGAGGAATGTTGGGAGGGTGAGCCCTGCCGCGGAGTTGCATTCCGAAGACTTCGGCCCGGGCCCGGACGAGCCTTGCCCGCGCGAGCATGAATATCCCCTGTGCACCCTTTTGGAGGCTTCCCCGTGCCGGATACCCTTTCCCAGCTTCTCCTCAACGCCGCCGTCCCGCTGCTGCTGACCCTGAAGGTCGCGCTCACGGCAACCACGGGGGCCTGCATCGTGGGCATCGGCGCGGGCTACGCCCTTTCCCGCCGCAACATGCCCGGACGCGAGGTGCTGGACGCCCTTTGCACCCTGCCGCTGGTCCTGCCGCCTACGGTCATCGGCTATTACCTGCTGGTCGTCTTTGGCCGGCGGGGCCTCGTGGGCCAATGGCTGCTGGAGAAATTCGACATCACGCTGGTCTTCACCTGGCAGGGCGCGGCGCTCGCCGCCAGCGTAGTGGCCTTTCCACTGGTGTGCAAGGCCGCGCGCACGGCCTTTGAAGGTGTGGACGAAGGTCTGGAGAACGCCGCGCGGACCCTGGGCGCTGGCGAGGGACGCGTGTTCATGCGCGTGTCCCTGCCGCTGGCCTGGCGGGGCATTGTCTCCGGCACCATGTTGGCCCTGGCCCGGGCCATGGGCGAATTCGGGGCCACGCTGATGCTGGCGGGCAACCTGCCCGGGCGCACACAGACCCTGTCCCTGGCCGTGTATGAGGCCGTGCAGGCTGGCAATGACGACCAGGCCACCTTTCTGGTGATCCTCACCTCGCTTGTCTGCATGACCCTGCTGCTGGCCTCAGGCAGGCTTCTCAGCCGGAGACCGACATGATGGTGCAAACCCGCTGGATTGAGGCTCCCATGCCCTTGGCGCACCCGCTTCGAGCAACCGTCCCCCAACGCCGGGACGAGGACCTAAAGGACTTGCCATGACCCTGGAAATCGACATCACCAAGACGCTGCGCTCCTCGGCGCGGAGCTTCAAGCTCGCGGCCCGCTTCAGCTCCGGCAAGCGCTCCACTGTGCTTTTCGGTCCTTCCGGCTCCGGCAAGACCGTGACCCTGCGCGCCCTGGCCGGGCTCATGCAGCCGGACGCCGGGCGCATCGTGCTGGACGGAGAGGTGCTTTTCGATGCCGCCAAAGCCGTGAACCTGCATGCGCGGGAGCGCGGGGTAGGCTATGTTTTTCAGGACTACGCACTCTTCCCGCACCTCACGGTGGCTGAGAATGTCGGCTTCGGCCTGGGCGGGGGCCTGCTTGGTCGGCTGGACACCGCGGCGAAGCGGCGCGTGGCCGAGATGCTGGCCCTGGCCGGGCTGGAGGATTTCGCCACGGCGCGGCCGGGCAGACTCTCCGGCGGGCAGCGGCAGCGTGTGGCGCTCATGCGCGCCTTGGCCCGGCGGCCCAGGCTGCTGCTGCTGGACGAGCCCTTCGCCGCGCTGGACCCGCTCCTGCGCCGGCGCATGCGCAAGGAGGTGCGGTCGTTGTGCCAGGCTGCCGGGGCGCCCACTGTGCTCATCACCCACGACCCGGACGACGTGCTGGAGTTCGGCGGCGCTGTGGCTCTGTACGAGGCGGGCTCCGTGCGCGAAATCCGTGTCTTTGAGGACGGCCCGCAAGGCGGCGTGGAAGCCCGGGAGATGCTTCTGGAAACACATTTTGGCGCCTACGCCGAGGCCGAGACCCTGGCGACAGCCTAGGCGGATTCGCAATCCTGTGATACTTTGCAGCGCCAAATTTGCATATTTGTCATTTTTGTCGTGCGGACACTTTTACGAGCGCTTAGCGACTGAATTAAAATATATCAAAATACTGGATAGATATAGTAAATCTGGCTGACATTTCTCATCCCGGCACTGATATTGCTATCCGGAGGACATGACGCTCATACTCGGTAACCTGAAGCTTCAGGTGCTCTCGTCCATCTGCCAGATCATCGACACGGCACTCGACCTGGAAAAGGCCTTGGGTGAAGTGTTGCGCATCCTCTCCGAAACCCTGTCCATGAAGCGGGCCACCATCACCCTGGCGGACCCGGAGAGCGAGCGGCTGGCCATCACCGCCTCGCACGGACTGACGCGCGAAGAGCGCCAGCGCGGCGTGTACGAATTGGACGAAGGCGTCACCGGGCTCATCTTCCAGACCGGAAAGCCCTACGTCGTGCCCGACATCCGCCACGAACCCCTGTTTCTCGACAAGACCGGCTCGCGCCACCTGGAGCGCGGGCGCGTCAGTTTCATCGGCGTGCCCATCACCTCCCACGGACGCTGTCTGGGCGTCCTGAACGTCGACCGGCTCTTCGGCGACGAGGTGGCCTTCGAGGAGGATCTGAGTTTCCTCACGGTCGTGGCCACGCTCATCGGCCAGTTCTTGTCCCTGAACGAAAAGATCAAGGCGCGCGAGGAAGCCCTGGTGCGCGAAAACCTGTCCCTGCGCTCGCAGATCACCCGCGAGCAGCGCGGCCCGTACATCGTTGGCAAAAGCCAGGCCATGCAGGACGTGGAGCACCAGGTGAGCAAGGTCGCTCCGACCAAGGCCACGGTGCTGCTCCTCGGCGAGTCCGGCACGGGCAAGACGCTTATCGCCCGGGTCATCCACGAACTTTCCGGCCGCAAGGGTCACTCGTTTATGAAGGTCAACTGCGCCTCCATTCCGGAGAATCTGCTGGAAAGCGAGTTGTTCGGCTACGAACGCGGGGCCTTTACCGGCGCGGTGGGCTCCAAGCCCGGCCGCTTCGAGGACGCCCACGCGGGCACCATCTTTCTTGACGAAATCGGCGAATTGCCGCTGGGCATCCAGGCTAAGCTTCTACGCGTGTTGCAGGACCGCGAGTTCGAGCGCCTGGGCTCGAACACAACCCGCAAGGTGGACGTGCGCGTGGTGGCCGCCACCAACCGCGACCTGGGCGAGTTGGCTGAACGCAGCGCCTTCCGCCCCGACCTCTACTACCGCCTTTCCGTGTTCCCCATCCAGGTGCCGCCCCTGCGCCAGCGCAAAGAGGACATCCCTGTGCTCCTGAACCACTTCATCGACAAGGTGGCACGGGAATACGGGCGCACCGTGGTCTTCACGCCGCGCGCCCTCTCCGACCTGACCCTGTACGACTGGCCCGGCAACGTGCGCGAAATGGAGAACCTGATCGAGCGCCTGGTCATCATGAGCGACGGTGAACGCGTGGACGCCACCTTCCTCAAGCCGTACCTGAACCAGACGTCCTCGCAGACCGGCCTGCATCAGCCGGAACGCAACCTCGCGGTCAGGCCCCAGGGCTTGAGCTCACTTAAGGCCATGGAGCGCACCGAGGTTCTGGCTGCGCTGCGGCGCAACGGCTGGGTGCAGTACAAGGCCGCCGAGGACCTGGGCATCACCCCCAGGCAGATCGGCTACCGCATCAAGAAGTACGGTTTGTCCGCGGTCATCGACCATGAAGCCGCCGCCACGGCCCACCGCCGCTAACCCACGGTCCACGTTCCCACGAAAATTTCATTGACGCGCCTTTTTTTGGGGCTATTGGTGGATACTGTCTGCAGTGGCCGTATGCGAATCCACACCTCATAACCAAGGAGATCGTCATGAAGGTCAGCGCCCGCAATCTCATCCCCGGCAAAATCAAGGAAATCACCATGGGGCCCGTCAACGCCGAGGTCATCGTCGAGGTGGCCCCCGGCATTGAGGTTGTGGCCGTGATCACCGCCCACTCCGTCCAGAGCATGGGTCTCAAGAAGGGCTCCGTGGTCAAGGCCATGGTCAAGGCCTCCAACGTCATGCTCGTCACCGACTAGGCCAGACCTGAAAACATGTGCGGCAAGGCCGGTCCTCGAACAGGGGCCGGCCTTTTCTTTTTTGGCGCGCAAGGATCTCTTCTACAGTCCTTTCCCAAACAGTGTTGACGGAACTTGTTGTTTTCGTGACATTGTATTGTGGCGAGAGTGTCCGCTCACCACGTCAAACCCCCAACCAAAGGAGCATACAATGAAAGTCAGCGCCCGCAACCTTATTCCCGGCAAGATCAAAGAAATCACCATGGGGCCCGTCAACGCAGAGGTCATCGTCGAGGTGGCCCCCGGCATTGAGGTCGTGTCCGTGATCACCGCCCACTCCGTCCAGAGCATGGGCCTCAAAAAGGGTTCCGAGGTCAAGGCCATGGTCAAGGCCTCCAACGTCATGCTCGTCACCGACTGATACGCACCCCGCGCTCATGAATCGGCAAGGCCGGTCTCCACAACTGGAGACCGGCCTTTGTTCTTTCCGGTCGATGTACACCAGCGCAAGTTCCAGCCCACCACAGCTTGCGCCAATACGCCATTGCTGGTACCGATGTACGTAAAGTTATCCTTAACAATTAGTCAGCACCGGCCGATAGTACAGTAAGCAGCCGGAACAGCGTCCCCCAAGCGCCGTATTTCCGGAAGAATCTCGTCACCTCCAAGGAGCCTTCATGCTGCGCGAAACTATCCTGAACACCAAGACCTCCACAAAACTCTACACGCTTTTTGGGTGTATCCTCGGCATGTTCCTTGTGGCAGTTTTCTTTATTTTTCTGCCATATTACGAGCAGGACCTGCTCAAGGAGCGCCGTAACAGCCTAGCGGACAGCGTCGACGTGGCCTACGCCCTGGTAGTGGAATACAACGCGCGCGCGCAGAAGGGCGAGTTCCCCCTGGACGAGGCCAAGAAGCGCGCCGCCATGCGTCTGCGCACCATGCGCTACGGCAACAATGAATATTTCTGGGTGAACGACACCTCCACACCCTCGCCCATCATCATCATGCATCCCACCGCCCCAGCCCTTGAGGGCAAGATGGTGGACAACCCGAAGTTCAACCGGGCCACGGACTACTGGCTTGGCCGCACCGGCGAGGTGGGATTAGGGACCTACCCTGGCGGCGACAAGAACCTCTTCACGGCCTTTGTCGATGTGTGCGAAAAGGCTGGCGAGGGCTTCGTGCGCTATGTCTGGCCCAAGCCTCTGCCCGGAGGCGGCGTCAGCACGGAGGTCTACCCCAAGATTTCCTATGTCCGCCTGTACAAGCCCTGGAACTGGATCATCGGCACCGGCCTCTACGTGGATGACATCCAGGCCAAGGTAGCCAGCCTGCGCATCTGGCTCGGCGCCATCATGGGCGGGCTGGTGCTGCTTTTGAGCATCCTGGTGTTCCTGATGGTGCGCATCATCTCGCGTCCCATCGCCAAGCTGTCCATGGTGGCCGGGCACATCGCCGGGGGCGACCTGAACGCCAAGGCGGACGAGAGCTTCTTTGGCGAAATGGGTTCCCTGCAACAGGCCATGGAGCAGATGGTGCAAACCCTGCGCGACAAGATCGGCGAAGCGGAGAAGAGCACGCTCATGGCGGAGGAGGAGGCCAACGTGGCCAAGGCGGCCGTGGCCGAGGCCGACCAGGCCAAGCTGCAGGCGGCCCAGGCCACCCGCGAGGGTCTGCTCCAGGCCGCCGGGAAACTGCGCGACGTGAGCCAGGCCATCGGAGACGCCAGCCGCGACCTCTCCCAACGCATCGAATCCTCGCGCCGGGGCTCCGACCTCCAGAAGGACCGCCTGAACGAGACCGCCACAGCCATGGAGGAGATGAACGCCACGGTGCTCACCGTGGCGGGCAACGCCGGCCAGGCCGCCGAGGCGGCCAATCAGGCCAAGCACAAGGCCCAGGATGGCGCGGGCGTGGTGAACAACCTGGTCCAGGCTATCGAGGACGTCTATACCCAGGCCCAGAGCCTCAAGACCAACATGGGCCAGCTGGGTCGCCAGGCCGACGGCATCGGCCAAGTCATGGGCGTCATCAATGACATCGCCGACCAGACCAACCTGCTGGCCCTGAACGCCGCCATTGAGGCCGCGCGCGCGGGCGACGCCGGACGCGGTTTCGCGGTCGTGGCCGACGAGGTGCGCAAGCTGGCCGAAAAGACCATGACCGCCACCAAGGAAGTGGCGCGAGCCATCAGCGGCATCCAGCAGGGCACGCGTGAAAACATCAAGAACGTTGACCTCGCCAACGAACGCATCGAGGAGGCCACCGAGTTGGCCAAGGAATCCGGCGAGTCCCTGAGCCGCATCGTGTCCCTGGTGGAGAGTTCCTCCTCTCAGGTGCAGAGCATCGCCGCCGCCAGCGGCGAGCAATCCACCGCCAGCGAAGAGATCAACCGCTCCCTCGACGACATCAACCGCATCGCCTCCGAGACCTCGGAAGCCATGAACGAGGCCGTGGAAGCCGTGAGCGGGCTGCTTTCCCAGGCCCAGAACCTGCTCGCCCTGATGCGCGAACTGGAAAACGCCTAACACAGGGCCCGCACCAACGAAAAAGCCCCCGCGCCTGCACAGGCGCGGGGGCTTTTTCGTTGGTGCGGGGCTAGCCCATGATCCCGGTGTACAGGATGCGCAGCCCGACAAAGCCCAGAGCCAGGGCCAGACTACGAATGATGAACGGTCCTCTGATGCGGTTCGAGAGGTGCGCGCCCACCTGGGCGCCGACGATCACGCCTAGCGCGAGGTAGATCGTCCGGTGCACGCCGTGCACGAACTCGCCGGTGATGATGTGCATGGTGGTGCCCGCCATGGCCATGACCGCCAACACGAAGTGCGAGGTTGCGGTGGCGACATGCACCGGGAAGCCAAGGAGGTACACCATGGCGGGCACATGGATGATGCCCCCGCCGATGCCCAGAAAACTTGAGAGGAAGCCCACGAAAACGCTCAGTACGACACCTTTCCACATGGAAAAGGAGTATTCGTACACGTCTCCGAAACGGTCGACGATGCGCCGGGTCGTCAGCCCATTGATCGCCTCCGCTGAAACAATGCACGGGACGGCCTTGCGGATGAAGAGGAAGATGGCCCCGGCCAGAAGCGTGACACCGAACAGGATGTCGAAGAGATTGCGGGGGAAGAAGGAGGTGACCAAGGCTCCGAGCACCGCGCCGGGCACGGAGGCCAGGGCGAACACCACTCCAGTCTTGTAGTCCACACGGCGCATCACCGCGTAGGCCTCGGTGCCGGAGGCGGCGTTGACGAAGACCACTGCCAGGGAGATGCTTGTAAGCAGGGCTGGGCTGTCGTGCGGATACAGCAGCAGCAGCACCGGCATGAGCACAAAGCCGCCGCCCGCGCCGATGAGCGTGCCATAAGCACCCGTAACAAAGCCCAGCATGAGGAATCCGAAGGCGTGGAGCAGGTCGGGAGAAAACATACCTGGGTCCTCCCTTGCGCGAAAAAGTTTGTGGTCAACGGAACCAACGCCGCACGCCGCGCCGAAGCGCCGCTAGTGCCCCGCCCCGTCCCTCCCGATGGCCGCCTCGGCCCGTTCGCCGTCCAGCGGGCGCGAGAAGTAGAAGCCCTGCACGCACTCGCAGCCCAGGTCGCGCAGCATATCCGCCTGGCCGACCTCCTCCACTCCCTCGGCAACCACATCCAGCCCCAGGCTATGCGCCAGAGCCACTATGGCCCGCACGATCTCCTGATTTTCGGGATCAAGCCCGAGCCGCCCCACAAAACTGCGGTCCACCTTGAGGGTGTCCACCGGGAAACGCTGGAGGTAGGACAGGGACGAGTAGCCGGTGCCAAAGTCATCAATGCTGATCTGCACGCCTAAGGCCTTGAGCCGCTTCAGCATCACGAGCGCGCTCTCAGCATTGACCATGATGGTGGACTCGGTGATCTCCAGCTTCAGGCGGTCGGCGGGCAGGCGGGTGCGGCTCAAGGTTTCCGCCACCTGCTCCACCAGGGTGTACTGGGAGAACTGCTTGTTCGAAAGGTTCACAGCCACGAAGAGCTTGCGCGCGGCCGGATCGCGCTCGCGCCAGTCGGCCAGGTCGGCGCAGGCCCGCGTGAGCACCACGCGCCCCAACTCGAGGATGATGCCCGTCTCCTCGGCCAGGGTAATGAACGAGCCAGGGCCGACGAGCCCACGCTCCGGGTGCTGCCAGCGCACCAGGGCCTCAAAGCCCACCAGGTGCGTGCTCGTCAGGTCCCAGATGGGCTGGTAGTGCACCACGAACTGGTTCTGTTCCAGGGCCTGGCGCAGTTCCTGCTCCAGGGTCAGCCGCTCCACGGCGTGCATGAGCATGCGCGGGGTGAACACCTTGAACCGGCCACGGCCGCTGGCCTTCACCGCGTGCAGGGCGATGGCCGCGCTCTGGAGCAGTTCCTCCGCGCGCTCGAAAATGTTGGGCGAGAGCACGATGCCGAAACTGGCCGAAGTCTGGACCTCACGTCCGCCCACGGTCACCGGCTCCATGACCACGTGGCGCAGACGCTTGACGATGCGGATGGCCTCGCCAGGTGTGGCGAGTTCCTCCAGGAGCAAAATGTACTCGTTGCCGCCAAAGCGCGCCACGGTGTCCAGTCCGCGCAGAATGCCCACGATGCGCCGGGCGATGGCCTCCAGCACCTGGTCGCCCACGGCATGGCCCAGGCTGTCATTGATAACCTTGAAACGGTCCAGATCCATGATGATCACGGCGTAAAACACGTCGTCTCGGCGCTTGCAGCGCTCCAGCGCCTGTTGGATGCGGTCCAGGGCCAGGGTGCGGTTGGCCAAGCCGGTCAGGGTATCGTACAGGGCCTGGTGCCTGAGTTTGGCCTCGAACTCCTGACGCTCCTGCTCGCGCGTCTCCATGGCCAGCGCCATGTTGTCGAAGGACTCCGCAAGCCGACCCAATTCGCCCTCGTCATGCCCCAGGCCGGAGCGCGCCTTCAGGTCGCCCTGCCCCAGCTGCCCGGCGGCCGCCATGAGCCGACGCAGGCGCCGCATGATGAACAGATTGCCGAGCATCCAGGCCAGAATCACGGCCAGCAGGGTGGCCGCCAGCATAAGCGCTCCGTTGCGCGTCTGGATGCCCCGCACCTCGGCCAGGGCCCGGCCGACGGGGATGCCCACGCGGGCCAACAGGAAGGAAGAGTCTCCAGGCCCCCGACGCAGACGCTTGACGGCATACAGCCGGCTCACGCCGTCCGCGCCCTCGGTCACGGTCATGCCCTCCTCGCCAAGGACGCCCAGATGCGCCCACAGGCCCTTGGGTTCTTCGAGGCCAGCCCACTTGGCCGGATTGGGATAACGGAACAGGCGCACACCATGCGCATCGGACAGGGCCATGGACGAACCTTCGGGCAAATCCGCGGCGTTGAAGCTCCGCGCCAGCGAGCCCAGGTCGAAGCTGGCGGCGATCACGCCGACAAGAACGCCGTTTTCGCCGATGACGGGCTGTGCGAAATGCAGCACCGGACGATTGGAAACCAGGCCGAGCGCATACTCGCCAACCGCGAAGTTCTTGGTGCGTAGAGCGTCCTTGAAATATTTGCGGTCAGACACGTCCTTCATCCCGGTGAACGGGATGGACATGGCGCTAACCTTTCCCGCGGGGGTGACGAGCACCAGAGCGGCGTACATCGGATTCTGACGGTTCAGCTTGGCAAGAAACGGCGTGGCGCCGGACGCGTCCATCTGGCGGATGGCGGGCACTTGGGCCAGGGTGCTGAGCAGCACGCGGGCGTTCTCCTCCACCTGAACAAGATTCTGAGCCATGCCGGAGGCCAGGCGCATGGTGGATTGGCCAGCTTTGTCCATGGCCTGGCGCTCCAACTCCCGGCCGCTCCACCACACCAGGCAAAAAGCCGGAATAGCGGCGGCGAGCACCAAAAGCTGCAGGTGGGTTCTAATGGACCAGGAAAAAATCGATTTCATGCGCCCCCCACCACGATGGCCGCAACCCCGCGGAAGCCTCAAACCTTGATATATTTGGGAAGGCCCAGTCGTACCGAAGAAACGGCCGCAAGTCCAGCCAGCACAGCCAATTCTGTTGCTCTGCGGGCACAATATACGTATCTGTCCCGGACGCCAACGGAGGTTGGCCGTTCCCATGATTGGATCGACAATAGTTACAGATTGATTGCCAAAATCGGCCGGGTAGGGCAATTGACCGTCAAGGCGCGCCGCACCACAAGGCTGACGGTGTCAGCGGCACAACGTAAAGACCAAGCGAGGCCCATGAAACTTTCCGCCAAAGCACGCTACGCGGTGCGCATTCTTCTCGATCTCGCCATCCACGACGCCAACGCGCCGATCCGCACGGCCGACATCTCCGAGCGCACCGGCGTTTCCGCGCGCTTCATCGAACAGATTCTGAAGCCCCTCAAGAAGGAGGCGCTGGTGCAGAGCACCCGCGGCGCCTCAGGCGGCTACGTATTATCTGAAAAACCGCAGGACATCAGTCTGGCCCGGGTCATCCGCGCCATTGAAGGCGGCCTCAGCCTGACGCACTGCTGCGAAAACCCCGAGTCCTGTCTGCGGTCCGAGACCTGCCGCAGCCACCGCGCCTGGCAGCGTGTCACCTGGGTCATGGAGGCGGAATTTGAGGGCATCAGCATCAAGGACCTGCAGGACGACAGGATTTTAGACCCCCGGACGGCTGCGTCTGCTAGCAAATCCGCGCAGAGCGGAAACCCGACGCGCTAGAGCTTGATCTCCACAGGCTTGCGAGAGGTTCGGTGCTCCTCGGAGACAAGATAACCCTTCGGGTCGCCATAGACACGCTCGCTGGCGGCCTCCGCGTAGCGTTGGCCGTCACGGCTGGTGGGGTTCACGGCCAGGGCCGCCTGGGCGTTTTGCAAGGCCTCTCCCCAGGCCCGGCGCTCTAGCGCGCCTTTGGCCAGGCGCACGTGCATGGCCTCGTCCGGACCGAAACGGCGCACGGTGGCCTTCAGGATCTCCTCGGCCTTCGTCCCATCGCCCTGGGCGTCCAGGCATTGGGCCAAAAGCGCATAGGGACGGACGTCCGTGGGCGCCAGCTCGATGTTCTTCTGAAAATATTCAGCAGCCTCGGACACAAGCCCGGCCAACATGAGCCGGTTGCCCAAGTCCACATAAAGCCCTGGTTCGTCGCCATAAAGCTCCACCGCGCGGCGGAAGAACTTGCGTGCTTCCAGGGACTCCTTCTTGTCCAGTTCCGCCTGCCCGGCGATCACCAGCCCATCCAGCTCGGCCAGACGCTTGCGGTGTTCCTCCACGCGGGCCTTCTCCCTCAATGATTCGAGCACATCAGCCATACGGGTGAGCTGTGCGCCCAGCTCGCGCTCCTGCCCCTTCTTGTAGGCCAACCCGCCGGGAACGGCGCGTTTCATGGTTTCCTGCTCCATGAGCAGCCGGATGGCCTCCTCCATGAGGATGCCGATCTCGATGCGCTCGCGGCCGACGATCTGCGCGCCCACGAGCATCCCCAGGGCCTGGGCCAGAACACGCAGGCTACGCAGCACATCCTTGCGCTGCAGGTAAAATTTGGAGCGGGCGATCTGTTCGCGCACATGTTTTGGGCTTGCGTCCATACTGCTCCCATCCGCCGGCCGTCTGGGGAATGCAAGACGCTCCCCCTGCTTCACCGGCCAGCATTTGGTTTCCTATCCCACATCCCAGGCACTATCAAGCATTCCGGCAGGAAAGGCCACTCTTCCGGCGCGTGCCCGCAGTGCGCGCCGCCGATCCTATACATTAGAGAAGAAACGCCGCCGCCCTGCTCCCAACTGTGCCGCAACGCTTGTTTCTTGCTCGCAAGGGCATCTTCGGGCATAGTGGCGCGAATCCCCGCAGGAAAAAGGCGAAAAGCGCGGGGAAGCGCGCAGCGCCACGCTTTAAAATCGTCGCAGAAATCCGCCCAGGAGGCGCACATGGCTCTTCATCCCCTGGCTGGCAAGCCCGCACCGCAAGACATCCTCACCGACATTCCGCGCCTGCTAGACGCCTACGCGGACGTGCATCCCGATCCCGAGGATCCGGCCCAGCGAGTGAGCTTCGGCACCTCCGGCCACCGCGGCACCAGCGCCAAGGGCAGCTTCAACGAAGACCACATCCTGGCCATCAGCCAAGCCATCTGCGAGCACCGCAAGGCCGCGGACGTGACTGGTCCGCTCTTCATCGGCATGGACACCCACGCCCTGTCGCGCCCGGCTCTCATGACCGCCCTGGAGGTCTTCGCCGCCAACGGCGTCGAGGCCATGGTGCAGGAAGGCCTGGGCTACACGCCAACGCCCGTCATCTCCCACGCCATCCTGACGCACAACCGCGATCGCCAGGCGGCCAGGGCGGACGGCGTGGTGGTGACCCCCTCGCACAACCCGCCGACTGACGGCGGCTTCAAGTATAATCCGCCCGAGGGCGGTCCGGCCGACACCGCCACCACCGGGGCCATCCAGGACCGCGCCAACGAAATCCTGCGCGGCAAGCTTGGCGACGTGCGCCGCATGACTTCCGAGCGCGCGCTCAAAGCCGCCACCACGCATTTTCATGACTACGTCCGGCCTTATGTGGACGACCTGGGCAGCATCCTGGACATGGAGGCCATCGCCTCGGCCGGGCTCAAGATCGGGGCCGATCCCCTCGGCGGCTCCGGTGTGGGGTTCCTCGAACCCATAGCCGAGCGCTGGAGCCTGAACCTCACCGTGGTCAACAAGACCGTGGACCCCACATTCTCCTTCATGACCGTGGACAAAGACGGAAAGATCCGCATGGATTGCTCCTCGCCCTACGCCATGCAGGGGCTCATCCAGCACAAGGACAGCTTCGACGTGGCCTTCGGCAACGACCCGGACTTCGACCGCCACGGCATCGTCACGCGCGGCTACGGCTTGTTGAATCCCAACCACTACCTGGCCGTGGCCGTGGACTACCTTTTCCGCAACCGGCCCGGCTGGCGCGAGGATGCGGCCGTGGGCAAGACCCTCGTGTCGAGCTCCATGATCGACCGCGTGGCCGCGAGCCTGGGGCGCAGGCTCTCCGAGGTGCCTGTGGGCTTCAAGTGGTTTGTGGAAGGCCTGCTCGACGGCTCCTATGGCTTCGGCGGCGAGGAATCCGCGGGGGCGAGCTTCCTGCGCAAGGATGGCAGCGTGTGGACCACGGACAAGGACGGCATCATCATGGGCCTCCTGGCCGCGGAGATCACCGCGCACACGGGCCGCGATCCGGGCGAGTCGTATGCGGAGCTCGAAGCGCGCTTCGGCAGCCCGGTGTACGAGCGCATGGACGCCCCGGCCAGCCCAGCCCAGAAGGCGGCCTTCAAGCGGCTCACCCCGGACATGGTCACCGCCGACACCCTGGCGGGCGAGCCCATCCTGGCGCGCCTGACCCGCGCGCCCGGCAACGGGGCGGACATCGGCGGGCTTAAGGTGGTCACCAGAAACGGCTGGTTCGCCGCGCGCCCCTCCGGCACGGAGAACATCTATAAGATATACGCCGAAAGCTTCCTGGGGCAAGAGCATCTGGCGCGGCTCCAGGCCGAGGCGCAGGCCATCGTGAATGCGGCCTTCAAGGTTGCCGGAGCGTAATCCCCGGGCTTTTCCCACTGCGAAACATAGGCGAGCAGAAGCACATGACGGAAAACCTCCTACCCGACGCCCTGCGCCAGATCCTCCGGGTCGGCCAGGCGGATGCGCTCAAGGCGCGGCCAGAAGTCCTGGCCGGCGCGGCAGCGGCGCGGGCCAAGGCCCGGCATCCCGGAGAGCCCGCGTCACGGGCCGGAGAATGGGTCTTTCTGCTCGCGCAGGCCCTGCGCGAGCAACCCGAACCGGGCCTGTCCGCCAAGCTGCTCCAGCTCCTGGTCGAATCCGGGCGGCTGGGACGAACCTTGGCCTGCCTGCACTTCCAGTCCCGCACTGTCCCTTTGCCGCAGTTGACGCCCTTGCTGCAGACCCTGTCCGGCCGCAACTTCCTAACCTTACTCAACACCATGCTCCTGGACGCCCCGAGCGAGGACAAGCAGTTCACCGCCTGGCTCAGGACGCTCTTGCCAGCGCCGGGCCGCGTGGACCCGCGCGAGGCCCTGCTGTTCCTCAAGGCCCTGGCCGACCAGTGCCCCGGCTGCCGACCGCCCGTGGCCCTGCCCCTGCGCGACGCGCTTTTGGACGCCGGCCTCGACACGGCCCTGGCCAAGGCTCTGCGCGGCTCCCCCGGCGCCGCCACCGGAGAAATTCTGTTTCAAGCCGCGGAATGCCTGGCCGTGCCCTCTGTGCAGGAAGCGGCCCTGGCCTATGCCCTGCGCACCGCCGGCGGGAGCGGCACCAGCCGCCTGGGACCGCTCTTGGCCGCGCCGCCAGACCTGGATTCGCGCGATACCGCTCTGGCCACAGAGATGCGCCGCCTGGCCCTTGGCACCTCCGCGCCCCAGCAACTCCTTGGGGCCGCGCAAACCGAGCCCGAAACCCTGGGCCTCGTGCTGGCGGATCTCATCAGAAGCGGAGGCGCCCAGGAAGCGGCAGGCCTGCGCCTGCTGCCGCTGTTGCCACGCCTGGGCGCGCTGTCCTGCCTGAACGATCTTCCCGAGCAGGCCCGTCAGGCCGCCTACACCCGGCTGCTGGAGTACATTGTCGCCCTGGATCCGGAGTTTCTAAGCCGGGCGGCCAAGTGCCTGGGCGTGGATCTGGGCGGCCCGTCGGCCAACGCCGTGGCTTCGCTCCTCACCGCGCCGCTCGCCGTCCGCACCGCGTCCCATTCCGCCTCGCCTTACAACCTGCAGGCCTGGAAAAGCGCCGCGCACCTGCGCACGGGTCCAGACGCCGCGCAGCAAAAATCCGCCAAAGGCCGCAACAACGCCTTGGGCGAAGTCGCGCGGCACGACACGGCCCAGGTGAAAGGCCAGGACTATTCCCACTCACACTTGCCTGGCGGCGTGCTGGACGGCCAGACCTTCAGCGCGTGCAACCTGAGCCGCTGCCGTTTTTCCGACGTCAGCTTCCGTCGTGTACGCTTCACCGGTGTGTTTGCGGCCCAATGCGTGTTCGAGAACTGCGTTTTCGAGGACTGCGTGTTTACGAGCGCGGACTTCTGCCACAGCCTGCTGCGCGACTGCCGCTTCGAGTCCTGCTCCTTCGAGGGCTGCGACCTGAGCCGGGCGCGCCTCTCCGGCTGCGTCTTCAACGGCGGCAACCTGGCGGAATCCTGCCTCGCCGGTGCGGCGCTCACCAAGACCCGCGTCGAGGCCGTGTCCTTCCGCACCTGCGCCCTGAACGGCATGCGGCTGCAGGAATGCTTTTTGACGCGGCTGGTCTTTACACGCTCCGACCTGTGCGGCTCCCTGTGGGAGAAATGCTGCTGCCGCGACTCGGAATGGCGGTCCTGCACCCTCTCCGCCATGCGCCTCCTCGACTGCGAATGCCTGGGGCTGGTTCTGTCGCGCCCGGCGCGCGCCGGACTGGAGTTCCTGGGCGGGCATACGGACAATCCGCACCTGGCCCAGGCCGAACGCGCCACCCGAGCGCGTCTGCTGGATGGCATTCTAGCCGCGCCCCTGTCCCTTGACCCGGCCCTGCGCGATGGCGCGGGGGCGGCCTTTGCGCGGGCCTGCGTGGACACATTCCTGCGCGTGGACGAGGCCCAAGGCACGCTCAACGCCATGCGCGGCCAAGACCAGCGCCGCCGCAAACTGGCCTGCGCGCGCCTCACCGAGGACCAGGGGCGGTTCCTGTCTCTGCTGCCCACGCTTCTATGCACGGATCTGTTCGAACGGGCGCACAACATCCCCGACGTCCCAGCCTGCGTCATCAGCGGCCGCGCGCGTTCCGAAACGCCCCCCCGTGAGACCCTCGAACTGCTGGAACGCCTGTTTCCCGGTCATACGCCCCCGCAAGAGGCCGATCCTCTCCTGGTCATCGAGGCCCTGTACACCATCGGCAGCCTGGGCTCCGTGGCGCAGAAGCCGTCCTCGGACGTGGACTGCTGGGTCTGCCTGAGCGTTCCGCCCGGCACCAGCCCAGACGTAGCCGAGGAGGCGCGGATCGGCTTCGGGCACAAGCTCGCAGCGCTGGAGACCTGGGCCTGGGAGCAGTTCGGGCTGGAGACACACTTCTTCCCCATGGACATGGCCGACGTGCGCCAGAACAACTTCGGCATGAGCGACAAGGAAAGCTCGGGCTCGGCCCAGGCCACGCTCTTGAAGGAGGAGTTCTACCGCACGGCTCTGAAGCTCGCGGGCCGCGACCTGCTCTGGTGGGCCGCGCCACCCGAGGCGAGCCAGGCCGAGGCCGGGACGCTTTTGGCCGACCTGGCCCGTTTCGTCCCGCGCACCGCCGCGGAGCTGGTGGACCTGGGCCAGCCCAGCGCCATTCCGCCAGAAGAGTATTTCGGGGCCTGCCTGTGGCAGATCGTGAAGGCCCTGCACAGCCCGTACAAGTCGGTGATGAAACTGGGGCTGTTAGAAAAATACGCGGACCAGGGCCAGGATATGCGGCTGTTGTGCGACCGCATCAAGGAGGCGGTGCTGCGCGGCCGCAAACTCACGGCGGACGTGGACCCCTACCTCTCGCTTTTCACGTCCATCCGCAAACATTACCGGCTGCTGTCCGACTCCACGAGCCTCGCCATCATCGGCGAGTGTCTGCGCCTCAAGGCCGACGTGGCCCCGGAGGACCTGCCCTCCGAGTTTGAAAACACGGACTCCGAGCCGGAGGCCCAGGCCGCGCCGGAGACCGACACCGGGACCTTCACCGCAGCGCTGCGTCTGGGCGGCATGGTCAGCCAGTTCATGGTCCAGGCCTACCTCCGCATCCAGGAGGGCATCCGCGCGGGTGGCAGCGCGGCCCATATCACCCCCCAGGACCTGACGCGCCTGGGCCGGCGCATCGCCGCGAACTTCTCCCAGCAGCCGCACAAGGTAGGCCTGGTGCCCTTCCTCTCCGACGACATGACCTTCAGCGAGCTGTCTTTTTACGCCGAGAAGGCTCCGGGCAAGCGCACCATCTGGGCGGTTAAGGGCAAGGACAAGGCCTCGGGCAAGGTGGCGGTGGAGTCGCTCGCGCCCATCCGGCGCGACACCGACGTGGCGCGCCTGCTCGCCTGGCTTTTGTTCAACGGGCTTTATGCCCCCGCCCCCAAGCAGGTGGTGCTGGCGGAGAAGACCTTCGCGCCGATCGCCCTGCTGGATCTGCAGAACCTGCTGGCCGACATGGCGGCTTTTTTCCCGCGCCGGGCCACCCTGGAGCCGGACCTGGACGAGTATCTGGAGCACGAGCGCGTGGTGCGCTGCTACCTCATCGTGAACCTGCCCGTGTCCCCGGACCAGAGCAAGATCCTCACGATCTCCGCCATTTACGCCACAAACTGGGGTGAGGTGTTCTGCCAGAGCTTCGACAACCCGCCGCCGCTGCTCTTGAAATCGCCCGCCGGATTCCTGCAGATGGTGCTGTCCAAAAATACGCCCAGCGGCTTCGAGCTGAGGATCTTCACACCTAAGCGGGCCGCGTGCCCCAGGCTCAAGGCGATATGAGCCACAGACGGGGGCTTGCCTTCCGCCCTCCGCGAAGCTAGACAGGACGGCCCGCACTGAGCGGGGGCCGACACCGGGGCTGCCGCGCGGGCGGAACAGCCAGACGGCCACAAGGAACCGTTCAAAGCACAGTAAGGAAACGCACATGAAAAACGCCTACAGAAAGAAGCTCGACAAAGCGGTCATTCTGATCCGGGAAGTGTTCTCCGACCTGGAAACCGATGAATCCAACGATTTTGACGCCTACGGCACCCGGCTGGACGACCTGGCGGGCGAGATTGAGGACATCCTGCTTGAGGATGAGGACAAGGTCGACGGCGACGAAGATGAAAGGGATTACGACGCGTAGTGACGCGGAGCCGGGGCGGCTTTCGGCCCCTTGGCGATGACGGCCGTGGCCAGCCAATCCAGCACCAGGGCCACCGGGGCGGTGGGCTGGGTGAGCGCCTCCTGGGCCTGGGCCAGCACCAGGTCGAGACGGCGCAAGCCCGGCCGCCCCAGACGGGCGAGCCGCTGGGCCACGGAGCCTCCCGCTGGCCCGCCCCCGCAGGCGAGGGCCTGGATCAGCTCGTGCTGCAGGCCGGAAAGGATGCGCAGGGCCAAAGCCCGGTCCGCCGCGCCTTTCGTGCCCGTGCGCTCGAACCAGCCCTGACCGGAATCCCAAAAATTCAAGAGCGCGGTGATCCACTCGGCCGCGTCGGACTCGGCCGCCTTGCCCTCCGGCCAGGGCAGGGTAAGCGTGAAACTGCGCGAGACGAGGGTCTGCAGCAGGCGCTCGCGCTGCGGCGCGAGCAGCACAAAGACATTGCCGGGCCGGGGTTCCTCCAAAGTTTTGAGCAGCAGGTTGGCCACGGCGGGATGAAACTCGTGGGCGGAAAAGAAGATGCTCACGCGCCGTCCCTTGCCACGCGGCGGCTGGCCCCACTCCGGCAGGCTGGCGCGCACGTCCTCCACAAGCACCTTGTCCTCGCGGCCAAAGCACTTCAGATCGAGGAACACGCCCTGGGTGATCTGCCTGCAGGACTCGCACGCCCCGCAGGGACGTTCGCCAACCCCTTCGCAATTGAGCAGGCTGGCCCAGGCCAGGGCCGCGGCCTCGCGGTCGGCGGTGGCGCCCCCCTCGATGACCAGGCTTTGCGGCGCATGCGCACTTAAGGTGCGCATGCGGGCCAGCACCTGCCCGTCCACCCGCAGATGCGGTGGTTCAAGCGGGGCAGGTGCTGGCGCGGGCTGACCGGCAGCCGGTTTCGACATGGCGTTTTCCTCGCGGTTAGCCGCGCGGGAAGGTCTGTTTCCTGTCCGGGCCCACGGAGACCAGCCCCACCGGCACGCCGGAAAGTTCCTCCAGGCGCTCAAGGTACTTGCGCGCATTCACAGGCAAATCGTTCCAAGCGGTCACGGCACAGATGTCCTCGTCCCAGCCGGGCAGAGTCTCGAACACCGGCGTCACATGCGCCATGGCGTTCTCCTCCTGCGGGGGGTACGCCATGCGCTGGCCTTTGTAGTCATAGGCCACGCAGATCTTGAGCTCCTTCAGGCCGGAGAGCACGTCAAGCTTGGTCACGGCCAACTCGGTGGGGCCGTTCAGCCGCGCGGATTCGCGCAAAACAACGGTGTCGAGCCAGCCGCAGCGGCGCTTGCGCCCCGTGGTGGCGCCGAACTCGCCGCCCTTGCTCTGCAGATAGTCGCCGGTCTCGTCAAAGAGCTCTGTAGGGAAGGGGCCGCCGCCCACACGGGTGGTGTAGGCCTTCACGATGGCGATGATGCGCTCAAGCATGCGCGGCGAGCAGCCGGAGCCTGAGGCAGCGTTGCCCGAAACCGTGGTGGACGAGGTGACGAACGGGTATGTGCCGTGGTCGATGTCCAGGTGCGTGCCCTGAGCGCCCTCGAACAGCACGGAGCCGCCCGCTGCGACCGCGTCCTGGATGGCCGTGGAGACATCGCCCAGGTACGGGCGCACACGCTCGGCGATGGGCAGCATGTCCTGGAAGATCTTCTCAGGGTCCATCGCTTCCGTGCCATAGAGGCTCTTGAACAGGACGTTCTTCTCCTCCAGGGCGCGGACGATCTTGGCGCGCAAGAGTTCCGGATCGGCCAGATCACCGGCGCGGATGCCGCAACGGTGCATCTTGTCCTCATAGCACGGGCCGATGCCCCGGCCCGTGGTGCCGATTTTCGTACCGCCGCAACGCAGATTTTCCCTAGCAACGTCGAGCGCACAGTGATAGGGCATAATAACGTGGGTCTTTTTGCTGATCATGAGCCGCGCGGGACTCACATCCACGCCTTTTTCCGCCAGCGTATCAATTTCACGCAGGAAAACAGCGGGATCAAGCACCACGCCATTGCCGATGAGGCATATTTTACCCGGGTGCAGGATGCCCGAGGGGATGAGGTGCAGCACGCATTTCTCGCCGCCCACCACGAGAGTGTGACCGGCGTTGTTGCCACCCTGAAAGCGAACGATAGCGGCGCTTTCCTGGGCCAGCATATCCACGATCTTGCCTTTGCCCTCGTCGCCCCACTGGGACCCGAAGACCACGATATTTGACATGGACGCTCCTTATGACTACTTGCCCGTCCTCGACGGATGACTTTTTAACGGCAAGCGGCACAATTGCGTAAAAGAGGATTTCACACATGTCAACAACCCCCCCGGATAAGATAGCGGCGGCGCGGCCGAGGCTCAGGCATGATCGCCTGGTCCTTGGCCTGCTCACGGCCGCCCTCGCCGGGCTCGTGGTGCATCACACCCTGACCCTGCCCATGCCCAGGAACCTGGTGGTGGCCTCCCCGCGCCAAACGCGCGTCTCCGGAGACGCCTCCATGAGCCTGGAAAAGACTTTGCTTGAGCGCTTCGCGCGCGACCACGGCGTCAATCTGACCTTCGTATTCACCGACACCCCGGAAGAGGCGCTGGACCTGGTGGAGAATGGCAGCGCCCAGATCGGGCTGGCCCTCGGCGTGGCCCCGGAAGGCCTGACCGCCCGCGAGTTCAAGGCCGCGAGCCAAAAAACAAAGGTGGCCTACGGCCCGGAGTACGACCGCCAGCCCATCTACGCCATAGACTGGGATCCGGGCTATTTCCCCCCAGAAAAGACAAGCGGCGCCTTGAACGAGCTGTTGCGCATCGCGGCCTCCTTCTCCACCAGCCCGCGCCAGGCCCCGGCCCTGCCGCTGGACGCCCTGCACCTGCTCCTGCCCTTCGTGGCCCAGGTGCACGACACCGCGCCCACGCAGCACGTGGCCTCGTACCGCTTCGCCTGGCGCACGGACGTGCCGCATCTGAACAAAGCCATGCATAAATTCTGGGACAACGTGCTTTCCGACGGCAGCCTGCCCGTTCTGCGCGAGCGCACCCTGGGCTTTTTGCCCGAGGACCCGGACCCGTTTGAAATGGGGATCCTGCGACACACCCTGGCCTCCGACGTGCCGCCGCTGCACAGGGTCATCGAGCGCGCGGCGCGCAAATGGCACCTGGACCCCTATTTGCTCACGGCGGTGATCCACCAGGAGTCGCGTTTCAACCCCGAGGCGGTGAGCGCCACTGGCGTGCGCGGGCTCATGCAGATGACCAGCGACACGCTGGAGCAGTTGGGCGTGCACAACCCGGACGACAGCACCGAGGTCATCTTCGCCGGGGCACATTATCTGGACATGCTGCGCACGCAATTCGTAGACTTGGGCTACGGGGCCGAGGACGCCATGTTGCTGGCCCTGGCCTCATTCAACGTGGGCCAGGGGCATGTGCTGGACGCCATTGACCTGACGCGCGGCAACCGGCAGTCCCTGCCTTCCTGGCTCAGCGTGCGCCAGGCCCTGCCCCAACTGGAGCACATGGCCGTGGCCGAGCAGACGCGCTACGGCTTGTGCCGGGGCGGCGAGGCTGTGGATTTCGTGGATAAGGTGCGCTACTTCACCTATGCCATCCGGGGCCTAATCCTGGCCAGGACGCAGGGGGATGAGCTTTCCGGCCTTCGGCTTGCCTTGGCGGACTGAGGCCCTTGCTGGGGCCCGGTTTGATTTTTCAGCGGCGGGCTCGCGGCTCGTGGCGGGCTGAGCCCCCTGGGGCGCGGTCAGATCGAGCATCTCCAACCCGGGGGCCGGGACGCGGGGCTGGCGCGAGGCCGAAAGATTGTAGTTGAAGAGCTGGTTCTTCATGCGCACCGCCTGAAGCAGGCTAAAAGTCAGCACGGCCTCCTCCCAGCGCCGGGTGGGCTCGAACTGGCGCACCTGTTCGGCGTACTTCTCCCACAAATCCATGAGCGAAGCCTCGTCAAAAGCCACAAGCTGACGCGCCAGCTTGGTCAACGCGTTTTCCAGATACGATTCGGGCATGCGGGGGAACCTCCAGCGCGCGCATAGCGGCGCACCCGGGGCAGTTAGCAGAAATTGGCGCGACCGCCAATTCAAATTTGCCCGCCAGGGCGGCCTGTGCTAGGGGACTGCTTCGCACACGACACATATATTTAATTGAAGGGGACTAGGCCATGAGCGACCTCAAGAAGATGTACAGCACCCTGCTGGGCGACTCCTTTCCCGAAGACCTGCGCATCACCCTGGGCAGCCAGGAGCTGGTTTTTAAAAAGCGCACCTGGAACATCGGCGGCGAAATCCGCGGCCTGCGCTACGGCGAAAACCCCGACCAGCCCGCGGCGCTCTACGAACAGGTGGGAGGCGAGCTGATCCTTGACGGCGTGGCCTTCCGCGGTCCCGGCCAGGGCCTCGTCTCCGCCCTGACCGAGGAGCACATGCTCCAGGCCGGCAAACACCCCGGCAAGACCAACCTGACCGACGTGGACAACGCGCTGAACATCTTGCAATACCTCACCGCGCGTCCGGCGGCGGTCATCCTCAAGCACAACAATCCCTGCGGCGCCGCCTGGACCGACCTTGGCGTCGCCGAAGCCGTTTCCCGCGCCTTCTGGGCCGACCGCATCGCGGCCTTCGGCGGGGCCATTGTGGTGAACCGCCCGCTGACGAAAGAGGCCGCGGAGCTCATCAACTCCTTCTATTTCGAGGTCGTGGCCGCGCCGGAATTTGAACCCGGCGTCGTGGACATCCTGAAGGCTCGCAAGAACCTGCGCATCCTCAAGATCCCCGGCATCGCACGCCTGGACGAGCTGGCCCGCTCGCCCTTTTTGGACATCAAGGCCCTGTTCGACGGCGGCCTGGTGCTCCAGACCTCGTTCCAGAGCCGCATCCGCTCCGAGGCGGACTTCCTGCCCGCCACGGCGGAAAAGGACGGCGTGACCTACACCGCGCGCAAGCCCACGGCCAAGGAGATGCAGGACCTCATCTTCGCCTGGTCCATCGAGGCCGGCGTCAGCTCCAACTCCGTCATTTTCGTGCGCGACGGCGCGACCACGGCCATCGGCACCGGCGAGCAGGATCGTGTGGGCTGCGTGGACTTGACCATCAGCAAGGCGCTGACCAAGTACGCAGACCTGCTCTCCTTCAAGGAGCAGGGCCAGTCCATCTTCGAGCTGATGCTTGCCGCGCGCGGCGACGCGGCCAAGGCCGAGGCTCTGGCCGACATCCGCAAGCGCGCCCAGGAGGCCAGGGGCGGCCTGCCCGGCTCGGTGCTCGTCAGCGACGGATTCTTCCCCTTCCGGGACGGTGTGGACCTGTGCCTGGCCCAAGGCGTCACGGCCATCGCCCAGCCCGGCGGCTCCCTGCGCGACTACGAAGTGATCCGCGCCGTGAACGAGGCCAGCCCGCAGGTGGCCATGGTCTTCACCGGCCAGCGCTCGTTCAAGCACTAAGCAAGCGACACACGAACCGCATGGCGAAATCGCTCAAGCTCTCCGGCTTCATCAGGCCGGGCTGTGTCGTGGAATTCTTGCAGGACAACGAGGCGCACATCGCCTGGGTTCTGGAGGACGCGCAGGACCGTCTGCGCCTTTTGACCCGCACCAAACGCGAAGTGAAGCTGCCCGCCGCGCGGCTTCTGCCCTGGAACGGGCCGGAATTCGCGCCCGGCGCCACGCGCGAGGAGATCGGCCACAAACTGGACGACCTGGAAACGCGCCGCCGCGAGATCATGAGCGGCGTGAACGCGCTGGAACTTTGGGACATGGCCCAGGGCGAGGTGGAGCACGCCCCGGCGGAATGGTTCGCCGGGTTGCTCTGGACCGACCCCGGCGTGGACGAGATCGCCGCGCTGGGCCGTGCGCTCTTGAATGCCAAGGCCCACTTCAAGTTCCAGCCACCAGACTTTGAAATCCACCCCGCGGACAAGGTGGAGGCCCGCTTGGTGCGCGAGCGCGAGGAGAAGGACCGCGAGGCCGTGGCCTCGGCCGGGCACGCGGTGCTCGCCGCGCTGTGGGCGCGCATCAAGTCCGGCCAGCCGCCTCTTTCGCCCCACGCCATCTTGCGCGAGGCCGAGGGCCTGGACCCGGAGGTGGAGACCCGCCTGCGCGACATGCTGCTGGCCCAGGTGGCGAAGAGGACCGGCGGGCCGAACGGCGAATACGACGCCCTGGCCAAGCTCTGGGAGAACCTCAAGAAGCCCCTGCCCGACGCCCCGCACCTAGCCCTGCAACTGGCCCAGGCCTGGGGCATCCTGCCGCCGCACCACAACTATCTGCTGGACGAGGCGGGCTATGCCCGGGGCGACGGCTGGTCCGCCGCCTTCGCGGAGGACATCAAGGCCGGGCGCGCGCGCTTCGAGGCCCTGGCGGCCGCCGCGCCGCTGGATCCCACGCCCTACGTCAGCATCGACGCGGCCACCACCCGCGACATCGACGACGCTTTTTTCGTCTGTGAGACCACCCTGCCCGACGGCGCACCGGGCTATTCCTGCGCCGTCACCCTGGCCCGGCCCTGCCTGGCCTGGAACTTCGGCGGGCCGCTGGACCGTGAGGTGTTTTCCCGCGCCACCAGCCTGTACCTGCCGGAAGGCAGCCTGCATATGATGCCCGAAGAGCTGGGCACCGGGCTCTTCAGCCTGACCACCGAAGGCCCGAAGCCCGCCCTGGTGGCCGAGTTCCTGCTGAACGGACGCGCGGAGGTCGTCGAGGCCCGGCCGCGCCTGGCCTGGGTCAAGATCGCCCGGAACATCGCCTACCCGGACGCCCAGGCCATGCTGGACGCGGGCGGCCAGGACGCCCTCGGCGCGCAGCTCGCCCTGGCGCTCAAGGTGGCGCGCGAGTTGCTCACCCGGCGTTTGGAGCGCGGGGCCGTGGTCATTGAAAAGCCCGAGCCCGTGGTCACGCTCGACGGCCCGCCGCAGGACGTGCGCGTGAGCATCGAAACCCGCGCCACCAGCCCGGACGCGGAGATGCTTGTCAGCGAATTTATGATCCTGGCCAACAGCGGTCTGGCCGTGTGGGCGCGCGAGCATGGCGTGCCACTCCTGTGCCGCACCCAGGACATCGCCCTGCCCAAGGAGGCCACGGGCCAGTTCAGCCACGCCGTGGACATCTTCCGCGTGGTGAAACTGCTTGCCCCGCCCGCGCTGGAATGCAATCCCCGCCGCCACGCGGCGCTGGCCTGCGAGGCCTACGCCACCATCACCTCGCCCATCCGGCGCTACGTGGACTTCCTGAACATGGCGCAGGTGGAGAGTTTCCTCGCGACCGGGACGCCACGCCTGGACAAGGCCGGGCTGGAGGCCATCGTGCCGCATCTTTCGGCGCGCATCCAGGAGGTGGGGCAGGTGCAGCGCTTCCGCCCGCGCTACTGGAAGCTCGTGTACCTCGCCCAGCACAAGCGCGAACCCTTCGTAGCCGTGGTGGTGGACGACGCCGGGCCCTACCCCATGCTCTCCCTGCCGGACCTGCAGATCACCGTGCGCACCCCGCGCAACATCCTGGGCGACCGCGTCCAGCCGGGCATGCATTTCCAGCTCTTCTTCGGGCGCATCGACCCGCTGACCAACGAGCTCAAAGTGATTGAGGCGCGGGAGGCGGAATAACCGAGGCACTCGCCGCGCCATGCGCGACACAAAGGCCGGAGTCCTTGCGGACCCCGGCCTTTGTCGTTTCCAGGCTCTTGTGTGCTAGACCTTGGCGGCCTGCAATTCCTCGGTGCTGAAATCCCAGGTGGTGTTGTGCGGCGGCAACGGCTCGGTCTTGAAGAAGTCCGGCAGCTGATCGTCCTTGCTCGTAAACCCGGCGGCGGCGTTGAAGGCCAGTTCGTCCTTGAGCGCGTTCACGCCAATGTTCACGATGTCATCTATCGTGGTCAGCTTGCCCGTGGCCGAGGTTACGAGGTCGGCAATGACCTGGAGCGCGTCCGGCGTGTCCAGCACGGCGAAGGCCACGAACAGGCACAGGCCCAGGGAGTCCACAGCGGCCGTGGCCACCTGCAGGTTCTTGGAGATCTCGATCTGGCCTTCCTTACCCATGGCGGGCACGTCGCCGCCGACCTTGAGCACGTTCTGGCACACGGCGTAACCAGCGGTGTGGTCCGCGCCCATGGGCGTTGTGGCGTAGGTCACGCCCACGCCCTTGATCGTGCGCGGGTCATACGCGGGCAGGGCCTGGCGCTTCACCACGGGCACGCGGTCCACGCCGAAGGCCTGGGCCGTGAACACGGTGCCGTTGCCCAGGATGCGCCCCAGCGGATCGGCCGTGCCAACCTTCTTCAGAAGCCCGATGGCGGCCTTGCTGTCGCCCCAGGGGATCACCCCGCCCTCCATGGACATGGCGATGGTGTTGGCCATCTCGATGGTGTCCATGCCCGCCTCGTCGCACAGGCGGTCCATCATGGCGATGTCGTCCAGGTCGTCGATGAGCAGGTTGGCGCCGAAGCCCCAGATGGTCTCATACTCAAAACCGGTGGTCAGGTAGTTGCCGTCCTTGTCATTGTAGACCTGCGAGCACTGGATGACGCAGCCGGTGTGGCAGCCGTGCTTGTACTGGCCCTTGCGCGCCTTGATGGTCTCGGTCATGGCCTCGCCGCTGATCTTGGACGCGCCGTCGAAGCGGCCGAAGCGGAAGTTCTTGGTGGGCAGCGCGCCGACCTCGTTGATGATGTTCACCAGGATGGCCGTGCCGTAGGTGGGCAGGCCCTGGCTGGTGACGGGGTGACCCATGAGGATGTCCACCCAGCGCTTGCGGGCGACCTTGAACTTCTCGGGATCGGCCATGTCCACGGCTTCCTTGGCCTCGGGGTCGAGGATGACGGCCTTGATCTTCTTGCTGCCCATGACCGCGCCCATGCCGCCGCGTCCGGCCGAGCGGCTGGGGCGGCCGTCGGGGTCGGAGAACTGGATGGTCGAGGCCATGAGGCACTGCTCGCCGGCGGGGCCGATCATGGCCGTGACGACCTTTTCGCCGTACCGGGCCTTGACCAGATCATGCGCGGCGTAGTTGGGCTTGCCCGCGATGTCGGAGGCGTCCAGGAACTCCACGGAGTCCTTCTTCACCAGCACGTTGACAAACGGCGCGCCAGCCTCGGGCTTGTCCTCGAAAATGATGGCGAGCAGGCCCAGGCGCGGCAGCTTGTGCGCGAACTGACCGCCCACGTTGGATTCCTTGATGCCGCCGGTGAGCGGAGACTTTGCGCCGACGGAAGTGCGGCCGGAGTTCGCCGCGGTGCTGCCCGCCAGGATGCCTCCGGCCATGACGAGCTTGTTCGCGGCGGAAAGCGGGTGGCAGGTGGCTGGGACCTCGTCCAGCACGACGCGCGAAGTAAGCGCGCGACCGCCCAGGCCGGCGTACTTGCCCATTTCCTCGAAACGGTATTCCCTGGTGCGGGTGTTGATGCGCAGTATCTTCGACATGGCGGATGCTCCTTGTTGTTTCCGGTTGCGGAAAGCTGGGCCCTGGGCTAGGCACAGGGCATGGACCCAATATAGGAACAAAACAAAATAAGTCAACTATACTTGATAGTTATGCCGTACAAGACATATATCAAGCAGACCATAACAAAAAGGGGAAGCACATGGCGGAGATAAGCGTTCTGCAGCTGCGTGCGGCACCGGAAACCCTGGCGGGGCTGACGCCGCTGGCGCGCGAAGGCTTTGGGGTTCTGGCACGGCCCGGCCGCACCCTGCGCGAGACCTTGACCAAGGATCTGGGCCTGTGCCCGGAATGCGTGGAGGAGCGCATCCAGACCGTGTTCCTTGATGGCTCGCCCGTGGACGACATCGACCAGGACCGCGCGCAGCCTGGCTGCACCCTGGCCCTGGCCGCGGCCATGCCCGGCGTGGCAGGCATCGCCATGCGCCGGGGCAGCCCGGTGGGTGTGTTCCGCGAGAGCGTGACCCACCATGCGGACGCCCGCGCACTGGACCGCGCGGAGCCCTTTGAGCTAACGCTCAAACTTTTCAATTCCGTGGCCGTGGAATGCCTGGCGAACGTGCTGGTGCATGGCGTCGTGGTGCGCGCGGCCCGGCTGGCCGAACTGCTCGAAACGAACCCGGAGGCGCTCGCGGAGGCCTCCTTCACCCTGGACGGCCAGCCCCTGGACCGTGCGGCGGCCGTCCGCGCCTTGCACAACCTCCCGGGAACCTTGCGCCTGGAGGCCCTGCTGTGACGCCCACCTCGGTCCTGAAAGCCCTGGCCGCCATCGCCGAGGACGCTGGGCGGGCCATCATGGCCGTGCGCGGCAGCGGCTACACCGTGGAGTTCAAGAGCGACAACTCGCCGCTGACCCAGGCGGACCTGGCCGCGAACAATGCCATCATGCAGGGGCTGGCGCGCCATTTTCCCGACGTGCCCGTGCTCTCCGAGGAGGGTGCGGCCATCGCCTACGCGGAGCGCGCCGCCTGGCCGCGCCTGTTCATCGTGGATCCGTTGGACGGCACCAAGGAATTCGTGAAGGATCTTGGCGAATTCTGCGTGTGCATCGCCCTGGCGAAGGACGGGTTCCCGGCCTGCGGCGCGGTCCATGTGCCCGTGTGGGGCAAGACGTATGTGGGCGGCTTGGGGCTGGGCGCGTTCCTACGGGAGACCGGGGACGGACAGACCGGCGCGTGGCGCGCCATCGGCGTGCGCCAGCCGGATCCGATGGGTCTGACCGTGCTGGTCAGCCGCTCGCACCCGGATCCGGTTCTGGAGGCCTATCTGGCGGACAAGCCCGTGCGCGAGCGCATCACGGCGGGCAGCGCGCTGAAGTTCTGTCTGGTGGCCGAGGGCAAGGCCGACCTCTACCCGCGCTTCAATCCCACGCGCGAGTGGGACACGGCTGCGGCCCAGGCCGTGCTCGAAGGCGCGGGCGGCAGCGTGGTGCGCTTTGTGAACGCCGTGCCCGGCGAACGCCTGCCGGTGAACAAGAGAGATCTCTACAACGGACCGTTTCTGGCCAGCGCCCGGCCTCTCGGCTAAGCGGCGGCTAGTTGTGAAGTTATAGGAGGTTGTTCACTCGGCCCGAATCGGTCAAATTGGGTTTGCGAGAACTCAACTGCCGACAGGAGGACCGAGTGAACATCCATGCCAATGCCAGATTGACAGTCGTTCGTCGAGAGGAGTTGGTACGCC
>JARLHQ010000023.1 GCA_031292175.1 Humidesulfovibrio sp.
AGCTCGACGCGTTCATCGACGACATCCAGTCGGCGGCGGTGCGCGCCTCGGCCATCATCCGGCACATGCTGGACTTCAGCCGCAGCAGCGAGTCCCGGCGCAAGACCTGCGACATCCCGGGCATCATCGACAAGGCCATCGACTTGGCCGGCAGCGACTACGACCTGAAGAAGAGCTACGACTTCAAGCGCGTCAAGATCACGCGCGACTACGCGGACGACCTGCCGGGCATCAACTGCACCGAGACCGAGATTGAGCAGGTGCTGCTGAACATCCTGCGCAACGCGGCCCAGGCCCTGGCCAGCGGAGACACCCCGCCCGAGGAGCCGCGCATCGGCATCCGGGTGTCCGCCGTGGGCGACAACGTCCGCATCGAGGTTTCCGACAACGGCCCGGGCATGCCGCCGGAGGTGCAGCGCCGCGCGTTTGAGCCGTTTTTCACCACCAAGCCCCAGGGTATAGGAACGGGGCTCGGCTTGTCCGTGTCGTATTTCATCGTCACCAAGGGCCACGGCGGCAAGATGAGCGTGTCCTCCCAGCCGGGAGCCGGCACGCTGTTCACCATCGACCTGCCCAAGAATGACGAGCAGGAGACATGAGATGACCCAGGACGCCATGGAGCTTCTCATCATCGACGACGAGGAGCGCATCCGCCAGCTGCTCATGGATTTTTTGGAGGACTTTGAGGAGTTTTCCGTGCGTGCCGCCGACTCGGCGGAGACGGGGCTTACCGAGCTTGGGCGCAAGCGCGCGGACCTGTGCATCGTGGACATGCGCCTGCCGGGCATGGACGGCCAGGGCTTCATCCTCGCCGCACACAAGCGCGGCCAGTGCGGCCGCTTCGTCCTGCACACCGGGTCCATGGATTTCAAACTCACGGAACCGCTGCTGGCCCTTGGCATCAGCGAGCGCGACGTCTTCCTCAAGCCCGCGGACGCGGACGAGATGCTCAAGCGCATCCGTTTGGTCCTGAACCTGCCCGGAGCATGAGCATGGCGAAACGCACCGCTCCAGACACTCCGCGCCCCACCTCCGCGGCGTCGTAGGCCCCAGACCAGACCAGCCGGACGCCCTCCCCGCTTCGTTCCGCTCCCCTCCCCGCTCCCGCCACCCGCGACACGCGGCACCAACAAGATCAGCCCCTTACGGTGGAAGTCGTAAGGGGCTCTTCGTTGTGTGGGTCGGGTTTGTGCAACCCTGGACAATGTTGGCGAATATTCATCTTCCTCCCTCCCCGGTCTTGCACGCGGATTGCGTTTTCTGGTATCGAACGACAAAAATTATTTGGGAGCCTTCGAGTCGAAGAAGTGGCAACTAATACACTATCCATAGATAAAGTGTTCACACATAAACACTCACGAAATTCACTCTTAGCATTGACACGGAGGATGGTACTGAATATGGTACCAACTGTGTCGGATCTGGGGGACGCATGGGCAAAAAGAAAAAACTGCTTGAAAAAGCCAGAAACGGGCCAGCGAGCCTGGCCTTTGACGACCTATGCGCCCTCGCGGAGCAGCTGGGTTTTGTGTTTATCAGGAGCGATGGGACTAGCCATCACATCTACAAGCATCCAGACCACCAGCGAAGCTTCATGAACTTCCAGAACGACAAAGGAAAGGCAAAGAAGTACCAAGTGGAACAGCTTCTTAGCTTCTACGACACTCACCTTCAGGGCAACTGAACGGCGCGTGCACATCAAGGGGTAGATTTATGGACACTAATAGATATTCGCGGATTGTTGAATGGTCGCCTGGAGACGAATGCTTTATCGCTCGCGTTCCAGAATTTCCTGGTTTATCTGCGTTTGGCGATTCACCAGATGAAGCACTTGCAGAGGCAGCAATTGCCTTAAAGTTGTTCATTGAATCTTACGTAGCTGATGGTATAGATTTACCATCACCGCAGATCGTCTCGGATTACAGCGGGAAGCTGAATTTGCGATTGCCTAAGACTTTACATAGGCAACTTGCAGAACGTGCCGACGCAGAAGGTGTTTCACTAAACACCCACATTATTACCATGCTTAGTGAAGGTCAGGCTACCAACAGCCTTGCCAGTGAAGTTAGAGCAGCGATTAATGACGCTGTAGATGGTGTTCACAAATCATGGCTTGCTGTTCATTTTAAAGACGACTCACCACAAGCAAAGCCAAAGAAAAGCACATACGAATTCCCAGTATTAACACATAGAAGTGCGAAGCTTTGGTCTGACACTTGTCAACAGTAGAGAGGGTAAGATAATGGCAAAATACATTACTGGAGCCCTGTGTAGTCGTGTCATTATTGACAAAACGACGAACATGGTAAGTATAATTGACCTTATCAGAGGTGGCGCGGTCACCAAGTTTCCTTTTGAGACTCCAGAGATTATGATTTACGGAGAATGGGAGGCTTCAAATGCTGCGGAGAAGACGTTTCAAATGCGTCACATCCTGCGTTCTCCAAGTGGTAAAGAGATTCTAAATCAGGAGACTAAACAGTCAATCAAAAGTGGTCTTGCAAGAACTATTGCAGGGATTGATGGCTTTATTGCAGATGAGCCTGGACGATATACTATCACGACGTTCTTAAAACAAGGTGGGAAGTGGGTATCTGTTGCAGAGTACCCACTAACACTATGGCCGCGAAAAGAAGCCTCTTCCGAAGAAGATTCGAAAAAGCAACACAGCAAATAGGCCTTCGATTTGACTGTGCCATTTCATTCCCTTGTCTTTGTACCGGTTAAGGATCGCAGGTGCGAGTTTTTCTAGTTAGTTCAGCAATTTACAAGCATTAGCGGCCAGAATCTCCCCTTCAGCACCCGTGCAAGCGGAAAGTTTATCAAGCTAGCACCCCAACTAGACATTTTGAACTACCCCACAAACGCGGCATATTCGACACGATTTATGAACGGATTCAGAATGATACACACAATAAGAGCCCAGGCTCCCTCCCTCGCTACCAAAGACCTCTAAGGAATTCATGCACTAAGTACGGCTTCTATCATAACGCCTTGCCCCCTGTGCCGTTTCATGCTCTTTTCTCTGTGTCGACTGAGGACCGCAGGCTTGAGTTTTCCCAGTGGCTTCAGTGGTCTACGGGCGTTAGCGGTTCGAGTCTCCCCCTTCAGCACTAGACAAACAAGCCCATTGCCAAGCATATCCTCCCCTCCCCGTTCCCCCTTCCCCCGCTTCCAAGCAAACATTTTGTCCCGCCGGTGGCCCGAAGCTGGACATTTACGGCGATTATGCCCTAACACTTACGGTAGCCTCCGGCTTTGCGCGCGGCCAGCCGCGACAGGGCCAGCCGCGACAGGACCAGACACGACAGGGCCAGCCGCGACAGAAACGGAAGCCCCCGCGCCGCTCTCGGCCGGGGAACGCACAGCCAAAGGAGCGCCCGTTCCATGGACAGCTCACTCCAGTCCCTCGACCAGGTCCGGGCCTCGGCCCTGGACATGGCCCTGCGCTTCGGCCCGAAGCTGTTCGTCGCGGTCGTCATCATCGCCCTGGGCTACGTTGTGGGCCGCTGGGCGGGCCGCCTGCTGGACCACCTGCTGCTGCGCCTGAACATGGAAGCGCCGGTGCGCACCCTGCTTGTGCGCGTAACGCGGCTCTTGGTGCTGGGCTTCTTCACCATCATGGCCCTGCAGAACCTCGGCATCGAGCTCTTGCCGCTCATCGCGGGCCTCGGCGTGGCCGGGGCCGGGGTCGCCCTGGCCATGCAGGGCATTTTAGGCAATGTCGCGGCGGGGCTGACCATCATCTTCACACGGCCCTTCCACGTGGGCGACTACATCTCCATCGGCCAGGAGGAGGGCGAGATCCTCGACATCAGCCTGTTCAGCACCACCCTGGGGCATACGGACAAATCCAGGGTCGTGATCCCGAACCGCAAGATCGTCGGCGAGATCCTGCACAACTGCGGCCAGACGCGCCAACTCAACATCGCCGTGGACGTCTCCTACGAGACCGACGTGGAGCGCGCGCTCGGCATTGTGGACGCGCTCTTGAAGGCCAGCCCGCTTGTGCTGCGCGACCCCGCGCCGGTGCTCGGCATCGCGCGGCTGGGGGACTCCGGCATCACGCTGCGGGTCGGGCCGTGGGTCACGGTGGCCAACTACGTGGAGGCCACCGGCGCGCTGAACAAGGCGATCCTGGAGACCTTCCGGGCGCGCGGCGTCATAATCCCCTTCCCGCAGCGCGAGGTCCGGCTGCGCGAAACGAACGCGGAAAAGGGCGCGTAAAGCGGCGTGCAAGACGGCGTGTAGAACGGCCAGAGGGCAAGCCGGGCCGGTCCCCAGGCTGATACGGGATGCTCAAATCAATGGCTTGAATACATGGTTCGCCCAGGCTGGCCAGAAGGGCTAGCCGGAAGGGGTTGGCCGGAAGGTATGGCCAAAAGAGAGAGCCCCGAAGGGATAGGCGTGGCGAAGCACAGGCGTTGGTTTTTTGTGGAATCTGTAGCCAGGGGGGAGCCCATGAAGATTCTCGCCGCCTATGACGGCTCAAACGATGCGGACAAGGCGCTGGGTCGCGCCATCGATATCGCCAAAAAATTCGAGGCGGAGTTGACGGTGCTGTACGTGGTGCCGGAGCTCATCCTTCCGGCCGTCGAGCTTTCGGCCGATTATGGCTGGCGCCTGAACGAGGCCTTTGAGAAGGAGGCCAAGCACACCATGACCCCGGTCGTTGAGCGCGTGGCCTGCCTGCCGATCGCCGCGAAGGTGCTGATCGAGCAGGGCGACCCCATCGAGACCATCCTGGACACGGCGGAGGCCTCGGGCGCGGACCTCATCATCCTCGGCAGCCGGGGACGCCACGGGGCCAAGCGGATGCTTTTGGGCTCGGTCTCGGCCACGGTCTGCGAACACGCCAAGTGCGACGTGCTGATCGTGAAGTAGGGGCGCGAAAAGATCCTTCAGGCTTTACCGTGGGGAGTTGAGCGGCTAAGGTTCTCCCGGAGGATGCCCATGAAGGACACGGACCCGCATTCGCGGAATGTCGGCGTGAACGAGCCATGGTTTGCTGAAGCCGTGGAACTGGAGAGAGCCGCATGACTTGCGCGCCCAAAGAACCTGGATGGAAAGTCAACCGTTCTGGACCCGAAGCGTACGAACAATATATTGTTCCGGCGTGGATGGATGAATGGGCAAAAGCGCTCGTCGCGGTTGCCAAGCTCCAACCCGGGCAACGGGTTCTCGATGTGGCCTGTGGCACGGGCGTCGTGGCGAGAAAGGCGGCCATTGGGCTTGGGGGGAGCGGCAACGTCTCGGGGCTGGATTCCGACCCGGGTATGATCCGGGTGGCGAAGCAGTACGCCGAAAAGGAGCACGCGCCCTTCATTGACTGGCAGTGCGGCGACGCATTGCGCTTGCCCTTTCCGGATGAGCAGGTGGATGTGGTTCTTTGCCAGCAAGGGCTGCAGTTTTTTCCAGACAAGCAGGCCGCCTTGCGGGAAATGTCCCGTGTCCTCGTTCGGGGGGGGAGGCTGGCCATAAGCGTCTGGAGAGGGCTGGATCGTTCTCCCTTTCTGGCCGTCCTTTCCGAGGTTCTCGGGCGTTATCTCGGGCCGGAAATCTCTCAGCTGTTTCAAGCCACATGCTCGCTTCCCCGCCGGGAAGACCTGCGCCACTTGCTGAAGGCCGCCGGATTCAACCACATCCACATCCGCCTCGAATCAAAGGTGGCGCGCCACCCGTCCTTCCTCCCGTTTCTGCACGGCTATATTTCGGTATTCCCGTTCGCCGCGCGCATCGCGGCGCTGCCGGAGACAGACCAAGCCGGGATGTTCGGGGACATCACCACCGCCCTTGGGGCCTTCATGGACGATGACGGCTTGGCCGTTCCCATGGAAAGCCACCTCCTAACAGCCTGCAAACCGATTTGAACCGCGCTCTTGGCGGCCTGACCAACAGGCGGGGAAGCCGGTCCATCGGCCACAGCCAGCCAAAAGAGCAGCGCCAGAGCCAGGCAAAATGGGGATGCGCTGTGCTGCTCGTAAAGTAAGGGCGCAAAAAAGGGGAGCCCGGCTGGACTCCCCTTCTCTCTCGCCCCAGTCCGGGGCTTTTCTGCCGCTGGCCATATGCTGGCCTGATGTAGGCCAGATGCGGACTCGATTAGATGTAGGCTAGATGTCGAACTAGATGTCGAACTAGATGTCGAACTAGATGTCGAACGAGATGTCGGATCAGATGCGGACGGGCAGCTTCTGCGCCAGGCCGGAAAGCGCCTTGCCGTGCTCCTTGTCCACTTCCTTGTCCACCAGCGTGCGCTCCGCGTGGCGGTACGTCAGGCGGAAGGTCAGGTTGCGCTCGGCCTTGTTGTCCTCCGGCGCGTACACGGCGACCAGCGCCAGGCTCTCCAGGTTCTTCGGCTTGATCTCGCGGATGGCCGCCTCGATCTGCTCCGCCTGGAGCGTGGCCGGGCAGATGACCGTGACGTCGCGGCGCACGGGCGGGAACTTCGGCAGGCTGCGGAAGGCTGGCTTGGTGGCGCGGGAAAGCGCGCGCAAGAGGTCCGCGTCCATGTCCGCCAGCCACACGTCCTTGCGGGCGTGGTAGGCGTCGGCGATCTTCGGCTGCACGCGGCCGATGCGCCCCACGAGCCGCACGCCGCCGCCATTGCCGACCTCCACGCGCACGCAGGGCTCCAGGTAGGCGTGCTCCGGCTCCAGGACGAACGCGCCCGGCCCGAGGCGCAGGTGCGCCAGCAGATTCTCCACCAGGCCCTTCACGTCCAGATAGTCGGCCTCGCCCTGGCCCCACGGCCATTCCTGCGCATGGCGCGCCCCGTGCGCCAGCATCCCCAGGCGCGAGTTCTCGCGCGCGCCGGTGTCGCTCGCGGCGTCCTCGACAAAGGCCTTGGCGACCTCGAACAGGCGCAAGGAGGCGTTGCCCTGGGCGATGTTGTGCCGCACGTTGTTCAGAAGGCCCGGGGCGATCTCCGTGCGCAGCACGTTCTGGTCCTCGGAGAGCGGGTTGGCGATCTGGATGCGGCCCTCGGCGGGCAGGTTCAGGCGGTCCAGGTCGTCCGTGCCCACGAAGCTGTAGTTGATGGCCTCGCGCAGGCCCGCGCCCACGGCCCAGGCCTTCAGCGCTTGCAGGAAGCCGAACTCCGTGTCGGAGGTCTGCGCGGAATCGAGCGACTTCGAAATCTTGGGCAGCAGCGCCGGGATGCGGTCCAGGCCGTGCACGCGGCCGCACTCCTCGAAGAGGTCCACCTCGCGCTCCAGGTCGAGGCGGTGCGGGGGTGAGCTGACGCGCCAGCAGGCCGGATCGGCGTCGTCCACGCCGCAGCCCAGGCCGGTCAGCGTGGTGCGGCAGAACTCAGGCGTGAGCGTGAGGCCTAAGAGCGCGTTGCACCTCTCGATGCGAAAGATGTGCGTGCGCGCGGCCCAGGGCTTGGGCTCGGAAGCGGCCACGCCGGACAGAACCTTTGCGCCGGAGACCTCGGCCATGAGCTGGGCCGCGCGCTCCAGGGCGAACACGCTGCCCGCCTGGTCCACGCCGCGCTCGAAGCGGTAGCTGGCCTCGCTCGGCAGGGCCAGCCTGCGGGCGGTCTTGCGGATGGTGCCGGGGCGGAAGATGGCGCATTCCAGCAGCACCTCGGTCGAGGCGTCGGAGATGCTGGAGTTGGCCCCGCCCATGACACCGGCCAGCGCCACCGGGCGCTCGGCGTCCCAGATGAGCAGGTCGCTGCCGAGCAGCTTGCGCTCCTGGCCGTCCAGGGTGGTCAGGGCCTGGCCGTCCGTGGCCGGGGCCACGCGGATGACCCCGCCCTTGAGCAGCCCGCGGTCAAAGGCGTGCAGGGGCTGGCCCAGCTCCATCAAAATGTAGTTGGTCACGTCCACGATGTTGCTGATGGGCCGCTGGCCGATGGCGAGCAGCCGGTAGCGCATCCACGCGGGCGAGGGCTTGATGGCCGCCCCGGTGAGCACGCGCGCGCGGTACACCGGGCAGAGCTCGCCGTCCGCGATCTCGATGCGCACGGCCTTGTCGGCCGCGCCCGAGGCCGCGTCCTCACGCAGGTTCAGCGCGGGCATGGACAGCGGCAGGCCAAAGCCCAGGGCGGTCTCGCGCGCAATGCCGAGCACGGAGAGGCAGTCCGCGCGGTTCGGCGTGATGGAGACCTCAATGACCTCGCGCTCCAGGTTCAGGGCGTCCACGAGCGGCTGGCCGGGGACAAACTCCTCCGGCAGCACCATGATGCCCGCGTGGTCCTCGGAGAGGCCCAGCTCGCGCTCGGAGCAGATCATGCCGCAGGAGACGACGCCGCGCAGCTTGGTCTTCTTGATCTGCATGCCGTCGGGCATGGTGGCGCCCAGGGGGGCCACCGGGACCTTCTGCCCCTGGGCCACGTTGGGCGCGCCGCACACGATCTGCGAGGGCTCGCCCGCGCCGAGGTCCACCGAGCACACGGAGAGGTGGTCCGACTCCGGGTGCGGGGCGCACGCAAGCACATGGCCCACGACGATTTTGGCGATGGACTCGAAGGGGTCGAGAATGGCCTCGACCTCCAGCCCCTGCATGGTGAGCCGGTCGGCCAGGGCCTGGACGGTGCCGGTGTAGGGCACGAACTCGCGGAGCCACTGCAAGCTGATAAGCATATGCGCCTCGTGGATGTGCGGGGCCTCAAGCCTGGGCGGCCCCGGTAGGACAAAAAGCCCCGGAACCCTCGTCCCAGGCCATCCGGATGCGGAGGCGGCGGGACCAGGGGCCGGGGCTGTGCGCTTTACGAAAACTGTTCGAGGAAACGCACGTCGTTTTCGAAGAACATGCGCAGGTCGCCGATGCCGTACTTCAGCATGGCCACGCGCTCCACGCCAAGGCCGAAGGCGAAACCGCTGACGGCCTCCGGGTCGTAGCCCACGGACGCGAACACGTTGGGGTCCACCATGCCGCAGCCCAGAATCTCCACCCAGCCGGTCTTCTTGCACACGCGGCAGGGCTCGCCCTTGACGTGGCCCTCGCCGCCGCAAAGCATGCACGAGATGTCGACCTCGGCGCTGGGCTCGGTGAAGGGGAAGAAGCTGGGGCGGAAGCGCACGTTGGTGTGCGCGCCGAAGAGCTGCCGCACAAAGGCCGTGAGCGTGCCGCGCAGGTCGGCCATGCTCACGTTCTTGTCCACGAGCAGGCCCTCGATCTGGTGGAACATGGGCGTGTGGGTCAAGTCCGAGTCGCGGCGGTAGACCTTGCCCGGCGCGATGACCGCCACCGGCGGCTTGCGCGAGAGCATGGTGCGCACCTGCAAGGGCGAGGTGTGCGTGCGCAAAAGCATCCGCTCGGACACGTAGAGCGTGTCCTGCATGTCGCGCGCGGGATGGTCCGGCGGCATGTTGAGCGCCTCGAAGTTGTGCCAGTCGTTCTCCACTTCCGGCCCGGACACGACCTCGAAGCCGAGGCCGGTCAGCACTTCGCAGATCTCCTGCATGGCCAGGGTCACGGGGTGCAGCGAACCGCAGGCGGGCCGGCGGCCGGGCAGCGAGGGGTCGAAGCCGGACAGGGCGTCCTTGGCCGCCAGGGCCTCAAGCTCGGCCTGACGGGACTCCAAAAGCGCCACCAGGGCGTTCTTGACCTCGTTGGCCTTCTTGCCCGCGGCGGGCTTGTCCTCGGGGCCCATCTGCGCCAGCGCGCCCATGGCTCCGGCGAGCTTGCCCTTGCGGCCGAGGAACTCGACGCGCAAGGACTCCAGGTCCTTCAAACTGCAAGCCTGACCCCGGCGCGCTTCGCACTCCAGGGTCAGGCCATCCAGTCCTTCAAGGAAGGACTTGAGCATCTCGTTCACGGGCCTACGCCTTGGGGGCCTTGGCCGCCTGAGCGATCTGGGCGAACACGGCGGGCTCACGCACGGCCAGGTCGGCCAGCATCTTGCGGTTCACAGCGATCCCGGCCTGGGTCAGGCCGCCGATCAGCTTCGAATAGGACAGGCCGTTCAGGCGGGCGCCGGCGTTGATGCGCACGATCCACAGGCGGCGGAAGTCACGCTTCTTCTGCTTGCGGTCGCGGAACGCGAAACACAGGGCGCGCTCAACGCGCTCACGGGCGGTGCGGTACAGGCGGTGGCCCGCGCCGATGTAGCCCTTGGCCATTTTGAGAAACTTCTTGTGCCGACGGTGAGCGGCAACACCACGCTTAACTCTCATTTCAACTCCTCCGATTCGTTTAGGGCACAGCCAGCGTTAGCCGACAGGCACGACGTCGTTGGGCTTTTGGTTAGCCGTAAGGCAGAAGGCGCTTCACAGCACCCAGGTTCGCATCATCCACCAGCAGGCCCTGACCCAGGCGGCGCTTACGCTTGGCGCTCTTCTTGGTCAGGATGTGGCGCAGATTCTGACGGCGGCGTTTGAACTTGCCGGCGCCGTTGGCCACGAAACGCTTGGCCGCGCTGCGGTTGGTCTTCATCTTGGGCATGGTTTCCTCCTCGATATGCTCATCGCGCCAGGTTTCCCCGCGCAAGGGCTTGCAATTCTCGACGTCCTACTTCTTCACCGGGGTCAGCATCATCACCAGGGTGCGGCCCTCGGCCAGGGACGGCTGCTCCAGCTTCGCAATGTCCGCCACGTCGGTGACGACGCGGTCGAGCATGATCTGGCCCCTGTCCTTGTGCACAATCTCGCGTCCCCGGAAGAAAACCGCAACCTTGCACCGGTCGCCGTCTTCCAGGAAGCGGCGGATGTGCTTCAGCTTGGTCTGGTAGTCATGTTCGTCGGTCTTGGGCCGGAACTTGACTTCCTTGATCTGGATAACGGTTTGTTTCTTCTTGGCTTCCTGCTGGCGCTTCTGCTGTTCATACTTGAACTTGCCGTAATCCATGATGCGGCAAACAGGCGGCTCGGCGTTGGGCGAAACCTCAACGAGATCCAACCCTTTGGCCTGAGCCAACGCCAGTGCCTCAGAGGTAGCCATTATGCCCAGCTGCGTGCTCTCGTCATCAACAACGCGCACCTGGGGAATACGTATCCGCTCGTTTCGGCGGACGCCATCATCCTTAGGATGTTGGTCCTGTCGTCTAGGAAAAGCTATAGCTCATCCCTCCGCGCTTGAAAGGTTCACGGGCCGCGTCCACAATCAGCTGGGCCGCCCCGGAAAGTGGTACAAACCCGACATCGGCGCCGCCGCGCACACGCACGTTGACGCCGTCGGCTTCCACTTCCTTGTCTCCGACGATAAGCATGTAAGGAATCCGCTCCATCTGAGCCTCGCGCACCTTGTACCCGAGCTTCTCATTCCGCAGATCCGCTTCGGCGCGTATGCCCTGTTCCTGCAAAAACCGCAAGACTTTTTCGGCATGGGGCGCGTGAGCGTCCGTCACGGTGAGCACGCGCGCCTGCACCGGGGCGAGCCAAACCGGGAAGCCCCCGGAAAAATGTTCAATAAGCACGCCGGTGAAACGTTCAATGGAACCCAGGATCACGCGGTGCAGCATCACCGGGCGGTGTTTCGCGCCGTCCTCGCCGATGTAGGACAGGTCGAAGCGCTCCGGCAGGGTGAAATCGCACTGCACGGTGGCGCACTGCCAGCGGCGCTCCAGGGCGTCCTTGATCTTGATGTCGATCTTGGGGCCGTAGAACGCGCCGTCGCCCGCGTTGATCTCATAGGGCATGTTCATGTGCTCAAGGGCGTCCTTGAGCGCGTTGGTGGCGCGGTCCCAGTCCTCGTCGGAGCCGATGCTCTTCTCCGGGCGGGTGCTGATCTCGGCCTCGAACTCGAAGCCGAAGATGTCCATGACATCGCGCACGAACTTGACCACGCCGATGATCTCCTCGCGCAGCTGGTCCGGGCGGCAGAGGATGTGGGCGTCGTCCTGGGTGAAGGAGCGCACGCGCAACAGCCCGTGCAGCACGCCGCTCTTTTCGTGGCGGTGCACCACGCCCAGCTCGAAGTAGCGCTGGGGCATGTCGCGGTAGCTGCGCAGGCGGCTCTTGAAGATGAGCATGTGCGACAGGCAGTTCATGGGCTTGATGCCGTAGGCCTGCTCGTCGATCTCCGTGAAATACATGTTCTCGCGGTAATTGTCGTAGTGGCCGCTCTTCTCCCACAGCTCGCGCCGGAGGATGAGCGGGCCCTGCACGAACTGGTAGCCGCGCTTCAGGTGCTCCTTGCGCTCGAAGTCCTCCAGAATGGCGCGGACGAGCGCGCCCTTGGGGTGCCAGAGGACCATGCCGCCGCCCACGTCCTCGTGGAAGCTGAACAGATCGAGCTGGGCGCCGAGCTTGCGGTGGTCGCGCTTCTTGGCCTCTTCCAGGCGGTCCAGGTAGACCTTGAGGTCCTTGGGGGTGGCCCAGGCGGTGCCGTAGATGCGCTGGAGCTGCGGGTTCTTCTCGTCGCCGCGCCAGTAGGCCCCGGCCACGGTGGTCAGCTTGAAGGCCTTCAAAAGCCCGGTGCGCGGCACGTGGGGGCCGCGGCACAGGTCCGTGAACGCGCCCTGGGTGTAGGTGGAGACGCCGGGCACGTTCAGGTCGTCGATGAGCTCGACCTTGTAGGTCTCGCCCTCGGCCGCGAACTTGGCGCGCGCCTCGGCGCTGGTCAGCTCCGCGCGGGTGAAGGGCTTGTCCGCGCCCACGCTGCGGACCATCTCGGCCTCGATGGCCTCCAGGTCCTCGGGCGTAAACGGGCGCTCGAAGTCGAAATCATAGTAGAAGCCGTTCTCGATGGACGGGCCGATGGTGGCCTTGGCCGTGGGGAACAGCTTTTTCACGGCCTCGGCCATGAGGTGCGCGGTGGAGTGGCGGATGACCGCGAGGCCTTCCGGGGAGTCCGCGAACACGGGCTCAAGGCTGGCGCAATCGGCCGGGATCGGGGTGGAGAGGTCGAGCAGGGCGTCGCCGCAGCGGCCCACCACGAGGTTCTTGAACTGTTTGCCCGAAAGCGCCTGCTTGAAGGCGTCTGCCAAGGACGCCCCGGCGTCCACGGAAATTTGCTGACCGGCGACAGTGACCTGCACGATGAACTCCTTGCGCCCGGCCGGTCGGCCCCTGAGCCGGACCGCCTGACGCCAAAAAGTGGAAAGGGAGGCATGGCCTCCCTTTCCGATGAATATGGTAGGCACGAGGAGACTTGAACTCCTGACCCCTTGCGTGTCGAGCAAGTGCTCTAACCAACTGAGCTACGCGCCTAAATTGCTCAAGGGAAGGATCGTTTACCCAAAGCCCCCTGGCTTGTCAACAGGAGAATGGGCCCGAAATTTCATTTGCCGCGTCCGTTGTCCGCGTCCATGCGCGCAAGCGCCTGCCGGGCCAGCGCTCCCGTGGTGCTGTGCGTCAGCTCGCCGTTAAGGAACAGCGGCACCACAGCCGGATCGTCCGCCAGGGCGGCCACCTCCGCCCTCGCCTGCCGCGTCCACGCGGGCGGCAAGAGCCCCAGCGCGCGCGCGGCCAGCCCGGCGTTGCCCCGGTCCTCGTCGGCCAGCCCGGCGCGGAGCGTGCCGACCTCGCCCGCCAGCAGCTCCGGGAAGCTCTCGGCCAGGCGGCTTAAGGCCCAGTAAACGCCCCGGCGCAGGCCCGGGTGCTCCAGATAATTGCCCTCGCCGCGTACTTCCTCACGCACATAGGAGGCCAGCACGCGGTGGAACTCGCCCGCCAGGCGTTCGTGCCGGGCCAGGGTCTCGCCCAGGGCCTCGGGGATGCCCCAGCCCAGGCCGCCGGACTCCTCGTTCATGCGCCAGAGGCACTGGCGCACGACGACGCGCGCGGCCTCAAGCCCCTCGCCCTCGCCCACGCCCCCGGCCATGCGGGCCACGGCGCGGCCAAAGGCCTCAACGGCCCGCCAGCGCACCAGCTCGTCCCGGTCAAGCAGCAGCGAGAACAGCGGGCCGGGCAGGTGCCGCGCCGGGAACGCGTCCAGCTCGTCCAGGCGCGCGCGCAAGTTCGGCGCGGCAAAAAGGCCGCGCAGCTTCTCCTTGAGGTCGCGGAACCGGGCCATGGGCCTCCCGCGCGCCCTACTTCAGGTTCTGGGCGATCTCGTCCAGGAAGACCTGGGGCACTTCGTAGCCGGACTCCTGGGACTTCTTGACGCAGGCGTCGGCCTCGCTCCACTGGCCCAGCTCGGCGTGCACCAGGGCCAAGTTGTTCCAGGCCGGGCCGAACATGGGCTGCAGCTCCACGGCCTTCTTGAGCAGCGGCAGGGCGTCGTCCAGCTCGCCGCGCGAGAAGAACGCGCTGCCGAGGGTGGCCATGGCCTGCACGAAATTGGGGTCGTACTTGATGGCCTTCTGCAGGGCCGGAATGGCCTTCTCCGAATCGCCCAGCTGCAAGAGCACGAAGCCGATGTTGCCCCAGGGCACGGCAAAGAACGGGCGCTGCTGGGTGGCCAGGCGGTTGAAGTTCAGGCAGCCTTCCATGTCGCCGCGCTCCAGGCAGATGCCGCCCAGCTGCACGTAGGCCTCGGCCATTTTGGGCGAGTTGGCCACGGCCTCGCGGAAGCACTGCTCGGCGTCCATGTATTCGCGCTTGGAGAGGTAGGCCACGCCCAGGTTGTAGTGGGTGTTGCCGCACTCGGGGGCCTGGCGGAGCTGGTCCTTCAGGTGGGCGATGTACTCGTCGACGTTCTGGAACTGCGGTTCGCTCATGGGTTACTCCGGGGTCTTGCCCGTGCTTGCGGTCTTGGGTTTAATGCTGATGCCGCGTTCCTTCAGCCTCTCGTTGTACCAGTCGCCGAACTCCAGGATGGGCCGCACCTTCTCCACGTTCATGACCAGCAGGATCATGAACTCGGAAAGGGTCTGCATGTAGTCCGGGTCGGGGATGGCGGGCAGGCTCTTGAAGTACTTGTTCAAGAGCTCGTGGGCCGTATAGCCCAGGGCGTCGGTGCGGATGTCGATGGGATCGAAGGGCGCCTGGAAGGGGTCCCAGCTCTCGTAGCCGATGCGGTCCACGAAGCGCCGCCGCCGGGGCGACATGCGCTCGTACATGGCGCGCTTCTGCGCCTCCACCTGCTCCGGGGTGTACATCTGCTCCATACGGCTAGCCCTTGGCCTTCTTGCCAACGGGTTTCTGGACGGCGGCTTTCTGGGCCGGGGCCTTCTGGGCCACGGGCTTTTTGGCCGCCGGTTTCGCGGGCCGGGCCGGGGCCTGGCCGATGGTGAAGCTCTTGGGCGAGCAGCCGGAGCAGCCGCCCTTCTTGGTCTCCGGCGAGCAGCCCGCGCAGGCGGGCAGGCCCTTGCCCTTGTCCTTCTTGTCCTTCTTGTCCTTACCCGCCGCCAGCTTCTCGGAGAGAGGCACGGACTTCTTGGCGGGCTTGGCGTCCTGTACAGGCTTCGCGGCCTTGGCGGGCGCGGCCGTCTCGGCCGTTTCGGCCTTCTCGCCCGTCTCGTTTGTCACGCCCAGGTAGTCCTCGCTGTAGTCGGTCAGAAGCGCCAGGGACGCGGGCACCAGCACCTCGCCCAGGCCCTTGTAGCGGGAGTTGATGGCCGTGGCCAGCTCGTGGGACAGGGCGTAGAGCTTGTCCTGGATGCGGTCCAGGTACACTGTGGGATAGGGCTTGCCCTTCTCGAAGCCGGACTTGCCGCAGGTGTGGGCGCTGCCGCCGATGGCCGTGGGCACGCCGTAGATGCGGCAGGTGACGGGCCGGTTCTCGTACATCACGCAGGCCCCGGCGTCGTCCAGAAGCGGGCAGCGCACGCGCACCTTGGCCATCTCGGCCAGGATCTCCTGGGCGTTCTTGCCGTCGTTCACGGCCTTGAAGGCGTCGTGCTTCAGGCGGTGCACCTGGCGGTCGGCCTGGTCGGCGCGCTCCAGCACGTTGTTTCTGGGCTTGCCGGAAAACTTGGCGTTGAAGCTGCTGTTCAGGTACAGCGCCTCAACCAGGGTCAGGTCGAACAGGGCGTGGCAGCAGTCCGAGCAGCCTTTCTCGCAGCGCACGTTCTCCGCGAACTTGTCGCGCACGGCGCGGAAGACCTGGTCGGCCTCCTGGATGATCGCTTCGTAGCGCTTGAAAAAATCACTGAAGTCAAGGGCCATGCGGCACTCCTCGCCTGTTGGTCTGTGGTGGTGCGTGGGAAATATGCGTCCGCCAGCGGGGCGAGTAAAGGGGGGGGCTTGATACAAAAAAGCCGGGATTCCCCCCGGCCCCAGTCCCGCCCGGACAGGCGGACATCGTGCTGCATCACCCCGGCCCGCGCGTGCGCGGCGGCGTGTTTAACGGGGGCGGCGCTGGGCGCCGCCCCCTTCGACATCAGCCGAAGCTGTTGGCGTTATTCTTCTTCGACGACGATGGCGTCCTGCTCGCAGACTTCCACGCAGGACTCGCAGCCCAGGCACTCTTCCATGTTCACGGGAACGGCCTTGCCATCCTGAAGCTCGTAAACTTCAACCGGGCAAACGTCCACACACTCGCCGTCGCCGATGCATTTGTCGTTGTCGACAGTAACCTTGTAGCCCATTGTACCCTCCAGATGAGTAGAATAAGGAATTATCGTCAGCCCCGTCCGGTCCGCCCTTCCCAGCCGTGGGAGGCGGTCCGGTGGGCCAGGCGCCGTTTCCTCGCTATCGAGCCAGGCATCCGAGCGCGCAGGCTCCGGGGTTGCTGATATATCCAGGTCGCGTCGCGTGTCAAGCCATGTGCGGGATTGTCCGGATATCTTTGCATCCGGCGGATATTGAGCTTCGCCGGACCCTGGGCTATGCTCGCGCATCCGGCCCCGTAAGCGCCGGAAATCGCACCCGCAAGGCAGGCCCCATGTTCTCCGCAAACGAACTTGAAAAATACGCCCGCACCCTCTGGTGGGGGCTCACCACCGCCCGCACCAAGCCCTATGTCCCGGGCGACGTCATCCTGCTGCGCTTCGACCAGGACGCCACGCCCCTGGCCGAGGCCATGTACGACCTGCTCATCCAGGAGGGCATGGTCCCCGTGCCCCGGCAGAACCTCACCCCCGGCATGGAGCTCTCGTTCTACGGCAAGGGCTCGGACTCCCAGATAAAGACCATCGCCCCCGGCGACCGCGAGCTTACGGAGAACCTTTCCGGGCTCATCTCGCTCATCGCCCCGGCCTCGCTCACGCACCTTTCCAGCGTGGATTCGGCCAAGATCGGCCTGAGCGCGGTGGCGCGCAAGTTCCTGCGCGAGATCATGGAGGGGCGCGAGCAGACCGGCGCTTTCGGCTGGACCCTGTGCGCCTATCCCACGGCCGAGCAGGCGCGCTGCGCGGGCTTGAGCCTTGCGCAGTACGCGGCGCAGATCAAGCAGGCCTGCTTTTTGGACCAGCCCGACCCAGTGGCCCAGTGGCGCGCGGTGCATGCGGAGGTGACCCGCGTGAAGGAGGCCCTGGGCCGGCTTGAGATCGAGCGCCTGCATATCGAAAGCGCACACTGCGACCTCTACGTGACCCCGGGCGCTGAACGCCGCTGGCTGGGCGTCTCCGGGCACAACATTCCGAGCTTCGAGGTCTTCCTCTCGCCCGACTGGCGCGGCACCGAGGGCGTGTACTTCGCGGACCAGCCCTCGTACCGCTCCGGCAACCGCGTGGAGGGGGTGCGCCTGACCTTCAAGGCCGGGCGCGTCGTTTCCGTCACGGCCGCGCAGGGCGAGGAGTTCGTGAACAAGCAGCTCGCCATGGACGAGGGCGCGGCGCGCCTGGGCGAGTTCTCCCTCACCGACCGCCGCCACTCCAAGATCGGCGCGTTCATGGCCAGCACGCTCTTTGACGAGAACTTCGGCGGGCCCTTCGGCAACTGCCATGTGGCTGTGGGGGCCAGCTACGCCGACACCTACGCCGGGGACCAGGCCAGCCTGGACGCGGCCCGGAAGGAGGCGCTCGGCTTCAACGACTCCGCCCTGCACTGGGATCTCGTGAACACCGAGGACAAGACCGTCACCGCCCTGCTCAAGGGTGGCGGCAGCCAGCTCATCTACGCGGGCGGCGAGTTCGCGCTCTAGCCTTTGCCCCAAAAAAGGCCGGGGGGACGTCTTTCCCCCCGGCCCCGGCTAGCATACCTACAGCGTCGTCTACTCGATGCTGAACCGCTTCAGCAGCCAGAGCTTCACGGTCTGAGTCAGGGCCGCGTAGCAGAAGAGCATCCCGAGCAGGAGCGGCCAGTAGGCGGCGGGCAGGCCAACCAGCCCGAGTTGCGCGGCCACCGGCGAGAAAGGCAGCCATAGCCCGATGAGGCAGACCAGCCCGGTGGTCAGCATGAGCGGCAGACTGGCCCGGCTCTGGAGGAACGGAATCTTGTTGGTGCGGATGATGTGGACGATCATGGTCTGCGACAGCAGGGACTCCACGAACCAGCCGGTCTGGAACAGGGCCGGGGAATCCCAGGCGTTGAAGACGTAAAGCATCATGAAGAAGGTGCCATAGTCGAAGATGGAGCTGATCGGCCCCACGCAGAGGATGAACTTCTTGATGCTCTCGATGCCCCAGCGCTTGGGCTTGGACACGAAGTCCTCGTCCACGTTGTCCGTGGGGATGGCCGTCTGCGAGAAGTCGTACAGCAGGTTGTTCACCAGGATCTGGAGCGGCAGCATGGGCAGGAAGGGCAAAAAGGCGCTGGCCCCAAGCACGCTGAACATGTTGCCGAAGTTGGAGCTGGCCCCCATCTTGATGTATTTGGTAATGTTGTTGAAGACCTTGCGGCCCTCGATGACGCCTTCCTCCAGCACCAGCAGGCTCTTCTCCAGCAGGATGATGTCGGCGGACTCCTTGGCGATGTCCACGGCGGTGTCCACGGAGATGCCCACGTCGGCGGCGCGCAGGGCCGGGGCGTCGTTGATGCCGTCGCCCAAAAAGCCCACCACATGGCCGTTCTGGCGCAGGGCCGTGACTATCCGCTGCTTCTGGGCGGGCTCCAGCTTGGCGAAGACCGTGGCCTTCTCGACCAGGACGGACAGCTCCTCGTCAGAAAGCCTGCCCAGCTCCTCGCCCAGGACGATGCGGTCCCCGAAGTCCAAGCCCACGGCGCGGCAGGTTCTGGCTGTGACGATGTTGTTGTCGCCCGTGAGAATCTTGACCCCGATGCCATGCGTGGCCAGGGCCGCGATGGCCAGGGCCGCCGTCTCCTTCGGGGGGTCAAGGAAGGCCAGATACCCGGCGAGGATCAGGCCGGTCTCATCGGCGCTCCCGAAGTCGCGGCGGGAGCCGTCCACGGCCTTGTAGCCCAGGGCCACCACGCGGAAGCCGTCCTCGTTCAGTTCGCGCACCACATCCACCATGCGCTCGCGGAAGGTGTCGTCCAGGGGGATGACCTGGCCGTGGGACAGGCAGGTGTCGCAGCTCGCGAAGACCTCCTCCACGGCCCCCTTGCAGATGAGCAGGGTGCTGTCGGCCTCGGTGTCGTGGACCACGACGCTCATGCGCCTGCGCACGAAATCGAAGGGCACCTCGTCGATCTTCTCGTACTTCTCCGGGTGGATGGCCTCGGCGTGCTCGTCGCCCGAATGGAGCACGGCCCGGTCCAGGGCGCTCTTCAGGCCGGTCTGGTGCAGGCTGTTGACGTAGGCGTACTCCAAAATGCCGTCGTCCTCGTCGCCGTACACGTCCAGGTGCTTCTCCAGGATGATCTCGTCCCGGGTCAGGGTGCCGGTCTTGTCCGTGCAGAGCACGTCCACTGCCCCCAGGTTCTGAATGGCCGAGAGCCGCTTGACGATGACCTTGCGCTTGGACATGGCCAGCGCGCCCTTGGACAGGCACACGGTCACGATCATGGGCAGCATCTCGGGCGTGAGGCCCACGGCCACGGCCAGGGCGAACATGAAGGCCTCGCTCCAGTCGTGCTTCATCACCCCGTTGATGACAAAGACAACGGGAACCATGACCAGCATGAAGCGGATCATCAGCCAGGTAAACTTGTTGATGCCCAGGTCGAAGCTGGTGGCGGTGCGGACCTGGGCCATGCTGCCCGCGAGGCTGCCAAAATAGGTCTTGGTCCCGGTGGTGATGACCACGGCGGCGCCGGAGCCGCTCTCCACGTTGGTCCCCATGAGGCAGATGTTCGGGCGTTCCAGGGTGGGGCCTGAGCCGTCAACCTCAAGGCCCGCGCCCGCGCCGTATTTCTCCACCGGCATGGCCTCGCCCGTGAGCATGGCCTGGTTCACAAAGAGGTCTTTGGAGGCGGCGAGCTGCACGTCGGCGGGCACCATGTCGCCAGCGGACAGGAAAACCACGTCACCGGGAACGAGGTGTTTGAGGGGGACCTCCTGGCGCACGCCGTCGCGCAGCACCGTGGCCGTGGTGTGGACCATGGCCTGGAGCTGTTCCGCCGCGTTGTCGGCCTTGGCCTCCTGGATCACCCGCAGGGCCACGCTCAAAAAGGCCATGGCGGAGATGACGACGGTGGCCCGGATGTCGTCGGAAAGGTAGGAGACCGTGGCCAGCGCCAAAAGGAGCAGGACCAGCGGGTTCTTGAACGCCAGGAAGAGCCTTGCGAACACCCCGACCTTCTTCTCGTGCGCCACCTCGTTCAGCCCGTGCTTCTCCAGGCGCTCCTCGGCCTCAATGCTGGTCAGCCCCTCAAGGGCTGACTTCACGGCCTCGGGGATTTCCTCAAGGGCCTGCCCCAGTTCGGCAATCTGCTGCCAGAGCTTCTCCAGGTCGAGGAAGGCCTGCCGGGCGGGGACTTTTTTGTTGAGGGCCAGGGAGGCCAGCACGTGGGCGCGCTGGGAGAAGTGCTGGAGCTGGTAGCCGAACTCCGTGGCCGGGGTGGCCGGACCGTTGCCCGCCGGGGTGGCCGGAGTGGAAGGGCCGTTGCCCGCCAGGGGAGGCCCGGCCTGGACGCCGGATGCGCCGGAGGACGTCTGCCCAGCAGCTTGACCAACGGAGAAGAAGGTGTGCCGCTGGGCCGCCCTGGAACGGGACTCCTGGGCGGGAAAAAAGCCAGCGCCAGCCAGCGCTTCGGCGGGGCGGGGGCCGAGACGGAAAATGCTCCCGGCGCAGCACGCGCCAAGGAAGTCCTTGAGCCGGATGAGAGCGTGAGTGAACTGCATGTCGCCTCCGCGTGCCACCGTACCAGACGGCACGGCTCGGAGGCGTCCTGGACCGAGGTAGGGCTACCTGGGGAAGAACGGCCCGCTGGAGCGGAGCGCCTGGAAAACGATGGGATGATCGGTTTCAGGTCGAGGGTGACTGTCGCCAGCGTCCATAATTTCCTCAGGTTGAAGGGTTGCAGAAAATGGTGTCACAACGGCGACCCCAGTGTGCCGATTCCGAGAAAAAGTCAAGTGCGGCATGGGGTGAATGGTCCCGCAGTGCGACCCGCGCCCCGCACATCACCCCACGCAGCCCCGCACATCCTTCCCCGCTCTGGCCCCCCCCCAGCCGCGCCCGCTGGACACCACGGCGGACTTTCGCGTATCCTCTACTATAAGAGTCTTTCGCCACGGCGGCGGTGTGAGCGCGCCCTCGCCGAACAGGGAATGCGAAACAGGCAGGCCGGACCGGGAAACCGGACCCCGGGGTGGGATATCTCCCGATACGCCATAGAGAATTGCCCCGGGTGCTGGACAGAGGGTTTGAATCTCGTATAAACGGCAAGATAGTTGGCCATTCACGCCCTCTTTGCCGCACCGCGGCGTTTACAATCAGGAGTCGCCATGCGCCGGATGCTCTTCCTCCTCCTCACAAGCCTCCTCGGGTTGTGCGGGCCGGGTATGGCTCCGGCGCAAGCCGGGCCTCGGGTCGTCGTTGTACACAGCTATAACGCTGAGTACGTATGGGTGCGGGAGATCAACCGGGGCATTCAAGAGTCGCTGCGCGGCCTGAACGCCTCCATCACCACCTATTATATGGACGCCCAGCGCGACCCCGACCCCGGGCACCTGCGGGCCAAGGGCCAGGAGTTCCTGGCGCGCATCGAGGCCCTAAAGCCGCAAGTGGTCATCGCCGCGGACGACGCGGCCCAGGAATATCTCGTGGCCCCGTTCCTCAAGGGCCGCGCCCAGCCGCAGGTCATCTTCTGCGGCGTCAACGCCCCGGTGGGCACCTATGGCTTTCCGGCGGAGAACGTCTCCGGCGTGCGCGAGCGCTGGCACTTCCGCGAGGGCTTCGCCCTGCTGCACAAGATCAAGCCGAGCCTTCAGACCGTGGTCCTCCTGAGCGACGACTCCCCCTCCGCCAGCTACGTGCTGGACAACCTGCGCGAGGACCGGGAGCAGGGCCTGCCCCCGCTGCCCAAGCTGCTCAAGGTGGTGCAGGTCCACACCTACCAAGAGTGGCAGCGCGCGGTGCGCTTCCAGCAGACCCGGAGCCAGTCGCTGGCCCTGGGGATGTACCATTCCCTGGTGGACGAGCGGACGGGCAAGGTGGTTCCTGCGGACACGGTGAGCGCCTGGACCAACGGGGTGAACCGGCTGCCGACGCTGGGCTTCGCGGACTACGCCAAGGGCCACGGCCAGATGTGCGGCATCCTGGAATCGGGCCGGGAGCAGGGCGCGCTGGCAGGCGGCATGGCGCGCCAGGTGCTCACGCGCGGCGTGCGCGCGGGCAGCCTGCCCGTGAAGATCAACAAGCAGGGCATCGTGCTCTTGAACCTCAAGACAGCCGAGCGCCTGGGCGTCGTCATCCCCTTTGAAATCATCCAGGCGGCGGAGATAGTGGTCAAGTGAGCCAGCAAGCGCCCATAAAGTCCCGGCGTCTGCTCCTGGACCGCCACCTGGCCCCGGTGCTGACCGCCGTGTTCGCGGGCGTGCTCATCAGCACGCTGGTGGCCTATTTCTACACCAAGCACACGGTGGAGAACCTGGCCCAGGGCCAGATCGCCCAGGCCATGAGCTTTCTGGACCACGAGGTGACCGACCAGGTCCAGGCCATGACCACCCAGACCTGGCTCATGAGCCAGGAGGAGGCCTTCCGCCTGTCCATGGAGGACTCCTACATCGGCCGTTCGGCCCTGGTGGCGGCGCGGCCGAAGCTGGTGGGCTACGTGAGCGGCGGAATCCTCGACCGGGCCTTCCTCGCCAACAGGACAGGCCTGCAGATCCTGGCGACGGACCAGGGCGAGGAGCACAAGCTGAATGTCTCGGAGCGCTTCTATTTCCGCCAGGCCATCCGGGGCATCCCCACCATCGCCACCGTCGCCGTTTCCAAGGTCACCGGCAAGCCCATCCTGGCGACGGCCAACCCCTTGCGCGGACAGGACGGCACCGTCATCGGCGCCGTGGTGGGCGTGGTGGACACCGGCAGCTTCACCAGAAGCATGCTGCGCGAGGCGCGCATCGGCAAGTCCGGCGACGCGTACATCCTAAGCGACACGGGCATCGTGCTGGCCACCCCGCAGTGGGCGCCGCAGGGCGGCTACGCCCCCGGCCAGGACGCGCCGGGACTTTTGGCCAACATCGCGGGCGAGGGCCTGCACCGTTTTACGCGCAACGGGGAGCGCCGCATCTGCCTCTCCCGCCGCAACGAGGTCACGGGCTGGCTGCTCGTGGTCGAGGCCGACGAGCGCGAGGTGCTGGCCCCGGCCATGCGCCTGGCCACGGTCACGAGCGCCATCTCCTTCCTCACCCTGGCCCTGGTGGCCCTGGCCCTGGGCGCGCTGCGCCGGGTCATGGCCAGCCTGCGCAAGTCCGAGTCCGACCACCGCGCCCTGACCGAGCTGAGCCCGGTGGGCATCGCCACCTTCAACACCGAAGGCGTCCTGGAGTACCTGAACAGGCGGGCCCGCGTCATCCTGGGCCTCGCGCCCGGGGCCCCCCTGCCGCAAAGCATCATTCTGGAGGATTCCGACGGCGCGCCCCTCGTTGGGGAGCGCTCGCCCGTCGCCCTGGTCCTCACACAGCACGCCTCGGTCCTCGGGCAGCTCACCTGGCATTCCCTGCCCGACGGCAGCCGCAAGGCCCTGGACCTGAACGCGACCCTGTTGGCGGACCAGGACCGCGAGGCCCACGGCGTCGTGGCCACCCTGGAGGACATCACCGAGCGCATCGCGTCCATGAAGCTCCTGCACCAGTCCGAGGAGCGCTTCTCCAGCCTCTTCCGGCTCTCCCCGGACAGCATCGTGCTCTCCGAACTCGACACCGGCGTCATCGTGGACGTGAACGAAAGCTTCACGAACATCCAGGGGGTCGCCCGCGAGGACGTCGTCGGCAAGACCATTCAGGAGATCCGGCTCTACAGCGACGACACGCAGCGCGCGGACATCATGGCGCGCGTCGGCCACGAGGGCCGCGCCCTGAACGTGGAGGCCAAAAGCCACGACAAGAACGGGGCGGAGGTCATCCTGTCGCTCTCCAGCCAGTCCATGGACATTGGCGAGAAGCGCTACCGCATGACCGTGGCCCGCGACATCACCGAGCGCATCCGCGCCGAACAGGAGCTGCGCGAGAACCGCCGCCTGCTCGAATCCATCCTGAACACCGTGCCCCTGTCCATCTTCTGGAAGGACAAGAACTGCGTGTTCCTGGGCTGCAACGCGGCCTTCGCGCGCTCCCTGGGCATGAGCGGCCCGCGGGAGATCATCGGCAAGACGGACTTCGACCTGCCCGTGCCCTACGAGCAGAGCGCGGCCTACCACGCCGACGACCTGCACGTAATGTCCACCCTGTCGCCCAAGCTGCACTACATGGAGTCCATGACCCTGGAGGGCGGCGAGCACGGCTGGCTGGAGACGAGCAAGCTGCCGCTTCTGGACGACGCGGGCCAGGCCGTGGGCCTGCTGGGCATGTTCGAGAACGTCACGGAGCGCGTCGACGCCGTGAACCGGCTCAAGCAGTCGGAGGAGCGCTTCTCGCGCCTGTTCCGCCTTTCGCCCGAGGCCATCGTGCTCATCGACGCCGCAACCAAAAAGATCGTCGACGCCAACGAGGCCTTCAGCAGCCTCACCGGCTACAACCTGGGCGACCTCCTCGGCCGCGACACCCTGGAGATCGGGCTCTACGCCGACCCGGCCAAGCGCGAGGAGTTTTTCCTGGCCCAGGCCCGGGAGGGGCATGTGGAGAACCTGGAGTTCGAGGGACGCCGCAAGGACGGCCAGGGCTTCATCTGCTCCCTCGCGGCCCAGGCCATGGAGATCGGCTCGAAAAAGTACATCCTGGTCATGCTGCGCAACGTGACGGAACTGAAGAAGATGCAGGAGATGATGATCCAGACCGAGAAGATGATCTCCGTCGGCGGCATCGCCGCGGGCATCGCGCACGAGATCAACAATCCCCTGGGCATCGTGCTGCAGGCCGCGCAGAACCTGGTGCAGCGCACCCGGCCGGACTTCAAGAAGAACATGGACGTGGCGGCCAAGCTCGGCTTCGACA
>JARLHQ010000024.1 GCA_031292175.1 Humidesulfovibrio sp.
ACTCAAACGAAAGAGCCAGCGAGTTGCCACGCTGGCTCCACGAATACAACTTCTACAGAAATCACTCTGCGTTACAAAACAAACCGCCCATCAGCCGAGTCGGTGAGGTTGTGAACAACGTCTTGCAACTCCACAGCTAGCGCCGCCCGGCCGGATGTCTGGGGCGGCGCGCCCCGGTTTTTTTCTGCGCGCAGTTCCCGCCCTGCTCCGGCGGTTCCGCCAGACTGTCCAGCCTGAGTGTTCCGGATGCTGTTCCCATACGGGTCCGTAAAGTTGCGCCGGGGTGGGGCGTGGCCCTCCCGGCACGTTCCCGACGCGCACCGCACCGCCAAGTCTGCCCTGGGGGCTGTCAATGAACAAGACGAAGAACTTTCTCCGCGACATCTGGCGCCTGGCCAGGCCCTACTGGTTCTCTGAGGACCGCTGGCCCGGACGCGGGCTCCTGGCGGTGATCGTGTCCATGAGCCTGGGCCTGGTGTTCATCAATGTGCTCATCAACAAGTGGAACAACGCCTTCTATAATACCCTGCAGGACCGGAACCTGGCGGGTTTCTACCACCAGCTGGGCATCTTCTGCCTGCTGGCGCTGGCCTACATCGTGGTGGCGGTCTACCAGCTCTATCTGCGCCAGATGCTGCAGATCCGCTGGCGGCGCTGGCTCACGGACCAGTTCCTGAGCCGCTGGCTTGCGGACCGGGTGTATTACGGCCTGCAGATGCGCGGCGGGGAGACCGACAACCCGGACCAGCGCATCGCCGACGACATCAACGCTTTCGTTGGCCAGACCCTGACGCTCACCCTGGGCTTCCTGGAATCCGTGGTCACCCTGGCCTCGTTCCTCGGCATCCTCTGGGGGCTGTCTGGCGCGCTGTCGTTCTCCCTGGCGGGCCTCGGCGTGACCGTGCCGGGCTATATGGTCTGGACGGCGCTTGTGTACTCGATCGTGGGCACCTACCTGACCCTGCGCGTGGGCCATCCCCTGGTCCGGCTGAACTTCGACCAGCAGCGCTATGAGGCGGACTTCCGCTTCAGTCTGGTGCGCTTTCGGGAAAACGTCGAGGGCGTGGCCCTGTTCCGCGGCGAGAAGGACGAGAACGAGGTCTTCCAGGCGCGCTTCGCAAACGTGGTGCACAACTGGTGGGCGATCATGCGGCGGCGCAAACGCCTGTCCTGGTTGACGACCGGCTACGGCCAGGCGGCGGTGATCTTCCCCTTCCTGGCCGCCGCGCCCCGTTATTTCTCCGGCGCCATCCAACTGGGCGGCCTGATGCAGATCGCCTCGGCCTTTGGCCAGGTCCAGGGTGCGCTCAGCTGGTTCGTCGACGCCTACGCCGAGCTGGCGGCTTGGAAAGCCACTGTGGACCGGTTGACCAGCTTCACCCAGGCCATGGAGGACGCCCATCAGGTCCAGAACGGGAACGCCGCCCTGGATTTGGCCGCGGGCCGCGAAGAGGTGCTGGAAGTTGACGGGTTGTCGCTCGACCTGCCGGACGGCGCAACGATGCTTGAAGATGCCCGCTTTCAGCTGCGGCCCGGGGAGCGCGTCCTCATCAGCGGCCCCTCCGGGGTGGGGAAGAGCACGTTGCTGCGGGCCATTGCCGGACTCTGGCCATACGGCCGGGGGCGGATCGGGTTGCCGGGCGCGGGCAGGATGCTTTTTCTCCCGCAGAAGCCCTACCTGCCCATCGGCACGCTGCGCGCGGTGGTCAGCTACCCCATGCCCGCGGACGGCTTCGCCGACGCGGACATCACCGAGGCCCTCGCGGCCTGCGGGCTGGGCCATCTGAGCTCCCTGCTGGACGACGCCCGTTACTGGGCGCAGACGCTTTCCCCGGGGGAGCAGCAGCGTCTGGCCTTCGCGCGCATGCTGCTGCAGAAGCCGGACTGGCTGTTCCTCGACGAGGCCACATCGGCCGTGGATGAGCGTGGCGAGCAGGAGCTCTACCGCCTGCTGACGCAGCGTCTGCCCAAGGCCGCCGTGCTCAGCGTGGGGCATCGCATGAGCCTGGAGGCCTTCCACGAACGGCACCTGGAGTTGCGCTCCGGCAAGGATGGGCCGGGACGCCTGGTTCTGGCCCCGGGCGTGTAACCCTGGGGCCTTGCCCGCGACGCGGCGCCACTGGACAAAACAAGTGGATTGGGCCAATAAAATAGGAGAAAGCGCCCCTCCAACGCCTCCCTTTGGCCCAGAGACAACAGCGAGTAAACGCCATGAGCACTCCCGACGACGCCCGCAAAACGACCGGGAAAGGACCGGAAACGGTCCACGGCCTGGACGGCGCGCATGGTGAGCACGCCAACCACATGTCCCTGGCCGAGGTGCATGAGTCGGTGAGCGTGCCGGGCAGCGGCACCGGCTTCTGGGGGCAGTGGAAGGCCTTCACGGGGCCGGCGCTCCTGGTGAGCGTCGGCTACATGGACCCGGGCAATTGGGGAACGGACCTGCAGGGCGGGGCGCAGTTCAAATTCGGCCTGCTTTGGGTGGTCGCGCTGGCCAGCCTGATGGCCATCTTTCTGCAAGTGCTGGCTGCGCGCCTGGGCGTCGTGGCCGGGAAGGACCTCGCGCAGTCCTGCCGTGAGTGGTATCCGCGTTGGACACGTCTACCCAACTGGTTTTTCTGCGAGACCGCCATCATCGCCACGGACCTGGCCGAGGCCTTGGGCAGCGCCGTGGCGATCAACCTGTTGTTCCATATCCCGCTCATCTGGGCCCTGCTCATCACCGCCTTCGACGTGTTGTTTCTGCTGGCCCTGCAACGCACGGGCATGCGGAGCATTGAGGCCATCGTGACCATGCTGGTCGGCACCATCGCGCTCTGCTATTTTATAGAGATCTTCATCATCCCCCAGACGCAGCCGAGTTTCCTGGAGATGGCCCGCGCCCTCGTGTCGCCGGACATCGCCAGGAACGGCATGCTCGTCATGGCCATCGGCATCATCGGGGCCACGGTCATGCCCCACAATTTGTACCTACACTCGGCGCTGGTCCAGAGCCGCAAGTTCCAGAAGGATGAGGCCTCCATCACCGCCGCGATCAAGTTCAACACCATCGACTCCGCCCTGGCCCTGACCCTGGCCTTTTTCGTGAACGCGGCCATTCTGGTGCTGGCGGGCATGGTCTTCTTTGGCAAGCAGGGCCTGACACTGCCCTCGGGGGAGTTGGTCGCCTTCAGTCCGGACAGCGACTGGATCACCATCGCCTACTTGACCCTGGCGCCCCTGCTCGGCACCGCGCTGGCCAGCACGCTCTTCGGCGTGGCCCTGCTGGCCAGTGGCCAGAGCAGCACCATCACCGGCACCTTGGCCGGACAGGTGGTGATGGAGGGCTTCATGCAATGGCGGCTCCAGCCGGCCGTTCGGCGGGTCATCACGCGGCTTTTGGCCATCGTACCGGCCATCGTCATCATCGCTGTGCGCGGGAACACCAGCGTCACAGAACTCATTGTGCTGAGTCAGGTGGTTCTGGCCATGCAGCTGCCGTTCGCCATGTTTCCGCTGCTGCACTTCACCAGCTCCCGCAAGCGCATGGGCATGTGGCGCAGCGGCTGGTTCTTGACCATCGCCGGATGGGGCAGCGCGATTCTCATAACGGCGTTGGATATTTACGGCCTGCCGGATTCCCTGAAAGCCGCCTGGCAGGTACTCACCGGCGGGTGATGCCCGCAACCACGAGGGGAGCATGTACGAGAGCATCCTAGTCACGCTGGACACTACGCCCACCGACCGGGCCATCATCGAGCACATCAAGCCGCTGGCCAAGCTTCTGGACAGCAAGGTGGCGCTGCTGCACGTGGCCGACGGCTGGGCCGCGCGCCGGTTCGGCCCGGACGCCGTGAGCGAGGAAGTGGAGCAGGACGCCGCCTATCTGGCGAAGGTCCGGGCGGAGTTCGAGGCCGAGGGCATCCCGGCCAGAACGGAACTGGCGTATGGCGAGCCGGCCGTGGAGATCGTGAAGTGGGTCGAGCGCAACCGTTGCGACCTGGTGGCCATGAGCACCCACGGCCACACGGGGCTGTCCGATCTGGTGCTCGGATGGACGGCCAGCCGCGTGCAGCACGAAGTCTCGGTGCCGGTCCTGATGCTTAGGGCCACGTAGCCCGCTTTTCCCCCCGCCCGGGGCCTTATCAGCCCCCGGTCGCGTCCGTGCTGTGGAGCTTCTTCGCGGTGTCGAGCGTCACAGGTTCGATGATCGGCATCGCGCCCAGTTCCGTGAACGTCGTCGCCTGCCGGAACACCAGCTCCGCCGGTCCGTCGATGACCAGCTCCTTGCCGAGCCCCACAGGCTTCTTGTTTAGAAATGCCTGAATTTTGGCGGCCGGGCCGTTGCTCTGGATGTCGGTGAGCCTGTAGCTTCCCGGCGGCAGCGTGAGGGGCTTGCCCGGCGTCCAGGGCAGACGGAGCGTCTGTCCGGACGGATCCGTGAGGACGAGTCCCCGCACCTCGCGGGGGACGATGCGGATGGAAAAGCGCGTCCTCGGGTTCACGCCGGGCGTCTCGCGCACCACCTCGCAGAGCAGATCGCCCTGGGCCTTGCGCACGACGTATTTCGGCAGGAACTCCCGGGGGTCGAGGATGATCTCCTGGCCCGCGTCCTGGCCGTCGTCGCGTCCTGGCCGGGACACGTAGCCCTTGAGGTTCAGCACCTCTCTGCGCGCGCTGCCCTTGATGCCCTCCAAAATGAGCTGGTCCCCTTCCACGGCGGTCAGGGTCTGGCCCGGGGCGACGGCCTTGAGCTCTCCGTTCAGCCAGCAGAGCAGATCGCCCGCGGCTGCGACCGGGGGGGTGCGGGAAACGCCGGTCCAGGAGAGCCGCGCCTTGGAGAGCAGGATCCCATCGGACGTGACGGACAGGCTTTCAAAGGGGGCCATGGGGAGGCGGGGGGCCTGGAGCATGTTGAAGCCCGCGCGGTCCGAGGCCGCTACACAAGTGATCGGCTCCAGCGGGCTGTGCTGCCCGGAGGCCTGCACCCGCACGTCCAAGGGCACATCCGGGGCAACGGTCGCGAAAGGATTGGCCGGATCAAGCGTCCGGCCGTTGACGATGACCGTGAGGTCCCTGGGCGGATAGGCCTGGAAGTCCTCCAGCCGCACCGCCGGGGCCTCAAGCTCCACGCCGAACTTCCTGAGGAACAGCACGGTCGCCTGCATCTGGTGGGAGACCTTCCAGTAGCTCCAGAAGGGCCCGACGAGGTTCTTGCTCACCTCGATGTCCAAGGCGGGAATGCCCAGCCGCGACAGGGCGTAATACGTCAGGGATTTGCGCTGCTCCAGGTAGTGGGAACGGTCGTTGAACGTCTCCTGGTTGAACAGCTTGAACCTGTACTTCTCGGGCTTCAGACCGTCGTTCAGGCGCGCGAGGACCTGCCGGACCGTTTGCGCCAGATGGACGTTCTTGTATTCCGCGGTGTCAATGACGATGGACTGGCCGTAGCGCTTGGGGCTGTGCATATCATCCAGCCGGACGGGGTTATAGAATCCCGAGCCCTCATGCAGGTGGATGAGCCCCTGGCTCTGCCCGAGGAGATAGCGGACGAGCCGGGCCAGGTGGTCTTCGTAGAACTCGTTGTAGTCCCTGTCGAAGCGGCGGTTCATGTCGACGTTGACCACGCGCTTGCGGATGTTGACGGAGGGCGGATTGGCCCTGGGGACGATGATCAGCGCGCCCCTGGTGACCTTGGCCCGGGTGAGCAGCTGGGCGGTGAGGTAGCCGCAGTACTCATCGCCCTGGATGCCGCCCTGGATCATGATCGTGGGGCCGGGTTTCTCGCCCTGCAGATAATAGACATCCAAGGCGTATTGGGTGCCGGGGAAGAATGTCTGCATCTCGGCGTGCGCGGCGGTTGCCCAGCCCAAGAGCAGAGCGGTTGCGAACAGCAGACTGCGACGGTTGGACATGCGCGCCTTTTTCCTAGCGGTTGGTCGTCCTAAATGATCCGCACGGGTTTTCATGCGGTCTCCACTCCCCGGGCTGCTTCCCTTTCCAGAATTTTCCCTGGAAGCTCCCGCCCGCAGCAGTTTGCCATGGTTTGCCAGGATCGGGCAAGGTGTCATTGCGCGCCTGCGCGCGGGCTCTCCTGGCGGTTCGGGGCGCCGGCCTGTCTCCGCCACCATTCCCACAGATGAAGAACCTGGGACGCGCATGCGCGTCCCAGGTTCTTCATCTGTCAGGAAGGGGCGTCCCTTCCTATTTTTCCCTGGGTATCCAGATGCGGAAGGTGGAGCCCTGTCCCGGTTCGCTCACGGCGCCGATGCGTCCGCCGTGCTGGTCAACGGCCTTTTTGGCGATGAACAGGCCGAGCCCGGTGCCGCGCGAGCCCTTGGTGGAAAAAAAGACGCTGAACAGCCGGGCCAGGGTGTCGGGCTGCATGCCGACGCCGTCGTCCTCAATTTCGAAAAACACGCCGCTGCAGTCCGGGCGGGCGCGAAAACTGACGGTGTGCGCGGTCTTGGCCTTGTCGTCCCGGCATGCGTCCACGGCGTTTTCCAGGATGTTGATCATGGCGGCGGAGAGGACACCCTCATCCACGGTGAAGTTGCCGAGGTCCGGGTCGATTTCGACAACAAAGGCGACACCCATCTGGCTGGCCTTGGGGGCCACGGCCTCGGCCACCTGGGCGGCCAGGTCGGCGGCGGGCATCTCGCGCAGTTGGAGCTCGCGCTTTTTGGCGTAGAAAAGGATGTCGAGCACCATGCCCTTGATGCGTCCGATGAGTTCGGTGACCTTGCACCAGCCGGCCTGGACGATGTCCTGGTCGTTGGCGCGGAAACCCGCGTTGACTTTGTACACGCCGCCGTCCAGCGCGGTGAGCAGGCCCTTGATGCCATGGGACAGGGAGGCGATGAGCATGCCGAGCGAGGCCAGGTGGTCCTGCATGCGCGAGAGTTCGGTGATGTCGGTGGCCATCTCCATGACGGCCTCGATTTCACCCGCAGCGTTGCGGATGGGCGCGGTCCAGATGACCACGTTGACGGGGTCGCCATTTTTGCCGCGCACGGTTATCTCGGTCTGGTGGGAGCGGCCATCCTCGAAGGTTTTAAGCGTGGGGCAGCCGAAGCAGGGGCGCTCCGAGCCGCAGTAGACCTGGTAGCACAGCCCGCCCGTGGCGGGGCCGAACTCCTGCCGGAAGCGGCGGTTGGCGGCCTGGATGCGCAGGCTGCGGTCATGCACGGTGATGAAACAGGGCGCCTCATCGAAGAGTTGCTGGTAGCGCTGGCGGGTGGTGTGCAGTTCGTCCTGCAGGCGCTGCACCTCGCCCGCTTCCACGAGAATTTCCAGCACCAAGTCCACTTGCCCCCCGGCACTGTGGATGGGCGCGGTGTGCACGGTGACGGCGGAGAGGGTCTCTTCTGGTCCGAAGAGACCCTCGCGGCTTTTCTGGCCTTGGCCGGTGCGCAGGGTCCGGGCCACGGGACTGTCGAGGCCAAGGCCAGCCGCTCCCGCGTAGATGGTGAAACCCGGCAGGCCGACGCGGTCGCCCAGCCGCTCGCGGTACAGCTGGTTCGCGGAGAGTACGCGTTGATCGCGGTCCTGGATGGACACGAGACAGGGCAGGGCGTTGAACATGGCGAACTCGCCAGCGATCTCGCCCGCCAGACCGCCCATGGCTTGGGTCAGGCCGTCCACGGCCTCCTGGGCGGCGCACTGGCGCTCCAGCTCCACCAGTTTTTGGGCCTGCTCGCTCACGCGGCTTTCCAATTCGTCGGTGTACTCGCGCATGCGCCGACGCAGCTGGATTTTGTCCATGGCGCGCTTAAGCGCGATTTCCAGGATCTCGGAGTTCACGGGCTTGGAGATGAAGTCGCAGGCTTCGAGCTTGAGGCCCTGCACGGCCATCTCCAGGTCGCCGTGCCCGGTGACGAGGATGACCTCGGTCTCTGGGCTTTCGGCCTTGATGCGGCGCAGGAGCTCAAGCCCGTCCATGCCGGGCATACGGATGTCGGTGAGGACGACGGGCGGCTTTTCGCGATGAAAGATCGCCAGCGCCTCGTCGCCGCTTACGGCTTCAAGCACGGTGTAGCCCATGTCGGACAGGGTGATGCCGACAACCTTGCGGATGCCGGGCTCGTCATCGACGAGCAGCAGCGTCTTTTCCATCATGCCCACTTTTGGCGCACATCCGGTCCGTGGGGCGTGGCGTTCTCTCTCCTGGGTGGAGCATGCCGCGTCCCATCCCGGAACGGAAAGGGGGTTATGGCTCAGGCGGGCCTAGGGCTTGCCGATGGCGCGCTCCACGATTTCCAGCACCTGGGCCGGGTCGAAGGGCTTGTTCACGGTCGCCACGGCCTTGCGGATGGCCAGGTGGATGCCCGCCAAGCCGCTGATGACCACCACGGGCAGGTCCTTGAACTCCGGCTTCTGGCTGAACTTGCGGTACAGGCGCGGGCCCCATTCGTCGGGCATCTCCAGGTCCAGGGTCAGAAGGTCGGGGCGTTCGCTCTCCAGCAGTTCCAAGGCGCCCTCGCCTCCGCTGGCGGAGCAGGTCGCGTAGCCTTTTTCCTTGAAGATGGAAACGAGGTATTCCACGATGTCCGGATCGTCGTCCACCACCATGATTTTCTTGGCCATGATTTCGCCTCCTCGGGGTTCCATGTTGCTGGTAGGATGCGGGCCTCAGGCCCCGCTCCGCCCCAGTATCCGCTCCGCCTCGCGCAGCAGGCGCTCTGCCGTGGGCGGTTTCTCCACATAGCCGTCTGGCGCGGCGGGCGCCAGCTCCGGTCCCGCGCGCAGCAGGGCCAGGGAGTGGTCGAAGGTGCCGCTTTCGATGGCGGAGACCACCAGCACCTTCGTCTTGCCGAGCTCCGGATCGCGCCGGAGTTCGGTCAAAAGACGCAGACCGCCTTGATTCGGCATCATCAAATCCAGGCTCACAAGATCTGGCCTGAACTCGCGAGCCTTGGCAAGCCCTTCTTCGCCGTCGCGGGCCATGGCCGTGTCATATCCGGCGGATTCGAACACCGCCTTGATGAACAGGCGCAGATGCATCTCGTCATCCACCACGAGCACCCGGCCACGGGCCGTCTCGCCGCCGGGCATGGCGCTACTCGCCCGCGCGCGGAACGCCGTAGGGGCTCACGTCCACCTTGTCCGGATGGTTCACGCTCAGGACCGGGCAGGCCGAGCGCAGCACGACCTGCTCAATGGTGCTGCCAAGCATGGCCTTTTCCGGGTCGACATCCTTGGTGTGGTGGGCCATGACGATCAGGTCGGCCTTGTTTTCCCGTGCGTACTTGAGCACCTCGACGTGCGGGTTGCCCTCGCGCAGGGCTATGACATAGTTGTCGAAGTCGCCCATGTTGGTCACGTACTTTTCCTGGATCTTCTTCTCCGCGGCCTGGAGCTGCTGCTCAATGTAGGCCTGGCCTGGCTCCTGCTCGCCGCCGAGGTCCACGCAGTGGAACACGTGCAACCGGCAGCCGATCTCCTTGGCCACGTTGCGCGCGAACTGGAAGGCGTAGTCGGAAGGCTTGCTGAAGTCGGTCGCCACGACGATGTTGGCGAAGTAAGACCAGCAGGTGACACAAGGGCGGCTGACGATGAGCACCGGGCAACGGGCGCTCTTGGCCACCTTCTGCATGGTCGAACCAGCGATGAGGCGGTGGCGCATGGCGCCCACGTCTTCGGGCCGGGTGTGCGCGCCCATGACGATGAGGCTCGTGTCCTCCTTGCGCGCCTTGCGCAGGATCTCCGTGTGCGGCTCTCCGGTGATGGTTTCGAACACGCAGGAGGGGTGATCCTTGGCCAGCTTTTCATAGTACTGAGCCATTTCCTCCTTCACAAGGCTGACGAGGTTCTCATCGGCCTCCTCCGCTTCGCCGGTGCGCACGTCGCGGTAGGTGAGGCCGAAACCGCGCGTGGGCAGCCCGAAAACATGGAACACGTTGAGGCGCGAGCGGTTCTTGCGCGAAAGCTCAAAGGCCACGCGCGCAGCGTCGTCGCAGGTGGAAGAGGCCGAGGTGGCGAACAGTATCTTCTCAAACATGAGCTACCTCCTTAGTGCACACTCACGCGGTGTGCCGTGAAAAGCGAGCTGCCATAAGACACCCTCGAAAAATTCAAACAGATTGCAGACAGTCTCGAATCGAAATTCCGCGACCCGGTCGCCGAAGACCACGTGGCGCAGGGAACCCAGGCACAGCGGCGCGTCGAGCAGCATCTCCACCTGATAACTTCTGATCTCCAAGTCCCCGCCATCCGGCAAAATCCCGCGCAGGGTATGGTAGATCTCAAGCCTCGGCGGCCCAGGATGGCCGATCATCTCCACCACGCGGGAAAGCTCCAGGCGCTCAAGCCCCGCGGGCAGGCAGTCTGCCTTGGGACAGGAGTCGTACCGCGCGGCGAAGTCCGGAGCAAAGTCATTGAGGCGGCAAAGCACGGGGTAACGCCGCAACATGCGCATGAACCCCCGCAGACTATAGCCGTCCCCCAGGGTCACCCGCGCCCCAAGCGCCCGCAGGGCGTCTTCGGCAGGAACTCCGTCTCGGTCGAGCAGGCTGCCATCTGCGCTCAGTATGACTTCATCCATGTTACCCTACACTTCAAGAATGCTTTTGGCTTTCAGGGTCTCGGATACGGATTTAGTCATATTTCATGCAGGGATTTGCGTCAACACTACAAGAATGAATCACGCAAACTTTAAAATCATACTATAAAACTTTATTTTCATATGATGCTGGTATGATAATATTAAAGGTGCTGCCCTTGTGTTCCTTGCTCGCAACACAAAGGCTGCCGCCGTGCGCTTCCACGGTCTTTTTGGTAGTCATAAGCCCAAGCCCGCTGCCGCCTTCCCCCTTGGTGCTGTAAAACGCGGTGAAGAGCTTCGGCCGCGCGGCCTCGGGGATGCCGATGCCGTTGTCCGCCACGCTGTAGTCCACGCCGCCGCTGGGCAAAAGCGCCACGCGCACGGCCACCGCGCCGCCGGGCTTCTCCGGCCCGTAACCGGCGGCCGTGCAGGCGTCCAGAGCGTTGCCCACAAGGTTCATGAGGCAGCGGTGCAGGGCCTCGGCGTCGAGCGGAATCTGCGGCAGGTTTTCCTGGGCTTCCAGGGTCAGCGCCAGGCCGGACGCCTGGGCCTGCGTCGCGAGCAGTTCCACCACCTGCCGGGCTGGGGCGGCGGGGTCCGTGGGCACGGGCTTGAGCGCCTCCGGCTTGGCGTAGCGCAGCATGTCGAGCGAAAGGTTCTTGAGCTTCTGCACGTTGGCCTCAAGCATCTCAAAGCCCTGCTCCAGGTAGGCTTCGCGGTCGCCCATGAGCCCTTGGCGCAGCAGAAAGAGGCTCCCCTCAAGCCCGCTGGCCATGTTCTTGATGGCGTGAGACAGATCCGCCACAGTCTGGCCCACCGCCGCCAAGCGTTCGGCGTCCAGCAGTTCGCGGGTCTTCTGTTCCACCAGGCGTTCCAACTGCTCGGTGTGTTCGCGGATGGCCCGGCGCATGGCCCGGCGCTCCAGGGCGCGGGAGAGCGCGATGTCCAGCGCGTCGTCGCGGATGGGCTTGGTGACGAAGTCCGTGGCGTCGAGCTTGATGCCCTGAATGGCCAGGTCGATGTCGCCATGGCCGGTGATGAGGATGACCTCGGTGTCCGGGTCCAAGGCCTTGAGGGCCCGCAGCAGCTCCAATCCGTCCATGCCCGGCATCTTGATGTCCGTGATGACCACGGGCGTGGGCTCGGCCCGAAACAGGGCCAAAGCCTGCTCGGCGTTGGCCGCCGTGCGCACCTGGTAGCCCCGGTCGGCCAGACTGAGGCCCAGCACCCGGCGGATACCGTCCTCGTCATCGACAAGCAGCAGGGAGATGGGCTCGCTCATGCCGACGCGTCTCCTTCCTGTTCAAGCCGTGGCAGGGTGATGATGAACCGTGTGCCTTCGCCCGGTGTGGATTCTGCGCGGATGGTGCCGCCGCAGTCCTGGATGATGCCATAGCTGATGGACAGGCCCAGGCCCGTGCCCTTGCCTACGCGCTTGGTGGTGAAGAAAGGCTCGAAGATTTTGTCGCGTACGCCGGGCGCGATGCCGCAGCCCGTGTCGGCAATTTTGACCCGCACTTTGCCGCCAGCGAGGCGCGTGGCCAGGGTGATGCGCTTGGGGCCCTGCGGTGCCTCCACCTGCTCCCCGGCGTTTTCCTTGGCCACGGCCCACTTTTCCTCAATTGCGTCGCGCGCGTTGATCAGCATGTTGATGAACACCTGCTCCAGCCTGCCCGCGTCGGCGCGAACCAGGGGCAGGTCCGGGCTGAGGTCGAGGACCACCTCGATCTCGCGCAGCTTGAGCTGCTGGCTGAAGATGTCCAGCGCGCGCCTCAAAATCTCGCTAACGTCCACGGGTTCGAGCTTCATCTCCGGCTTGCGGCCAAACTCGCGCAGGTGGTTGATGATCTTGCTGGCCCGGTCCACGTGGGCATCGATCTCAAGCGTCAGCGTGGCCAGGATGTCCCGGGCCAGATCCTCGCCGCGCTCGATCTTGCGGCGAATGAAGCTGGCCGCGGTCTTGATGACCGAAAGGGGCTGGTTCAGCTCGTGCGCCATGCCCGTGGCCATCTCGCCCAAGGTGGCCATCTTCGAGGCCTGGATGAGCTGTTGCTCGGTCTCCAGGCGTTTTGTCATGTCGCTGGTGGTGACGAGCAGCACCTTCTGGCCGCTGAACTCCGATGGCGACAGGCGCACGGTGACGAAGAGCCTGCGGCCGTCCTTGGCCACGTTGATGACACGGTCGAGCAGGTTCTTCTGCCGGAGCTTGAGCTGAAAGGCCGCGCGGTCCTCCTCCGGGAACAAGATGAGGAAGCTCTGCCCGGAAAGCTCTGCTTTCTCGAATCCATACACCGGCTGCACGGACTCGTTGCAGTCCAGGATGACCAAGGTGTTCGCATCCAGCACGAACACAGGGTTCGGAATGTTCTTGAAGATCGCCAGATACTTGCGTTCGCTTCGCTCCAGCTTGTCTTCCAGCTGCTTGCGGCTGGTGATGTCCAGGCACATCTCCATGGCCGCCACCACCTCGCCCTCCGCATTTTTGATGGGGGAGCTGGTGACCAGCCAGTGCCGCATGGCGCCCGTGGCGTCTACGCCGGACTCCTCGCCGGAGAAGGAGCGGCCCGTCTCGAAGCTCTTCTCCACCGGGCAGTTCGGGCATTTGGAGCTGCGGCCCTTGTACGCGTGGAAGCAGGTGTCGCCGGGCTTGGGCCGGAACTTGTCGCGGAACTCCTGGTTATAGCGCAGCAGGCGGAAATTACGGTCCTGCACGGTGATGATGCAGGGCACGAGCGAAAAGAGCGTCTGGTACTCGTCGCGCTGGCGGTTCAGCTCGATCTGCTTGTCGCTGATGCTCTTGCCCATGCGCTCGATGGTGTGCACGAGGGTGCCCATTTCGTCGGGCTGGTCAATGTCGATGCGCGTGCACTGCCCACCCTCGGCAATGAGCTGCGCGCCGGTGATGAGTTTGCGGATGGGGCGCATGACAAAGTGGTTCATGAACATGAAGATGACAAGCCCCATGCCCGAGAGCACGATGAGCGTGAAGGCCACGCTGCGGGTCTGGAAGGCCTTGATCTCGCGGTCCGTTGGCTCAAGGGAAAGCACGACGTCGATGATGCCCAGGACCTTTTTGTCCGGCGGGTGGAAGTGGCAGCCTTGGGAGCAGCCCGGTTCGTTGTGGATGGGGCTGATGATGCCGAGCCTGCGCCTGCCGTTCACATCCTTGAAGATTCGTGTGCGGTTCGCCAGCGGCACATCGGCCGGGGGCGGGCTGGACTGGTGGCAAATGTGGCAGGCCTGGCTACGGATGTTGGCGCCGGTGTCCTTTTCGCCGGGGATGGTCGAAAACTTGATTTGCCCATCCCGGTTGTAGATGCGGATGGCCTTGATGTCCTTCTGCGAGCCGATATTGGTGATGATCTGATTCAGGTTGTCGCGCGAATTGACCATCATGGCGTAGCGCGTGCCGAGCTTGATGGTGGTGCCCAGGCGGTCGGCCTCGGCCACCATGTAGCTCATGAGGACGTCTTCCTGGTGACTGATGGCGAAGTAGGAAAGGGCGGCGACGCTTAGGACGAGCGCAAGGCCCGCCGTGGCGATGAGCTTCAGGACCAGGCTTTTCTGGACGATGCTCCACGGGTTGCGCATGCCCTGTCCCTTGAGGATCCGCCCGGCGTATGCACGCCGGGTATTGCCTCGGCCCGGGCGCGGGGGGGTGGTGATGCGCGCGGCCGGGCCGAGGTCATGGGATTATCGCTTGTGGCACTGGCCGCAGGCCACGGGGCCCTTGCCCTTGGCCTTGTGACAGCTGATGCACTGCTTGTGGTAGGCGTTCATGAGGCCCGTGCTCTTGTCTTCGGGCTTCACCTTGTGACACTCGGCGCAGGGCGTGCCCTCGGTGGAGGCGGTCTTGTCGATCTTGCCGTCCTTGCCGCCGTGGTGGCAGACCACGCAGTCCGTCAGTCCGGCCTTTTCGTTGTGCTGCTCATGGTTGAACTGGGCGGCGGGCCGCGTCAGCTTGCCGAAGGCCTCCGGGGCCAGATTCTTGATGTCCTGCTGCGACATGGCCGCCTGGGCGAAGGCCAGGATGAGCGCGGCCGAAAGCAGAAGCGGGAGTGTGCGTTTCATGGCTGCTTCTCCTAGACCTCGGGTTTTTCCATGCACTCGTAGATGATGTCGCCGAGGAACTTGATCTCCATGCCCAGCTTGTAGCTGTGCACGGTGTCCTCCAGGCCGCCGTGGCAGTTGTGGCACGGGGCGACGATGGTCTTGACGCCCGTGGCCCGCAACTCGTCGGCCTTGATCTTGCTGCCGGCGACACGCACATTCTTGAACGGGGGGCCGCAGTTGATGACGCCGCCGCCCGCCGTGCAGCACAGGTTGTGCTCACGGTTGGAGGCCGTTTCCACGATACCGCCCTCGACCAGGAAGTTCACGAGTTCGCGCAGCTTCTCATGCAGTCCCTGGCCGCGCACGACGTTGCACGGGTCATGCACGGTGACTGGGCCGGGATACTTCTTGGACAGCTTAATCTTGCCTTCCGTCATGAGCTCCCAGAAGTAGGCGATGGAGTGGATCACCGGCACTGGGGGCATCTTCCAGCCCACGGCGCGGTTGCCCATGTCGTAGATCGAGCGGAAGGCGTGCCCGCACTCGCCCATGACGATGCGCTTCACCTTGAGCTTCTGCGCGCTTTCGAAGTGCTTGCGCTTAAGTCGGCCCATCATCTCGAAGTCGCCGGTGAACATGCACATGTCCGAGTTGTCCCAGCCGGGCTCGGAGGGCATGGTCCAATCCGCGCCGGCCATGTGCATGATGGCCGCGGCCTGATAGATCAGCTGGGTGCGGAACTTGGGCTCCGGCGCAATGACCGAGTAGTAGATGTCCGCGCCCTCTTTGTCGATCGGGATGCGCAGACCGGGGAATTCCTCCCGGGCCTCGTCCTCCTGCCACATGAGGGTGTCGGTCCATTCGTCGTCCTTCACCCACATCTGGTTGAAGGTGGCGGAGTGGCTGTGCGCCGTGTCCTGGATGTACTGCGGGGTGACGCCCAGCTTGTGGCAGATGCGCCGCACCGTGCTTATGATGTAGCCGGTGTCGATGCCGATGGGGCAGTAGTGCACGCAGCGGCGGCACAGATTGCACTCGGTGTAGGCCAGCTGGGCCATGCCGTAGATGAAGTCCGGATCGACCTTGCCCTTCTTGTTGAGCAGCACGCTCATGGTCTGGTGCACCTTGCCCGCCGGGGTGTAGCTCGGGTCTCCCGGATGGGAGAGCGAGAAGTGGCAAGCCTCGGCGCACAGGCCGCAGCGCACGCAGGTTTCGGCGTAGGCTTTGAGCCGTGCGCCGGTTTCGCCGGTGATGACGGCGTTGACGATCTTCTCGATTTTCTCCGGGGTGAGCCGGGATACCCCGCGCCTAAGCCCCACATCCTCAATGAGTCTGTCCGCAATGCCCATTTCGTCGTCCTCCTTGGGGCTTACCAGTCGCGCGCGTGGCGGACGCCGCCGAACTCCGAGCCCATGTAGGCGCGGGTGAAGGCGGCGAAGACCATGTGGGAGAGTCGGGTGAAGGGAATGGCCGCGAGCATGATCTCGCCGGCAACCACATGCAGGATGATCATAGCGTTATAGCTGATGGCCTGATGGTAGGCCAAGAAGCCCGTGAGAAACGGCGCCAGCACGATGACGAGGGCCAGCCAGTCCTTGCCGCTGGTGATGTAGCGCACCTCGGGCTGCACCAGGCGGCGCCCCGCAAAGTACAGGCAGGCCGCAATGACCACCAGGGTCATGATGTCGGCCGCGTTGTCCGGGATGGTCGCGAAGCTCACGCCGAAGGCCTGGTTCCACAAGAGCATGTGGGCCACCAGGAAGATGGGCGTGAGGAACAGGCAGGCGTGGAAGACGAAGGTGGCCACGGTCATGACCGGGCTCTTGCGCCAGCCAAGGGCGTTGAAGGGGATGAGCCAGTTCACGATGGAGCGTAGCGAGAAATGCCAGCTCATGAAGGCGATGGACGTGGCGTCCTTGGTCTTGGCCAGCTGGTACATGGAGATGAGCCGATAGCCCGAGCCGAGCAGGAATATGCCCCAGGCGGCCCAGGCCAGCGGCCCGGTGACGAATTGATATGCGGCGTTCATGTGTGGTCCTCCTTGGGCGGCCTAGACTTTGCCCACTTCGGCCACGATGCGGACGAAGGAGCCCTTGTCGATGGCGCGGATGAGCAGCTTGTTGCCGTCCGGGCTGAAGGTGGGCTCGAAGAGCCGGTCGAAGTCGCGCCCGTACGTGCGGCCGTCCACCACCAGGGTCTGCCGCTTGCCCTTCTCCACCTTCACGGCCACGTGCCCGCCGAGAGCGCTGATGACCGGTTTCCAGGCCATGTCCCAGCTGCCGGCCCAGGTCTGGCCGTCCACCATGACGTGCCAGTCGGCGTTGTCGTTGTTGCCCAGGGCGGCCACGCGCTCACCTTCGCGGCCGATGACCAGGTCCGTGACCACGGGGAAGCTGACGGACCAGGGCTTGGCGTTCACGGCCACGGTGAAGGCCCCGAACTTCGGCGCCACGATGGCTGCGATGTTCTTGCCGTCCTGGCTGAAGACCTGCTGCCAGCACTGGCAGAACTTGGGCTCCCAGATGATCTGGCCGTCCTGGGCCATGCCCCAGGCGCTCTTGACGCGCACCGGAGCCACAGCCTTGCCCGTGGCCGGATTGAAGCGCGGCTCCCAGACGCTGGTGTAATTCTCGTCCCAGGTCTGGCCGTCCACAGCGATGGTGTAGTCGTACAGGCTCGTGCGCACCTGCGTGGCCACCTTCGCGCCCTGGGCGTCAAAGGCCGGCGTCCAGCAGTTGACGAAGTTTTTGCCCCAGCTCTGGCCGTTCACGGCTACGCCGAACACGCCACCCTGGAAGGCGTCTAGATCCGCGGGCTTGAGCGAGGCGAGCTGCACCACGGCGGCCGAGGCCTTGCCGTCGGCGGAGAGCACGCACTGGTTGGCGTTCTCGTAAAGGGTGTCCCAGGGGGCGCCGTCGATGCACAGGCCGTACTGGCCCCCGCTCTGCATGCAGGCGGCGATGACGTTCCCTTCCTGCGAGAACTGGGTACCCCACAGGAAGTCGAAATTCTCTTCCCAGACCTCGCCGTCCACGGCCAGGGTCCACATGCCATCCTGCTGAACGATGGCGGTCAGGCGGCCGTCCGGGCTGAAGCGCGGATTCCAGGCTTTGTCGAAGGTGTTTTCCCAGGGCTCGCCGTTGACCAGCGCCGTAAAGGCGCCTTCCTCCAAGCTGGCCAGGACCGCCACGCGCTCCCCATCCGGCGAGGCGTGCGGCTCCTCCACCCAAGCGGCGTTTTCTGGGCGCTCCATGGAGGCGAGGACTACGCGTTGTCCCGATTCCCAATCCCACAAGGCTGGTGGATGCATGCCATTCCTCCCCCGCACGAAGTGCGTGCGTCTTGAAGTGCTCACAGTACAGAACTAGGGTTAAGCCGGCTCAGCGCATCCATAGCCATTGCTAGGAATAGAATTATAACCGGCATCCGGAGCGCTGAATGTAGTTTCGCTTGCAATACTGCCACAGTATTTTTTTTGTGGGAAGCATTTTTTCGTATTTAATGTTTACATACAACTAAAGTATGTATATGATATTAAATCATATCAGCCTAGTGTGAGTTGAAATGAAGTCGGATATGGCGTACAGCATCAACCTGAGAATCTAGAATAGATGAGCGTTATGGCTGAATTGAATATATGATTTTGTAATATAAGAACATTTTTCAAGTGAGGGGGACGCTCATGCGCCTGACCACCAAAGGCCGTTACGGGATGCGGCTCGTGCTGGACATTGCTCAGCACGAAAAGTACGGGCCGGTCTCCATGGCCGAGACCTCCCTGCGGCAGGACATTTCAGCTAAATATCTCGAGCGGTTGGTTGGTGAGCTGCAGCGGGCGGGCATCGTCAAAAGTCTGCGCGGGCGCGAGGGCGGGCATCTGCTCGCCGTTCCGCCAGACAAGATCACCGTGGGCGATATCGTACGCGTGCTCGAGGGAGAGTCCGCGCAACTGGTCTGCAGCCACAACCGTCTGTCTTGCCCGCGCTCCGTGCACTGTCTCACCCGGGCCATCTGGGTCGCCGCGGACCAGGCCATGTTCGAGAAGCTCGATTCCGTCACCGTGCAGGACATCATGGACGACGGGCAGAACTGCATCTCCAAAAAAGAGGCCGCACAGGCCGGTTTGGGCCGGAGCAAGGCCATCCCGGCGCCTCTTTTGGACGCCAGCGGACGCCGGAAGGCCGTGCGACGGATCTTGCGCCAGCGTTTTCTCCAAAATGGCTCGGCCCGGCCACAGAAGCTTCCGGGCGCGCCGAAAAAAATCATGGTCGTGGACGACGACCCGGATATCGTCGATTACCTCGTGACCGTATTCCGCGAGCGCGGCTACGACACCTGCAGTGCAACAGGGGGGATCGAGGCGACCGAGGTGCTCCTGCGGGAAAACCCGGACCTCATCACCCTGGACCTGGAAATGCCGGAGGAATGGGGCCCGCGCTTCTACCAGCGCTATGCCCGCATGCCGGAGTACAAGCACATCCCCGTTGTCGTCATCAGCGGGTTGCCTGGCATTCATATGGCCATCCCCAAGGCCGTCGCCACCGTGCGCAAGCCCTTTGATCCTGCACAGGTGTTGCAACTTGTCGAGGGAATCATCGGCGCGCCCTAGGCCGGGGAAGGCGGAAGGTTTTTGTGGTCCGGCCCTAAGCGAACGGGCCCCGGATGAGCAGATGCTCGTCCGGGGCCCGTTCGCTTGAGGGGGATGGGGGCATCATGCCCCGGCGGCTGTCGGAGGCCGCGTTTCCCTTACGGTGCGGCGCGGTCGGGTGCGAGCAGGGCCGCCAGGGCGTAAAAGCCCAGAGAGGCGGCGAAGACGGTGGTGTAGCCGTAGCTGACGGCGAGGAGGTTGGCCAGGGGCGTGGCCACGACGGAAAATGCCCCATTGACGCTCCAGGCCCAGGGGATGAAGGCGCTGGTCGCGCCCCGATAGGTGGAGAGGGCCAGCGGGAAGGGCATGCCCATGAAGAAGCCCAGGGGGGCGGCAAGGGCGATGACCAGTGCGGCCTTGACCGGGTCGGGCCAGGCCAGGGCCAGGTCGAGCAGGCGCGGCAGGAACAGGAGCAGGCCGCCGGCCAGCGCGGCGGCGCAGGTGCAGGCGAGGCGTATGCCCGCGCGCGGCCGGGGCACGAGGCGGGAGGAAAAGGCGCTCCCCAGGCCGGAGGCGATGAGCATGGAGGAGAGCACCAGGGCGAAGGCGCGTGAGGGGTCGCTCAGGAAGAAGGTGCAGCGTTCGATGAGCACGATCTCCACGAACAAGAAGCCCAGGCCGAGGCAGAGGAAGTAGCCGAAGCCGGCAAACACCCGCCGGGTGGAGAGTCCGCCCAATCCGCGCCGGCGGGCCATGGGCAGCAGGAACACGATGAGGGCGAACAGGGCGGCCTGCGCCAGCACGGCCACGTTGACCAGGTAGCCGATCTCCTGGCGGGGCAGCAGTTCGATGCGCGCGAGCACCTCGGGGATGCGGTCCAGCCGAATGATCTCGTGGAAGAAGGGCCGGTCCTGCGTGCTGGGCGCGAGGTTGAAGAAGCGGAAGCTGGAGGACTCCGCCTTGCCGTCGCGCAGGAAGGCCACCAGATCGTCCATGAGCGCGTCGCGGGCGGGCGCGGCGTCCTCGCCGGCCACGGCATCGCTGGTGACGGACTCGAAGGATACGGGCGGCAGGTCGTTGAAGATTTCTTCCGTGGCCGGGTTGATGCCTGGGTAGTACGGCGTGTCGAAGCTGCGCTCGCTGGCGAAGGCGCGGACGCCCGCGACATCCGCCTGGGTGAAGGGGCTCCGGCAGGCCAGGATGCGCGCGGTGAAGGCGCTGCGCACGACGATGATATGCCGGGCAGGATCATGGATGCCCGCGAGCAGCAGCCCCGCGCGCACGGTCGCCACGGCCTTGAGCGCATAGACCGGCAGTTCGCTGATGCCCATGGGCAGGGAGAGCAGCCCGTTTCCGGCCAGGGAGCGCACCAGTTGGGCGATGCCCTCGGCGGTGAGCACGTACTTGTTGGCCTGGCCCTGGTCCAGAAACTCCGGCGAAATGTCGATGATGCTGTAGGGCTTGGCTGCGGTCTGCGCCAGCACCAGGGGCGAGCCCAGCTGTGGGGGGGAGGCGTGTCCGACCGGGGCGTTGTGCCCGGCGGCAAAGGCCGCAAGCGGGGCTTTGCCGGGGACGGCGGCGCTGGCGTTGCCGCTGTCCGTGGCACTATCGCCGTCTGTGGCATTGCTGTCGGCCGCATTCTCTGCGGGGAGGGTCTCCTCCAGGGGCAGCCGCATGGCATAGCCCTTGGGCGGCGCGCTGGGCGCATGGGTCAGCAGGAGCATCTGGAGCACGGGGTCGCTCTCCACGCTTTCCACCCGCAGGGCTCCCAATTCCAGGGCCTCGCGCAGGCGGAATCCGCCGCATGTCCCGGCCAGCAGCACGCGTGAGGGCGTGCGCAACAGATACGGCAACGTGTCCAGCGCGGCCTTGAGGTAGCTGGTGTCGTAGGCCTCGTTCCGGGGCAGGGAGGCTAGGCGTTCGCCGTCGCGGTACAGGCCCAGCGCCTGGGGCGGCCCACCCGCGCCGAGCAGCGTGTAATTGTTGGACAGGTCCGTGTCGTGCCGCTCCATGTAGTTTTCAAGCAGCATGTAGTAGCCGCGCGAACTGCGTATCTCCCGCAGGATCTGATTGTCTTCCACGTTCATGGCCGCGGAGATGGGCTTGTACTGGCTGAATGCGGCGTTGTTGTACCGCAGGATGCCGAAGCCCGCGGCGGCGCAGACGGCGAGCGTCAGCAGGCCAAAACACAGGCGGGCGGCGGTTTTTTTGACCGGGAGGCTGGTGAGGGCGGCCAGCGCCAGGGGCGGCAGAAGCAGAACGGGGGCCAGGAAGGGCGGCACATAGGCCAGCGCGGCCAAAAACGCGGCCGCGCCCAGACCCGCGCCGACGAGGTCGGCCATGTAGATCCTGGGGATGTCCTCCTGCTTGGCCAGAAAGGAGAGGCCCACATAGAGCCCGGCGGCGAAGAAGAAGGGGAACAGCGCAAGGTAGTACTTGCCAATGTTCAGGAGCTGCCCGGTGAAGAGGACTTCATTCTGCAGTTCCAGCGGATTGAAGGGGATGCGGCCCAGGGCGCAGTAACCCAGGGCGCAGAGCAGCATCATGACTACGGGCAGGGCATGGAACAGGGCGGCCTGGTGGCGTTCGAAGGCCTTGCCGAACAGGCAGAGCACCACGCCGCTGACGGAATATCCGGCCATGGCCATGGAGATGACCCAGTAGCCGTACTCGCTCCAGTTGGTGATGGCGAAGTGGCGCACGAGAAAGATCTCGAACGCGATGGACGCGAGGCAGACAAGGAAGATGCCGAGGTAGCGCATGGAACCCCATGCCGTCCTCCGGGCGTGTCCCGATGGGCGGCGCAAAAATATGCGCTTGCGTACCCCATCCGGGCCACAGAGGCAAGGCGGCGATTCCAGACGTCTGCGGAATCAGGCGTCTGGGGCGGGGATGAAACTCAGACTCAAGGTGAAGGTGCTGCCCGCGCCGGTGGTGCTCGTGAGCTCCAGGCCGCCGCCCATGCGCATGGCCAGCTCACGGGCGATGGCCAGACCCAGTCCCGTGCCGGAGTAATGCTTGGTCAGCGGGTCCTCGCCCTGCACAAAGGGCGTGAATACATGCGCCATGGCCTCCGGGGCGATGCCGATGCCCGTGTCCGCCACGCTGATGCGCAGCGTACAGGTATCTTCGTCCTGGCAGGTGACCTGGAGCGAAAGCCGCACGCCGCCCTGGGAGGTGAACTTGATGGCGTTGTCCAGAAGCTGGCGCAGCACCTGGGCCAGATGTTTCGGGTCGCCCATGAGGGCCTGCTCCCGGAGTTCGGGCGTGATGTCCGTGTCGAAGCGCAAGCCCTTGCTCTGGGCCTGGGCCGCGTATTCCGGCTCCAGCGGGACGAGGATCTCGGCTAGGCGGAAGGGGCGGTGTTCAATGTGCATTTCTCCGGAGCCGAGCGCCGCGTAGTCCAGGAAGTCGTTTACCAATTGGGTGATGTGTTGGGCCGATTGGGTGGCCCATTCAAGGTATTCCCGCTGTTGATCCGGGGTGTTGTCCTCATGGAGCAATTGCAGCATCCCTAGAAGCCCATTCAACGGGGTGCGCAGTTCGTGGCTCATGTTGGCCAGAAATGCGCTTTTGGCCAGGCTCGCGGCCTCGGCGGCCTCCTTGGCGGCGGTGAGGGCGCGCTCGGCCAGCTTGCGCTCGGTGATGTCGCGCGAGAAACTGGCGATTTGCACGATTTCGCCCGTCTGGTTGTGGATGGGGTGCAGACGGATGGCATAGGTGCGGCCCTCGCGTTCCTCCTCAAAGCGCAGGGCCCGGCCCGTGCGCACCACCTCTTCGAAGCGCGCGCGGCGGCCATTGCGCACGTAAATGGGGATGAGGTCCAGAATGTTCGCCCCGGTGAGTTCCAGCGGAGTCTTGCCGCGCCGCCGGGCCGCGCTCTCGTTCATGACCAGCACATGGCCATCGGGCACCAGGAGCAGCATCCCGTCACTGGAGGCGTTGAAGACCGCCCGGAGACGCTCCTCGCTCTCAAATAGCGCGCGGCTCGCGACCTCCTGCTCCTCCTTGTGCCGTTGGAGTGCTTCGGCCATGTGGTCGATGGAGCCGCCCAGCTCGCCCAGTTCTCCCGGCGTGTCCTCAAGACCGGTGCGGGCGCTGAAGTCCCCGGCGTGCAGGGCGCGCACGGTCCCCATGAGCCGGGCCGAGGAGCCGAGGATGTTGCGCCGGGCCCACAGCCGGGAGAGGGCAAGCACCAAAAGCACGATGACCGCCAGGGCCATGAGGTGCTGGCGGAGCTTCGCCGCGCTGCTGGCGTAGACGGCGTCCTTGGGGATGCCCACGCGCACGTAGCAAACCTCGTCGCGGCTGATGTCCAGCCGCTTCAAAACGTAATAACGCGTCACACCGTCGAGCCCGACACCCCAGCCACGTATGTCCTGCGGACCGGTGCGGAGCAGCCCGGCCTGTTCCAGCGGCAGGAGCGCACCCGCGTAGCGTGGGGCCTCCGGCAGCCGGTAGAGGATGCGGTCGTCTTGGCCGACGAGCACCAGGGTGGTGCCCTCGGGCAACTGCGCCTCGTTGAAGGTTCTGGCCGCGTCGCTCACGGGCAGCTGGGCCGCCAGCACCCGGGGGATGCCGCCGTTTGCGGCCCTTAAGGGCGTGGCATAGCTCACCGTCGCCCCCCGGGGCAGGGTGGAGACGCCCACGGCGAAGCTTTGACCGGCGAGCGCTCCGGCGACGGCCGGGTCCTTGGCCATGTCCGCGTCTCTGGACACGGGCCGGGCGCTGGTCAGGACAGCGCCGTCCGCTCGCACCAACAGCAGGTTGCTGTAGTGACCGGCTACCTTGGAAAAGCGCGCAAGGATCGGCTGGCAGGCGGGGCCTGCGCAGGCGCGCACATGCGGGTTCGCGGCCAGAAGCTCCAGAAAGATGCGGGCGTTGTTTGTTTCCTGGGCCAAGGAGCGGGCCACCAGGCTGGAGGCCCGGGCGGCCTCGGACACTGCGGCTTCGCGCTCCAGGGAGCGGTCGCGCAGGTGGTTCGTCAGGGAAAGCACCAGCACGGGTGCAAGCGTCAGCGCAACAAGCCCGAGGAGCATGCCGTGGAGGCTGTTGGCCAGCTTGAACCAGCGTGAGCGTAGGCCGGGCATCTCAGGAACCTGCAGGCGTTTTGGGGCAGCAGACGGACAAAAGCTCCAGGGTTTTTTCCTCGGTCAGGGGCCGGGAGAAAAGATAGCCCTGGCCATACTCGCACTTCAGGTCCGCCAGGAAGTCGCGCTGGCGCTCGGTCTCAATGCCCTCGGCCACCACGTCGAAGCCCAGGTTGTGGGCCAGGCTCACGATGGTGCGCACGATGATGAGGTTCTCGAAGGCGTCGAGGTCGGAGACGAAGCTGCGGTCCACCTTGAGCGTGCTGATGGGGAAGCGCCGCAGGTACGAGAGGGAGGAATAGCCGGTGCCGAAATCGTCAATGCTGACCTTGACGCCCATCTCGCGCAGGCCGCGCAGCTTGTGCACCACGTTCTCCGGATTCTGCATCACCATGGTTTCGGTGATCTCCAGCTTCAGGTGCTGGGGATCCAAGTGGTTTTCCTCCAGCGCGCGGGTGAGCTGGCGCACCAGGTCCGGCTGGGCGAACTGCTTGGCCGAAAGGTTCACGGCCATGGTGAAGTTCCTCGGCAGACGGAAGCGTTCCGCCCAGGCGGCGGTTTTCTCGCAGCTTTCGGCCAGGGCCCATTGGCCGATGGGCACGATGAGCCCGGTCTGCTCCGCGTAGGGGATGAAGTCGTCGGGCGGCACAAGACGGTCCTCCACCTGCCAGCGGATCAGAGCTTCGAACCCGGCCAAGGTGTTGTCCGCCAGGTTGAAGATGGGCTGGTAGTGCAGGCGAAATTGCTGGCGCTCCAAGGCGTGGTGCATGCTCTGGTTCACGTTCAAGGCGTACTGTGCGCGGGTGCGCATGGCCCACTTGAAGACCTTCACCTTGCCGCCGCCCAGGGCGCGCGCCTGCTCCATGGCGATGCCTGCGTCCTGCAGCAGCTCCTCGGGCTGGGCGTAGTCCGCCGGGCCCAGCACCACGCCAACGCTGGCGGAAAAGTGCAGTGAATGGCCGTCCACGTCCATGGGCTGTGCCAATTCCTTACAGATGCGCCGGGCCACGCGCAACGCCTCGCCCGGGTTCTTCAGTTCCTCCAGGATCAGCGCGAACTCGTCGGCGCCGCAACGCGCCACGGTGTCCAACCCGCGCGCCACATTTTTTATCTTCTCGGCCACGGCGCGCAGGACCTTGTCCCCCGCCGCGTGGCCCAGGCTGCTGTTAATGGGCTTAAAGTTGTCCAGGTCGAGGAAGAGCACAGCGTATAGGTAGTTGAGCCTCCGCCGCGAGCGCTCCATGGACTGGTCCAGGCGGTCCATGAACAGGGCGCGGTTGGCCAGACCGGTAAGCGGATCCTGGAAGGTGCGTTCCTGGATGGTCTCCTCGGCCTTTCTCCGTGCGGTGATGTCTTCGGCCACCAGGGCCAGCAGGCCCGCTCCGGGCACATAGGCCTGTATCCGCAGCCAGCGCTTGATGTCCCCGAGGTAGCTCTCGATGAGCCCGCTCTTGCCAGAGCGTGCCACCTCGGCCGCGAAATCGCGCAGGTAGCCCTCAAGGTTCGGCAGGATTTCGCCCAGAAGGTGGTCCATGAGGGCCTCGCGCGGGCGCGCCAGCATCTGCTCCATCGCTGGATTGATTTCCACGATGCGCGCCTGGGCCAGGTCCACGGCCCGCCCCTGGTCGTGGGAGAGCAAGGCGAAGCCGTTGAACATGGAGGTGAAAAGGCTCTGGTAGCGGGCGCGGCTGTCGGAAAGGGCGCGGGACGAGGCGCGCAACTCGGTCACGGTCTTGGCCAAGACCTCGCCGGCCCGCTGCACGGCCAAGCGCTGGCGGTACATGTCCACAAAGACCTGCACCTTGTTCTTCAGAATCTCGTGCTCGAAGGGCTTGATGAGATAGTCCACGGCGCCGGCTTCGTAGCCTTTGAAGATGTGGCGCTGCTCTTTGCTGATGGCGGTGATGAAGATGATGGGGATGTGGCAGGTGCGTTCATCGGCGCGGAAGCGCTCCGCAGTGGTGAAGCCGTCCAGGCCGGGCATCATGACATCGAGCAGGATGAGCGCAAAGTCGTGTTTCTCTGTGAGTTTGAGCGCCTCATAGCCGCTGCGCGCGGTGACGACGTTCACTCCCTCGCGGCGCAACAGCCCCGTGAGCAGCAGAAGGTTCACCTGCTCGTCGTCCACAGCCAGAATGTCGATAACTTCCGGCGTGTTTTCAGCTTTGCCCATCCCTGGCGCTCCTCGACTCGCGGGCCCGTGCGGGACGATCCAGCGTCCGCACCTTTAAACGTAAGACCTATCCGAACATCATGTGAATGTACAGAATCATTCGTCTCCGTGGTCTTTCCGCGAATGATTCTTCTTGTCTGGCCAGGTCTTGTCGGCTATACGTATTTTCGTAATTCCAAAGCCGGGATTGCGCCAATTTTGAGGAGACACGCTTATGCAGCTCGCCGCGACCGAGTTTCAGCAAAAGGCCCTGCCGGACAAGAAGGGCATCGATGGCGTGTTGGAGAGCGAGAGCATCTCGGTGTTCTTCCAGCCCGTGGTGTCCGTGCGCTCCAAGGGCATCCTGGGCTTTGAGGCCTTTTCGCGCTCGGTCGGCGGCGCCGGCGCGCGCATGGACGCCCAAGATCTCTTCGGCCAGAGCTGGGACGCCGAGACGCGGCTCAAGCTGTGCCGCCTGTGCCGCCGCAAGGCGTTGGAGGCCTTTCTTCCCATCTTTAAACGCCACCAGCAGATGCTGCTCTTCCTGAACACCGACGGCGGGGCGCTTTCCGCCAGCACGAAAAACGGGCATCTGGACGCCATGAGCCAGGCCATGAACATTCCTGGCCGGCGCATCATCATCGAACTGGAGCGGCCCTACCTGAACTCGCCCCGCGTGGGCAGCTTTGTCTCCTATTACCGGGAGCGCGGCTTTGGCCTGTCCGTCGACCTCTGCGGCGGCATGGGCGTGCCCGCGGAGGAACTTTTCGCGCTCAAGCCGGACTTCATCAAATTTGACCGTCCGTTCTTCGCCGACGTGGAGGGCCAGGAGTTCAAACGCGACATGGTGCAGTCGCTGTGCCGCCTGGGCGAGCGCCTGGGCAGCACCCTCCTGGCCAAGAACGTGGAGTCCGAGGACGAGGCCATCCGCCTGCTGGAATGGGGTGTGAACCACCAGCAGGGCTTCTGTTACACCAAGGACAAGGATTCGTCCGAACGCGACCCCATCCGTGCCTTTCAGCAAAAGGTGGAGGACATAAACCGCCGCTACCGCGAACGCGCACAGGCAGGTGTAGCTGAAAAGCGCAAACGCTACGAGGACTTCCATAAAGTCCTGAAGAAGGTCGCTTACAAGCTGTCCGACAGCCCAGCCATGGATTTCACCGCCGTGTGCGAGCGCCTGGCGGTGGCAGAGGATATGCTGGCCTGCGCCTATGTGCTCACGGACGACGGCGTGCAGCTCACGCCGCGCTGCTTCAAGCGCAGTCTGGTGGGTGATTCTCCGCTGCTTGGTCCGGAGCGCGGCCGCGGCACGGACTATGGCATCCGCGAAGATGTGCTGCACCTGAAAAGCGGCCTCGACAAATACGTACTGCCCGAGCACATCTCAATCTACGCCAAGGTCAAGGTCAGCGCCATCTCCGCGCGCTTTTACAACTCCGAGGGCTCGCCCTACATCCTCTGTCTGGAGTACTTGAGCCAATAACCCCCTGACGTTGAGACGCTGCCTGAGGGATAAGGTTACACCTGCCGCGCGTGGGACTGAGGTCTGGACGCGGGAAAAGCGGCAAGGGGCGCCGCGTCCCATGGACCCCGGCGGAGGCATGATGCCCCTGGGCCCCTAAGACAATCGAAAGGGTCGAGGACAAGCAAACGCTCGTCCTCGGCCCTTTCGATTGTCTTAGGCATGGCGGAAGCTTTTGCCTTCCCCCCCCACCCGCTCCGGGGGCGCTTGCTATGAGGGGGGCTGGAGGAAATCATTCCCCCCAGAAAATGCTTCTCCGGCTTGCTTGTTACACTTCCTGCCCCAGCTCCATGAGCTTCCGCGCGTAGGTCTGGCGCAGCGTCTCCATGTATTGCGTATCAATGGGGCCCTTCCACGTGACAACTTCCGTGTAGCGTTTGGGGATGGTGGCCTGCATGGGCGCATAGCCGGAGCGCATCCTGAGCCGCCAGCGCAGGCGTTGAATGTCGGTGCCAGCGGCGTCGAGGTTGGCCGCGACGTCGGCGTAGCCCAGGGAGGTGAGCGCTTGTTGCAGGCGTTCCGCGCTGTAGACGCCGCGCGCGAACAGGCAGCCCACCATGCTGGTGAGCACGCAGCGGCTGGCCTCGTCCTTGACGAAGCCAGCGACAACCTTGTCCGCGTCCTTGTCCTGGGGCTTCTGGTCGGCGGAATACGCGCTGGAGTCCAGGTGCGAGTGCCGGAAGCTCAGGGATTCGGACACGAAGAAGGTCTCGCCGGTGGCGTAGCCGGCCATTTCCTGGCCCAGCACGCAGGCATAGTCCTCGCCGTGGTAGCGGCTTGCGGCCTTCATGGTGCCCTGGGCCAAGCGGCGGTAAAACTCGTTGGCGCCGGAGCCCAGGTGCCGGATGGCGGCCTTGTAGCCTTCCGGTTCGCCGAAGGTGAGGGGCGTCAGGGTCTCTTCCTGGGTGACATCGCCCTTTTGCAGGGCCTCGGTGGCCCAGGCCAGGGCCACGCCGGAACTCATGCAGTCCAGACCCTCACGCTCCACGGCGTCCATGAGGCCCAGCACGGCGAAACCGTCGGTGAAGCCGAGCATGGACCCGAGCGAGAAAATGGGTTCGTAGTCGTAGGCCACCTGGCGGTAGAGATAGCGGTGGTCGGCCATGAACTTCTCGCGCAGGAAGCCGATGTGGATGCAGCCCACGGGACAGCCCGCGCAGGCGGCGTTTCTGAGCAGCATGTCGGTCGCGAAGCGTTCGCCGCTTATGCCGTCGATGCCGGGGTCGGTGGTGGCCTGGAGGTTGCGCCAGGGCAGGGACTTCAGCTCGTTCAGCGCGGCCACGTTCCCGGCGGTGCCAAGGTCATGGTACTTGCTCATCATGGTGGTTTCGGTGAGCTGGCTGTGGATTTCCTTGAACGCTGTGGCGTAGTCCTTGCCTTCCGGCAGGGGAAAGGACGCATCGCCCAGGATGGCGATGGCCTTGAGGTTCTTGGCTCCCATGACCGCGCCGGAGCCCATGCGTCCGAAATGGCGGTACGTGTCCACGTTGATGCAGGCGTAAGCGCAGCCGGTTTCCCCGGCGGGGCCGATGCGCATGATGCTGCGGGTGCCGCTTCCCGGCAGCATGTGGCGCAGCATCTTGCCCGTGACGAACACGTCCTTGCCCCAGAGGAAAGGCGCGTCGAGGATCTCCATGTGCTGCGAGCCCACGGAAAGCACGCTCGGCCGCGCGGCCTTGCCCACGACGACCAGCGCGTCCATGTCCGCGAAGCGCAGGGCCAGGGCGCTGCGCCCGCCCGCATGCGACTCCGTGTACTGCCCGTGGTACGGGGAAAGGAACGAGCACACGGTCTTGCTCATAAGCGGAAAATAGCCCGTCAGCGGGCCGATGGCGAAGATGAGCGGCTGGGCCGGATCGGTCCAGGGTGCGCCAGCGTTGCCGTACTTTTCGAACAGGAGGGCGGCCAGACCGGAGCCGCCGAGCCATTCGGCGCGGCCGGGGATGTTTTCGGCGTGTGTTTTGCGGCTGGTGAGGTCGACAACGACGACACGGAAATGTGGACGGATCATTCGGCCACCTCCTGCACGACGTTGGCCGTGCCCTTTTCGGCCAGCTCCAGGCAATCGTGAGGGCAGTAGGGCACGCAACGGCCGCAGTGGATGCACAGGTAGGGGTTGTCCAACTCGTCCTGCACGATGGCCCCGACGGGGCAGGCGGCCACGCATTTGCCGCAACGGATGCAGAGTTTCTTGTCCTGCTTTATGCCGCCGTCGCTCTTGCGCGGGGTGAGAGAGCCCGTGGGGCAGGCGGCAGCGCACGGGGGCGGGTCGCAGGCCAGGCACACGCGCGCCTCGAAGCCGGTGGAGATGCCGCCGGAAGAGCCGATGCGGATGCCGGCCGTGTACCAGGACAGGCGCTTGTGCACCAGCCTGGCGCAGGCCAGCGAACAGCTCTGACAGCCAATGCAGCGCTCCATGCGCGCGGCGATGAGGGTCTTCATGCGGCCTCCCTGGATACGGTTATGCCGAGGCGGGGGGGGCGGCGGGCGCCGGCCGGTTTGTGAAATCAAGCTTCATGTCCACCAACTCCTCCTCCGCGTTCACCTTGATGGAGAAGCCGAACTTGCGAGCCAAGCCCTGCATGGCTTTGTTGTCCACCAGGGTTTGTCCGACCAGATGCCGGGTGCCGCGGGTCCGGGTGTAGTCTATCATCTTTTTGAACATGATGCTGCCCAGGCCCGTGCCTTTCTGGTCCGAGCGCACGATGATGGCGAACTCGGCCTCGGTGTTGTCCGGCTTGGTGGCCGTACGCACCACGCCGAGGGTCTCGGGCTGTCCGCTCTCGGTCATGGCGCTGGCGATGAAGGCCATTTCCCGGTCATAGTCGATTTGCGTGAAGCGCGCCATGTCCTTGTGGTCGAAATCACGCCGGACCGAGCCGAAGAAGCGCATGCGCAGATCGTCGTCTGAGAGCTGGCGGATGAAGGCGCGGTGCGCGGGCTCGTCCTCCGGCCGGATGGGCCGCAGCGCGATCTTGCGGCCGGTTTTCAGCACGGCGGCCTCCTCCAGCTCCTTCGGGTAGGGGCGGATGGCCAGGCGCTCCGCGCCCACGCGGGTTTCCGGGGCCACGCGCATGCGCGCGCCCAGGCAGAGCACGCCCAACTCGTCGGCATACAGCGGGTTGATGTCCAGCGCCGTGAGCTGGGGCACGTCGATGAGCATCTGGGCGATCTGGATGATGGTGAGGCAGATGTCGTCGATGTCTGCGGCCGGGTGCTCCGGCGTGCCGGTCAAGAGCCCGTTGATGCGTGTGCGGGAGACGAGTTCGCGCGCCAGGCTCATGTTCAGGGGGGGCAGGGTCACGGCGCGGTCGCGGATCATGTCGCGGGCCATGCCGCCGTGGCCGAAGGCGATGACCGGGCCGAACACCGGGTCCAGGTGCGCGGAGATGAACAGTTCGTGCGCGCCCGCGCGCCGGCCCATCTTCTGCACGGAAAAACCTTCGATGTAGGCGTCGGGCCGCTGGCGCGACACACGGGCCAGGATGTTCGCCGCAGCCTCCCAGACCTTGTCCGGGCCCTCCAGGTCGAGCACCACGCCGCCCACTTCCTGAGGCTGGCTTATCTGCGGACTCTTGAGCTTCACGGCCACGGGATAGCCCAGCTGGTCCGCCGCGATGACCGCTTCGCGCGCGCTGGTGACGTGGCGCGTCTCCACCACCGGGATGCCGTAGGCCGTGAGCACGTCCTTGGCCTCCATACTGGTGAGACGGCTGCGGCCCTCGGTCAGGGCGCGGGCGCAAATGCCGCGTGCGGTCGCCGTATCCGGGAAGAAATCCGAGGGCAGGGAGTCCGGGGTCTGGATGAGCAGTTCCTGGTTCTTCTGGAACTGCACCATGTACAGAAAGGCGCGCACGGCCTGCTCCGGAGTATCGTAGGTGGGCACGCCGCCATCGGCGAACACGGCGCGCGCCTTGAGGGCCGAGTCCGAGCCCATCCAGGAGGTGAGCACCATGCGCTTGGCGCGCTTGGCCTGCAAGGCCACGGCCTGGGCCACCTCCACTTCAGAAAGTCCGGCGAAGGGCACGTGCAGCACCAGCGCGGCGTCGACCCCCGGATCGGAAAGCAGAATCTTGAGCGCCTGCACCCAGTCCTCGGCCTTGGCGTCGAAGCGCAGGCCCACCGGGTTGCCGCCGTCCCACGCGCCGCCCAGCAGTTTGTCCAGGGCCAGGGTGGTGTCGTCCGTGAACGAGGCCAGGCGTCCGCCGCCGGTCAGAAGCGCGTCGGCCGCCATGATGCCCGCCGAGGCGCCATTCACCAGGATGCCCAGCCTGTCGCCGCGTACGGGGCGTCCGCCGGAAAGGGTCTGGGCGGCGTCGAAGAGCCCGTCGATGCTGCCCACGCGCAACATGCCCGCGCGGCGGAAGGCCACGTCATAGACCTCGTCGGTTGAGGAACCAGCGTCCAGATCTTCGCCCACGGCCGTGGCCTTGGCCAACTCGGCCAGGGCCGCGTGCAGCGCCTGGCCGGGGCGCAGGGCCAGGACCGGCTTGTTGCGTGAGGCTGCGCGCGCCGCGGAGACGAAGCCGCGCGCGTCGTGGATGGACTCCACGTAGAGCAGGATGGAGCGCACCAACGGGTCCGCGCCCAGATAGTCCAGGATGTCGGCGAAGGTGATATCGATCTGCGCGCCGAGGGAGATCATGTGCGAAAAACCGATGCCGTGGCTGCCCGCCCAGTCCAAAACCGTGGTGAACAGGCTGTCGGACTGGGAGAGGAAGGCCGTCTTGCCGGGCAGGCTCCGGGTGTGGGCCAGGCTGGCGTTCAGGTTGAGCGAGGGCACGATGAGACCCATGCTCTTCGGTCCCAGGATGCGCAGGTCCGGCGGATGCGCGGCCTCCAGGATCTCTGCGCGCAGTTTGAGGCGGCTTTTCTCGTCCAGCCGGGCAAAACCGGGGCCCATGAGCGCCACCGAGCGTGTGCCGCGCGCGCGCAGGGCATCGATGATGGCCGGGGCCTCCACGAGGGGGCGGCAGACAATGGCCAGGTCCGGTGTCTTGGGCAGGTCGGCCACGGTGGCGTAGGTGAGCACACCGGCGATGGCCTCGGCCTCGCGGCTCACGGGCATGACCGGCCCGGCGAATCCTCCGCCCATGAGGTTCTGCATCACCAGGTGGCCAATGTTCTGCGGGTCGTTGGCCGCACCAATGACCGCCACCGCCTTGGGGCTGAAAAGGGAATCAAGGTTGGTCAGGCTCATGCGGCCCCCAGGAGCGGAAAAGAGCAGGGGTTCGCCGGCCAAGCGCCAGGCTTGGCTTTTGATAGCCCGAACAAACCCCTGGTGGCAACAGGCGCGGCCATCCACCGCGTTGATGAAAAATATTGAGATTTCCCCTTAAGGAAAAGCATCGGGACACCGATACAGCACCCAGGAAAACTTTTGTGTCCCCCCCATTGAAACACAGGAGAAGAAAAATGGACATTCCCGGCTACACAAACATGGCTTCAACCCTGAACGACGCCAGCACCACAAGCAGCCTCACCCTGAGTTCCGCGTCCAAAACGGCCAAGGGCGGCTTGAGCGTCTCCACGAGCAGTTCCAGTTCCTCCGGCTCCGGCGACACGGTGAGCATCTCCGCTGAGGCCAAATCCCTGGCTTCCAGCAGCAGCACCACGACCACGAGCAACGCCACGACCACCCTGACCACGAACGCGTCGTCCAGCAGCAGCTTGAGCAGCAGCAGCTCAAGCAGCAGCTCAAGCAGCAGCGAAGCCCAAACCACGGTGGAGAAGTTGCAGAAGCAGATCAAGCAGCTCCAGGAGCAGATCCAGAAGGCGCAGAACGACGCCACCCTGACCCCTGACGAAAAGCAGGCCAAGGTGCAGCAGTTGCAGTCCCAATTGATGATGGTGCAGTCCCAGCTCACCGATGCCGAGGCCAAGAACTCCGGCTCCAGCGCCAGCGCCAACGGCGGCACCAGCGCCAAAGGCATGGCCAGCAGCCTGACGTAAGCCAAGCCGCACCAGAACGCCAGAACGCCAGAACACCAGAACACCAGAACGCCACACGCCACTGTCCCGCCCGCCGCCCCTGACCAGGGCCGCGGGCGGTTGTTGTTTTTGCGAAAAGCCGAACATATCCAGGCTGTCCCACGTATCTCGGAAGTCTACCCGTCCGTCCGCGCCGTTCACTTTGCCTTTTGCGCCGTTCACCGAAGAACGCGGGCCAAAGGCTTGCAACCTTACGTAGGACAGAGGCACGGAAACACCACGACCGAAGTGCAGGGGAGTGCGTCCCCGAACCGGCGCGGCACATAAACGAAAGGCAGGAGTGAGGCACATGAGCGAAGACATCAAGATCGAAAGCTTGCAGCAGGCAGGACTCGTCTTTGATCCCCCCAAGGCCGTGACCACCGGGGCGTACGTCAAAAGCATGGCCGAGTATGAGGCCCTGTACAAGCACGCCGACGAGGATCCCGAAGGCTTCTGGGGTGATCGCGCACGCGAGCTCGTCACCTGGGACAAGCCCTTCACCAAGGTGCTGGAGGCCGACATGGCCACTCCGGTCATCAAGTGGTTCGGCGACGGCAAGCTGAATGTCTCCGCCAACTGCCTGGACCGTCATCTGACCGACGGCCGCCGCAACAAGGCCGCGCTCATCTGGCAGGGCGAACCCGAGGACGACGTCAAGGTCTACACCTACCAGATGCTGCACTCGGAGGTCTGCCGTTGCGCCAACCTGCTCAAGAAGCTGGGCGTGAAGCGCAACGACCGCGTGTCGATCTACCTGCCCATGATCCCCGAGCTGGCCATCGCCATGCTGGCCTGCACGCGCATCGGCGCCACCCACTCCATTGTCTTCGCCGGTTTTTCCGCCGTCAGCCTGCAGAACCGCATCGACGACTGCCAAGCCAAGGTGCTCCTGACCGCCGACGCCGTCTTGCGCGGCGGCCGCTCCATTCCGCTCAAGGGCAACGTGGACGAGGCCCTCAAGACCTGCCCCAGCGTGGAGCAGGTGGTCGTGGTCAAGCGCGCGGGCAATGAGATCCGCATGGTCGAAGGCCGCGACATCTGGTGGCATGAGGCCATGGAGGCCGAGGACATTTCCAACGACTGCCCGTACGAGAAGATGGACGCCGAGGACCCGCTGTTCATCCTCTACACCTCCGGCTCCACGGGCAAGCCCAAGGGCGTGGTGCACAGCACCGGCGGCTACCTCACCTACGCCGCGCACACCACCCAGTGGGTCTTTGACGTGCACGACGACGACGTCTACATGTGCACGGCCGACGTGGGCTGGATCACCGGCCACAGCTACATCGTGTACGGTCCGCTGGCCCTTGGCGCCACGAGCGTCATGTTCGAGGGCGTGCCGAGCTTCCCCAAGCCGGACCGCTTCTGGAAGATCGTGAACAAGTTCAAGGTCAACATCTTCTACACAGCGCCTACGGCCATCCGCGCGTTGATGCGCGAGGGCACCGACTGGCCGAGGAAGCACGACCTCTCCTCCCTGCGCATCCTGGGCAGCGTGGGCGAGCCCATCAACCCCGAGGCCTGGATGTGGTACTTCGAGCACGTGGGCGGCAAGCGCACGCCCATCGTGGACACGTGGTGGCAGACCGAGACGGGCGGCATCATGATCTCCGCCCTGCCCGGCGCCACGCCGCTCAAGCCCGGCAGCGCCACCCGCCCCCTGCCCGGCGTCGCCGCGGCCATCGTGCGCAACGATGGCTCGGACGCTGGACCGGACGAGGGCGGCCACCTGGTCATCAAGAAGCCCTGGCCCGGCATGCTACGCGGCGTGTTCGGCGACCCGGAGCGCTATCGCAAGACCTACTTCGACCGCTTTCCCGGCTTCTACGAGGCCGGAGATGGCGCACGGGTAGACAAGGACGGTTACTTTTGGATAATGGGTCGGCTGGATGATGTGATCAATGTCAGCGGCCACCGCCTGGGCACGGCGGAGATCGAGTCCGCCCTGGTGGGCCACACCAGCGTGGCCGAGGCCGCGGTGGTGGGCATGCCGCACCACATCAAGGGGCAGGGCATCTATGCCTACGTGACCCTGAAGAGCGGCATTGAGGAGACCGACGCGTTGCGCAAGGAGCTTGTGGGCCACGTGCGCAAGGAGATCGGCCCCATCGCCACCCCTGAGGTTATCCAGTTCACCGACGGGTTGCCGAAGACCCGTTCGGGCAAGATCATGCGCCGCATTCTGCGAAAGATCGCTGCGGGCGAGATCGAAGACTTCGGCGACACCTCCACGCTGGCGGATCCGACTGTGATCACCAGCCTGGTGGAAGGAAAGAAGGACCTCCTGGGCCAGTAGCGCCGGTCCAGGAATCATCCGGGGTTGCGGGGGCGGATTGGCCGCCCCCGCTTTTCTTTTTTTGGGGGGGCCGTTGGCCCCTTTTGGTTTCAGCCTGGCGCAAGGCTCCCGCCTCTCCCGTCCAGCCCCAGCGCCGGAGGCGGCTCGCTACCGGCTGACCCAGAGCACTGCGCCTGTGAGCTTGCGGAACAGCGCCATGCTGACGGACGTGGTGAAGATCCGGGCCAGCCGCCCGCTCTTTTTAAGGCCGGTGCGGCCCAGGGCCACGGCCGCGTAACGACCGCGCGCGGCCTCGCGCAGAACGGCCTCGGCCACGTCGTCCGCGGCCTCCACGCGCGTGTGGATGAACTGGGCGGGAAGGCCGTTGTCCTCCAGCAGGCGGGTGGCGCTGTCGAAGGACGCTTCGGGTTGTTCCGGCGCGGCGGACGGCTTCATGACGCGGAACAGGGTGACGTGGTGTCTGGTCTCGCCGCGCAGGATGTAGCCCACGTGGTCGGCCATGCGGTGGAAGGGCTCGGAATCGTCCACGCAGAGCAGCACGCCCTGGCGGTCGTACTCCACGTCGCGGCAGAGCCAGAGAGGAAAATTGAATCTGGAGTGCAGCATTTCCTCGCTGGCGCTCGAATCCAGGAAGTCCTCAAGCTTGAGCATGGCCCGTCGGCCGAAGACCACGGCGTCGTAGAGCCCGGTCTCGCCTTCCTTGATGATGTCCTCGATGCGCGAAAAATTGCGGGCCACGATCTTGTCGTCCACCTGGTCGGGATTGAAGCCGCCGCTGACGAACACGGCCCGTGCGGCCTCCATGGCCTTCTTTCCAGACTGAACGATCGCCTCTGTCGTGGCTTCCCGCTCGCGCAGGGTCTCGAAGCTTTTCTCCTCGCCCCAGACGGCGGGGGGCTGCGGCGCGGTGTTGAACAGGGTCAGGCGCATGTCGTCCTTGCGCTCGAAGAAGGAGCATACAAAACGCAGCCCGCGCAGGGCGCTACGATCATTGGAGATGGTGACCAACAGGTGCTTGTTCATTGCCGCTCCGGGCTGCGAAACAAAGCCCCGGCGGACCGCAGGCTGCGCGGCCGCCGGGGCGGGGTGACTTTCTACAGGGACTCGACGAGGATGTTGTCCTCGTAGCCGGTGCTGATGCGAAAATCCTTGCCCCCGGCGGAGAGGGTGTAATCGCAGCCGGGAAAGAGCTGGGAGGCGGCGTTGAAATCGTCGTTGAGCATGATGTCCTTGGCCTCGCCGCTGGTCTCCCAGCGTACGGCGGTGCCATCGTCCAAACGCAGCAGATCGTCGGGATGCAGATGCACGGGAAGGTCCTTCTGAGTGTAGTCCGCCATGGGAGGTCCTCCTTCAATTGAGGGTTCCCGGCAGCCACAACCCGCCGCCAGGATTATCTTTCAATTCCTCAATAGCGCAAAAAAATCAGGGTGTGAACAGCTTCCGGCCAGGGTTGAGAAAAAAAGGGCAAGCTTATCTGCCCGCCGTGTCCTCGTCCAGGCCTTCGAGCACCAGACTGGAGCCCTTTTCGCCGCGCAGGGCCTTGGCGTGGTCGATCAGCTGGCCAAGGCGCGTGCGGTCGCTGGCCGAGAGCAGCGCGGTCTCCTCGGTGATGGTCCCGGCCTCAAAGAGGGCGAGGAAGTTTTGGTCGAAGGTGCGCATGCCGTAGGTGCCGCTTGTCTCCAATACGCCGTAAATGGTGCGCTCCGGGCTCTCACCCTGGAGGATGAGCTCCTTAACGCGCAGGGTGTTCTTCAGGACCTCGAAGGCCGCCACCCGGCCGCCGTCCGTCCGGGGCAACAGGCGTTGGGATACCACGAAGCGCAGGCACTCGGCCAGGCGCATGCGCACAAGCCGCTCCTCCTGCGGGCTGAAGAGCCCCAGGATGCGGTTGATGGTCGCGCCGGCATCGGTGGTGTGCAGGGTGGAGAGCACCAGATGCCCGGTGCCCGCCGCCTGGAGCGCTATCTCCATGGTCTCGGGGTCGCGTATCTCGCCCACCAGAATGACCTTGGGCCCCTGGCGGAAGGCCGCGCGCAGGCCGGAGGCGAAGGTGTCGAAGTCGATGCCCAGCTCGCGCTGGTTCACCGTGCCCTTCTTGTGCGCGTGGGTAAACTCCACCGGGTCTTCCAGGGTTACGATGTGCCCGGCGCGCGTCTCGTTGATGCGGTCGATGAGCGCGGCCAGCGAGTTGGACTTGCCCGAGCCCGTGCCGCCGGTGACGAGGATGAGCCCGTGCTGTTCCGTCGCCATCTCCCGGAAGGCCTCCGGCAGGTTCAGCTCTTCCAGGGTGGGAATGTGCCCGGGCAGACGGCGCAGCACCAGGGCCAGGGAGCCCCGCTGGCTGAAGATGTTCACGCGGAAGCGCCCCAGGCCCGGCAGGGCGTAGGAGAGGTCGCAGGAGCCCTTGGCGGCCAGGGCCTTCTGCAGGCGCGCGTTCTCGCCGATGAGCGTTAGGGCCATGGCCTTGGTGGCAAGCGCCGAGAGTCTTCCCAGGTCCGGCGTGGTGCCGGCGTCGGTGAGCTCGCCGTCCACCTCGGCCTGGATGGGCTTGCCTGTGGTGATGATGATGTCCGCGACCTTCGGGTGCCGGTCCAGCACCTGGGCGACCAGGGCGTCGAACTGCGCGCGGGTCATGTTCACCGTTCGCCTCCGTCCGTCCGGTGGATGACCGCCTGGACCTTTTCCTTGTTTTGCGCCTGGACGATGGCGTCTTCGGCGGCGATGACGCCGGTCTCCAGCAGACGGCTGATTTCGTCGTCCAGTGTCTGCATGCCGGACTCGCGGCCCGTCTGCAACACGCTCGGCAGTTGGTGGGTCTTGCCCTCGCGGATCAGGTTGCGCACGCTGGGAATGCCCATGAGAATTTCCAGGGCGGCCACGCGGCCGGGCTTGTCGATGCGTTTGAAAAGCGTCTGCGACACGACGGCCCGCAGGCTTTCGGCCAGGCTGGCGCGTATCTGCGCCTGGGCGTCCTCCGGGAACACCTCGATGATGCGGTCCACGGTCTTGTGCGCGCTCTGCGTATGCAGGGTGCTGAAGACCAGGTGCCCGGTCTCCGCGGCCTCCAGGGCCAGCTGGATGGTCTCCAGGTCGCGCATCTCGCCCACCAGGATGATGTCCGGGTCCTCGCGCAGCGCGCCGCGCAGGGCGGCCTTGAAGCTCGACGTGTCGCGTCCGACCTCGCGCTGGTTCACCAGGCAGCCCTGGGGCTGGTGCACGAACTCGATGGGATCCTCAATGGTCAGGATGTGGTCGCGCCGGTTCTTGTTGGCATGGTCGATGATCGCGGCCAGCGTGGTGGATTTGCCGCTGCCCGTGGGGCCGGTGATCAGCACGAGCCCCTTGTTCAACAGGGCGAGCTCACACAGGCGCGCGGGCAGGCCCAACTGCTCCACGCTCAGAATCTCCTGCGGGATCTCGCGGAACACGGCGGCGATGCCCCGGTGCTGCATAAAGAAATTGACGCGGTAGCGCGCAACGCCGGGCAGCTCGTGGGCGAAGTCCACATCTCCGGTCTCCTCGAACTGCTTGACCTTGGCCTCGGGCGTGATCTCGAAGAGCATGGTCTTGAGTTCCTCATGCGCCATGACCTTGTACTTGATGCGCGTGAGCTGTCCGCGCAGGCGCATGAGCGGCTGCGAGCCGCTGGCCAGGTGCAGGTCGCTGCCGCCGTACTCGTGGAGCATGGTGAAAAAGGCGTTGATCTGGGCCATGCGGGTGCCTCCGGGGCTGCTGCGGACGCTGGTGTTCGTGCGGGGGGAGCGGGGCGGACCTAAGGCCCCGCCCTGTACGGAACAATACGCCGAGGCACCGCAAAATCAAAGGGGAAAATGGCGCTGGCGCTACGGCCAGGCCGCGCTGACGTTCGCCAGGGCGTTCGTGTCGCCCTTGGTGTAGGCCGTGACGGTCAGCGCGCCTGCGTTCAGGAGGTAGACGATGTCGTAGTCGCCTGTGTTGACGCGGCCCGAGCCGTCCAGGCCCAGGTAGGCGGAGCCGCTCAGGTTATCCAGCGTGGTGGGCTTGGTGTTGGTGTCGAGCAGATACTGCGCGTAGGCGTTCTTGAAGCGGGACAGGCCGTCGCTGGCCACGCTCCGGGCCACGCTCGCGCTGGTTTGATTTACGAACTCCAGGTAGCGCGGCACGATGATGGCCGCCAGGATGCCCAGGATGATGACCGTAGCCACCATTTCCATGAGCGTGAATCCGCACGCGTAGCCGTTTCGCAAAGATCTGCGGTCGGGCATTGAAACGCGCGAGGGCTGGGGCCGGGCGGTTTGCTCTTCCATGCCGCCTTGCGTAGCACGGGAAAAGGAACCTGGGCAAGCCGACTGGGACAAAAAAAGAGGGGGACCAAGTCCCCCTCCCGTGTTGTTGCGCTTCGGAGCCGACTACTGGGGCCAGGGCACAGCGGTTGTGGCTGCGGAGCCCGTGGAGAACTTCAAGGCAGAATTGGCCGAGTTCGACAGCGTCAAGGTGACGGTCGAAGAAGCAAGAGCATAAGCGATGTTATAATCGCCGATATTCACCGCGCTAAGGCTCGAACCAAGATAGGCGGTGCTCGTCAGCCCAGTCAGGTCGGCGGGTTTCGTGCTGGTGTTCAAGACGTACTGTGCATAGGACATGTTGAAGCGCGCCACGCCCTCATTCAGCGCGCCCTTGTAGGCGGCGTCCTGGGCCTTGGAGGTCATGTCGAAATACTTGGGCACGATGACCGCGGCGAGAATGCCGAGGATGATGACCACGGCCACGAGTTCGATGAGGGTGAAGCCACCCTGGCCTTTGTGAAGCTTTTTCAAAGTCATAACGCCTCCTTGGTGTGCTCCCGGTTGGGGCCGGGAAAAAAGTTCCAGTTTCCCCTCCTGGGCAACACCCCAAGAGCAGCGAGAAACTGATAGCAAATCCTGTTCCACTCCGTCTAGCTCGTTTGTAAAGAATCTACACAACACTTTGGAACAATATACTATTTACCTTAGCCCCGAGATGGAGTGTTGCATCAGCTCCACCAATGGCAGGAAGATGGCCAGGGCGAAGAAGCCCACCACCCCCGTGAGGCCGGCCACCAGCACCGGGCCGAGCAGCTCGCTCATCTTGCTCACGGCATACTCCACTTCATAGTCGTAGTGCTGGGCCGCCTCCTTGAGCATCTCCTCCATGTTGCCGGTTTCCTCGCCGATGGTGATCATGGAGACCATCATCGGCGTGAAGGAGCTCGTGCTGCGCAATGGGCCGGAAAGGCCGTGTCCCTGCTCGAGTTTGACGCGCAGGTTCCGGAAATCGCGTGCGATGAAGGCGTTGCCGATGGTGCCGGCGAGGATGTCCATGGCTTCCAGCACGGTGATGCCGCTGGCCTGCATGATGGCGAAGATGCTGGCGAAGCGGGCCATGGCCGCCTTCTGAAACACCGGCCCCAGGATGGGCAGGCGCAGGAAGAAGCCGTCGCGGGTGATCTTGCCGGCCTCGGTGCGGAAATAGGCGCTGAGTGAGAACACCAGCGCGCCCACCACACCCAGGATCACGTACCAGTAATGGATCAGGGCGGAGTAGATGCCCAGGCACACGCGGGTGGGCAGGGGCAGGGTGATGTTGGCCTTGCTGAACAGGGCCACGAACTGCGGCAGGACGAAGAGAATGAGCACGAAAAACGCGATGACCAGGGCCACCACGACGACGATGGGGTAGGTGAGTGCGCTCTTGATGTCCTTTTTGACCTTGAACTCGTGGTCCACGATGTAGATGAGGCGCTCCAGCACCTCGGTCAGGGTGCCGCTGATCTCGCCCGCGCGGATCATGTTGCAGTAAAGTTCCGAGAAGATGCCCTGGTGCTTGGCGAAGGCCTTGGACAGGGTGCCGCCGCTCTTGATGTCCGCGCCGATGCTGATGATGGCGCTCTTGAGCCGCGGATTTTCGGTCTGGTCCTTCAGCACGTCGAGGGATTGCAGCACCGGAATGCCGGCGTTCAGCATGGTTTTGAGCTGCTTGGTGAAGAGGATGAGGTCCTGCGGCTTGATGCTCTGCATGCGGTTGGAAAGGTCTGTCAAAAAACTGCCGCTCTGGGCCGTGCCCGGCGCGCTGGTCTCGGCCACGCCCGTGGGGATGAGCCCGCGCGCGGCCAGGATGTCCTGGGCGGCATCCTCGGTGGCGGCCTCCACCACACCCTTGGTGTTGGAGCCGGTGGCGGTTATGGCCGTGTACTTATAATAGGGCACGCGACCTCCGCTACTAGATCATCACCGCGCTGGCGGCTTCTTCAAGGGTGGTCAAGCCCTTCGCCACCTTGGCCAGGGCGTCGGTCTTGAGGGTGCGCAGGGTCCGGGCCTGCACGCAGGCCTTGGTGATGTCCTTGGCCGTGGCCCCTTTCATGATCATGTCCTGGACCATCTCGTCGTTCTGCAGCACCTCGTAGAGCGCGATGCGGCCGGTGTACCCCGTCTGGTGGCAGGTGCGGCAGCCGGTGCCGCGTTGGAAATTGAAGCGGGGGAGCACGCTTTCCCCGATGCCGAAGGCGGCGATCAGGTCCCTGCGCGGCATGTAGCTTTCCGTACAGTGCGGACAGTTTTTGCGGACCAGGCGCTGGCTGATGGAGGCGAGCAGCACGGAGCTGACCAGGAAGGGCTGGATGCCCATCTCGATGAGCCGGGTGATGGCCGTCGCCGCGTCATTGGTGTGCAGGGTGGTGAGCACCCGGTGGCCGGTCAGGCCCGCCTGTACGGCGATCCCCGCCGTTTCGGCGTCGCGCACCTCGCCGACCAGGATGACGTCGGGATCCTGTCGGAGGATGCTGCGCAGGCCGGAGGCGAAGGTCATGCCCGCCTTGCGGTTCAACTGCACCTGGCGCACCGTGGGCATGCGGTACTCCACGGGGTCTTCCAGGGTGACGACGTTGATGTCCGGCGTGTTGATGTGCTTCAAAAGAGCGTACAGCGTGGTGCTCTTGCCGGAGCCCGTGGGGCCTGCGGCCACGATGAGCCCGTATGGCTTCACCGAGGCGTTTTCCACCTTCAGACGGTCCGCATCGGACAGGCCGACCTCGTTCAGGTTCAACCCGTTGGCGTTGCGCTCCAGCAGACGCAAAACGATGTTTTCGCCGTGCACCGTGGGTAGGGAGGAGGCGCGCACGTTGAATTCGCGGCGCTGGGTGACGAAGGTGAAACGGCCGTCCTGGGGGATCTTGGACACGGCGATGTCCATGTTGCCCATGATCTTGAGGCGCGAGACGAGCGGCAGGAAGCTGGCCTTGGGCGGCGCTGGAATCATGCGCAGCCTGCCGTCCACGCGGAAGCGCAGCTGGATGCTGTCCTTCTCCGGGCTGATATGCACGTCGCTCGCGTGCTCGCGCACGGCCTGGCTCAAGATGGAGTTCACCATGCGGATGACCGGGGCCTGCGAGGCCTGGTCCTGCAGGGTGTCGATGGCGATGTCTTCTTTTTCCTCGCCACCTACCTGGGTGGTGATGTCGCCGTCCTCGTCGGTCATGCCGCCGAAGAGGTCCTTTTGCTGCTCGCCGCGGCCATAGATGGCGCTGAACAGCAGCTCGTAGTCGTTCTCCGGGCAGATGACCGGCTCCACCTCGAGGTTGGTGGCGATCTCCACGGCATCCAGGGCGTTGATGTCCATGGGGTCGGTCATGGCGATGGTGAGCAGGTGGCCACGCTTGGACAAAGGCACCAGGCGGTGCTTCTGCGCCAGCTCTTCGGACACGTAGGTGTCGATGCCGTCGTCGTAGGGATGCTTGTCCGGCGTGTAGCGCTCGATGCGCAACTGGCGGCCGATGGAGTCGATGATAATGTTTTCTTTGAGGATGCCGGACTGAATAAGATACTGCCCAAGCCTCAAGCCGGACTTTTTCTGCCCGGCAAGCGCGGTCTGGAGCTGGGCTTCGGTCAGAGCCCCGGCTTCCATGAGCAGCTCGCCCAGTCGTTTGCGTTCCCGTCTCACGTGGTGTCCTGCCGCGGCTACTGGTTGTCCGGGTTCAAGCTGGCCCTCAGGGCGAGGGGCCGTGCCTTGCCGGGGTCGAAGACGGCCCGGACGGCGGAATTTTGCTCCGGCGTCCGCACTTCAAGCAGAGGCGCACGGTTGGTGTCAACCTTGCTGCGCACGTTTGGCCCCTGGTCCTGCTGGGGCAACAACGAGACGCGTCCCCCGGTGTTGCTGGCCTCGTCTTCATGCCCTGGCGCGTCCGCCCGGAGCGACAGGCCCTCGGTGGTCATGCTGGCGTCGCGTGTTTCCGGCAGCGCGGTTACGCCGTCTGTGCCGATGCGGGACTGGACCTCCTGGGAGCCGGGCAGGCTCTTCTGCCCATGGGCGGCGGGGCCCAGCACCGGGCCGGAGGCCGAGAGCGAGAACCAGAGGCCCCCGAACACGAAGCAGATGGCGGCGATGGCAGCCAGCCCGGCCGTCCGGCGCGGATTTTTCGTTGTGCCGGGATCCACCCGGGTGGCGGCGCGCACCTCGAAAAGACCTACGCACAAACGTCCGCGCACCAGCATCTCCATAAGGGCCATGTGGCACAGGCGCACGGCCTTGCGCGGAGAACCGCCGCTGGCCAGGTGGATGGCCGCCATGGCCGGCAGGGTGAAGCGCACCAGTGGCGCGGAGATGCCAGCGGCCACCGCCAGACGGTGGCGGATCATGCGGCGCGTCTCGACGAAGGACAGCGGACGGAGCCTGCGGCGCACATTGATGCGGTCGGCCAGGTTGGGCATGGCCTCGATCATGGGTTCGAGCTCGCGCTGGCCAAAGAGGACGATTTGCAGGAGCTTCGAGGTGTTGGTTTCGAAATTCAGCATCTCGCGCAGGATCTCCAAATTTTCCAGGGAGATCTTCTGCCCTTCGTCGATGACCAGGATCACCAGGCGCTTTTCCACCAGCCCCAGGCGGAAGAGCTGTTGTTTGAGCGTTTCCTTCATGGCCCACAGGCCGAGGCCGGGCTCCGGCGAATGGCCAGAGACGCTGGCCAGGATCACGCGCAGGAATTCCTCGCTGGTCTCGAAATGCGGGTCCAGCAACAGGTGGACATCGGTGGCCGCATCCGCGGCGAAGGTGCGCAGCAGGCTGCGGCACAGGGTGGTCTTGCCGGTGCCGATGTCGCCGGTGACCACGTTGAGGCCCCGGCGCAGGCGCAGGGAGATTTCCAGTTCCTGCAGGCAGGTGGCGTGCTGGCGGGTGGCCAGCAGGAAGTTCGGATCAGGCGAGCTGGAAAATGGTTCGCGCTCAAGGCCTTGTCCCGCGTAATGGTTCATTGCTGGCCTCCAAGGACGGGCTTGCCCGCCCCGGCTTTGAGCTGGACGTCCTCGTCCCGGCTCCCGGCCGTGGCGCGCTGGCTTGTGGACTGCGCGGCCCCGGTCTGGGGGGAGACGGACCTCACGATGATCGGTTCATCGGGCAGCGGGGTCTCGCGCACGTCGGCCTTCCGCCCGGACACAGCCTTGGACTTGCCGCCGTTCTCCCGCAGCTCCTGCTCGGTCTTCCTGGCCTGGGCAAGCTCCTTCTCCAACTCCTCATAGCTTTTCTGGCGTTCGTCCTGCTTCCAGTCCGCCAGCACCGTGGGCGTGATGAAGATCATGAACTCGTCCTTCACGTCGTCCTTGCTTTGGCTTTTGGCCAGCCAGCCCGCGCCGGGGATGTCCATGAGGCCGGGCACGCCCGACTCGCTGAGCTTGTTCGTCAGTTTGGACAGGCCGGAGATGACCACGGTCTCGCCGTTGCGCGCGATGAGCGTGGTCTCGGTTTTCTTCTTGAGGATGTAAGGGTTGCCGGCGACGGTGCGCGAGGTGTCCACCTCGTCCTTCTGCACCAGCACGTTCAGCTTGATGAACTCGTCGTCGATGATGTGCGGGGTGATCTCCAGCCGCAGCACGGCGTCCTGGAAGTTCACCGAGTAGGTGACGTTGGTGCCTGTGCCGGTGACGGTCTGGTAGGGCACGCGCTCGCCCGCCTCGGTGTACGCCTTCTGGTTGTCCATGGTGGAGATGGACGGGCTGGAGATGATGTTCAGCTTGTTCTCCGAGGCCAGGGCCTGCAGTTGGGTCTCCAGGATGTTGCCGGCGGTCTTGCCGAAGCTCAGGTCGAGCGCCATGCCGGTGCTGCTGGAGGTGACGCCAGAGGCCGGGAGGCTGACACCAAGCGGGCCCAGGTTGCCGGTGCCCACGGTGGCCGTGCCGGTGGTGCTGGTGGTGGAGCCGGTGGTGCTTTTGCTGCTTATGGAGTTGGCGCCGGCTATGCCGAGGTTGTTGCCGGAGCGCACCCTGCCGGTGTAATTGCCGCCCCAGAGGATGCCCAGGTCGCGCGCCACTTCCTTGGTGGTCTCCACGATGTGCGCCTTGAGCTTGATCTGCGCGCGGGGCGCGTCGAGCCGGGCCAGCAGCTTGGTGACCTTGGAGATGTCCGGGGCCACGCTCTGGATGATCAGGGCGTTGGTGAGGTCGTCCACCTGGACGCTGCCGATGGGCTTGCCGTCTTTGTCCTTTGTGAGGGTGCTTTCCACGGTTTTTTGGATCTGCTTGGCGTCGGCGAAGCGCACCTTGGCCACACTGGTCACCAGCGGCCCCTCCTTGAGGGCGAAGGCACGCTCGGCCATGGTCTTGTGGCGGATGGTCTCCAGGTCGAGCTCGCCCTTCAAGTCCGCAGTGGCCATGACGCGGATGGTGTCGCCGTCGAAGCTGTACGTAAGCTGGTTGGCGGACAGGATGCCTGTGAAGATCTCGTCCCAGGGGCGGTCCACAATGTTGACATTGATGGTGCCGCTGACGGCCGGGCTGAAGACCATGCTCTTGTTCGCCGCGCGCGACAGGGCCTGGAGCACCGCCACGATGTCCGCGTTGTGCATCCTGAGGCTCATGCGCAACGTGGACAGCTTGGGCTGCGCCGCTCGCTTGGCCGCTTCGGTGTCGACCGGGCTGTCGATGACCACCGGAGGCTCATCCAGCAGGAATTTCCCGCGGGGGGAATGCCCCTGCGACTGCTGCTCCATGGCCTTCCACGTCTCGGCGGCGGTTTCCACCGGGGTGAGGGGCTTGTTCTGCGAGGCGCAGCCCGTGGCAAGGGCGGCCAAAAGCGTGACCATGAGCCCCAGGATTATGGTTGGCTTTCGGTTCATCGTTGTTTGACCACCCGTATGCGGATTTTGTCCGTGTCGTCCTCCACGAGGGGAACGCGTTTTGTGGATTTGTGGCCGTTGGAGCTATCCGTTCGCTCCAACAACACGGCGTTCTTGTCGATGGCCTTCACCACGTAACCGCCCTCGGCCAACTGGTCGCCGCAAGCGTATTCGATCCCGTTCACCACGGCGAAAACCTTCAGCCCGATTTTGATGTACCCGCTGTAAACGAGGGCTTGGGCGTTGTCCTGGCCGGAGTCATCCTGGGCTAGGCCGCCGATGCCGCCGTAAAACGGGTCGGCCGTAGAGTTTTGGGCCAGCAGGCTCAGGCGGTAGGCCTGTCCGGCCGTCAGTTTGGCCTGCTCCACGCCCTGGGTCATCTCCCCCATGTTGATCTGCGGCGCGGCGGCCCCGGGAGGGCCGGGAACATTCGCGGGGCCGGAGAAAAACACCATGCCCGCCACCACAAGGGTGGCGCCCATGACGCCGAGCAGTATTTTTTCCCGTTTCTCCATGCCTTCCCAAATTGCGTCGTCTCTGCGGTCACTCTATGCCAAGGGCCGGAACCGCCGGCCGCCGTATGCGCTACTACCCGCCGAGGGCGATGCGCAGCAGAACCATCATCTCCAGGTGTCCATCCACAGCCCGTATCTCCACCCGCTCAACGCGTGCGAGGCTAGGCAAGCGGGCGAGCTCAATCAAAAAGGCGCGCACACCGTCGTTCTGGCCGGAGAACATGCCCTGGGCCTGGATGGTGTCCGGGTCCTGGGCCATGCCGGCGGTGTTCAGGGTCACGTCCAGGGTTTCCAGGCCCACGGCCGTGGCCATGTTCTTCAGCTGGTCGGTCATGAGGTAGGCCTGGGCGCGGGGCACGGGCACCGGTTTGGGAGCCTCCATCGCGGTCAGTGTCGCGTTGCTCGCGCCCGCGCTGATGCTGGCGATGGTCGGCAGCAGTTTCTGCTGCCCGTCCAACTGGAGCTTCGTCTCAGTGATGCTCGCATCGAGCTTGCGGCCTTCCAGGAGGGGCATGCCCACCAGCACGTAGGCCGTCAGCAGCACCACCAGCGCCCCGAGGCCGATGCGCATGGCCAGCTGGCGCATCTCCGGGGACAGGGTCACAGGCATGTCAAGCCGCAGGGCCATCACTTCACCCCTAGGCGCATGGTGAAATGCAGCACCTGCCCGCCAGCGTCCAGATCCTTGAGCCCGGACTCGTTGACCAGGGGCATGGTGAACATGGGCGAGGCCTGCAGCGCCAGGATAAAGCGCGACAGGGCCGCGTCGAAATCGGCCCGGTCCCCCGTGACCATCCCCTCAAGGACGATGGAGCCGGTGGAGCCGGGGGCTTGCCCCGGCTGCTGGGCCTGGGGGGGCTTCGGCTGGCCGGGCTGCTGCGGCTGGCCGGGTTTGGCGGGTTCCGGCGCCGGGTACTCCGCGGTGAAATTCAGGATGCGCACGCTGTCCGGGGCGCGGTTGGCGATCTCCGCCAGCGCGGCCGGGGCCAGCAGTCGGTCGGAGGCCTCGCGCAGGGCGCTCTGGCGCGCCTTGAACAGCTCTACCGAGTTCAGGAGGGTTCGCTCGTCAAGGGTGGGGCCCATGCTGGCCAGCCTGCTCTTGATTTCTGCGAGCTCCTTGCGCTTTGCGGCCGTCGCGTGTTCCATGAGGATTCCCGCGCAACCGATGAGCACCATGAGCGTGGCCAGGCCGAGCAGCAGGAAATGGGTGACGGTGCGCTTGGCCTCCTCTGCCGTGCGGCCCTTGTAGTTGGCGACAAGATTGATGCCCTTGCCCGGCTGCGAAAGCGCCGCGGCCATGGCCGGAGCCATGGCCATGCGTTCTTCCGGAGCCACGAGCTCGGCCCCGTCGTCCACGATGTGCACGGCGTCGAAAACCACGGCCGGAAAGCCGAGCTGTCCTGCCAGGGCCTGAGCGATGGCCGGAGAGGCGAAGATCTCGCCGCTCAGGTGCAGGGCGTCGCAACGCAGCTGCTGGCTGCCCGCGTAGTAGTCCAGGGTGCGCTCCACCTGCCGGGCCAGCCGTTCGATGGCCGGGGCGATGATGTCGATCATCTGCGCGGGGCTCAGCAGATGGGCCTGGGTGGCGAAGTCAGGCTTGGGCGCACCCAGCAGCACGTGGCGCAGCAGGGCCTGGGCCTGCTCGGCGTCCAGGGGCAGGACTGGCTGCTCCTGTGCGGCCTCCTGAGCGGGCGTGCGGGCGCCGGGCAGGGGCAGCTCCATGTCGTCCAACGCTGCGGGCCTGGGCTTGGCCTGTTCCTGGAAATACTCCGCCAGGGCTTCGGCCATGCTGCCCGCACCGGAACGGATGAAGCGGCTGAACAGCAGGCGGTCCTTGGTGTACAGGCCGATGGCGGAGAAGTCCGGCTCCACGTGGATATTTGCGGCCAGGGTATAGCCAGCTGGCGCGCCGCGCCGGCGGTAGAGCCCCAGGAAGGCGTTGGGGATGGCGGTGATACCGGCTGGCGGGCAGCCTGCATCGCGGAAGCTGCCGCGCAGACGTTCCACATCAGCCCGGCGTGCCAGGCAGGTCAGCACGTCGAGCTTGGGGTCCTTGGATTCGGCCGCCGGTCCCAGGACCAGATAGTCCAGGATGTACTCGGCCTCGACGAATTTCTTTTCTTTTTGCAGGGTCCAGTAGACCGCCGCATCGAGCTTGCCGCCTGAAAGCTTGGGCACGCTGAGCACGTTCAGGTCCAGGTCGGAGGAGCGCAACACGGGCCAGATGTCCGCGTTGGCGTCCGCGAAGCCCATGGTGGCAAGACTTTCGCGCAAGAGCGGCGCAAAGGCCTTTTCACCCGGGGCCTGGTCTGGTCCCATGGGGAAGCGCCGGGCCGCGGCAATGACCCCGGAGGCGTTACGTATGACCGCAATGCACAGCATCGAGCCGGAAATGCTTATGCCGATGCTGAGGGGCTTGCCGTTGCGCCCGAAACGAATCTGGCGGGTCCAGAAGGGCTTGGCGGCGGGCTTTGGAGACGGTGCGGCGGGAGCCGCGGCAGGTGTCTCGGCGGGTTGCGCTGGTGCGAACGCGTCGGAAGTCGCGTTGGCAAGCGGTGCTGCGGCCTTGGGGCGGCGGGCGAGGCCGGAAAATACCTCGCCCAGGGAAACGCGGCGGGCCCAGATGGATGGTTTTGTGGAAATGTCCGGCTCGACCCTTCCCGGAGCAGGGGATACGGGAACCTCTCCGCCGCGTATGGAGCGCAGCAGGTTTTCTGTAGAGGTAAGCCGTTGCTTAAGGTTCACGTGTGCCCCAGTTGCCCCCCGGTTGGCGTTAGACGAAAATGCCACGCAATTGCAGCATCTAAAGCGACACAGCTGGGGGGCGGTGTGTCGGACTCTCACGCAATGCGTAAAAAAATGCGTGAGAAAATCTAAAGTATTTGTAAATTACATATTAGAACTAGGTCCAGTCCACGCTAAAAGTCAAGGACTAAAACGCCCGGGAAGGCTGAAAAGACAAGGCCTGCCCCTCCCCGCGCCCGTATGGCGCCACGGGTATTTGCATTGGATTCCGGCATGCCTCTGGGCGGGGTGTCAATATTTCTCCATTGTGTGTGACTACGCAGTTTACAGGTCCGGTAAAGTCGGATAGGTCATACTTGTTGAGAAACTTTCGCTCCACTCCGCGGAGGGCCCATGAGCCAAACGAATATTCTGCTCGAGTCCGGCACCAACGAGCTTGAGCTGGTGGAATTTTTTATTGACGAGAAAGATCCCGTCACGGGCCAGACGTATCGGGGCTTCTATGGCGTCAATGTGGCCAAGGTGCTGGAGATCATCCGCATGCCCGTGGTGACGCAGCTGCCCGAGATTCCGCATCCCTCCGTGCTTGGCGCCTTCAACCTGCGTTCGCGCATCATTCCCCTGGTGGACTTGGCCCTGTGGCTGGGCAAGCAGATGTTCACCCCGAAGGAAGACACCAAGGTCATCGTCAGCGAGTTCAACCGCATCACGTCGGCCTTCATGGTCTCCGGGGTCACGCGCATCCACCGCCTGAGTTGGACCCAGGTGGAGCCTCCGGGCAAGCAGCTGAACGAGTATTCCGGCTCCAGCGTCACCGGCGTGGTGCGCTTTGAGGACCGCATTCTGCTCATTCTCGACATGGAGAAGATCCTGGCCGACCTGAACCCGGGCCTGGCCATGAAGATCGAGGAAGCGGCCCTGGAGGAGATCGAGGAGACGAACCGGCCGACCAAGAAGGAGCACTATCGCGCGCTTATAGCCGATGACTCCACGAGCATCCGCCGCATGATCGGCTCCATGCTCGAAAAGGCCGGGTTCGAGGTGACGCAGACGGTCAACGGCCAGGAGGCCTGGGACGCCCTGGTCGGCCTGAAGCAGAAGGCCGCGGAAACGGGCGTCGCGCTGACCGACCTCGTGGACATCCTGGTCTCGGACATCGAGATGCCGGTCATGGACGGCCATAACCTGACCAAGCGGGTGAAGGACGACCCCGTGCTCAAGGAACTGCCGGTCATCCTGTTCTCTTCGCTCATCACCGACCGGCTGCGCCATAAGGGCGAAAGCGTGGGCGCGGACGAGCAGATCTCCAAGCCCAACATCACGGAACTCACCAAGCGTGCATTCGAGCTCATCGCCCAGCGGCAGGGCCTGGCGGTGTAACTTCCACACGTGCTCCTGGCTCCGGAGGAGAAGGCCGCCCTGCGCAAGAGCGGCGCGGTGCTCTTCGAAGCGGCCAAGGGGCCGCTTTAGCCCAATGGCCCAGCACCCGGGCAAAACAAAAGGCCGGAGGGAATAAATCCCCCCGGTCTTTGTCGCGCCAAAGCCTCTGGCGTTTCGCCTATTCCGGCTCTTTCACGTAGTCGCATTCCTTGTTGCCGCAGGCGATGAATGAGCCCTTGGCCTTGCTGTGCTTCTCCACCAGCAGGGGGAAGTCGCACTTGGGGCAGGGGCCGAGCACCGGGCGGTCCCACAGTGAGAAGGAGCAGTCCGGGTAGCGCGAGCAGGAGTAGAACACCTTGCCCCGGCGCGAAGTCTTCTCGACCATCTGGCCGGAGCAACCTGGCTCGGGGCAGGCCACGCCCGTGGGCAGGGGCTCGGTGTGCTTGCAGGCCGGGTAGCCCGTGCAGGCGATGAATTTGCTGCCCCGGCGCGCGGTCTTGATGACCATGGGCTTGCCGCATTCCGGGCAGGTGCCCGCCGGGATCTCCTCCGGCGCTTCGAGCACGATGATCTTGCCGAACTCATCGCGCTTGAAGTTTTTGATGTTCTTGCACTTCGGGTAGCCGGAGCAGCCCAGGAAGGGGTCGTGCGAACGGCCCTTGCGCGGGGTCTTGACGGCAAAGGGCTTGCCGCACAGGTCACACAAAATGTCCGTGATCTCATCCCGGGGCTTGTCCTGCGGCAGGATGTTGCCCTGGTCGTCGCGCGTGAACTCGCGGATGGCCTTGCACTCCGGGTAGCCGGAACACCCCAGGAACTCGCCGTTTTTGCCGAACTTCACGTGCATGGGCTTGCCGCACTCCGGGCAGGGCACGCCGGAGTCGATGGTGGCGCGCTGCATCTCGGCGCCGGCCTTCTCCAGCGCCGGGATGAACTCGGCCATGAATTCCTCGATGACCGCCTCCCAGGCGCGCCCGCCCGCGGCGATCTCGTCCAGCTTGGCCTCCATGCCCGCGGTGAAGCCGATGTCCATGAGCGTTGCGAAGTGCGCCACCAGCTTATCGCTCACGGTGCTGCCGAGCTCGGTGGGGGCGAAGCGCTTCTCCTCCATGGCCACGTACTCGCGGTCCTGCAGTGTGCTGATGATGGCGGCGTAGGTGCTGGGTCGGCCGATGCCTTCCTCTTCCAGCGCCTTGACGAGCGTGGCTTCGGTGTAGCGCGGGGGCGGCTGGGTGAACTTCTGCTCACTCGTCAGGTCCTGCAGCTCCAGGGGCTCGCCGATGGTCAGCTTGGGCAGTTGGGCTGAACTGTTCTGGCCATCCTCGGCCTCGGCGTCCGGGTCCGGGGCCTCCAGGCCCTGCACCTTCAGGAAGCCGGGGAAGAGCAGGCGCTCGCCCTTGGCCCGCCACAAGGTCGCGCCGTTCTTCGCGGTCACGATCGTGTCGTGGAACTTGGCCGGGCTCATCTGCGAAGCCACAAAACGCCGCCAGATGAGCTGGTAGAGCTTGAACTGGTCGGCAGGCAGGAACTGCTTTACCGAGTCGGGGGTCAGGGCCACGTCGACCGGACGGCAGGCCTCATGCGCGTCCTGCGCGCCTTCCTTGGTCTTGTACGCGCGCACCTTGGCCGGGGCGTAGTCCGGCCCGTAGGCGGACAAAATGAAGTCGTGCGCGGCCTTCTTCGCCTCGTCGGCGATGCGCACGGAGTCGGTACGCATGTACGTGATGAGCGCCACGGTGCCGCGGTCGCCCAGCTCCACGCCCTCGTAAAGCTTCTGCGCCGTGCCCATGGTCTTCTTGGCCGGGTAGCCAAGCGCGCGGTTGGCCACCTGTTGCAGGCTCGACGTGGTGAACGGCGGCGGCGCGCTCTTGCTGCGCTCCTTCTCCTCCACGCCCTCCACGGTGAACTGCCCGGCGCGAACGTTTTGGACCAGCGCGTCCGCCGCGTCCTTGCTTCCGATCTCCGCCAGGCCAGGCGTTACGGTTTTGGTCCCCACCTTCCACAGGTCGGCGCGGAAGGGCGGCGGATTGGCCCCGGCAAGACGCACCTTGAGCGCCCAGTGCTCCACGGGCTGGAACGCCCGGCGCTCGCGCTCGCGGTCCACGATGAGCCGAAGCGCCACGCTCTGCACGCGCCCGGCGCTGATGCCGCGCTTCACGTGCTTCCACAGGATGGGCGAAATTTTATAGCCGACGAGCCGGTCCAGCACGCGCCGCGCCTGCTGCGCGCCCACGAGGTCCTGGTTGATGGGGCGCGGGTTCTCCAGCGCCTCCTTCACCGCCCGGGCGGTGATCTCGTTGAACTGGATGCGGCTGACGTTCTTGTTCTGGCCTTTGATGAGCTCGGCCACGTGCCAGCCGATGGCCTCCCCCTCGCGGTCCGGGTCGGGCGCCAGAAAGACATGATTCGCGGCCTTGGCGGCCTTGCGCAGGCGGCCCACCACGTCTTCCTTGCCCTTGATGATCTCGTAGCGCGGGGCGTAACCGTGCTCCTCGTCCAGGCCCATGTCGCCTTTGGGCAGGTCGCGCACGTGGCCCACGGAGGCCTCCACGGCGTAGTCCTTGCCCAGGAATTTGCCGATGGTCTTCACCTTCGCGGGTGACTCAACGATGATGAGGTCTTTTGTCATAATGGGGCAGGCTATAGCCACCCCGCGCAGGGTTGGCAAGGGGAGAGGTTAACGAGGGGATGGCGCGAAACGTTGACCAATAGAGGCCGACTCCATATTGTACGTAATCATGCGGAGGTCTTACGCCTCGTCCTAGCGGGGCGGAGCGACGGATTCCAACTGCGTGAAGGCCTGCTTGATCTCGTCCGACGGGTCGCCCAGCCAGCGGCTCTCACTATTCTGCGTAAGCCGCGCGTAGATGGCCTTCGTCTCGTGGCTGTACAGGACCTCAATGTTGTTCCCGCCGCAGCTGTGCGCCTTGCAGCCATTGACGTGCAGATACTCCGCGCCGCTGACGGCCACCTTGCGCACCGGCGTGCCTGGGCCGTTGAAGTGCGTCAGCCAGGCCTCCCGCAGCTTGTTGCGCCGCAAAAGCGCCCGGTAGGCCGTGCTGAAGGGCGGGGTGTTGCGGATATCGTGCCCGGTGAGCTGCTGGCCGTGTTTGCCCACAAGGTAGCCGAGGAAGGCGACGCCGGTTTGCGGCGCGGCCTGTGCCTGTATCTGTGGCGCGGGCTGCGCGGGCGGCTGTGGCGCGCAGCCGATGGCCATGAGGCCAACAAACAGCATCTGTGTGGCGAAGACGAGGGGGCGTGCTGTGCGTATGGCCGTGGTGGAGGGGGTGTGCATTTGCTGATCCCGTAGCAACGTTATATGTGGGGCCCACCGTGCCGGTAGGCATGCCGGGGCGGTTCTTACTCCCGGAGGCGCCACCACAGCAAGCTTCGATTGCCGTTTGGCGCAAAAAAGCCCCCGCCTCATCTCTGAGCCGGGGGCTAAATGCGTCAGCCTTGGCGGAGGGGGACTACGCCAGAGCCTCGGCCGGAGTGATGGCCGGGATGCCGAGGGCTTCGCCGACGGCCGGGCAGGTCAGCTTGCCTTTGTAGGTGTTCAGGCCCAGCGCCAGGGCGGGGTCTTCGCGCAGGGCGTCCACGCCCTTGGCCGCCAGCTTGATGGCGTAGGGCAGGGTCTGGTTCACCAGGGCGAAGGTGCTGGTGCGGGGCACGGCGCCGGGCATGTTGGCCACGCCGTAGTGCACCACGCCGTCCACAACGTAGGTCGGCTTGTCGTGGGTCGTGGCTTTGGTGGTCTCGATGCAGCCGCCCTGGTCAACCGCAACGTCGACGATGACGGAACCCGGGCGCATGGTGGAGATCATGTCGCGGGTGACGAGTTTGGGGGCCTTTGCGCCAACCACGAGCACCGCGCCGACGACCAGGTCCGCGTCCTTCACGGCGGCGCGGATGTTGGGCTCGGTGGACGTCATGGTGGTGATGCGGTTGCCGAAGATATCGTCCAGGTACTGCAGACGGGCGTGGGAAAGGTCGAATACGGTGACCTTGGCGCCCATGCCCACGGCAATTTTGGCTGCGTTGGTGCCGACCACGCCGCCGCCGATGACCACGACGTTGGCCGGGGTCACGCCCGGAACGCCGCCCAGCAGCATGCCGCGGCCGCCCTGATTCTTCTCCAGGTAGTGCGCGCCAACCTGGGTGGCCATGCGGCCGGCCACTTCACTCATGGGCACCAGCAGGGGCAGGGAGCGGTCGGCCAGCTGGACGGTCTCGTAGGCCACGCCGGTGGTGCCGGCCTTCAAGAGGGCCCTGGCCTGGGTCTCGTCAGCGGCCAGGTGCAGGTAGGTGAAGAGCAGCAGGTCTCCGCGCAGGTATTTGTACTCGGCGGCCATGGGCTCTTTGACCTTGATGACCATCTCGGCGCCCCAGGCTTCGGCGGCGCTGACCATCTTGGCGCCAGCGGCCTTGTATTCCTCGTCGGACAGGCCGGAGCCCACGCCAGCGCCGGCTTCAACCAGCACGGAGTGGCCGCGGCGGATAAGGGTCTCGACAGCGCCGGGGGTCATGGAAACGCGATCTTCCAGGGTTTTGATTTCCTTCGGGATACCGATGATCATGGAAAACTCCTTTGGGTGATGTAAAAGTTGTCGCCTATTCGCTGAACCAGGTGCGCGCTCCCTTGGGCAGGGGAATCCACTTGCGCCTGGCCTTCATGACCACAAACGATTCGCTGGACGCGATGCCGCCCACGCCGGAAAGAGCCTGATCGAGAAAATTGTACAGGTCGGCGATGTCCTCGCTGGTCACCACCTCGACGAGGATGTCGTAGCGCCCGGTGACGGCGGCCACCCAGTTCACGTCCGGCAGCAGGGAGATCTCCTCCAGCTTTTCGTCGAGCTGCATCTGCGTCTGCAGCTTGATGCCCACCAGGGCCACGGACAGCCCCTTGACCTGGAAGGGGTCCACCAGCCCGGCCACGCGCATGAGGCCCTGGCCGATGAGGTTCTTCATGCGCGCGCGGATGGTGGGCGCGGTGACGCCCAGGCTCTCGGCCAGCTCGGCGGCGGAGGCTTGTCCGTCCTGCGCCAGCGCAGCCACCAGTCTGCGGTCGGCGACATCAAGAATTTTCTTCATGCGTGAATTCCTCTTCTGTAAATTTTCCATTTCGAAAATTTATGAGATACAAATATTGCAAAAGCAAAATACTTGTCAAGCGGGAGGCCGTAAATTTCTGCGTCCCGCGCGGCGGTCTTGTGGGAGAGCCGTGCTTGGTGTAAGGCTGAAGAGAAATCTTCCCCCGTAAACGCCTGATTGCGCCTATTCAGAGGAGGCTGCCCGTGTCATCGGACGAACGCTTGCTCTCCGTGGCCGAAATCGCCCGCAAGCTGGGCGTGCCCGAATCCACCGTGCATTACTGGAAGAACCGTTTCGCCCAGCACCTGCCGAGTTCCGGCTCCGGTCGGCAGAAGCGCTTCCGGCCCGAGGCCGTGGACGTGTTCCGCGTCATCGCCGAGATGTTCAGTCTGGGCCACAGCACTCAGGATGTCATGGAGACCTTGGGCAAAAGCTTTCCCCTCACGGCGGCCATGGACGGCGACCCGCTCGCGCCCGGCTCGGACGCGCCCTTTTCCTTCCGCAATCCGCGCGAGGCGGCCTCCGAGGCCGCGCTGGCCGACGCCGCCGTGCGCATGGCCGCCGCCATCGGCAAGGAGATGGGCCAGGAGATCGCCCGCGGCATCGGCGAGGGCCTGCGCCAGCACCTGTCCGGCCTGCCCGCGGGCGAGAACCGCGAGGCCCTGCCCCCGGGGCTGGAGGTTGAGGAATTGACGGCCATCAAGGCCGTGGTCGAGGACACCTGCGGACGGCTCAACGCCAACGCGGACGAGGTCGCGCGCATGGCTGTGGAGAACTCCGAGCTCAAGACCAAGCTCACGGTGCTGGAGGCCGAACTCATCCGCCTGCGCAAGGACCGTCGCGAGATGGAGAAGTACCTGCTTGACAAGATCAAGGGCATGACTACCTAAAGCCAGGACGAAAGCGCCACACCTTTCGTCCGAACGGGGACCTCCTCCCCGCCGATGGCCCGAATCCTCCTCAGCCAAGCCAAGGCCCCGTGCAAACGGGGCCTTGTGCGGTTGAAGGCAGAACGTTGAAGTTTTCACCGACCAAAGCAGCAAGGAGACGCCCATGGCCGCACAGGCAACCTACGAGTTCAAAGCCGAAATCAAACAACTGCTCGAGATCCTCGTCCACTCCCTGTACACCGAGCGCGAAATTTTTCTGCGCGAGTTGGTTTCCAACGCCTCCGACGCGCTGGACAAGCTGCGCATCACCACCGCCGACTCCGCCACGGACGACGACGCCCCCCTTGAGATCCGCATCGAGGCGGACAAGGACAAGAAGACCCTCACCATCTCCGACAACGGCATCGGCATGACCGAGGCCGAGCTTGTGGAGAACATCGGCACCATCGCCCACTCCGGCTCGGCCAGCTTCTTGAAGGCCCTGAAAGATTCCGGCGGCAGCGCGGATGGCATCATCGGCCGCTTCGGCGTGGGCTTCTACTCCGTCTACATGGTGGCCGACAGCGTGTGCATCCGCACCAGGAGCCACCGCGAGGGCTCGCTGGCCGTGGAATGGACCAGCGACGGCCAGGGCGCGTACACCATCCGCGAACTCACCTCCGGCAACGGCGCGGAGGACGGCGAGACGGTCGCGCGAGGCACCTCCATCGAGGTGCGCCTGAAGGACGATCAGGCCGAGCAGTTCACCGACGTGGAGGGCCTGCGCCACATCATCCGTAAGCACTCCAACTTCATCGGCTTCCCCATCCTGGTGAACGGCGAGCGCGCCAACACCGTGCCCGCCCTGTGGCGTGAGCCCAAGTTCCAGATCACCAAAGAACAGTACAAGGAGTTCTACTCCTTCCTCACCTATGACATGGACGAGCCCATGGACGTGCTGCACACCAGCGTGGACGCGCCCGTGCAGTTCAACGCCCTCTGCTTCCTCCCCGAGAAGAGCAAGGACTTCATGGGCTTTGATCGCGAGGACTGGGGCCTTGACCTCTACGTGCGCCGCGTGCTCATCCAGCACCAGAACAAGGACCTGATCCCGCAGTACCTCATGTTCACGCGCGGCGTGGTCGATACCGAGGACCTGCCGCTCAACATCTCGCGCGAGACCCTCCAGGACAACCGCCTCATCCGCAAGATCAACACCACGCTCACCAAGCAGATCCTGGGGCAGCTGGGTAAGATGGCCGAGGACAAGGAGAAGTACGCCAAATTCTGGCGCGAGCACTCCCGCGTGTTCAAGGCCGGGTATATGGATTTCGTGAATCGCGAAACCTTCTCAGGTCTGCTGCGCTTCAACTCCAGCGCCTGCGAGGCCGCCGACGATCTTGTGTCGTTCGACGACTACATCTCCCGCGCCAAGCTGGACCAAAAGAAAATCTACTTTGCCTTCGGCCCCAGCCGCGAGGCCTTGAAGCTCAATCCGCACCTGGAGATCTTCCGCAAGAAGGGCGTGGAGGTGCTCTACCTCTTCGAGCCCATCGACGAGTTCGTCATGGACGCCCTGCACACCTACAAGGAATTCGAAATGGTGCCCGCCGAGGTGGCAAAGCCCGAGGATTTGGCCAAGCTGCCCGACGTGGAGACCGAGGCCCCGACCGACAGCGCCCCGGCTCCGGAAAAGGACGCTCTGGAGGCCCTGCTCTTGCGCGTCAAGGCCGTTCTGGGCGATGGCGTGGCCGATGTGCGCGCGTCCTCGCGTCTCACCGGCAGCCCCTGCTGCCTGGTGAATCCAGACGGGCACACCACCTCCAGCATGGACAAGATCATGCGCTCCATGAACCACGACAACTCCGTGCCCAAGAAGGTGCTGGAGCTGAATCCGAACCATGCGCTTGTCCGCAATCTGGCGGACCTGAACCAGTCCGACGGCAACGACCCGTTTGTTGAGCAGGCCGCGCGCCAGCTCTTCGAATCCGCGCTGCTGCTGGAAGGCTACCTGACCGACCCCCACGCCCTGGTGGGCCGCGTGCAGGATCTGCTCACCAAGTCCAGCGGATGGTATGCGAAGAGTAAGTAGAAGATGCGCCGCAGACCGGGGGGCTTAAGCCCCCCGGTCCCCGCAAGGGAGAGTGGGCTAAGAAATATGGGCTCTTCCCGGCGGTTTCTCCGCCGGGAAGAGCCCTCTGCTTTGGCGGGCAGCTGGACAAAGGGCGCGTTGGCTGGGTTTGCGTCCGCACGCGCAGAGGGGTAAACAGTGGGCCATGCGAAGCGCATGCACAAGAGGAGGCAGAATGTTGGAGCAGGAAATCATCACCCTTTTGGCGGTCCTGAGCTTCCGTGAGTCCGTGGACGATGCCGTGCTGGAGGCGCTGGCCGCGCTGGTGGCCGCCGTGCGCCAGGAGCCGGGCTGCCTGGCGTATGCCGCCCATGTCCACGCCGAGGATCCGAAGCGCGTGCTCTTCTATGAGCGCTGGCAAGACAAGGACGCACTGGAGGTCCACAGCGCCGCCGCCGCCCTGGCCACCTTCCGCGAGGACATGGGGCCGCGTATCGCCGGGCCGTCCGAACTGAACTTCTGGAAGCGTCTGGAGTAGGCTGGCCTTGCGGCCGCCGCCAGCGCGGCAGCTTTTCTCTTGGGGAAGGTTGCTTCTCGCGGCCGGGCTGTTTATGTTGGCAGCGTCATCAAACCTTTTTCAGGAGTCCTGCCAATGAGCACCTTGTTCTCCCCCCTGGCCCTTGGTCCGCTCACCCTGCAGAACCGCATCATCGTCGCGCCCATGTGCCAGTATTCGGCCAAGGACGGCCAGGCCCAGGACTGGCACCTGATGCACCTGGGCGGCTTGGCTCTTTCCGGCGCGGGTCTGCTCATCACCGAGGCCACGGCCGTGGAGCCCGAGGGACGCATCAGCGCCGCGGACCTGGGCCTGTATGACGACGCCACCGAGGCGGCGCTCGGCCGGGTGCTGCACGCCGTCCGCAAGCATTCGTCCATCCCCGTGGCTGTGCAGTTGGCCCATGCGGGTCGTAAGGCCTCATGCGCGCTGCCCTGGCAGGGAGGGCAGTTCACCCCACCCGATGTCGGCGGTTGGTTGCCCGTGGCGCCCTCGCCTCTGCCGTATACCCCCGGCGATCTGGCCCCGAAGGAGCTTGATCTTGCGGGCATCGCGCGCATACGCGACGCCTTTGTGGCCTCGGCCAAGCGCGCCGCGCGCCTGGGGGTCGACGCCGTGGAGCTGCACGCGGCCCACGGCTACCTGCTGCACGAGTTCCTCTCGCCCCTGTCCAACCGGCGCACCGACGAGTACGGCGGCAGCCTGGAGAACCGCATGCGCCTGGTGTTGGAGGTCTTTGCGGCCCTGCGCGAGGTTTTGCCCGCGCCGCTGGCGCTCGGCGTGCGCATCTCGGCTTCGGACTGGGTCGACGGCGGCTGGGATGTGGAGCAGAGCATCGCGCTGTCGCACAGGCTGAAGGCTCTGGGCGCGGCGTATATCCATGTGTCCTCGGGAGGGCTTTCGCCGGACCAGCAGATCGTCGTGGGGCCGGGCTACCAAGTGCCCTTCGCCTCGGCCATCCGCAGGGAAACCGGACTCGCCACCATCGCCGTGGGCCTCATCACCGAGGCCGGCCAGGCCGAGGGCATCGTCGCGGGCGGCCAGGCCGATGCCGTGGCCCTGGCCCGGGGCATGTTGTTTGATCCGCGCTGGCCGTGGCACGCGGCGGCGCTCCTGGACGCCCAGGTGGACTGCCCGCCGCAGTATCTGCGCTGCCAGCCCCACGGGTTCAAGACGCTGCTCAGGAACAACGGGCGCGGCTAGGATCGCAGTTCCGCCGGGAGGGCGCTGGGCCGTCCCTCTTGCCAAAGCGTCCGGCGGCGCTTATCCTAAATAAGATTCGCGGATTTTCCGCACGTAAGTTTCGTTTGTATTCCTTCGAAGGAGGATCGCACAATGGCTCAATATCCCAGCTATCCCGGCGCCCAGGCTATCAGCCGGGCCGACACGGTCAACGCGTTCATGCGCGGCGTGTACGGCTGGATGTCCCTGGGGCTGCTCATTACCGCCGCCGTGGCTTGGTTCACCGCCGCGAGCCCGCTGGGCGTGACGCTCTTGAAGAGCCCCGGCCTTATGATGGTGCTGGTGGTGGCGCAGTTCGGCCTGGTCATCGGACTTTCCGCCGCCATCAACAAGCTGTCCGCCTCCACGGCCAGCCTCATGTTCGCGACCTATAGCGCACTCACGGGCCTGACCCTGTCGTCCATCTTTTTCGTGTACAGCGCCGCGAGCATCTTTCAGGCCTTCGTCGTCACCGGCGGCATGTTCGGAGCCATGAGCATCTACGGCATGGTCACCAAGCGCGACCTGACCGGCATGGGCAGCTTCATGTTCATGGGCCTCATCGGCATCGTCCTGGCCTCGGTGGTGAACATGTTCGTGCGCAGCTCGGGCATGAGCTTCATCATCTCCGTCATCGGCGTTCTCGTGTTCACGGGCCTCACGGCCTATGACACGCAGAAGCTCAAGTACATGGGCGAAGCCGTGCCCCTGGGCGACGGCACGGCCATCCGCCGCGGCACCATCCTGGGCGCGCTCACCCTGTACCTGGACTTCCTGAACCTCTTCCTCATGCTGCTGCGCCTCTTTGGCTCCAGCCGCGACTAGCCGCGAACCCTGCGCGGGGCCGCCCACAGAGCGGCGGCCCCGCGTTCCCTCCATGCCGGACATACTCGAACTGCAACGCCGCCTGAAGCCAGCCCTGATTCCCCTGGGCGTGCTCTACGGGCTGTTCATGCGTCTGCGCCGCTGGGCCTTTGAGACCGGCCGGTTGGACGTGTGGCGGCCCAACTGTCCCGTTGTCAGCGTGGGCAATATCGGCTGGGGCGGCAGCGGCAAAACGCCCCTCTGCGGCCACATCCTGCACTGGGCGGGCAAGCGCGAGGAGCATGCCGTGGTGCTCACGCGCGGCTATGGGGCCAAGCCCGGCCGTCTGCCCCTGCTTGTCACCCGCGCGGCGGACCCGGCCGCGTGCGGCGACGAGCCCCTGCTTCTGGCCCGCTCGCACCCCCTGGCGCGCGTGGTGGTGGATCCGAAACGCAGGCGCTCCGGCCCCTGGGCCTACGAGCGTTTCGACCCTGATTTCGTGCTCCTGGACGACGGTTTCCAACACCTGCCCGTAGCCCGCGACATCGATCTGGTGCTGTTGACCCCGCAGGACCTGGCCGAGGGCTGGAACCGCGTGTGCCCGGCCGGGACTTGGCGGGAAGGGCAGGCTGCCCTTGCCCGCGCCTCGGCTTTCCTGGTCAAGACGCCCCCGGAGCTGAGCGACGGCGTGACCCGGACCATGGCCCTGCGGCTTGAGCCCTACGGGCGGCCCGCGTTCAGCTTCAGCCTCAAGCCCAAGGGCCTCATGCGCGTGGATGGCACCCGGCGCGCGGCGGATTTCGGCGGCGAGGACTATGTGCTGGCCACGGGCATTGCCGATCCCGGCCAAGCCGCAAGCACGGCCGAACAGTACCTCGGTCGCGCCCCGCGCCTCGTGCTGCCCTTTGCCGACCACCACGCCTTCAGCGCTCAGGATCTGCTGCGCATCCATGCCGCCGCCGCCGGGGCTCATGTGCTGGTGACGGCCAAGGACGCCGTGAAGCTGGCCAAGCTCCCCGGAGCCGAGGGCTTCTGGGTGCTGCGCACAGAGCTGGCCTTCGGCCCGTCCGTGTTCACGGACGCCACTTTCGACCAATGGTTTTCGGCGCGTTTCGCTGAGCTCGCGGCCCACTATCATCCCCTGGCCGTCAGGGAGTTCCTCTGACCGCCGTCCCCGTCCTTCTGCGCGCCAGGGCGACTGCCCCGCGCCGCGCATTGCAACCTCCAGAATTTCCTTCCAACCCGCGCGTTCAGCGCGCATCGAGACCAAAGTGAAACTGAAGAAAAAACGCAATCCCAGCGCCCCGCCGCTGCCCACCGACCCGAACACCCTGCTGCGGCTCCTCAAGGAGTCCCGGCGTCCCCTCTCGCCCGAAGACCTTCTGCCCGTGCTGGGCCTGCATCGCCGCAAGCGCGGCCTGGTGGACGACATGCTCCACGGCCTGGAGGCGCAGGGCAAACTCATCCGCCTGGGCCGGGGCTATGCTCTGGCCGAGCGCGTGCGCCTGGTCAAGGGCAAGGTGCAGCTCCAGCGTTCCGGCGCGGCCTTCCTCATTCCCGACGACCCCAGTCTGAAGGACGTGTTCCTCGGCCAGGACATTGCCGGGGCCTGGCACGGCGACCACGTGAGCGTGGCCATCACGCGCGAGGCTGGCGGACGCACGGGCAATCGCAACGCCGAGGGCCGCGTGGTGGAGATCCTGGAGCGCGGCCGCCAAGTGCTGCCCGTGCGCATCATGCGCCCGGCTTCCAGCCAGACCGGCGACAACGCCTTCCTCTGCCGGCCCACGGACCCGCGCCTGGACTTCGCCATCCTGGCCCACGACGTGGACCCTGCGCTCGGCCTGCAAAAGGGCGACATCGCCCTCGCCGCGCCCGGCGATCAGGTGGACAGCGCCCTGTGGGAGGGCCGCATCCTCTCGCGTCTGGGACCAGAAACCCTGGCCCAGGTGCAGGAGGCCCTCACCAAGGCCAACCACGGTGTGCCCACGGATTTCCCGGCCGACACCCTGGCCGAGGCCGAAAAACTGCCCGCCGTGCCTGCCGAGGCCGACTTCAGGGGCCGCGAGGACCTGCGCAAGACACCCTTCGTCACCATTGACGGGGCCACGGCGCGGGACTTCGACGACGCCATCTTCGTCGCGCGCAAGGGCAAGGGCTACGAGCTCTGGGTGGCCATCGCCGACGTCGCCCACTATGTGCCCCTGGGCGGCGCGCTCGACCGCGAGGCTTACGAGCGCGGCAACTCCTATTACTTCCCGTCCTCGGTGGAACCGATGTTCCCCCAGGCCCTGTCCAACGGGCTGTGCAGCCTGAACCCGCATGTGCCCCGGCTCTCCATGGCCGTGCGCATGCAGTACGGCGCGGACGGCCTGCCCGGCGAGGTGCGCGTCATGAACGCGGTCATCGAGAGCCATGCCCGGCTGACCTATTCCCGCGCGCGCGACGTGTGCGTGGACAAGCTGCCCGAAGCGCGCGCCTTGCTGGTAGGCGAGGCGGGCGATGCTGTCGTCGCCATGCTGGATGTGGCCGAGGAACTGGCCCGCACCATGCGTCAGCGGCGTATCGAACGCGGCAGCCTGGACTTTGACCTGCCCGAGGGCGAGGTGGTGTTCGACCCCTCCGGCCAGCCCGTGAGTGTGAAGCCCAAGGTGCGGCACTTCGCGCACCAGCTCATCGAGGAGTTCATGATTGCGGCCAATGAGGCCGTGAGCGAATTCCTCCACGCCCACGCCTTGCCGTGCCTGTACCGCGTCCACGCGGAGCCGGACCAGGAGAAGCTGGAGAACCTGTATACGCTGCTGGGCCGCCTGGACGGCGAACGCGCGTTCAAGCGCAAGAATCCCGGCCGATTCAGCAACGAGGATTTCACGCCTGAGGCCCTTGGGCGTCTGCTGGCCTCCGTGGCGGGCACGGAGCGTGAATTCCTGGTGCACCGTCTGGTCCTGCGCAGCATGAAGCAGGCTCGCTACCAGCCGGAAAACGAGGGCCACTATGGCTTGGCCAGCGAGTCCTACGCGCATTTCACCTCGCCCATCCGCCGCTACGCGGACCTCATCGTACACCGGCTCATCAAGGTCGCCCTGGGGGACAAGGAATTGCCTGTTCCTGGCTTCAAGAAACTGGCCGAGATGGGGCAGCACCTTTCCGCGCGGGAGCGCGTGGCCATGGAGGCCGAGCGCGAGTGCCAGAAGCGCTACGTGTGCATGGTGCTTAAGCCCCAATTGGGCAAGGTCTTCGCGGGTGTCGTTTCCGGCATGACCGAGTACGGCTTCTGGGTCGAGCTGCCCGAGGTGCTGGCCGAGGGCTTCATCCGCCTGGCGAACATGCAGGACGACTACTATGGCTACCTCAAGGAACGCGAGATGCTCGTCGGGCACCGCACCGGCAAGGTCATCCGGGTGGGCCAAGCCGTCCGCGTGCGCCTGGTCAATGTCTCGCTCGACAGGCTGGAGATCGACCTGGAGCTGGCCGCGTCCGAGAGCGCCGATGTCCATGACGGCCCCATCGCCACGGAGGAGGAGCGCCGCGACATGAACGACGCCCAGAACCGTAGCGGCCGCGAAGGAAACGGCGGAGGGCGGCAGGAACGTCGTCCACAACACCCCGGCAAAGCGCGCCCAGCAGGCGGCTCGCGTTCCGATGCGCGGCCAGGCAAGCCTGGGGCCAAGCGCACCGGAAAACCTGACGGCAAGTCCGGTGGAAAAACAGCGGGCAGGCGGCGCGCCAAGTAGCAGCGGCAAGCGGCTGGGGGCGCTGCCCCCAAGCTCCAGCCAGAAGGTCTGAGGACCTCTGCCCCACATAATGCAAGGGCCCCTTCCGGCGACATACGCTGGAAGGGGCCCTTTTGTTGTCTGCGTTAGACGCGCGTTCGTCGGCGGTCGGTCATCCAGCGCGCTGCAGCGCGTCAAGAACCGGCGTGAAAAACTCCACAAGGCGTCGCGCGCCATCTTGGGTCAAGTGGTTGGCGTCGAAGTACTGCAGCTTGCCATTCTGCACAGACGCCAAAGCGCCATTGGCGACAAGGATGTTCCAGGGATCCAGGATATGGAGGTGAGGGTTTTGCGCCACCTGTTGCTCCAGGCTTGCGAATAACCGGCCCCGGAGCCCCCGCTCCGGGACTTCCTGGTAGGTCCCTTTCAGGTTGGCGGCAAGGACCGGATCGCGCCGCCAAGATGGCACCTGCTCGACCAGCCAGACGTCACAGCCTTGGTCGAAAAGCTTCTGCAGGGTCATGGAAAATTCCCGTTCGAAGGTCGGAATGACCTCGTCATGTGGCAATACTTTGTTGTTGTAATAGAATTTTCCGACTGTCAGCGCGCTCCAGTTGCAGGCGATGACAACGTTCTTGATTTGCTTTTGGGCGATGAGGTCCAGCCAGGAACGGGCGATCTCTTGTCCGATGTCGATGTCGGCGTTTCTGAAGGTTGTGGTGGGCAGCACGTTGGAATAGGTCGCCGCCAGACCGGCCACGCCCTTCTCGCGGGCCAGGATGTCAAGAGCCCGGCTGCTGCAGCGCGCGTGGCTGTCGCCGATCAATATGAACTGCTCCTTCTTGCCGGGCGCACCAAGATGGTAGGCCTCGCCTTCCTTGAGCTGTTCCAGGGTCATCTGTGTCGGCAGCTGGTCGTTGTCGAGAATGTAGGGCTTGTGTGTAGTGGTCACCGAGGAGAAGCCAAGGGCGCAGACAACGAGGACGCTTGAAGCGTATAGGGCGAGCGGTTTGGCGAGAGCCTGCCACGTCTTCTTGGCCCTGAGCGGTTTTTCAGTGTATTTCCAAGAGAGTGTGGACAATAGGAGCGTCGCGGCAATGATGAGCGCCTTGACCGCCGGGGAGTCGGCGATGTCATATTTGACGGACAGGAAAAAGGCGATCGTGATGAGGGGCCAGTGCCATAAGTACATGGAATACGAGATGTTTCCGATGAAGCGGGCTGGCCTGGCGCCAAGGAGGGACCGAATGATCCGGCCGCCGGAAGAGAAAATAAGGAGCAAGGCTGTGGCAAGCACGACGACCAACGATCTTTCGGCAAAGTTGGTCGACTCGCCATAATAGCAGAAGGCCGCGATGATGGCCGCCAGGCCCGCCAGGGAGATGCCGTCGCAAGCCCAGACATTCAGGCGCGACGCAGGCTTGTATTGTTTCACGACGAGTGTCGCCACGACTCCGGTGAGCAGTTCCCACATGCGCGTGGGCAGCATGTAGAATATGAAGTAGCTGTCGACGTAGCGTTTTCCGTAGCGGCAAAAGAGGAAAGACAGGGCAAGCAGCAGGGACAAGACGAAAATATTCGTCGCCGCGCGTGGGTTTTTTCGTATCGAAAGCAGAAGGATGACGAACGGTATGACGATGTAGAACTGTTCCTCCACCCCAAGGGTCCAGGTGTGCAGCAAGGGGGATTGCAAGGCCTCGACCGCGAAGTAGCCGGAGTTGTGCCAGAAAAAAATGTTGGAAACGAAAAGCGCCGCGGCGGGGATTGAACGCGCGTACACGGCAAAGGCCGGAGTCGTTGCAATGAGGAAGAAAATGGGAATGAAGGTTACCGAAAGCACGACGAAGAGGGCGGGGAGAATCCGGCGGGAACGGCGCAGGTAGAAGTTGGAGATGGAGATGCTGCCGGTGGTTTCCGCCTCGGCGAACAACAGGGAGGAGATAAGAAAGCCGGAGATGACGAAAAAGACGTCGACGCCGAGATAGCCCCCGCTCAGGACGAAAAGCCTGAGGTGGTAGAAGAGCACGCCGAGGATCGCGACAGCGCGCAGCCCATCAATTTCTTTCCTGTACTCCACACGAGTCTCCTGCAAAAAAAAGAGCCGATAGGCTCCCGCACATTTCGCTTGGTTTCTGCCGGGTGGGCCTGTCTGCGGAAGCGTTCGGGCAGTCCCGGCGACAGGTTGACGGGCGCTTCTGCCACGCCTGTTCTGCGAAGCGTTCCAAATAAAGTCGCATTCGCGGTGTAGCTTTTGTCTGGGACAAGGGAAATGTCAACAGCAAGCCTTTTGCGGGCGGTGGGACCAATGACCTGCGCGGTCTGCCGGTCGCGGTCCTTTCAAAACAACGCAAGGCGTGGGGATTGGGCTTGAACGCGCCAACACCGGGGGGGGCAGGGCAATGGTGGCGCAAGCCGCGTGGGAAGCGGACGCCCGGGTGGGCCTAGCATTTTGGCGCCTTGCCTCAGCGCAGGTCGTCCTCCCGCGCACGGCAGGCTTGGCCGGAGTTGTCCTTGGCGTCCAGCAGGCTGTTGATGGTCTCCACGAGGCCCTTGTGCTGGTCATTAAGAGTCTTGATGCCAAGGACCAGGGAGTCTTGCCATTCGATGTGGGGCATGGGTAGGCCCCCTTTACGGACAAGTGCTGCAACAACTGCTACGTGCCATGTTTCCCGTTCCAGGCAAGCGCGAGCGCAAAAAAAAGGCTCCGGTCCCCTCCCTAGTCTGTCCCGGAGCCCTGACCGCGGTGCGATGGCGGCAGTTGCTGAACTTATCGGTCCCACGAGTGGGGCGCATTAGGGCCGGGGGGCAGGAAATAAAAAAGGCCGGACCCTTGCGGGCCCGGCCTTGGCGGAATCGTGTCGGCACGATGCGCGCTATTTCTTGTCGTCTTTTTCTTCGACCTTGTCGGCCACGGCGCATTCGGTGGTCAGCAGCAGGCTGGCCACGGAGGCGGCGTTCTGCAGGGCCACGCGGGTGACCTTCTTGGGGTCGATGACGCCGGCGGCGTACAGGTCTTCGAACTTGCCAACGGCGGCGTTGAAGCCGAAGGCGTTCTTGCCCTCGCGGACCTTCTCGACCACCACGGAGCCCTCAAAGCCGGCGTTGGCGGCGATCATGCGCAGAGGCTCCTCAACGGCGCGGCGGATGACCAGCACGCCGGCTGCCTCGTCGTCCTCGACAGTCTTAAGTCCGTCGAGGGCCTTGGAGGCGCGGATGAGCGCGGTGCCGCCGCCGGGGACGATGCCTTCCTCGACAGCCGCGCGGGTGGCGTTCAGGGCGTCTTCCACGCGGGCTTTCTTTTCCTTCATCTCCATTTCAGTGGCCGCGCCAACCTTGATGACGGCGACGCCGCCAACGATCTTGGCCAGGCGTTCCTGAAGCTTTTCCTTGTCGTAGCTGGAGGTGGTGATGGAGATCTCGCCCTCAAGTTGCTTGATGCGGGCCTTGATGTTCTCCTTGGTGCCGGCGCCATCGACGATGGTGGTCTTTTCCTTATCCACCACGATGTGCTTGGCGGAGCCCAGGGAGTCGGCGCGCACCTTGTCGAGGGTCAGGCCCACGTCCTCGGACACGACCTGGCCGCCGGTCAGCACTGCGATGTCCTGCAGCATGGCCTTGCGGCGGTCGCCGAAGCCGGGGGCCTTGACCGCGCAGACCTTGAGGGTGCCGCGCAGCTTGTTCACCACCAGGGTGGCCAGCGCCTCGCCGTCCACGTCCTCAGCGATGATCATGAGCGGGCGGCTCATCTTGACCACCTGCTCGAGCACGGGCAGCAGCTCCTTCATGTTGCTGATCTTCTTCTCGGAGATCAGGATGAGCGCGTCGTCGAACTCGGTGGTCATCTTTTCCGTGTTGGTGGTGAAGTACGGGGAGAGGTAGCCGCGGTCGAACTGCATGCCCTCGACCACGTCGAGCACGGTTTCCATGCTCTTGGCTTCCTCGACCGTGATGACGCCCTCTTTGCCGACCTTGTTCATGGCCTCGGCCAGGATGTCGCCGATGGTCTGGTCGTTGTTGGCGGAGATGGTGCCGATCTGGGCGATTTCCTTGCGGTCCTTGGTGAACTTGGCCTGCTTGCCGAGTTCCGCGACGATGGCTTCAACGGCCTTGTCGATGCCGCGTTTCACGCTCATGGGGTTGCGGCCGGCGGCGATGAGCTTCAGGCCCTCGCTGAAAATGATCTGGGCCAGCACGGTGGCGGTGGTGGTGCCGTCGCCCGCGACGTCGTTGGTCTTGGAAGCGACTTCCTTGACCATCTGCGCGCCCATGTTCTCGAACTTGTCCTCAAGCTCGATTTCCTTGGCGACGGTGACGCCGTCCTTGGTGATGGTAGGCGCGCCCCAGGACTTCTGGATGGCGACGTTGCGGCCCTTGGGGCCCAGGGTGACTTTCACGGCGTCGGCAAGGGTATCCACGCCGATTTTGAGCCCAGCGCGGGCGGTCTCATCAAAGCGAATGGTCTTGGCCATTTCTCATTGCTCCTTCGTGAAGATTCGGCGTCTTTCCGCCGGTTGTGTTCCCGGGACTATTTCTCGATGACCGCCAGGATCTCTTCCTGGCGCATGATGACGCATTCGTCGCCGTCCAGCTTGAACTCGGTGCCGGCGTATTTGGCGAAGAGCACAACGTCGCCCTTCTTCACCTGCATCTTGACCTTGTCGGAACCGGGACCAGCGGCCACCACGGTGCCGCGCATGGGGCGCTCTTTGGCGCTGTCCGGGATGATGATGCCGCCAGCGGTAACTTCCTCTTCAGGCAGACGCTGGATGATGACGCGGTCGTGCAACGGTGCAAGTTTCATTGGGACTCCTCCTCAAGGTATGTGTGTTGGATTCCCCGCCGAACCGGGCGGCAGATATGCCGCTCAGTTGAGTCGGGCGGTCCGGCTTGGGCCATGGAAAGATAAGCAGAGGCGGCAGGATGTCAACGGGTGGCCGGAGAGTTTTTTCTGGGACTTGGCACATGGTAAATGTATAATACGATATCGCTATTGTAATATTCTTCGCCTTGCCCTACTCTTGCGCCGAAGTTCCGGGCACGCGCGGGCGCATGGCGTTTGGCGGCGACGTTGCGGGGTGACAGGAGGGCGTCATGAGGGCAGTGATGACAGCGATAGCCATTTTCGTTGCGGTATTGGTCCTGGGGCTTGGCGCGGGCACGATCGAAAACCGTTCGGAGCAGCTTCCGGGAAGCTATCTGTTCAATGGGTTCGAGCCGGTGGATCCAGAAATCGTACCCTGGTACGTCAACAGCGACTCCAATGGAACGGCGGAGCGCCGCGCCTGGCCCACAAATCCGCAGGAGTTGCGCGACCTCTTGCCGGACTTCGCCATGACGACCACGGTGAAACAGTACACCGGGGCCATGGAAGTGCGGTACCTGAAGGGCTTCGGGGCCCTGGACGCCGGAAAGTATGAGGTTGTCATGGACATCGTCCGCTTCCGGCCTGAAGACGCCATAACGGACGAAGACCTGTGCGAGGATACGGCGGACAAGAACTGCACGACGCTGATACAGAAGGTGCGGGTCGGCGTCGGCGTGCGCATCATCGCCCGCATCAGCGTGGCCAAGGCGGGGACGGAAATCGTCGGCCTGACCAGCCTGGGGGCAAAAGGCGACCTGAGCAACCTGAATGGCACGGTGAGCGCTTATTGCTACGGCGTGCAGCCTGTGCCTATTGATTTCAAGATGCTGGCCGAAGGGGGCAACTTGAGCAAGGGGCTGCTGCAGACCATCCTGCATGCCGCGTCCGACGTGCAGGGCCGGATCGATCTGCAAAGCGTGCGGCTCACCCCGCACATCTTCTCCGTTAAGCGGCTCAGACCGCCTGGAGACACGATGAACGCCACAGGAGAGGCCTCCGAGTCGCGTCTCGTGCATAAACTGCTGCGTGAGCGGCCAGGGCCTTAAAACTGGCCGGGGTGTTTTCTGGCTTCAAGGACTGTGCGTGGTTTTAGCCCCCTAGGGCGTCGCGTGGGGGTGGCCAGAAATGGCCCAAGCAAAAAATAAAAACAGGACCGGCAGAGTCGCTCCGCCGGTCCTGATAACATGTCGCTCTCGCAGAGTTATCCTTCTACTTCAAGCTCCACGCCGTTCATCTTCACGAAGGTGCGCACCTGGTGCAGGTTGTGCAGATCAAGCTTTTTCATAAAGTTGGCGCGGTGCTTCTCCACTGTGCGGGTGGAGAGGAACAGTTTCTCGGCGATTTCCTTGTTCTTAAAGCCCTGCAGCACCAGTTGGAGGATGTGCCGCTCGCGGGCGGTAAGACCGTCCAGGGGAGAGGTGCGCTCTGGGCGGCTGCTGCGCAGGTAGCCATTGATGAGCGTGGCGGACACTTCCGGGCTGACGTACGCCTCGCCGCGGCAAACCGCGCGGATGGCGGTGAGCAGGTCTTCAGCGCTGGCGGCCTTCACTACGTAGCCGTCCACGCCGGAGTCCAGGGCCGCATGCAGGTAGTCCTCGCTGCGGTGGGCGGTGAGGGCGATGATACGCGCATCCGGGAAGTCGCGTTTGATGGCCTTCACGGCCACCATGCCATCCACGCCGGGCATGGAAAGGTCCATGAGCACGATGTCCGGGCGTAGCTCGCCATACAGGCGCATTGCCTCGCGGCCATCCTGGGCCTCGCCGACGACGTGGCATAGGCCCTGGGTTTCCAGGTAGGCTTTGAGGCTTTGGCGCAGAAGCGCATGGTCTTCGGCCAGAAGAACCCGGTAGCGTTTGGCTTTGGCTTCGTCGATCATGTCTGTGTCACCTTCTTGGGGGGGCCTTTCTCGATCCGAGCTCTGGAATCACGTTGCGGCTTTGTTACGCACCCAATGGTACGCAGTCAAGAGCATTGGGTACGCATAACACGACTTCTTCGATCGATTATCGTGTTCTTCGGCAAACCGTCGGAACGTGCGCATGTTGTTGGGGATTTGATGATGGAAATTATTACACCGTCACGTTACGCGCACATCTTTCTGTCTGTGCTGGCAGGCCCTGGGCGCGAACGTGCGCAGTGGCGATTCCAGCGCCGCGACCTGACCACGGTACGCGCTGGCGAACATCTGGTGGCACCGATGGTGGGATACGAGCAGCCTGAGGACTCCAGGCGCAGAAATGGTTCGCGGGAAACCCTCGGGTATTTGATTGTAAGAATGCGCGCATGGATACCATGACGACAAAGCGTTCCGGACGTGCGATGGCCGTGGTGTGTCAGCTGGACATGGCGCTTTGGCCAACAAGAGCCCGGTGGAGAGGGGGGGGCTCTGTCCAGCATTGCCCCGAAGAAGAACTTGGCCAGCGCTAGTAGGCCTGGTTGCTGGGCACGGGCGTTCCGGAAAGATGCTTTGCCCGCGCGGGCTGTACAGGTGCGGGTTTTGGCGCGGCCTGCGCCTGGGCCTTGGGCGCGTGCTTCGACACCAGGGTCATGACGCCCAACCCCGCAAAGGTGGTGGCCTGCTTGAGCGAAAACAGCATGGAGCGGTTGGCATCCATGTGGAACTTGTCGCCGGGCCTGAGTGGACGGTTGCCCGCCAGGGGCAGAATGCGGTTGGCCGGGCCGTTGCTCGTGGTTTCGGCCACGGTATATTCGCCGGGAGCGAGGCTGATCTCCCCGCCGCTGCTCCAATGTACGGTGGTTGCCTGTCCCTTGGCGTCCACAAGCTTGAGAAACTGGACCTTGCGAGGCTCAATGTCGATGTAAAAATAGGCGGGCCGCGCGCCTTTGGTTTCGCGCATCACTTGGTAGCGCACCGCGCCGCGCACGGGCGAGGACAGGCGGTACTTGTCGAGGAAGCTGTCCGGGTCGAGAATGATTTCCCAGCCCATGTCCTGGCCGTCATTGGAGTGCGGTTTCGCGGTGAAGCCCTTCAGGTTCAGGACTTCCCTCCACTTGCTGCCCAGCACGCCCTCCATGACAAACTGGTCGCCCGCCACGGCGCGCACGCTTCCGCCATGCTTCACCTGCACGCTTTTGCCGTTGAGCCAGCACACGAACACCGGAGGTCCGGGGGGCAGGGGCGGGGGCATGGCACCGGCAAAATGCACCACGGTGGTGGAGACTTTGCGACCGTCCACGCGTGTCTCCAGCTCGCGGAAGGGTTCCAGCGCCATGCGCGGGGCATCTACGAGGTTTTGCCCTTGGCGGTCGGAGGCGAACACCGCCACCACTTGGCCATGCGCGTCGGACTTCGGGGCCGCGTCCACCTTGAGGGTGCCGCCAGGCTGCACGGCCAGGGTCTGCCCGTCGAGCTGCTTGCCGTTGACCTTCACGCTGCACGAGCGCTCATAGATGCGCTGGACTTCTTCTTCGTCGATGTGCGGCGGGATGATCTCCACGCCGCAGTGCTTGAGCAGGACGGAAGTGGCGTAGACTTGGTGCTTGACCTTCCAGCCCAGCGCCCCGATGTTCTTGCTCACCTCCACAGCCATGGCCGGGATGTTCAGGTTCGAGAGCGCATAGTAGGTCAGCGACTTGCGCATCTCCTTCGCGTAGCGGCTGTCCGGCTCGAAGGTGCGCGTGTTGAAGAGTTTGAACTGGTAGTCCGGCTCCGTGACCGTGGAGTTGATCTCCGCAAGGGCGGAGTTCACCAGCTGGGCCAGATTCAGGCGCTCGTACACGTTGGCGTCGATGATGACGGATTGGCCCCAGCGGGAGGGATTGCGTAACGGGCTTACGTACACGGGGTCGTAGAAGCCGGAGCCCTCGTGCAGGTGGATAAGCGCGCTGGACTGCGAAAGCAGGAAGCGCACCGCGCGCGCCAGGCGGTCCTCATAGAATTGGTTATAGTCGCGGTCAAAGCGGCGGTTCATGTCCACGTTCACCTCGCGCTGGTGCACGTGAATGGAAGGCACGTTGGCTCTGGGCACCACGATGAGGTTGCCCTTGAGGACGCGGCTTTCGGCGATATACTGCGCGGCGAGGAAGCCCGTGGGCTCGTCGCCCTGGATGCCGCCCTGCACCATGACCGTGGGACCGGGGACCTCGCCCTGGATGAATACCACGGGCAGGGGATACTGCGTGCCTTCAAAAAACACGAAGCTCGTCCGCGACGAGGCCGAAGCCGGACAGGCTGTGGCGGCGAGCAGGAAAAGCGTGAAGCTAATTGCCCAGAGCGTATGTTTCGCCAAGGATCACTACCCCGTCTGAGTTCTTGATCTCCACCCGCAGGCCGAGCGCTTCCTTGCGAGCCACGCCGGCTGGAACGCGCGCGCTGGCGGAGATCCGCTTGAACCGCTGGATCTGGTACGTCAGATCAGAGGCGGTGGACGGGTTGAGCTCGGTAAGCGAGCCGTCGTTGCGCAGCAGCAGCAGACGGATGTCGCCGGAAGCCGAGTTCTGTGCGCGGTTGTTCAGGTCAAAGGAAATGACAATGTTCGCGCCCTGCATCAGGGCCTTGAAATTCTCAACGGTGATGGTGCCGGAGTTTATGGTGTGAAAGGCCCCGCCGCTGGTCTGCGGGGCGGGCTCTGGGGCGCCTTTCTTCTGCGCTTCCTTGCCGGAGGCCGCAGGGCCGCTCTTCTGTATCTTTTCCAGGTTGCCCAGACGTTCCAGGTTCACCTGGGCCTCCGCCAGACGGACCTCAAGGGCGCGACGCTCGCCGAGCAGGTTGCGGTAGCCCACAAAGGAGCGCAGCCCGACGACAAGGCCAATCGTAACGAGAACAGTCAGGCAAAGGGAGATCCAAAGCAACAGCTTGAGCCGCCGCGGGCTGACCCGCAGCGTTTTCACGTCCGCGTCGTCCCGCATGAAAAGCACGCTGTAGCTTGTGTTTGGCATCAGCTTTTGCCCCAGTTCTCGCTCTCAATGACCCAGCCGTCACCCTTGGGCGAGAGGATCAAGGTTTTCGGCCCCTTGTCGGAATGCCCTGTGCTGTCCTCGTACGTCTGCGTGAAGCTGACCTTCAGACCTTTCTGGTGCATGGCCACCTCAACCTTGTCCGCGGCGATGCGCACGGGGGTCTTGCTGGCCCAGAGGGCCTTTTTGTAGTCGCGAATGGCCTTGGCATTGCTCTGCTTGCCGTTGGTCGCGTCCTCGGCATAGTAGGCTATGTATTTGTCGATGTCAGCCGAAAGCCAGGCTTCCATCCAACCCTTGAGCAGTTTGTCCACTTCGCCGCGCTTGGAGTTCAGGTAGCGCGTTTCCAGTTTGTCCGGCGCGGCCTCGGCGTACTCGCCGCCGACGATGCGCCAACTGCCATCCTTGTCCTTCTGCCAGTAAAAGCGCTTGCCGACGGAGGAGATGAGGTCCTGGGTACGGTAGAACTGGTCGAAGGTGGTGACCCAGTAATCAGGACCCTGGATAACGTGGACGTTGTCCACCATGACGTTGATCCAAGACTGGCGGGCGAAGATGCTTTCCTTGTGAGCCTTGAAGGAGGCGAAGCTCACGCCCTCGGTCTGGGCGAATTTCTCAGGCTGGAAGTAGTCGAAGAAGCGCTCACGCTTGTTCTGCCAGTCGCTGGCCCACTGGCGCACACGCTCGGCGAGGTGCTGGGCCGTGGCATCGGTCTGGGCGTCCTTGCTCCAGGTGAGCTTCTTGGCGATGATGACCGGGGTGCCGGAAGGTATCTTCCCATCCAGGGTCTTGATGTCGTCCGCGGTGAGGGCCACGCAGCCGCGCGTGTCGCGCGAAACCAGTTGCTTGCCGCGGCCATGGATCCATATGCCGTGGCCCGTCTTGCCCTTCAACCGATCCACCGGGTTGGGGAAGTTCAGGCTGAAGGCGTAGTTGCCATAGAGCGTGAAGTCGAGCTTGCCGGGGACCTTCTCTTCTACGAAGTATACGCCCTCGGGGGTCTTCTTGTCGCCCTCGCGGGTTTTGTCGCCCAAGTCCTGACCCGTCGTGCAGGTAAGTTTGCGCAGGACCTCTAGAGGGCTCTTTCTACCAAACATATAAAACGTTTGGTTTTCCTTGTCGATACCAAGAAAGAGCTCTGGCCCGGTGGGTTGCGAGTTGATGTGTGTTTCCCAGCCGGAGCCAGCCGCGAAGGCCAAGGCCGGAGCCAGGATGAAGCCTGCCAGAAGAAAAAGCGTGCGTACGGTTTTCAAGGCTCTTCCGCGGTCGGTTGCGACGCCATACCCGGTCCCTGCGCGACGGCGACCTGGACGCCCGTTATGCCTCAGCCCTTGGCGGCAGCCAAGAGCTCGTTGCGCGTGAAAATGGACGTAAGCGTGAGGCCGGCCTCGGCCAGCTTCTCTTTGCCGCCTTCCTCGCGGTCCAGCACGCAGAGCACCGCGCCCACCTTGAAGCCGGCGGAACGCACACGCTCCGCCGAGGTGACCAGGGTGCCGCCGGTGGTGACCACGTCCTCCAGCAGGGCGACTTCGCCGCCAGGAGAGACATTCTTCAGACCTTCGAGGAACTGGTTGGTGCCGTGGCCCTTGGACTGCTTGCGGATGATGAGGGCGGGCAGGGGGGAGCCCTCAAGATGCGAAAGCACGGAAACCGCTGTCACAAGGGGATCGGCTCCGAGCGTCATGCCGGCCACGGCGCGTGCGCCGGTGCCTTTGAGCATTTCGAGAAACAGTTTGCCGATGAGGTAGCCGCCCTCCGGATTCAGGGCCGTCTGCTTGCAGTCAAAATAGTAGTCGCTCTTCCGGCCGGAGGTAAGGGTGACTTCCCCCTCGACATAGGAAAGCGCCATGAGCAGACGCGCAAGCTTTGCTTTGGATTCCTTCATTATTTAACCACCCCGGCACCGAAGACCCGCTCTAAGATCGTCTTCACGTAACGCAGGTAATAGCAGGGGTCGAACAATCTTTCAAGAGTTTCTAGACTTAAGTGCTGGCGAATTTCGGTATCGTTCAGCACCTCGTCCTTGAAGGGTTTGCGCGTGTCCCAGGAGCGCATGGCCGCGGCCTGGACCATCTCGTAGGCCCGCTGCCGCGCCAAGCCAAGGTCAAGCAGCTCCACAAGAACCCGCTGTGAGTAGAAGATCCCGTAGGAACCCTCCAGGTTGCGCTGCATGTTCTCGGGGATGATGCGCAGGTTCTTCAAGAGCCCGGCCAGGCGGTTCAGGATGTAGTCGGCCAGGATGGTGGAGTCGGGCATGATGACGCGCTCCACGCTGGAGTGCGAGATGTCGCGCTCGTGCCAGAGGGGCATGTCCTCCATGCTGGCCAGGGCGTTGGTGCGCAACAGGCGCGAAAGGCCGCAGAGGTTCTCCGCGCTGATGGGATTCTTTTTGTGCGGCATGGCGCTGGAGCCCTTCTGCCCCTTGGCGAAGCCTTCCTCAACCTCCAGCACCTCGGTGCGCTGGAGGTGCCGGAGCTCGGTGCACAGGCGCTCCACACCGCCGCCCAAGAGGCCCAGGGCGGTGAAGTAGTGCGCGTGGCGGTCGCGCTGGATGATCTGGGTGGACACGGGGTCCACGGTCAGTCCCAGGGTCTCGCAGGCCTTGGCTTCGAGCTCCGGGGAGAGATGGGCATAGGTGCCGACGGCGCCGGAAATCTTGCCAACGCGGATATTCTCCACGGCCGCCGTGAAGCGTTCCCTGTGCCGGGCAAACTCGGCATAGAATCCGGCCATCTTGAGGCCGAAGCTGGTGGGCTCGGCGTGGATGCCGTGGGTGCGGCCCATGCACAACTGATCCTTGTGGGCCAGAGCCATATCCTTCAAGACGCCGAGCACCTTGTCGATGTCCGCCAGGATGAGCTTGCCCGCGCGCACCAGCAGCACGGCATTGGCCGTGTCCACGATGTCGGAGCTGGTGCAGCCCAGGTGGATGAACCGGGCGGCCGGGCCGACCTTCTCCTCCACCGCGGTCAGGAAGGCGATGACGTCGTGCCGCGTCCGTTCCTCGATCTCAAGGATGCGGTCCACGTCGAAGTCGGCCTTGGCGCGTATGGTCGTCATGTCGTCCTGGGGGATGACGCCCAGACTGGTCCAGGCCTCGCACACGGCCAGCTCAACTTCGAGCCAGGCCCGAAAGCGGGCTTCAGTGGTCCACAGGGATGCCATTTCAGGACGGGAGTAGCGTTCGATCATGGGTGGTCACCGCCGGATGCTTGTCATGTCCAGACGGCCGCGATTCGGATGGGGGCGGGGCCGCCTCTGCGCCGTGTCAGAGCGCATAAAAAAGGCAGCCGGTGGCTGCCTTCGGTTCCCTTATCAGCTGGTGGCCGCCGAACTCGTTGCGGCCGGGGCCGCGCTTGGCGATTCGGCGGGCTTGGCCGCGGCATCGGCCGCAGGCTTGGCCGTGCCAGAACCCTCCGCGTTGGATGCCGCGCCGGAGTAGCCGCTGGCGTACCAGCCGCCCCCCTTGAGCACGAAAGAGGTGCTGGAGATGATCCGACTGGCGTTGCCACCACACACGGGACAGGGGATGTCCCGCTCTTCGTAGTCCTTCTGCCATTCCTCGAAGATCTGTTTGCAGTCCTGGCAGTTGTACTCGTAGATGGGCATGGAATTTCCTCCAAACCAAAAACGGGCCCGCAGGCCCGGAAAGGACGGGGCGGCCCGAAAGCCGCCCGCCAACCTCGCGCCTATTTGCCCTTGGCCGCGGCCTTGGCCTCGCGGACGCGCTCCTTGAGGCGTTCCTCGCGGCGCTTGCGGCGACGGTCGATTTCCTTCATGCGTTCGATTTTCTTTTGCTTGCCCATGTGACCTCCTGGGAAAAATGCGCGTTCCGCGCCTTGACTGCGCGCTTCCTAGCGCACAATCATCCGTATGTAAAGCGTCCCCCGCGGCTGTCAAGGCCTGCTCTTGACGCGGGGCTCGCCAGGCCTCATTATCTAAAAGCGGGCCCGCCCGCTATAATCCCCGATCCGAGGAGTCGAAGCAATGATCAAAAACACCCACGCCAACGCGGTGGCCGACATCGCCGAGGTGTTCATGTTTGAACAATGGCTCAGGCACTATTACGCCGTGGAGAAGAATGGCAAGGTCCTGCTCGAGGTGTCTGAGGACGACGTGAAGTCCATCTACGAGAACGAGGCGCATCTGGCTTCCTTGCTGGACATGGTGAACAACCAGGAGATCAGCTACGAGAAGTGCCAGACCACGGTTTGCGCCTTCGTGGGCGCGCGCTATGACGGTTCCAAGTATGGCCCCGAAGTCATCGCCAAGGCCATGGACTCCAAGGCTTTCAAAGTCGAGTTGTACGTCTTCGGCGTGTGGATGAAAGGGCACGAGAGCTACCTCGACGAACGCAAAATGCCCTTTGCCGAGTGGCGCGAGATGTACGCCGGTTGGAACAGCCTGGACCAGGTGAAGGAATACCGCAAGAAGCTCATGGCTGGCGGCGGTGATCCCAACCGTCCGGCGACGAACGCCTTGCATTAGGCTTTCCGCATGGAGCGGCGTTTGCAAGAGCCGCAGAGCAACGGGTAAAATCCTCCCCTCTTCCCGTTGGCGGCTCAGTCAACACAACGCGAAACGCCCAGGTAAGCGAGGTCTCCCGGCATGTGCGCTCTCTGGTCCCGAGAGGACGACAGCAAACGCAAACAGCAGGTCATTCTGGACCTGCTGGAGGACATCCGTGACCAGCGCGCCAAGCTCAAGCTTGAGTTCGACGCGGGGATCACCACTCTGAAGGACCTCACGGCCGCGCTTCTGGAGTATGACATCAGCGGTTTGGCGGTGGAGGTCGCGAGCCTGAAGGGCGTTCCCCGCGCCTTCGAGGGCGCGCACGTCGGCTGCTTCTTCCGCGTACAAGACCGTGAGGTGCGCGGCCGCGAGCAGTACCTGACCTTCGACAGCGTGGTGCGCGCAGTTTCACAGCAGCCGAACGGCGTAGTGCACTTCAGCCTGAGCTTCCCGCAAAACCTCAAGAGCGCCCAGCAGCGACGCAGCGTGCGGGTGAAGGTGGACAACCGCAAGGTGCCGGAACTCTCCGTCTGGCCGGATTTTTCCGGCTGGCAGGATCTGAGCAAGCTTGCACCCGTGTTCGGGGCGGAGCAGTTGGCCAACCGCTTGTACAAGGTGGATAATTTCTCGGCGAACGGGCTGCGGCTGCTGGTTTCTTCCGCGCTGATGCACGAGGCCATGCCCCAGCCGGTGAAGGGCTCACGTTTTGCCGTGAACTTCCGCGCCGTGGCCGAGCCGGGCGCCGCGCCTGCGTCTTTCTGGGCCAGCGCGCTGTTGCGCAACCACTTTTACGACCCCCAGACCAGCGAGACGGCCCTCGGCTTCGAGTTCGTCGCCGAAGGCGTCATGGACGAGAAATTCGGCATGGTGTGGCGACCTCTCCGCTTCGACGAGGTCTCTGGTTTGGGCAAGTTCGTGTTCAAGTGGAACCTCGACCTCTACCGCGAAAAGGGCATGGGGGCATAGGGCCACCACCCGGCTGGCGCGGGAAGGCCGATCATTCCAACGGCCCAACTGTCTGACTGGCGGGCCGGATGCGGGCCTATCTGCCGGACGATCCCTGGCCCCCCAGGGGGATGATGGGCCGCACCTGAATGGGCTGGTTTTCGAACGGGGTCTGCTGCTGTTGCTGCCTCACTGGCGCCCGGTGGCGCATCACCGTCTCTCCGGTCTTTTCATCGCGGCCGATGGTGATGGAGTCGTCGCTTGAGTCCGTGCCCAGCTCATTGTCCTGGCGGTTCTTGGCCGTGTCGATGTTCGGGAACTTGCTCTTGTGTGCGCTGGCCGGGGGCGTGGTCCCGTTTGTTTGCACGGCGCCGCCGCCTTCGGTGGGGAGAATCTGCATGGGCACAGGCTTCTGAGGCTGCGCCGCCAGCGGCGGCTCCACAGGGACGCGGACGGAATTTTGCGCCCAGCCCGCGCCGGGGGACAGCGCCAGAATGGACAGTTGCAAGAGCCCCAGCAGCGGCAGGGCGGTGGTCCATTTCACGTTGCAACGCGTGCGCGCGGTCATGCGTCCTCCCTTGGGGGCCAGCCGGAATGCGAGGGCTCGGGATTTAGGGTTTGAATCTTGGCCGGCTTCAGTATACACTCCAGAGATACAAAGAAGCAACGGCCCAATATCGACGCCGTTTCATGCAGGAGGAGAAAAGAATGTCCCATAGAGCCGATGCCTACAAGGCCGCCGGGGTCAACATCGACGAGGCCAACGCCTTCGTGGAGCGCATCAAGGCCCTGGCCGCCAGCACCCATACCAAGGGCGTGCTCTCTGGCATCGGCGGGTTCGGGGGGCTCTACAAGCCTGATCTTGGCAACATCGCCGCGCCGGTTCTTGTTTCCGGCACGGACGGGGTGGGCACCAAGCTCAAGTTGGCCTTCGCCTTCGGCGGGCACGACACCATTGGCATTGACCTGGTGGGCATGAACGTCAACGACGTGTTGGTACAGGGCGCGCGTCCCCTGTTTTTCCTTGACTATTTCGCCACAGGCAAACTCGATTCCGATGTGGCCGTGCGCGTCATCTCCGGCATCGTGGAAGGCTGCCACCAGGCCAAGTGCTCGCTGCTCGGTGGCGAGACCGCGGAGATGCCCGGCTTCTATCCCGAGGGCGAGTACGATCTCTCCGGCTTCTGCGTTGGCATGGTGGACTACGACCGCATCGTTGACGGTTCGCAGATCGCCAATGGCGACGTGATCATCGGCCTGGCCTCCAGCGGCCCGCACTCCAACGGCTACTCACTTATCCGCAAGATTTTCAACGCCTCTGGCCTGTCCGGATCGGACACCCTGCCCGGCGACTCCATTACCGTGGCCGAGGCCCTCATGGCGCCCACGCGCATTTACGTGCAGCCTGTGCTGAACCTGCTGCGCGATCTGCCCATCAAGGGCATGGCGCACATCACCGGCGGCGGCTTTTACGACAACCTGCCCCGTGTGCTGCCCAAGGCCGTCACCGCGCACATCCGCTTCGGCTCCTGGCCGGTCACCCCGGTGTTCCTGTGGCTCAAGAACCAGGGCAGGCTGTCCTGGCCGGAGATGCTGCAGATCTTCAACACCGGAATTGGTTATGTGCTTGTCGCCAGGAAGGACGTGGCCGAGGACATCATGGACCGGCTGGCTGGCATGGATGTGCCGGGCTACGTCATCGGCGAGGTCAAGACCCGCGTGGAGGATCAGGAGCAGGTGCAGGTGCAGTTTCCTGGCTAGGTAAGCCCTCCGCAATGGCGCAATAAAAAGCCCCGGCATGCCGGGGCTTTTTATTTTTCATCCTTCGGAAAGCGAAGGATGAAGCGTGCGCCGCCACTCTCCGCGTTGTCTGCGGAAAACCGCCCGTGCAGTTGCTGCGCCAGACCGGACATGAGGAGCATCCCCAGGGTGGCGTGGTTCTCCAGCGTGAATCCCGGCGAGAGGCCTGGACCGTTGTCCTGAACGGAAAGCTCCAGCTCCGCTCCATTGGCGTGCAAGGTCACTTGCAGCACGGGCTCGGAGTTGTGGGGGAAGGCGTGCTTCATGGTGTTTATCAGCAATTCGTTCACGAGCAGGCCGCAAGGCACGCACTGGGTGATGGGCAGACGCACGTCGTCCATCTCGAACACAGCCCGCACAGGTGGCGTCATCCCGCTGAACAGGTGGTCCACCAACTGGCGCACGTACCCTGGCATGTCCATATAGGAAAGGTCCGAGGCTGCGTACAGGTGCTCATGCACCAGGGCCATGCTTTTGAGGCGTTCACGGCTTTCCTCGAAGAGCACACGGTCGCGCGGGTCCAGCACATATTCCGACTGCAGACTGAGCAGGCTGCTGACGATCTGGATGTTGTTCTTCACCCGGTGGTGCAGTTCCTTCAGCATCACGGTCTTTTCCTGCAGGGCGGTGCGGATCACCTGCTCCGCCTCGTAACGCCGGGTTTCAGCCCGTTCCAGAGCTCCACCCACGCGGCGCGCCACAAGCAGCACGCCCAGCGCCACGGCGACGGAACTGCCTACGGCGACGCCTGCCGCCACGAGCGCGTCGTCAGGCCCCAGGTGTGCGTCTCCCTGTCCGAGCAGGAGGGAGTGCGCGAGAGACAGAGCCGCCACCAAGGGCACAAAGGCCCGCAGTAAAATGGCTCTGGCTGATGGGCCAGTGAACATGCGCAGGGGCTGCAGCTTGGGCCCAGCCGCACAGACGAGCCCGACGCCGAGGAGGATAAAGCCGAGAGCGGTGGACCGGGCCATGGGCACGACGCCCGAGCTGTAGAGCAGCGGTGTGCCGAAGGCATAGCCGAGCAGAAAGACGCAACCCCACAGGACCACGACGGCGCCGAGCCAACCGGCCGCCCGCAGGCCGTGGATCCGAACGCGCGCATCATGACGCAGGAACAGGGGCAGGGCCGAGGCGCTCGCCAGGGCGAACAAGGTGGCCGTGGCCGGCGACATGTCCACATGCGGCGCGCCCGCCCAGGCGTTCACCTGCTGGAAGATCAGATCCAGAAGGCCGACGCTCCGGCCAAGGAACATTCCGGCCAGGTTCAGCAGTGCAAGGCCGCCCACGATGGCGACGGCCATGGCCTTGATCCTCTGGATGCTGGACTGGCCGTTCGCGGCCAACAAATGCACCACGGCGAGCGTCAGAAAGAACGTTGCGGTGCTGGGGGCCATGGGCACGAAGATCTGCGCGGTGCTGTCCAGCAGCCGTTTCCCCACGAGGCTGCCCACAAGTCCGAGCAAGGCCAGGATCACAAGCGCTGCGGCGCAGGCCAGCGTTGTCCAACGCGCAACATCCAGCGGTGCGCTGGAGGGGATCGCCGATACGAGGACTTCGCCGTTGGCTCTGGGCATAGGGGCTCCAGGGGAAGCATGGGGTCGTTCGCTGAAGAATACAGGAGCGCACGCGCCGAGGCAAGCTTGGCCGAAATTACAGACACAAAAAGGCCCCGGCGTGCCGAGGCCTTTTTACGCAACGGCGCGGCAGGACTAGTAGCCCAGGTCCTCGCCCACCAGCACCACGTGGATGCGGTCCTTCACGCTGGAGCCTTCAATGATGGTCCAAGCGTTGCAAATCCTCGTCTCGCTGCGACAATTGTGGCAGCGCCCGTCTTCGATGCAGGGGTTCTTCAGCCCCAGTCCGGCCAGACGGATGTTGTTGGCCGGAGCGGCGATGGTGCGCACGCGGGCAAACGCCGCCTCCAGGTCGGCCACGACCTTGTTCATGCCCACCAGGAGCAGCACCTTTTGCGGCCCGAAGAGCATACCCGCCACACGGTTGCCGGAGCCGTCGAGGTTCACCAGTCGGCCGTCCAGGGTGAGGGCGTTGGTGCTTGTGACGAGCACGTCGGCCAGGAGTCCCTGGCGGCGGACCTCCAGGCCGTCGGCCGGGGTGAGCCCCGGCGCATAGGGGTCCATGAGGGTCACGCCGGGCTTGGCCGCGATGGCCGCCCACAGGCCGAGCCCGCCTGCGGATTCCGAGCCGCAGCGGCTGACCCGCGCAGGGCTGGGAATGAGCGCCAGAACCGCGTCCTTGGCCTCGGCGGCGGTGCGGTGGAAACTGGCCGCCATGCGGCGGTGGCCAAGCTGTTTGATGAGATGGGTCGCGAGTTTCTCGCGCTGTTGCAGAAGCGGTGCGTCCATGGTGGGCCTCCAAGAAGTTGAGGTTTCTTGAAGCATGATATGCCTCTGCTCCCCCAGCGCCGTCAATGACGGACAAAAAAGTTAGTGCCGTTATCCCCTTTGACCTGCCGACAATTGTGTATTACGTATCGCCATGCGTATGCTGGGGAACAGATGCAAAACATGAAAGAAAAGCACATGGCCGTCAGCGGCCAGGATTGCCCGCAGTCAGGGGTTTGGCAGGCCGTGGGGACCGCGTTGCCGCCGTTGCTCGTGGCCAAGGGGGACATTTTGCCTGGAGCGCAGGGCAGGGTGCTGACCTGGGTGTTGTTGGATCTTCCCACCCACGAGTCCGCAAGCGGGCTGTAGCCTCTTATTCCCAGCCCAGGCATAAAAAGCCCCCGGCGTGATCGATCACGCCGGGGGCTTTGCCGTCATGAAGCGTTCCTACCGCGCGCCGATGTCCAGGCTGTCGCTGTAGGCGGTTTCCGTGTGCTCGGACTGGTCGAGACCCTGGGATTCCGCGTCCGGGGAGAGGCGCAGGCCCATGGTCATGTCCACGAGCTTCAAAAGCGCCCAACTGGCGACCAGTGCGTATGCGCCGACGACCGCCACGCCCAGCGCCTGGGTGCCCAGCTGCGCGGCGTTGCCGTAGAGCAGGCCGTCCACGCCCGCCGCGTTCACGGCCTTGGTGGCAAAGACACCGACCATGAGTGTGCCCAAAAGGCCGCCCAGGCCGTGGATGCCCACCACGTCGAGGCTGTCGTCATAGCCCAGACGCGACTTGGCCAGCACGCCCAAATAGCACGCGCCGCCTGCCACAAGCCCGATGGCCATGGCTGCGGGCGCGGTGACGAAACCGGCTGCCGGGGTGATGGTGGCGAGCCCGGCCACGGCCCCGGAGGCCGCACCCAGGGTGGTCGGCTTGCCCCGGTGCCACCATTCCAGAATGATCCACATGGCCATGCCCGCCATACCGCCCATGTGCGTGGCCACGAAGGCCGTAGCCGCCACGCCGTTGGCCGCCAACGCGCTGCCGGCGTTAAAGCCGAACCAGCCGAACCACAGCAGGCCGGTGCCGGTGAGGGTCATGGGCAGGTTGTGCGGAAAGAATTGGCGCTTGCCGTAATCCTTGCGTGGGCCCACCACGAACACGGCCGCCAAGGCCGCCGCGCCGCAGGTCAGGTGCACCACGATGCCGCCCGCGAAATCCACAACGCCCATGGCTTTGAGCCAGCCGCCGGCGCCCCACACCCAGTGGCACACGGGGTTGTACACGATCAGCGCCCAGAGCAGGCTGAACACAAGGAACGGCGCAAAGCGCACGCGTTCGGCAAAGGCTCCGGTGATGAGCGCGGGCGTGATGACCGCGAACATGCACTGGTAGATCATAAATACCGAGTGCGGGATGGTCGCCGCGTAGTCCGGGTTCGGGGCCGCGCCGACGCCGTTGGTCCAGGCCCAGGCCAGGCTGCCGATGAGGCCGGAGATGTCCGGGCCGAAGCTCATGGAGTAGCCCAGGATCACCCACTCGAAGCTGATGAGCGAGATGAGGAAAAAGCTTTGCATGAATGTGCCGAGCACGTTCTTGCCGCGCACCATGCCTCCGTAGAACAGGGCCAGGCCCGGCGTCATGAGCAGCACCAGAGCCGCGCTGAAGAGGACGAATGCGGTGTCTCCCGCCTGGATCATGTGTCACTCCCTTGTCGTGGGGCGCGGATGAATGGCTCCCGGCGCTGGTCCGCCAGCCGGGATGATGAGGGACCGCCGCCTGCCCCGTATGGCGGCGCGACTTTCTTAGACATTTTTGTGGGCTGAGGGAAGACAAAAATGCAGTCTGTTATGACAATAATGTAGTAGCAGGAAAGAATGTTCAAGATTTGTTGGAAATTGCTGGCTCAAAAGAGAGAAATTTCTGGGGGCGGATTGGCAAGTTTAGAACAATATTGTTAACAAGATCGGTCTGCCCTGAATCCTTCCGGCGGGCTGGGCCGCAAGACTTCTGTTGCCCCGTGTCTGCGGCTCTGCTATTCGTCAACCGGTCCAGTGACCCGGCCAGAAACACCCGCACGTCGCATACCAGGATCCTCCCATGCCCCAGATGACCAAGGCCTCCGCGCCGCACCCGTTTCCCGATCCGGCGCGCCTCATGAGCTTTGAGTTTATGGCCGTCTGCGCCATCAGCGTGCTGGCCTTCAGCAATATCGCGATCTTCTATGGCTTTTATAGCTATCTCACAGACCTGGGCATCGCTCCGGCCTGGCGCGGGCCGTTGTTGGCCTTGGAGCCGCTCACCGCGCTCATCGTGCGGCCGTTTCTGGGCCGCTACCTGACGCTCCAGAACAGCGTGCGCTTCATGCGCGTGGGCATGGCCCTCGCCACGGCCGCGCTCATGAGCTACCCCTTCGCCACCAGCATCCCGTTGCTGGCCTGCGTGCGCGTCCTGCATGGCATGGGCTTCGTCACCGTGGTGACCGGGCTCATGGGCACGCTTGTGGCCGTTCTGCCGCGCGAAAAGACCGCGCAGGGCTTCGGTCTCTTCTCCGTGACGATCCTGCTGCCCTATGCCATCATGCCGCCCTTCGTGGAGGTGCTGCTGCCGCATCTGGCCAGTCACGGCGAGGCTTACGCCCTGGCCGCGCCGCTCATGCTTCCGGCCTTTCTGCTCCTGGTGCCGTTGGGACGGCGCACGTGCGCCTTGGCCGCCGCCTTGCCCGCCTCGCACTTGGAGCGCCCGGGCTGGGACGAAGTGCGCGCCGCCCTGCGGTCCGCGGGTGTGCTGCTGCTGGTTGCCGCCAACTTCTGCCTTGTGGCCGCGCACGCCATCGTGTTCTTTTTTATGCGCGACTTCGCGACAGGTCTCGGCGCGTCCAATCCCGGGGCGTTCTTCACCTGCTCCAACGCGGCCACCATCGCCGTGCGTGTCCTGGGCGGACGGATCCTGGACCGCATGAACAAGGGCCTGGCCCTGCAGCTGACCTTCCTGGCCCTGGCGGTTCTGGTCCCGCTCTTCGCCTACGCTGGTCTGCCCATGGTGCTCTTGGCCCTGGCCGCGCTTTACGGCACCGGCATGGCGCTCACCATGCCCCTGGTGAATTCGAGCATGATGGCCATCTCTCCTCCACGGCTGCGCGTCTATAACGCCAATCTGCTCATGATCGCCGTGGATGCGGGCTTCTTCGTCGGCCCCTTTGTGGGCGGAGCCATCATGGCCGCAGACCTCGGGCATTCGGTGCTTTTTGCCGTCAGCGGAGCCATCATGCTTGCGGCGGGCGTGTGCGTGCGCCCCGTGGCGCGCGTCATGCGGCTGCACGAGGATCGGTAGTCTCGTCCGGCGTCTTCCCCCAGGCAGTGTCGGGCCCGATTCCGGGCTTGACTTGTTTCGTGTTTCCCATACGCTACTTTTGTGTTCTCTTAACCGTTGAGCCCTGTCATCTGGGGTCGCGCAGGGTTCCGTCCAGTCAGGCCCCAAAGGGTGCCCCGCATCCGCAAACCAGGGGGGATTCCATGAAGATTCTTGTCGCAGTAGACCCGTCGGATACCGTATTTCTGCCCGTGTCCAAGGCTGCCGACATCGCCAAGAAGGAGGGGGCGGAGCTGACCCTTTTGACGGTGGCCGAGGCCGAGGAGGACATGAATAATTATTTAGACGGGAACATCATCGAACGCCTGCGGGAGCAGGCCACCAAGACGCTGGACGCTGCGGCGGCCGTCGCCAGGGGCGCGGGCGTGACGCCAAAGATAGAGCTGGAAACCGGGCTTTCGCCGGAGGAATATATCGTGGACACCGCCAAAGACGGCGGGTTTGACCTGATCGTCACGGGCACACGCGGCAAGAAGGGCGTACGTCGGCTGTTGTTGGGCAGCGTGGCCAGCAAGGTGGTGACGCTGGCGTCGTGTTCCGTCCTTGTGGTGCGCTGAGCGCCTGGGGCGTGGATGACAACCGCCCGGCCCGGTCGCGAGGACCATGGCCGGGCGGTTTTTATTTTGCGGGCGTGGGTCTACACATACCCGGCCAGCTTCTTTTTGATCATAATGGCCAGGATGGTGCGGTCCGTCTCCACCATGCCATCGGTGGAGAGCTGGCCCACGTTGCGCATGGTCTGCTCCGGTGATTCCGCGATGATGCCATCGGTGGCGCGCACGCGCATGCCATGCAGGGAAAACAGCGCAGCCTGCACCGCCGTGCCCGCGGCCGTGGCCAGCTTGAGCGCGCATCCGGCCTTGGCCCCGTCGCAGATGACCCCGGCCAGGTCCTCAATGAGCAGCTTGATGGCTCCGGCGATGTGGTGCAGGTCGCCGCCCATGAGCGCGGCGATGCCCGCCGTGGCCCCGGCCCCTGCGGCCACGGAGCATCCGCACACGGCGGAGAGCCTGCCCGTGTGCGCCTTCACCGAGGCGGTGACGATGTGCGAAAGCCCAATGGCCTTGAGCACGTCGGCCCGCGTGCAGTTCAGGAAATCCTTCACCGCCCAGATTGGCAGAACCGCCGTGAGGCCGTGGTTGCCGCTGCCGGCCGAGCTCATGGCCGGGAGCTTGACCCCGTCCATGCGTGCGTCGGCCGCGGCGCTGGTCAGCATGCGCGCGGCCAGCGAAAGATCCTTGGCAATGAGCTTTTGCCGGGCTAGGCGTTCGAAGGTCTTGCCAACACCGAGTCCGCTGCCGAACTTAAGCCCGTGCTCGGCCAGACGTGTGTTGTAGGCCACGCCTTGTTCCAGAAAGGCCAGGTCCTCGGCGTCCAGGTCGTCGACCAGCACCAGCAGCTGCGCCAGGGAGAGGCCGCGCAGCCAATCCTCCAACTCGGTCATCTGGCCGCCGCCGCCAGCGCCGCCCTCGGCCAGCAGCGGACTTGCGGGGATGCCCTCGCCGTCGACGCTCAAGGATACGATGCGGTCGTGCTGGCCCTCGATGACGGCCTCGGCCTCATGGGCCGCTCCATCCGCCGAGACGCCCTTGGCCACGGCCCTAATGAGCAGCCCGCGCCGCTCGGGCATGAGATTCACCTGGACGCGGCCCTCCGCCAGCATGGCCTTGGCGCGCTCCACCACCTCCGGCGTCACCGGGTCCAGCACCTCCAGGCGCAGCGAGGCGTCGCCGCCAGCTACGCCCAGGGCCGCGGCGGTGTCCAGGCCGCAGAGGCCCGCAGTGCCGGGGATGCAGACCGCCAGTCCGTTCTTGTACACGTTGGGGTCGACCCAGACCTCGACCGCCCGCGCCGCGTCGCGTCCGCCCGGCAAAAGTGAGGCCGCCGCCGCCGAGGCCAGGGCCACGGCCACGGGTTCGGTGCAGCCCAGGGCCGGAGCCACCTGCAACCGCAGCACATCCTTCACGCTAAACGCCATGGCATCCTCCTTAATCAGGTAGCGGGGAGCCATTCTTAGGCCTGGGGAGCGCGGGGCGTCAAGCGTACCCCCCTGTGTGACGCTTGCCCTCGCGCCCGGCCTCACGTATGAGCCCGCGCATGGACATTCCCGCGAACATTTCCGACCAGACCTGGGACGCCTTGGGGCTGTTCTCCGGCGGCCTCGACAGCATCCTGGCCATCAAAGTGCTGCAGGAGCAAGGCCTGCGCGTGCTGGGCCTGCACTACGTGAGCCCGTTCTTCGGCAAGCCGCACCTGGTGGACCACTGGCGCGCCACCTACGGCATTGAGGCCCTGCCCGTGGACGTGCGCCGCCTGTATTTGGAGATGTTGGTGGCCCCGGAGCACGGCTACGGCAAGCACATGAATCCCTGCGTGGACTGCAAAATCCTCATGCTGCGCCACGCGCGCGGCCTGCTGGATCGGTTCGGCGCGAAGTTTCTGGTCTCCGGCGAGGTGCTGGGCCAGCGGCCCATGAGCCAGCGTGCGGACGCCTTGAATCTCATCCGCAAGGATGCGGGCGTGACCGATGTGCTCCTGCGACCGCTCTCGGCCCAGAAGCTTGGCCCCACGAAGATGGAGAAAAGCGGCCTTGTGGACCGCTCGCGTCTGCCGGGCATCTGGGGCCGTGGCCGCCGTGGCCAGCTCGAGCTGGCCGCGCACTTTGGCATCACGGACATCCCCACCCCTGCGGGCGGTTGCCGCCTGGCCGAGGCCGAACCCGCCGCGCGCTACCTGCCCATCATCACCCACATGGCCGATCCCGGGCCGGAGGACTTCCATCTCTCCCATCTGGGGCGTCAGTATTGGGCCGGGCCATACTGGCTGTCCATTGGCCGCAACGAGCAGGCGAATCAGGACATGGAGGCCGCCGTGAAGCCGGGCGACCTGCGCTTCCGCCTGAAGGATCTTGTCGGCCCCTTGGCCGTGGGGCGGCAATACGTGGCCAAGAGCGCAGCCGAAGCCGACACCGCCGTCTGGTCCGAGGCCGTGGTCGCTGACGCCGCCGCCTTCGCCGCCTCCTATGCGCCCCGCGCACGCGCGGAGGCCGATGCTGGGCGTCCGGTCACCATGCTGGTGCTGCGTGGCGACGAGGTGTCCGAGGTGGACGTCATGCCCGCGCGGCAGACGCCGCTTGCCTGGACCGAACCCAAGGGCGTGGCGCTGAGCCTCTGGAAAAAGCGCAGATAGCCGATACCAACCGCGCAACGCGAAAGCCTCGGCGGAAGGTATTCCGGCGGGGTTTTTTCGTTGTTTTGGGCGCGGGCGCTCGCCGCCGCGCTGCCTGTTCCCGATGCGCCGCGCAGGGTCCGGGGCTGGGAGCCCAGCTCGGGGGGAATGCGCGGTCGGCGTCTGCCGTCCTGACCGCGCCCGCCGCATTGTCATCGGTTCGCAAACCGGGCATAACGCGCGCATGGCGAAACAGCGCGAAGAGTATCTCTGTTCGGCCTGCGGGGCCAAAAGCCCGCGCTGGACCGGCCAGTGCACCGGCTGCGGCGAGTGGAACACCATGCGGGCCGTGGCTGCGGAAGGCGGCTGGAGCGCGCGCGGCACCGGCGCCAAAAACCGCCCCGCCAACCTGAGCAGCCCGGAGGCCCTGGAAGACCTGGGTGGCGACGAGGTACGCGCCAGGCCCACGGGCATTCCGGCCCTGGACGGTCTGCTCGGCGCGGGGCTGGTGCCCGGCGCGGCGCTGCTTTTGGGCGGCGAGCCCGGCGTGGGCAAGAGCACGCTCCTGTTGCAGCTGGCCGCGAAGCAGGCCGAGCTGGGCAAGAAGCACAGCCGCACGGTCTACATCTCCGGCGAGGAATCCCTGGCGCAGATCCGCGGCCGCGCCGAACGCCTGGGCCTCCTTGGCCCCGGTCTGCTGGCGCTGGCCACGAACAACGCCGACGAGGCCCTTGGCGTCGTGGCCGATCTGGGCAAGAACCCCGGCCTGATCATCATCGATTCCGTGCAGACCCTCGCCAGTCCCCGCGCCGAGGGCATTCCCGGCAGCGTGAGCCAGGTGCGCGCCGTCTCTGGCGAGCTGGTGGAGGCGGTGAAACGCTCCCAGGCCACCCTCGTGCTGGTGGGGCACGTGACCAAGGACGGCCAGATCGCCGGGCCGAAGCTCCTGGAGCACATGGTGGACACCGTGCTCTACCTGGAGGGCGACCGGCGCGACTACTCCCGCGTGCTGCGCGTGCTGAAAAACCGTTTTGGCCCCTCCGACGAGCTCCTGGTGTTCACCATGGAGGAGAAAGGGCTCGCCGTTGTGGACGACCCCTCGACATTTTTTTTGGGCGCGCGCGACGCCAGCCTTTCCGGAGCGTCCGTGTCCCTGGCCATGGACGGGCGCAGGCCCTTCGCCGTGGAGATCCAGGCCTTGGCCACCAAATCCTTCCTGTCCATCCCGCGCCGCGCGGCGCTGGGCTTCGACGCCAACCGTCTGCACCTGATCCTGGCCGTGCTGGAGAAGCGCCTGCGCCTGCCACTGGGCGCGAGCGACATCTACGTAAAACAGGGCGGAGGGCTTGCCCTGCGCGATCCCGGGCTCGACCTGGGGCTTGCGGCGGCCGTGCTTTCCTCGTACTACGACGCCCCGTTGCCCGAAGGCGCGGCCTTTTGGGGCGAATTGGACCTGAACGGCCATGTGCGGCCTGTGGCCGGGCACGAAACGCGCCTCAAGCAGAGTTCGCGCCTGGGGTATGGCCCGCTTTTCCACGCCGGAACCTGCAAGACTTTGGATGAGTTGCGGCGCGCCCTGTTCGGCAAGGCTCCGGTCCCGCAGCCAAATGACCCGCATTCAAATGCATAGGAGACGATGATGCTGTCCACCGCCATCCTTTTCCCTGGCCAGGGCTCGCAGGAGCTGAACATGGGCCGCGACGTGGCCGAGGCCCAGTCCTCCGCCATGGATCTCTGGATCCTGGCCGAGAAGCACTCCGGCCTCAAGTTGCGCGAAATCTATTGGGGCGCGCCGGATGCCACGCCAGCTCCGGAGATGAGCGACACCAAGGCCCTGCAGCCCGCGCTCACCGTGGTCAACGTGAGCCTGTGGCTGGCCGCCCGGCCCAAGGCCGCCGAACTCAACATTGTGGGCGTGGCCGGGCACAGCCTGGGCGAGTTCGCTGCCCTGGCCGCCGCCGGGGTGCTTTCGGTCGAGGATGTGGTCAAGGCCGTGTGCGAGCGCGGCAAGCTCATGGCCGGGGCGGGCAAGGAGGGGCACGGCATGGCCGCCGTGGTCAAGCTGCCGCTTTCCGTCGTGGAGCCCCTCGTGGACAAGGCCGCCAAGACGAGCGGAGCCTTCCTGCGCATCGCCAATCACAATTCGCCCGCCCAGTTCGTGCTCTCCGGCGAAAAGCCCGCACTGGACGCCGCGGCCGCACTGGTCAAGGAAGCCAAGGGCCGCGCCGTGCCACTGGCCGTCAGCGGGGCCTTTCATAGCCCGCTCATGAGCGAGCCCGCCAATGCCTTCGCCAAGGTTTTGGGCGGCTTGCGTTGGCAGCCCGCGCAGTTTTTTGTGTGCATGAACGTCACCGGCCAGCCGGTGCGCGACCCTGGCGTCTTGAAGGCCATGCTTGCCGCGCAGATGACATCCTCCGTACTGTGGACCAGCACCATGCAAAGCCTGTACGCCGCTGGCGCGCGGCGTTTTATCGAGCTTGGCCCCAAGAGCGTGTTGGCCAAGCTTGTGGGACAGAATTTGGAAGGCAAGGACGACGCCATCGCCCAAAGCGCCGGAAGCTTGGACGCCGTGCTGGCATTGTAAATCAAAAACAGAAAATAAACGGCCCGGCCCCCCATCAAGGAGGGCCGGGCCGTTTTGCGTTGTCGGCACAGGCTATTTTGGGGGCAGGATGCCCAGACGTTCCAGCATGGCCCGCGCCAGTTCCAGGCGTTCCGGGATATACTTGGGGGAGGACTTCCTTTCGTTGGGCCGTTCGCTCACGTTGAGCGCAAAGGGGTATGTCTTGCCTCCGCGCTCGGCAAAGCCCACGATCCAGCCCACCGGGGGATCTCCTGTCGCGGCGCCGTGCGGGGCAAAGCCCGTTTTGGTGTAGAGCGCCCAATCTCCATCAGCTGCGGCGCTCTTGTCCGTGAGCATGATCTGTCGCAACAAACGCAGACTGCGCGCAGAGAAGGGGATGGCGTTGCGGGCGAGATTGTCCAGCCAGCGTACCTGTCCGTCTGCGCTGATGCGCAAAGGCCCGTCGATCCAGAACTGGTTTGAGCCCATGGCGTCGGCGTTGCCATACTGGAGCGCGCGCATGGCGTCGGCCAGGCGTTGGCGGCTATTCATCTCGCCGAGCTTCACGAAATACCAGAGCGCCGAGACCCGGAAGGCCTGCTCCAACGTCAGGTCGCGGTTCCAGGCCGGAGATTCGCGCACCACGCCATCCCAGCGCATACGAAATTCCGTGTCCGGCTGTCCATTGTCCGCTTTTAGCCTGCTGTTTGTCCCGAAAATCAATCAGCCCGTCTGCCCTTGGGGGGCGTGGCTGTGGCGCTCTGCGTTTGAAACGCGGATGGAGAACCTTTCAATTTTGTGTGCGACAAAAGCTGTAATTGCGCGGACAATATTGACAATATACTGTTTCCACAGTATTTTTCTATCATCTTTCGTGATCTTCCAGGGGAGAATGCTGATGGAAATATTCGCTGTCTTTGATGACGAAGGGCTGCCAAAGGGCTTTTTCACACCCGTTGTCCACTCACATATTCCTCATGGGTCATGTCGTATTTCCGTGGAGCAATGGCACGAATTCATCGCCAATAAAGGCGCAAGACGGTGGGATGGGGAAAACATTGTGGAATACGTTCCGATTTCAAAGCCAGGTCCGGCGCTTTCCGCGCTGTTTGGACAGCTTGCGGGCCCATTCTTGATATTTTTCAACAATTCTCGAGGACTGGCTGGCTAGCGCAGCGCTCCAGACGATTTGCCCGGGGTGTTGCTTCCGGACTTCGTTGGACCCGTGTGTTATCCGCCAATGGTGCCGATTGAAGACGCTCGCAATTATGCCGCATGATATCAAAATGTCCGATGGTGCCGACGTGGAAGGGATTGTTAACACCAAGGGTAATCAGAAGGGCTGATGGAGTGATTGCTTGCTTTTGCGCGCAGCGTGCGGGAGGGGCTCCCTGTTTCCGGGGTTGACCCCCAGCGAATGATGAAAAAACAAAAAAAGTGAATTTTATTTTGGCGCCGACGCGGTGCAATCCAATTCCGAAAAGGTCGGCGCAAACCGTCTTGCGCACGCGACCGCCCGGAGGCCGCGTGCGCAACACGCCTCGACGGCAGGAAGCCTCTGCCGCTGGTTTAGAACTTCCGGTCCGGGCGTTGGAACATCTTGGCCTCGGCCCGCACCGTGTGCTTGTCCAGATGGTTGATGCGGTTCACGGCGTCTATTGCCTGACGGCGCAAAATGTCCAGCAGATCTGAGTGCTCCAGGAATCCAGCATAGTCCTTGTTCTGCGTTATGCCCGGTCCGAGGACGAAGCCGTCCGGGATCTTGGGGTCCACGCGCACGTCGCCCTCGTCCAGCACCACGTCCGCGCCGGTGACACGGCTCAGAATTTCCTTCAAAAATGTGGCAAAGGCGTTTTGCACGTCCGCGACGCCTTCGGCGGTATTGATGCTCTGGCGCAGTTCGCGTGACAGTTCGTTTTCATGTCTGGTTAGAGATGTATCGCCGTGCATAGGGCCTCCCGTGGCTGGTGTGGGGATTATTTCCATAAGCAATATCCCCCCATTCGCGCGGGAAGTAAAGAGCTGCGGCGGGTGATAAAAAAGGCCCCACCTTGCGGCGGGGCCTTCGTTTTGCGGGAGCGTACCCTGTGCTTATTCTTCTTCGTGCTCGTGAGCGAACCAGCTTTCGCCAAGGATGGGGCCAAAGTAGATGGCCTCTTCCTCCAGGTCCTCCTCGATGCGCAGGAGCTGATTGTACTTGGCCAGCCGGTCGCTGCGGCACAGGGAGCCCGACTTGATCTGTCCGGCGTTCACGGCCACGGCCAGATCGGAGATGAAGGAGTCCTCGGTCTCGCCAGAGCGGTGGGAAACGACCGTGGTATACGCGGCCTGCTTGGCCATCTCGATAGTGTCGAGCGTCTCGGTCACGGTGCCGATCTGGTTCAACTTGATAAGGATCGAGTTGGCCACGCCGCGCTCGATGCCCTCGGCCAGGATGTCCGGGTTGGTGACGAAGATGTCGTCGCCAACCAGCTGAACGTCGTTGCCCATGCGGTCGGACATGCTGGTCCAGCCGTCCCAGTCGCCCTCGGCCAGGCCGTCCTCGATGGAGACGATGGGGAAGCGCGACACGAGGTCGGCGTAGTAGTCGATGATCTCGGCGCTGGACATGATCTTGCCCTCGCCCTTCAGGTTGTACTTGCCGCCCTCGAAGAACTCGCTGGCCGCGCAGTCCATGCCGAGCGCGATTTCGTAGCCGGGGTTGTAGCCTGCGGCCTCAATGGCTCGGATGATGTACTCAAGCGCCTCGGCGTGGCTTTTCAGGTTCGGCGCGAAGCCGCCCTCGTCGCCCACGCTGGTCACGTGGCCGTCCTGGGCCAGGATGCTCTTCAGCTGGTGGAAGGTCTCCGCGCCCATGCGCAGGGCGTCGGCGAAGGTTTCCGCGCCGAGCGGCAGGATCATAAACTCCTGGATGTCCAGGTTGTTCGGGGCGTGCGCGCCGCCGTTGATGATGTTCATCTGGGGCACGGGGAGAAGCTTGGCGTTCACGCCGCCCAGGTACTGGTACAGCGGGATGCCGAGGAAGTTTGCCGCGGCGCGGGCGTTGGCCATGGAGACGCCCAGAATGGCGTTGGCGCCCAGGCGGCCCTTGTTGTCCGTGCCGTCCAGGTCGATGAGGGAGTTGTCCAGGGCGACCTGGCGCAGACCGTCCATGCCGACAATGGCGTTGGCGATCTCCTCGCGGATGTTGTTCACAGCATTGGTGACGCCCTTGCCGCCGAAACGTTTTTTGTCGCCGTCGCGCAGCTCCAGGGCCTCGCGGCTGCCGGTGGAGGCTCCAGAGGGCACGGCCGCGCGGCCGGAGGCCCCGGACTCGTAGGTGACCTCGACCTCAACGGTGGGATTGCCTCGGGAATCCAGAATCTCTCGGGCCCAGACAGCGATGATGGTGCTCATATGTGCTCCTTGGTTTTTACGAACCGTGGTTCATGGCGATATGGCCAATGTGCCTTAGTACATCATTTCCGTCACGGATTCAAATACTCTCGCGTGACGTTTTGCGGACAAAATCGCGGAGAAGTCAGAGCGCGTGCCGTTCATGCTGATGCGCACGCCACAAGCCCTCCATGAGCAGATCCTCGCGCACTTCATGGATGGCCGGGCAGACCTGGGCGATGCGCGGGGCGAAGCCGCCGGTGGCGATGAGCCGGACCTCGTCCTCGCGGCCGGGCAACAGCGTGTGCGCCAGGCGTTTCGCCAAGCCTTCCACCATGGCCGCGAATCCATAGATGAGCCCCTGGTTCAGGCTTTGGGAGGTGCTCAAGCCGATGTCCAGCCCGCCGTCTGCGCGGGGCGGGGCGATTTCCAGCGTGATATGCGGCAACTTGGCTGTGCCTGTGGCCAGCGCCCGCGCCGAGGAGAGCACGCCGGGGCAGATGAGCCCGCCCAGGTAGGCGTTGTCCGCCACGCAGTCGAAGGTTGTCGCGGTGCCGAAGTCCACCACCAGCAGGGCCGGGGCGGTGAAAAGCTGGCGCGCGGCGAAGGCCGTGACCAGCCGGTCCGCGCCCACTTCAGCGGGCCTCGCGTAGCGGTTCTCGATGGGAATGGGGATGTCGTCCGGGGCGAAGCGCACGGTTTGGCCAAAAAAACGCTTGGCCGCGCGGGACAGCACGGGATTCATGGGGGGCACCACGGAGGAGGCCGCGAAGCCCGTCACCTGGCCCGGGGAAAGGTTTTCCACGCGGCAGATGTCGAGCAGCCGGAGGCCCCAGGCGTCCGGGGTGTCGAGCCCGCCCGCCTGTCCGGTGGGCAGGGCGTAGCAGGAGAGAAGGCCTTGGCCGGGGCGGGCCAGGCCTACCTTGACGTTGGTGTTGCCCACGTCGAGCAGGATGACTGTGTCCATGTGGCGTTCCTGGAATTTGGTTCCTGGTGGGAGCCGCGTCTTTGGCGACGCGGCACGGTTTTAGCGACAAGGAAGATGATAGCGCATACGTATTCCGTTGCAAGCGCACTCTGGCCGGTGTATTGCCCCAACATAGGCTTCCGTCAAGGAGAATGCACATGGATCCGGCCAAGCTCATCCCGGCAGCCGAGGCCATCCCCTCCCCCTGGGGCTGGTTTGAAGCGCTGCTCCTCATCACCTTCGTGCTGCACATCGTGTTCATGAACCTTGCGCTGGGCTCGGCAGTCATTGCCTTTGCCAGCCGCCTCACCGGCCGCCAGAAGGGGCTGGCCCGCGAACTGGGGCACCGCGCGCCAACATTTCTGGCTCTCACCGTGAACCTGGGCGTGGCGCCGCTGCTGTTCGTGCAGGTGCTCTACGGCCAGTTCCTGTACACCAGCTCGGTGCTGATGGCCGGGTGGTGGCTCTCGGCCATCGCGGCGGTGATACTGGGCTACTACGCCCTTTATGTGCACGATGGAAAATTTGAGTCCGGCCCCGGACTCTCGCGTCTGGCGCTGGCGCTGTCCCTGCTCTTTTTGCTCTATACGGGCTTCCTGCTGGCGAACAACATGACGCTGATGCTGCGGATCAGGGCCTGGAACGCGTATTTCGGCAACCCGCGCGGCAGTCTCCTGAACCTTTCCGATCCCACCATGTGGGCGCGCTACACGCACATGATGCTGGCCGCCCCGGCCGTGGCCGGACTGTACGCCGCATTTCTGGGCCAGAAAAAGCGCCGCCCGGACTGGGTGGAGCATGGGCTCGCCTGGTTCTCGCGTGTCACCATGCTGCAGATCCTGGTGGGCGGCTGGCTGTTTGTGTGTCTCCCCCAACCGGTGAAGCTGGCCTTTATGGGCGGTGATCCTCTGGCCACGGGGCTCCTGGGGGCGAGCGTCCTTCTGGGGCTGGGGGCGCTCATGGCCTCCCTGCAGAAAAAGGTCGGATTAACCGCGGTTCTGGCCCTGGCGGCCATCGTATGCATGGCCGCGACGCGCGACCAGGTGCGGCTCGTCACCCTGGCGCCGTACTTCAGCCCCGCGAGCCTGCCCGTGACAGCCGGGATTTCGCCGCTTGTGATGTTCATGGCCGCCCTGGCCTTTGGGTTGGCGGCCATCGCCTACATGCTCAAAGTCTACGCCAAGTCGGCGGGGAGGGGGTAGGGCATGGAGTACCCCATCTGGCACCTCACCATGCTGGCGGGCGGCTTCTGGATAGCGCTCATCGGCACCTTCCATGTGTTTCTGGCGCACTTCGCCGTGGGCGGCGGGCTCTACCTGACGCTTTCCGAAATCTACGCGCGGCGGCGGCACAGCCCGGTGCTGCTGGCCCACGTAAAGCAGCACACCCGCTTCTTCCTGCTTATCACCATGGTGGCTGGCGGCGTCACCGGTGTGGGCATCTGGTTCACCATCGGTCTGCTTTCCCCCCAGGCCACCAGCACACTCGTCAAGACATTCGTCTACGGCTTCGCCACGGAGTGGGTGTTCTTCCTCTGCGAAATCGTCTCGCTGCTCATCTATTATTATGGCTTCGACCGCATGGGGGCGGACGACCACCTGCGCATGGGCTGGTTGTATTTTCTTTTCGCCTACCTCTCACTGTTCATGATCAACGGCATCGTCGGGTTCATGCTCACCCCCGGCGCCTGGACCACCACGCACAATTTCTGGGACGGCTTCTTCAATCCGACATTCTGGCCGCAACTGCTGCTGCGCACGGCGATCGCCTTCTCCCTGGCCGGTCTTTTCGGTTTCGTCACGGCCACGCGCATCCCCAGCGAAAACGGCGGGGACTCCGCCCGCGAGGGCATGGTGCGTCTGGCCGCGGCCTGGACCATCCTGCCCCTGCTGGTCTGCGTGGCCTCGGGCTGGTGGTACATCCACGCCCTGCCGCAGGCGCAGCAGGAGATGGTGCTGCTGCGCTCGGCGCGCATCGGCGGGTTCATCAAGGTCTTTCTGGTCTTCGCTGGAGCCGCGGCTCTGGGCGCGCTGGTCCTGGCGGTCAAAATGCCGGGCCGCATCCGTTTCTCCCTGGCGCTCGTCGTCCTGCTCACGGGCTGGGGGCTCATCGGCAGCTTTGAGTTCGTGCGCGAGGCCGCGCGCAAGCCCTACCTTATTTATGGGCACACGTATTCCAACGGCATGCACGTGGGCACGGAAGAAGCAACCAGCGCCAAGGGCTACCTGGCCACGGCCAAGTGGGCTCGCATCCGTGAAGTCACCGCTGAAAACAAGCTCCAGGCCGGGGCCGAGCTGTACCAGCATGAATGCGCCAGCTGCCACTCCATCGGCGGCCCAATGAACAACATCAAGCCCTGGGCCGCCAGCCTCACCGAGCGTGGCATGACGTCCCTGCTCGGGGCCATCTCCAAAGTCAATCCAGCCATGCCGCCCTTTGTGGGCAACCAGGCCGAGAAAGAGGCCCTGGCCGGCTACTTGTCCGAGGTCCTGGGCGGGCGCAAAGATGCGGATCTGGGCGCGGTCGCCATCGCCGAGGAAAATACGGAGATTCCGCCCTTCGACCCCAATACCGCGCAGTATGTGCTGCTCGCTTGGCCGAACCTGGGCATGACCATGGTTGTGCAGTCCCAGGGGGCCTTCATCCTGCGGCCGCCCAGCCTGGAACTCAACGCCCAGCTGGTGAAACGCGGCGAAAGCCCGGCGAAGGTCACCGACGGGGTGGAGCTTTCCTACTCCATTGAGAACAACGCCGGGGCCGGAACCATGAAGGCATTGCCGGGCAGCGACTGGTTCCGCACCGCGCTCACCGTCTCGCCCCGCAAGCCCAACGGCGCGCTCAACCCCTATCCGCTGGCCACCATCACCGCCGTGGACATGGCCACCAAGGCCCTGCTGGGCATCACGCGCGTGGCCCTGCCCGTGTCCGACGAGGTGGCCTGCGCTGGTTGCCACGGCGGTGGTGATGACAAGGGCAACATCAGCGGCGAGACCGGTCTGAACATCCTGCGCATCCACGACCGCTTGAACCGCACGAACCTTGTCGCGCAGGCCCGCGCCGGTGACAAGGCCAAGCCCGTGCTGTGCACCAATTGCCATGGCGACCCGCTCACGGGCAAGGCCGGACGCAGTGACCTGCTCTCGGTCTCCGCCGCGCTGCATGGTTTCCACGCCAACACCCTTAAGGGGCAGGGCGCCGAGGCCTGCGCCCGCTGCCACCCCAGCCGCCCGGATGGGGGGACGCGTTTTCAGCGCGGGCTGCACGCCCAGATGGGCCTCGACTGCACCAATTGCCATGGTCCGCTCGAGGACCACGCCATTGGCCTCCTGAAGCGTGAGCTGGAGTCCGGCAAGCGGGGCGCCAAGCGCCTCATCAGCCAGATTGCTCCGCAAGCCGCGGACAAGGCGTCCATCCCGCCGCGCACGGCCTGGGTGCAGACCCCGGACTGCCTGGCCTGTCACAAGGACTTCGGCGTGCCCGATCCCAGCCAGGCCTTCGGCCACTGGACCAAGGGCCCGGACGAGCGTTTCCGCACGCGCCTGGACGAGATGGGCGCGCTGTCCTGCCCGGCCTGCCACGGCCCGCAGCACGCGCTTTACCCGTCGCTCAACCCCTATGGGAAGGACCGCGATATGATCCAGCCCATGCAGTACCAGAAGTTGCCCAAGCCGCTGGGCTCGGACGGCAACTGCACCGTGTGCCACAAGGTGAAGATGGACATTGATGGCCATCATCCGAACACCATCAGGAAGTAAGGCGATGATCGCGCGCGAATGGAAATGCCTGTGCCCGCAAGAAACCGCTGCGGGCTTTCTGGACCACCTGCGGACCACCGGGGTGGACGAGGCCAAGGTGCTGCCCGGATACCGGGGGCACCAGATACTGACCCGGCGCACGGGCCCGGCGGAGGTGGAGTTCACTCTGCTGACCTGGTGGGAGGCCATGGATCATGTCCGGACCTTCGTGGGCGCGGCCACGGACGCCGAAGCCGGCCGCGCCGTGCTGTACCCTGGCGACGAATGCTACGGCATCATCCCCGAGAGACATGCGCGGCACTACGAGGTGCTGGAGACGGTGCTGAAGTAGGCGTTGGGAAAAAGGAATGGGAGTTTTCCGGAAGGAATGATTCCTCCCGTATCCCCTCATCAAGCAAAAGGGCTTGGGACGCACATCCGCGTGTCCCAAGCCCTTTTGCTTGCTAAGCGGGGGAAGGACCGGACAGGAGTCCTGCTTGCCTCCCCTTTTCGAAACGGGCCACCGCGCGTGGGGAGCGGCGGCGTCCGCCCCTGAAGGGAGTTAACCCTGGCCGTTGTTCAAGAAATGGAGGCCTAGCTGGCTGGCGTGGCATTGAGGCGCCGGGCATACTCCGCCCGCAGCTCGCGCGCGGCCCCGCGCAGGCCGTGGTAGAACGAATAGAAGTGCATCACCTCATCCAGGTCGTACACGGCGATGATGCGTTGCTGCCGCAGATCGAGCAGCTTCATTTCGCTTTGGTCCAGGGCGGTTTCCAGGCGTTTCAAGGCGGGGGCGTCGGGAATGGCGTCGTCCTGTAGGGCAGTCGCGAGGGTCCGGAGCGCTTGGCCCAGGGCCGCGCCCAGCTCCGTGAGTTCGGCATGCAGGTGCTGGTGGAAGCCCTCGGGCGGCGCGTCTTCGATGGCGTGGTCCATGGCCAGCAGATGTTCGGCCAGACGGTCCTGCATGGTGAGCAAGGCGTTCAGCGTCTCGCCCTGGCCGGAAGGACCGGGTTCGAGCCGGGCCGAGCCAAAAAGTTCCCGGTTGCGCATGGAGAGCCGCAGCACCGCGTCCTTGCGGTGGAAAACGCGCGGCCGGTCGTAGCGGCCCTGCATCCGGCTGTCCATGAGCGCGGCGAGCAGGTCGGCCAGTTGCTCCAGCCCCTTGCCCAGCCCGAAGCGCAGCACCACGCGCGCCCGCGAGGGCCAGGCCAGGGAGACGGCCAGGGCCACCACGATGCCCAACCCCACCTCCATGAATCTGCTGAGCCCGATGGCGAACGCGCTGTTGCGTCCTCCCTCATGCAGGCAGATGACGATCGCGGCCGTGAGCCCGGCCAGACGCAGGTTGTCATTTTTCGCGGCCAGCAGCGCGCAAAAAAAAATGGTTATGAACATGGCCGTGGCGAGGGTCGGCATGCCCTGGCCCAGAAGGGCGTCCACCGCCGTGGCCATCAGCGCGCCCAGGAATGCACCCGCGCCGGTGCCCAGGAGCCGGGCCCAGCTCGCCGCGATGGAGCTGCCGAAGTTGGTCTGCATCACGAGGATGGTGGAAAATACCGCCCAGTAGCCTTGCTCCAGGTGCAACACCTGCGTGAGCAGCGCGGTGACGGTGGCGGCCAGGGCGGTGCGCACGGCGTGGCGCAGCTGCGAGGCCGGGATGAGTTTGCTCAAGCGGAGTGCAATGGTCACTGGCACCTCGGGGGCTGGACACAGGGCTTCGCGCCCCCTGTTTTCTCCGCCTAACTGGCCTGCCGCCATTTTTCCACATCGGCCCAGAACTCCGGGCAGGCGGCCACGCGATAGCGCTCGCCCAACTTGAGCGTGCACACGGCCTCGGGCAGGTGCAGGTCAAGCATGACGGGCACGCCGCCGGGGTGTCCGGCCAGCACGTTTTTCAGCGCGTCCAGGCGTTCCGGCTCGCAGTGTTCTTCGCGCGCGGGGATGCGCGCGGGCTCGAAGCACTGGGCGGCGCTCTGCGAAAGAAGCTTCACGGAGTCGGCGAGCATCTTCGATTCGCGCGGGCCTTCCTCCTCGCCGGGCTTGGTGCGCACGTCCACCTTGCCCTCGAAGATGAGCGGCTGGTCCTGGCCCAGGAGTTCGCGCGCCTCCAGGTAGACGTTGGAGAAGAGCGTGCACTCGCCGGTGCCGGTCAGATCCTCCAGCTGCAGGAAGGCCATCTTGTCGCCTTTCTTGTTGATGTACTCGCGCAAGGAGGTGACGAGCGCGGCCACGCGCACCATGGTGCCGCCGGGCAATTCCTTGAGCTCGGCCAGATTGTTCAGGCCCAGGCGGCGCAGCTCGTGCCGGTAGCGCAACAGCGGATGGCAGGAAAGAAAGAAGCCCAGCGCCTCTTTTTCCAGGCGCATCTTCTCTTCGTCGCCCCATTCGGGCACGTCCTCGTCGACAATGAGCGGGGCGGGGGCCTCACCGGCGGCGGTCTTTCCGCCGAGCATGTCGAGCATGGAGATCATGCCCTGGGCCTTTTCCTTGGCTTTTTTCTGGCCCATGGAGACGGCGCGCTCCAGCACGGCCATGAGTCCGGCGCGGGTTTTGCCCAGGGAGTCGAGCGCGCCCGCCTTGATGAGGGCTTCGAGGGTGCGCTTGTTGATCTTGCGCAGGTTCACGCGCTCGCAGAGGTCGTAGATGTCCTTGAAGGGGCCGTTTTCCTGGCGTTCGGCCACGATGTCGCCCACGGCGTCCTCGCCCACGCCCTTGATGCCCGCCAGGCCGAAGACGACCTTGTTGTCGATGACGCAGAAGCGGCTTTCGCTCACGTTCACGTCGGGCGGCACGACGGGGATCTGCATTTCACGGCAGGCATTGATGTAGGTGAACACCTTGTCGGTGTTCGTGAGTTCCGAGCTGATGAGCGCGGCCATGAACTCGTGCGGGAAGTGGGCCTTCAGAAACGCGGTGTAGTAGGAGATGAGCGCGTAGGCCGCGGAGTGGGACTTGTTGAAGCCGTACTCCGCGAATTTCTCCATGAGGTCGAAGATTTCCTGCGCCGTGGCCTCGGCGATCGTGTTCTCGCGCGCGCCGGCCATGAACTTTTGGCGCTCCTTGGCCATTTCCTCGGCCTTCTTCTTACCCATGGCCCGCCGCAGCAGGTCCGCGCCGCCCAGCGTGTAGTTGGCGATGACCCGGGCGCAGCTCATGACCTGCTCCTGGTACACAATGACGCCGTACGTGGGCTTGAGGGTCTCCTCCAGGGACGGGTGCGGGTAGGAGACCTCAATCTGGCCGTGCTTGCGTTTGATGAACTCGTCGACCATGCCGGAGCCCAGCGGACCGGGCCGGTAGAGTGCGAGCATGGCGATGATGTCCTCGAAGCAGGTGGGCTTGAGCATGCGCAGGTACTTGCGCATGCCGGAGCTTTCCACCTGGAAGATGCCGTCGGTGTCGCCGGAGCAGAAAATTTCGTAGGTGGCCGGGTCGTCCAGGGTCAGGCCGTCCAGGTTGGGCGGGGTCTTGCCGCCACGCCGGATGATGTCGAGCGCGTCCTCGACCACGGTCATGGTGCGCAGGCCCAGGAAGTCGAACTTGATGAGGCCGACCTTCTCCACGAACTTCATGTCGTACTGGGTGACTATTTCACCCTCCTTCCCCTTATATAATGGAAGGTAGTCGAGCATGGGCCGGTCGGAGATGACGATGCCCGCCGCGTGGGTGGAGGCGTGGCGCGAGAGGCCCTCCAGCCTCTTGGACACGTCGATGAGCTTCTCGATCAGCGGATTGCCCACGGTCATGGCCATGAGCTCCGGCTCCTTTTCCAGCGCCTTGTCCAGGGTCATCTTCATTTCTTCGGGGATGAGCTTGGCGATGCGGTCGGTGTCCGCGAAGCTCATGCCGAGCGCGCGGCCCACGTCGCGCACGGCCGCCTTGGCCTTCATGGTGCCGAAGGTGGTGATCTGGGCCACGTGGTCACGGCCGTACTTGCCCGCCACGTAAGCCACCACCTCGAGGCGGCGGCGTTCGCAGAAGTCCACGTCGATATCCGGCATGCTGATGCGCTCGATGTTCAGGAAGCGCTCGAACAAGAGATCGTAGGGCAGGGGATCCAGGTTGGTGATCTTGAGCGCCCAGGCCACCAGCGAGCCCGCGGCCGAGCCGCGGCCGGGGCCGACCGGGATGCGCTGGTCCTTGGCCCAGTTGATGAAGTCCTGCACGATGAGGAAGTAGGCCGGGAAGCCCATTTCCTTGATGACGCCGATTTCGTAGTCGAGGCGCGCCCAGTAGTCCTTTTCGTCCACCTCGTAGGTGATGGCCTTGAGCCGCCGTTTGAGGCCCTCGCGGGCCATGTTCTCGAATTCGGCCTCGATGCTCCTGCCCTCGGGCAGTTCGTAGACCGGGAAGTGGTGCTTGCCCAGTTCGATTTCGACATTGCACTGCTCGGCGATCTTGAGCGTGTTGCTGATGGCCTCCGGGCAGTGGGCAAAGGCGGCCTCCATTTCCTCCATGGTCTTGAAATAGAGTGAGGTGGTGTCCATGCGCATGCGGTCCTTGTCCAGAACCGTGCGCTGCGTGCCGATGCACAGCAGGATGTCGTGGGCCTCGGCGTCCGACTGCGTAAGGTAGTGGCAGTCGTTGGTCGCCACCAGGGGCAGCTTCGTCTCAGCGGCCACCTGCAGCAGCATCTCGTTGGCGCGGGTCTGATCGGAGATGCCGTTCTCCTGCATCTCCAGATAGAAGCGGTCCGGGAAGATCTCCGCATACTCGCGCGCCATGGCGATGCCGGAGTCCAGCCCCTTGGAGAGGAGCGTGCGGTTCACCTCGCCTGCGAGGCAGGCGGACAGGGCAATGAGGCCCTCGGAATATTGGCGCAGCAGGTTCTTGTCCACCCGGGGCTTGTAGTGGAAGCCGGTCAGGTAGCCTTCGCTGACGAGTTTGATGAGGTTCTGGTAGCCCTGGCGGTTTTGGGCCAGAAGCACCAGATGGTAGGCGGCCTGCCGGGAGCTTGTGGCGCTTTTCTGGGTGCGGTCGCCGGGGGCCACGTAGACCTCGCAGCCGATGATGGGCTTGATGCCGGTGTCGAGCGCCTTTTGGCGGAACACGAGCGCGCCGTGCATGTTGCCGTGGTCGGTCAGGGCTATGGCGGGCATGCCGAGGTCTTTGGCGCGGGAGCAGAGATCCTTGATGCGGATGGCTCCGTCGAGCAGGCTGTATTCGCTATGGCAGTGCAAATGCACGAAATCTGACATGGAGCATCCCCTTTGCGACTGGTGGCGCGTTTGTGTATACACCACGAGGCTCAGCTTGGAAACGTTCTGGCTGATCGAAAAATAAGACGTGTAAAATCATACTGCTGCGTCAAATCGGCGCTGGTTTCGGAGCCCTGCAATGGTCGAGCGCATGAAGCGCAAACTTTCGCGTCTGTCCGCCGTGTTGCCGGTGCTGGTGGGCGCGGCGGCGGTTTCGCTGCTGCTCGCGTTTTTGGCTTGGCTGGCGGAGCCCTACCTGCCGCGCGCGTTTGTGGACTTCGTGCGCGAGCTGGTGCGCGAGGACTTCGGGACTCAGCGCCAGGCTCTAAAGGCCTGGTTCGAGTCGTGGGGCGCGGTCTCGGCTTGGGTGTTTCTGGGCGTGCAGTTTCTGCAGGTGGTGGTGGCGCCCATTCCCGGCCAGTTCGTGGGCCTGCTCGGCGGCTTCGTGTTCGGCTTCTGGCGCGGGCTGTTGCTGAACGTGGTGGGCAACGCCGTTGGTTCGCTGGCGGCCATGCTGCTCACGCGGGTCTTCGGCGAGCGCGTCATGCGGCCCTTTGTGCCCGTGCATCTGCAGGAGCGCTTTGACGCCACCATCCATCGTGGCGGGCTGGCCAATTTTTTCATGCTCTTCCTCTTGCCCGGCACCCCCAAGGACGCCATCTGCTTCATGGCCGGCGTGACGCGCCTGCCCATTTGGAAGCTCATGCTGGCCAGTACCCTGGGGCGTCTGCCCGGGCTTGTCGTGCTCACCTTTGCCGGTGCGGCGGCGGACGCCGACCTGTTTACCGTGAAGCTGGTGTTTGGCGCGGCCCTCGCCCTCGCCCTCTTGGTGTGGCTGTTCGACGAGGAGATCAAGGAACGGTTGGGCAAATTTTCCGGCTAGTCGCGCGGTTGCGCTGGTGCGGTCGCCTGGTGTATCAGGAGTCAGGCGGTCGGCCTGCCGTGGCTGGCCCTTGCGGTTTTCCCCCCTTGGCTCCAAGGAGTCTTCCATGCGCAAAGTCTTGTTGGCGGTGTCGGCCTTCCTCATGCTCGGTGCTCTCGCCGGGTGCTACGGTGCGCACAGCGCCGCGGAAACCAATCCCGCGCACTACGAGCAGGGGCTGGTGGACAAGGCTGCGGCCACGGTGCGCGGCATGCGCTCCGACCCGGCCTTCCGGAACATCGAGGTCTACCTGCGCCACGCTCGCGGCGTGCTCATCCTGCCCAGCGTCATCAAGGCCGGGCTCATCTACGGCGGTCAGGGCGGCAACGGAGTGCTGCTCTCGCGCGAAGCCGACGGCTCCTGGTCCTCCCCCGCCTTCTACACCCTGGGCGGCGGCAGCATCGGCCTGCAGATCGGCGTGCAGGAAGCGGCCATCGTGCTGGTATTCATGAACGACAAGTCCTTCCGGGCCGCCATCGACACCGGTCTGACCCTGGGCGCGGACGCTACCGTCGCCGCGGGCACCGAAGGGCTCACCGGTGAGGTGGCCAGCACCCATGCGTTCAAGGACGTGTATTATTTCGCCGACGTGGACGGCCTGTTCGCGGGCGCTTCACTCGAAGGCGGCGTTATCCATGTGCGCGAGGGCATGAACAGAACCTTCTACGGCCGCCTCCTCTCGCCCCGCGAGATCGTGCTGGAGCGCAAGGTGGACGCGCCTGCGGCGCGCCCCTTGAAGGAGGCTCTCACCGTCCAGGCCAGGGCCAAGTAAATGCGCGGCGGCACTGGCGGCTGGCGGCGCGGATTCTTCCGGGCCCTGGCCGCCGCCTCTCTGGCGGCGGGTCTGCTTGGCTGCGCGGTCAAGGCGCCCGCCCCGCCGCCGCCCCCGCCGCCAAAACCGACGGAGGTGCGCGACGTTTTGACCCTGCCGCAGGACGTCGCGGCCTACTTCACCCCTGCAACTTTGGACGCGCCGTTCCTCTCGCCCCAGGCGCAGGAGCGTTTTGCCGCGCATTTGCGTGAGCGGCACTTCGCACCCTGGCACAGAACCCACCCCGCCCACTCCAGGGCCGACGCGCTCTGGGGCCTGGCTGAGCTGCAGCGGGACCGCTACTACGGCGAGAACCTGCGCCCGCTCGGTCCCGGCTTCCGCGCGGAGATGGAGGCCCTCGTCCGAGCCGACAGCTATCCCAACACCCTGCGCCCGGCCATCGCCACGGCCAACACGAGCCTGCGCGTGCTGCCCACTGTGCGCCCTGGCTTCCTCAAGCCTTCGCTGCCTGGCGAGGGCTACCCCTTCGACCACTGGCAGAACTCCGGCCTGCTCGCGGGAACTCCGCTTTTGGTGACGCAGACCAGCGCCGACGGGGCCTGGGTGCTGGTGGAGGGCCGCGTGGCCGCGGGCTGGGTGCCCGTGGCCGACATCGCCTTTGTGGACGAGGCCTTCATAAGCCAGTGGGAGGCCCTGCCCCTGGCCGCAGTCACCCGCGAGGGCGCGGGCATCACGGCGCGCTTCGGCGAGGACGGGGGCGAACCCGTGTATCTCTTCGCCGGGCGCATCGGCACGCTGCTGCCGCTGTCCGAGGCGGACCGGGAAGGCGTTACCGTGCTGGTTCCGGCGCGCGACGCCTCCGGTCGGGCGGTCATCCTGGCCGCGCGTCTGTCCGCGGACGAGGCCGCGCCCATGCCGCTGGCCCCCACGCCGCGCAATTTCGCCCGCTTGGCGGACCAGCTCATGGGCCAGCCCTATGGTTGGGGCGGTTTTCTGGGCAATCGCGACTGCTCGGCGCTCCTGCTGGATCTCTACGCGCCCTTCGGCATTTTTCTGCCGCGCAATTCCAGCCAGCAGTCCCAGCAGGGCCAGTGGCTCCCCTGGACGGGGCTGGACCCGAAGGCGAAGGAAGCCGAGCTGCTCGAACGCGGCGCGCCTCTCTTGACGCTGCTGCACAAACCTGGGCACATCATGCTTTACCTGGGGCAACGCGATGGCCGGGCCGTGATTCTGCACGACCTTTGGGGCCTGCGCACCCTGGACGGGAAGGGCGCGGCGGGCCGCTTCGTGGTGGGCCGCGTGGCCATCACCACCCTGAATCCCGGCGCGGAGCTGCCTGAAGTGTCGCGCTCCGGGCTGCTCTTGCCCCTGCTGGACGGCATGACCCTGGTGGCCCCGGAGCAGGGCAAGCGGACCGACTGAACCGGCTCCCCCGTCCGGTCAGGCGCTCCTAATAATAGAGAACGGAGACTCCATGCCCATAAGCGGCACCCCCATGAACTTCGCCTTTGCCGGGGCAGGCCCTGCGCGCGGCAATGGCCGCAGCGTGGCGATCATCGGCGCGGGGCCATCTGGATTGGCTGCGGCGGGGTTCCTGTCCTGCCTGGGCTATCAGGTGGACGTGTACGACAAGCTGCCCAAGCCCGGCGGGCTCATGGTTTTCGGCATCCCGGCGGAGCGCATTCCGGCCGAGCGCATTGCGCAGGGGGTGGCGACCCTGGCGAACCGCTACGGCGTACGTTTCCATCCGGGCACCAAGGTCTGCGACCGCAGGCAGACCGATGACACCGGCGACGAGCTCTCCACCCGCTGCATCGATTTGGACGAGCTGGTGCGCGGGCACGACGCCGTGATGCTCTGCACCGGATCCTGGAAGCCGCGCACCCTGAACATCCCCGGCGAGGACCTGCGCGGGGTGTACACCGGCCTGGCCTTCCTCTTTCCCATCCGCGCCGCCCAGTATGACAAGAGCCGCATGCGCGAGATCGACGTTGCGAACAAGAACGTGGTGGTCGTGGGCGCGGGGTTCTCGGCCATCGACGTGGCCCACGGAGCGCTGGGCCAGGGCGCGGCGCGCGTCAGCCTGGTGTACCGGCGCACCCGGCGCGAGGCTCCCTGCGGCAGCCACGAGATCGAGCAGTTTGAGGCCGCAGGCGGCCACTGGCTGGAACTTGTCACGCCCATCCGCGTGTTGGACGGTGAAGGTGAGAACCTGGGGCGCGTTGCGGGCATCGAATGCATCCAATGCCACCTGGGCGAGCCGGACGAGGACGGCCGCCGGAGCGCGGTGCCTGATTCCTGCGCCAAGGTGGTGCTTCCCGCGGACATCGTCGTCACGGCCATCGGCGAGACCGCCGCGCCGCCCTTTGCGGAGCGCCTGGGGCTGGAGTCCGTGCGCAAGAACGAGATCCATTGGCTGCAGATGACCAAGCTGGATGGGGTGTTCGTGGCGGGCGACGCCCTCACCGGTCCGAGCAAGATCGGCAAGGCCGTGTACAGCGGCCTGCGCGCGGCCCAGTCGCTGTCCCGTTGGCTCACCTTGCGCGCCATGAGCCGCGAGCTGGAGTACCGCGAAGACGCGCCCATCAGCCGGGAAGACCTGCGCTAGGGCCGGGGGGGGCACATGTCTGCCGACGAGAAGATCCTGTTCATCGACTACTCGCGCTGCATCGGCTGCGAGTCTTGCGAGTCCGCCTGCCGTTTCGTGCATGGGCAGCCGCGCATCAATATGACGCGCACGGTTGGGGGCATCATGGCCCCGGTGTACTGCCGCCACTGCGAGTCCGCCTCCTGCGTGAAGGGCTGCACGCGCGGGGCGCTCATGAAGGCCGCCGATGGCATGGTGCTCCTGAACCCGGTGCTCTGTGCCGGATGCGAGACCAAGAACTGCATCCTGGCCTGTCCGTTCGGGGGCATCTTCTGTACCGGACTCGACGACGCCGTGGCCAAGTGCGACCTCTGCCAGCATCGGCGGGCCATGGGCATGGCCCCGGCCTGCGTGGAGATATGCCCCTGCGGAGCCATGCACTACGTCACCCGCCAGGAGTCGCTGGCGCTGCAGACGGCGGAGTACGAGGCGGCGCACCGGAAGGTGATGGAGCACGTGCGGCCGGTGCTAAGCCCTTCGCCGCGCAAGGAACGGGGCTAGATGTGGAGTTGCAAGACGTTGTTCACAACCTCACCGACTCGGCTGATGGGCGGTTTGTTTTGTAACGCAGAGTGATTTCTGTAGAAGTTGTATTCGTGGAGCCAGCGTGGCAACTCGCTGGCTCTTTCGTTTGAG
>JARLHQ010000004.1 GCA_031292175.1 Humidesulfovibrio sp.
AGCGCAGCCGGTCACGCGGGTCGTCCGGGTGGCGGAAGTAGGCCTTGAGGAAGGCCTTGTCCCGACCGGCAGAGAGCACAAAGGCGCGGTTATTTCGCCCGCCGGGCACGGCGGCAAGCTCCACCGCTCCGGTCATGCCCGCGGCGGCGGCCAGCCCGGCGGCGGCCCGCAGCAACGCGCCCCCGTCCTCAGCCACGACTCGCCACACCTTCCCGGCCCAGCAGCATGGCCGCGATGTCCGCCCAGGAGGCGCAGGGGACAACCTCGGGATCCGTGGAGCTTGCCCCGCCGGGGGTGAAGAGCAGGCGCTTGACCCCCTTGGGGAAGTCCGCCTCGCCCAGGAACTCCGGCAGGTCGTCGATGAAGTGCGTGCAGCCGAGATCGCCGATGCGCTTGAGCTTGTCCTTTTTTGTGGGCTCCAGGAACACCCTTTCGTGCGGAAAAGCTATGCCGTCAGGGTTGAACAGGCCACACGCCTCCATCCAGCCAAGTGCGGCGGCGTGGAGGTCGTAGGCCGGCCCGGCGTAGGGCGTCTTGGTCTTGTGGCTCACGATGAACACCTCAATCCCCTGCTCACGGCAGGCGCGCAGGAACTCCAGCACGCCGGGAAAGGGATCCACGTCGCCCATGCGCTGGCCGTACACATAGCCCTGCATGGCGGTCCACACGGGCTCTTGCCCGATGGCGCGCAGGTGGTCGCGCACCTTCTCCTTGGTCTGGGGCAGGTCCGCCGGGATGACGTCCTGCTCCCGCGCGACCAGGTGGAACACCTGGTCGTAGCAGACGATGGTGTTGTCAAAGTCGATGCCGATGCGCACGCAGCCCCCTTAGCCCAACGCCTTGGCGATGGCCGCGGCCGCAGCCGTGGCGGTCAGGCCGCACAGCTCGCGGGCGTGCCTCTGGTCGCCGCAGGCGACGACGAAGTGCTCCCCGGTGTTGAGGCGCAGCAGGCGCGCTTTCTGCCCCGGGTGGTCGGCCAGCCATTCGGCCACCGCGCCGGAGAGGCCGCCCGCGCTGCCGTGCTCCTCCATGACAGCCACCAGCCGACACGAGGCGAAAGAGCGGGCGAGGAATTCCTTGTCCAGCGGCTTCACCGTGTGCACGCTGGCCACCCCCGCCGAGACGCCGCGACCGGTGAGGATCTCCGCCGCGCCCATGGCCTCGGGCAGGGTGTTGCCCGTGTTCAGGATCATCACGTCCGCGCCCTCGCGCAGCAAGATGGCCTTGCCGATCTCAAGGGCTGGCTGGACCTGGTGCACCACGGGCTCGTTCTTCTTGCCCAGACGCAGGTAGCTGGGACCAGGGCCTTTTACGGCCTGGGCCAGCAGCAGCCCCACCTCGACGGCGTCGCCGGGGCACAGCACGCGCATGTTCGGCAACGAGCGCAGGCAGGCAATGTCTTCGCAGGAGTGGTGGGTGGCGCCCAGCCCCGCGTAGGCCAGGCCGCCGCCCACACCCGCCACGACCACCGGCAGGTTGTGGTAGCACAGGTCCAGCCGGATCTGCTCGAAGCAGCGGTAGGTGTTGAAGGGCGCGATGGTATAGGTGACGGGCCGGAAGCCGGACAGGGCGAGCCCGGCGGCCACGCCGGTCATGTTGGCCTCGGCCACGCCGCAGTTGTAGAAGCGGTCCGGAAAGAGCCCCTTGAACTCGTCGAACATCCGGTTGCCGATGTCGCCCGAGAGCAGGACGATGCGCGGATCCTCCTTGGCCAGGGCGGTGATGGTCTTGGCGAAGGCGTTTCTCATGCACCCTCCAGCTCGGCCAGGGCGCGGGCCAGGTCGTCGTCGCTGGGGGCCCGGTAATGCCAGTTGTTGTCGTCCTCCATGAAGGAGACCCCCTTGCCCTTCACGGTGTGCGCCACGATGGCCAGCGGCTTGCCGGAGGGATCCGGAAGGCCGTTCATGGCCTTGGCCAGCGCCGCAACGTCATGCCCGTCCACCTCGACCACGCTCCAGCCGAAGGCGCGCCACTTGTCGGCCAGGGGCTCCAGCGCAAGCACCTCGCAGCTGCGGCCCGTGGCCTGCCAGCGATTGAAGTCGATGACGGCGCAGAGGTTGGTGAGCTTCTGCCCGCCCGCAAACATGGCGGCCTCCCAAACCGAACCCTCATTCTGCTCGCCGTCGCTCATGAGCACGAACACCCGGGTATGCCGCCCGGCGATGCGCGCGCCTAAAGCCATGCCGCAGCCGATGGGCAGCCCATGGCCGAGCGAGCCCGTGGCGGCCTCCACGCCCGGCGCGGAATGCGGCGTGGGGTGCTCCTCCATGTGGCAGCCGGGCTTGGCGTAGTCCGCCAGGGCCTCCACCGGGAAGAATCCGCGCAGCGCCAGCGTGGCGAACAAGGCCGAGGCCGCGTGCCCCTTGGAGAGGATGAAGCGGTCGCGGTCAGGGTCGGCCGGGTTCTTCGGGTCGACGCGCAACACGCCCCAGTAGGCCGCGGCCAGCACGTCGGCGCAGCTCAGGGCCGAGCCGAGGTGCGCCGCGCGGGAACGGTGCGACATCATGACCGCCTGCTTGCGGATTTCCTTGGCGGCGGCGCGCATGGCCGCCACAGTGTCCGTGGTTGCGGGCATGGGGTCTAGAGCTCCTGAAGCTTCTTCATGGTGCGGACGTTGTAGTGGATATCATCATCCACGAGGCGGCCTTCACGGTAGGCGGTGATGATGTCCTGAATGCCATCGGCCACGCCGTACTTGGGCTTGAAGCCCGTGGAGAGCAGCTTGTCCGAGTTCAGGCGGTAGGAACGCGGGTCGTTGGAAGGCTTGATGGTGATTTTGGCCGGAACCCGGTCCACGACCATGTTGGCGATGTCGAGGATAGAGATATTTTCGAAGCCGGCGTTGTAGATGCCGGTGGACTCGCGGCCCTTGCCCAGGAAGTGGATGAAGATGTCGGTGATGTCCTGGATGTGGACGTTGGGCCGGGTCTGCGCGCCGCCCAGCACGGTGATCTCACCCTTCACCAGGGCCTGCATGGTCAGCATGTTCACCGCCACATCCAGGCGGGTGCGCGGGGAGTAGCCGCACACGGTGGCCGGGCGGATGCTGAAGACCTCGATCTGGTCTTTGTAGCTCAAGAGCACGCGCTCGCTGATCATCTTGGTCTTGTTGTAGTCGGACAGGGGCACCAGGGAGAGTTCCTCGGTGACCTGAGCCTCTTCCTTCAGGCCGTACACGCTGCCGGAACTGGCGAGCATGAATTTCTGCACGCCGTGGGCGATGGCTTTTTCCAGCAGCTGCATGGTGGCCAGGGCGTTGACCTCCCACACCAGCTTGGCGTTCAGGTCGCCGCAGGGGTCGTTGGCCACGTTGGCCAGGTGGACGATGGCATTCACGCCATCCATGGGGATGGTGTCCATATCGCGCACGTCGCCCTTGACCACGGTGAGGCCCGGAGCGGGCGCGAGCTCGTTGCCAAACCACATGATGTCCACGGCGACGACCTCGTGGCCGAGGCCGAGCAGTTTGGGGACCAGGATGTTGCCGATGTAGCCGCAGGCGCCGGTGACGAGAATACGCATGGCATATGCTCCTTTGCGATTATTCAGGGTTTGTGGACGTAGTCGGGGTTCTGGCTGGAAAGGGCGTCCAGGTTCTCGCGAACCCAGGCGACGGTGTCGTCGATGCCTTCCTCCAGGCCGATCTTGTCGTTCCAGCTCATGGTGGTGCGCGCCTTTGTGGCATCGAGCAGGTAGGCGGCGTCCTTGCCCAGGCGCTCACCCACGATCTCCACATGGTCCTCGAACTTCACCCCCACGCGCTGGGCGATCATCTCGACCAGCTCACGGATGGAAATGTTGCGGGTGGTGGAGAGGTGGTAAATCTCCGGCGGCGGGGCGTTGCGTGCGATCTTGAGCGTGCCGTCGGAAACGTCACGGATGTGGATGAAGGAGCGCACCGAGTGACCGCCGCCGTGCAGCTGCAGCTTGCGCCCGGTGAGGAAGAACAGGATGGTGCGCGGAATGATGCGGTAGAGCTGCTGGCCGGGACCAAACACGTTGGCCGCCCGGGTGAACACAACGGGGAACGTGTAGGCCTTGTGGAAGGTCATAAGGCTCATGTCGCCCGCGGCGCGGGAGACGGCGTACGGAGTGCTGGGGGTGTAGTTGGCGCTCTCCGGCACCAGCCCCTGGCAGTTACCGTAGACCTCCGGAGTGGAGATATGCACATACTTCTTCAAGAAGTCGAGCTTGCGCAGGCGGTCGTGCAGGGCAACGGTGGCAACTGCGTTGGTCTGGAACCAGTGCTCGGGGTTGGCCCAGCTCTCGGCCACCATGGACTGGGAAGCGAAGTTCACAACGTAGTCGGGCTTCTCGGCCTGCAGCACCTCGATCATGCGGTCGAGGTCGTGGTTCAGGTCGAGCTTCATAAATTGGAAGGGCGCGCCTATGCGCTTCTTATAGGGCAGGAAGGCGGCATGCGGCTCATTCGAGCGGCTCATGCCGATGACGTCAAGCCCCTCGCCGAGGCAGTAGTCCACGAACCCCGCGCCAGAGAAGGAATTGCTGCCGATGACGACGACTTTTTCACTCATATTGTTCCCCGTTATTCTTTTTCCGCCAGGAACTGGCATTCGATGGCGGCGTGCAGGAGCGCCTCGTGTCCCACCTCCACCAGGCCGTACAGGCGCATGGGCAGAAAGAGCGCCACGTCGCTCATGTGGCTCCACAGCTTGTTATCCTCGCCGAAGGCAGAGAGGGTGATGAGCCCGAGCCCCACCTCCAGGGCGAAATCAGCGCAGTTGACGATGTTCTGGGAATTGCCGGAGCTCGAAATGGCCACCAGGCAGTCTCCGGGCCGGACCAGCCGCCGGAGCGGCCGGGAGTACACCTCGGCGTAGCCGAAGTCGTTGGCCATGCAGGTCATGAGAGAAGGGTCGCTCAACACCTGGGACCGGACGGAAAGCTTGTTCAGGGCGTCCTGGGCCAAGTGGGAGCAGATGGCGCAACTGCCGCCGTTGCCCACCCACCAGACGGTGCCCTGCCCTGCGCGCGTGGCGGAAAACAGCTCGCCGATGCGCGCGTAGCCATCAACCAGTGTGGCATCGCGCCCGGCAACGCGGCATTTGGTCACCGCGCCGATGGTGCCCAGGGTCTCAAGCCAAGTGATCGGATTCAGCATCATGTCACCTCAAAGGCCGATCATGGAGGTTGTGGAACAAACCGTCAGACTCCGGCAACCGCGCTCCTGAATGAGGCTGCGTGGAAGGGAGGGGGCGCCTGCCGAACATCCTATCGCGACAATCGAACCCGGCGCAAGGGCGGCGATCCCCTTAGGGGCGCTCAGGGCGGCCTCCAAGGCTCGGTCATCCCCGGCGTAGAGCAAGGCAGGGGTCCCGCCGGGCGCGGCAACGCCCTCGGCGAAGGGCAATTCCAGGGCTCCGGCCAGGGCCATTGCGAAGGCGCGGGGAAGCGCGCCGCCGTCCCGAAGGCATAGCTCGCGCCAGCCGTCCGGGCCTTCCGGGGCCGCTGGGGTTGGCGCGGGGTACTCGTCCTGCGCGGCCAGAAAACTCCCCACGTTGCCGATGTCGCGGTGGTAGCAGGTATTCTCCCAGGTCTGGATGCGGCCCTTGAAATTCGGGATGACCTCTGTGCTGAAATCCACTACGGGCCGTTTGTGGGAGGCGATGAACGCCGTCACCTCCGGCTCCACGATGTAGACTGCGGCGTTGGCGAGATTGCCCGGCGGGTCGGCCACCTTCTCGTGGAAGGCGCGCACCACGCCGCGGCCGTCCAGTTCCAGGATGCCGCAGCTGCGGGGCGAATCCGTCCGGAAGCTCATCATCGTGATGGCCACACCCGCCGCGCGAGCGATATGGGCTCCCGCGAAGGCGTTCAGGTCCGCGTCACACAGGTTGTCGGCGTGCACGAGCATGACCGGCCCGGGCGCGGCGAAGGAATTAGCCAGGAGCGTGCCGCCGGTTCCCAGCAGTTCTTCCTCGTGCGCCTGACGCACGCGCGCGGCCCAAGGGCTGGCGGCCAGGTAAGCGCGCACCAGCTCCGGCAAATAGTGGGTGTTCACCAGCACGTCCGCGCCGCCCTGGCCGCAAGCCGCGTCCAGGGCGCGCAGCCAGTATTCCAGTTGCGGCCGCCCGTGGATGGGCATCAGGCACTTGGGGAGGATGTCCGTAAGGGGTCTGAGGCGTGTGCCCAGCCCCGCCGCCAGCAGGATAACATTCATCCAGGGGACCGTCAGGCCAGCAAGTTGGCCGCGTATTCCTTCACGCTGGCCTTGTCGATGGACTTTTGGTTGCCCAGAATCTCCACGGCCAGCGCCCCCACAAGATTGCCAATGAAGCACAGAAGCTCCGGCGGCGCGTCGAGCCGGGCAGCCATGGCGGTGACGGAGAGGAAGGCGTCGCCCGCGCCTACGCGGTCCACAATCTTGCGGGCGAAGGCGGGCACCTCGATGTGCTGGCCGCTCTTGCAGCGAATGAGGCTGCCGCGCTTGCCGCGGGTGACCACGAAATTCGAGCAGGAGAGGCGGGGCGCAAGATGGTCGATCATGGGGCGCATGGGGCCGCGCATGTCGCGCATCTCCAGACGCACCTCATGCTCGGCGATGCTGATATAGTCCGCGCGACTGTACTTGGTGACCGTGTGAAAGCCGCGGTTCCCGGAGTTGGCCTGGGCATTTAGGGCCAGAAAGGGTGCGCTCTGGGCTAGCAGCTTGCGTGTGGCCGGGCTTACCGCACCATGGCCGAAGTCCGCCACGATGACCATGTCGTAATTGGGCAGGGCGGCCTCAAGCGTGGCGCGGAAGGCGGCGTCGGCCTCGACGTCAAGGCCGATGTCCTCCATGAAGTAGATCTCAAAAAGCTTATTCTGGGTGTAGCCCTCCACATAACGGCGCTTGAGCACCGTGGGCGAGTCCTTCTGCACGGCGAACACTGGCCGTACGTTGGGCTTGAGCCGCTTGCGGATGAAGTCCTCATGGGAGTTGCGGTCTCCCAGCACGGTGAACATGTCCACATGCGCGGCGAAGCTGGCCACATGGTTGGCCACGGCCACGATGCCCCCGGCGAAGACGTCGTTGGACTGGTAGCGCAGGGCCAGGATGGGATCCTTGGAAGAGGCCCCGAGCGGACTGCAGAAGCAGTACTCGTCGATTATGGTATCGCCAACCACGGCCACCTTGAGACCGCTCATGGCGTCGAGCGTATTGCGAACGTCATCAAGGCCGAAGCGGGTCTTGAACAGGCGCAGATATTCGCGCGCCTCGTCGCTGTAACTCGCCATCGACTGGTTGATGACCATGGTGGAATCGAAGGAGACGCCGCCGGTCTTCACCAGTTCAATGCCGAGTTCGGCGCAAAGGGCCTGCTCGTCCTCGCCGCAGATGGGGCCGTCGTTCTCAGCCATGACGGCATAGATGTCCGGGCGAATAGCCATGAGCGCAGCGCGAAGGTCCGGGGCGTCGGTGCACAGGTGGTCCACAAAATCAAGGTGCGTGAGCGCCTCGGCCCGCATGGCCTGGGGCACTGGCAGCGAGCATCTCTTGATCTCGCTGTCTGGCGCGAGGACCACAACGAGCTTGCAGCCCAGGGCCCGGGCCTGCCGCAGGTGGCGGATGTGGCCGATGTGGAGGTAATCGTACCCCCCGTATGCGAGGACGATTTCCTTGCCCTCGGCGCGCGCGGCGCCGAACATGTCCGTTAGCCCGACGAGTGGAACGAGTTTCTCCTGATTCATACGCAACCTACATTGCAGAGATTTTCAGTGGTCTATATCAATAGCACCCGCAAAACAAGGGGATTTGTGAAAGCAAAAATGCTTGCTCCATGGCACAAAGGCCGCACAGCCGGAAGCCGACGCCGTTTCAAACGGACCAGGCAGAGCCTTGCCGCCACGTCTTCGCCTTCTGCCTGAAGGTGACGCTAGAGTATCTCGGGGTCCAAGCCAAGGCTGCGCGCATTTCAAACTTGACCGGATACGTGGTTTAAGATATTTATATTTATTCGATAAGCGGAAATCTCCCAAGTCTCTTTGCTCTTCGAAATACGAAACCGCAGGAAGCGATACACGTGACTATAGCAATCATCGGAGCCTCAGTACGACTCCCCGGCGGAGTGGATTCACTCAACGCCTATTGGGATATTTTGTCGAATGGCCGCGATGTCGTCACCGAGATCGGCCCGGAGCGTTGGAACACCACCTTCTATAATCACCCGGACCGAAAGGCGCGCGGACGCAGCTACACCTTTGCGGCGGGCGTCATCACGGACTACGCGCACTTCGATCCAGGCTTCTTCGGCATTTCCCCGCGCGAGGCCGCGCAAATGGACCCGCAGCAGCGCCTCGCGCTCAATCTGGCCTGGGAGGCGCTCGAGGACGCGGACATCGCCCCGAGGCGCATACGCGGCACGGACTGCGGCGTATTCGTCGGCGTCTCCGGCACGGACTACGCCAACCGCCTCGTAGCCGATCCCCCGAGCATCAACACGTACTTTATGACGGGCAACGTGCAGAGTCTCGTCTCCAACCGCATTTCCTACATTTTCGACCTGCACGGTCCAAGCTACTCCGTGGACACGGCCTGCTCGTCGTCGCTCGTGGCCGTAAACGTGGCCTGCCAGAGCCTGAACGCCGGGACCTGCTCCACGGCCCTGGTGGGCGGCGTAAACCTGCTCCTTTCGCCGTTTCCGTTCATCGGCTTCTCCAAGGCCACCATGCTCTCCCCCACCGGACGCTGCAAGACCTTCGACGCCGCGGCCGACGGCTACGTGCGGGCCGAGGGCGGCGGCATGCTGGTGCTCAAGCGTCTGGAGGACGCCCTCAATGACGGCGACCGGATCCACGCCGTCATTGAGGCCGCGAGCGTCAATTCCGACGGGCAGACGGCGGGCATCGCCTTCCCGAACCGCCAGGCGCAGGAAGCGCTGCTTTGCGGCATCTACGGGCACGACGCCACGCGCATCGCAAGCCTCGCCTACCTGGAGGCCCACGGCACCGGCACCATCGCCGGCGACAAGCAGGAGGCCTTCGCCCTGGGCAACGCCCTGGGCAAACGCAGAAAAACGCCGCTGCTCATCGGTTCGGCCAAGACCAACGTCGGACACCTGGAGTCCGGCGCGGGCATGGCCGGCCTGCTCAAGGCCCTGCTTGTGCTCGAGAAGAAGCTTATCCCGCCTTCGCTGCATTTCAAGACCCCGAGTCCGAGCATCCCCTTCAACGAGTTGAACCTCCAGGTCGTCACCAGCCTCACACCGGTCGCCGAATCACGCCACGCCGCGCGCGTGGGCGTCAACTCCTTCGGTTTCGGCGGCACCAACGCCCATGTCACCCTCATGGAGTACCGCCCGCGCACGGTCCGTTCGTCGCGCGCGTTGCCCGCCGTCCCGGCGCATTTGCCGCCCCTTTTTCTCTCCGCCGGGAGCGAAGCCGCGCTCAAGGAATTGGCCGGCCGCTGGACGAAGCTGCTCGCCGACTGCCCAGCCGACGCTTACACTCTGGCGCGCTCCGCGGCCCTTGGCCGACAGGCGCTCGGCTGGCGCATGGCCCTGCTGGCCGAAAGCCGAGACGATTGGCGAGAGGCGTTGCGCAGCCTGAGCCTTGGCGAAAGCTCCTCCGCCGTAGTGCGCGGCCGCGCCGGCGGCGACGAGAGGATCGCCTTCATTTTCAGCGGCAACGGCGCGCAATGGCCGGGCATGGGTCGCCAGCTCCTGCGCGAAAGCCAGACCTTCCACGAGACCGTGGCCGAGGTGGACGCCTGCTTCCGACCCCTGGCCGGCTGGTCCGTCATGGAGGCGCTGGAATCGCCCGTGGCCGACTGGAACCTTGCGGCCACGGAATTTGCCCAGCCCATGCTTTTCGCCGTGCAGGTGGGCATCACCGCCGTGCTGCGGGAACAGGGCGTAACGCCCGACGTGGTGCTCGGGCACAGCGTGGGCGAGGTCACCGCGGCCTGCGTCTGCGGGGCGCTCTCCCTGAACCAGGCTGTGCGCGTGCTGCACGCCCGGTGCATCGCCCAGGCCAAGACACGGGGCGCGGGCCGCATGGCCGCTGCCAATGTCTCCCTCGAGCAGGGCTCCGCCCTCATCGCGGAGATGGGGCTGCCCATTGAGGTGGCCGGCGTAAACAGCCCCGGCTCCATCACCGTGGCAGGCAAGCCGGAACACCTAAAGGCCCTGGGCAAGCGTGTGACGCGGGAGTTGCATGCGCCCTTCAAGCTCCTCGACCTGGACTACGCCTTCCACAGCAAGAGCATGAACGCCGTTCGGGGCCAGCTGGTCGAGGCCCTGCGCGACTTGGCCCCGGCCAAAGGCGCGGTGCGCTTCCTGTCCACGGTCAACGGCCGCGACATGGACGGTCGCAAACTGGACGCCGGCTACTGGTGGCGCAACGTGCGCCAGCCCGTGCAGCTCTCCGCCGCGCTGGAAACGCTGCTGCACGAAGGCGTGTCCGTGTTCCTGGAAATTTCGCCGAACCCCATCATGCAGTCCTATGTACGCCAAACGCAACAGCACTGTGGCAAAACCGGGTCCAGCATTTCCACCATGACGAAGGGCGAGCCGGGCCTCCAGCGCCTGCGAATCGCCGCGGCCCAGGCCGGGGCCCACGGCGGCCGACTGGACGCCGCCCGCATCTTCGCCGCGCCCGCGCCCCGCGTGGACCTGCCGCTCACCCCGCGGCCAGGTGAGCGCTGCTGGCAGGAACCGAGCAACGAGGCCCTGCCCCTGCTCTACCCTGTGGTGGATCATCCGCTGCTTGGCGCGCGCGTTGGGGCGGAGCCCGTGGAATGGACCAATGTCCTGGACACGACGAGCTTCCCCTGGCTGGGCGACCACAAGGTCGGCGAAGTGGCAGTGTTCCCCGCCGCCGGTTTCCTGTGCATGGGGCTGGCTGCGGCCCAGGCCCACTGGCCGGGACAGGCCGTCGATCTGAGCGGTTTCGACATCCACCGCCCGCTGGTGCTGGAGCCCGGCCATGCACAGACCACACGGCTCATCCTCAGCCCGGAGACCGGGCGCTTCCGCATTTTGAGCCGCCCCCGCCTTGAGGAAGGCGGCTGGCTTGAACACGTGACGGGCCGCCTGCAGCCGGCAACCGCCCCGCGCATCGCGGCCTGGCCGCCCATGGACGAGCCAACGCCCCTGACGGACGCCGGAGGGCTTTATCGCCTGGCGGGCTCCCTCGGGCTGCACTACGGCCCGTTCTTCCAGACCGTCGTCCGCGTGCGGCGCACCGGCGCTGCGGAGGCCGTGGCCGACTTGTCCCTGCCTGCCACGCTTGTCGGCCAGGCCGGCACCCCGCCCCATCCCGTCCTGCTGGACGGCGGTTTGCAGGCCCTGTTCAGCCTGCTGGACGCGCAGGCCGCTGACGCGGCTCCCGCCTTGTTTTTGCCCGTGCGCGTGGAGCGCCTGCGCCTGCTCGGGACCAGCGCTCCGGCGGCCAGTTGCCGCCTGCGTCTTGAGCGCGCCTCGTCGCGTTCCGTCCTGGCCGATCTGCTCTTCCTGGACGCCCAGGGCCAGCCGGTGGCGGAAATGGCCGGCTGCCGGCTGCGCCATGCGGAGGTGGGCAAGCGGAGGGCCAAGCCGCAGGCGTTCGCGGATGTCGCTGTGGCCGTGCCCCGCCGTGCGGCCGACGCGGCAGCTCCCCAGCCGGAGCCCGCCGCCCTGGCCCGGGCCGTCGCGCCCTCCGTCGCCCGGGTCGATGACGACTACGCCAGCCTGCTCAACCTCGCCGCCACGGCCTTCGCGCACGAGGCAGTGACCGCGCTCTGCGCGGGCCGGACCCGGTTCACCAAAGCCTCGCTGCTTGAGGCCGGTCTGGCGCCGGAATGCGAGCCGCTGCTCGGCTGGCTGTTCGACCTGCTCGTCCGCGACGGTCTGGCGGAGGCGGAGGACGGGGGCTATACGCTGCTCCCCACCGATCTGCCCACCGCCAACGAGGCCTGGCGAGCGGCCCTGGCCATGCGGCTCGACCGTCTGCCCGAACTTCTGGCCGCCGGCCGCGCTGGCAGACGCCTTGCGGATTTCCTGCGCGGCGAAACCCACGCGGACTTTGCGGCCGAACTGCGCAAGAGCCTGCCCAAGGCCGACGGCGCTGTCCTGCAAAGCCTCTCCCTGGCGCTCGACGCGGCCCTTGCGGCCGCCCGCCCCGGCGACCGCCCGCGCGTGCTTTTCTCTGGCCTGGAGCCGGAATTCCTGCGCCCGCTGCTGCAGAGCCTGGCCCCGCGCCAGCCCGTGGTGCGTGTGGTTCAGGCCAACGGCGGCGATACCGCCCTGGACGGCTTGGCATCCCTGCGGAGTGCCGCTACGCCAGCGCTTCTGGACATTGCCGCCAAGCCCGAAGGCGAAAACGGCGAAGCCTTCGACCTTTTGGTGGCGGCAGGTCTCTCCACCAAGGCCGATCTCGCCGGGGCGCTGGCCCAGGCCAAGGCCTCCCTGGCCCCCGGCGGACTGTTCCTGCTGGTCGAGCCTTCGCCCGGCGCCCTGCGCGACCTGGCCTATGGCCTTGAGTCGGGCTGGTGGCGCGAGCTGCCGGATTCCGGCACGCGCATCAGCTGTCTGCACACCGGGGCGCAATGGCGGGGCTTCCTTTCCCAAGCCGGCTTTGAGAGCGCCACGACCCTGGCCGATTCCGGCGATTCGCTGGGCTTCCAGCTCTACGCCGCGCGCGTCCCGCTTGCGGAGCAGCCGACGCTGGAGCCGCAGGCCCAGCCATGTGGCGTCCTGGTGCTGGCCACGCCCCAGGCCGCGCCCCTCGCCCGCGCTCTGGGCGACAGGTTGAACGAGGCGACCTTCACAGCCGAGGTGCGCATCCTCCCCGAGGGCGAGGACTGCGCTACCGTTATGGCAGAGGCCTTCGACGCCTGGTCCGCCCCGGTGCCCTGCCGCGAGGTGGTGCTGCTGGCGGGCGACGTTTTGGGCGGTCCGGACGGCCCGGCCCTGGACGGCGCGTCCGGCTTCCTCGGCGCGGTATGCGCCACGGCCAAGTCCCTTTCCGCCCAGCGCGAGCTCCCCCGCCTGTGGCTGCCCACCCGGAACGCCATGCGAACAGACGGCGGCGGCGATCCCTCGCAGGCGCTTCTGTGGGGCCTGGGCCGCGTGCTCATGAATGAGCACGCCGAACTGGGCTGGCATCTGGTTGACGTGCAGAACGCACCAGATCACGAAACCGCCGCGCAATGGCTCGCGGCGGAGATCGCCGCCCCGGACGAAGAGAATGAGGTGTTTCTGTGTCCGGAGGGACGCTTCGCCCCGCGCGTGGCGCCCGCGCCTCGGCTGCCTGAGCTTTTCGCGCCGGACTTAGTTGACCGGGCCGTCTCCCGCCTGGAGTTCAAGACCCAGGGGTCCCTGGAGAATCTGCGTTGGCGCACGGCCTTGCTGCCCGAGCCCGATCCGGACCAGGTGATCATCCGCGTACACGCCACGGGCCTCAACTTCCGCGATCTCATGTGGGTCATGGGGCTCTTACAGGACGAAGCGTTGGAGAACGGCTTCGCCGGGCCAAGCCTGGGCATGGAGTGCGCCGGCGACGTGCTGGCCGTGGGTTCGAAAGTCACGGCCTTCGCCCCCGGCGACCGCGTGCTGGCCTTCACTCCTGCTGGTTTCGCCGACCGCGTGGTCACCGACGCCAGCGCCTGCGCGCACCTGCCGGAGCATATGGACTATGCCGCCGCGGCCACCCTGCCCACCACCTTCTTCACCGTGCACTACGCCTTCAAGTACCTGGCGAATCTCCAGCCCGGCGAACGCGTGCTCATCCATGGCGCGGCGGGGGGCGTGGGCATCGCGGCCATCCAGATCGCTACGCTCATGGGCGCTGAGATTTACGTCACCGCCGGTTCGGAGCGCAAACGCGACTTCCTGCGCCTGCTCGGCGTCGCCAACATCTATGATTCGCGCAGCCTGGCCTTTGTGGACGACGTGCTGGACGCGACCTCCGGCAAGGGTGTGGACGTGGTGCTGAACACCCTGGCAGGGGAGGCCGTGAATAAAGGGCTGGCGCTGCTCAAGCCCTTTGGCAGGTTTTTGGAGCTCGGCAAGCGCGACTTCTACAGCGACAGCTTGGTGGGGGTGCGCCCCCTGCGCAACAACGTCAGCTACTTCGGCATCGATGCGGACCAGATCCTGAAGGAGCGCCCGGAACTCGGCACACAGCTCTTCCGTGAGCTCATGGAGCACTTCGAAAGCGGCGCCCTGGTCCCCCTGCCGTACACCTTCTTCCCGGCCGAGGCCGCTGTGGACGCCTTCCGCACCATGCAGCAGTCGCGGCACATCGGGAAGATCGTCATAGGACCGCCGCCCGCACCCGGCAGCACGACCGCGCCCTTCGCTCTTCCGGCCGAGGCCACGTACCTCGTCACCGGCGGTGTGAGCGGCTTCGGGCTCGCCGCGGCGCAGCGCCTGGCGGACCGCGGCGCGCGCAGCCTGGTGCTTGTCAGCCGCCGTGGTCCCACCACGGACGAAGCCAAGGCGGCCATCGTCCGGCTACGCGAAGCAGGGGTGCGCGTCCTGGAAGGCAGGACCGATGTCACCGACGCCACCCAGCTCGCTGTCCTGCTCGACGAGGTCCGCCGGACCATGCCGCCCCTGCGCGGCGTCATCCACGCGGCCATGGTCCTGGACGACGCCCTGGCGCGCGATCTGACGCCTGCGCGCATGCGCAAGGTGCTCGCGCCCAAGATCGCTGGCGCGTGGAACCTGCACCGCCTCACCAAGGATCTGGACTTCTTCGTGATGTTCTCCTCCGCCACCACGGTGGTGGGCAACGCCGGTCAGGCCAACTACGTGGCGGCCAACTGCTATCTGGAATCCCTGGCCCGGCTGCGCCATGCCCAGGGGCTGCCCGGCCTGGCCCTGGCCTGGGGCGCCATCGAAGACGCCGGCTATCTGACGCGGCACAAAGAAATCAAGCAGTCCCTCACGGCGCGCCTGGGCCGCACCCTCACCGCCGCCGAGGCCCTGGACGCCATGGAGCGGCGGCTTGCCGGCGACGGCCCCGTGGCCGCGGTATTCGATCCCGACTGGGCGACGCTGCGGCGCGTGCTGCCGGGCATCGACTCGCCGCGCGTGGCGCATCTGCTGCGGGGAAACGCCAAGATCGACGATGCCGGCGCCCTCGACCTGCGCCAGCGGCTGCTCGAGCTGCCGCCGCATGAGGCGCTGAAGGAGGCCGTGGCCCAGCTGGCCCAGGCGGTATCGACCATCACGCGCATCCCCGCGGACCAGCTTGAGCCGCAGAAGAACCTTTCCGAACTTGGCATGGATTCGCTCATGGCCGTGGAGCTCGGCCTGTCTATCGAGGACCGCTTCGGCGTGAGCATTCCGAACCTCTCCCTTTCGCAGGGCGGCACGCTCCACGCCCTGGCCCAACGCATCCTCCAGGACATGACCGGTCCAGGAGAGGCGCCCGACCTTCTGCAGGAGGTGGCGGCGCGCCATCTGGCCGAGGATGAACGCGCGACCCTCAAGCGGGCCGAGGCCGCCAAGGAGGACGCTCATGCCGACTAAGAAGAAGCCCCTGTTCGGCCTTTCCGACGCCCTGAAACGGCAGGTGGCCAGCCGCAGGCAGGACGCCAGGACCGACCCCGCCGAGGAGGAGATCAGCCTCGCGGCAGTGCGCCCTTCGGTGCAGCCCGTTCCGGCGCGCTTCATCGATCCGGCCAAACTCCCCGGCGTGCAGGAATACCTAGCCCTGCGCCACACCGCTAGCGCCCTGGGCGCGACGGACCCCTTCTTCCACGTGCACGAGGGCATTCCCGCCGCAACCACGCGCATCGGCGGCCGGGAGTTCATCAACTTCTCCAACTACAACTACCTGAACCTCAACGGGCATCCGGAGGTTTCCGCCTCGGCCAAGGCGGCCATTGACCACTACGGCACCTCGGCCTCGGCCAGCAGGATGGTTTCTGGCGAACGCCCGCTGCACGGCCAGCTGGAGCGCGCCCTGGCGGACTTCCTGGGCACGGAGGACTGCGTGGCCATGGTGAGCGGGCACGCCACCAACGTCACGGTCATCGGGCACCTGTTCGGCAAGCGCGACCTCATCCTGCACGACGCACTCGCGCACAACAGCGTGCTTCAGGGGGCGCTGCTTTCCGGCGCAAAACGCCTGAGCTTCCCCCACAACGACTGGCAGGCGCTGGACAACATGCTGCGCACCCTGCGCCCCAGCTACGAGCGCGTGCTTGTGGTGGTGGAAGGGCTGTACAGTATGGACGGGGACTTCCCCGACCTGCCCCGCTTCGCCGAGATCCGTGAGCGCTACAAGACCTTCCTGCTGGTGGACGAGGCGCACTCCATCGGCGTCATGGGGGCCACGGGCCGGGGCATCGCCGAGCACTTCGGGCTGCCGCGCACCTGCGCCGACTTCTGGATGGGCACCTTGAGCAAGACCTTTTCCAGCTGCGGCGGGTTCATCGCCGGGCAGGGGCTCATCGTGGACTACCTGCGGCACACCGCGCCGGGCTTCCTCTACAGTGTGGGCATGTCGCCCCCGCTGGCCGCGGCGTCCCTCACGTGTGTGGAGCTGCTCAAGCGTGAGCCCGAGCGCTGTCGCGCCTTGCGCCGGGCCGGGCGGATGTTCCTGGAGTTGTGCAAGGCCGAGGGGCTGGACACCGGCGGCAGCGCCGGACTTGCCATCGTGCCGATCATCGTGGGGAGTTCCATGGGAGCCCTCACGCTCTCCAGCCGACTCTTCGAGCGCGGTATCAACGTGCAGCCCATCTTCGCCCCGGCCGTGGAGGAGCGCCAAGCCCGCCTGAGGTTCTTCCTCTGTTGTGAGCACACGCAAGCCCAGCTGGAAACCACGGCCAAGGCCATCGCGACGGCGCTGGCCGGCTGACGCCCAAGGGGCGAGCCACCCGGATGGCCCACGGAGCCAGAACGCCATGTTCCAACATCAGCCTAAGAGAATTGACACGCCGCTTTTGCTGGCGTTTTGCGCCTCGGCCGTCGTGGGGCTGGCCGCACAGTGGCCAGGGCTCGCCAACCCTTACGTCGTCAACGACGACGTGCGTCAGCAGCTTTTCTGGATGCAACGCTGGCTTGACCCCGCCCTGTACCCGCCGGACATCTTGAACGCCTACGCCTCCCTCTACGTCTCCTGGGGGGTGAAGGCTCTGTACCGCGCGGGCTGCCTGGCCTTGGACCCGCTCTTTTTCTCCAAGCTCGTGGCCGCGGGGCTCTTCGCCTGGCTTAGCGCGCTGTTCTTCGCCACGGGCCGCGCCCTGCGCGACGGCTTCCTTGGGCTGATCGCGCTCGCCCTGTGCTGGTTCTCCCCCGCATTCATGGAGAACATCTCCGGCGGGCTGGCGCGGGGCTTCGCCGCGCCGCTGCTGCTGCTCTTCATCCTGGCCCTGCTGCAAAGGCGGCGCGTCCTTGCCCTGGCCGCGCTCTTCGCCCAGGCCCTGTTCATCCCCTACATCCTGCTGCCCTGCCTGCTGGCCGCCGCCCTGCACCTGGCCGCCTGGCGGCTCAGGCTCGTGAGGACGCCTCCCGTTTTACGCGGCCTTGCCGACACGTTGGCCTGCGTGGTCGCCCTCAGCTTGGCCGTGGCCTGGCAGCACGGCATCGACGCTGCGGGCTTTGGGCCGCTGCCCTGGGCTTCGGAGGTGGCTAACCGGCCAGAATTCTACGCGGGCGGTCGCCTGGACCTGCTGCCCCCCCCGTCCATCGCCTGGGAATTTTTCGCCCGGCCCTGGGCCGCCTTCGCTCCTTTCCGCGAGGGCCTCATCCCCGGCATTGCCTTCACCTGTCTGGCCCTGCCGCTGCTGGCCCTGGGCGCACGCCGTGCCGACTGGAAAATCCTCGCTCCCCAGGCCGCGCCCCTGTGCGCCGTTCTGGCCGCCAGCTTGGCGCTCTACGCCGTGGCGCGTCTGGTCGCATTCAAGCTCTTCGTGCCCTCGCGCTACCTGGAGTACACGACGAACCTTTTCCTCTGCCTGGGGACGGCCTTCCTGCTGGACGCCCTGCTGCGCCCCCGGCTGACGCGCTCCCCGAGGCCGCTCGCAGCCGTCCTGCTCGGCTGCGCGCTGGCCGTGGGCATGCTCCGCCAATACGGCGTGGAGCTCTATGACTTTTCCGGGGACGTTGCGCTCTACGCCTTCGCCCGCTCGACCCCCAAGGATACACGCTTCGCCGGTCCGCCCGACATCATGGACACGGTGCTCACCTTCGGCCAGCGCAACGTCTACGCCTCGTTCGAGCTGGCCCACCCATGGAGCGCGGGCTACTGGGCCATCATCGGGCCACGGTTGGAGCGCCTGGCCGACGCCGCCTATGCCGCAGACCCCGAAACCTTGCGCCGCTTCTGCCGCGAGGAACACATCCACTTTTTCGTGGTGGACCGCCGACAATACACGCCGCAATTCATCGCCAAGGGCGCGTTCTTCGAGCCGTACAGCACGCGGATACGTCAGCTCGCCGCCCGCGCAGCCCAGGACCACGGTTTTGCCGCTCTTTCCGGCCGCTTCCCCACCGTACGCATCGACGCCGACACCAGCGTTCTCGACATGCGCCCCCAGGCCAGGGAATCCCGGCCGTGATTACGCGGACGTGGAGGGGCGCAGCCTCCCTGACCCTGGGCCTGGCCGTGTTCGCTGGCATCGCGGTCTGGCTGGCGCGCGCCGTGGACCTGGAGGTGCTGGCGGACATCCTGCGCCAGGCGAGGCCCCTGCCCCTGCTCCTGCTGGCGGTGCTGCCCGCCGTCACAAGCACCGTGCGCGCCGTGCGCCTGCATGTGGTGCTCCAGCAGAAGGGCGGTCTGCGGCACACGTTCCATACCAGCAACATCGGCGCCATGGTGAACTGCCTGTTGCCCCTGCGCTCCGGTGAGCTGTGCCTGGCGTTCCTATTGGGGCCGCGTCTGCCGGGCGGCCGCAGCGAGGCGCTCGCTCGCATTTTCGTGGACAGGCTGCTGGACATACTGGCGGTGCTGGCGCTTTTCGCTGCCGCCCTGCCGCAGTTGCGCCGGGCCGGGCCGGGGGCGCTGGCCTCGGGCGAGACCTTCCGGCTCATCTTCGGCGGTGCGGCGATCCTTGTTGGCGCGCTTTGGGCCCTTTGCGCCGCGGAGCCCCTTGTGCTGCGCACGGCGCACGTCCTGGCGCGAATATTGCGACGCGAAACGACGACGTGGGAGCGCCGCGCCACGGCCATCCTGCACGGCACGCGCGCGCTATTCCGCGGCCGGGTGCTGCTGGTGGCCGGAGCCCTCTCCCTGGCGGCGTGGGGACTCGTGGCCCTGACATTCCAGGCGGGCATGGCCGCGCTCTTTCCCCCGCCGGGCCTGGTCTGCGCCATACTCGCCATGAGTATGACCATCCTCGGGCTGATCATCGCCCCCATGCCGTCCGGCATTGGCACCACACATGGAGCCATCGTGCTGGCCCTGGGATTCTATGGCATCGGCGCCGAACAGGCCCTGGCCTTCGCCATTTTGTATCACGCGGCAAGCACCCTGGTGTCGCTGCTGCTCGGGAGCCTCGGGCTCTGGGCTCTGGGTCTGTCTCTGGGCCGGCTGCTCAAAGGCGCGGGGGCCATCCCCTCCGCCGGAGATTCCCGGACACCTTGAACACGGATGGGCGCCCCCCCCCAATCTGTCGCAGGCCTGGGGCCGTTCGGCTGAGAGGTGAGGGAGCGCTAAGTATCTTGCATGTTTTTTGCAAGCGCTATTGACACAAAGACGGCGCGCCATGGCGGCGCCCGGAAGGTGGAACAACGTCTTGATCGCCCTGCACGACATCTTGCACGTCAGCGTGCGGCAGGTCTTCCGACAGCGCAGGAGCAGCCTGGGGATTGTCCTGGCCGTCGCGCTCGGCACGGCGAGTCTCATCACCGTGCTCACACTGGGCGATCAGCTCAAGCACGACATGAACCGCGACCTGGATCTGCTCGGTGGTGCGACGGTGATCGTGGCCGGGTTCACCGTCACCGACAGCTCTGCTCCGCCGCAGGCCTTCCTCCCGGAGACGGTGAACGCCATCCGCGCCCTTCCCGGGGTGGAGGCGGCCAGCGCGGCAACCGAACATGTGGACTGGCTGTCACTATTCTGGCGTGGCGACAACATCGCCACGCCCGTGATTGGCGTGGATGAGGACTACTGGCGCGCCAGCGGCCTTGAGGCCATCAAGGGCAGCCTGTTCACCGTGCGCGAGGTGCGCGAGGGTGAACGCGTCTGCGTGCTGGGCGAGGAGCTGGCAAAGGAACTCTTTGGCGATCAGAACCCCGTGGGCCAATACCTGCCAATCCGCACGGAAATATTCAAGATCATCGGCGTGGTGGGCGGTCTGCAGGTGGGTGACCGCAAAAAGTTCGCTCTGCTGCCCCTCACCACCGTGGTGCGCCGCAGCGACGGCGTCATGCGCGCGGACAGGCTCATCGTGCGCTGCCGCACCTGGGACGACGTGCCCGTTGTGGGGGCGGCCATTGCCTCCATCCTTGCCCAGCGCCAGGACCCCAGGTACCTCAAGGTCGCTGTGGCGACAAAACAGCTGGAACGCGTGGTGTCCATGGTCTGGTGGGTTCAGCTCTTCGTGGCCGTGTCCATCGCCGCCACCCTCACAGTGGGCGGGTTCGGCATCTGGAACGGCATGATGAACGCCGTCACCACGCGCACGCGGGAAATCGGCCTCAAAAAAGCCATGGGCGCGGAACGGAATGACATCCTCGCCCAGTTTTTGTGCGAGGCGCTGACCTTGAGCCTGAGCGCCGCGCTCGTCGGCATAGCCCTGGCCTTTATCCTCGTGCAGACGGCCGGGTGCTACCTGGAGGTGAGCCCTTCCCTGGGACATTTTCTGCTGAACGCCTGTCTGAGTTTTGTGTTCTCGGCCGCGCTGGGCGTCGCCACAGGCTTCTACCCTGCGAAACGGGCCGCGCGCATGGACGCTGTGGTGGCGATACGTTATGAATAACCAGACTGCCATCATGCGCGTCGAGGCGCTCACCAAAACCTACCCCACCGCCGCGGGCGAGGTCGCCGTGCTGCACGGAGTGGACCTGGAGCTCCGCGCGGGAGAGATGGTGGCCATTATGGGCCCATCGGGTTGCGGCAAATCGAGCCTGCTGCACATCCTCGGGCTTCTCGCCCCGCCGACGTCGGGGCGCTACGCCATCATGGGACAGGACATGTTCGGCCTGAGCGAGGACAGACAGGCGGCGTTTCGCCGGGAATATCTTGGCTTTATCCTGCAGTCCTGCAACCTGTTCGAGAACTCGAACGTTTACGAGAACCTGGAGTACCCCCTCATTTACGCGCGGGTGCCCACGGCCAAGCGGCGCGCCATCATCGAGCGGGCCCTGGAGCGGGTCGGTCTCACAAGCCGCATCGACTACCCGGCCAACCGCCTCTCCGGCGGCGAGCAGCAGCGGGTGGCCATTGCCCGGGCCCTGGTGAACAACCCTAAAGTTCTTTTGGGGGATGAGCCGACAGGACAGTTGGACAGAAACACCGGCGGCATGGTCATGGAATATTTCAAGCACATCGTGCGTGAACGCAGCACAGCCATGCTGATCGTCACCCATGACCGTGAGGTTGCCAGACAATGCACCAGAGGATACACTCTTAAAGACGGCCACCTCGAGCCGCTCCTGAAACATTAAGGGGAGATGCATGATCAAGGGAGGCAGCAAAATGCACCTGCTGCGCGGTGTCGCGCTGTGCATTCTTTGGTGCGCGGTCCTCATGGTGTGGACGCCCCGCGCAGAAGCCGCAGACACCACCATCACGCTACGTTCCGTGGGCCATGCCCCTGTGGACATGACCGCGCCCATCGGCCTCGGGGAAGCGATAAAAATCGCGTTGGCCAAGTCCGACGCGCTGCGCATCACACAACTCGATATCGAGACGGGGAAGATCGACGAGCGGACCATGTGGTACCGCCTGTTCCCGAAGCTCAACCTCGTGGCCAACTACGACGTGCCCGTCCTCAAAAGCGGCAACAATGGCACCGTCTATAAAGATAGCGTCAACGTCAGCTTCACCACCGGCACCTACGATCCCATCGCCGCCTACATCGGCCACGACGCAAGCAGGGTCTCCGTCAAGCTGTCCGAACTGCTCCACGTCATCGCCATCCAGGATATGTTGGAAAAAATCGGCGACGCCTTCATCGACATCGATACGGCAATCAATGAAACCGCCGTGCGTATGCAGTTGGTGGACGTGATGTCCGGGCTCGTCAGATACACCGGTAAGCGTTACTCCTCCGGGTCACTGGCCTCACTCGATTACAAACTGGCCGAGCAGAAGCTCGCCAAGGCCCGCATGGAGCTGCGGCGCGCGGTCCGCAAGCGGGAGCAGCTCGCCATGAGCCTCAAGCAGCTCCTCGGCTTAGACAGGCAGGAGAACGTCATCTTCAAGACATCCGGGGCCATGCAGGGCTTTCCCCTGGATGAAGACCTGAACCAGGCGCTGCAGCCCCAGACGCTGCTGCGCAAAAACCTCAGCCTGCAGGCGCAGAACCTGCGCGCGCGGCTGGAGAAGTACAACATCACCCTCGCCGAGTCCGGGCACATCCCCAAGTTCTCGTTCGGCATCCGCACCCCGGACCCGTTGTCCAACCAGCAGGGCAATCTGCCGTATTACGCCAGCATTCAGGCCACAATGCCCATCTGGGCCTGGGGCGAAACCTTACGCGACACGGACAAGGCCCGGCTCACGCATGAAAGCGCGCAGGTCAAGAGTAAGCAGTTGCTCATAAAGCTCCAGCAGACGGCCGATGTCCTGCGCGATGATCTTGAGGCCAATACGGAGGCCGTAGCGCTTGCCCAGACCATGGAGGAACTCCGTCGCCTTGAGGCCACGCGCAAGGAAATCAGTTACAACGCCGGCAACGCCAAGTATGAGGATCTCGTAGCCGCCCGGGAGGCCGCCATCAATGCGCAGTTGGACACGCTCAAGGCGCAACAGACCGTGAGCACGGCGCGCCTCAACATGCGAACGATCACGGGCAGCCTGATCGACGAATACGTCCAGGTGAACTATGGCGAACTGGAAAAAGATTAGTCTCGCGGCGGTCATCGTCCTGGGCGTCGGCATCGGCGGCGCCGTGTACCTGAGGCCCAGGGCAGCCTTGGTTCCCCAGCCAGCGCCCGCTCCCACAACGTCGGCCGACCAGGATCTCGTGCTGCAGGGCAGGGCCTACTGCGCCCTCACCGACGCAATCGTCTGCCCGATGCAGGGCAAGGTGGCGCAAGTTCTCGTGACCGTGGGCCAGGCGGTGAAGAAGGACGATCCCCTGATCCGCCTTGATCTGCTGCCCCAGGACGCCGCGGCCATGATGCAGCGCGCGAACAAGGGCTCCGTCATCCACTCCCAGGAGTTGCTCATCAAGGAGTACCAATTCAAGCTGAGCCAGTTGGAGCGCAGCATTCAGGAAACGCAGAAGCTCGAGGCGGCGGGCTTGGCCCCGCGCAACGCGTTGCCCGAGTTACAGGAGCAGAAGACTCTCGTGCTGAAGCAAATCGACGTTGCGCAGCAGAACCTCTCCGATGGCCGCCGCACCGCGAACGAAGACCTGAAGGTGCTTTCCGATCTTCTTGGCTACAAGGTCGCACCGGGATCGCAACCGACCCAGCTCATCGTGCGCGCCCCGCAGGACGGCCACATCATCGGCATAGAGCCCAGTGTGACGCCGGGCGCCACTGTGGGCGGCAAGGTCATGACTCTGGGCGTCATGGACCGCATGGTCATCCGCGGGCAGGTCCATGAAAGCGAGATCGGCCGCCTCAAGGCTGGGGAGAACGCGACCATCACGCTGGACTCCTCCCAGGCGAAACCCATGGCGGCCACTCTCACCTCGGTTTCGTGGGCAGCGCAGGACAGCAGCCTCGCCGCGCCCTCTTACTATCTCTTTGAACTCACCGTGGCCAACCCGGAACTCATCATCCGCGACGGCAACAAGGTGCAGGTGACCTTCAAGGCCCACGCCGCTAACGGTGCGCCAGAGGTCCAGCAACCGCCAGCGGTCCCGGACGGAGCTCCCGGCCCCGCGTCGCCCGAAGCCAAGCCGAACAACGGCGACAAACCGGCTGAATTCAAGCAGTACGTCAAGCCGGCACAGGCCGCTCCCGCCCGGCAATAAACGCCTCAAGCGCGGCCGTTACCTGCGCGTTGCCGTTCACATCCAGGCGCGCGGCAGCGGCAGCGAATTGCTCGCGCCGCTCCTCGAAGGCGCACACGAGCGCCCCGGCGGACGACCAGCCGTGGATGCTGTCGCCCAGCCCCATCCGCTTCAGATTCCAGGCGTTCACATCCTGCTCGAAGAACATGGGCGTGGCCATAACCGGCTTGCCCAGGTGCAGCGCCTCGCAGATGAGGTTGTGCCCGCCCGTGGCCGCCACAAAGGCGCATCCAGCCAAGTCGTCCAGAAAGGCGCGGCGGTCGCTCGCGCGGTAGCGCACCCTTCCCGCTGGGGGAAGTTCCCCCTGCCCGTACAGGCGCACTTCTCGCCCGGTGGAGGCGAGGGCTTCCAACAGCCCCTTCGGCATTCCGGCCCGGTAATAGGCCAGAATGTGCCCGCCCGCGTATGCGGTGAGAGGAATCACATCTGGCCGCAGCACCGGCGGCAGCAGGTGTATGGACGGCGAAAGCGGCGCGGCCGGAAAGAAGGATAACACGAAGAAGCGCTCGGGCACGCTGAAGAGACGCCGCACGACGGTGCGCATGGTGAGGCCTGGCAACACGAAACCGGGCGGATTCTCCACGCGGCAGTGGGTCAGCACGTGCTGATGGTCGAAGCTCACGCACGGCAGGCCCATGGCCCGGGCCGCACGCGGCAGAAAGTACTCGTAGTCGCTGACGGCGCAGTCCGCGCCGAAGCCCTCCAACTCGCGGATAATGCGGTTTCGCACCAATCCTTCGCCCAGGATGCCGCCGAGACACTGGGTTGCCGTGGCGGCAAGGCGCACGCGGCCATTGCAGATGTACGTGGTGAGCATGGGCACCTTGAGCACCCGGTGGCCCAGAGCGGCCAACTCGTCCACGCAGCCGCCGCCCACAAAGAGCAGCTCATGGTGCGAAAGGGCCTCGGCCATGATGAGGGCGCGGGTCAGGTGCCCACGCGAATCGCCCATGATGCCCCACGCGATGCGCGCCATGGGTGATCTAGTAGCCCATGAGCCCGCAGCAGCGGGTGCATACGGGCATGAGACCATCCCGGGCGAGGCTCTGGCGGAAGGTCTTGTAGGGGGGCGAATTCCACAGCTCCGGGACTGTGTGTTCCTTCACGTTGCCCACAACGTAGTCGTGGTAATCGCGACAGGGTGACATGTCGCCATTGCTGTCGATCTCCACCGCTTGGTGGATGCTGATGCAGCGGTTGTAGCCGAAGGTATTGTCGTGGTCCGTGTAGTAGGCGCGCAGATTGTCCTGGCCGAGCACCTGGGGAATGATTATGGCCGGAGGCCGGCCACCCTGCCTGGAGCGCGCGGCGAGTTCCTTGAGCTGCGCATCGATGACGGCGTAGTCGTCGGGCCGCCAGCCGCCTATCCAGCCGCGGTGCAGGTTGGGCTTGGCCCCGAAGCGGCGCTCGTAGTCGAGCTCGTGCCGGACCGCGCTCGGCTCGTCGATCCACCAGGAAAGATAGAACACCAGCAGGTCCGTCAAAGGCGAGATGCGGTCATAGATGTCGAGCAAGTGCCGGTGGTTCTCACGCGAGATTGTGGTGAGCGAGGCGATGATGGGCAGCCCGCCGCCCGCGCGCTCGCGTGCTTCCCGCACGGCGTCAAGTCCCGCCATGATCTCGCCGAAGGTGTCGCTGCCGCTGGGGCTTCTGCGGATGGTGTTGTGCAGGGCGGAATTATGGCCATCGATGGACACCTGCATGAGGTAGAGCGGGGCCGTGGCGAAGTCCACAGCCGCGGCGGAGAGCTTGGTGCCGTTGGTGGCTATGGCCGGTGGCATGCCCAGGCTGCTTGCGTGCCGGATGATGTCCAGCGTGCCGGGGTAGAGCATCGGCTCGCCGCCCCAGATGTAGACTGTCGGCGTGTGCCCGTGCCGCTTCAGGTCCGAGAGCAGCTCAATGTAGCGCTCTGGGCTCACCTCGTTCTTCTTGAGCTCGCCAATGTTCCGGTCGGTGAGAAAACCGTTCTCGCCCCACTGGCCGCACATGATGCAGCGGAGATTGCACACGTCGGTGATGCGGATGCTGAATTGTCGGATGCGGTCGGCCCCACCGTCCTTGCCGCCAGGGCCGAAGGCGTTGAACAGCCACTTCTCGCCCTGCAAAGCGGCCAGCCGACGCGCGATCCATGGATGCCGCGCGTGCTGCCAGAACAGCTTCATCATGGCGACCGGAGAGATCGCGCTTGTCTTGTTCATGGCGTTGGTCCTTACGAAAGTTCTGGCGGAGATTATGCCGACGTACCCGGCCAGGGTGGGGCGAGGCCGGAGGGCGCGCCGCCTTCACGCTTTACTCTCCTGCCGAATAATACTAAGAAACGCATACTGTTTGCTCGTCTTGAAGGCAAGGATCATCTCGCACAGCATGGAAGCCCCGCCCCGTCCGGCGGCAGCCAGGAACGTTTATGCACGCGCTGAACAAGGGCCTCTCCTGGCGCGCGGCGCCGCTCATCCCGCCGCTTATCCTCGCGGCCTGTCTGGGACTGTGGGCCGTGGACACCCTCAACTGGGACGAGTGGCTCATCTGGACCGACATGCTGCGCAAGCTGCACGCGGGCAGCCTTGGCCTGGCGGACATCATCCTGCAGAACAACGAGCAGCGCAGCGCCATCGTGCGCGTGCTGGGTCTGGCGTTCTTCCCCTGGTTTCGGCTGGCCCGCTGGCCGGAGCTTTTTGCCATCGTCCTCATGGCCGGAGGCGGAGTGCTGCTGGCATGGCGGCTTATGCGCCTCTCCGGCTGGCGGGCGGACGATCGCCGCCCCCTGGCTCTCTTCTCACTGCTCGGTTTTTCGCTCATCCAGTGGGAAACCTTCAGCGTGGGCATCAACACCTCGGTGATCCTGCCCTCCCTCACCCTCTGGGCCGGAGTCTGCCTCGCCTGGAGCGGGACGCGGCTCGGCCCGGGGCGGCTCCTCGGCCTGGCCCTCGTCGGCCTGCCCGCGTCCTTCAGTTTCGCCAATGGGCTGTTCTATTGGCCCTGCCTGGCCCCACTTATCGCCCTACGCATGGAGACCCGCCGCCGGGGCGTCCTCGTCACGGGCCTGTGGCTGGCCCTGGGCGCGCTGGTCTGGCTCGGCTACTTCGCGGGCTACGTGAAGCCCGGCCAGCACCCGTCCATTCTGCTGGCCCTGCGCGCGCCGCACATGCTGCTCGGCTACTTCGCAACCTATCTTGGTGGTGCGCTGGCTGGTGATCGCCACCTCCAGCCGCTGGCCATGCTCGCGGGCGGCTTCGCCCTCGCGGCGCTGGCGGCCCTGGCCCTTTCTGCCTGGCGGGCGGGCGGCGCAGAGCGGCGGGCTCTGGCCCCCTGGCTCTGCATGGCCGCCTTCACGCTGCTCACGGCCGCGGCCACGGCCGCGGCGCGCGGCGGCTTCGGCCTCGGCCAGGCGCAGGAAAGCCGCTACGCCACCTTCAGCTCGCCCCTATGGATGACCCTCTGCGCCCTGGCCTTCCTCGGCTGGGAGCACCTGAGCGAACGCGCGCGGCGCTGGCTTTTCCGGGGCTTCGCACTCTGCGGGGCGCTGTTCGCCCTGTCCTCGGTGCTGGCCGCCGTGGTGCTGCACAACCGCGCCCCGCGCCTTGAGCTGGCCCGGCAGGAGCTCTACCGCCTCACCCAACCCGAAAACCTGCGCGAAATATTCCCCGACCCGGCCTTCGTCATCGCCAGCACACCGCTCTTCGTTGCAATGCGCGCCGGCGCACAGCGCATCCTGCCCCAGCCAGAAGCCCTGGTTCAGGGCGAACCCACCCAGGGTTCGGCGTTCGTGGAGCCCCATGCGGAGCTGGACGGACGGGTGCCCGGCTTCCTGCTGCGCGGCAGCGCGCCGGGGCACGCCGGGGCCTGGCTCGTGGTGCGGGCGGCAACACGGACCGCCGCCCTGGGTAAGATCGAGGCGGATGGAACCTTCGCCCTTTTCCTGCCCGAGAACGCCTTGCCCGCCGGGCGTCAGACGCTTGCTTCCGCTGTGCTGGCCCAGGACGGCCGCACGCTGCACGCCATCGGCCCGGCAAAGGGGCTCGGCGTGGACAACCCTGGCAGGACCGTCGCGCGCTTTGACCTGGCCAGCCACTTTTACGTCCCCGGGCTGACCGACAAAACGGGGTCGGCCGCCGTGTTGCAAGGGGACACGGACACGAGATAGGCGCTGGCCTTGCACCTCCCCTCCATGTATATTCCCCCCCGCGCGCAGGCTGGCAGTTGCCGGGCCATGCCAAGGAGAATCCCGGTGATCAACGACAAAAAAATCGTGCTCGTCATGCCTGCGTACAATGCGGCCAAGACCGTGCGCCAGACATACGAGGAAATCCCGCGCGACATCGTGGACGAGGTGCTGCTGGTGGACGACGCCAGCCGCGACGACACCGTGGCCGTGGCCAGGGAGCTTGGCATCCGCACCGTGGCGCATGAGCGCAACACGGGCTACGGCGGCAACCAGAAGACCTGCTACCAAACCGCGCTGGACAGCGGGGCGGACATCATCATCATGCTCCACCCCGACTACCAGTACACCCCGCTCCTGGTGGAGGCCATGGTCTCGCCCATCGCCCGCGGGGTGTTCGACTGCATGCTCGGCTCGCGCATCCTCTCCAACGGCGCGCTACAGGGGGGGATGCCTCTGTACAAGTACGCGAGCAACCGCGCCCTGACCCTGTTTGAGAACCTTCTCGGCGGACACAAGCTCTCCGAGTACCACACCGGCTACCGGGCCTATTCGCGCCAGGTGCTTGAGGCCATCGCCTTCCGCAAGAACAGCGACGACTTCATTTTCGACAACCAGTTTCTGGCGCAAATTCTCTATGCGGGCTTCCGGGTGGGCGAGATAACCTGCCCCACGCGCTACGCCGACGACTCCTCCTCCATCAGCTTCCGCAACTCCCTGTGCTATGGCCTGGGCGTGCTTGGGGTCTCGACGGCGCTCTTTCTGCAGCGCATGGGGCTAAAGGGAAGCCCCCTCTTCAGCCCCCTCAAGGACATGCGCGCGCGCAGAATGGCGGGAGGCGACTGAGCCATGGCCGGCGAACGCGGCAACAGGCTCCTGCGCGTCATCGACAAGTGGGTTGGCATCCCGCTGATCGTGACGGCCGGACTGCTGCGCCGCCGCCGCAAGCCCCCGGCCTCCCTGCGCCGCGTAGGCGTGCTGTGCCTAGGCTGCATCGGCGACCTGATTCTCCTCTCCGGCCCCATCGCGGACCTGCTCGCGGCCCATCCGGACGTTCGCCTGACAATCTTCTGCAGCGGGCCGAACCAGGAGATCGCGCACATGATCATTGGTGCGGCCGAGGTGGTCGTGCTGCCGGTCAAGCGCCCGTGGGAGGCTGTGCGCCTGGTGCGCGCCAGCGGCCGTTTCGACGCCTGGATCGACTCCGGCCAGTGGCCCCGGCTCAACGCCCTCTTGAGCTTCGCCGCGCGCAGCGCCTTCACGGTGGGTTTCCGCAGCCCCGGCCAGCACCGGCACTATGTTTACGACGCCGTGGCGTCCCACCTGCGCACCCGCCACGAGTTGGAGAACTTCCGCGCGCTCACGGCCGCACTCAGCGTTCCGGGCCGCTCGCTCCCGGCCCTCGCGCCCCGGCCGAAGGCTTTGGCCGAACTGCCCGGCGGGGTGCTGCCCCAGGGCCCCTACGCGGTGCTGCATCTTTTCCCCGGCGGCTACCGCGCAGGCATGAAGCAATGGCCCCTGGAGCGCTGGGCTGAAGTGGCGGCGGAACTGACCGGGCGCGGGCTTTTCGTGCTGCTCTCCGGAGGACCGGCCGATGCGCCCCAGGCCGAGGCGCTTGTCCGGAAACTGGCATCACCGCGCATCCAAAGCATTGCCGGTGACAGCCTGTCCACAACAGGGGCGATGCTGGCTTTCGCCGCGCTCGTCGTAAGTGTAAACACAGGCATCATGCACTTGGCCGCGGCCCTGGGCGCACCGCTGATCGCCCTGAACGGTCCCACCTCCGTGGACCGTTGGGGCCCGGTGACACTCCCCGGTGGAGGCGAGGCCCTGTGCTCCGGGCGGGCGTGCGCGCCCTGCCTGCATCTGGGTTTCGAATACGCCTGCGAGATGGGCGGCTGCATGGCCGACATCGGCGTGGCGGACGTGCTGGCCGCAGCCGACAGACTGCTCGCCGCAACCGGCGGCGGCGCGGCGGAGGCGGCGGATTGAGCCGCCCCCAAGCACAGGGCGTCCTGCGGCGCGTGGCGGCGCTGCTCGCCGCGCAATGGCTGGGCGACGGGCTGCAAGCAGTGTTTCTGCTGCTTCTGGCCCGCCGCGCTGTAGACGCCTACGGCGGCTTCATGCTGGCCATGAGCCTGGGCCAGATCCTGCTCTTCTGCGCTGAGTTCGGCATCAACCAGCACTTCATGCTGCTGCTGGTGAAGCGCGAGGCCGCCCCCAGCGCCGTGTACCGGCAGATCACCCTGCTCAAGGGGGCACTGCTGCTGCTCGGCAGCGTCTGCGCGGCCGGATTCTGCCTGTCGCAGGGCTATCCGGCCGAACTCATGGGGCTTATGCTCATCATCGGCCTGTCCTACGGGGTAGATGCCCTGGTGAACTCGTACTACGTGGTCTGCCAATCCCTGGGTCGGCAGGACGTTGAAGGCCGGGTGCGTGGCATGGCCGCCTTGTGCGGCTATGGCTTCGGCCTTGTGGCGTTGTTGTCCGGAGCGCCGCCGCTGGTGGCCGCGCTGTTCAAACCCGTGGAGACGCTGGTCGGGCTCGCCGTGTCGCTCCCGCTCCTCAGGCGCAGCTGGCGCGCCTCGGAGCTGCCCCTGTGGCGCACGCTCCGCGAGACGTGGAACAAGACCCGCGTGTTCACGCTCATGGCCCTGGCCGCGATCCTCTACAACAAGATCAACATTTTCTTCCTGCAGCGCCACGGCGGGGCCCGGGCCGTGGCCCAGTACAGCGCCACCTGGCAACTCGTGGACGGCATCGCCTCCCTGGCCGCGACCATCCTTCTGGGGCGGGTGCTTTTTCCCCTGTTCGCCAAACTGTGGGTCACGGATCCGGAGGCCTTCCAGGCCAAGGCCAGGGAGCAGGCGCGCGTGCTAACGGCCCTGGCCCTGCCCGCCACATTTGTGTTCATGGCCGGAGCCGGGATCATCATCCCGCTGGCCTACGGCGACCAATACGCCGAGGCCGTGCGCATCCAACCCTGGCTGTCGCTGTGCCTGCTCATCTCGTTTCTGCACAACCTGGCCTACTACCTGCTGCTGAGCATGGGCCGGCAGACGCTGGTATTGTTGTTCTTCACCGCGGGCCTGGCCGTGAACGTCATCCTGTGCGCGGCCCTCATCCCCGGTGCGCCGCTCGACGGGGCCGTGGCGGCCATCGTGCTCACCAAGGCCTTCGTGGCCGTGCTGACGCTCGGCGCCTGCCAGCGCGCCGTGCGGCTTTTCAGTCTGCGCGGATTGCGCCCCGCGTTGCTCGCCACGGCCGGAGCCGGAGCCCTGGCCTGGTGCGGCGAACTGCTTGGCCAGCCGTTGGCCGGACGCGCGCTGGCGTTGGTGCCGCTTCTGGCCAACCTGTGGACCACCTGGCGCAGCGTCTCCGCACGCGCCGTGAAGACGGCGGCGGCCTGATGGACACCCTCGCGCACCTGGGCATGACGGTACACGTGCTGGGCCTGTTGCTGCTCTTCCTCGCGGCCGGTCCCGCCATCCGCCGCGGGCGCGAGGCCTGGGGGCAAAAGGACGTCCTGCCCGCTCCAGAGACGCAGCCCACCCTCGCCCTTGTCATCCCCATGACCGGCGACAGCCCCGCCATGCGCGCCAGCCTGACCAGTCTGCTGGACCAGCCCGGCTGGTCGTTTCAGGCCCTGCTCACGGTGCGCGACGAAACCGACACGGCCGCCTCCCTGGCGCGTGAGCTGACGGACCGCTTCCCCCATGCGCGGCTCGTGGTGGCGGGAGCGGCCACCCACTGCTGCCAGAAAAACCACAATCTGCTGGCGGGCATCCGCGCCGCAGGCGAAACCCCGGAGATCCTCGTATTCTGCGACAGCACCCACGAGGCCCGCCCGGACTTCCTGACACGCCTCACACGTCCGCTGCAAAGCGGGGAGGCGGCGCTCGCCACCACCTACCACCGCGTGCTGCCGGAGGACCTGCGTCTGCCCTCCCTATTCCACTTTTTTTCCGCCCTGCTCATCCATCTGCTGCAGAACCTGCCCTGGTTCAGGCTGCCCTGGGGCGGGGCCACGGCCATCCGCCGCGAGGTCTTCCTGCGCAACGGGATCGACGCCATCTGGGCCAGGGGCATAGTGGACGACTTCACCATGGGACCATACCTGCAGCGCCGAGGCGTACGCGCCGCGGCCGCGCCCGACGCCGCGCTGCTCACCCGCCCGGGGCGGCAAAGTCTCCAGGGCTGGTGGGGCTGGTGGTTCCGGCAGTTGCTCTATCTCAAGTTCTGCATGCCCTTCACTTGGCTGGCCGCGACCCTGGCTCCGCTTGGCGGCGCGGCATTGCTCGGTTTTACCCTGGCCGACATGCTGCGCGGCGGCCTGGCCGGTTGGCTGTACCTGGGTGGGCTGTGCGCGGCCGGGGCGCTTTTCGGCGGGTTGTGCCAGCGGCGCATCCCGGTCTGGCGCGCTGGTCCGGGCTTTCTGCTCATGCAGATCCTCACCGTGCCCTGCTACCTCGCCACCTGGCTCACCAACACCCTGCGCTGGCGCGGCATCGCCTACCGCGCGCGGCTGGACGGCACCGTCGCCGCCATCGTGCCCTCCGCGCAGGATTGATATCCAGCAGTCTTTTATCTTGCTTCGGCGCTTGAGCCGATGCTATTTGAACACGCGCGGCGGCACGCCCCGGTTCTTTTGTCCGCCCCCGCCGCTCCCTGGCGGCAAGCGCAACCTCCAAGCATGGAGCCCCGATGCCCCAGGCCTCCGCACCCGCAGCCCCCGACCGCCCGCTACGGCTGGCGGTGCTGCTGCAGGACCTGGAGTTTGGCGGCACCCAGCGCTACGCCCTGCACCTCATGCGCGGCCTGGACCGCCGCCTCTTCGATCCGGAGCTATGGGTGCTGAACGCGGGCGACGGTCTGGAGGCCGAAGCGCTGGCCACGGGAGCGCCGCTGGTGCGCATCAGCCGCCGACCGCCGGGCAGCCCCCTGGCCCTGCCGCCACTCTTCGCACGCATCGCCCGCTCCCGGCCAGATATCCTTTATACCCTCACCGTGGTGCCCAACATCTGGGGTCGCCTATTCGGCCGTGCCCTCGGGGTACCGGCCATCACCGCCGGCTTCCGGGAGATGAAGCCCAAACAGTGGGAGCCGCTGCTCTGGCGCGTCACGGACCGGCTCATCTGCAACGCGGAGATGCTGCGCGAACGCGCTGTAAGCACGCTCGGCGTGCCCTCTGACCGCGTGACCGTGGTGCCAAACTGCGTCGACTCGGAGCGCTTCTGTTCCGCCGCCCGCCCAGACGGTCCACCGCGGGTGGTAAGCGTGGCGCGGCTGGTGCGTGACAAGTCGCCCCTGGCCATGGTGGAAGCCTTCGCCATCGCGCTGCAAAGCGTGCCGGAGGCCTGCTTGACCCTGGTTGGCGATGGTCCCTTACGGTCGAAGGTCGAGGCCCGTCTGGCCGAGTTGGGCATTTCCCAGGCCGTCAGTATCGTCACCGGCTGCGGCGAAGTGCGGCCGCACCTGGCCCAGGCCGATGTCTTCGCCCTGGCCTCGCGGCGCGAAGGCTCGCCCAACGCCGTGCTGGAAGCCATGGCCGCCGGACTGCCCGTGGCGGCCTCGCGCACGGGGGGCATCCCCGATCTGGTCGAACACGGCCGCACGGGCCTGCTCACCCGGCCGGAAGACTCCGAGGATATGGGGGCGGCCCTGACGCGCCTGCTGACCGACAAGGCCCTGCGCTGCGCCATGGGTGCGGCCGGACGTGAGAAGGCCGTGCGTAAGCACTCCCCGGAGGCTACGGTGCGCGCCACAGAGGCGGCGCTGCTGGCCGCCTGGGCCCGGCGGAGGGCGTCGTGAGCTTACGCGTCGTCTTCAGCGTGGACGTGGAGGAGGAGGGCCTCTTCTCCGGCCGCTACGCCCCGGTGGCCGAGGGCGTGTCCAACGTGGCCAGGCTGCGTCGCCTGGAATTCGTCACGCGCGAGTTCGGCGTCCCCCTCACCTTGCTGTGCACCTGGCCGGTGCTGAACGACCCCGGCTGCCGCGACATCTTGCGCCGCTGGCGCGAGGAGCTCGGGGCGGAGATCGCCGCGCACCTGCACCCCTGGAACACCCCGCCCCTTTCCGGCGCACCGGGCCAGGCCTGGACCCCGTCGGAGAACATGGACACGGAGCTGCTGGACGCCAAGCTGGCGGAGCTTGCGCACGCCTGCCGCGCGGCCACGGGTGAGGCCCCGGCGTCCTTCCGCATGGGGCGCTTCGACCTCGGACCGAAGGTGCGCGCGCTCCTGCCCCGCCACGGATTCCGGGTGGATGGCAGCATTGTGCCCGTCAGCTGGTCCCCGGCCCTGCCCGAGGCCTTCCTCTCCCCCGCCGATCCCTACCTTTTGCCCGTGGCTGGCGGGGCTGCCATCACCGAGGCCCCGGTGACCATGGTGCCGCTCTCGCCCGCCCTGCGCAAAGCCGCTTGGCGTTTGGCCTGCGGCCTTGGCCCCGGCGCGGGTGGATGGTTTTTGCGACGCTTCCATGTCCTGGGCGCGGCGGGGACCCTTCCAACATGGTTCCCTTTGGCCTCCATGAAGCTGGCGGTACAGCTGCATCTGAGTCGAGGGGGGAACGTCGTCCATCTGTTCCTCCACTCCTCGGAGCTGATGCCCGGCTGCGCGCCACACGTTTCGGACGAGGCCGCAGTCTCCCGCGTCGTCGCGCGTACGCGCGGACTGCTCCACTGGCTGCGGCGGCGCGCGGAGCCCCTGGGCGGCATGCGGGGCGCCACAATGGCCTCGCTCGCCGTACCGCCGCGCCCACAAGGGGAGGCGCGCGCATGAGCCTGCCCCGCACCGCCTACGTCACCCTCTGGTTCCCCAAGCCCTCGGAGACCTTCGTCGTCAGCGAGGCGGACGCCCTGCGCAAGGCCGGGCTGCCCCTTTCGGTACACGCCCTTTACGGCCCCCTCAAGGCCGGCCTGCCCATGCAGCCGGAGGGCATGCGGGTGGAGCGCCTGGGGCTGGCCAACGCCCCATCCATCCTCCTGGCCGTGTTGACGGGCCTTCTCGCAAGGCCCCTGGCCGCGCTGGGAATACTTGGCCGGGTGCTGCTCTCCCCCGGCGGCGGGCTGGAAAAATACGGCGAAAACATCCTGGCCATGCTCTGCGGCTTCCGGCTGGCCAAACGCTTCCGTGAACTCGGCGTGGAGCACACGCACGCGGGTTGGGCCAACGGCTCAGCCACGGCGGCCTGGTGCGCGGCCCGGCTCAACGGCATTCCCTTCAGCTTCACCGCCCGCGCGGGAGACGTGCATCCGCCGGACGGCCTGCTGCGGCGCAAGCTCGACGAGGCGTCCTTCGTCCTGGTGGACTCCTCGTTCCTCGTGCCACACCTTGCGGCGCACAATCCGCGCGCGGCGGGCAAAATCCGGCTGGTGCATGCTGTAATGACCTTGCCACCCGCGGCGGAGGCACCCGTGCCCATGCGCCCGCCGGTGCGTATTGTCGCCATCGGACGCTTCGTCAAAACCAAAGGTTTCCAGCACTTGCTGGACGCTCTGGCGCTGGTGCGCGCGCGCGGGCTGGACGCCCGGCTGACTTTGGCGGGCGACGGCCCCTGGATGGGCCGCCTGCGCGCACGGACCGCACGCCTGGGCCTGGAGGGGATGGTGGACTTCCCCGGCTTTCTGCCCCACGCCGAGGTTCCCGCCCTGCTGCTCGCAGCGGACATGCTGGCCATGCCGAGCATCCGCAGGCCCAACGGCGACTCCGACGGGCTGCCCACGGTGCTCATCGAGGCGCTGCTGCACCGGGTGCCTGTGCTGGCCACCAGGCTGGCGGGCATTCCCGACCTCGTGGAGGACGGCGTCACCGGGCTGCTGACGCCCGAGGGCGACGCCGAGGCCATCGCGACGGTGGTCCTGCGGCTGGCCGGAGATCGGGAGGCGGCGCTGGCCATGGCCGCGCGCGGCCGCGACAGGGCCCTTGAGATGTTCACTCCAGAAGGCTACGTCGCCGCGTTTTTCAAACTGCTCGCCGCCAGGGAGGCGGCTTAGCCGTGTGTGGCATCGCGGGTTTCATCCTGGGACCGGACTTCCGCCACGGCGGGGGGACAGCGCCGGAGAATCCAGAGGAGCGCCGCGCCCTCTTGAAGGCCATGACCGACGTCATGGCCACGCGTGGCCCGGACGGGGAAGGCCAGTGGCTTGAGGGCCCCGCCGCCCTGGGACACCGCCGCCTGTCCATCATCGACCTCGCCGCCGGCTCCCAGCCCATGCTCGACACGGGCGGCCGCGCCGCCATCACCTTCAACGGCGAGATATACAACTACCGCGAGCTGCGCGCGGAGCTCGAGACGCTGGGCTTCGCCTTCGCCACCCGCTCCGACACCGAGGTGCTGCTGAACGGCTGGCTGGCCTGGGGCGAGGCCTGTCTGGACCGTTTCGAAGGCATGTTCGCTTTCGCCCTGTGGGACCGCGCAAGCCGCACGCTTTTCGCCGCGCGTGACCGCTACGGCGAGAAGCCCTTCTTCTACACCCTGCAGAACGGCGTGTTCGCCTTTGCCTCTGAGCTTACGGCCCTGCGGGCGCTGCCTTTTCTGCGCTTCTCCACCGGACAAGGAGAGCTGGCGCGGTTCCTCACCTATGAGTACTGCCCCACGCCGGAAACCATTTACCGCGAGGCGCGCAAGCTGCCGCCCGCGCACTTCCTCCGCTTCCATGGCGGGGAGGTGCGTACCGCGCCCTACTGGAGCCTGCCCGTTCCAGAGGCTCAAGCCCCGGTCCCGGAGCCTGAGCTCTGCGAACGACTTGTCGAACTCATGGACCGCGCCGTGGCCCGGCGACTAGCGAGCGAAGTGCCGCTTGGCATGTTTTTGAGTGGCGGGCTGGACTCCTCGCTGGTAGCGGCGCTCATGGCCCGGCACTCGGCCCAGGTCAAGACCTTCAGCATCGGCTTCACCAAGGCCAGCTACGACGAATCGCGCTATGCGCGGTTGGTGGCGGAGCGGCTCGGCACGGAGCACCACGAGCGCATCCTCTCTGCGCGCGAGTGCGGGGCGCTGCTGCCAGACATTGTGGAGCGCTTCGACGAACCCATGAGCGACCCGTCCATCGTGCCGACGTATCTGCTCTCAGCCTTCACGCGTGAGCAGGTCACCGTGGCCCTTGGCGGCGACGGGGGCGACGAGCTTTTCGCCGGATACGAGACCTTCTATGCCATGCGCATCGCCGACTGGTACGCCCGCCTGCCGGGTTTCGTGCGGGCCGCGGCCAAGCCTCTGGCCGGACTTCTACCCATGTCGTCGGGATACGTGAACCCCAGGCTCGCGGTTATGGCCTTCCTCGACGGCGCGGAAAATCCCGTCTGGCAGCGCACCCAGCGCTGGCTAACACCTTTTCAACCGGAACTGCTGCGCCAGGTCATGCCGAACGCAGGCCTGGACCTCTCGGCCGAGGCGCTTTTCGCCCCCACGCGGCGCATCTACGACGCCTACCCTGCGCACACGCCCTTAGCAAAGAGCTTCGCCGTGATGGCGCGACAGTTCCTGCTGGATTACATTCTGGTGAAGGTGGACCGCTGCTCCATGATGCACTCCCTTGAGGTGCGCGCGCCGTTCTTGGACCGCGACCTCGCGGAGTTCGTCTGGAGGCTGCCGGTGAACACGAAGTTGAGGGGGCTCTCCGGCAAGCACCTGCTGCGCAAGGCCGCGGCCGGTCTGGTGCCACCGGAGGTGCTGCGCAGGCCCAAGCGGGGCTTCCTCATTCCTGTGGCGGAGTGGCTCCGCAGGGAGCTGCGTCCCCTGTTGCAGGATCTGCTTTCCGAGGCGGCGCTCAAGCAGCAGGGAATCTTCGACCCGAGCGCCGTGGGCGTACTTGTCTCAGAGCACCTCTCCGGCCGGGCGGACCACCGGCGTCCGCTGTGGACCCTGCTGGTGCTCCAGCTGTGGCTGCGCAAGAACGTGCCGACCATCTGTTAGGATTCACGCGAACTTGCTTCCAGTAGACGTTTCTGTAAAGGTAGCAATAATTAACCCGTCTTAGGGAATGGGAATCATGCCCCAATACGCAGACACCACAGGGAGCCTTCTTTCGGGGCGGAAATCAGCGGCCATGCCGCTGGTGCTCATCGGCCTTGACACTCTCGTCATCGCCGCCGTGTTCGCAACCACTGTGTATGCGCGATATCTCGTCGGCGGCGACTTCCTCCTGTCGGAATACTGGGTGCAGTGGCCCGTGGTCCCGCTTTACATACTGGTCATCGCCAGCTTCGGCGGATACGACATGCTGCTCTCCCAACCGCAGGAGCTGCGCGCCACCAGCCTGGGCACCATCTTCATCATCGCCGTGCTTTCCTCGGTAACATTCTGGATGCGCTTCTCCTTCTCCCATTCGCGCGCGGTGCTGCTCATCGGAGGCTCGATTCTGCTGGTGCTGCTGCCCACCGCCCACTATGGCGCGAAACGATTCTTCTCACGCTATGCATGGTGGGGATTCCCCACTGTTTTCTACGTCTTCGAAAAGAAGGAGACGCACTACATCCGGCTGATCATGCAGCGCCTGCACGTGTGCCTGCGGCCTGTGCTGCTCTTGCGCCACAGGGAGGACTCCATCGACGGCGAAACCGTGGAGGGCATCGCCGTGCTGGACGGGACCGAGTACCTCTCCCGCCCTGGGCAACGGCTCGACGGCATCTTCATCTTCCTGGGGTATCCGCAGCTGGGCTCCGGAGCGCGCACCGTGCTGCGCCGCGCGGAACGGCGCTTTACACGGACCATCATCCTGCACGAGAGCCTGAACTTCGGGAACCAGTGGGCCAAACCAGTGGACATGGGCCACCATCTGGGGCTGGAGGTCGTGCAGCGGCTGCTGGACGGCAAGCGCCTGGCGGCCAAGCGTCTCGTGGACTTGGCGCTGAGCGTGCTGCTGCTCGTGCTGCTCTCGCCCCTACTCCTGCTTCTGGCCACGGCCATCGTCAGCACGAGCCCGGGACCGGTGTTTTTCCGGCACAACCGTATGGGCCGGGGCGGCAAACCCTTCCGGGCCTGGAAATTCCGCACCATGGTGTCCAACGCCTCCGCCGTGCTGCAGAAGCTGCTGGACGCCGACCCGGCCCTGCGCGAGGAGTGGGAGACCAACCAAAAGCTGGCGAAGGACCCGCGCATCACCCCGATCGGCAGGCTTCTCAGGCGCACCAGCCTGGACGAGCTGCCGCAGCTCTTCAATGTCCTCGCCGGCGACATGAGCCTCATCGGCCCCAGGCCCATCGTCGCGGCGGAGCTGAAAAAGTACGGCGAGCGCTACGAGATGGTCTCGCGGGTGCGGCCGGGCATGACCGGCCTGTGGCAGGTCTCCGGCCGCAGCAGTCTGCCCTATGAGATGCGGGTGGAGCTCGACACGTACTACATCAAGAACTGGTCCTTCTGGCTGGACCTGTACATCATGCTGAAGACGCCCTGGGCGATCCTGCGGTTTGGCGATGCGCAATAGCGCGGCGTCGGCAGCCCAGAGCCCTTGCGGCAGTCAGGAGCTGCACCATGGCTGACTTGAGCGTGCGCCCCGCGCGCACAGGCGCGGATATGGACGCCTTCATCAAGACGGCCTGGGCCGTCCAGGGCGACGATCCCAACTGGGTGCCCCCCCTGCGCAAGGAGGTGCGGGATCTGCTGTCGCCCGGACATCCGTTCTGGGCCAGGGCCGAGCGCGAGCTCTTCCTGGCGGAGCGGGGCGGGCGCGTGGTGGGCCGCATCGCCGCCATCAAGGACATGGCCTTCATCGAACATCAGCACGAACAGGCCGGCGCCTGGGGGTTCTTCGAATGCGAGCACGACCCGAGGACAGCCCGGGCCCTCTTCGACGCCGCGGCCGACTGGTGCCGCGCCCGGGGCCTCGCCCACATGCGCGGCCCCTTGAACCCCTCCACCAACTACGAAATCGGCATGCTGGTGGAAGGGTTCGACACCCCGCCAACCATCATGATGACCTACAATCCGATCTGGTACCCGGAACTTGTGGAAGCCAGCGGCCTAGTAAAGGAGAAGGACCTCTATGCCTTCCTGTTTCTACACGGGCACCAGCCGCCGGAGCAAGTAGCCAAGGCCGTCCAACGTCTGCGCCGCAACCCCGCCATCACCGTGCGGCACACCACCAAAGCCACCCTGAACGAGGACGTGCGCCTCATGTGCCGGCTGTTCGAGGAATCCTGGAAGGACAATTGGGGCTTCACCCCCATGAACCCGGCCGAGATCGACCTCATGGCCAAGAGCCTCAAGCCCATCCTCGTGGAGAAACTGGCCTTTATCCTCAGCTATGCTGGAGAACCAGCCGCGATCGCCCTGCTGCTGCCCGATGTGAACCCGCTGCTCAAGCGCCTCGACGGCTCCATCGGCCTCAGTGGCATCTTCAAGTATCTGCTGTATCGGCACGAGATACGCGGCACGCGCGTGGTGCTTTTTGGCATCACACCGGAGTACCGCAAGCGCGGGCTGCCCTTTGTCCTGCTCGACTACCTCCTGGAAAATGTGACCCGCGACCCAAAGTACGACTACGCCGAGGCCAGTTGGACGCTTGAGGACAACGACGCCATCAACTCGCTGATAGAAGGGTTCGGGGGCAGGCGCTACAAGCGTTACCGCATCTACCGGCGGGAGCTGTAGGAGGACGGCATGCGGATCGTCGTCACCGGGGCCACGGGCTTCATCGGCGGTCGCCTGACAGCGCGGCTGCTGGCGGAAGGCCACACAGTGACGGCCCTCGTGCGCCGCGCGGAAGCGAAAGCGCCCGCCGGAGTCGAGTGCCTCGCCGGTGCCCTCGATGACATGGAGTTCCTGCGCCAGGCCCTGGCTGGGGCCGCTGCCGTGGTCCACGTGGCCGGGCAAACCAAGGCTTTCACCGCGCGCGGCTTTTTCCACGTCAATGAGGAGCTCACCGCAGCCTTGGCCGAAGGCGTGCGCCGTTTCGCGCCCGTGGGCGCGCCCTTTCTGCACGTCTCAAGCCAGGCCGCCGTGGGCCCGAGCAATGAGCCGCCGGGCCTCATTGAGGACGACCAGCCCGCTCCGGTTTCGCGCTACGGCCTCTCCAAGCTGCTGGGCGAACGCGCCGTGCAGACCCTGACGCCGCAACGGCCCGTGGCCGTGGCCCGGCCGGCCATGGTCTATGGACCCGGCGACATGGCCTTCGTCCCGCTCTACCGCTGCATGGCGCGCGGCGTGCTGCTGACCAGCGGCCCCGTGGGGCAGCGCTTCAGCATCGTGCATGTGGACGACTTGGTGGACGGTTTGGTGCTGGCCCTGGACGCCCTGCGCGGGGGCTGGGGCGGCGACGTCCTGCATTTCGCCGGGCCGGAGAGTTTTTCCTGGGAGGAGTACGCGGCAGCTTTCGGCCAAGCGCTGGAAAGACGGGTGCGCGTGCTGCGCGTGCCGGGCTGGGCGTTGCTGGCAGCGGCCCTGGGCAACACCCTCTGCGCCGCGCTGGGCCTGCCGACCTCGCACCTCACCCTGGACAAGCGCCGCGAGGCCCTGGCCCCCGGCTGGCTGCTGAGCTGCGCGCACACCCGCGAGGCCCTGGGTTGGACCCCGCGCCGGGGCTTGGCCCTTGGCGCGCGGGAGTCCGTGGCTTGGTGCCGCGAGAAGGGGCTGCTGCCGGGCTGTCTCAATCGACATCAGCCAATAATTCCAGGACAGAACCATGACTGACGACACCACAACACGGTCCGGCCTGAAGCTGGTGGCGCTTTTGGAGCTGACCAAAGGCGTGTTGGTGCTCGCCGCGGGCTTCGGCCTGCTGACGCTTCTGCACCATGACGCGGTCCGCGCCGCGGAAGATCTCGTTGATCTGTTCCACCTGAACCCGGCCAGCCGCACCCCGCGCATCTTCATCGCGGCCGCGGCGACCCTCACCGACGCCCGGCTTTGGATGCTTGCCGCCGCCGCGCTGGGCTATTCCCTGGTGCGCATGGTGGAGGCCACAGGACTCTGGCTCTCCAAGGCCTGGGCCGAATGGTTCGGCGCGCTTGCCGGCGGCATCTACATTCCCTTTGAAATCTATGAGCTTGCGATGAAGGTGACATGGCTCCGCGTCGGGGTGCTCGCGGTCAACGCCGTCATCGTCGGCTACCTCGCGCGCGAGCTGTGGCGCACCAAAAGAGCGCGTCGAAATCGCCAAGTCTAAGCTCTCGACTCCCAGCAAACAGCAGCCTGAGCGGGCTGGCCGCTACTGGTCCCTTTTGAGGCAACCGTCGCTTGAATGGCGTATGTTGTTGGATCAAGCGGCAGACATGAAAATGCCAGAGACTTTCGGCCGCCAGGAGAACGAATCCGGGCCGGGTCTCTGGCAGGGGTGAAGGCTTGCGAAAAACGCCGGTCCGGGGCGCGCGCGGCGCAGTTCGCCCACGCCCCGGACCGGCTTGAGAGGGGCGGGATTAATCCCAGGTCACGCCGCCGGGAATGTCCGAGGCGGCCTGGGCGTCGGCTTTCACGGTTTGCAGCTCGGCCTCGAGCTGCGCAACGCGGCCCTCAAGCTCGTGCAGGCGTTCAGCATCGGCCTGAGGTTGCTGCGCCGCCACGGCGGGCTTGGCATCGGTGAGGTTGTCCTGCAACAGGGAGCGGTCCATCTTGTTGCAGGCCGTGCTGACGAAAAGCATCACAAAAAAGAACACCCTAATGAAGGCAAGACTGACACGGTTCATTTTTTCATCCTCGTCTGCGGAGTATTCGTTTTCCGCAATGCCCAGGTGGCGTTGCGAAAGGATGCGCGCGCGGGTTCCAGGTCGCACACTGCGTCCACCGCGACGGGTTGTAAATGTGGAAGATTTTGAGTATGCCTTCGGAATAGGCGAAGGCTAGACACGCCGAGCTTGACCCACATGACCATCTGGAGCGCGCCATGTCCTTTGATCTCACCGACTTGCGGCTGTTCCTGCACATCGTGGAAAGCGGCAGCATCACCAGCGGTGCGGAGCTTTCGCACCTGGCGCTGGCTTCGGCCAGCGCGCGCATCCGGGGCATGGAGAATTACCTTGAGGTGGAGCTGCTCGCGCGCGGCCGACGCGGCGTCACGCCCACCCAGGCGGGCCTTGCGCTGGTGCGTCATGCGCGCACGGTGCTGGCCCAATGGGACCGCATGTTGGGCGATTTGACCGAGTACGCCAAGGGCCTCAAGGGCCACGTGCGCCTTTTGTGCAACACCGCGAGCCTTACGGAATTCCTGCCTGATCTGCTTTCCACCTATCTGACCAAGCACCCCAACGTAAGCATTGACGTGCATGAGAAACTCTCTGCGGAAATCGTGCAGGACGTGGTGGATGGCAAGGCCGACCTGGGCGTGGTGGCCAAGGCCACGGACGTTGGCGAATTGGAGACCCTGCCCTTCCGGCAGCTCATCCTGGTGGTCGTGGCCTCGCCCCGGCATCCGTTGGCCGCGCGGCGCAGCGTCAGCTTCAGCGAGGTGCTGGAGCACGACATCGTGGGCATGTTTGAGGGCAGCTCCATCCAGACCTACATGGAGGGGCACGCCGCCAGGGCGGGCAAGCGGATCAACTACCGGGTGCGCCTGCGCGGATTTTTGGCCATGGGCCGCATGGTGGAAAACAACGTTGGCGTGGCGATCATTCCGGACACCGCCGCCCAGCGCTGCAAGGAGACCATGGACATCCGCACCCTGCGCCTCACGGACCCCTGGGCGAAACGGCAGCTCATGCTCTGCATGCAGCGCTTCGACGAGCTGCCGGTGCATGTGCGCGAGCTGGTGGAGACGCTAAAGGCCTAGGCGAAACCGAAGCTCCTGGCTTTGCTGTCCACTCCCGGCAAGGCTCCTGGCATGGGCCGCCGGATGCGGAACAGCCCGAGCGCGGCGTTCGACTCCCACAGCGCGCCGCCCTGCACGGCGCAAGCCCGCAATGCGACGCCTTCCGGCTCCTCCAGACGACAGCAGCCAAAAATGACCCCGCCGGGGCGCAGCTTGTCCCACCAGGGCTCCAGGTCCGCAACGCCGCGCCCACGGTTCAGAAACAACAGGTCCACGGACCCGTCGCGGAAAAGCTCGGCGGCCTCGGCCCCATTAAGGGCCAGGGGGTGCAGCATGAACTCCACCCCAGCGTGCCGCGCGTTCGGGCGCAGGCCGTCCAATTCGCTCCCGGCCCAGTCATCCACGCAGAAAACCCGCGCGTTCATGCGCCGGCGCGATAAAAGCGCGTTGGCGAAAACAATGGAGGAAACGCCAGCCCCGCAGCCCAGGTCCACCACACAGGCGTTGGCGGGCAGGCCGCGCCCGGCGTGGTACAGATGGTTCAGCGCCGCGCGCGGGAACTCGCCCACCGCATTATTGACGAGCACCGTGTCGGGGCGCGGGCCCTCGAGCAGCAGCATGGCCCCGGTGAACCAGCTGCGGCCATCGTCGAGCGCCATGCCTGCGAAATATCCCGTGGGATACTGGCGGCGCGGAGCCTCGGCCTTGAGCGCGCCAGGGGCCATGCGCACCAGCCGCGCGGGCCCCCGGGGCATGACCATTCGGTGCCGACGCAAAACATCCAGCGCGATCTCCTGGGCGCGCCAGGGCGCCAAGTGCTCCTCCCAGGCCTGACGGGCCTGACGGCACATGGCCTTGCGCTCGTCCAGACTCTTGCCAGCCAGCCAATCATGCACCAGTTCGCCCGCGCGCGGGGCCTCGGCCTCGGGCACAAACAACGTGAAGGCCGCATAGTTGATGCGCTCCGCCAGGGGCAACACGTATTCGTCCGACACATGCACAGGCAGGCGGCCCATGCACAGGGTCTCGAAGAAGCGGAAACTCGACGCGGCCCGTCCGCGCGGGCACAAGGTGGCCCAGGACCGCCGCATGACGCCCACGTAAAGCCGCTCCAAAGCCTGCCTGCGCGCGGTGTTCGCCATATGCAGGTACGAGGCGCTGCGCTCCCAGTCCGGGGCCATGGGCGCATTCAGGTAGTGGCGCAGCCGCTTCTCGCGCTGGATGCTCTCCAGAAGGGTCAGGCGCACCGCGTCGGAGATGGTGCCCACAAAGCTCACGTCGAAGCGGATGGCCTCGAAACCGTGATCCGGGCTGGCGGCCAGCACATGTTTCAGGGGAAAATGCGGATAGGGGTAGACAAAGGGGTCGTCACGGTTGGAGCGTGCCGGGGCATCCGTGATGATGCAGGCCCGGGTGCACAGGGGCTGGCCCTGATCGTGGAAGTTGAAGAGCACATGCTTGTGCTCCAGTTCCGCGAAATACGGCAGACCTTCCAGAAAATTTCGGGTGAAGGGCGTGCGGCGGTGGCAGATGATCGGGCCAAGCTCGTACGGAAAGACGATGAAGTCCGCTTCGTGCGGGCTTGAGACCGTGTCGAAGCCGTCCGGGCGGGCCGCGTCGTGGTGAAACAGGGAGATTCGCACGGGCTCGCCATAAGCCGCCCGTACGTCCTCGGGATACTCGAAATGTTCGCCCTCGCGGTAGAAAAACAGTCTCAGGCGGTCCATGCCTTCCCTCCTGTGCTCCCTGCCATCATGCAAACGCCATTCCGGCGGCAAGGATGTCCGAGGGATGAGACCTCGTCGAAGGCCACGCGGCCGAGCGCCTGGGCGCGCTTCTCCGGGCTCCACAGGGTGGGCGGCGGCGTGTGGAATCTTTTCCTCATGTCCACAAATAACCCCCTTGTGGCCCGCGCGCGGACCTGGCGTTGGTTCAGCCATTTTGCGAGACCAAGGGCTTGTCGACTCTTCGCGCCCGCCCCTTGCCGCGCGCGCTGCCGCAGGATAGAACGGTATCAAGCGAACACCCATCAGCGCGGGAGGTCCCATGCCCAGCAACAGGCTCTGCATCCACGGCCATTTCTACCAGCCGCCCCGGGAAGACCCCTGGATGGACACGATCTTCCCCGAGGGCAGCGCCGCGCCCGCCACCCACTGGAACGAGCGCATCTGCGCCGAGAGCTACGCCCCGCTCGCCTGGGCGAGACGGCTCGACGGCAAGGGCCGCATCATCGAAATCATGAACTGCTACGAGTACATGAGCTTCAACTTTGGCCCCACGCTGCTCACCTGGATGGAGGGCCAGGCCCCGGACGTCTATGCCCGCGTGCTGGAGGGCGACCGCAAGAGCCTGGCCCGGCTGGGGCACGGCAACGCCATCGCCCAGATCTACCACCACGTCATCATGCCGCTGGCCACGGACCTGGACAAGCGCGCGGAGATCGCCTGGGCTCTGGCCGACTTTGAGACGCGCTTCAAGCGTCCGGCCGAGGGCCTCTGGCTTTCCGAGGCCGCGGTGGACAACCGCACCCTGGACCTGCTGGCCCAGGCGGGGGTGCGCTTCACCATCCTGGCCCCGCGCCAGGCCATGGCGGTGGCGGACATCGGCCAGGAGAACTGGTCGGACGCGGGCGAGGAGACTCTGGACATCTGCGAGCCTTACTTGGTGGAGCTGCCCGAGGGCCGCGGCATCGCCGTATATTTCTACGACGGCCCCCTGTCGCAGGCCGTGGCCTTCGAGGGGCTTCTGCGCCACGGCGACGCGTTCTGGGGGCGGCTTTCCGGCATGGCCGCTGAGGGCGACGGCAAGGGGCTGCTGGCTCTGGCCACGGATGGCGAGACATACGGCCACCACTTCAAATTCGGCGAGATGGCCCTGGCCTTTGCCCTTTCCCAGGCGCGGGCCGGAGCTTCCGGAGTGGCGCTCACCAATTACGCGGCCTACCTGGCCGAGAACCCGCCCAAGCGGCGCGCGCGCATCCACGAGGACAGCTCCTGGAGCTGCGTGCACGGCGTGGAGCGCTGGCGCGCGGACTGCGGCTGCTCCGCCGAGCACCGGCCTGGCTGGAACCAGAGCTGGCGCGGGCCCCTGCGCGACGGCCTGAACGCGGTCAAGGAGCGCATCGACGGCCACTTCCGGAGCACGGGCGCGGCGCTGTTCAGCGATCCGGAGGAAGCGCTCGTGCGCTACGGCCGGGTGCTCTCCGGCCTAGACACGGCCGAGGTCTTCGCCGCCGCGCAGTTCAAGGCCAAACTCAGCCCAGCGCAAAGGGACACGGCCTGGAAGCTGCTCACCATGCAGAAGTGGGCGCTTTCGTCCTTCGCCAGCTGCGCCTGGTTCTTCGACGACCTGGGGCGCATCGAGCCGTTGAACGCGCTGACCTTCGCCCTGCGGGCCATGCAACTGGCCAGCCGCACCGGCCTGGAGGATCTGGAGCCTCTGCTCCTCTCGCACGTGGGACAGGCCAGCAGCAATGATCCCGCCCTGGGCAGCGGGCACGACCTCTGGAACCACGAGGTCCGCCCACGGCGTGAGAGCGCGGAGACCATTCTGGCCCAGGCCCTCATCCACCTTTGGGCCGAGGGCCGTCTACCCGCGCCCGGCGGCGGGGCCAGCGTCGTCTGGCCGGGGCTCTCCGTCAGCATCAATGTCGGCGAGGCCGAGGGCACCGACGGTTCCGGGCACCGCGCGGGCTGGGCCAGCATCCGCTGGACGCGCGAGAGCGGCAGCGACGACTGCATCTGGGCCTGGGAGCTGCCGCATGGCGGCGACCCGCTGGCCGGATGCATCCGCGTGGGCGAGACGGGCAGCAAGTGCATCCCGGCCTCGTACATCCCCTGGGGCAAGCGCCAGGCCCTGGCCCTGGCCTGGGTGCGCCGCACGGAAGCCGAGAGCTGGGAGCGCCAGGTGGCGGAGACGCATCTGGGCGCGCACCTGTTCCTGCCCTACCGCGAGGCCCAGACCACGCAGACCGGGGCCGAGTGCTGGGACCGCTTGTGGTCGGCCATGTGCTGGCAGTGGATCATGGGCGAGGTGGCGGCCTCGCGCGACCTCATGGACTTTTTGACCGAGCGCGGCCGCGAGCACCCGGAGCGCACGCTCCTGACGCGGCGCGTGGGCCAGATCGTTGCGGAGCGGCTGGAGTGCAGCGCGCCGGACTGCCACGCCCTGCGGCTGATTCTGGAGCGGGCGGCCAGCGTGGCCGTGGTGCCGGACCTCCACGAGGCCCAGAACATTTTCTGGGCCCGGTTCAAGAATGATGCGACGGCACGCGAAGCCGCGCTGGCTTTGGGCTTCGCGCCCAGCCTCTTGCCCTGAGGCGCGAGGCGGGATAAAGCCCGGGGACACGTTCGCCCGGAGGTTCCCTGTGCTCACCGAAGTCATTTCCCATTTCGCCATCCAGGTGCTGGACAGCACCGGCTATGCCGGGGCCGCCCTGCTCATGGCCCTCGAAAGCATGATCCTGCCCGTGCCCAGCGAGGCCGTGATGCCCTTTGTGGGCTTCCTGGTGGCCGACGGCAAGTGGGGACTGCCGCAGGCCATCCTGGTCACGAGCCTGGGCTCGTTCCTGGGCTCGCTCATCTCCTACCTCATGGGCTACTACGGCGGCCGTCCCTTTGTGCTCAAGGTGGGCAAGTACCTGCTGCTTGACGTGCATGACCTGGAGCTGACCGAGCGCTTCTTCCACCGCACCGGCGGCACGTGGACGCTTTTCTTTTGCCGCTTCATCCCCGTGGTGCGGCATCTGGTGTCCATCCCGGCGGGCATCGGCAAGATGCGCTTCTGGTCCTTCACCCTGGCCACCGTCCTCGGCGCGACCCTGTGGAACAGCTTCCTGCTGGCCTGCGGCTTCAAGCTGCGCGAACACTGGGAAATCGTTCAGATCTACCGCCATCATTTCGACGGGCTCATCGTCGGCATGCTGGCTGTGACCATCGTCTGGTATGTGTGGTACAAGCTCAAGAGAAGACGCGCCCTGCGCGGCTAGCCCAGGCAGGGAAAAGAAAAAGCCCCCGGCGTTCCCTTTGGAGCGCCGGGGGCTTTTCGTTGCGTCGTGGAAAACCTAGCGGAAGCTGATCTCGGCCCGGGCGGTCTCGCGGTCCTGAATCTGCACGCGGATGTCCACGGGCGCCTTGTAGAACTCGGCCGCGCCGTGCAGGATGCCCTCGAAATAATGGTGGTAGCCGCGCCTGGACTTGTAGATCATGGTCAGCTTGTTGCCACGGTCCTCATAACTGAAGCGCGGCGGGACAATGCCCGGCAGGGCCTTGGTCAGGTCCGCGTGGGTCTGGTTCATGGTCAGCAGGAAGTCCTTCAGGTTGGCGGCCTTGAAGTACGAACGATACATCTTGTGGAACTGGCCAATGGTGTACCGGCCCAGTTCCAAGAAGACCTCGCGGGGTTCCTTTCTCGCGGCCTTGGCCGCCGTTTCCGCCATCTGCTGGAGCACCTGGTCCGGGTAGCTCTGAGCGGGCAGGAACGTGGGGTTGCCCAAGGCCTCGGCAACCTTGGCGAACACGGCGTCGCCGTATTTCACCTTGATGAACTCGTACATGATCTTCGGCAGGATGCCCTTCATCTCCCCCTGCGAGACGCGCAGCTTGCTCGTGTCGGACTTGCCCGCGCTGAAGCTCATGGAGAGCTGCAGCAGATTCTGGGCCAGCTCCGCCAGCTCCCGCGTGGCGCTGGCGGCCTGATCCGCTCCTTCCTCCGACTCCTTGGCGATGCCGGCGATGTCCTCGATGTTCTTGTTGATCTCCTCGGCGGCGGAGGACTGCTCCTCGGCGGCCGTGGCGATCTGGGACACGCGCACGGTCACGTCGTCGATGCGCTGCATGATCTCCTCAAGGGCCTTGCCGGTGCGGTTCGACAAATCCGTGCTGACCTCCACCTGCTTTTCGGTCTCGCGCATGGTGGTCACGGCGTTTTGGCTGCGCTCCTGGATCTCGCGGATGGAGTTCTCCACTTCCTTGGTCGCGGTCATGGTTTTCTCGGCCAGCTTGCGCACCTCGTCGGCCACGACGGCGAAGCCGCGCCCGGCGTCGCCCGCGCGCGCGGCCTCGATGGCCGCGTTCAGGGCCAGCAGATTGGTCTGGTCGGCGATGTCGTTGATGACGTTGATGATGCGGTCGATCTCCGCGGCCTGGGAGTCGAGCTGCCCCAGGACCTGAGCCAGCTTGCGCGAGCTCTCGGCCACTTGGTGGATGCCCGTGACGCTCTCGCGCACGAGGTTCACGCCGTCGCTGGCGGCCTTGCTGGCGGTGGCGGCGGCATCGGAGGACTGCGTGGCGTTCTGGGCCACTTCAAGCACCGTGGCGGTCATCTGCTCCATGGCGGTGGAGACGGACTCGGTCTGCCCCTTCTGGCGATTGGCGCCCCGCGCCTGCTCGTCCGCGCTGGCGGAAAGCTCCTCCGAGGCGCTGGCGACCCGTTGGGCCAGGTCGTTGACGTTATTGCCCACCTGCATGATGCGCTCTTGCTGCTGCTGGGTGGCGCGCTGCTGTTTTTTGATCTCCGCCAGGTCCGTCAGGCAGAGCACGGCGCCCAGCAGATCTCCGGTCACGGAATGGATGCAGTTCACCATGGCCATGGCCTCGGCCATGCGGCCGTCCCAGAGCTTCAATTCGAGTTCTTTCGACAGATCCAGCTTGTCGGCGAGGACCTTCTCGGTAATGGAGACGCCCTTCTTGCCGTAAAAGGCCTCACCCACTGTCTTGCCCACCACATCGGCTTCGGGCTTTTTGAGCATGCCCAGCATGGCGCTGCTTACGTGGGTGATGACCCCATCTTTGTCGCACAGCAGAAACGGGGTGCCCACGGCGTGGACCGCACCCCGGTAAAACTCGCGGCGGTGCAGGCCGTATTCCGTCAATTCGGAGACGAGGTCGGCCAGTTCGCCGTGCCCGCGCCAGGAGCGCACCTCCTCGTAGAGGAATTCCCGCTTGCGCGAGAGCATTCTTTGCGCTCCAGCCTTGAGCACGTTCGCATCATCCCCCTGCGTGGAGGCGAGATACCCGGTGAGGACGAGGGCTATTACGGCCATGCCAAGAGTCGCATACAGATTGGCGGTGAAGAAGGCGGCGAGTACCAGCACGGCTCCGACGCCGCCGATGGCCCACATGCCCGCCGCCGGTGCGATCTGCTGTTGCGATTTCATCATGCGCTCCTTAATGCTGGCTTAAAAACACGGGTCTGCCCACTGCATCTCTGCTCATCGGCCTTTAGCATTCAGCTCTTTACCGCTTCTGGCATTTCAGCAAAATTTACTGACATTGGCAACCTCTATGAAGCATAGCACACCTGCCGTTGGCAGGATCACGCATTGACTTGGCCTCGCGGTTTTGGCACCTACAGGAACGCTTCGCAGGGCGGCCCGGATGGGCCCTCCAGCGGGTTTCAAGGCGGAGGGGTGGCCGAGCGGCTTAAGGCGGTGGTCTTGAAAACCACTGACGGGCAACCGTCCGGGGGTTCGAATCCCTCCCCCTCCGCCATTTTATTATTTTACACCGTCCGATACAATCCAAAACTCCAACGAAATCAGCAAGAAATACCGGATTCAGTGTCCGGCAGTGTCTAGCTGCGTCCATTGACAACCGAAGAAAAGTGGGTATCAGTTCAGGTATCACGGAGTGGACGCCTCTTAAAATCGGAGAGTGATACCATGCCACTGACTGACCCCGCCATACGCAACGCTTCCCCCAGGGAAAAGCAATTCACCATGTTCGATGCCGAGGGCCTGTTTTTGCTGGTTCTGCCCAACGGCTCAAAGCTCTGGCGCTGGAAATTCCGCGTTGATGGACGCGAGAAGCGGATAAGCCTTGGCACCTACCCCAAGGTTTCGCTTAAGGAAGCCCGCGAGGCCAGAGACAGATACCAGATTGACCTACGGGCAGGCGTTGACCCTGCGGCTGCCCGCAAGGTTGAAAAGGCAGATGAGCAGGCCCAGGGTGAAACCTTCCAGATTATCGCCGATGAATGGTTTCGAGAGTACCGCCATACCTGGACGGACCATACGGCAGAAACCATCATTTCCCGTCTGCGCATGGACGTGTTCCCCTACCTTGGGGACAAGCCTATCAAGGAGATTTCCCCCCCGGAGCTTCTGGCCGTCATTCGCCGCGTAGCCGCCCGTGGGGCCGTTGAAACAGCCCGCCGTGATTTGCAGAAGTGCGGGCAGATTTTTCGTTACGCCGTCGCTACAGGCCGGGCAGAACGGGACGTTACGGCTGACCTGCGAGGGGCAATCGCCCCCCCGGCCAAGCGCCACTTTGCCAGCATCCATGAACCAAGAGAGGTCGGGGAGCTTTTGCGGGCCATTGACGCCTACCGGGGCTCTCCTGTGACGCGTTGCGCTCTCAAGCTAGCCCCGCTCACCTTTGTACGGCCTGGGGAACTCCGTCATGCGGAATGGACGGAAATCGACATGGAGGCCGCAGAGTGGCGCATTCCTGCCGAGCGCATGAAGATGCGGGAGAAACATACTGTGCCCCTCTCCCGGCAAGCCCTGGCCGTGCTGGAAGAGATACACCCCCTCACTGGCGCAGGTCGCTACGTGTTTCCCGGCGGGCGGTCCGCTGCCCGGCCCATGAGTGAAAACGCCGTGCTGGCTGCTCTGCGCCGCATGGGATACGCTCAGGGAGAAATGACAGGCCACGGTTTTCGGTCAATGGCGAGTACCATCCTGCACGAACAGGGCTGGCCTTCTGACGTGGTGGAACGCCAGCTTGCCCACGGTGAACGGAACAAGGTCAAGGCCAGCTACAACTTTGCCCAACACCTGCCGGAGCGCCGAAAGATGATGCAGGCTTGGGCGGACTACCTGGACGCGCTGCGTGAAGGCGGCAAGGTGGTTCCCATATTCAAGGCGACTGCCGGAGAGTGAAGCGAGAAAAGCCGCGAGCCCTTGCGGGGTGGCGGCCTTTCGGTGATGATCGTGCGTGGCGCGGCTTGTGCGGGGCCTCGCATGGCAAGAATATAAGCTCGCAGTTGTTCACTGTCAACATTTCAGGGCCTAGGGGCGGCCTAATTACCCGCCCCGAAAAGCCGCGACCCTGGCGGCCTGCCCCCCTGTTATCATCTCAAGGAATTTAGGAGGGTCGGGCATGCGGGATAAAACAGAACCAAACGCTATCCTCGGGCAAAATGTACTAAGAGGCCTTCTCATTTACAAAACTATTCGCACGAACGGGGGCGAGCGTCTCTGCATTTCCGAGGTCTTCGCGCCAGCCAACCCGTCACTTAAAAATTTTCGATCCACGGATGTCGAGGGCTGGGTCGATCTCCTCATCTCTCTTTTGGATAACTCGAAAAAACGATTAGATGGCAGCTTCCATGAAGCCGAGCATGTGGCAACCTGGATTACAACCGCACGATCTTTGCTCTCGAACATCCAGGAAGTCATGGCCAAAGGTGACACTGCTGGGGCGGTCCTGAATGCACTCCAAGGGGCCATGCTCACCTACGATGTGGTTGCGGAACTCCAGATGCGAGCACAGTTGAGAGACAGAAACCGGCAACGGGGTGCGGCAAAAGGTGGGCAGAAAACTCAAATGTGCAAAGGTATTTTGGAATTGCTCGGAAAACTTGCAGTGTCATCACCAGGAATGTCTGCCACAGGGGCCTGGGACAAACTTGCGGCTTATGATGAGGACAACGCTTATTCCACGGGGCGCTATAAGATTTTCATGGATGGGCACCTTGGCGATGATCCGAGTGGACGATGTTTACATCAACATGGTGGATCACGTCCTCGCAGAATATCGAAAGAAACATTTAGAAGGTATTGGTCGAAGGTCTCTTAGAATAATTTTGCCCCACCGTCCCCCCCCTCTTGCGCATGAAGTAAGCCTTGCGCAGCCCCGTTTCGCAAAGTCCCTCTTAATCCGCTAAAGCCCAGCAAATAGTTGTCTGGTCCGAAGTGGAGGAAGGAGGATTCTACCTTGTCCTGTTCAACCACTCTTCCCGCCACTGGGTTTGTCCGTCTGCCGCAAGTCCTGTCTGTGTTCCCTGTCAGCAAATCGAGCTGGTGGGAAGGCTGCCGAACAGGCCGTTTCCCCCGGCCCGTGAAGCTCTCCGAGCGCGTAACCGCATGGAGGGCAGAGGATATCCACGCCCTGATTGAGCGCCTTGGTTCCAAGGCGGAGGGGTAGCACCATGGCCCCCACTAAAATCCCCACCGTGTTTCGTTGCAACGTCTGTGTTGCTCAAGCACTCCGCTGGCCCATCATGCTGCGGCGTGAATGGGAGTGCGGCTATTCTGATCGGTCGACACTGTAAAGTCCCCGTAAAGTAGGTCCATTGCCAAGTAGAGACTTCTGGTCCAAACAGGGAGCAGGAGTTTCGTATGCGCAAAACTAGGTTTACCGAATTTCAAATCGTTAAGATCCTGAAGGCTGCTGAGGGTGGCCGGGC
>JARLHQ010000025.1 GCA_031292175.1 Humidesulfovibrio sp.
GGCAATGGCCAGGATCAAAAGCAGGTGCATGGGCTGAAACAGTTCGCCAAGCATGATGTCCTCCAGAGGGTTTGGCTGACAGGGACTTATCCTACCCGCAAGGGTTTGTAAAATCCCAAGGCCTCATAAGCGTTAAATTTTCGCAACCTCTCGCAACCGCAAAGCGGATCGGGACGCGCTCCCGGGCTCCATTTATCTCAGAGACGATGAGGGTTGCAAACCATATTGTGGTGTTCTCAAGCCCAAAGTCAAGGCCGAGCAGGCATTCACGCACAGATTCCCACTGTGCTTCGTGGTTGTCGCCGCGCAACCATTGGAGATATTCCGCCGAGCGTTCTTCTACGCGTATTTTGCGCCGCAGCACCCGCGCCAGCGCGGCCACATGCAGAAATGTCGAAACCAAGCCCAGGGGCTGCAAACTCGCGCCACTTGCCCTATTTCCGCACTCTCTGACGATATTGTTGTTGGCATTGCCCCAAAATATGCTAAGAACAATACGGGGTCCCGCCTCGTTACGCCGGAAGGCGGGCTTTTCCGAGAGTACGATTTTACAATTTTATCATTTCGAGCCCACGTCAATTTTGATACTGGCCAAACGAAGGTTCTGGAGACCGCGACACGGGAGCTGACCCTGAAATATCGTTCCTGACGGCGGAGCGCCTGCGCGGTAAACCTTGGTATTAGCCGTCTTTCTGAGCGCAGACAGACAATTCAACAAATTTGTTGCAAACCAAACTGAACCCGGTGAGGTCCGACAAAGGGAATGGTCCCAAGACGTGTCAGTATCTTATTAATTTACCATACAGTAGCCCGGTCCAGAATTCATTGCCCACTTCCCCAAAAGGGCACTTTCCCGAGGATCGCACCACAATGTTCTTGCAATTTTGTAATAACAGTAAACGCCCAGCAGCTAACGCTACGGCTCAAAACTAATGATATTGAAGTGTTATAATGTTTGGCCCGCTTCTTGCCCTAAGGTTCTCACTGTTTGGTTTCAACTCAATCTTTTTTGGAGGGCAGCATGCTCAAGAACATCGTAATGGCACTCACCCTTGCACTGGTCATCCTGGTCGGAACGGCCACCGTCTTCGCGGCGGACCCCCCGAAGCCGGATCCCAGCGGCATCAACATCGGAACCGCGGCCGACGTGGTCAACGCAACCTCCGGCGCGCCCACCGAAGTTGACATGGAGAAGTACAAGGACTCCGAACCCCTGGCCACCAAACTGTCCGACACCATCGGGCACAACCGCATCGCCGGCAACATGGCCTGGACGCTGCTCTGCGGCTTCCTGGTCATGTTCATGCAGGTGGGCTTCGCCCTCTGCGAAACCGGCTTCACCCGGGCCAAGAACGCCAGCCACACCATGGCCATGAACATCATGGTCTACGGCATCGGCATGCTCGGCTTCTGGCTCTGCGGCTTCGCGCTGCAGATGGGCGGCGGCGGCGGCGCGGCCACCCTGGGTGGCGGCACCCTGCTCAACTCCGAATTCACCATCAGCCTCTTCGGCAAGAGCTTCGGCCTCTGGGGCGGCAAGGGCTTCTTCCTGGTGGGTGACGCCTATGACGCCACCATATTCACCATGTTCCTGTTCCAGATGGTGTTCATGGACACCGCGGCCACCATCCCCACGGGCGCCATGGCCGAGCGCTGGAGATTCAAGTCTTTCTGCTTCTACGGCCTGTTCATGTCCGCGCTGGTCTACCCCCTGTACGCCAACTGGGTGTGGGGCGGCGGCTGGCTGTCCGCCCTGGGCTCCAACTTCGGCCTGGGTCACGGCGTGCTTGACTTCGCCGGTTCCTCGGTCGTGCACATGACAGGCGGTGTGGCCGCCCTGGCAGGCGTCATCTGCCTCGGACCCCGCCTGGGCAAGTTCCGCGCCGACGGCACCCCGAACGCCATTCCCGGCCACCACATTCCCATGGCCGTCACCGGCTGTCTCATCCTGGCCTTCGGCTGGTTCGGCTTCAACACCGGCTCCACCCTGGCCAGCGGCGACCTGCGCATCGGCGTCATCGCCACCAACACCATGCTCGCCTCCGGCGCCGGCGCTGTCGCCGCCATGTGCTACATGTGGATGCGCCACGGAGTTCCTGACCTCTCCATGGCCGCGAACGGCCTGCTGGCCGGCCTGGTGGCCATCACCGCGCCCTGCGCCTTCGTCAACGCCCCCGCAGCCGTGCTCATCGGCCTCATCGCCGGTCTGCTCCTGTGTGTCAGCGTCCTCTTCGTGGAGCGCGTGTTGAAGCTTGACGACCCGGTGGGCGCGATCTCGGTCCACGGCGTCAATGGCGCCTGGGGCTTGCTCTCCCTGGGCCTCTTCGCTGATGGCACCTACGGTGACAAGCTCAACGGCGTCGACGGCGCAGTGAAGGGCCTGTTTTACGGCGATGCCGGGCAGTTCTTCGCCCAGTGCGTCGGCGTCTGCACCAACCTCGTGTTCGTCTTCGTGGCCTTCTACCTCTACTTCAAGATCAGCAACGGAATCGTGAAGCTCCGCGTGACGCCCGAGGTCGAGAGCGAAGGCCTGGACAGCGAGGTCGGCGTGATGGCCTACCCCGAGTTCTCCATCAACAAGATCCACCGCTAAGTGGAGGCAGCCATGAAAAAGATAGAAGCCATCATCAAGCCCCACAAGCTCGACGAGGTTAAGGACGCCCTGGACAAGGCCGGCGTGCACGGCATGACCGTCACCGAGGTCAAGGGCTACGGCCGCCAGAAGGGCCATGTGGAAATGTACCGAGGCGCGGAATACCAAGTGGTGTTCAAGGCCAAGGTGAAGATCGAGGTCGTCGTCAACGACGCCATCGCCGCCAGCGTTGTGGAGGCCGTCCGCGTCGCCGCCAACACCGGCAGCATCGGCGACGGCAAGATCTTCGTCATCAACGTGGAAGAGGCCGTGCGCATCCGTACCAACGAGCGCGGAGAAGCGGCCGTCTAATAGCCCACGCTCTCCCTTGCGGCGCGGGTGTGCGGGAAGAGGGACCCGCACGCCCGCCTCGCCTCACTCCAGAGCCCCTGCCTGTAACGCCCAGGCAGGGGTTCGCTTTTATGGAGGGGGAGATCAGGCTGCGCCCATGCTGGCGATGCCCGCGCTGGCGTAGCGGAACACGAAGTCCGCCACAAGCTCCACGCCCAGATTCTCCAGGGCCATCTCCGGACGCAGGCGGCGGAGGAGCTGCTTGGCGTTGTCGAAAAGCATGCAGTGGCCAGTGACCCCAGCGGCGCACAGCTTCACGGTCTGGTCCGAAGCCCTGGGCAAAAGCCCGGCGACGATGCGCAGAAGCTCGTTGTGCGGGGGCATCAGATAACGTGCCGCCACTGCCTCGAACTGCTCCGAGGGTTCGACGATCTCCGCGGTGAGGAGCATGCCGAGCTTCTCCTCAAACGGGTCGCCGTCACCCATGAGCCGGTAGAGCAGCGAGCGGATGTAGGCGCGCAGGCGCTCGGACGGCGTGGCCTCCGGCCCCAGGCCCATATCCACGGGATAGCGGTTGAAGCAGCGCCGCAGGTAATCTTCCAGCACGGCCATGAACAGCTTCTCCTTGCTGCCGAAATGGTAATTCACCGCGGCCACGTTCGCCCCGGCCAGGGAGCATATCTCGCGCACGGTCGCCGCCTGCGGGCCTCGGCGGGCAAAAACCTCCCGTGCAACGTCCAAGAGCCGCATCTTTGTTCCAGCGTCCGGTTCCATCGCCATGAGCCCCTCCTCCGCTGAAAACAGCGAGTAATTAAACGCTGTTTAAATCCATGTTTTTAACGTGTCAAGCGTCCCCGCCAGAACACCTCACAGCTGTTTGCTTGTCAGAGGGGGTGCGGCTTTGGTACTGTTCACAAAACAAAAGCAGGCGAGGACTCCATGCCCTACAAGGATTTGCAGGAATTTCTCAAGCATCTGGACCGTCAAGGCGAACTGAAACGCATCGATGCCGAGCTGGACCCGTATCTGGAGATAGCCGAGGTGACCGATCGCGTGAGCAAAAAGTTCGGCCCGGCCCTCCTGTTCGAAAAAGCCAAGGGCGCGAAATTTCCCGTGCTCACCAACATGTATGGTTCTTACAAGCGCATGAACATGGCGCTCGACAGCCAGAACCTGGACGAGCTCGGCGAACGCATCCACGAATATCTGGAGATCGAGCGGCCGGACGGCATCATCAAGAAATTGCAGATGATCCCCAAGCTCTCGAAGCTCACCAACATCTTCCCCGAGCACGTGAAACGCGGCAGCTGCCAGGACGTGGTGTTGACCGGCGACCAGGTCGACCTGTCCATCCTGCCCGTGCTCACCACGTGGCCAGGCGACGCCGGGCCGTTCATCACCCTGCCCGTGGTCTTCACCAAAAACCCGGAGACCGGCGTGCGCAACGCTGGCATGTACCGCATGCAGGTGTTCGACAAGAACACCACCGGCATGCACTGGCACCGGCACAAGGGCGGGGCCTACCACTACCACTTGGCCGAAAAGCTGAACAAACGCCTTGAAGTCGCCGTGGCCATCGGCCCGGACCCGGCCGTGACCTACGCCGCCACCGCGCCCATCCCGGACGAGATCGACGAGATGCTCTTCGCTGGCTTTTTGCGCAACAAGCCGGTTGAGCTGGTGAAATGCAAGACCGTGGATCTTGAGGTGCCCGCCACCAGCCAGTTCGTGCTCGAAGGCTACGTGGACCCGAAGGAGCGCCGCCGCGAGGGCCCCTTTGGCGACCACACGGGCTACTATTCCCTGGCCGACGACTACCCGGTGTTCCACGTCACGGCCATCACCCACAGAAACGACGCCATCTACCCAGCCACCCTCGTGGGCCCGCCGCCCATGGAGGACTGCTTCCTCGGCAAGGCCACGGAACGGCTGTTCCTGCCGCTCATCAAGAAGCAGCTGCCCGAGGTGGTGGACATGAACCTGCCCCTTGAGGGCGTGTTCCACAATCTGTGCTTCGTCTCCATCGACAAGCGCTATCCCGGCCAGGCCCGCAAGGTCATGTACGCCCTGTGGGGCATGGGCCAGATGATGTTCACCAAGATCATCGTGGTGGTGGACAAGAACATCAACGTGCAGAACGTGTCCGAGGTGCTCTGGCGCATCGGCAACAACGTGGACCCCCGGCGCGACATCGCCATCCTGGACGGTCCGCTCGACGCCCTGGACCACGCCTCGCCGCTCGCCTACTACGGCGGCAAAATGGGCATCGACGCCACCAAGAAAGGCCCGGAGGACGGGCACCACCGCGACTGGCCGTCTTCCTTGCGCATGGACGAGGGCGTCAAGGCCAAGGTCGACGCCGTGTGGGAAAAGCTGGGCCTGTAGGGAAATACCCTCCGGGGCCTCAGGCCCCTGCCCCCCGGAGGGCCTACTCTTTACTTTAGCAACCGGAGCACCATGTCCAAGCGCATCCTTCTCGCCGTCACGGGCGCCAGCGGCCCGCAGTACGCCCTGGCTTTGGCGCGCGCGCTCTCCGGCCGCGAGGACATTGAGCTGCACCTGATTTTGTCCGAAGCGGCGAAGAAGGTCATCGCCCTGGAGGCGGACTTCCGTGCGGAGGACCTGATGGCCCTGGCGCATGCCTGCCACGGGGAGAAGGACATCGCGGCGGGCCCGGCCAGCGGCTCGTGGCGCCACGCGGGCATGATCGTCTGCCCCTGCTCCATGGCGAGCCTTGCGGCCATCGCGCAGGGGCTTGGCACAAACCTCATCCACCGCGCGGCGGACGTGACCCTGAAGGAAGCCCGCAAGCTGGTGCTGGTGACGCGGGAAACGCCGCTCAACCGCATCCACATCGTGAACATGCTTGCGGCCAAGGATGCCGGAGCGATCATCGTGCCCGCGAGTCCCGGTTTCTACCACAAGCCCAGGAGCGTTGAGGATCTGGTGAACCACCTGGCCGGGCGCATCCTGGACCAGCTGGACATCAGCCACGACCTTTTCAAGCGCTGGGGAGAATAAGCAAGGAGGAAAGCGCCATGCAGCTCACCTGGTTCAGCCACTCCAATTTCCTGTTGCAGGCCGATGGCGTCCGCGTGCTCATCGACCCGTTCTTCGAGGGCAATCCCAAGGCGCCCGTCGCCTGGCAGTCTGTGGGCAAGGTGGACGCGGTGCTGGTCACGCACGACCACGGCGACCACGTGGGGCAGGCGGCGGAGATCTGCCGGGCCACGGGCGCGAAGCTCGTGTGCCTCTTTGACCTTGCTCCCAAGATGCAGACGAAGGGCGTCCCCAGCGGACAGATCCTGAGCATGAACATGGGCGGCACAGTGGAGGCGGCCGGCGTGCATGTGAAGATGGTCCAGGCCTTCCATTCCTCGTACACGGGAGCCCCGGCGGGGTACATCATGACCTTCCCCGGCGGCTTCTGCGCCTATCATTCCGGCGACACGGCGCTGTTCTCGGACATGAAGCTCTTCCGCCGCTTCTTCGACATCGACCTGGCCATGTTGCCTATGGGCGGCTGGTTCACCATGGACGCCAACGAGGCCGCCGTGGCCTGCTCATTCTTAAGCTGCCGCATGGTCGCGCCCATGCACTGGGGCACCTTTCCGGTCCTGGCGCAAAACACGGACGCCTTCGCCGCGGCCCTCAAGGAGCACGCGCCTGAGACCAAGCTCGTGAACCTCACCCCAGGCGTTTTGATGGAGATCGACTAGGGCCTGTTTCCAAAAGATGAATTTTGTTTCCCTGGCAAGGAAAGAGGCGATTTGGGGCCAGGGATAGTACTCATGCGGTACAGCTCTGACCACAAATCGACTCCGGACGATGTCCAGCGGACAAAAGACACTTTTAAAAACAGGTCCTAGGGCTGAGACAGCAGGGCCTTCAGGCTGTCGAGGCTGACCTTCGCCCGGAAGGCGTTCGGGGCCTCGCCCCCCTTGTCGAAGAACTCCCGCGCTTGGCTCAGGTCGCCCAGCCGCCTGGCCAGCCCCCCCCATTCCACATAGGCCTCGGCCCGCTTCGGCTGTTCGCGGATGGCCAGGGCATAGAAACCCTGGGCTTCCTTCAGCTTCCCCCCCCGGGTCAGCAGGAGGGCCAGGGCGCGGTACGAGTCGTAGGCCTGGTGCTCCTTTTCCAGGCGCAGCATGGCCGGCCACAACAGGTCCAGGGCCTCGGCATCGCGGCCCTGCTCTATGCGCAGAGCCCCAAGGTTCAACCTGCAGATGGCGAAGTCCGGCGAATACCGCAGCGCCTCAAGAAAATAGCGTTCCGCCGCAGCAAGGTCCCCCTCACTCTGCTTCATGACGCCATAATTGCTCATCACCAGATAGCTTCCCTTGGTGACGCGCAGGTCCTGCTCGTAAACGCTGGCCGGCGTGGCCCAGGTGGAGAGCTGGCGCTGTTGCGCAATACTCAGCGGAACAAGGGGCAGCGCCACAAGGGCGATGGCCGCGGCAGCGCGCGCCACGGGCCGCTCGATCCGGCCCAGAAGCTCCGCCGCCAATCCGCAAATGGCCAGATACAAGCCCAAAAACGGCACATAGGTCCACCGGTCCGCCAGAGCCACGTGCAGCCCGACCTTCGGCGGCATGATCACCGGCGTGAGCGCGCAGAGGAACCAAAGCCAGCCGACAAGCAGATACGCCCTGCGCCGGGCTTGCCACAGGCAGAGGACGGTCACGGCCAGCACAAGGACCGCGCCGCCAAGGCTCTGGACCAGGGGCACCGCGTCCGGAAACGGGTAGAGCATGGCCTGGTGCGAGGGCCAAACGAGCAGTCCCAGATACTTGGCGATGGCCGCAAAGGCATTGGCGATCTTGAGCCCCCAGCTGGGGTCAAGCTTGTCCTGGGTGTCTGCGTGGCTGGAAAGCGTCATAAAGGTGGAGAAAAGTCCCAAGGCCAGGAACAGCACCTTCTCGCGCAGGCAGGCCACGAGATGGCGCGCATCCGGCAGCAGCCGGGCCTCTCCAGTGGGCTCCAAGGCGGCAAGCCGCCCGAGCGGCCAATAATCCAGCAAAAGCAGCAGCCCAGCCATGGTCACGAACATGGGCTTGGCCATGAGGCTCAGGGCATAGGCGGCGTACATGCCAAGGGCAAGGGCCGCGCCCGGTTTGCGGGCCCACCTTATATATAAGAGGATGGAGGCCAGGCCGAAGAAGGTCGAAAGAACATCCTTGCGCGCCGAAATCCAGGCTATGGCCTCCACATGGGCCGGATGCGCCGCCAGAAGCAACGCGGCGAACACGGCCGCGAAGCGATTGCCCGTGAGCCACAGGACCAACAGGAAGAACAGGGCCACGTTGGCGGTGTGCCACAGCACGTTCGTCAGGTGGTAGCCGCCGGCCCAAAGGTGGAAGAACTGCCCGTCGAGCATGAAGGACAAGGTGGTCATGGGGTGCCAGTACATGACCTGATGCGGGGAAAAGGCCGCAACCACGCTGCTCCAGGTAAACTTTGAGAGCACCTGCTGGTTCATGGACACATACGACGGGTCATCGAAGGTACAGAATTCGAACAGCCCGGCGCGGAAGTATAGGCCCAGGGCCACGGCCGTGGCCAACAGGCCGAGCACGAAGGTCCAGCGGGATGCGCGCAGCATTCTGGCGAGGGAGGCGTTAGGCATCAGGTCTCCTTGGAAGTTTTTGGGCTGGGCAGGCCGTCGAGGACCTGACGGAGCTTGGCCGCGCGCTTCACGCCCAGGCCGGGCGCCTCGGCCAGGGCTGCGGCGTCCGCAGCCTTGATGGCGGCGATGGTGCCAAAGTGATCGAACAGCAGGCGCGCGGTCTTTGGACCGACGCCCGGCAGGGAGATGAGCTCGCCCGCGAGCGAGCGCTTCTTCGTGGCCGCACGGCCCCGGCTGATGACAAAGCGGTGGGCGGCGTCGCGCACGCGCTGCAAAAACAGCAAGGCCGGACTGCCGGGCTTGAGGGCCACGGGATTGCGGCGTCCCGGGCGGAACACGCGGTCCTCCAATTCCCCGGCGCGCCGACTGGGGCCCTTGGCGATGGACGCGCACTCGATGGCCGTGTCCGGCAAGGCGTCCGCCAGTGCGGCCGTCACCGCCGCAAGCTGGCCTCGTCCGCCGTCGATGAGCAACAGGTCCGGCCAGGGCGGGCCGGACTCGACCCTTCGCGCGGCCCACTGGGCGAGCGCCGCGTAGTCGTCGCCCGTGCCTTCCGCCGCGGGCAACGCATAGGCGCGGTAGTCCTCTTTGCGCGCCTCGCCCTGCTCAAAAACGACCAGACCGGCGCGCACGCCGCTGCCGCCCAGATGCGAGACGTCCACGCATTCGATACGCGTGGGCGGACCCGGCAGGCCAAGGGCCTGCTCCAGCACGGAGGCCACGTCCTGCGCGCCGTCGCTGCGGTGCGCCGTGCGCGCGAGGCTGGCCGCCATGTCCATGAGCCGCCGCTCGTCCGCGCCGCGCGGCCCAGTCAGGCGACAGGGACCGCCCCGGCGCTCGGCAAGCACCTCGCCCAGCGCTCCGGACGCCACTCCCGGTTGGGGCTCGGCATACGGGAGGTGCGAGAGCACCACACGGCCGGGGATATAGCGCTCCCGCCCATAGAACTGCGGCAGAAAGCTCTCCAGGGCGTCCGGCGCCTCGGCCATGCCGAGCCCCGGCCAGTAGAACGTCTTTTGATCCAGCAGCTTGCCGCCGCGCACAAAGAGCACGCCCACGCCGATCCCCTCGGGAAGCTGCGCCAGGGCCAGGACATCGCGGTCCAAGGCGTCGCGCAACACCGAGGCCTGGCTCTCCAGGGTGGCGTCGATGGCCTTGATCTGGTCGCGCAAGAGCGCAGCCGCCTCAAAGCGCAGGTCTTGCGAGGCCTGTTCCATGCGTCGGCGCAGCTCACGCACCAGCGAACGCGAACGCCCCAGGAGGAACTGCTCCACCTGGGCCACCATCTCCAGGTAGTGCGCGCGGTCCACGGGCAGCACGCAGGGGGCCAGGCACTGGCCGAGCTGATGGTACAGGCAGGGGCGCACGCGGTTTTTGAACACGCGGTCCGAGCACTTGCGCAGGGGAAAGATAAGCCCCACAAGCTTCTGGGTGGAGCGCGCCGCGGAGGCCGAGGCAAAGGGTCCGAAATAGACCGAGCCGTCGCGCACCACTGTGCGGGTCAGGGTCAGGCGGGGATAGTCGCTCGCTTTGTCCAGCCGGAAGAGCAACGAGCGCTTGTCGTCGCGCAGGACCACGTTGTAGCGCGGGCGGTGCTGCTTGATGAGGCTTTCCTCAAGGAGCAGCGCCTCTTTTTCCGTCGAAACCAAAAGGACGTCGATGTGGCGGATCTTGGCGACCAGCGCGCGCGTCTTCGGCCCGTGGTCCGCGCTGGCGCGGAAATAGGACGAGAGGCGTTTGCGCAGGCTGATGGCCTTGCCCACATAGATGATGCGCCCGGCGCTATCCTTCATGAGGTAGACGCCAGGGGAATCGGGATAATTCTTTGGAATAAACTCCATTTTGCTCCTGAGGCGCGTGAGGGCGGGGCTTTGTCCAACCCCGATGTCCGCACGCTAAACAATGCCTCCCGCGCATGCAAAGAAAAAAAATTGGACGGTAAAAATTTTTTGACTAAATGCGAGATTTCGTCGCTTGAGCTATTGCAAATCCGTATGAACAAGGTTAGATAATCGCCGTGAACAGTGGCGAAGGCTCATTTTAACGTTTCAGCAAAGGAAGGAACCATGAAGAAACTTCTTATCTCCCTGGCGGTTCTTGGCGCCATGGTTGTTGGCGCCACCGCCGCCAACGCCGCGGACATCAAAGCCACCGGTTCTTGGCAGATCGAATCCGACTGGACGGCCGACGCGTCCTTGCAGGACAAGCTCAAAAACAACGATTTTGCGATCCAGCAGCGCATTCGTACCGCCTTCCAGTTCATCGCCAACGAGAACCTGAAGGGCGTGCTCGAGACCCAGATCGGCACCAATAACTGGGGCAATGGCCAGTACCAGATCAGCGCCGGTCGTACGCCGAGCACCACCGCCGCCGGTTCCAACACCGCTGGCGCCGGCAACATCCTCCTGCGCAAGGCCTACCTTGACTTCAAGGTGCCCAACACCAAGGTTGAGGTTCTGGCCGGTTACCAGAGCATCGCTCTGCCCGCGGCCTTCGGCGGCGGCAGCGCCATCCTGGACGACCACATGGCCGGCATCGCCGCCGTGGTGCCCGTCACCGACGGCTTCAGCCTGGTCGCTGGCTATGCCCGTCCTTATGACGCCAATACCGCCGGCTCCACCGCCACCAAGCAGGTCGCCGGCACGGCTATCGACGCTGCCCTCCTGTACGCGAACATCGACACCACCGGCTTCAGCGTGAAGCCTTTTGTGGCTTACGCCTCTATCGGCTCCAGCGCCGTGACCAACGCGTTGGCGAGCGGTGGTGACAAGATCGGCGTTGGCGGCCTAGTGACCCCGGGCGTTGCTCCGACTGCGGGCGCCCGCGCCTACTGGGGTGGCGCGGCGTTCACGATGACCGCCCTTGACCCCTTCAAGGTCTTGGCCGACATCAATTACGGTAAAGAGACCTTCAACGACACCAAATCTGTCAAGTCTGGCCGCTCTGGCTGGATGGGCGACGTGGCCGTTGACTACACCGGTCTGTCCATGGTGACCCCCGAGTTGTTCTACGCCTACAGCTCTGGCGAAGACGGCAATTCTCAGAAGTCTGAGCGCATGCCGGTCGTCAGTGGCGAGAACTGGGCCTTCGGCTCCTTCTGGATGCAGGGCGGCGACAGCGTCGCCTACAATGGCCCCTACACCAGCTCTAGCCAGAACCTGGGCTTCTGGGCTCTGGGCCTGTCCATGAAGGACATCAAGCTCGTCGACAAGCTGAGCCACACCGTGCATGTCATCTACTTCAAGGGCACCAACAACACTGCTGTTGCTGCCGGCCTTAATACTAACAACGGCTACGGCAACGTGCTGACGAGCAAGGACCACCTGGTCGAAGTTGACGTGAACAGCAAGTACCAGTTGTACGATGCCCTGTCCCTGGGCCTTGAGCTGGGCTACATCAATGCGAGCTTCGACAAGCCCACCTGGTCTGCCGCCACCGGCACCGCCCAGAGCTACCTGAGCAAGGACGCCTACAAGGCCGCGCTGCTCCTGAACTACAGCTTCTAAGACTTCTCTTTGAGCCTTTACGCCACGGGGCCGACGCAGCAATGCGTCGGCCCTTTTTTTGTAACATTTGTCACATGCGAGGCGAGAAACAAATTTTTTGAACAGTAAAAAAAATTAAACGAAAGTCAAAAAATCATTTGCGTAAGCTCTTTGGCTTGACTATACAGAAATCAAAGCATGCATCCGCAGCTGTTTTGAACCACAAATGAGGGAAGGATAACATGAAAAAGCTGAGCAAGTTCGCAGTGGCCGCGCTGCTCGTCCTGGGCATCGCCAGCGGCGCCCAGGCGGCAGACATCAAGGCCAACGGTTCGTTTCAGATTGACTCCTCCTGGAGTGACTCGGAAGCCTATTCCAAGGGCAACAGCACCCCGGCAAAGGGCAACGATTTCCGCATTGAGCAGCGCGTGCGCACGGCCTTCCAGTTCATCGCCAACGAGAACCTGAAAGGCGTGCTCGAGACCCAGATCGGCTCCAACTCCTGGGGCAATGGCCAGTACCAGATCAGCGCGGGCCGCACGCCCAGCACCACCGCCACCGGCTCCAACACCGCCGGCGCCGGCAACATCATGCTGCGCAAGGCCTACATTGACTTCAAGTGGCCCGACACCAAGGTCAACATCCTGGCTGGCTTCCAGACGGTGACGCTGCCCACGGCCTTCGGCACCAGCTCCATCCTGGACGACCAGGTCGGCGCCTTGGTTGTGTCTGCCCCGATCTCTGACAGCGTGAAGCTTCTGGCCGGCTATGCTCGCCCGTATGACAGCAACACCGCCGGCTCCACCGCCACTGTCCAGGGTGGAGGCACTGGCTCAAACGTGCTTTTTGCAGTGCTGCCCGTTGATCTGCCTGGCAACACCAATATTACGCCTTTTGGCGTCTATGCTGATGCCGGTTATCAGAGCAGCACCACTCCGGCCTATTCCGCCCTGGGCCTGCTTTCCAACCATTCCATTGGCTCTGATGGCATAAAGGCCTACTGGGGCGGCGTGGCGATGAGCACCAAGTTCCTTGATCCTTTCAAGCTCATGGCCGATTTCAATTACGGCTCCGCCCAGTATTCCAGTGGCAACTCGAGCCGCGCTGGCTGGTTGGCCGACTTCGCGGTTGACTACACTGGTCTGTCCTACATGACCCCGGAAGCGTTCTTTGCGTACAGCTCTGGCGACTCGTCCGGCACGCACAAGGACGGCGGCAGAATGCCTGTCCTGGGCAACCCCCAGGGCTCACTCGTTGCCGGCTCCATGTTCTTCGGCAACACCGACCTGATCACCCGCACCACGTCGGCCGCCTCGTCCTCCACGACGGGCGCTGGCGGAGCGGTCCTCAATTCCATGGGCTTCTGGACCGCGGGCGTGGCTTTGAAGGATATTTCCTTCATCGACAAGCTGAGCCATCGCATCAACGTGTTGTACGTCCAGGGCACGAACGACAAGAACGCCTTTGTTGGTGCGACCAACACCACCGATGCGCTTTACGGTTCCTACCTGACCACCAGGGATTCCCTGTGGGAAGTTGACTTCGGTTCCAAGTACAAGGTGTACGACGAGTTGAGCCTGATGCTTAACCTCGGCTACCTCAATCAGAACCTCCACCAGTACAATGGCATGACGACCGGCGGTAAGCTGCCTGACGACGCCTACCGCGTCTCCGTGTCCATGGCTTACAGCTTCTAAGACGACGCTCAACGCTGCTTGATGCGGGCTTTAGGCCGGGGCTTTTGCCCCGGCCTTTTTTTGTGCCCGCAAAACCCGTATCCGGGTTGATTTTTAACGCAAACTCGGTTAGCAAGTGTTTACTTACATTGCATTTTGCTTAAAACACTTGGGAGAAGGGGATCTTAGGTATGTCGAGAGGGAAATTGTTTGGATTGGTTGCGGTTCTGGTCTTGTTGCTGGCCGGAACAGCGCAGGCTGCTGACGTCAAAGCCAGCGGCTACTGGTGGATGGAGGCGATTTCTCGCCAGAACTGGAACTTTGACAAGGGCCAGGACGACCACTTCGCCGTGGAAGAGAAGCTCCGCACCGCGTTCACCTTCACGGCGAACGAGAACCTGCGCGCCGTGCTCGACACCCAGATAGGCACCGCCAACTGGGGCAACGGCATGTACCAGATCAGCGCAGGCCGTACGCCTTCCACCTCCGCCATTGGCGGCGCTGCCGCCGGCGCGGGCAACATCATGCTGCGCAGGGCCTTCATTGAGTACAAGTGGCCGAATACGCAGACGAACATTTCCGTTGGCTTCCAGACCATCACACTGCCAGCGGCCTTTGGCGGCGGCAGCGCAATCCTCGACGACCAGATCGCCGCCGCCGTGGTGAGCACGCCCGTCACGGAGAATGTGTCGCTGCTGGCCGGGTACGCCCGCCCGTATGACAGCAACACCCCCGGCAGCACGGCCTCGGTCCAGGGTACTGGAACCTCGACGGACGTCCTCTTCGCCGCCGTGCCCATGACCTTCGATAGTGTGAAGATCTCTCCGTTCGCCATGTATGGCTACTCCGGCGCCAGAACGGCCAGCGCCGGGGCCGCCGGGGCGACCAGCCTGTCCGGCTTCTCCGGCGCCAACAGCGACAAGACCGATGGTCTGCGCGGCTACTGGGGTGGCGCGGCTTTCACCCTGGCCCCCGCCGACATGCCCTTCAAGGTCATGGCCGACTACAACTACGGCAAAGTCACCTACACGAACTACACGAACAACACCCGCAATGGCGGCCGCGCTGGCTGGCTGGCCGACTTGGCCGTCGACTACACCGGCCTGACCTACATGACCCCCGAGGCCTTCTTCGCTTATTCTTCGGGTGAAACCGGAAAGAACACCAACAGATCCGGCCGCATGCCCGTCGTCGGCGTCCCGCAGGACTGGACCATCGGCTCCTTCTTCTTCGGCGAACGCCTGGAGCTCACCGGCTCCATCAACACCACCGCCGGTTACACGTCGAACACGCTCGGCTACTGGGCTGGCGGCGTCTCCCTCAAGGACATCACCTTCATCGACAAGTTGTCCCACACGGTGAACATCCTGTACGCCAGGGGCACCAACAGCGTCGACTACCTGAAGAACACCGCGAACCTGAACAACATCAACTACGCTGGTTTCCTCACGGACAAGGACTCCCTGTGGGAAGTTGACCTGAACACCAAGTACAAGTTCTACGACGAACTCACCGGCTACCTGTACCTGGGCTACATCAAGTCCGACTTCAACATGGACGCCTGGCGCGGCGCGACCAACCTCTCCGCTGCCACGCTCAACAACCTTGCCGGCGTCAACCACAGCGGCGACGCGTACAAGGTCGGCCTTGGCCTGAACTACTTCTTCTAGGCCACACGTTAAGAATGCCTCATCAGGGGCCGGGGTTTGCGCTCCGGCCCCTTTTTATTTCATCATTGCAGGCGGCCTCGACTTTTCACGGGGCTTCCGCTAGCATTACAACCTTCAAACGCAACGCCCCACATCCGAAGTCAGAGGTTCACCATGCCTTGCCGCATTCTCCGCGTTCCCGCAGAACTGGACGCCACTGGCCTGCTCGCCTGGCTGGGCGGCCGCAAGGATCCCGGGAACGACATCTCGACCACTGTGCGCGCCATCCTCGCGGCCGTCCGAAAAGATGGCGACAAGGCCCTGCGCGCCTACACCCGCAAATTCGACGCTCCCGACCTTCCCGCGCGTTTCCGCGTGCCGGTAAAGGACATCAAGGCCGCCTTGTCGCGCGTGCCCAAGGACGACGTGGGGATCCTGCGCGAGGCCATTGCCCGCGTGCGCGACTTCCATGCCCGGCAGGTCGAACAGTCCTGGTGGACGACAAGCCCTGATGGCACCGTGCTGGGTCAGATGGTGCGCCCTGTGGACCGCGTGGGCCTGTACGTGCCCGGCGGCCAGGGCGGCGAAACCCCGCTCATTTCGAGTCTCATCATGAACGCCGTGCCCGCGCAGGTGGCCGGGGTGGAGGACATCGCCGTCATTTCGCCCCCGCGCAAGGACTCGACGCTGAATCCGTACATTCTGGCCACGGCCGCGCTGCTTGGCATCACGGAGATCCACCGCGCCGGCAGCGCCTGGGGCATCGCCGCCCTGGCCTACGGCACCGCCAGCATCCGTCCCTGCGACGTCATCGCCGGGCCGGGGAACATCTACGTGGCCACAGCCAAGGCCATCCTCGTGGGCGAGGTCGGCATCGACATGATCGCCGGGCCGAGCGAGATCAGCATCCTGGCCGACGACTCCGCCAACCCGGAGTTCATCGCCGCGGACATGCTCTCCCAGGCCGAGCACGACCCACTGGCGGCGGCCCTGTGCATCACTCCCAGCCCAGCGCTGGCCGAAAAGGTCCGCGCGTGCCTGGCGCGCCAACTCGACAAGCTGCCCCGCCGCGACCTGGCCGCCCGCGCCCTCAAGGACTGGGGCGGCGTGCTGGTCGTCGAAAACATGGATGAGGCCATCGCCCTGGTGAACCGCATCGCGCCGGAGCACCTGGAGCTGGCCGTGGACGAGCCTTTCGCCCTTCTGGGCAAGATCAGGAACGCCGGGGCCATCTTCCTGGGCCACCACTGCCCGGAACCTGTGGGCGACTACTTCGCGGGCCCCAACCACGTGCTGCCCACGCTCGGCACCGCGCGCTTCTCCTCCGCCCTTTCGGTGCAGAGCTTCTGCAAGAAGTCGAGCATCATCGCCGCCTCGCCGGACTACCTGCGCCAGCACGGGGACAAGATCGCCCGCCTCGCGCGCCTGGAAGGTCTGGAGGCCCACGCCAGAAGCGTCGAAGTCCGCCAGGGCCTCCACCTCAAATAACACAGCCAACGGAGCTTGCCATGCAGTGCGTCACCAACACGGACATCAAGGAATTCCCCCTCGTCTCGCGCGGGAAGGTTCGCGACATCTACGCCGCCGGACCGGACTCCCTGCTTATTGTCACCACGGACCGCATCTCGGCCTTTGACGTCATCATGGACGACCCCATCCCGCACAAGGGCGTGGTGCTGAACCAGATCACCCTGTTCTGGATGGAGATGTTCGCCGATCTCGTGCCCAACCATCTGTTGGCCACGGACGTGAAGGACTTCCCCGCAGCGCTCAAGCCCCACGCCGACATGCTGGAAAACCGCGCGGTCATCGTGCGCAAGGCCAAGCCGCTGCCCATCGAGTGCATCGTGCGCGGCTACATCACCGGTTCCGGCTGGAAGGACTACCTGAAGACCGGCAGCGTGTGCGGGCACAAGCTGCCCCAGGGCCTGCGCGAGAGCGACAAGCTGGAAAATCCCCTGTTCACGCCCTCCACCAAGGCCGAACTGGGCCAGCACGACGAGAACATCCCCGTGGCCGAAGCCATGCGCATCACCGGGGAAGCCCTGGCCTCCCAGGCGCAGAACCTGGCCATTGGCATCTACTCGAAAGCCCGCGACTATGCGGCCCAGCGCGGCATCATCATCGCGGACACGAAATTCGAGTTCGGCACGGTGCGGGAAGGCCTCGACGAACGGCTCATCCTCATCGACGAGGTGCTGACTCCGGACTCCTCGCGCTTCTGGCCCATGAGCGACTACGCCCCGGGCCGGGGACAAACGAGCTTTGACAAGCAGTTCCTGCGTGACTGGCTGGAAGAGATCAAATTCGACAAGCGGCCGCCCGCTCCAAAAATCCCTCAGGAGATCATCGACCAGACGCGCTCCAAGTACCTGGAGGCCTATCGCCTGCTCACGGGCAAGGAACTCGGCGTCTAAACACCAGGAGAAGGCATGGACAGCAGCTGGCTTTTGCTGATCATGGTCGCCGTCGTCTGGGTGGTCCTGTCGCGGCTGGCTCCCGGAGGGGGCTGAGGCCCCAAGAGGCAATGCGGCTGGACGCCGCCCGCCGACAAGGACGAAAAGAAAGACGGCAAGGACGAAAAGAAAGACGACTAAGATGTGTGATAAGGATATGTGAAGAAGGTGCGCCCCAAGGTCGCGCAAGCAGCAATGGCGGATGCTTTGGACCATCCGGCTGGACCTCGCCGTCCCCAACGGGACCGCTTCTGTCGCTTTCCGCCTTGTGCGCCGCACATCAAGATCCGGGGCTGATTTTCCAGCCCGCAGCGCGTCCATGAGACGTCGGAAAACGACAAGCAAGCCAAAGAGAAGCCTGTGGCCGCCTTCGCCGCCCTCCTGCGCGCCGTCAATGTCGGCGGCGTAACGCCCGGGGCGCAGGCAAAGGCCGCGGCCCGGCGTTTAAATCACGACGAGGGCGCGGAGGCTTGCGGCGAGGCTTGACACGCCGCGGGCAAGGACGTAAGAGCACCCCTCTACCTTGCTCTTCCCCTGTGCGGGAAGGGCCAAAGACCAAAAGGAGCACCACATGCTGAATCACTACGAGACTCTTGTGCTCATGAGTCCGGAACTGGCCGAGGAGAACCGCAAGGAGATTCTCGCCAACCTCTCCGGAATCATCGAGCGCGACGGGGGCCAGGTGGGCCTCGTCGATGACTGGGGCATCCGCACCCTTGCGTACCCCGTTCGCAAACTGACGCGCGGCCACTACGTGCGCCTCGACTACACCGCTCCCGGCGCCGTCGTGGCGGAACTTGAGCGCAACATCCGCATCACTGACGGCCTGTTCAAGTTCGTCACCGTCCGCTTGGCCGACGCCGTCGCCGCCGCGCCCAGCACCGAGGAGGCCTAAACCATGGCGTTCCGCAAGAAATTCACCCCGAAGAGAAAGTTCTGCCGCTTCTGCGCGGACAAGAACCTGCCGCTCGACTACAAGCGCGCCGACATCCTGCGCGATTACATCACCGAGCGCGGCAAGATCATCGCCCGCCGCATCACCGGCACCTGCGCCAAGCATCAGCGCAGCCTGACCACCGAGATCAAGCGCGCCCGGCAGATGGCTTTGTTGTTCTACACCACCGTGCACAGCACGGATGTCAAGAAGAAGACCGTCTAGGAGGGCGCAATGACCATGAAACTCATCTTGCGCGCCGACGTTGACACCCTGGGTCGCCTTGGGGACATCGTCGCGGTCAAGCCCGGCTTCGGCCGCAATTACCTGATTCCCCAGGGCCTGGCCATGAAGGCCACCGACGCCAATCTGAAACAGTTTGAACTGGAGCGCAAGAAGCTGGCCGCCCAGGCCGACGGTCTGCGCTCCGAGGCCACCGGCCTGGCCGCCAAGATCGCCGCCGCCACCGTGGTCATCACCGTGCGCGTGGGCGAAGGCGACAAGCTCTACGGCTCCGTCACCGCCCAGAACGTCGCCGACGCTCTGGCCGAGCAGGGCATCAACATCGACCGCCGGAAGATCGAAATGCCTGAGGCCATCCGCGCCCTGGGCGACTTCGAGGTCGACATCCGCCTGCACCCCGACGTCCACGGCGAACTGAAACTCCGTGTGATCAAGCATGGCCAGCCGCAGCAAGAGCCAGAACAGCAGCCCGAGGCGTAGCCAGGGCAGTCGAGAGGATGGCGCGGAGGCCCTGGAACGGGCCTCCGCCGCCCTCTCGCGCAATATCCCCCCCCAGAATCTTGAAGCCGAACAGGCGGTTCTTGGGGGGGTTTTTCTGCGCAACTCGTTGTTCCACTCCCTTGTGGACATCATCCGCAACGAGGACTTCTACTCTCCCGCACACCGCCTGATCTTCCGCGCCTTCGAGGACCTCTACGCCAAGAACTCGCCCGTCGACCTCGTCACTGTCACCGAGCAGCTGACCCAGTCCCAGGCGCTCGATTCCATCGGCGGCCCCGTGTATCTGGCGGAGCTCGCCAGTTCCCCCGTGAGCGCGGCCAACGCCCTGCACCACGCGGCCATCGTGCGCGACAAGGCCATCAGCCGCCGCCTCATCGAGGCCGCCAGCGAGATCATCGGCAACTGCTACGACTCCCAGGACGTGGAGAGCCTGCTCGACCAGAGCGAGCAGTCCATCTTCCAGATTTCCGACGTGCGCTCCAAGACCACGGTCCACTCCGGCAAGGAGCTGGTGGACCGCGTTTTCAAGGAACTGGAAAAACGCGTTGGCCGTCAGGCGCTCGTCACCGGCACCACCACCGGCTACGAGAAGCTCGACGAGATGACCGCCGGGCTCCAGAACTCCGACCTCATCATCGTGGCGGCGCGCCCCAGCATGGGCAAGACCGCGTTCGCGCTTAATCTGGCGCTGAACGCCGCCACCAAGGGCGAGGCGCCCACGCCCACGGCCATCTTCTCGCTCGAAATGTCCATGGACCAGATCATGATGCGTATTCTGTGCTGCCAGGGCCGCGTGGACCTTGTGAATCTGCGCCGCGGCAGCATCGACGACCAGGACTGGGCCAAGCTCTATGATGCGGCCAACGTCATCTCCAACGCCCCCATGTTCGTGGACGACACCGCGGCGCTCTCCACCATGGAGCTGCGCGCCCGCTGCCGCCGCCTGAAGGCCGAACACGGTCTGGGCCTCGTCGTGGTGGACTATCTCCAGCTCATGCGCGCCAGCCGCGACATCGATTCCCGCGAGCAGGAAATCTCCGACATTTCGCGCAACCTGAAGGCCCTGGCCAAGGAGCTGAACATCCCGGTCATCGCGCTCTCGCAGCTGAACCGCAAGGTTGAGGAGCGCAGCGACAAGCGCCCCATGCTTTCGGACCTGCGCGAATCAGGCGCCATCGAGCAGGACGCCGACGTCATCATGTTCATCTACCGCGACGAAGTGTACAATAAAGATAAGACCACCAAGCCCAATGTGGCCGAGATCATCATCGGCAAACAGAGAAACGGCCCGGTCGGCGAGGTGGAGCTGTACTTCAAGAAGCAGTACAGCCGGTTTGAAAATCTCAGCCATTTGGCGTACCCTTCGGAATACCTGCCGACCACATAGCTGGTGGTCCGGCCCGCATCACAGACCCGACACCGCCTGAGGGAGAGCAGACATGTATTACGAAGCCGCAGAGGGCATGGCCCGCGAGTCCCTGGAGAAATTGCAGACCGAGCGCCTGAGGCGCACCATCGCCACCTGTCTGCGCTCTCCGTTCTACAGTGGCCGCCTGGGCGCGCTGAACCTCACCCCCGACGACTTCCACTCTCCCGAGGACATCCGAAAGATCCCCTTCACCACCAAGGACGATCTGCGCGGCAACTACCCCTATGGTTTCCTCTGCCAGCCCATGGACCAGTATATCCGGCTGCACGCCTCAAGCGGCACCACGGGCACGCCCACGGCCATTTTCTACACCCAGAACGACATCGACTCCTGGGCCGGGCTGGTGGCCCGCTGCATGTACGCCGTGGGCCTGCGCAAGGGCGACGTGTTCCAGAACATGAGCGGCTACGGCCTGTTCACCGGCGGACTCGGCATCCACTACGGAGCGGAGCGCCTGGGCCTCCTGACTGTTCCCGCGGGCGCGGGAAACTCCAAGCGCCAGCTCAAGCTGCTGCGCGACTTCCATGTGGACGGCGTGCACATCATCCCCTCCTACGCCCTGCACTTCGCCAATTTTCTCAAAAACGAAGGCGTGGACCCCAGGAGCCTCGACTGGCGCATCGCGCTCATCGGTGCGGAGCCCCACACGGAGGAGATCCGCCAGCGCATCCAGGATCTGCTGGGCGTGAAGGCCTTCAATTCCTACGGCATGACCGAGATGAACGGCCCCGGCGTGGCCTTCGAATGCGAGAAGCAGGCGGGCATGCACGTGTGGGAGGACGCCTACATCGCGGAGATCATCAATCCCGAGACCGGCGAGCACGCGGTCGAAGGCGAGGTGGGCGAGCTGGTCATGACCACCCTGTGCCGCGACGGCATGCCGCTTTTGCGCTACCGCACGCGCGACCTCACGCGCTTCATTCCAGGCTCCTGCGCCTGCGGGCGCACCCACCGTCGGCTCGACCGGATCACCGGCCGCGCGGATGACATGCTCATCATCAAGGGCTGCAACATCTACCCCATGCAGATTGAGCAGGCCCTCATGAGCCTTCCGGAAGTGGCGCAGAACTATGTCATCGAGCTCTTCAAAGAGGGCGAGATGGACCAGTTGCGCGTGAAGGTGGAGATCAAGGACGACTATTTCGTGGAGGACATGCGCGTCCTGACCACGCTGCAGAAAAAGATCGCCTCGCGCCTGCGCGACGAGATTCTCGTGACCCCGCGCGTGGAGCTGGTGCAGCACGAATCCATTCCCAAGAGCGAGGGCAAGGCCGTGCGCGTGGTGGACCTGCGCGACAAGGAATGAGCCTGCTCCTCGGGCTCGGCCTGGGGCTGTTCTGTTTCCTGTGGCTGAACCTGCTTTCCCTGCCGGGCAAATCTGGCTCATGTCCACAGCTCTGCCTGGCCGCCTGGGGCGCTTTCTGGGGGCCGCGGGCTTAAGTCTGGCGGCAAGTCCGCCGCCGGAGCCGCCGCCATCGTGAACGTTTTGAAATTCGTCAGCTAGGGTCGCGTCACGCGCGCCACAGATCACGCCAAGGAGTTTCCCCCATGTCCAAGAACTTCCCCACTTATCGCGGCCATCTTGAATACGTCTGCCTGGGCTGCGGCGCGCGGTACGACATCGGCGAGCTGCACTACACCTGCCCCAAGTGCTCCGGCGTGTTCCTCCTGACAGACACGACCTTCGACGAACTCAAGAAGACCAGCGCGAGCGAATGGCGCGCCATCTTCGACCAGCGCGCGGCCAGCAAGACCCCGGCCCTGCGCGGCATTTTCCGCTTCTACGAACTCATGGCCCCGGTGCTGGAGGAGGAGGACATCCTCTACCTCGGCGAAGGCAACACGCCCATCGTGGACTCCCCCCCCGCCCTGCGCGCCAAGCTGGGCCTCAAGACCGCGTACAAGAACGACGGCCAGAACCCCAGCGCCAGCTTCAAGGACCGGGGCATGGCCTGCGCCTTCAGCTTTTTGAAGAGCCTCATCCGCACCAAGGGCTGGACCGAGGTCCTGGCCATCTGCGCCAGCACGGGCGACACCTCGGCCGCGGCCGCGCTGTATGCCTCCTACGTGGGCGGCGCGGTCAAGAGCGCGGTCATCCTGCCTGCGGGCAAGGTCACGCCGCAGCAGCTGGCCCAGCCGCTGGGCAGTGGCGCGGTGGTGCTGGAGGTGCCCGGCGTATTCGACGATTGCATGAAGGTTGTGGAGCACCTGGCCGACAACTACCGCGTGGCCCTGCTCAACTCCAAGAACGCCTGGCGCATCCTGGGCCAGGAATCTTACGCCTTTGAGACCGCGCAATGGTTCGACTGGGATTTGAAGGGCAAATGCGTGTTCGTGCCCATCGGCAACGCGGGCAACATCACGGCCATCATGGGCGGCTTTCTGAAGCTCCACGCCCTCGGCGTCATCGACACCCTGCCCCGCGTGTTCGGCGTGCAGTCGCACCACGCGGACCCCGTCTACCGCTACTACGCGGCCGACGCGGGCTCGCGTGAGTTCAAGGCTGTCACGGTCAGCGCCAGCGTGGCCCAGGCGGCCATGATCGGCAACCCGGTGTCCTTTCCGCGCGTGCGACATTTCGCGGAGAAATACGAGGCCCTGGCAGGCGAAGGCTCCTTCCAGGTCATCCAGGTTACGGAGCAGCAGATCATGGACTCCATGATCGAGGCCAACCGCCACGGCCACATCGCCTGCACCCAGGGCGGCGAGTGTCTGGCCGGGGCCAAGCGCGCCAAGGAGCTGGGCCTTGTCTCCGACGCTGAAACGCTCATCCTCGACGCCACGGCGCACCACCTGAAGTTCATCGGCTTCCAGGAAATGTACTTCACGAACACCTTCCCGCCCGAGTTCGGCGTGACCCCCAGGCCGGAGCTGGCCAACCGCCCGGAGCTCATCATCAAGGCCGAGGAGAAGACGCGCCTGGCGGAGAAGGACTACGTGGTCCAGGCCGCCGAAAATGTTGTCGCGCGCCTGGGCCTGGCCAAGAAATAGCCCCGTGGCCAAGAAGGACCGTGCGGACAAGCTCCTGTTCGAGCAGGGGCTGGCCGAGTCGCAGGATGCGGCCATGCGTCTCGTCATGGCCGGAGCCGCGCACTACCTTAAATCCGGCGAAAAGACCCCTGTGGCCTCGCCCGGGCAGCAGTTGCCCGTGGACACGGAGTTTGTGCTGCGCGGGCAGGACCGCTTCGTCAGCCGGGGCGGCTACAAGCTCCTGACCGCCATCGACAAGCTGGGCTTCGACCCCACGGGCAAGGTTTGCCTGGACGCCGGGGCCTCCACGGGCGGCTTCACCGACTGCCTGCTGCAGCACGGCGCGGCCCGCGTCACCGCTGCGGACGTGGGCTACGGCCAGCTCCACTGGAAGCTGCGCGGCGATGGGCGCGTGACCGTGCTGGAGCGCCTGAACCTGCGCCAGCCACCGCCAGAACTCTTCCCCGAGCCCTTTGACGTACTTACCGCCGACGTATCCTTCATCTCGCTTACGGCCATTCTGCCGGGCTGCCTGCCGCTCATGACGCCTGCATGCGAACTGGTGCTGCTCATCAAACCGCAGTTCGAGCTGCCCGCCGGGCGCACGGACAAGGGCGTCGTGCGCTCCGAAACCGACCGCCAAGAAGCTGTGGACAGCGTGCTCGCGTTCTGCCGCGACCTCGGACTGGAGGAGGCGGGCGTGGTCCCCTCGGCCCTGCTGGGCCCGAAGGGCAATCAAGAATATCTGGCGTACTTCAAGCGCGCCGCTCCAGGAACCCGCAAGAAGGACTGAGACCTTTTGCCCCCCCACACAAATTGAAAGGGTTGTTCGGGCCGCCTTGCGCCAGAACAACCCTTTCAATTTGGAATGCCCCGTTCCGCCGGACAATCCCACAAGTCTTCCCTCCAACAATCCCCTTACGTTCAAAGGGCTGGGCCGAGCTTTGCTCGGCCCAGCCCTTTGAACGTAAACGGAGGGGGTCCGGGGGGAATCACTCCCCCCGGGGCTCTCTTTGTTGCTTCGGCTATGCCACCTTGCCGCCGTCGTCGACGGGGCCGGCAGCGGTCAAAAGACGCGTCACCTCGGCGTCCTTGGCCACGAGGACCATGCCCTGGCTGAGGAATCCGCGCAGCTTGCGCGGGGCGAGGTTGGCGACAACGACCACCTGCTTGCCCACGAGCTCCTCGGGGCTGAAGCGGTCGGCCAGCCCCGCCACGATCTGCCGGGGCTTCTCCTCGCCGAGGGACACCTGGACCACAAGGAGCTTGTCCGCGTCCGGGTGCTTTTCTGCGGAAAGCACGGTGCCCACGCGCAGGTCCAACTTCTGGAAGTCAGTAAACTCAATACTCTCCGCTGGGCAGACGGGAGCCGGAGCCTCCTTGGGAAGGGGCTTGTCGGTCTTGTTTTTCTTGGCCTCCGGGGCGGTGGCCTCCTTGGGGGCCGGTGGCGTGGGCTCGGGCAGCTCCACGCGCGGGAACAGGTTGGAGGTCTGCGCGACGGCCACGCCGGACTCCAGCACGCCCCAGACCTCGGGCTCCTTGGGCAGCGCGATCTTCTCCTGCTCAAAAGGCATGCCGAGCTGCACCAGCATCTTCTCGCTGGCCTCCGGCATTACGGGCCACAGATGCACGGCGACCTTGCGCATGTGCTCCAGCACAACGTACAGAACCGTGCCCAGGCGGGCCATCTGCTTGTTCTTGAAGAGGGTCCAGGGGGCGGTCTGGTCGATGTACTTGTTCAGGGCGCGCACCAGCTCCCACAGCGATTCGAGCGCGCGCGCGGTACGGAACTCGCCGAAGTTGGCCTGAAAGCCCTGCATGGCCTCAAGCCCGAGGTGCTTGAGCTCCGCGTCCTCCTGGAACTCCTTGTCCGGGCTGGGCACCTTGCCCTCGAAATACTTGTGGGTCATGGCCAGGGCGCGGTTGAACAGGTTGCCCAGGTCGTTGGCCAGGTCGGCGTTGAGCCGGCCCACCAGGGCCTCCTCAGTGAAGGAGGCGTCGGAGCCGAAGGCCATTTCGCGCAGCAGGAAGTAGCGAAAGGCCGAAGCGCCGTAGGTGTCCACCATGCGCTTGGGCTCCACCACGTTGCCCAGGGACTTGGACATCTTGGTGTCGCGCACGAGCCAGTAGCCGTGCACGTTGAGCGACTGGTACGGCTGCAGGCCCGCTGCCTTGAGCATGGTGGGCCAGAACACGGCGTGCGGCTTCAGGATGTCCTTGGCCACGATATGGTTGGCGGCGGGCCAGAACTTCTTGAAGCGCTCGCCACGCGGGTAGTTGAGCGCGCTGATGTAGTTCAAGAGCGCGTCGAACCAGACGTAGCAGACGAAGTCCGAATCGAAGGGCAGCTCAATGCCCCAGGTGAGACGGCTCTTGGGCCGAGAGATGCAAAGGTCCTCCAGCGCGCCGGACTCCAGCAGGCTCAAGACCTCATTGCGGTAACGCGCCGGGCGGATGAACTCCGGGTGCTCATTGATGTGCTCGATGAGCCAGCCCTGGTACTTGGACATGCGGAAAAAGTAGTTCTTCTCCGCGATGTACTCCGGCTTGGTCTTGTGGTCCGGGCACATGCCGTCCACAAGCTCTTTCTCGGTGTAGAAGCGTTCGCAGCCAAAACAGTAGTGGCCGCCGTACTCGCCGAAATAAATGTCCCCGGCCTCGTACACCTTCTGCAGCACCTTCTGCACGGTCTTGATGTGGTCCGGGTCCGTGGTGCGGATGAACTGATTGGGCTTGGCGCCAAGAATGGGGGCCAGGCCCCGGAACAGGGCGCTGATCTGGTCGGCGTATTCCTTGGGCGATTGGCCCGCCGCCTCCGAGGCCTTGACGATCTTGTCGCCGTGCTCGTCCGTGCCGGTGAGGAAATAGGTCTCCTCGCCCATGAGGGCGTGGAACCGGGACACGGAGTCAGCCAGGATGGTGGTGAAGGCGTGGCCCAGGTGGGGTTTCGCATTGACGTAAAAAATGGGGGTCGTGACGAAAAAGCGGCTCAAGTGATACTCCTTGAAGCGTTTGCCAAGCGGACGGCCTGTTTTTTGTCCGCCCGGCGCTCTGCGGCCTCATGGCCGTGTTGACGGGTCTGTTTGCTGACCGTGTGTCCATGCGCCGCCATGCGGCCTGGGTGGTTTACGCGGGCTTGGGCCCTTTGCCCTTGCGGCGTTTGCGCCGGGGCCGGCTACGTTCGCGGCCCGCGCCTTCGCCGGATTCCGGCCGGACTTCTCCAGCCTCCGCCGGGGCGCTCACGGCCTGAGCCACGCCGCGCTCCGCCTGCTCGGGACGCTCGGTGCGTTCGGGACGCTCAGCCCGCGCAGGACGCTCCGTCCGCTCGCCCTTGTCGGGCCGGGGCGCGCGCTCGGACCGCGAGGGCCGCCCAGTGGACGGCCGTGACCGGCCTGAGCCCTGACGCGGCTGCGCTTCCTGGGCCGGAGCCTCGGGAGGCGCATCGCCGGGCTGGCGGTTCAGCATCTCCTTCCACTCCTCCAGAGTGAACTCGCGCTCACCCACATCCTCAACCCATACCGATATGGATTTCTTAAAGAAATTCGCACGCAGCACCTTTACGCTGCCCAGCGGCGTCTGCACGCGCTTGCCGATCTTGGGGCACTGCTTGTGGAACTCCTCGTAGCCCTTCTGCTCGTAGCTCAGACAGCAAAGAAGCCGCCCGCAGATGCCGGAGATTTTGGCCGGGTTCAAGAACAGATTCTGTTCCTTGGCCATTTTGATGGTCACCGGCGCGAACTTGCGCAGGAAACGGCGGCAGCAACAGACCTGGCCGCAGTTGCCGATGGCCCCGATCATCTGCGTTTCATGGCGCACGCCAATCTGCCGCAGCTCGATGCGGGTGTGGAACTCGCGCACAAGGCTCTTGATGAGTTCGCGGAAATCGATGCGGTTAGGCGCGGTGAAGAAGAAGATAAGCTTGCTGCGGTCGTGCAGCACCTCCACATCCACCAGCTTCATGTCCAGGTTTTGGGAATGGATGCACCCCCGGCAAAAGGAGAAGGCCCGGCGCGCCAGGCGGCGGTTCTCCGCGTGGGTCTCCAGATCCGCCTCCGTGGCCAAGCGGTGGATGGCTTGCAACCCCGCGAGGCTGTGCGGCACGGGCTGGACGCTGGCCTGGTCGCTGACGAAAAGCGTCACCGGGCCTGTTTCGCCATCCGGCTGAGTGGACTGCGCAATGAGGGACTCCGCGTTCATGAATTCCGTGTCAGCAGGCTGAACGCTGGCGTCGGAAAGCACCACGTCCCAATCCGCAGAACCGAAGGAGTCCTCGAAAGGCGCTGGCTGGGACGGAACCGTAGCCTGACTGGCCTCGGGAGCGGGGGCTTCCGAAAGCGCTTCCGGCTGCTGGTCCGTGGCGGGTTGGCCCATATCGACGGCGGCGCCATCGGGCGCGGCAATAGTGGCTACCTGGCCCAGGGCCAAGCCCTGGTCGGTCTCCACCAGCACAGACTGCCCCGTGCGCAAAACATGAAGCCCAGACGTGAAATAGCACACCGGGCCGTGATCGCTGAATTTAATCCCAAGAATCTGACTCATGCTCCATCCTGCCGGGAGCGCAGCGCTGCCCGACGCGGCCTGCTCCAGCCGACTTTTGCGCGAAATTCAAACACTGCCGCGCGTAACGTCAGCCCAAGAGCCCGTGTTCTCGGAGCTCGGCCATGAGCCGGTTCTCCTCGATGGGCTTGACCAGGAAGCAATCCGCGCCGCCGAGGAAGAAGGCCTCGTTGGTTTCCCGGTTATCCTCAACCATACTCACCACAAAGATGGAGCAACGGGCCAGCTCTTTCACGCCCTGGTCATCCTCCAGGGAGCGCATCTCGCGCAGGGCCTGCTGGCCATCCATCTCCGGCATCACCAGATCCATGCACACGAGGTCGTAGGGCCGCCCATCCTCCAGCGCCTTCTTGAAGGCGCCGATGGCTTCTTCGCCGTTGACGGCGATGTGACAGTCGGCCACGGACCGGAGCATGTCATGCAGCGTGATGCGGCTGTAAAAATCGTCGTCAACGATAAGCGCGCGCATCTCCCCCCCTTTACAGATTCAGGTGAAAGCCGCCTCATGCGGCACGTGCTGGTGTGGCACGTCTGAGACGAGAAATCAAGTGCCGCAAATGCTTGGACGCCCGCGGGCCTCAGCCGGAAAGCTCCATCTCCCAGCCTTGGGCCAGGGCCACGCAGCGCGGGCCGCCAGAGTTGGGCAGGAGCTCCCTGCAACGCTCCAGCAGCTCGTCCTCGGCCTGGTCCGTGCGTGCCTGGTTGTGGTGGAACAGCCCCAGCGCGCCCACGCCAGCGACGTTGGCCAGGCGGGCGGCGTCGGCAAAATGAGAATGCCCCCAGCCCCTGCGCTGCGGATACTCCTCAGGCGTGTACTCGGCATCGTGGATGAGCAGGTCCGCGCCCTTGCAGAAGGCGGCGTAGTCCTCAAAGACCCCGCCGCCCCTATGGCGCAACGAAAGCTCATTATCCGTAAGGTAAACCAGGCTGCGGCCGCCCTCCTCAATCCGGAAGCCCAACCCCCTGTTGGGGTGCGAAATGGGGATGCTCCGGATCACGAGACTGTCCAGGCGCAGGACGTCGCCCTTGAACCCGATGGTCGTGACCTGGGCCGGAAGTTTGGCGAAGGGCACAGGAAACACCGGCGGACGGAAGGCCTGGCCCAGCACACGCGTGATGTCGCGTTGCGCGCCCTGGCTGGCGCCCAGCGAGAGGCGTAGCGCGGGGTTGTAGAGCGGCTTGAAGAAGGGCAGCCCCTGGATGTGGTCCCAGTGGAAGTGGCTCAAAAGCAGCGTCAGTTCCTCGCGCCCCTGGCAGGCAAGCTCGTCGCCCAGGGCGCGGATGCCGGTGCCCGCATCAAGGATGAGCACCACGTCATTTTTGGTGCGGATCTCCAGGCACGCTGTGTCGCCGCCATAGCGGAGATACTCCCGCCCGGACACGGGGACGGAGCCTCGCGCGCCCCAGCAGCGCACCTTCACGAAGGCGCCTTTTTCCCCGGTGGGGCATGCATGAGTATCCAGTAGGCCATATTTTTAAGCTACTCCGTGTGGCACGTAATGGCAAGGGCGCAGCGCACAGAAGAGGGTTGCATCCCGGAGTTTTCCAGGTAGATTGGCGCGAACCATCAAACATACCGGCTGGCGCGGGACGCCGGCCGCCAAGGAGCGCGCCAACGTGAAACACACCATCTCCGCCCTTGTGGCCAACCGCAGCGGGGTGCTCGCGGAAATGGCCGAGGAATTCAAGAGCCGGGGCCTCAACATCCGCAGCATCTCCAGCGGCGAGACGGAAAATCCGAAGGTCTCGCGCATGGTCATCTGCTTCGACGGGCCCGAACCGGAAGCCGATGCCGCCTGCGAGTGCGCGCCGGAGCCCACCCTGCCCCCGGACGGCATCATCGCCACCGTGGCGCGCATGGACTTCGTCATCCAGGTGGACGACCTCTCCCGCCGCGAATTCGTGGACCGCGAGCTTGTGCTCATGAAGGTGCGGCGCGAGAACGAGAGCCTCTCACAGCTCATGCAGATCCTGGAAGTCTTCCGCGCCGGGGTGGTGGGCCTGGGCGAAAAGAGCATCACCGTGGAGCTTTCCGGCGACTCCGAGCGCGTGGAGGGGCTGATCCGCATGCTCTCGCCCTTCGGCATCCTCTCCATGGCCCGCACGGGCAAGATCGCCCTCAAACGCGGAGACGAGTGATGAAAAGCCTGGACGACATCATCCAGGCCGCCCGGACGACGGGCCGGAAACCGCGTCTGGCCATTGCGCCCTGCGCCGAGCGCTTTGTGCTGCGCGCCGCGCTTCATGCCGCGGAGCAAGACCTCGTGACGCCGGTGTTCATCGGCGACCGGGCGCGCGCCTGCGCCGCGGCCGAAAGCCTGTGCCCGAACTTTGCCGACTTCGAGTTCGTGGACTGCCCGGACGACGCCGAGGCCGTCGCCCTGGCCGTGGACTACTTCCGCACCGGCCGCGCGCAGCTGGTCATGAAGGGCCTGGTGCCCACGGCCACCCTGCTCAAGGCCGTGCTGGCCAAGGACGCCGGGCTGGTGCTGCCGGGCGGCATCCTGAGCCTGGTCTCGGCCTTCGACGCGCCCCTGACGCTCCAGCGGACGGACGAGGCGGACGCCCCACCCGCGCCGCGCCTCATGCTGCTTACCGACGCGGGGGTGAATATCCGCCCCAACCTGCAACGCAAGGTGGACATCATCAAGAACGCGCTCGCCGCTGCGCGCGCGCTCGGCATCGACCGGCCGCGCGTGGCCGTGCTGGCCGCTACGGAGAAGGTCAACTTCCCGGCCATGCCCGCCACGCTGGACGCGGATCTGCTGTCCAAGATGGCGGCGGACGGGGCCTTCGGCGACGCGCTGGTGGCCGGGCCGCTGGCGCTGGATCTGGCCGTCTCGCCAAGGTCCGCGGCCCTCAAGGGCGTGACCAGCCCGGTGGCCGGCCATGCGGACATCCTGGTGACTCCGGACATCGAGTCCGGCAACATCCTGTACAAAGCCCTGACCTGCTTTCTCGACGCGCCCATGGCCAGCGTGGTGGTGGGCAGCAAGGTGCCCGTGGTGGTGCCCTCGCGCGGGGACTCGGAGCGCACCAAGCTCGCTTCCATCGCCCTGGCCGTGCATCTTTCCAATAACCCCGGAGCGGCCGCATGAAGCTTTCCGATGGATCGCCGCGCATCCTGTGCATCAACCCCGGCTCCACCTCCACCAAGGTGGCGGTGTTCACGGGCGAGGTTCCAGTCTTCAGCGATGAGGAGCGCCATCCCAAGGAGCAAATCGCCGCCTGCGGCGGGGTGCGGGGTCAGCTTGCCCTGCGTCGCCAAGCCGTGGCCGCGGCCCTGGCGCGCCACGGCTGCCCCGATGGCCCTGGCGATTTTGACGCCGTGGCTGGACGCGGCGGCCTGCTCGCGCCGTTGCCCGGAGGCGTGTACGCCGTGAACCAGGGCATGTTGGACGAACTGGCGGTGGACGCCCACGGCGAGCATCCCTGCAACCTGGGCGCGCCCCTGGCCCAGGCCTTCGCCCAGGCGGCGGGCTGCCCGGCTTACGTCGTGGACCCGCCCGTGACGGACGAACTGCGCGACATCGCACGCATCACCGGCCTGCCGCGCATCCAGCGCCGCACGGTGTTCCACGCCCTTTCGCAGCGCATGGCCGCGCGTCTGGCGGCGGAGCGCCTGGGCATCCCCTACGAGCAGTCCAAATTCGTGGTGGCTCATCTGGGCGGCGGGGTAAGCGTGGGTGCGCACGACTGCGGCCGGGTGGTGGACGTGACCAATGGCCTGGACGGCGAAGGCCCCATGAGCGCGGAGCGCGCGGGCACCCTGCCCGCCCTGGTGCTGGTGGAGATGGTGCGCGACGGCGCGGACCCCGACGCCCTGCGCCGGGAGATCCTGACCCACGGCGGACTTTACGCCTACGCGGGCACCAACGATCTGCGCGTGGTCGAGGAACGCTTCCGCGCGGGCGACGAGCAGTCCGGACGGCTTATCCAGGCCCTGGCCTACAACGTGGCTAAGGCCGTGGGCGGCATGGCCGCAACACTGTTTGAGGCGACGGACACGCCGCTCTCCGCCGTGGTGCTCACGGGGGGCATGTCGCGCAGCGGTCACCTGGTGGCGGAGATAACCCGCCGGGTGCGTTTTTTGGCCCCGGTGCTGGCCCTGCCGCAAGTGGACGAGATGCAGGCCCTGGCCCGGGGCGCGCAGCTCGCCCTGGCAAAGGATGTCCCGGTGCAAGAGTATAGCGCCCCCTGCTGACGCGGGACAGCCCAGCCAACCCGGCAAACCCGCTAGCCCGCCAGGCCCGCTAACTCGACAGGCCCGCTAACCCGGCAGCTCCGAGGTGCAGTGCGGGCAGCGCACGGCCTTGAGGCTGATGACGGACGCACAGAACGGGCAGTCGCACGTGGTGGGCGCGGCCTCCGGCTCGCCCTTTTTCTGCAGGTCGCGCAGGCGGTTCATGGCGCGCACGACCAGAAAGATCGCCAGGGCCACGATGAGGAAATTGATCACCGTGTTCGCGAAAAGCCCCACGTTCATGGTCACGGCCCCGGCCTTTTTTGCTTCGGCCAGCGCCGCATAGGGGCCGGGCAACTTGCCCTCGCGCAGGATGATGTACAGGTTCGAAAAGTCCACGCGGCCCAGCAGCAAGCCCAGGGGTGGCATGAGCACATCATCCACCAGGGATTTGACGATGCCGCCGAAGGACGCGCCGATGACAATACCCACGGCCATGTCCACGACATTGCCGCGCATGATGAACTCTTTGAAGTCCTTAATCATCTTCTCCCTCCAACGGGTTTCACCGGCGCGGGACGCCAGCTTGATCATTGCGTAGCATGGCGTCTTTGCTCGCGTAAAGCCCGCGCGTGCGGTTCCGACGCGGAGTTTGCAATCGGTCGGGGACATGTTACAAAAAAAGCAGTCTGTGCCCGACACCACAGGAACATATGCGCCCGAAACCGCCCGCAAGAGCGAAAACGTCCAAGGATGCCAAACGCAAGCCGCACGGAAACCCGGCCGTGCCAATGCTTGAAGCGCAGGATCTTGTGCGTCTGTTGGACAGCCTGGACCTGCCCGTCTTCGCCACGGACGCGGACAGCTGCTTCGCCTTTGTGAACCAGGCCGCCTGCACCCTGCTGGGAAAGACGCGCGAGCGGCTCCTGGGCACGGCGGACACGGTGTTCCAGGTCTTCGAGTCCACGCGGACGGAAAGCGCCTCCGAGCAGGTGCTGCTGCTGGGCGGTCGAGAACACGTGGTTTCCGTCACCCGCTCCGCGACGCGGAACTCCCGCCGCAAGGCCCCCTTCACCACCGGGCACCTGCTCGACGTCACGGCCCTGCGCAACACGGAGCTGGCCTGCGCTCTCACCGCAAAGCGCCTGGAGATGCTGGTGCGGAACCTGCCGCTTCTGCTCCAGGCCCACGACGAATCCGGAGCCATCGTATTCTGGAACCGCGCCTGCGAGCGCGTGCTGGGCTACCGGGCCGGGGATGTCCTCGGCCAGCCTGGCGTCCTCGAACACCTGTACCCGGACCCGGACTACCGCCGCGACGTGCTGGGACATTTCGCAACGCCCGGCGGTGCGGAGGCGCGCGAGGTGGTCATGCGCGCGGCCGACGGCGCCGCGCACACCATCCTCTGGACGCCCGTGCCCCAGGCCCTGCCCATGCCCGGCTGCACGGCTTGGCAGACCGGCGTGGACCTGACCGCGCAAAAGGCCGCCGAGACCGCCCTGCGCGAGGCAGAACACCGCGCCAGCGCCCTGTTCCTGGCCTCGCCCACGGGGATGCACCTCTACCGTCTGGACATGGCTGGCGCGCTCATCTTTACCGGCGCGAACCCCGCGGCGGACACGATCCTGCACCGCGACCACGCGCGCCTGGCCGGCCTGCCCATCGAACAGGCCTTCCCGGAAATGGCGGGCACCGAGGCGGCCGAACGCTTCCGCCGGGCCTGCCAGTTCGGCGAGGCCTGGAAGACCGAGCAGTTCGAATACCGCGACGACCAGATTTCCGGGGCGTACGAAGTGCACTGCTTCCAGACCGAGCCGGGCGCCTGCGCCTGCATGTTCCTGGACCTGACCGAACACAAGCGCCTGGAGACGCGCCTGCGCCAGCAGGCCCTGTACGACCCGCTCACCGGTGTCGCCAACCGCTCGCTGTGCGTGGAGCGCATCGATACGGCCCTGCAGCGCGCCAAGCGCCGCCCGGACTACCGCCACGCGGTCATCCTGATCGACCTGGACCGCTTCAAGAACATCAATGACACGCTAGGCCACACCGTGGGCGACACGGTGCTCGTGGAGGTGGCGGGACGCCTGCGGACCGCCGTGCGCGAATTGGACACCGTGGCCCGCATGGGCGGCGACGAATTTGTGGTCATCATGGAGGAGTTCGACTCCTACAAGCGCCCCATCCAGGCCATCCGGCGCATCCGCGAGGCGCTCCGGGTCCCGTTCAGAATCCAGGGGCTGGAGCTCATTGTCACGGCCAGCATCGGGCTCAGCCTGGGCCAGACCCCGGCCGCCAGCGCCGAGGAAGTGCTGCGCAACACCAACCTGGCCATGCACCGGGCCAAAGCCATGGGCCGCAACCGGGTCAAGACCTTCACGGAGTCCCTGCTGAGCCAGACCATCCGGGTGGTGCGCCTGGAGAACGAGATGGACCGGGCCCTGGCGCGCGGCGAATTCTTCCTGGAGTTCCAGCCCATCATCCAACTCGGCACGGAGCGACAACTTTTCGGGTTCGAGGCCCTGGCGCGCTGGCGGCACCCCGAACGCGGGCTCATCATGCCCGGCGAGTTCATCCCCATCGCCGAGGACTCCGGCAAGGTGGTGGAACTGGGCTACTGGGCCCTGCGCGAGGGTTCGCGCATCCTGAACCAGTGGCGCAACCGCTATCCGCACCTGCGCGACGCCATGATCTCCGTGAACCTCTCGCCCCAGCAGGTGCCCAAGCCGGACTTCCTGCCGCGCATGCGCGAAATCCTGCAGGAAACCGGACTGCCCGCCAGGAATCTCAAGCTGGAGGTGACGGAGACCGCGCTCATGCAGAGCGGGGCCTCGGTCCTGAACAAGCTGGAAGAGCTGCGCGACATGGGCGTCAGCTTCTCCGTGGACGACTTCGGCACCGGGTATTCCAGCCTGGCCTATCTGACGCGCCTGCCGCTGGACCACCTCAAGATCGACCTCTCCTTCGTGCGGATGCTGGAGCACGGCAAGGAGAACCTGGAGATCGTGCGGGCCATCATCCAGTTGGCCACGAGCCTGCGCATGGACGTGGTCGCCGAAGGCGTGGAGACCCTGAACCAGCAGAGCATCCTGCAGGGCCTTGGTTGTGAGTATTTCCAGGGCTACCTCTTCGCCCGGCCCCTGCCCGAGGCCCAGGCCGAGGAGTTCCTGCGCCGCTTCGACAAGGCCCTCGCCCCCGGCCTGCCCCCCCTGCCCTGAGGCGACCACGTTGACCGGCCCGCCTGTCACGGCGGCCCGCACGGGCGCGGGCCTTGGCCTTTCAGCCGGGCTTTCCCCCGGTCCGCTACTGGCCCTGGGAGTGGTGCTGCTGGGCTATGCGGGCTGGTTCGCGCGCTCCGCCTGACAGCTCGTCACACGGGAGGCGACGGGAGATAGTGCTCGCCGCCGGGCATGCGCTCGCACTCGCGGAACACGCGCGCGTGGCAGCAGGCGCAACGCTCCGGGTCGAGCCGGGGCACCATGTGGGCGATGGCCTGGCCCTCGGATTCGAAAATATGCTCGCCGCCCAGGCGCTTCAGACACATGCCGCGCTTGAGCACTTCCTGCACCTCGGTCTTGAGCGAACAGAAGAACATGTCCCGGCCGGAGAGCTTGAGGTTCAGCGCCTCGTTGAAGAGCATGTGGCAACCGCTGGCGTCGATGAAGTTGATGCCGCCCCCGACGATCAGGATGTGGCATTGCTCCGGGAAGGCGTCCATGATGCGGTGCAGCTCCTCGGAGATGTGCGTCACCGCGCCGAAGAAGATGCTGCCGTCCAGGCGCAGGATTTTGAGCTGCGGGCATTCCAGGACATCCTTGCGCCGCACGTTGATCAGCGGTCGGCGCAGATTGGACGGGTCCGGCGCAAGCACGATGAAGTTCGGGTGCGAGGTGCGCTTCAGGTACATGAGCAGGGACAAAAGCACGCCGCAGAAGATGGCGAACTCCATCTGCACGAACAGTGTGGCCAGGAAAGTCGCCACAAGGACCATGGCCTCGCTTCTGTCCGTGCGCAGAATATGGCGGATGCCCTTGAGGTCGATAAGGTTCAGCGCCACCAGCAGGATGACGCCGCCCATGGCCGCCACCGGCAGATAGGCGGTGAGCGGGGCGATGAGCAGCACGATGCAGGCCAGCAGCAGGGCCGAGAACACGGCGGCCAGAGGCGTCTTGGCCCCGGACTCGAAATTGAGCCCCGTGCGCGTGAACGAGCCCGAGGTCGGGTAAGCCGAGAAGAAGCTGCCCAGGAGGTTCGACAGGCCCTGGCCCACGAACTCCTGCGAGTTGTCGATCTGCTGCTGGGAGCGCACGGCCACGGCCCGGGCGATGGACACGGCCTCGGCCAGGCCGAGCATGGCCACGGCCACCGCGCCGGGGATCAGGCGACGGACGTCGTCAATGTCGAACGAAGGCATGGACAGCGGCGGCAAGGAGGAGGTCAACGCGCCCAGAAGCGCCACGCCGTGGCTCTGGCCATCAAGCGCCACGCAAAGCGCGCCGCCCAGGACCATCGCCAGCAGCATGGCCGGGGCCTTGGGCCACAGGCGGCGAATGCCCAGCGCAATGAGCATCGAGACCAGGCCCAAGCCCAGGGCGTAGGCGTTGATCCCGGGGAGATGCGCCAGCAGATGCTGCCAGGCGTGCAGGAACAGCCCGCCGCGCGGCAAGTCGAGCCCGGTCAACGCGCCCAACTGGCTGGTGATGATGAGCACCGCCGCTCCGGCCATGTAGCCGGTGATCACGGACAGGGACACGAAATTGACGATGGCCCCGAACCTCGCCAGTCCCAGCGCCAGCTTGATGAGGCCGGCCAGGAAGGCCAGGGTCAGGGCAAGACGGATATAGTCCGGGGAATACGGCACGGCGAAATGCGCCAGGGTGACGAAGACGAGCAGCGACACCGTGGTGGTGGGGCCAGAGACGAGGTGGTGCGATGAGCCGAACAGCGCGGCGATGATGACGGGGACCATGGCCGAGTACAGGCCGTATTCCGGCGGCAGCCCGGCGATGGCCGCGAAGGCCACGCACTGCGGGAGCACAATGACCGCGCCTGTGAGCCCGGCCCAGAGATCGCCCTTGAGTGTGCGCCGCCCCACCTGCGGCCACCAGGACAGCACAGGCAGATAGCGTGGCGCCCGCTTACGCAGTTTTTCCCAGGCGGTTTCCGGTTGCGGCACTTCACACTGGTCCATGACCCAACCTCGGCGATGGTTGCTCTTCCCAACACTTCACCAATAGCCCAAACCCCAGCGGCGCGCCAGCGCAATTTCGTCCGCGCGCCCTGGCCTTGCGGTTGTCCGAAGTTTCGGACAAATTACCCACATCATTCTTGGCCCCTGGCGCAGCCAGCCGCCCAGGCTGCCTGATTTTTCGGACAATCTTTGGCGCGGGTTCGCCCTTTTCTGCAAAATTACGCTTAACATATAGAAATAAAAAAATAAATTAGACAGCGTTCCATTTGGCACACAAGTTGCGAAGTCTTCCATTTTGAACTAGGTCCTCAGATACGCTACCAACAAGCCCAAACCTTCCATCTGATAAAGAGGGATAAGAACATGGCGAAGAAAATGAAGACCATGGACGGAAACACCGCGACGACCCACGTGGCGTATGCCATGAGCGAAGCCGCGGCCATCTACCCCATCACCCCGTCGTCCACCATGGGCGAGATTGCGGACGAGTGGGCGGCCAAAGGCCTGAAGAACATCTTCGGTCAGGTTGTGAACATCCGGCAGATGCAGTCCGAGGCGGGCGCCGCTGGCGCTGTGCACGGCTCGCTAGCCGCAGGTGCGCTCACCACCACCTTCACGGCCTCCCAGGGTCTGCTTCTCATGATCCCCAACATGTACAAAATTTCCGGCGAGCTACTGCCCTGCGTGTTCCACGTTACGGCCCGCGCCCTGGCCGCCCACGCGCTGTCTATCTTTGGCGACCACCAGGACGTCATGGCCTGCCGCCAGACCGGCTTCGCCATGCTCGCCTCCTCCTCGGTGCAGGAGTGCATGGACATGGCCCTGGTGGCGCACCTCTCGGCTATTGATTCCAGCGTACCCTTCATGCACTTCTTCGACGGTTTCCGCACCTCCCACGAAATCCAGAAGGTGGAGGTCATCGACCAGGAGGACATGGCGAAACTGGTGAACCACGAGAAGATCGCCGAGTTCCGCAAAAACGCCATGAACCCCGAGCACCCGGTGCTGCGCGGCACGGCTCAGAATCCGGATATCTACTTCCAGGGCCGCGAGCGCGCCAACTCCTACTACAACGCCGTGCCCAAGATCGTCATCGAGAACATGAAGAAGGTGGCCAAGATCACCGGCCGCAAGTACAAGCCCTTCGACTACGTGGGCGCCCCCGATGCCGAGAACGTCATCGTGGCCATGGGCTCCAGCTGCGAGACCATCCAGGAAGTCATCAACACCATGGCCAAGAAGGGCAAGAAGGTCGGCCTCATCAAGGTGCGCCTGTACCGCCCCTTCGACGCCGCCAGTTTCTTCGCCGTGCTGCCGAAGAGCGTCAAGAAGCTCACCGTCCTCGACCGCACCAAGGAGCCCGGCGCCCTGGGCGATCCGTTGTACCAGGACGTCTGCGCCGCCTTCATCGAGCGCGCAACGGCCATGCCCCAGATCATCGCCGGCCGTTACGGCCTGGGCTCCAAGGAGTTCCGCCCCAACGCCGTCATGGCCGTGTACAAGAACATGGAGAAGGCCAAGGCCAAGAACCACTTCGTGGTCGGCATCGTGGACGACGTGACCAACACGAGCCTGCCCATGGGCCCGGCGCTGGCAACCACCCCCGAGGGCACCGTGCAGTGCAAGTTCTGGGGCCTCGGCTCCGACGGCACCGTCGGCGCGAACAAGAGCGCCATCAAGATCATCGGCGACAACACCCCGCTCTACGCCCAGGGCTACTTCGCCTATGACTCCAAAAAGAGCGGCGGCATCACCGTTTCGCACCTGCGCTTCGGCAAGAAGCCCATCCAGTCCACCTACCTCGTCGACACGGCGGACTTCATCGCCTGCCACAAGTCGGGCTATGTGCATATCTACGACGTGCTTGAAGGCATGAAGCCCGGCGGCACCTTCCTCCTGAACTCCACCTGGAACACCGTGGAGGACATGGAGGCCAACCTGCCCGCCGCCGTGCTGCGCACCATCTCCGCCAAAAAGATCAAGCTCTACACCATCGACGCGGTCAAGATCGCCGCTTCGGTCGGCCTGGGCAACCGCATCAACATGATCATGCAGACGTCCTTCTTCAAGCTGGCCAAAGTGCTGCCCATCGAAAAAGCCATCTCTCTTTTGAAGGAATCCATCCAGAAGGAATATGGCAAGAAGGGCGACAAGATCGTCAAGATGAACGTGGACGGCGTGGACCAGACCCTGGCCAACCTGATTGAGATCAAGGTGCCCGCCAGCTGGGCCAAGGCCCAGGACCAGGCCAAGAGCGCCGCCAAGGCCCCGGCCTTCGTCACCGACGTCATGCGTCCCATCCTGGCCCAGAAGGGCGACGAGCTGCCCGTGTCCGCCTTCACCCCGGACGGCTCCTTCCCGGTCGCCACCAGCCGTTTCGAGAAGCGCGGCGTGGCCATCAACGTGCCCGAGTGGATCAAGGAAAACTGCATCCAATGCAACCAGTGCGCCTTTGTCTGCCCCCACGCCACCATCCGCCCGGTGCTGACCAACGCGGCCGAACAGAAGAAGGCCCCCAAGTCCTTCGAGACCCTGCCCGCCCAGGGCAAGGAGCTCAAGGATCTCGGCTTCCGCATCCAGGTGAACACCCTGGACTGCATGGGCTGCGGCAACTGCGCGGACATCTGCCCGGCCAAGACCAAGGCGCTTGTCATGAAGCCCCTGGAGACCCAGACCGCGGCCCAGGTGCCCAACCAGGTGTTCAGCGAGACCGTCAGCCTCAAGGGCGACCTGGTGAAGCGCGAGAGCGTCAAGGGCAGCCAGTTCCAGCAGCCGCTGCTTGAGTTCTCCGGCGCGTGCGCGGGCTGCGGCGAGACCCCCTACGTCAAGCTCATCACCCAGCTCTTCGGCGAACGCATGATGATCGCCAACGCCACGGGCTGTTCCTCCATCTGGGGCGCCTCGGCTCCGGCCAGCCCCTACTGCGTCAACAAGGACGGCTTCGGCCCGGCCTGGAACAACTCCCTGTTCGAGGACGCCGCCGAGTTCGGCTTCGGCTACACCATGGCCGTGAACCAGCGCCGCGCCAAGCTGTCCGACCTGCTGGCCAAGGTGGGCGAAAGCTCCGCCAGCGCCAAGATCAAGGAAGCCGCCGCCGCCTGGCTCGCGGGCAAAAACGATCCCGCCGCCTCCAAGGCCGCCGGAGACACCCTGAAGGCCCTGCTGAAGGACGCCAAGGACCCCCTGCTGGCCGAAATCGCCGCCATGTCCGACCTGTTCACCAAGAAGTCCATCTGGGTCTTCGGCGGCGACGGCTGGGCCTACGACATCGGTTACGGCGGCGTGGACCACGTGCTGGCCAGCGGCGAGGACGTCAACATCTTCGTCATGGACACCGAGGTTTACTCCAACACCGGCGGCCAGTCCTCCAAGGCCACGCCGCTCGGCTCCATCGCCAAGTTCGCCGCCGGCGGCAAAAAGACCGGCAAAAAGGACCTGGGCCGCATGGCCATGACCTACGGCTACGTGTACGTCGCCAGCATCAGCATGGGCGCGGACAAGAACCAGACCCTGAAGGCCATCCAGGAGGCCGAGGCCTACCCCGGACCGTCGCTGGTCATCGCCTACGCCCCCTGCATCAACCAGGGCATCCGCAAGGGCATGGGCAAGAGCCAGGAGGAGGCCAAGCTGGCCGTCGCCTCCGGCTACTGGCCGCTGTACCGCTTCAACCCGCAGCTGGTCGCCCAGGGACAGAATCCCTTCAAGCTGGAGTCCAAGGCCCCCGACGGAACCCTGCAGGCCTTCCTTTCCGGCGAGAACCGCTACGCGGCCCTGGAAAAGTCCAAGCCTGAGGAGTCCAAGCGCCTGCGCGTCGGCATCGAAACCGCCTACTACGAGCGCTACAAGCAGCTGAAGGTCCTGGATGATCCCAAGCTGGTCTGCACCGAGGGCGCGCTTGATGCGCTGATCCCGACCCTGGCCGTTCCGGCCGCTGGGCCCGCTGGCGACGCCAAGCCCTGCGCCATGTCCGACAGCGGACACTCGACCAAACCGTGCGACGACGGCCGCGGCGGCAAGTAGACCGCAGGCTGAGTCAATAACGAGGCCCCGGAGCGATCCGGGGCCTTTCTTTTTTGCGCTAGGGGATAAGAACGATGACGCGGTGCGCAATCGTCCGCTCACCAGCGAAAAGCCCGGCCGAGCAGCTGCTCGGCCGGGCTTTTCGCTGGCTTGGGGATTCCAAAGGGCCTTGGGGGCCCTTTGGTGTCATGTGGCGCAAAGGCACAAAGAAGTTCAGCCAATCTGACACCTGGGCCAACTGAAATTAATACGCAACACCATGATATTTGACAACCGGTTGACACTTTGTACGAATGCAGGATACCCCCAAGCGGCGTGGGTATGTTCAACGTCCCGCACAGGAGAAAACAGGATGCACCCAACATTGCTTGAAATCCAAGCTGAGCTGGACAAAGTGATAGCTCAAATCCCAGGCGTTGTGCCGAACAATGAACCGCTCGGAATTGTTCACGGCTGGAATCTTCCCGAACTCACTAGAAGCGAGCTAATCGAGTCGGCGCAGGAAATCCGGGATCTAATCACGGAGCAAGGGAGTGATGACGCAGGTGGGAATAATGCGCAGATAAAAGACTATGTGCGCCGCCTTATGTTTCTCCAGCAACAGACAATTCCACAGTTTTGGAGTACTAATGCCGCACAGGCAGTTCCGGCATATTTATTTACATTGGCAGGGCTTCGCAAAGCACTTGTCCCTGTTTTGACCAGAGATGCTCACGCTGAGGCGGCCGCCAATCTGCGAAAAATGATCCCCAGAATTCGCGCCATGGAAGGGCGATTGAATGACCTAGAGCCTCGTACAACATCTCTCGCCACCATGGTCGAGCAAATCGAACAAGCACACAGCACAGCCGATCAACTCCCAACAGACTTGGAATCATTGTCCGAAGCACGGAAGAAAATCGCCAAACTTGTCAAAGCGTCAACGGACGATCAAGTCCACATCAACGGTATTCACGAACAGGCCGAGGCGTTCAACAAGCAACTTGAGCAGTACGCCAAAGATGCGGAATCCGTACTTCAGCGCAGTGAGACGGCCTATTCTGCGGCTACTAGCGTAGGGCTGGCTGCAGCATTCAGTGAACGATCGAACAGATTGTCAATGTCAATGTGGGTTTGGGTCGGCGGGCTTGTTGGTGCCCTGATGTCTGGAGGTTATTTCGGCTCCAAGCAACTACAGACCCTCTCGGAATTAATCAAAGCTCCCGATGCATCCGCATCGGTAATCGTCCCCAATTTGCTTTTGGCCATGTTATCTGTGGGCGCACCAGTGTGGTTTGCTTGGTTGGCGACGAAACAGATTGGCGAACGATTCAGACTGGCTGAAGATTACGCCTTCAAGGCATCTATCTCGCGCGCTTATGAGGGCTTTCGACGCGAAGCGGCTCGAGTTGACAAAGACTTGGAAGCGCGGCTCCTTGCATCTGCTCTCACTCGTTTGGACGAACAGCCTCTCCGTCTCGTGGAAACCACGTACCACGGGAGCCCATGGCATGAGCTCGCGGCATCGGACGTTTTCAAGCAGGCCATGGCTGTCGTGCCTGGATTTACCCAACTAATCAAAGAGTTCGCTAGCAATACCTTGAGTAACTTGATGCAAACAAAGACAAAGACAGCATCACCTCCCAAGACGGTGTCGCCTCCCAAGGCGACAAGCGAAGAGTGATTTTTGTGTGGATTGCTATGGACTAACTACTTTAAATCACATTGCACATTTGCACCATAATGACACCCTTTGGCCGCCGGAGGCTCTTCTCTTGCCCTACTCGCAGGCCAAATATTCGACGTAGCCTTTGGCGCGCAGCTCACAGGCCGGGCAGCTTCCGCAGCCGTAGCCCCAGGAGTGGCGGTTGCCGCGCTCGCCCTGGTAGCAGGTGTGGGTGTGCTCAAGGATGAGGTCCACAAAGGGCTGCCCGCCCAGGTCGCGGGCCAGCTCCCAGGTTTCGGCCTTGGTGCGCCACATGAGCGGGGTCTCAATGACGAGCCGCGTCTGCATCCCGAGATTCAGGGCCACCTGCAAGGCCTTCATGGTGTCGTCACGGCAGTCCGGGTAGCCGGAAAAATCCGTCTCGCACACGCCGGTGACGAGGCGCTTGATGCCCCGGCGGCAGGCCTGGGCCCCGGCGAGGGTGAGGAACACAAGGTTGCGGCCGGGCACGAAGGTGCTGGGCAGGCCGTTTTCGGTCATGGCGATGGCCATGTCGTGGGTGAGCGCGGTTTCGCCCAGCTGGCGGAACACGTCCATGGAGAGCAGGGTGTCCGGGCCGAGCTTCTCAGCCCAGTCGGGCCGGGCCTCACGCAGGCGGGTCAGGACACCGGCGCGGCACTCCAGCTCCACCACGTGGCGCTGGCCGTAGTCGAAGCCGATGGTCTCCACCCGGGCGTAGCGGGAAAGGGCCCAGGCCAAGCAGGTGGTGGAGTCTTGCCCGCCGGAGAAAACAACAAGCGCGCTGTCTGTGGTCGCCATGGGCCCTCCTAGACGCCTCTCGCGTCGGGTTGCCAGATGTATTTATGCTGCTGAAGGTTCAGGCGCGCATAAAGCCCGTCCGCAAGCATCCAGGCCGCAAGCTCCGCCGGGGCCAGGGTCCCGAACAGGGGCGAGACGTTGGCCGTGTTGCGCTGCGTGTCCACGTGGGCCAACAACGCAAGCATGTGCGCGTAGTCCGCGCGGGCGCCGATGACGAACTTCAGCTCGTCCTTTGCGCGCAGGCGCTCCAGATTGGCCAGGTCCATTTTTTCGGACTCACCGCTGGACGGCCCCTTCATGTCCACGATGGCGATGACCTCATCGGCCAGGACGCTGATGTCCTGGCTGCCGTTGGTCTCCACCAGGACGCTGCGGCCGGAGCGCGCCAGGGCGTTCATAAGCTCCACGGCGGGCTCCTGCAGCAGAGGCTCGCCGCCGGTGAACTCGATCAGCCCGTCGCCCAGGGCCTCTACGCGCTCCAGCACCGCGCGCACGGAGAGACTTTCGCCGCCCGTGTAGGCATACGTGGTGTCACAGTAGCGGCAGCGCAGGTTGCAGCCCGTCAGGCGCACAAAGATGCAGGGCCAGCCCGCGAAGCTTGATTCGCCCTGGATGCTGCGAAATATTTCGCAAACGTGGAGGCTCAAGGCTCCTCCCAGTAGGTGACCTCCGCGCCGGGCGTTTCCGCAACGCGGATGCGCGAGACCGTGGCGCGCCCGCCGGGCACGCTCACGGCCAGACGCTGGCCGAGATCCTGGTACAGGTGCCGGGCGATGTTCTCCGCCGTGGGATTCTGCCCGGCAAAGGGCGCCAGATCGTTCAGGCAGGCGTGGTCCAGGGTGGAGAGCGCCTCACGCACGAGGGTCTTGATCTCCCGGAAGTCCAGGCCCATGCCGAGTTCGTCCAGTTCCTGGCAGACGACATACGCCGTGACGCCCCAATTGTGGCCGTGGGTGTTCCGGCAGTTGCCGGGATAGCCTGTCAGTCTATGCGCGGCGCAGAACTCCGCGCGCACGCTCAGTTCATAGATGCGTTTCATGGGGGCAATGCTACGGTTTCGGGTGCTGGCCGTCAACACGGCTTCAGCCCCAGGAGTAAGCCGCCATGGACAGCACGCCGTAGGTGTAGCCGTCGTGCAGCAGTCTGCCGGGCGTCCCAGCCGCGCCGCCTCCCGCGCCAAGCGCCACCAAAAGCGGCAGGTAGTGGTCGGCCGTGGGGTGGTTTTTCGGCCCGTTCGGGCCTTGGACCAGATAATCCAAGAGCGGGTCCGTGTCGCCCGCCTCCACGTGCCGGGCCAGCCAGTCGGCGAAGGCCTTGGCGTAGGGCACGGGCGGCTCCAGCATGTCGTGGTTGAACGCGTCGCGCAGGTTGTGGGTGGCGTTGCCGCTACCCACGATGAGCACCCCCTCCCCGCGCAAGGGGGCCAGCGCCTGGCCCATGGCCAGGTGATGTTCCGAGGAGAGCCGGGTCTGGATGGAAAGCTGCACCACCGGGATGTCGGCCTCCGGGTACATGAGCGTGAGCGGCACCCAGGCCCCATGATCCAGACCCCGGCGGGCGTCCGGTTCCGCGGACAAGCCGGGCAGCCCGCTCCGGCTCAGCAAATCCGCCGTGCGCGCGGCCAATTCCAGCGAACCGGGCGCGGGATAGGTCATGGCGTACAGTTCCTCGGGGAAGCCGTAGAAATCGTACATGGTGTGCGGGGCCACGGCGCTGGAAACACGCGGGCCAACGGTATCCCAATGCGCGGAAACGGCCAGGATGGCCTTCGGCCGAGGCAGACTTTTACCGAGCCCCACCAGGAACTCCCGCGTGGGTACGGGGTCCGTGACCAGCGTGGGCGCGCCGTGGGAGACGAAAAACGTGGGCAGGGCGTTGGGCATGCTTGCCTCCAGGCTATGTTTGCGCAAGGATCATAGCATAAGGTTTCGCGCCATTCTGGCAAGTATTTCCCGCTGTACACGGGACAAGATTTTGTGCATTGGATAATACGTATCCCGACGTTTCCAGCGACTTCCCGTACCGAATGAAGGAGAACCTCATGAGCTTCAAAATCACCGACTGCGTCACCTGGGTTGGCAAGAAAGATTGGGAACTGCGCCATTTCCATGGCGAGGAATATTCCACGCACAAGGGTTCCACCTACAATTCCTATCTGGTGCGCGACGAGAAGACCGCGCTCATCGAAAGCGTATGGGCGCCGTTCGCAGGCGAATTTGTCGAACAGCTCGCGGCCACGGTCGATCTTTCGCGCATCGACTACGTCATCGCCAACCACGCGGAAAGCGACCACAGCGGCGGTTTTACTGAGCTTTTGCGCCGCATCCCCGATGTTCCCGTGTACTGCACGGCCAATGGCGTCAAGTCCCTCAAAGGGCACTACCACCAGGACTGGAACTTCCAGGTGGTGAAGACCGGCCAGCGCCTGAGCCTAGGCGCGCGGGAGCTCATCTTCATTGAGGCCCCCATGCTGCACTGGCCGGACACAATGTTCTGCTATCTGACCGGCGAGGACATCTTGTTCAGCAACGACGCCTTCGGCCACCACCTGGCCACGGAGGGCATGTACAACGACCTTGCCGACCCCTGCGCGTTGATGCAGGAGTGCATCAAGTACTACGCCAACATCCTGACCCCATTCAGCGCCTTGGTGAAGCGCAAGATCGAGGAGTTCGCTGGCCTCGGCCTGCCGCTCAAAATGATCTGCCCCAGCCACGGCACCATCTGGCGCGACAATCCCATGCAGATCGTGAGCAAATACCTGGAGTGGGCAGGCGACTACCAGGAGCATCAGGCGACCATCGCCTACGACACCATGTGGAACGGCACCCGGCGCATGGCTGAGGCCATTGCCGAGGGCTTGAACCAGGCCGACCCGACCCTGACCGTGAAGCTGTTCAACGCCGCCAAAGGCGACAAAAATGACATCATCACCGAGGTGTTCCGCAGCAAGGCGTTGCTCGTCGGCTCCCCCACCATCAACCGGGGCTACCTTTCCTCCCTGGGTGGGTTGCTCGAAATGGTGCGCGGCCTGGGCTTTAAGAACAAGAAGGGCGCGGCCTTCGGCGCGTACGGCTGGAGCGGCGAGTCTGTGAAGATGCTGACCGCGCAACTCAAGGAATGCGGTTTCACGGTCCCAAACGAAGGCATCCGGGCCATGTGGAACCCAGATGGCGACGCCCTGGAACAGTGCCGGGCCTTTGGCCGGGATTTCGGACAGGGGCTCAAGGGCTCGTAGGCGGCACGGCGACTGGCGAAAAGATAATATGCCTCCGGCGGCCAAAGGGCCTCAAGGCCCTTTGGAATCCCCATGGCACGAAAGATGCCATGCGGGAAGGCGAGCCGGCATCTCTTCCGCCAACCCTCCTCAAACGAACGGGCTTGGGGGGGGGGGCGCGCCGCCCCCCCCCCGCCCCGGGCCAGCACCCCGGGGGGGGGGGGGGGGCTGGCCCCCCCCAGCCCCCCGTCTGCCCGCCACGCGCGGGGGGGGGGCCGCGGCCCCCCCCCCCCAAGCCCGTTCGTTTGAGGAGGGTTGGCGGA
>JARLHQ010000026.1 GCA_031292175.1 Humidesulfovibrio sp.
CCCCACACTTTTTCCAAGACCGGAGGGAGCATGGACCAGCAGACCCTGCGACAATGGGAAGCACGCTGCATCCAAGAGGAGCAGCCCTTCTGTCAGGCAGCCTGCCCGCTGCACGTGGACGGCCGAGCCTTTCTCGGCCTGCTCGCCAAGGCCAACGCCGACGGCGCACGCAAGGTGCTGGAACGCACCCTGCCCCTGCCCGGCGTGCTTGGCCGCATCTGCGAGGCCCCCTGCGAGGCCCCCTGCAAACGCCGCGAGGTCGGGGACGCCCTGGCCCTGGGCCGCCTGGAGCGCTTCGCCATCGTCAATGGCAAGCCGGGCCCCAAGCCCCTGCGTCTGCCTGGGAAAAAAGGCGAGGCGCTCATCCTCGGTCGTGGTCTGGCCGCCCTCGTCTGCGCCTGGGACCTGCTCAAGAAGGGCCACGGCGTCACCCTGCGCACCCTGGGCCAGCCCATCGGCGGCACCCTCGCCAGCCTGCCGGAAGAGCTGCTGCCCCCGGACGCCCTGCCCCGAGAACTTGCCACCCTCGCGGCCCTTGGGCTCATCCTGGACGAGCGCCCCGGCCCTGCGCGCGCGCTTCTGGACCAGGCCCTGGCCGATGGCCGCGCCGTGTTCCTGGAATGGGACTGGGCGTCAGAAACCAACGCCGCCTGCCCCGCCCGCGCGGACGTGAATCCCGTCACCCTCGCCGGAGCAGCCCCCGGCCTGTTCCTCGGCGGCTGGCCAGATTATTCCCTGGCGCCGGAGGGCCGCTTCCGCGCCATCGACGCCGCAGCCGACGGCCGCCGCGCCGCCACGTCCCTGGACCGGCACCTGACCGGCGCGTCCCTCACCGCCGCGCGCGAGCGCGAAGGCGCATGCCCCACGCGGCTCTTCACCAGCATCAAAGGCGTGGAGCCAGCCGCGCGCGTCCTCCCCGCCGCAGCGGAATATACCGGGGAGGAGGCCAGGGCCGAGGCCGCACGCTGCCTGGACTGCCAGTGCCTGGAGTGCGTGCGCGTCTGCGACTACCTGGAGAAGCACAAGGCCTACCCCAAGGTCTACGCCCGGCAGATCTACAACAACGCTGCCATCGTCAAAGGCCAGCACCTGGCCAACAAGCTCATCAATTCCTGCAGTCTGTGCGGCCTGTGCGCGCGCGTCTGCCCGGAAGACTTCAACATGGCCGAACTCTGTCTCACCGCCCGCCAGGACATGGCCGCGCGCGGCGTCATGCCTCCCTCGGCCCACGAGTTCGCCCTGGAGGAAATGGCCGACGCCAACGGACCCCACTGCGCCCTCGCCAAAAGCGATCCAGACACGAAAAACGCCGCCTACGTCTTCTTCCCCGGCTGCCAGCTGGCCGCCTCGCACCCGCAACACGTGGAGACCACCTACGCCTTCCTGCGCAAGCATCTGAGCGGCGGCGTGGGCCTCATGCTCGGCTGCTGCGGCATCCCCGCCCATTGGGCTGGCGAGGAGAACCTGTTCCGCCAGACCGTGGCCGACTTCACGCGCCAGTGGGAAGACCTGGGCAAGCCCAGGGTCATCGCCGCCTGCGCCAGTTGCCTGTCCGTGTTCCGCCTGCCCGCCTTCCAGGAGGCCGCGCCGGGCCTGACCGCCGTGTCCCTCTGGCGCACCCTCGACCGTCTGCCCCTGCCCGGCATCGGGCTCCTGCCACGGCCTTCCCTGGCCCTGCACGACCCCTGCACCGCGCGCGAGGACCCGGATTTCCGCGCCGCCGTGCGCTCCATCCTGACCAGGCTCGGCGTGTCCTTCAAGGACCTGCCCCTGTCCGGCGAACTCACGGAGTGCTGCGGCTTCGGCGGGCTCATGGCCCAGGTGGACGCGCCCCTCGCGCGACAGGTGGCCGCGCGCCGCGCCAGCGAGGACAAGCACGACTACGTGGCCGCCTGCGCCATGTGCCGCGACCGCCTCTTCGCCGCGGGCAAGCGCTGCCTGCATCTGCTTGACCTCATCTTTCCCTGCCAGGACTGCGACCCGGCGGGCCAGCCCGGACCCGGCTATTCCGGCCGCCAGGAGGCCAGGGCCGCGCTCAAGGGCCGCCTGCTGCGCGGCCTCTGGGGCGAACAGCCCCCGCTGGCCGCCAAGGACGTCTCGCTCTTCATGGCCCCGGAGGTCGAAGCCGAGCTGGAAGAGCGCCGCATCCTGGCCTCGGACATGCGCCAGACCATCCGCGAGGCCCTGGATGCCAAGCGCTGCCTGCAAGACGACGAAACCGGGCTGATGCTCGCCTCCTCGCGCCCCAGGCGCGTCACCTTCTGGGCCCTGTTCCGGCCAGAGGGCACGGGCTACCGTCTGCTCAAGGCCTACAACCACAGAATGATCGTGCCCGGCGCCGGCGGGGCTGACCAGCCTCCCGCACAGCTCAGCGCCCAGGCCAACCGCGTGGACCAGACCTATGTGCCAGAATCCGGCGCCTGGCGCTGCCTGGCCTGTGATGCCCCCCTCACCGCCAACCAGATCGTCGTGTCCTACCTCGGCAGCGTGTTCACCATCTCACTTTTGACCTGCCCCGCCTGCGGACTGACACTCGTCCCTGAAGCCCTCGCTCTCGGGCGCATGGCAGAGGTCGAACAGCTCCTGGAGGACAAATGAGCGCGCTGCCGCTCTTTGCGCGCGCGGATTTCCAGCGTGTGGCGGGTGAAACCCTGCGGCCAGGGGGGCTCACCCTCACGGCGCGGGCCCTGGAGCTCTGCGATCTGCCCTGGGAAGCCACCGTCCTCGACATCGGCTGCGGGCGCGGGGCCACGGCGCGGCTTCTGGCGACGCACGGACACAGGGTGCTGGCGCTCGACCCTTCGGAGCATCTGCTGCTGAAGACAGGCACCGAAGGCGTGTGTCCGGTGCGGGGCCGGGCGGAGTCCCTGCCCCTCGCAGACGCCAGCGTGGACGCCGTGTTCTGCGAGTGCGTGCTTTCGGTTACCAGACGCATGCCGGACGTGCTGGCCGAGGCGTCGCGGGTGCTGCGCCCGGGCGGTACGCTCGCGCTGAGCGACCTGTACCTGCGCGCAGGCGGCACGGCGGCCATGACGGACGGTGGCTGCCTGTCTGGCGCGGTCTGCCGCGACACGCTGTCCGACTGCCTCTGCGCGGCCGGTTTTACCGTACAGACCTTCGAGGACCACTCCCGGCTTCTGGCCGAGCTGGCCGGGAAACTCATCTTTGCCGGGGTGCCCGCCGCCGAGCTGTGCGGCTGCGGAACGGGCGGCAAGCACGGCTATTTCCTGTGCCTGGCGCGAACCCGCGGCATCTAAGGAGGAGCACATGGACGAGGCGCTCATGGACATTCTGCCCCTGGCCGCGCGTGGCTACTGCTGCAGCCAGATCATGGGCCTGCTGGCCCTGACCGCCCAAGGCCGGGAGGACGCGGACCTCGTGCGCGCCCTGGGCGGGCTGTGCCGGGGCGTGGCCGAAAGCGGAGGCTCCTGCGGCATCCTGACCGGAGGCGCCTGCGTGCTCTCGCTCTACGTGGGGCGCGGCGCGGACAATGAAACGCCCCATGAGCGCGCCGCGCTGGTGCTCTCCTCCTTCGCCGACTGGTTCATCGAGCGCACGAACCGCGAATACGGCGGCAGCACCTGCACCGCCATCCTGGGCGAGGGCGTCACCAAGCCGGACATGAGCCGCTGCGGCAACCTCTTGGCCGAGGCCTGGACCAGGCTCGTGGGCATCCTGGCGGAGAACGGCCTGGACGTCAGCGTGGGCCGCGATGCTTGAATCCGCAGTTCTTTCCGCCACCGAGGCCCTGTGCCCGGTGTGCCTGAAGCGCCTGCCCGCCACCTGTGAGCTGCGCGGCGACGCGGTCTGGCTCTGCCGCGTCTGCCCGGAACACGGCAAGGCCGAGGCCGTCGTCTGGCGCGGCGCGCCGAGCTTCACCTCCTGGCGACGGGCCAAAACGCCCTCCGCGCCGCCGGTGACCGCCACAGCCGTCGGACGCGGCTGCCCCTATGATTGCGGCCTGTGCCCGGAACATGGCCAGCACACCTGCACGGCCGTGGTGGAAGTGACGCAGCGCTGCAATCTGCGCTGCCCCGTCTGCTACGCCTCGGCCAGCCAAGCGGATCAAGACGGCGCGGCCGACGCCCCGGCCGCTGAACTGGCGGCGCGGCTTGCGGATCTGCGGCGCACGGCCGGGGCTTGCAACGTGCAGCTTTCCGGCGGTGAGCCCACCATCCGCGACGATCTGCCCGAGATCATCCGCGCGGCGCGGGCGCAGGGTTTCGGCCTGGTGCAGTTGAACACCAACGGCCTGCGCCTGGGACGCGAGCCCGGCTACGCGCGGAGCTTGGCCCAGGCCGGGCTGCAGTCCGTATTTCTGCAATTCGACGGACCGGACGAGGCCTGCCGGGTGCTGCGCGGCCGCCCGCTGCTGGCGGAAAAGCTGCGCGCCCTGGACGCCTGCGCCGAGGCGGGTCTGGGCGTGGTGCTGGTGCCCACCCTGGTGCGCGGCGTCAACGACCACGCCCTGGGCGAAATCCTGGCCCTGGCCCTGGCGCGGGCCCCCGGCGTGCGCGGGGTGCATTTCCAGCCCGCGTCCAGCTTCGGGCGCTATCCCGGCGAATTGTCTTTCGGACCGGACGAGGCCAAACGCCTGACCCTGCCGGAAGTGCTGACGCTCCTGGTTGCGCAGTCGGGCGGCATGCTCCGGGCCGAGGACTTCCACCCGCCCTGCTGCGAGCACGAACGCTGCTCCTTCAGCGCCCGCTTCGCACTCCAGGGCGGCCGGCTCATGCCGCTGTCCGAAGGCGGCTGCTGCGACGCACCGTCCCCGCAGCCCATCGTGGCGGCGGAGGGCGCGCGCCGGGCCAAGGCTTCCGTGGCCGGACAATGGGCCACCGCGCCCGCACCGCCCTCCCAGCCCCCGCGCGACGACTTCGAACGCTTCCTGGCCAGCCGCGGCGCGGACAAACGCCTCAGCATCTCCTGCATGGCCTTTCAGGATGTCCTCACCCTGGACCTGGAGCGTGTGCGCGGCTGCTGCATCCATACCCAGGCCCCGGATGGCCGGCTCATTCCCTTCTGTCTGTACAACCTGACCGCCCAGGATGGCACGACCCTGTACCGGGGGCGTGTGTGAACCCAGAACGCAGCCCCCTTGACGCCTGGCTGACGCGGCGCATGGACCTGCCGGTCCTGTCCGGCCCCGCCGTCGCCACCTGGCAGATGGCCGAGCTGCGGCGCACCCTGGCTTGGCTGCGCGGGGCCAGCCCGTTCCACGCCGCGCGTCTGCGGGACATTGACCTGGAGGCCTTGCGCACCCAGGCGGATCTGGCCCGGCTGCCGCGCATGGAGGCGGGCGATCTGGCCGCGCCGGGGCTGCTCACCGTGTCCCAGGACGCGGTGGCGCGGGTGGTGAGCCTGAACACCAGCGGCACCAGCGGGCCGGCCAAGCGCCTATATTTTTCCGACGCCGACCTCCTGCGCACGCTCGATTTTTTCGCCGTGGGCATGAGCACCCTGTGCGGGCCGGGTGACGCCGTGCTCGTGCTGCTGCCCGGGCGCAGGGAATGGGGCGTGGCTGATCTGCTCGTCCGCGCCCTGCCAAAGCTTGGCCCGGCAGACGGCGCGCGCGCTGTGCTGCCGCCGGAAAACTGGACGCCGGAGATCCTGCCGGCGCTGCTCCACGCCGAGGCGGTCACCGGTCTCATCGCCGCCCCGACGCAACTCCGGCGGCTATTGTCCCTGCCGCGCGAGGCCTTTCAGGGTCGCATCCGCACGCTGCTCGCCAGCGCCGAGCCCCTGACGGACGCTCTGCGCGTCGAGATCGAAGCGGCCTGGGGCTGCGAGGTCTTCGACCACTGGGGCATGACCGAGACGGGCTACGGCGGCGGGGTGGAATGCGCCGCGCACGCGGGCTACCATCTGCGCGAGGCCGACCTTCTGCTTGAAGTGGCGGACTGGGCCTCGGGCGCGCCCCTGCCCGAGGGGCGGCGGGGCGAAATCCTCGTGACGACCCTCGGCGGACGCGCGCTGCCCCTGGTGCGCCACCGCACAGGCGACGCGGGCGTCATGCTGCCAGGCCCCTGCGCCTGCGGCAGCCCCCTGCGCCGTCTTGGCCCCGTGGCGGGCAGGCTCCGCGCGGACGGGCACGGCATCGAACAACCAAACAAAGGCTGGGTTGCAAAACCATGAACGACATTCTGGAGCCGCTGATCGCACTGCTGGAGCAAGGCCGGCCCGTGGTCCGGGCCACCATCCTGACCCACGAGGGCAGCACCCCGCGCTCCGCAGGCAGCCGCATGCTGCTGTGCGCCGACAGCGACGGAAATACACGCATTGCAGCGGGCACCGTGGGCGGAGGGCTGGTGGAGGCCCGCGTCATGACCCGCGCGCTCCAGGTGCTGGCGGACGGCCAGCGCGCAGTCGAGTCTTTCGACCTCACGGGTGAGCTGGCCGCAGGGGCGGACATGATCTGCGGCGGACGGCTGCGCGTGTTCCTGGAGCGCCTGGAGCCGACGGCGCTGGAACTTTTTCGTCCTTTGTCCGCCGGGCTGGAGCGCGGCCAGGGCGGTCTTTTGCTCACCCCCCTGGGCGGTGGCGAAGGCCAGGCCAGCCTGCTCCTGTCTGGCGGACGCGCTCTGGGCGAAGGATTGCCGCCCGCCCTGGAACAGGCCGCGCGCGACCAGGGTCAGGCCATCAATGCCCCGGTGCTGCTCTCCTTCGGCGGCGCGGACTACGTCCTGGAGCCTTGGACCGCCGCCAACCCCCTGGCCATCCTCGGCGCGGGGCACGTGTCGCGCTCCACGGCCCAGGTGGCGGCCTTGGCCGGGTTCCAGGTGCTGGTGTTGGATGACCGGCCGGACTTCGCCAACGCCGAGCGTTTTCCCGGGGCGCGGACCCGGGTGCTCCCGGACTTCGCGGACGCCCTCAAGGATGTGCCCTGCGGTCCGGGCTGCTTCCTGGTCATCGTTACGCGCGGGCACGTGCATGACGCCGAGGTGCTGGCCCAGGCCCTGCGCACAAAGGCCGACTACATCGGCATGATCGGCAGCCGCCGCAAGCGCGACGCCGTCTACGACCGTCTGCGCGGCCAGGGCTTCACCGAGACAGACTTGGCGCGCGTGCGCTGCCCCATCGGCCTCGATATCGGTGCCGAGACGCCCGAGGAAATTGCCGTGAGCATCGCCGCCGAGCTCATCCAGGTGCGCGCGCAACTGGGGCAAGCCCACCAGGAGGCCCATAGCGCACACTGAGCCGCCCGAAAACTTTAGGGAAGGCCGCGCCCCGAACACCACGAATGCCAAAGGGGAATTGCGGAACAACCATTCAAGCCGGATCTCTTTCGGGTTGAATCGTTGCCCCGTCCATGTCACAGTGGCCACAAGACCATACTCCACGGGGTCGGGCGACGCCGGTGCAAGCCGGGCAGGCTCCACCACCATCGCGAGGCAGAAATGGACGGGCGCAAGGCGGCGAAACACTTGGAAGCAAAGGCGCAGACTGCGGATGTCCCGGCGCATCCGGTGTCTTTGCCCTTCCCTGTTGTCGCCCTCGGGGCCTCCGCCGGGGGCCTGGAGGCGCTCCGGTCCCTGTTCAAACACCTCAAACCGCCGCTGCAGGCGGCCCTGGTGCTCGTTACCCACCTTCCGGCGGACAAGAAAAGCCGCCTGGTCGAGGTGCTTGCCCGTTATACCGCCATTCCGGTGCGCGAGGCGGAGGAGATAACTCCGCTTGAGTCCGGGGTGCTCTACATCGCCCCTGCCGGCCGGGATCTGCTTATTGAGGACGGCGTGCTGCGGCTGACCGCGCCGGGGCACGACCTGACCCACAGGATCATCGACCGCTTCCTGGACAGCCTGGCCAGCGACCAGGGGGCCAACGCCGTCTGCGTCATCCTTTCCGGCTCCGGTTCGGACGGGGCCAATGGGGCCGTGCAGGTGTCCAAGGCCGGCGGGCTCGTGCTCGTGCAGGAGCCCGCAAGCGCCCAACAGCCCGGCATGCCCAACAGCGCCATCGAGTCCGGCGTGGTCGATGCGGTGCTCTCCCTGAAAGAGCTTGGCGCCAAACTCCAACGGCTTGCGCCGCCGCATGGCCAGGGAACGCCCGGAAGAACGCACATGCTTCAGAAGGTGCTGGAGCTGCTGCGGGAGCATACCGGCCAGGACCTTTCCGGCTACCGGTCCAGCACCCTCGTCCGGCGCATTGAGAAGCGCCGATTCCTGAGCGGACATGCGCGGCTCGACAGCTATCTTGATGAGCTGGAGAACGATCCCGAGGAGCGTCTGCAGCTCTTCAAGTCCCTGTTCATCGGGGTGACCGCATTCTTCCGCGACCCGGAAGCCTTCGCCCTGCTCTGGGACAAGGTCCTGCCGGACATCGTCGACACCCACGCCGAGGATGAACCCATCCGCATCTGGGTTGCGGGGTGCTCCACCGGCGAGGAAGCCTATTCCATCGCCATGCTCCTCGACGAATACATGGAGCGTTCCGGCTCCCGCCGCGGCGTCAAGATCTTCGCCACGGACATCGACCAGAACGCCGTGGAGACCGCGCGCAAGGGCGCCTATTCCGCGCGGACCATGCAGAACGTCTCCCCGGAGCGCATGGAGCGACACTTCCGCCTGGGCCGGGACCACATCGTGCTGCCGCGCCTGCGCGAGCGCATCGTGTTCGTGCACCACAACCTGTTGCAGGATCCGCCCTTCCTGCATGTGGACCTGGTGCTGTGCCGCAACCTGCTCATCTACCTGACCCCGCCTTTGCAGGACAAGGCATTGACGTTGTTGATCTCGGCCTTGAATCCCGGGGGCTACCTGTTCCTGGGCTCTGCGGAAAGCGTGGATCTCGCGGCGCAGCAGCTGGAGGTCATTGACAAGAAGTGGCGGCTGTTCCGGAGCCGCGCCAGCGCCGGTCGGCCCGGCCCGCACCGCGCGCTGGCCTTGCGCCAGAGCCTGTCCCTCCCGGAGCTGCCGGACACGCCTCCCCATGCGTGGGTGGCCGACCCCTCGGCTCTGGCCGCCGAGGCTTTGCAGCGCCACGTCCCCCCGGCCGCGCTGCTGAGTCTGGACCACCGCATCCTGCACCTGAGCGGGGACACCCAGCCCTTCCTGTCCCTCATGGCCGGGGAACCCAGTCTCGACCTGCTCAGTCTGGCACGCAAGGACCTGCGCCGGCACCTGCGGACCGCATTGAAATCCGTGGCCGACTCGCGCAAGCCGAGCCTGACCAGCGGCGTGCGCTTGTCCGGCGTCCCCCAACGCCTGGTGGACCTGCACGTGGACCCGGTTTTCGACAAGGAAGGCCTGTTGACCGCCCTGCTGGTTGTGTTCAAGGACAGCGCCGCCGCTTCCCACCTCGCCAGCGGTCTGGAGCGCCTTTCCGAGAGCGTCCTGGTGCAGCGCTACGAGGATGAGCTGCAAGCATCCCAGGAGCAGTTGCAAAAGGCCGTGGAGGAATACGAGCATCTGAATGAGGAGCTGCGCGCCTCGAACGAGGAGCTCACCAGCATGAACGAGGAACTGCAGTCCTCGAACGAGGAGATGGACGCCTCGCGGGAAGAGCTGCAGTCCCTCAATGAAGAACTCACCGTGAAAGTCGAGGAGCTGGCCCAGGCCCACAGCTTTGTGGAGAATCTCCTGCGCAGCACCAACGTGCCCGCGGTGTTTCTCGACCGGAAGCTGCGCGTCATGCGGGCCACGCCGGCGGCCACGGAGGTCTTCCACCTGGCCGTTGCGGACCAGGGGCGGCCCATCACCGAGGTCAAGGCGCGGGTGAGCGACGATTTTCTGCTGACGGACGCCAGGCAGGCTCTACGCCACAGCGCCGAGAACGAGCGCGAGATGCTGGATGAAAACGGCCGCAGCTTCATCAAGCGCGTTTTCCCGTACCGCAACACGCACGGCGAGGTGGAGGGGGTCGTGCTGACCTACACCGAGGTCACCAAGCTCAAAGCCGCGGAGGAGGTGCTGCGCCTGAGCAACGAAAAGCTGGAGGCCTTGGTCGCCGAGCGCACGAGCCAGCTCGACATCGCGCGGCAGGATTCGGAACGCCGCACTGCCGAGCTGGAAGCCATCATGGAGCAGACCCCGGCCGCGGTCTGGATCACCCATGACCGGGAGGCGCGCGCCATCGTCGGCAACCAGGCCAGCTACCGGCTGCTGCGCATGGCCCCCGGCGCTGACGTGAGCAAGCTTTCGGATGGCGTGCCCTACACGCCGACCCACGAAGGGCGGAGGCTTGCCCTCAGCGAACTGCCCATGCAGCGCGCGGCGCGCGGCGAACAGGTGGTGGGCCAGGAGATCGACCTCGTCTTCGCCGACGGCGAGGTGCGCACCATTCTGGGCAACGCCGCGCCACTGCGCAGTCCACAGGGCGAGCCCTGCGGGGCCGTGGGAGCCTTCCTGGACATCACCCAGTCCAAACAAGCCCAGGAACAGGCCCGGCGCTGGCAGCAGGTCTTCGAAAACACCGATTTCGGCCTGGCCATTTCCCGCGTCTCGGACAACACCATTTTATCCGTCAACCCCTCCTTTGCCCACCAGCGCGGCTACCTGCCGGAGGAGCTCCTCGGGCAGCCGGTGCTCGACGTCTACCCGGAGGAGGCGCGCGCCGGGCTGCTGGCGACCCTCAAGGAGCTGGACGCGACCGGACACGGGGTGTTCGAATCGCGGCACATGCGTAAGGACGGCAGCGCCTTCCCGGTGCTGGTCGAGATCACGGTGCTCAAGGACGAGGCCGGGCGCCCCACGACAAGGATAGCCTACTGCCTGGACATCACGGATTCCAGGCGTGCGCGGGAGCAGGCCGCGAGCTGGCAGCATGTCTTCGAACACGCGGAGTTCGGCATGGCCATCTCCCGCGTCTCGAGCAACACCCTCGTGTCCGTGAACCCCGCTTTCGCCCATCAGCGCGGCTATGAACCGGAGGAGCTTTTGGGCCAGCCCGTGGCCAACCTGTTCCCGCAGGAATACCGCGCGGAGCTGTTCGAACGGCTGCAAACAATGGAGGAGGCCGGGCACGGCACCTTCGAATCCATGCACCAACGCAAGGACGGCAGCACATTTCCCGTGCTTCTGGACCTGACCATCCTCAAGGACGATACGGGCAGGCCGGTGTCACGCGTGGCCTACGCCCTGGACATCAGCGACCGCAAACAGGCCGAGAAGGAGCTGTGCGAAATTCAAACCAAGCTGGAGGCGGCCCTGGCCAGCATGGCCGACGCCGTGTTCATCTCAGACGAGAAGGGAAACTTCATCCACTTCAATGACGCCTTCGCCACGTTCCACAAGTTCAAGAACAAGGAGGAGTGCGCCAAGACCTTCAGCGAGTACTCGGACATCCTGGACGTGTTCCTGGAAAACGGCGAGCTGGCGCCGGTGGAGCAATGGGCGGTTCCCAAGGCGCTCCGGGGCGAGACCGCCACCAACGCCGAGTATGGCTTACGACGCAAAGACACCGGCGAAACCTGGCTCGGCAGCTACAACTTCAGCCCCATACGCAACACGGACGGCAAGATCGTCGGCTCCGTGGTGACGGCACGCGACATTACCGCGCGCAAGCTGGCCGAGGCGGAGCTGCGGGCCACCAACAACCAGCTCAGCCTGGCCCTGAATGCCGCAAACGCGGGCATGTGGGAATGGAACATCATCACCAACGAGAATACCTGGTCACCCGAAACCTACCGGCTCTATGACCTGGACCCCGCCGAACGGTGCGCGTCCTATGAGGCCTGGGTTGCAACCGTGCATCCCGAAAGCCGTGAAAACGCCGTCGCCGCAATACGCGAGGCCGTGCGGGCGGAAGTGCCGATCGTCCTGGAATTCCGCGTCAACACGCACGACGGCAGCTCACGCTGGCTGTATTCGCGTGGGCAGCCGCAGTATGATGTCAACGGCCACATCACGCGCTACCTGGGCATCGTGGTGGACGTGACCGAACGTCGCAAGGCCGGGGAGGCCCTGCGCGAAAGCGAGATGAAATTCCGCACCGTCGCGGACTACACCTTCGACTGGGAGTACTGGCGCACCCCCGACGGCAAGATGGTCTGGGTTTCGCCCTCCTGTGTTCGGGTGACCGGCTACACGGCTGAAGAGTTCCAGGCGGATGCGGGCCTCATCCTGCGCCTCATCCACCCGGACGACCGCGAGCTTTACGCCCGGCACCTCGCGGAGACCAGTGCCGGGCTGCACAAGTCGGCAAGCCTGGACTTCCGCATCGTCCACCGCGACGGCCAACTGGCCTGGATCAGCCACCACTGCGTGGACCTGCTGGGCCCGAACGGAATCACCCTGGGACGGCGCGTCAGCAACCGTGACATCACGGACCGCAAGCAGGCCGAGCAGGCGGCCCTGGCGGCCAAGTCCGCCGCCGAGTCCGCGAACAAGGCCAAGAGCGAATTTCTGGCCAACATGAGCCACGAAATCCGCACGCCGCTCAACGGCGTGCTGGGGATGCTTCAGGTCCTGCGGGGGGGAGTTCCCAGCGACAAGCAGACGCTGTACACGGGCATGGCCTATGACGCGGGCCGCAGGCTGCTCTCCCTGCTGAACGACATCCTGGATTTCTCACGCATGGAGGCCGGGTACCTCTCCCTTGTCCATGAGCCTTTCCTGCTGCAAGACGTCTTCGACTCTGTGTCCAGCGTCTTCAAAATGACCTGCGTCGCCAAGGGGCTGGAGCTGACCTACAGCATGGGGCCCGACATGCCGCACCCGCTCATGGGCGACATGGCCCGCGTGCGCCAGATCCTGTTCAACCTCGTGGGCAACGCCATCAAGTTCACCCCGTCCGGGGGCGTGCGTGTGGAGGCTTGGTCGCGCCCCGTGCCGGGGGACGAGACCAGACTGCACCTTTACATCTGCGTCACCGACACGGGCATCGGCATCCCGGACGACAAGGTGGAGCACGTGTTTCAGCGCTTCACCCAGACCGATGCCTCCTACATCCGCCAGTATGAAGGCGCCGGGCTTGGGCTGGCCATCGTCAAACGCCTGATGCAAGTGATGGGCGGTGACATAACCGTGGACAGCAAGCTGGGCCTGGGCACAGCGATCTACCTGCACCTGCCCATGGCGGTGATGCCGCCGGTGGCCGACAAGGAAGAGACGGTTGTGGCGGACGCCAGGACCGAAAGCCGCCGACTCGCCATTCTCGTGGCGGAGGATGAAGAGGTGAGCCAGATAGCCATCCGGGTGCTGCTGACGCGCATGGGGCACAAGGTGGTCTGCGTCAACAATGGGCGCGAGGCCGTCGAGGCGTTGCGCCGGTCCCCGTTCGACTGCGTTTTCATGGACATCCAGATGCCGGACTTGAACGGCGTGGAAGCCACGAAGCAGATACGGGGGCTCACGGACCCGCCGGACCGGGCCGGGGTTTGGATCATCGCCCTGACGGCCTACGCCCTGACCGGAGACAGGGAGAAGTTCCTGGCGGCCGGGATGGACGACTACGTCAGCAAGCCGGTGCAGGCCGAACAGCTGGCCGAAGTGCTGCAACGGGCCGCCTCACGGCGGCCTCCGCCCGGAGCCTGACACAGGCTGGGCGCGCCCCCGCCCATGCGGGGCCTAACGTTTCAGGATCCGGACCAGTTCGGCCACGGAGCGTGAGATGGAGGCGCAGGATGCCTCCACCATGGCGTTTACGATGGAGTGGGATGTGTCCCCGGCCTGGCGAAAATCCGTGCGGATGCCATGGACGAGCTTGCCTTTGGCGTAGGCGTACCCGATCTCCCAGGCGGTGCCGTCGTCCACCTGAGCGCCGTCGAGCCAGGCCACCACAAGCGACGCGCGGTCAAGCGCCTCGCGGCAACGCTCCATGATGCGCCGGGGCGCTATGGGCCCCCAATCCGCGATCTGCCCATCCTTAAAAAGTTCAAAAGGCCAGCAGACCTCATGTCCGTGTTGCGTGAGCTCCGTTTTCATGCCCCGGAGCCAGGCCTGTTCCGCCTGCGTGAAGAGTGGTCCAGCGAGATATATCATGTCCGCAGACTAGCAAAATGCGGCGCGGAAGAAAAGCGGCATCGCCTGTTACAAAGCACGTTTGCCAAGCACAACGAGCACATTGTATGGCGCAAGGGAGAACAGCGACGGGCCGTCGGAGCCCTCGGCAAGGCGGTTGAGCCAGCTCAAGTCCCGGTGGTCGATGACGGTGAGCAGAGGGATGTCCGGGGGAAAGCCGCTTGCAGCGGGCTGAAGCGCGTGGGCTCACCCCTCCGGGCGGAAGAAGCGGCCCAGGTTGGCGGGCGGACCCGAACGCCGCCGCAGGCGCGGACTGGCATGCACCAGGGTCAGCACGATGATGGTGAGCAGGTATGGCATGGCGCGCAGCAGCCACACCGGGGCCCATTGGACGCCCGCAGTCTGCATGAGGAACTGCGCGGCGATGAGCGCGCCGAAGAGCAGGCTGCCGAAGAGCGCCCGCAGGGGCTTCCAGAGGGCGAAGATGACCATGGCAATGGCGATCCAGCCCTGGCCCGCGCTCATGCCCTCCTTCCAGCCCGGCGTATAGGACAGGGAGAGAAAGGCCCCGCCCAGGCCGCAGAGCGCCCCGCCGAAGCAGGTGCAGCCATAGCGCACCATCCGGACCGGCACGCCCGAGGCATAGGCTGCGCCGGCGTTCTCGCCGCAGGCGCGGATCAGGAGCCCCAGGCGCGTGCGGCCAAGGACCCACCAGAGCAGCGGGGCCAGCGCCAGCGCCAGGTAGGTCAGCGGCGGCTGGTTGAACAGCGCAGGCCCCAGCACAGGAATCGCCGACAGACGGGGCAACGGGATCGCCGCAAGCACAAGGCCGGGCGCACCGAGCAAATCGCGTCCGAGCACGCCGGTGAGGCCCGCGCCCAAAAGCGAAAGGGCCAGACCGGACAGCACCTGGTTCGCGCCCAGAGTGATGGCGAAAAATCCGTGCGCCAGGGCCGCCAGCGCACCGGCGAAAGCCGCCGCGCCCAGCGCCGCCGCGGGATCGCCCGTGGCCGCGCCGACGGCGAAGCCGGCCAGCGCGCCGAGAAGCAGCATGCCCTCCAGCCCCAGATTGAGCACCCCGGAGCGTTCGGTCACAATCTCGCCCAGGCTGGCCAAAAGCACCGCCGTGGAGGAATTGACCGCGATCTGCCCGAGCAGCGCGAGATTAGCCAGGTCCACGCTAAGCGCCATGCCTGTCCTCCCGCTTCCCGGTCCGCACCACGCGCACGCGCTTCCCGGCCAGGAACTCGCCCAGCAGCGCGCCAAACAGCAATGCGGCCTGCAGGGCCAGGATGGCCGTGCCCGGCAGACGCAGGTCGGTCTGGAGCTGGTCCGCGCCCACAAGCATCCCCCCCAGAAGCAACGCGGCGAAGGGCACGGCCAGCACGTTCAGCCGGGCCAGAAAGGCCACGATGATGCCGGTGAAGCCCAGTCCCGTGGCCAGCCCGTCTTGCAGATGGTGCTGCACGCCGAGCAGTTCGCCCGCTCCGGCCAGCCCGGCCAGCGCGCCGGAAAGGCACAGGGCCGTCACGGTGATGCGCACGGCCCGGAAACCCGCATAGGCGGCGGCCTTGGGGCTCTCGCCCAGCACCCTGGCCCGGAAGCCCCAGCGCGTGCGCGCCAGCAGCCACCACAAGGCCAGAGCCAGGACTAGCGCCAGCGGCAGGCCCCAGTGCATGCGCGTGTCCCCGAACGTGGGCAGCCAGACAAAATCCGGCAGTTCCGCCGTGCCGGGGAAGCCCATGCCCTCGGGGTCGCGCCAGGGGCCGAAGTACAGGTGTTCCATGAACAGCACGGCCACATAGTTGAGCAGCAGGGTCGTGAGGATTTCGCTCACGCCCAGGCGGGCCTTGAGCAATGCCGGTCCGAGCGCCCAGGCCGCGCCACCGGCCGCTCCGGCCGCCAGAGCAAGAGGCAGCAGCAGATGCGGCGGGCACCAGGCGGGCGCAAACAGGCCCACGGCACAGGAGGCGATGGCCCCGAAGACGAACTGCCCCTCCGCGCCGATGTTCCACAGGTTGATGCGGCAACACAGAGCCACGGCCAAGCCCGTCAGGGTCAGCGGGGCCGCTTTGACCAGAATTTCGCTCAAGCTGTAGGCGCTGCCCAGCGCGCCCCGGGCCATGGCCAGCCAGGCCGCCCCCGGAGCCACGCCCGCCAGGGCAAAGACCAGCGAGCCCAGCACCCCCGCCGCGGCGAGGGCGGTGCACAGGGAGAGCGCGGCGCGGCGTTTCGGCGCGGCGGCGGTCCAGGGCTCCACAACGAACCGGAACCCCATCACCGCGCCACCTCCGCCAGGGCCGCTTCCACAGGCGCAAGCCCGGCCATCAACCGGCTGATGCGTTCAAAAGCATCCGCATCGCCAGCCGCCACCACGCCCGCAATGCGCCCCCGGTAGACCACCGCCACGCGGCGCGCCAGGGCCAAAGCTTCGGCGGGATCACCGGTGACGAGGGCCACGGCCGCTGTCTCCGCAGCCTTCAGGATGGCCGCATGCACGTCGCACACCGCCAGCACGTCGAGCCCCTGCGTCGGCTGCTCCACCACCAGCAGCGGCGCGCCCTTGGACAACTCCCGCGCCAGGATGAACTTCTGCAGGTTGCCGCCGGAAAGCTCCCGCGCCAGGGCGTTCACGCCTGACGCCGTGACGTTCAGGGCCTCCAGGGCCTTCCGGGCCGCGCGGGAGCCCGCGCCGCGCGCGAAAATGGCCCCGCGGCTGCGGGTCGTCGAAAGCAGCATGTTCTCGGCCAGGGTCAGGTTCGGCACCGTGCCCGCGCCGTGCCGGTCCTCGGGCACGTAGGCCACAAGGGCGCGGTCGTACGGACGGCCCTGGATGGTGATCTTCCCGCGCGCCGGGCGCTCCATGCCGCCCAGGGTGGCGGCCAGGGCCTCCTGGCCATTGCCCGCCACGCCCACGATGGCCAGAATCTCCCCACGCGCGATCTCGAAATCCACATCGGCAAAGGCCGGCGGCTCGCCCTGGCCACTTTGAGCGGTCAGGCCCCGCACGCTAAGCGTGGTCTCGCTGTGCTCCGCCCCCTGGAGCCCGTCATCCTGCGCGCCCAGGACACAGGACGGCGGCACGCTGGAGGCCACGCAGTCCGGCACGTCGCGCCCGACCATCAGGCGCGACAGCTCGGCCATGTCCCAACCGTCCGCCAGGGCCGGATCGCGCGGCAGGTTGTGCGCGATCATGCGCCCCCGGCGCAGCACCGAGACCTCATCCGCCGCGCCGGCAATCTCCGAAAGCTTGTGGGTGATGAGCACCACCGCCCGGCCCTGGTCCGCCAGACGCCGCAGGCTGGCGTACAGGCCGCTGATTTCCGCCGGAGCCAGCACGCTGGTCGGCTCGTCGAGGATCAGGATATGCGCGTCGCGGGCCAGAAGCTTCAGGATCTCCAGGCGCTGGCGCTCGCCCATGCTCATCTCCGACACGCGCTTGCCCGGATCAAGCGCCAAGCCGAAGCGTTGCGCCAGTTCCTTGGTCCTGCGGGCGGAGACACGGCCGCCATCGGCCAGAGCCAGGTTCTCCGCGCCGGTCAGGGCCTCCACCAGGGAAAAGCGCTGGTGCACCATGCCGATGCCCGCGCGCATCGCCGCGGCCGGGGAGCCGAGCACGAGCGGCGCGCCACGCAGCGCCAGCGTCCCGGCGTCCGGCCTGTGCCAGCCGGAGAGCATGGACATGAGCGTGCTCTTGCCCGCGCCGTTTTCGCCAAGCAAAGCATGCACGCGGCCCGCGCGCAGATCCAGGTCCACCCCAGCGTTGGCCAGCACGAAGCCTCCGCCGGAAGCCTCGGCGGGACTGGCGAAGCGCTTGGTCAGGCCCCGGCAGGAAAGCAGTGGCGGTTCTTGTTTCTCAAGCATGGCGCAAACATCCACGGCAGCGGGTCAAAAAAAAGCGGGGGGGACCGGGTCGCCCCGCCCCCCCGGACAATGGTCTTCAGGAAGCGTTGGGGCTACTCCGGCAGCTTGCCGAAAACGCCCTTGACGAACCAGCGCATGGCCAGAAGCTCCTGATCCGGAAGCTTCTGGCCCTTCTTGACACGCTCCACCCCGGCCTGATCGACGATGGGGCCGACGAAGCTCATGTCGTCACCCTTGGCCATCTTGGCCTTCAGGGCCAGGACCTTGGCGGCCACGGCCTTGGGCACGGCCTTGCCGAAGGAGGCCAGGCCCACGCCGCCGCCTTCGAAGCCGCTGAAGATCTGCTCGCTCTTCCAGGTTCCGGCCATGACCTGTTTCACAATGTCCGTGTACACCGGGCCCCACTGGAAGATGGTGGAGGTCAGCGCGCAGGAGGCGCCGTACTTGGCGGCGTCGGTGCCGTAGCCCACGGCGGGCACGCCCTTCAGGCACGCGGCCTTGGAGGAGTCGGAGGTGTCGGCCATCTGGCGGATGAGGTCATGCTTCTGGGCCACGAGCACCTCGGCCAGGGTGGTCTCGTTCACCGCGTCGCGCCAGGACTTGAGCCAGACGATGGTGTTGACCTTGTTGGGATCGAACTTGGTCTTGGACTCGGTGAGGCCGCGCTCGAGGCCCAGGGTGAAGGCGTTGATGCCGCGCACCACCTCGGGAATGGGCTGAGTGGCCACGGTGCCCACGTCCTTGAAGCCCATGAGGCCGGCCATGTAGCCCGCAAGGTACTCGCCCTGCTCGACGCGCACCATGTAGGTGCCCATGTTGGGCCGGGTCTTGAAGCCGGAGCAGTTCATGAACTTCACGTTCGGGAACTCGGCCGCGACCTTGTACATGGGCTGCATGTGCGAGAAGGTGGTGCCGAAGATGATGTCGTAGCCCTGGCGCGCATAATTGCGGATGACGCGCTCGGCGTCCGTGGGCGACAGCACGTTCTCGGTGTACGAGACCTCGACCTGATTGCCCAGAGACTTCTTCATGTATTCGATGCCGTCGTGGTGCGCCGTGGTCCAGCCCTGGTCGTTGATGGACTCCAGCAGCACGAAGGCCACGCGCGTCTTCTTCGCCGCGGCCCAGGCGGGCTGCGCCGCGGTGGTCAGGCTGAACAGGGCCAGCGCGGCCAGGGACAACAGGACAGCGGAAATTTTAGGCGCTCGCATACGGCTCCTCCGGCGATTTTATTGGCAAAGCATTGAATGACACGAAAACGACCCACACACCCGACCCAACCCCATAGCGCCCTGAGCCGTCCGAGACAAGCCCCGCACGCCGGGGCTCACGCCCTACGCCGGGCTTTCCGGCCCCGCAAGTCCCCGCAGGCTCAAGGCTATCCGGCCCCGCTGCAAATCCACCTCCGTCACGCGCGCCAGCACTTCCTGGCCCACGCGCACCACCTGCGCCGGATCCGCCACGAAACGGTCCGCCAGCTGGCTCACATGGACCATGCCGTCGCGGTGCACGCCGACATCCACAAAGGCCCCGAACTTGGTGACGTTGGTGACGATGCCGGGCAGCTCCATGCCGGGAGTCAGCTGCTCGATGCGGTTGATTCCCTCGGCGAAGGCGAAGGCGCTGAACGCCGCGCGCGGGTCGCGGCCGGGCTTCTCCAGCTCGGCCATGATGTCGGTGAGCGTGGGCAACCCGATGTCGCCGTCCACGTATGCCGCCAGGCGGACACGGGCGCGCGCCGCCGGGTCGGCCAGCAGTTCCGGAACAGCGCACTTGGCGTCCTTGGCCATGCGCCGCACCAAGGCATAGCGCTCCGGGTGCACGGCGCTCAGGTCCAGGGGCTCGTCGCCCCGCACGCGCAAAAAGCCCGCCGCCTGTTCAAAGGCCTTGGGCCCCAGGCGCTTGACCTTCTTCAAGGCGTCGCGGCTGCGGAAGGGGCCGTTCTCCGCGCGGTGCTCCACAATATTCTTCGCCAGCACCGGCCCCAAACCGGAGACATGCGCCAGCAGCTCCTGGCTGGCCGTGTTCACGTCCACGCCCACGGCGTTGACGCAGCTTGCGACCACGTCGGCGAGCGCCCGGCGCAGGCCCGCCTGGTCCACGTCGTGCTGGTACTGCCCCACGCCGATGGACTTGGGGTCCAGCTTGACCAGCTCGGCCAGCGGGTCCATGAGCCTGCGTCCGATGCTCACCGCGCCGCGCACGGTCAGGTCCAGGTCCGGGAACTCCCGCCGGGCGGCCTCGGACGCGGAGTAGATGGAGGCCCCGGCCTCGTTCACCAGGACCACGGGGAGACCCAGGTCAAGCCCACGCACAAAGGCCTCGGTCTCGCGCCCGGCCGTGCCGTTGCCGATGCCGATGGCCTCGGCGCCAAACGTGGCGCACAGCTCTTTGAGCGTCGCGGCGGCGACCTCGCGCTGCCCTGCGGAGGTGGTGGGGTAGATCGTCGTGTGCTGCGCAAGCATGCCCTGGGCGTCCAGCACGGCCAGTTTGGCCCCGGTGCGGAAGCCGGGATCCAGCGCCAGCACGCGCTTCTGCCCCAGGGGCGGGGCGAGCAGGAGCCCGCGCAGGTTTGCCGCGAAGACCCGGATGGCCTCGGCATCGGCCCTGGCCTTGACCTCGGCGCGCAGCTCGTTCTCCAGCGACGGCGCAAGCAAGCGCTTGCAGCCGTCGGCCAGGGCGGCCGCGACCTCCTGGGAATCCGTGCCCCGGCCGCGCACATAGGCGCGCTGCGCCAGCTCAAGCAATTCGTTCTCGGCCGGGCGCAGACTGAGCGCCAGGAAGCCCTCGGCCTCGCCCCGGAACATGGCCAGGGCGCGGTGCCCTGGGATGGCGCGCAGGGGCTCGTCCCAGACAAACCAGTCGCGGTACGTGGCCCCTGCCTGCTCCTTGCCCTTGACCACCTTGGACTGGAAGCGGCCCCGGCGCGCGAAGAGTTCGCGTGCGCTGGCGCGCAGGCGGGGCTCCTCGGCCATGGCCTCGGCGATGATGTCCCGAGCCCCTGCCAGCGCCGCCTCCGCGTCGGGCACGCCTTTGTCCGCGTCCACAAAGGGCCGGGCGAGGGCCAGGGGGTCCCGGCCCTGCTGGGCCATGAGCGCCTTGGCGAGCGGCTCCAGGCCTTTTTCCCGCGCCAGCATGGCCCGAGTGCGGCGTTTGGGCCGATACGGCAGGTACACATCCTCCAGCCGGGCCTTGTCCGCGGCTTGCTCCACCGCCGCTTTCAGCACCGGGTCAAGCAGACCGCGCTCCTCAAGCGACGCCAAAATGGCCTCGCGGCGCTTGTCCAGTTCGGCCAACGCTTCCAACCGGTCACGGACGGCGGCGACCACCACCTCGTCGAGCGAACCGGTGGCCTCCTTGCGGTAGCGGGCGATGAAGGGGATGGTCGCGCCCTCCTCCACCAGTCGGGCCACGGCGGACACCTGGGACACGGACAGGGAGAGCTCCCCGGCAATGCGGGGGCAATAGTTTTCATTCACTGGTGTGCTTCCTTACTGTTGATGCCCTGCGGCCGCGTGCAGGGGCAAAAGGAACCGGCGGACGCGGATCGCCTGGCCGCAGAGTAGGCAGATCGGGCCCGTGCGGCAAGTCCTGAAGACGGGGTCAGGCTCCGTGCTTTCGCGCCAGCGCTCGCGGGCACGGCAGTGGCCTCCAATGCCGCGGCGCGCCCGGCGGCAACCGCCTCTGCCCCCCCTCGGGCAATGGCGGAAACAAAGCTATCGCAACATCCGCTGCGTGGTTGACTCGCGACGCGGGAAGGACATATAAAAAATAGTCGTATTTTTTGTCCTCCGCACCGTAATACCGGCCGCGAAGGAACAAACGCACCGCCGCACAAGGTTTCCCTGAAAGGAGCCGTCATGAGCCGCCGGACCCTCGCCGCCATCGCAGCCATCGCCGTCGCGGCACTTCTGGCTGCCGCCTTCGGCCTGCACGGCATCCTGACGCGAGACCGCTCCCTCTCGAACATCCTCGGCTCCGGGACCATCCGCATCGGCTACGCCGTGGAGGCCCCGTACGCCTTTCTCCTGCCCGGCGGCCAAGTCACGGGGCAATCGCCGGAGCTGGCCAAACGCATCGCCGCCAAGCTTGGCATCGGACGCATCGAGTGGCGCGTGGCGGATTTCGGCGCGCTCATCACCGAGTTGGAGGAAGGACGCATCGACGTCATCGCCGCGGGCATGTTCATCACGCCCGGGCGCGCCAAGCGCATCAACTTCTCCGAGCCCATCTTTCATGTGGCGCAGGGACTGCTGGTGACCAAGGGAAACCCGCACAAGCTCACAGCCTACACGGACGCCCTGGCGGATTCCGGAGTCCGCATGGCCGCGCTGACCGGTAGCGTGGAGGCGGATATCCTGCGGCGCATCGGCCTGCCGGAATCCCAAATGATTCTCGTCCCGGACGCCCTGACCGGCCGCGTGGCCGTAGAGAGCGGCGTGGCCGACGCCCTGGCCCTGTCCTCGCCCACCATCGCCTGGATGGGTGAACACGAGCAGTTGGGCAAGACAGAAAAAGCCCAGCCCTTTAAGCAGCCGGAAGAGGCCCACACAGGCAGCGCGGGATATGGAGCCTTCGCCTTCCGCAAGGGGGACAAGAAGCTCCTCCAAGCCTGGAATACCGCACTCAAGGACACCATGGCCGGGACGGAGTACCAGGATATCATGCACCGTTTCGGCTTCGCGCGCGGAGAGTATCCAGGAACGAAGAGCACCGGGGAGATACTTGCGCAATGAAGCCGCCCGCAGCCGCATCGTCCAACCGGCCCGGCAAGGGGCTCCAACGCTTGCGCTGGGAGGTTTGGTGCCTCATCACCCTGACCATAGCGGCGTTCGGGATCATCAGCTGGCTGCACCTCTCGCACCAGGAGCGGCTTCACCAGGCCACGCTGCGCCAGGACGCCCTGCGGCAAACCAGGATTGATCTCACCAATGGTCTGCTCGCCATCAGCCTCGCGGGAAATGCGGGCTCCCCCTTCCAGCGTGAGCAGGGGCTGGCCCAGATCGACCAGGCCCTGGGCGCCTTTGACAGCGCGCTGGCCGCGAGCGGACTGGAGGACGAACAGGTGGCCGCGCACATCCGCGACAGTGTGCGGACCTTCAAAGCCAGCCTGGCCCTGTTGGGGGACCCGCGCACCACAAGCCCGGAGCGGGTCGCCGCCCTGCGCATTGCCTACCACGACCTGGAAAGCCACACGGACACCCTGGACGCCCGCGCCCGGAAATACATGGTCCGCCTGCATGAGACATTGACCCGGGAGTATACCCTGGCCCTGGCCCTCTCGGCACTGATGCTCAGCGGCGGCGGCATCATGCTGCTTTTCGCCGCGCGGGTCAGGGAAAATGTCGAAGCCCAGCGCAAAGACCTGGCCAGGCGCCATGAGATCACCCTGCGCAGCATCGGCGACGGCGTCATCGTCACGGACGACCGGGGACGCGTGGAGCTCCTGAATTTCGTGGCCGAGAACATGACGGGCTGGACGGACGCGGAGGCCAGGGGCAAACCCCTGTGCGAAATCTTCAACATCAAGGATGAACAGACGCGCCAAAGCATCGACAACCCCGTGGTCCAGGTGCTGCGCGAGGGTGCCCAGGTGTCCCTGGACGATGATATCCTGCTTGAGGCCCGGGACGGCGAGGAGCGCCCCATCGCCGACAGCGCCGCGCCCATCCGGGACGACGCGGGCAAGGTGGTCGGCGTGGTGCTCGTGTTCCGCGACCAATCCAAGGAGAAGAGCTTCAAACAGGCGCTCAAAGAAAGCGAACAGCATTTCCGCACCCTGGCCAACAACGGGCAGGCGCTCATCTGGACCTCCGGGCTCGACAAGCTTTGCGACTCCTTCAATGAACCCTGGCTCCGCTTCACCGGGCGCAGCCTCGAACAAGAGCTGGGCGACGGCTGGACCGAGGGCATGCACCCAAGCGACATGGACCGCTGTATGAAGATCTACGCCGGCGCCTTCGACCGGCGCGAGAGCTTCAGCATGGAGTACCGCCTGCGCCACGCCAGCGGAGAATACCGCTGGATCGTAGACCAGGGAACGCCCCGCTACGACAGCGACGGCTCCTTCGCCGGATACATCGGCCACTGCCTGGACATCCACAACCTCAAGATGGTCGAGGACAGGCTGCGCAAGCTCTCCCGCGCCTTGGAGCAAAGTCCGACCGCCATCGTCATCACAGATCTCGCCGGGCGCATTGAGTACGTGAACCCGGCCTACGGGAAGATCACCGGCTACGACGCGCAGGACGCCGTGGGGACCCGCGTGCACTTCCTGGATTCCGAGGAGTTCGCGCCGGAGTCCTCCGCTGGGCTGTGGCAGGACATCATCAACGGTCAGGACTGGCACGGCGAGTTCCGCAACAGACGCAAAAACGGCCAGCCATACTGGGAAGCGGCCGTCATCACCCCCCTGCGCAACGCGGACGGGGAGATCACCCATGTCGTCGCGGTGAAGGAGGACATCTCCGAGCGCAAAGCCGTGCTCCAGGCCCTGGAGGCAAGCGAGGAACGCTTCCGCCGCATTGTGGAGACGGCCAACGAGGGCATCTGGATCCTTGGCCCCGAGGACCGAACCACCTACGTAAACCGCACCATGGCGACCATGCTCGGATACGAGATGGAGGAGATGCTGGACAAACGCATGAATGACTTCATGTTTCCGCCCGACCGCAGAGGCCACAAGGTCCACATGCGCACACGGCACGCAGGCTGGGCCGAACGCTACGAATGCCGCCTGCGCGCCAGGAACGGCGCCGAGGTCTGGACCCTGATGAGCGCCAGCCCCATCAGCGGGCCGGACGGCTGCTTCACGGGCAGCTTCGGCATGTGCGCGGACATCACCGAGAGCAAGCGCGTGCAGCGCATCCTGGAGACGCGCCTGGAACTGGCCCGCGTGGCCCAGGTAGGCGGCACGGACGCCGTGCTGACAGCCGCCCTGGACGAGGCCGAGGCCATCACCTTGAGTTCGGCCGGATTTTTCTTCATGGCGGATGAGGACGGCGCCCCCCTGCCCCTGTACTGGTCCACCAGCACCAGGGAGCGCTGCACCACCTCGGGCCAAGGCATGTCCGGCTGGGCCAGGGCCGTGCGCTCGAACCGTCCGGTGCTGCGCAACACCCCGGCGAGCCTCCCCCAGGACCTGCCCGAAGGCCATGTGCCGCTCACGCGGGAGCTCATGGTGCCCGTGAAGGAGAGGGGCCGGCTGGTGGCCTGCATGGCCGTGGCCAACAAGCCCTTCGACTACGACGAGCGCGACATCGACACGCTGACGGTTCTGGCCGGCATGGCCTGGGAGATGGTGAATCGCGAGCGCGCCCAGGACGCGCTGGTGCGCAGCAAGGAGCTGGCCGAGGCCGCAGCCAAGGCCAAAAGCGAGTTTTTGGCCAACATGAGCCACGAGATACGCACGCCATTAAACGGCGTGCTGGGCATGCTGCAACTGCTGCAACACGGCACCACGCCGGAGGAACAGCAACGCTTCACCGACATGGCCCTTGACGCTGGGCGCAGGCTGCTCGACCTTCTGAACGACATCCTGGACTTCTCACGCCTGGAAGCGGGCAGCGCAACCCTGCGCCACGAGCCCTTCCAGTTGCGCGAGGTCTGCGTGGCCGTGGCGAACGTCCTGGGCTTCGTCAGCCGGGGCAAGGGGCTGTCCCTGTTCTGCGACATCGTCCCCTCCGTGCCGGAGCTGCTCCTGGGCGACGAAGCCCGGCTGCGCCAGATTCTGTTCAACCTGGTGGGCAACTCCATAAAGTTCACACAGAAGGGCACGGTGCACATCGGGGCGCAGGCCATGCCAAACGCCGCCAGGCCGAATCTGGTCCATTTGCATCTCTGGGTCGCGGACACGGGCATCGGCATTGAAGACGAGAAGATGAGCTATCTCTTCGAGCGCTTCACCCAGAGCGATTCCTCCTTCGCCCGCCGCCATGAGGGCACGGGCCTGGGCCTGGCCATCGTCAAGCGCATTGTGGACCTCATGGGCGGCAACATCTGCGTTGAGAGCGAGCTTGGTGTGGGCACGACCATCCATGTCTCGCTGCCGCTCACCGTCGCCGCGCAGACGTCCCCCACGCAGCCGGACAGGCAGGCGGAAGACCCCGCCGAACGGGATCAGGGCCCCCAGCCCAGCCTGCATGTCCTGGTGGTCGAGGACGACGAGATCAGCCAGCTCTCCGTCAAGGTGATGCTAAAGCGCCTGGGGCACGAGTGCGTGGCCGTGAACAACGGCCGCAAGGCCATCGAGGCCCTCAAGCGCGAGGCCTTCGACTGCGTGCTCATGGACGTGCAGATGCCGGAGCTGGACGGCGTGGAGGCCACGCGGATCATCCGGGCCATGCCGGAGCTGGGCGAGCGCGCCCGCGTGCGCATCATCGCCCTCACCGCCCACGCCATGAGCGGCGACCGCGAGCGCTTCCTGCGGGCGGGCATGGACGACCACGTGGCCAAGCCCCTGCAGATGGCCGAATTGCAGGCCGCCCTGCGCCGCGTGCGGTCCGGCCAGGCATCATGATGCGCCAGGCCCGGGCGGGTTCAGGCGGCGTCATTTCCCTTGAACCCAAGGCCATTCCGGCATAAACAACAGATATTGCCTCCCAACTTAAGCCCCCAAGCGAGGAAGAGCCATGCACACAAAGATCGTCGCCACCCTTGGACCGGCCTCCAACAACTATGACACGATGAAGGCCATGGTGGAGTATGGCGCCCGCATCTTCCGCCTGAACTTCTCGCACTCCGACGCCGCCACCTTCCTGCCCACGGTCAAGCTCATCCGCAAACTGGAGGACGACCTGGGCCAGCCGCTGACCATCATGGGCGACCTGTGCGGCCCCAAGGTGCGCATCGGCGAGGTGGAAGGATCGCCCCTGCAGGTGATCAAGGGCCAGCGATTGGCCCTCGGTCTGCCCGACGAGCGCGGCGTCCTCGCCGACCTGCCCTTTGTGAGCCTGGATATGCCCGAACTGCTGCGGGGTCTGGCCGTGGACATGCCCGTCTCACTTTCCGACGGCATGCTCCAATTCACCGTCACTGAGGTGCGCAAGGCGGACAAACTTTTCGTCATGCAATCAAGGAATAGCGGCGTCCTGACCTCCAAGAAAGGCATCGCCTTTCCCGGCAAGTTCCATCCCCTGCCCGCGCTGACGGCCAAGGACCGCCGCGACCTGCACGAGGGCATGGACATCGGGCTCGACGCCGTGGCCCTCTCCTTTGTGCAGACGCTCGACGACATCCGCGACATCCGCTCGGAGATCGAGAAGCACGGCCGCCATATTCCCGTGGTGGCCAAAATTGAGCGGCAGAACGCCGTGGACAACCTGGAATCCATCCTGAGCCTCACCGACGCTGTGATGGTGGCGCGCGGCGACCTGGGCCTGGAGTGCCCGCTCTCCGCCGTGCCGGTGATCCAGAAGCGCATCATCCGCGCCTGCCGCCACGCCCAGAAGGCCGTCATCGTGGCCACGCAGATGCTGCTCTCCATGGTGAACAACCCGCTGCCCACCAGGGCCGAGGCCGCCGACGTGGCCAACGCCATGCTTGACGGCGCGGACTGCGTAATGCTCTCCGAGGAGACGGCCATGGGCAACTATCCCGTGGAGGCCGTGAAGTTCATGAGCGAGATCGCGGCGAACGCCGAGCCATACTACATCGAACGTATGAAGGGTCCGTTCGCGCCCAAGGTGGAGAAGAACCCGGCCAAGTATCTGGCCTACGCCGCCTGCCTGCTGGCCCAGAACGCCGAGAGCGAAGGTCTGGTGGCGCACACGGAGTCCGGCTCCACTGCTCGTTTTTTATCCTCCCGCCGGCCGGAGCACATTGTCCACGCCCTGACCCCGAACCCACCCACGGTGAAGCACCTGAACTTCTTCTGGGGCGTAGAGCCGCGCCATGTCTCCACCCAGCTGGAGAACCACGTACAGCGCGCCGAGAAATACATCCACGACTCGCCCCAGTTCACCCCGGGCAAGAGCGCAGTCATCGTGGCCGGACAGCCCACCCCGGGCCAGGTGGAGCCGCACACCAACGCCCTCAAGGTCTACTACAAGTAACACCGCCCCGCTCAACAACAAAAGGCCCCGGGAGCAATGCTCCCGGGGCCTTTTGTTGTTGAGGTGCTGAGGCCGCGCAGCCGGGGCCTACTCTCCCAGGCCCGGCTCAATGGGGTGCTGGCCGCTCTGCCCCTCGGCCTGGAGCGTCACCAGAACGTCCTTGTCCTTGCCCTCGCGCCGGATGGTAAGGTGCACATGCTCGCCGATCTTGAAGTCGTCCAGCCGAGCGAGCAGCGCCGGCACGCTGTCCACGGGCTTGCCCTCCACGGCGGTAATGATGTCGCCCGGGATGAAGGAGCCGTCCGTGGCCATGCGCGCGCCCACGAGCCCGGCCATCGCCGCGGTGGAGCCGGGCTGCACGCGCAGCGCCAGCACGCCCTTGACGCCCATTTGCGCGGTCACCATGTCGTTGGTGCGCTGGTCCACGTCGATGCCAAGCGCGGGCCGGACGTACTTGCCCTTGCTGATGAGCTGCGGCACCACGCGGTTCACCGCGTCCACGGGCACGGCGAAGCCCACGCCCGCCGAGGCCCCGGAGGGGCTGTAGATGGCGGTGTTCACGCCGATGAGCCGCCCGGCGGAGTCGAGCAGCGGGCCGCCGGAATTGCCGGGATTGATGGCCGCGTCGGTCTGGATCAGATGCTCCACCACGCCGCCGTCCTCGTTCTTGAGCGAGCGGTCAAGCGCCGAGACGATGCCTGTGGTCAGCGTCCAGTCGAGCCCGAAGGGGTTGCCGATGGCAAAAACCCTTTGGCCCACCTTGAGGTCGCCCGAGGTGCCGAGCGGCAGGGGCGCGCGCTTCCCGGCCCCATCGATGCGCAAGACGGCCAGGTCGTGCAACGGGCTGGCGCCCACCAGGGTGGCCGTGAACTCCTTGCCGTCGGAGAAGCGCACACGGGCCTCCGCCGCGCCGGCGATGACGTGGTAATTGGTGATGATGTGGCCCTTCTCGTCCCACACAAAGCCGGAACCGGCCCCGCGCGGGATGGTGAAGATGTTGCGGCTCCAGAACTCCATCACACGCTGGGTGGTGGCGATGAACACCACCGAGTCCCGCGAACGCTCGAAAAGTGCAATCGTGGCCTTTTCATCCGCGGCGAGGTCGCCACGCGGGGTCACGGGACGCGGAGCCTCCGACTCGCGTCCGAACAGACGCAAGCCCATAGGAGCGGCATACCAAACCACGATCACGACGATGATGGCCAGGGTGAGCCACTTGAGCCGCCGCAAAAAGATATCGCCGCCTGCTTTCTGTTCCATGTTCCTGCTCCCGATAGCTGTTATTCCCGCGCGTCTCGCCAGCGGACGGCCTGAAATGTACTGGTTTCACCACCAATTTCAAGTGTCGGGAGGGGGGCGGTCCAAAATCTTGGGCCTTTGCCGCCATGTTCGTCCTTCCGCCTGTTCTATCAGATTAGACATAACAACAAACGCACCTTTACCGATAGGTTGATCCGATGGTACGATAAAAGTATGCGCCGTATGCCACCCTTCACCACACTGATGCTCGCAGGACTGCTTTGCGGCAGCCTGATTTGCGGCGCGCTGCTCTATGGCGCATATGCCGTTGCCCGGCAGGAAGCCCTGGCCAACCTGAACGCCCAGCAGACCATCCTGGCCCGGCAGGCGGTTCAAGGCATCCAGGACTATTTCGCCAACGTCCGGAACCTGGCCTGGTCCGTGGCTCAGAACACGCACGTCATCAGCCTGGACGCCGAGGGTGAAAAATATCTGTTCGCCGTGCAGCGCGAGAACTCGGGCGAGGTCATGGCCATCACCCGGATGAGCCCCAGGGGTGTCATCCGGTTCTCTACCCCAGACAACTCCGTGGCCGGACGGGACATCACCAACCAGGAACATGTGTCGAGGATCCTGGCCACGCACAGTCCCGTTCTCAGCGACGTCATCACCTCGGCCCAGGGATATCGCACCATCATCCTGCACGTTCCAGTGTTCAAGGGCGAGCGGTTCGAAGGCACGCTGGGCATTCTGCTCAACTTCGACGCCATTGCCCGGCGCTACCTGGAGGGCGTGCGCGTGGCTGAAACCGGCTACGCCTTCGTCTACAGCCAGAAAGGCGTGTTGCTGTACAGCCCCGTGCCGGATCTGGCAGGCCAGAGCTACAGGGAAGTCACCAGGGACTTCCCGGAATTGCGGGCCGTGGTCAAGCGCATGCTCGCGGGCGAGTCCGGCACGGCGAACTTCACCTTCGACCGTGTGCGCGACCAGGCCCCCGGGCTGATCCGCAAGCTCGCCGTGTTCATGCCCATCAAACTGGGCGACACGTTCTGGTCTCTCTGCGTGGCCACGCCGGAATCCGAGATCTTGGCCAGCCTGGACCGCTTCGCCCTGTATCTGATGCCCTTGGCCTCCATGGTGCTCCTGTTCACCGCCCTGGGCATGGGCCTGGGCCTGCGCCATTTTCTGCTGGAGAAAGAGGTGCAGCGCCGACGCAAAACGGAGGCGGCCTTAGAGGAAAGCGCGCGGCGCTTCCATTCACTCTTCGACAACATGGCCGAAGGCGTGGCGCTGTGCACCCTGGTGCACGACGAGGCGGGCCAGGCCGTGAATTTCCGCCTGGAGGCGGTGAATCACAGCTACGAGGAAATCTTCAACATCAAGGCTCAGTTCGCAGCCGGACAGCTGGTCACGGAATTCTTCGGCCTGCCGCAGCCGCCCTTTTTGGCCGAGATGGCCGAGGTGGCTGAAACCGGGCAGGCCTTCAGCATAGAGACGATGCTCCAGCCTCTGGGCAAGCATGTGGCCCTCTCCGCCGTGCCTTGGGTGGACGGCGGCTTCGCGGCGATCTTCGTGGACATCACCGAACGCAAGCAGATGGAGAGCCAGCTGCGTCACCGGGCCCTGCACGACCCCCTGACCGGACTGGCCAACCGCACCCTGTGCCTGGACCGCATCGCCCTGGCGAACGAGCGCGCGCAACGCAGGCCAGACATGCGCTTCGCCGTGGTATTCATGGACCTGGACCGCTTCAAGATCATCAATGACAGCCTGGGACACGAGGCAGGCGACCTGCTGCTGCGCGAGGTGGCCAGCCGCCTTCTGGCCTGCACCCGGCGCATGGACACCGTGTGCCGCTACGGCGGCGACGAGTTCGCCCTCGTGCTTGAGGAACTTTCCGAGCGGGAGGTGTTGCTCACCCTGCGGCGCATCCGCAAAAGCCTGAAGACCCCCATGGACATCGGCGGACACACCATGCAGGTGGAGGCCAGTTTCGGCGTGGCTTATCCCCCGGCGGAGCCCATCGGGCCGGAGGAGATCCTGCGCAACGCCAACATCGCCCTGCACCGCGCCAAACACCTGGGGCGCAACCGCGTGGTGGTCTATAAGCAGAGCATGCACGCCGCCGCCATCGAGATCATGAGTCTGGAGAATGACATCCGCAGGGGCCTCGGCAATGACGAATTTTTCATGCTCTACCAGCCGACCTTCGACCTGCGGGCCAAACGTCTGCACGGCTTCGAGGCCCTGCTGCGCTGGAACCACCCCACGCGCGGCGCGGTGAGCCCAGTGGAATTCATCCCCGTGGCCGAGGAGTCCGGCTCCATCTTTGAGCTGGGCAGCTTCGCCCTGGACCGCGCTTGCCGGGAAATGGCCGAGTTTCAGCGCATCCATCCCGAGGCCAGGGAACTGACCCTCTCCGTGAACCTTTCGCCCAGGCAGTTCGCACGGCAGGGCCTCGCGGAGCAGATCGACCGCGTTTTGGCCGCCTCTGGTCTGCCGCCGATGTCGCTGGTGCTCGAGGTCACCGAATCCTCCATCATGAAGCACCCAGAATCCTCGGCCAAAATCCTCTCGCGCATCAAGGCGCGCGGCGTGGGCATCGCCATTGACGATTTCGGCACCGGATACTCCTCGCTCAGCGCCCTGCAGCAGCTGCCGCTCGACAGCCTGAAGATCGACTGTAGTTTTGTCTCCCGCATCCAGGAAAGCGCCGAGGACCGTGAGATCGTCCGGGCCATCATCACCCTGGCCGAGAGCCTGCACCTCGGCACGGTGGCCGAAGGCATCGAAACCGAGGGGCAGCGCCAGATTCTTTTGGAACTGGGCTGTCAGTTGGGCCAGGGCTATCTCTGCGCCCGTGCGGTGCCCCTGAATGAGGTCGCGCAGAGCGTCAACGCCGAGGTCTGCCAGCCCCCCTTCTCCCCACAATACGCTTAGGCGCCAGCCATTGCCCGCTCCTCCAGCTCCCGCGCCTGCGCGGGAGTGATCTCCCGGAAGCGCACGCCGGCGCAGTGCCGCAAATGATCCCGCCCGTGCTTCATGCACCAGCAGACGTCCGCAGTGATCGGCGCCGGGTCCGAGAGCTTGGCGATGCGCAGGCGCAGCACGCCGTCCCCGCCAAAAGCCTTTTCGCAGTTCACGAGCCCTCCGCTAGCTGAGACATCAAGGATAGTGCCCGGCTTGGGCGCGGAGAACAGGGGATCGTCCGCGTCGGCCAGGAGCGCCTCAAGCATCACCGGCGCGCGCGGCGCAATCCGGGCCGGACGCGGAAGAAACCGGGACACCCGGGTGACGAATTCCGCAGGCTCATCCAGGTACGTCAGGGCGTTGTCCAGCTTCCGCCGACGCACCCGCAGCAGGGGGAAGACCTCGGACAGCTGGAACAGGTGCACCCGCTCCAGGGCCGGGCTGTGCAGCACCTCATCCACCTCCAGCACAAAGCCGCACACGGTCCGGTCCTTGAGACAGTCCAAGAAATCCCCGAAGTTGGGTGCAAAGATAGGCTCAATCCCCGACTCGCGAAGATTTCCTGCGTAATCCTCGGGGTGCTGGGTCAAGACCAGCACGGGGAAGGCCACATTGTCCGCAGTGTCAGCGCGCTTGCCCATTAGTGCCTCCAGGAAGTTGAACAAACCACGAGCCACTACGTATACCATTTTTTTTGCGCTACGCAACTCTCCGTTTCAATAGCGCGGCATTTTCGACCCAGCACCCGGCCGCTTTCCCGGGCTTCGGGGTTGACACAGCACAATTAGTTGCATACAACAACCATATGAACGACGCACCATCCCACTACCAGCTCAAGGAATCCCTGGGGCACTTGGCGACGCAGTTTTCCAAGGCCGTGCTCCGGCGCATCAACCAGGGCATGCAAGCGAATGGTTTCCCCATCTCCAGCGAGCAATGGACCGCCCTGGTGCAAATTTGGAATGCCGAGGGCATGACCCAACAGCAACTGGGCGAGAAACTGCTGAAGGAGAAGACCAACGTGGCCCGGCTGCTGTCCAGCCTGGAACAGTCCGGGTACATTGAACGCAGGCCCGGGGCGGCCGACCGGCGCGAAAAGACGGTCCACCTGGGCCCTGCCGGCCGCCGTGCCATGCCCCGCCTTGTTGCCCTCGTGCAGCGGATTTTGGACGAAGCCGGGCAAGGCATCGCCGAGGGTGAACTGGCCATCTGCCGCCGTGTGCTGCTGCGCGCCCGGCTGAACCTGGCCTCTGCTTCCGGCGAATAATCCCACGCGACACGTCACGACGCCCTGCCGTCCCGCTCCCGGGAACGGCGGGACGTCCCTGCGTCCGCGCGGGCGGACATCAAGAGGAGACACTCCATGCTGCCCATCGGCGCAATTTTGAACGCAGCGGCTATTTTTGGCGGAGGCGGGGTCGGCATGGCCCTGGGTCGGCGCATTCCAGAAATGGTCCGCGCCTGCATCTTCCAGGGCCTCGGGCTCTCCGTGCTGGCGGTGGGCATCAAGTTGACGCTGCGGAGCACCAGTCCGGAGATCCTCATCGCCAGCATTGTGCTCGGCGGCGCAGTCGGCAGCGCGCTGCGGCTGGAGGAGCGCATCGCGAACGCCAGCCTTTGGGTCAAGGCCAAGCTGCGCTCAGGCAACCCGCTCTTCGCGGATGGCCTGGTCGTTTCCGTGACGGTGTTCTGCTGCGGCTCGCTGGCGCTGCTTGGGCCTTTGGACGAGGGCGTGCGCGGCGACCACTTCCTGCTCTCCACCAAGGCCTTCATCGACGGCCTGACGGCCATCGCCTTTGCCTCGGCCTATGGGGCCGGAGTTCTCGTCTCCGCACTGCTGGTGCTGGTGTATGAAGGCGCGGCGACCTATGCGGCCAGCGCCATCGGACAATATGTCGCCCCGGCCGTGGTCACGGAGCTTTCCGCCGTGGGTGGGGTGCTCACGATTGGCATAGCCATCAACATGCTGGAAATCCGGCACATCGCCCTGCCGAACCTGCTGCCGTCCCTGGTTTTCACCGTGATCCTGGCCAGCTGGTTCCTCTAGCTGTGGAGTTATAGGAGGTTGTTCACTCGGCCCGAATCGGTCAAATTGGGTTTGCGAGAACTCAACTGCCGACAGGAGGACCGAGTGAACATCCATGCCAATGCCAGATTGACAGTCGTTCGTCGAGAGGAGTTGGTACGC
>JARLHQ010000027.1 GCA_031292175.1 Humidesulfovibrio sp.
ACCAACTCCTCTCGACGAACGACTGTCAATCTGGCATTGGCATGGATGTTCACTCGGTCCTCCTGTCGGCAGTTGAGTTCTCGCAAACCCAATTTGACCGATTCGGGCCGAGTGAACAACCTCCTATAACTCCACAACTAGGACAGCAGGGGCAACAGGAGCGGGGCCAAGGCCTCGGCCAGAAGCCGGGCGCCCTTGGCGTTCGGGTGCACGCCGTCGGCCTGATAACAACCGGGCTGGCCTTCAAGGGGGGCCAGGATGTGCGCCATGAAGGGCACATTCAGGCGGTGCGCCAGGTCCGCGTGCATCCGGTTGAAGCCCTCGACGTACTTGGGAGTGTACAGGGGCGGGGCCAGCGGCACCAGCCCGGCCAGCTCCGGGTCGTCGTAGGGCTTGAAGAGGTCGATGCTGGTGCGCCAGCCCGCCAGGAACACGGGGATGTTCTCCGTGCGCAGGGTGCGGATCATCTTGTACAGGGCGTCGCGGGTCTCATCCAGGGGCAGGCCCTGGTAGCAGTCGTTGGCGCCGAACTCCAGCAGCACGGCCTGGGGCTTGGCCTCCAGCACCTCGGGCAGGCGTTCCAGACCGTCCACGGAAGTGTCGCCGGACACGCCGAAGTTCAGCACGCGCCACTGTTTGCCAGCCTTAACGAATTCCTGCTCCAGGCGCGCGGGCAGGGACTCGGCGTCGGACACGCCCCAGCCCGCGACCAGACTGTCGCCATAGGCCGCAAAGACCGGACGGGGATCGTGGTGTTCCTCCCGCACGGACGTCATCCCTTGGCGACCCAGGCGGCCACGGTGCGCGTCTCCTCGGCCCATTTGACCGAAAGACGCACGGTCAGGAACTCCTGGTACACTCCGTCGAGCAGTTCCAGGCATTGTTCGACGAGAAAAAGCTTCTCCAGCACCCGGGCGTCCGGATCGTCGTCATCGTCCCTGCCGCTCTCGACCTTGGGCGTCTTGAGGCCGGAGAGCGAAAAGTCGGAATCCTTCAGCGTCACCTGCCAGGCCTCGGGGTCGCGGTCGAAGCGCAATTGCGCCCGGTTGACCTTTTTGCCCGTGCGCAGGCCGCTTCGGGCCTCGGTGAGCTCGCCGCTGGGGCTCTTCACGCTGGCGGACTCCAGGCCCTCGCCATCGCCGCCCTGCACGCTCAGGCGCTCTTCCATGCGCAGGTGGAATTCCCGGCCGTCCTTGTCCTTGAACACGCCGCCCCGGGCCTCAGTGACATGCCACAGCCAGGTCAGGAAATCCTGGCCCAGGATGGTGTTTTCGCGTTCGGCGAGTGCGAGATCCATTCGTGCTGCTCCCTAAATGAAGGACGTGGGTTCAAGGGTTTCCAGGCGGGAGGCCGCGGCCTCACCCAGCATGTCCATGGCCAGAAAGAACGGCGTGAGCGGTTCCAGCGTGAGCCCGAAGGACAGGTTGAAATGGTCCTCAAACAGGGTCTTGGCCTTGGAGTTGGTGCTGGCGAAAAGCACGCGGCCGCTCTGGGTGTTCCACACGGCATCGAACACCGCGGGCACCGGCAGGCTGCGGGCGCGCAGGCGCAGCATCACCTGGTCCTTGATCTCGCGACGGCGGTCCTTGGAGATGAAGCTCTTGCCCTCCTGCTTGGCCTGGGCCAGCTCCTGGGCCAGCGCGATCATGCAGTGCTTCTTGAACACGGCGGGCGGAATGCGCCGCGTGTCCAGCCGGAGGCCGAAGCACATGTAGTGCCCCTTCTCCGGCGGAGAGTCGGCCCAGTCCATGTCCAGCATGTTGTCGAGGTTGCACCAGCCCCAGGAACGCTCGTCCACCGTGGCGTCGATGTCGTGGAAGGCGTTGTCCGTCAGGCGCTTGGGAACCTCGCGCCACAGGGAGTCGGGGATTTCCTCCACCACGCGGTAGCGGGTGAGCCCCAGGCTTGCGGAGAGTATGGACACGTCGGCCTCCTTGAACGGGTTTGGACTGATGCGAGGCCTTGAGGTACCGGGAAAGCGGACGTCTGTAAAGCCGCGCAAGGATGGTGCAGAACCGCGCACTTGCCAGGCCAGGCCGCCGGGCTTACCTTTCCGGCACACGTTCCGTTGGAGGAATACACAGCATGACCACGACACCAATCGCCGCCCTGGCGGATTTTTTGGACGACAAGGCGCGCTCCGTGAAGGCCATCGAGGCCGAGGCCGAGGCCATCCTGCATGGCCAGGGCGACCAGTCCGGCTACCAGGCCCTGATGCGCAAGAAGGCCGAACTGCTGGCCGAACTGGCCGATGACGCCCAGCCCCTTGTGGACGCCCTGCCACGGCCCCGGGCCGGCGAGGCCGAAGAACGCCTGGGGCTCTTCTCCATGAGCGCCGCCAACGCCCTGCGCATCGGCAGCGTGTTCTACATGTCAGCCCTGCTCTACCCGGACGAGCACAAGAAGGGCGAGCCGAACAATCTGGAACTCTTCGCGGCGGAGGTCCGCGCCTGGGCATAAGCCTGGGAATTTACCATGATGCGTAAAATATTCACGCCCTCGCGCCTGCGCCTCCTGGTGCAGGCGGGCTTTGCATTGTTCCTTGTCTGGACCGGCGTGCGCTTCCTGGCCCACGTGAACTGGGCCCTGGGCCTCACCGAAACCTTCACTCCCAAGCCGCCCGCGGTGGAAGGCTTCCTGCCCATCAGCGCGCTCATCGCCGCCAAGCGGCTGCTGTTCACCGGCCAGTGGGATCCCGTCCACCCGGCCGGGCTGGTCATTTTCCTGGCCATCGTCGGCATGAGCCTTCTGCTGCGCAAGGGCTTCTGCGGCCACATCTGTCCCGTGGGCTTCCTTTCCAACCTGCTGGAGCGCCTGGGGCGCAAGTTGGGCCTGACCTGGCAGCCGGGTCAAAGGGGCCGCCGCCTGCTCGGCGCGCCCAAGTATTTGCTGCTGCTCGGCTTCTGTTGGGTGGCCGTGACCATGAATCTTGCGGACACGGAAGAGTTCCTGCGCGCGCCCTTCAACATGGTGGCGGACACCAAGATGCTGCTCTTCTTCCAAAGCCCCTCGGCTGTGACGCTCGGCGCGCTGGGCGCGCTGGCGGCGGCGTCCATCGTCATCCCGGCCTTCTGGTGCCGCGCGTTGTGCCCGTACGGCGCGCTGCTCGGGGTGCTGGCCAGGCTCTCGCCCACCGCCATCACGCGCAACGCCGACACGTGCGTGTCCTGCGGCCGCTGCGCCAAGGCCTGCCCGGTGGGCCTGCCGGTGGACAAAACCCTGCGCGTCGCCTCGCCCGATTGCCAGGGCTGCGTGGAATGCGTGGGCGCGTGCCCGGTGAAGGGCTGCCTGGGCGTGAGCCTCTTCGGCAGACGCATCCCCTGGTGGGCCATCGCCGCAGGCTGCCTCGCGCTGCTCATCGGCGCGTCCCTTGTGGCGGACGCCCTGGGCTACTGGCAGTCGCCCATCGCCCCGCAGATGGCGCGGCGCATGCATATGCTCATGTTCGGCGGCATGCCGGACTTCTAGGCGGGATCAATAGTCGAGGGTGTCCAGGCGCACGCGCTTGGCCGGATCGGGCGGACGGCGGGTGAAGCGGGCCAGGCCGTAGCCGAAGCTCGGCAGAAACTGGAAGGCCCAGTCCCCGCCGGTGCCGAAGCCGCTGATGATCTCCGGTTCGATGCCCGCGCGGATGAGCACGTCCACCTGGTCGCCTTGGAAACGTTTGAGCTCGTCCAGAATGGCGGGCACCAGCCCACAGCACACATGGCGCAGGTCGATTGTCGGCTGAGGGGCCGACGGAGAGGTAGGGTGAGGGGTCGTCGTGGGCATGTCTCGCGTTCCTGGCGTTTGTTCCGGCATCAGAGTCCCCTGCCCGGCCGGGTGACGCGGCACAGGAAGCCCTTGAGGTATTCGGTTTCCGGCATGGCCGGGTGGATGGGATGGTCCGCCGCCTGGTGGCACTGGCGCACGATGGAGAGCCGTACCCCGGCGTCGCGCGCGGCCCCGGCGAGCACCTTGCGCAGGTCGTCGCGGCCCACGTGCTGCGAGCAGGAACAGGCGATGAGGAATCCACCGTCCTCCACCAATTCCAACGCCAGCCGGTTGGCCGTGCGGTAAGCCGCCAGCCCCTTCTCCATATCTTTGCGGCGCTTGACGAAAGCCGGGGGGTCCACGCTCACCAGGCCGAAGCGCCGACCCGAGGCGCGCAGATCCTTCAGGCCCGCCAAGGCGTCGGCCTCCAGCATCTCCACCTTGTCCGCAACGCCGCTCTTCTCCGCGCTTTTTGCGGCGTAGGACAGGGCAACGGCCGAGGCGTCCAAACAGATCACACCGCTGGCGCCGGCCTTGGCGCAGGCCACGCCCAGCCCCCCCGCGTAGGAAAACACGTCCAGCACGTGCCTGCCGCCCGCCAGAGACGCCGCCAGGGCGCGTGTTTCGCGCATGTCGTAAAACCAGCCGGTCTTCTGCCCGCCCGCCAGCGGAAACACGAAGCGACAGCCGTTCTCCTCAATCTCAGCCTCGTCCGGGATCTCGCCGAAGGCCGTCTCCACGCCCCGCGCCAAGCCTTCCAGCTCGCGGCCCGGCAGATCGTTCTTGAGCAGGATGCCTCGCGGCGCCACAAGCTCGGCCAGGGCGTCCACAATCTGCGCGCGCACGCGCTCCATGCCCGCCGTGCCGATCTGCACTGCGAGCACGTCGCCGAAGCGGTCCACAACGAGCCCGGGCAGCATGTCGGCCTCGCCGAACACCAGCCGGTAGTATGGCGTGTCAAAGAGGTCCGTCCGCAGGGCGAGGGCGGCGCCGAGGCGGGCGCGCAGAAGCTCGGCGTCCAGCGGGCGCGTGGCGTCCTGGCAATACACGCGCCCCGCGATGAGCGCCGCGGGATTCACGTAGGCCGAGCCCAGCGGGCGGCCCTGGGCGGACTCCACCCGCGCGCACTCTCCGGGCGCGAAGCCCGTGAGCGGCGTCTTGGCCACGTCGACCTCGTTGCTGAAGATCCACAGGTGCCCGGCAAGCAGGCGGCGGTCCTCATTCTTGCGCAGGGTCAGGGTGCGCAGGCCAGACTGCTCCATATGCGCGCTCATGCCGGGCACGACCCGCGCAGAGCCAGCAGGCGCTGGCCGTAGGCCGCCTGGCCCAGGGAAACACAGCCGTCATTCGGCGGCAGCATCTTGTGCGTCAGGGGCGTCAAACCGCGCGCGGCCAATTCGGCGGGCAGCTCGGTGGCGAAGGTCATGTTCTGCATTACCCCTCCGGAAAGGGCCACGTGGCCTATGCCGTGTATTTTTGCAAAGTGCAGGGCCATTTCCGCCAGCCCGGTGATGAGGCTGGCGTGGAAGCGCCGGGCGATGACCGGCACGGGAACCTCTGAGGAAATGTCCTTGAGGAGCGCCCGGAACAGGCTGTAGGTGTCCAATTCACGCGGAGTCTTGTCCGCATCGAGCCGCTCGCCCCCGTCGTTCTTCAAAAGCGGGCAAGGGTACACCGCGGCCGCGCGCAGAGGGATGGACAAATCCTGGGCGCGCTCCAGCACGATGGCCGCCTGTCCCTCATAGGTCATGCGCAGACACAGGCCCAGCATGGCCGAAACCGCATCGAAAAGGCGCCCACAGCTGGAGGTAAGCGGACAGTTCAGATTCTTGCGCAGGATCTGCGGCAGGAAACGGCTGGCCTGCTCGAATTCAGGCAGCCAGGGCCAGGGCGGCGCGCCATCCTCGCCGCTGGACTCGATGTCCAGCTCCCAGAGCAGGGCCTGGGCCAGCCGCCAGGGCTCATGCACCGCGGCCTCGCCGCCGGGCAGACTGAACTCGGCCAAGTACGCCAAGCGCTGGTGGTGCAGGGTCAAGGTGTCCACAAGCAGGCATTCGCCGCCCCAGATGGACCAGTTGGAGCCGAAGTTGGGCTGGTTGGTGCCGAAGCCCGTGCCGTCGAGCGCCAGACACAGGGCCGGGCCCTGATGCTTGTTCTCGGCCAACACCGCGTGCGCGTGGGCGAAGTGGTGCTGCAGGATGGCAGTGGTCACGCCGGTCTTGCGGGCCATGTCCTGGGCCACGCTGGTGGTGAGGTAGTTCGGGTGCTGGTCGCGCACCACCAGCTCGGGCTGCACTTCCAGGATATCCTGGAAGTGTTCGGAAATCTCATGGTGAAAACCCAGGGTCTCGATGTTCTCCATATCGCCCAGGTGCTGGCTCACAAAGGCCTGATCGCCTTTGGTGAAGGTGAGTGTGCACTTGAGTTCCGGCCCCAGGCCCATGACGCAGGGGCCGCTCTCGGGCAGGAACACCGGCTGCGGCACGAAGCCGCGCGCCCGCCGCAGGAACTGCACCTCGTCCGTTCCGGGCAGCACGCGCACCACGGAGTCGTCACAGCGGATCAAGATGTCGCGGTTGTGGAACAAAAAGATGTCCGCGATCCCATTCAACCGGCCCAGGGCTTCGCGATTGCCCAGGCAGATGGGCTCGTCGCTGGCGTTGCCGGAAGTCATGACCAGCGCAGCGGGCATGTTCTGCCGCTCCTGGGCCAAAAGCCGCCCGTAGCGCTGAAACAGCACCAGGTGCAACGGCGTGTAGGGCAGCATCAGGCCGACGAAGTCCACGTCCGGGGCCACGGACTCCGCCAGAGGCGCGCCGCGCACCTTGGAGCACAACACGATGGGCCGCTGACGCCCGGAGAGCCACTGCTCCTCCGGTCTGGACACCTGGGCCAGGGCGCGCGCGGTGTCCAGATTCGGCACCATCACGGCGAGCGGCTTGTGCGGGCGGTGCTTGCGGCGGCGCAGCTCGCGCACGGCCTCCTGGCTGGTGGCGTCGCACACCAGGTGGAACCCGCCCAGGCCCTTCACCGCGACAATGCCTCCCTGCATGAGGATGGCCGCCAGCTTGCGCATGGCCTCGTCGCGCCGCGCCACCACCATCCCGGAGCGGTCCGCCAGCCACACCTTGGGCCCACACACCGGACAGGCGTTGGGCTGGGCGTGGAAGCGGCGGTCGCGCGGGTTGTCGTACTCCCGCTGGCAGTCCGGACAGAGGGGAAAACAGTGCATGGACGTATTGGGCCGGTCATAGGGCACGCTTCTCGTAATGGTGAAACGCGGCCCGCAGTTGGTGCAGTTGATGAACGGGTAAAGGAAACGGCGGTTGGTCTTGTCGAAAAGCTCGGCCTGGCATTCCGGGCAGGTCGCCGTGTCCGGGCTGATGAGCACGTCGTGCCCCGCCCCGCCGGTGCTTTTCTGGATGCTGAAGCCGCTGGCCCCGGCCTCGGCCGGGATGTCCTGCATGGTGACGCGCAAAATGCGCGCCAGGGGCGGCTGCTCGTCCTCCATGCGCCGGGCGAACTGGTCCACGGACCGGTGCTGGCCCTGGACCTCGATGACCACACCCTCGGGCGCGTTGTGCACGGTGCCGACGAGCTTCAGCTCCTCCGCCAAGCGAAAAATGAAGGGGCGGAAGCCCACCCCCTGCACTTGCCCGGTAACGACGAGACGGCGGCGGATATCGGCGCTGGCCATGCATGCTCCTTGCCTTTCAAACATTTTGTCGTGATAGCCAAGCGCGGGGAAGGATGCAAGGCCCGAAACCGCGGGGATGCGTCCAAGGCTCCTCTCAGCCGAGGCTGTCGAGCACGCTCTTCACCCGCCCGCGCACGAAGCGCAAAGGCTCGAAGCACATGGGGTCCAGATCGGACGCGATGACGAAGCCGGAGGCGTCGAAGGCGGCCGGGAGCTCCAGCGGAAAGCCAGCGTCCTCAGGCCGCGCGCCGGGCAGGCCCCTGCGCAGAGCCTCGGCCCACAGGGGCACCGTGTCTGGCGACTGGCCCAGCAGGGCGAACAGCGCGGCGTCCAAGGCCAGCGCAGCAGGCCCCGCGCCCAGGAGCCCCAGCGGGAACGCCTCACCGCGCACCGGCCCCCCCTTGTGCAGACAGACGACCGCATCCGCTACCGCCACCGTGGGCGGCAGGGCTGCGGCCACATCCAGGACCATGGACTCCATACCCCCGGGTGTCCCGCCCAGGCGCATGTGGGCCAGCGCTTTGCGGCAGCCGCATACGCAGCCGAAAAGATTCTTGACGCTGGCCGTGACGCGGAACTGGCCGTGGGCCTTGAGCCGCGCCGCGCTCACAACGCGGTCGGCGTCCAGGGCGTCGCGCGAGAGGCCGATGCTTCCGCCCGCCGTGAGGCGCAAAGGCACGGGGCGCCCCAGATTCGTCACGCGCAGGCCAAGGGATGCCACGGCCTCGTCGAGTCCGCAGGCACGGGCCACGCGGGCCGCGCCGCCGAAGGCCGGGGAATCCGCCACACGGGGCTTTGCGCCGCAGTCCAGCACATGGGCGCACACCGCGCGCACCACCTCCGGATGCGTGCAGGAAAGCCCTGCATTGCCGCGTGAAACCAGGTTCGGCTTCACCAGCACGCGCTCGCCCGGCGCGAACGATATGCCGCAGGCGGCGAACAGGCGCTCCACCGCGTCCTCAAGGGACTTGCGGGCGTAGCCTTCCTGGCGCAGCAGGGCCACGGGGATGGCGGTCTGAGCCTTCGTCTTGTCAGGAGCTTCGGACATGGTCTCTCGCTAGCCCGAATAGACCGGGCATGCAAGGACTTGCGAATGGCTGGGGGCAAGGGCAATATGCGCGCTGGAGGCGACATGACCGAAGCACAAAAAACACAGGCCGCGCCCTTGGTGCGCCTTGAAGGGGCGAGCGTCACGCGGGGCGGAGCGCTCCTTCTGGACGCCATCCGCTTCAAGCTCATGCCCGGCGCCCGCTGGGCCGTGCTGGGCGGAAACGGCGCGGGCAAGACCACCCTGCTGCGCCTGCTGCGCGGCGACATCCTTCCCGACCACTCCTCTGAAGACGGGCCCGTGCGCGTGTTCGATCTGCCCGGTTGCGGCGGTCCGCAGACGACGCCACTGGGGCTGCGCCAGCGCCTGGCCCTGGTCTCCGGCGACATGCAAGACCTGTACGTCCAGAACGGGTGGGCCGCCACCACGCTTTCGGTCGTGCTCGCCGGATTTTACGATAGCCCCCTGCTCTACGCCGAACCCTCGGCCGAGGAGCGTGAGGCGGCCCAGGCGACTCTCGCGGCCCTTGGGCTGGCCCATCTTTCGGACCGCAGGATGGCCAGCCTGTCCTCCGGGCAGGGACGCGCCGTGCTGCTGGCGCGGGCCTTGGCCTGCAAACCCGCGGCGTTGCTGCTCGATGAATGTCTGGAGGGACTGGACGCCCCGGCCCGGCGGGAGTTCCTGGACGTGCTGGACCGCGCGGCGCTGGCCGATCCGAGCCTGGCGCTGCTGTTTTGCAGCCACAGGACGGACGAGCTGCCGGTCTGCCTCACCCACGCCCTCGCGCTGGAGTCCGGGCGCATCCGCGCAAAGGGCCCCCTGGCCGAGGTGCTTGCGGAACTGGAGCGGCAGACGCCCATGGCCGGACAAACGCCGGGCGCACGCCATCCGGAGGCCGGGCCCCCAGACACCCTGCCTCCGGCCCTGGTCCTGGCCCCGCAGCGGGTGGGTGGCGACTTTCTGGCGCGCATCAGCGACGCGGACGTGGTGGTGAACGGCGCGCATATCCTGCACAAGATCTCCTGGACCATCCGGCCGGGTGAACACTGGGCCGTGCTGGGCAAGAATGGCGCGGGCAAAAGCACGCTGCTCTCGCTTTTGGCGGGGGACTTCTGGCCCTCGGCCCTTGAGGGCGAGCCCGGACGTGTGGAATACGGCTTCGCCTTTCCCGGCGAGACCCTGGACGACACGCGCCGCCGCGTCGGCCGGGTTTCGGCCGCGTTGGACCGCGACTACGGCTGGAACCTGCGCGTGGACGAGGCGGTATGGTCCGGGGCGTCCGGCAGCATCGGACTCTATGCCGAGGCCGATGGCAAGGCCAAGGCGCGCGCCAGCCTGCTCATGGAGTTTTTCGGCGTCGCCGGGCTGGCCGCGCGGCGTATCCAAAGCCTGTCGCGCGGGCAGCTGCGGCGCGTGATGCTGGCCCGGGCGCTCATGGGTTTCGGGGCCGAGGGGCCGGCCCTGCTGCTTCTGGACGAACCAATGGCCGGACTCGACACGCGCGCGCGCCGGGCGGCGCGGGAGCTGTTGGGCCGCGTGGCCGGGGCCGGAGCCCCGTTGGTGTTGGTGACGCACCACGAGCGCGACCTGCCGGAGCAGATAAACCGTGTGCTGGTGCTGGATGCTGGAAAGGTGGTGTTCCGCGGTGACAGGGCGGCGTTTGCGCAGTGGCGGACGGCCGAGCGGACCGTCCGCACCCGGAAAAACTAGCTGCTGCGGCTGATGAAACGGCTCTGGATGCGCGGAACGGGGCGCGTGGAGCGTCCATAGCCCGCGTGGCGCTGCTGTTCCTTGCCGGTGCGGCGCAGCCGTCCGGCCACGTCCTGGCGCAGGCGGCTGGCTTCGTCGATGATCTGGGCCTGCAGGTCCTTGAGTTCGAGCAGTTTGGCCATCAGGGAGTCCAGATTGTTCACGGCGGGCTCCGCCAGGCTCTCGTCCGAAAGCGCCTCGTCCAACATGGTGTCGCGGCCGAACGCCAATTCCTCGGCCTGGTCCACCTCGCCGGCGGCCAGGTGGGCGAGTTCACGGTGCCCCATCTCGATGGCTTTATCCAGCAATGTGAGCGCGGCGTGCATGGCTATCCCTTTCCGGAGGTCCGGACGTCCTCGCGCAGCAGCGCGACGACCTTCTTCCAGCGGTTGACGGCGGGCAAAAACTCGTACTCCAAAAGATCGGCGAGCAGGATCCAGTCCTCGTTGGCCAACACCTCGGTCATCTCGGAGAACAGACTCGAAAGCTGATCGCTGGCCTCAAGAAATTCCTTGTGGTCCTTCAGGGCAAACTCGCCGCGCAGGATGCTGACCATGCCGATAAAGTCGCGCGTCACGTCGAGCAGATCCTGGTAGGTCTCCAGAGCCTCGGCGTCTTCGGCCTTGCGGAACAGCCCGGCCACGTGGGTGGCGCCCTCGCCCATCAGGGTGACGACCTTGTAAAGCTCGCGCGTGATCTCCACCGCCACCTCGGCCACGCCCAGGGTGCGGATCTCCACACTCTGCACGTCGGTCAGGTCGATGTCCTCGGCCTGGTGCGGATAGATCTCGGAAAAAGGCTTGTCGTTGATGAATACGTCAGTCACCACCCGGTCATTCAGGGAACCTTCCTCCATGACCTTCAAAAAGATCTGGTCCAGGTTCTCAAAGCCGGAGATATCCAGGTCCTGTTTCTGTCCATCGATGAGAATCATATCTGCTCCCCTCCTTGGGTGGTTCCGTATCCTGGAAATAAATTTCTCGGCGTCATCGCCTGTCTCAAGTTATGCAATGTTAGTGCCAGCAACTACACAGCCGCGCATCCGCTCCAGCAGAATGGCGAAACGCGCCGCCAGGGCCAGGATGCCCGCAAGGTCAAGCCCTGGCCGCTCAGCCTCGAAGGTCCACAGGGAAGCCAGCAGCGCCAGGCGTTCCTGAGCCTCAAGGGAAGCCCGCACACGCTGCCAGGTGGCGAGAAATTTTGTTTTCATGGCCGGCAGCGGATCGCGCGCCAGAAGCTCGCCCTGACGGAGCAGAAGATTGAGCAGGCTCAAGACCTCATCCAGGGCGCGCGCCAGGAATTGCGAGGCTTCCGCCGTCATATCGGCCGGTCCACCCACGGACTCGAGAGGTTCGCCATCAAGATACGGGCGGTACAGCCGGCGCTGCAGCCGGATGAACCGGGTGCGGTCGTCGTGTTCGTGTCCGGACAGACTTTCCAGATCCACCAATCCGTCCACGCCCATGAGCGTGCGCCAGACGCGAGCGCCCGGGGCGCACACGGACCGGGGCGAGGCCCCGTCAAGCATCAGGAGCGCCAGGGCCAGCACCCCTTCAGGTTCAATGGCCTTGCGGCAGGCGCGCCCGTGTGGGCACTCGGCGCCAAAGGCGCACGGATGGCAGGGCATGTCCGGCTCCAGGCACACACAGCCGGACAGGTACGGGCCGGTATCCCAGGGCTGGGCCGTGGCCAGGAAGATCGCCAGGCAGGGCACGCCAAGGCCCGCGGCAAGGTGCATGGTGCCAGTGTCGTTGGTGATGAGCAGCGCGCAGGCGCTGAGTGTGGCGGCCAGCTCGCGCAGGTTCGTGCCTCCCACGAGATCCACCACCCCGCAGGTCCCTACGGCGGCCGTCATGCGTTCCGCCAGGGGCCGCTCGGACGGCGTGCCGACCAGCACGGGCGTACAGCCCACGGCGCAGAGCCCGCGCGCCACCTCGGCGAATCGGGCCACGGGCCAGCGGCGCTGGTCCGCGCTGGCGCCCAGTTGCAAGGCCACATAGCCTCGCCTCGGCGCGGGCAGCTGTTCGAGCAGTCGCTGCCGGGCATGTTCCTTCTCCGCATCCGTTGGCCCGAGCAAGCCTCCCGCCGCCAGGGTCTCTGGCGTCTGGGCTAAAGCCTGGCCGGGCGGTAACAAAGGCGGGCAGGCAATGCGCCGGAAAATATCCACCACATTGAAGGGACTGGCCCCACGCGAGGTGGCGGCCAGTTGTAGAAATGCGGCCCAGAGGCTAGTGTCGGCGTTGAATCCGTGGTCGTCCAGGGCGAAGCCGGTGATCTGCCCGGCGCCGAAGCTCATGGCCAAAAGCCGCGCAGGTTCGGAGGGCGTCAGATTGATGACGGCATCGGGCGGGAAGCTTGCCCGCACGGCGTCCAAAAGTTGGCGATGCACCAGCAGCGCGGAGCGCCAGTCCTTGTCCAAACGGGCCAAAAGCCGCGCGGCGGGCAGAGGAAACACGGCGTCGAGCCCCTGCATGAGCTCCGCGGCGGGCGCGAAATTGTCCAGGCAGACCAAGCCAACGCGATGCCCACGGGCCTTGAGGTCCGCAATGGCGGGCTGGGACTGGAGCAGATCGCCCAGCCGGGTCAGGTTCAGCACAAGGACATTCATGCGCGCTCCGGCAATTTATTCTTGCTGTGCGCACAGCAAGAAGCCTGCCGAAACAGCATTCTAGCGCAAGATTTCACCACCGCCCTCCGTGCGGCGACCGCTCACCGGCGCTCAGACCGGGGGCAGCGCCTTGCCTGGCGGCGAACGGCGCAAAAAGACGGGTGAGTGTTCAACCGGCGCTTTCGCCTGCTCACCGCCACAAACCAGCCGTTTGACGAAAGGAGCTGTCCCGCCTGGAAAAACATCTTTACAGCTTAGTCGTGAGGACGGCGTGCGCCACCGGATGGACCGCAACGCGCACGCCGCAGCAACCCAAAGCAGGAGGAAGCGACATGAAAAGAGACGCGCGGACAATCATCTCATCGCCCGAGTTTCAAGACCTGGTGGCGCGCAAGGGACGCATCTCGACGGTCCTGACGGTGATCATACTGGCGGCCTACTTCGGCTTCATCCTGGTGCTGGCCTTCGACAAAGGCCTGCTGTCCACAATGCTGACCGACGGCCTGAGCCTGGGCATCCCCGTGGGCCTCGCGCTTATCTTTCTGGCCTGGGCGCTCACGGGAATCTACGTCTACTGGGCCAACAACTCCTATGACAACGCCGTGACCGAGATCCGCAAGGGACTCAAAAGGAGCGAATAATGGACCAGTTCACCTCCACCATCGGGCAGCCCAACCTCACGAGCATCCTGTTCTTCGTGGTGTTCATCTCCATCACCATCGGCATCACCTACTACGCGGCCAAGCGCACCCGGACCACGGCGGAGTTCTACACGGCGGGCGGAGGCATCTCCGGCTTCCAGAACGGACTGGCGCTCTCGGGCGATTACATGAGCGCGGCCTCCTTCCTGGGCATCGCCGGCCTCGTGTCACTCAAGGGCTATGACGGCCTCATCTATTCCATCGGCTTTTTGGTGGGCTGGCCGCTGATCATGTTCCTCATCGCCGAGCCCCTGCGCAACCTCGGCAAGTACACCTTCGCCGACGTGGTGGCCTACCGCCTGTCGCAAAAGCCCATCCGCATCGCGGCCAGCGTGGGCTCGCTCATGACCGTGTGCTTCTACCTCATCGCGCAGATGGTGGGCTCCGGCTCGCTCATCAAGATGATGTTCGGCCTGCCTTACGAGGTGGCCATCGTGTTCGTGGGCGCGGTGATGATCGGCTATGTGCTCTTCGGCGGCATGCTGGCCACCACCTGGGTGCAGATCACCAAAGCCGTGCTCCTCCTCGGCGGGGCCACCGTGCTCGTCATCATGGTGCTTTCCAAGTTCGGCATGAATCCGGTGAACCTCTTCGCCGCGGCCCAGGCCAAGTACGGGGCCAAGGTGCTGGCTCCCGGCGGGCTCGTGTCCGATCCCTGGGACGCCGTGTCCCTTGGTCTGGCGCTCATGTTCGGCACGGCCGGCTTGCCGCACATCCTGATGCGCTTTTACACCGTGCCCGACGCGAAGGCCGCACGCAAAAGCGTGTTCGTGGCCACGGGCTTCATCGCCTTCTTCTACATCCTCACCTTCATCATCGGCTTCGGGGCCATGGTGCTCGTGGGCCAGGACGTCATCACCAGCATGGACAAGGGCGGCAACATGGCAGCGCTCCTTTTGGCCGAAGTGAGCGGCGGCACCATGTTCCTTGGCTTCATCGCGGCTGTGGCCTTCGCCACCATTCTGGCCGTGGTGGCCGGTCTGACCCTTGCCGGAGCCACAACACTCTCCCACGATCTGTACGTGAACGTGTTCCGGAGCGGCCATGCGGCGGAGCAAGAGGAAGTGCGCGTGGCCAAGATCGCCACCCTCTGCCTCGGCGTGCTGGCCGTGGCCCTGGGCCTGGCCTTCAAGGGGCAGAACGTGGCCTTCATGGTGGGGCTCGCCTTCGCCATCGCGGCCAGCGCCAACTTCCCGGCCCTGTTCCTCTCCATCTCCTGGCGGCGCTTCAGCACCTTCGGGGCCGTGTGCTCCATCGTCACGGGCACGAGCCTGGCCGTGGTGCTCATCATCCTGAGCCCCACCGTGTGGGTGGACATCCTGCACAACCCCACGGCCATCTTCCCGCTCAAGAACCCGGCGCTCATCTCCATGACCGGGGCCTTCGCGGCCGGGTGGCTGGGCTCGATCCTCAAGCGTGACGAAAGCGCCGAGGCGCGCTATCCTGAGCAGAAGGTCCGCAACTACCTGGGCGTGAGCGTGGAGTAACGCCGCCCGGCAAGCCGAAACAGCCCCCGTCCCGGTGCGACAAACGCCGGGGCGGGGGAACAACGCAAAGGAAGCAGCCCCATGCCCGACGCTCCCCAGCTCTTGCCCGATCCCTTCCTGCGCATGCGCGCGGGCGACATCGCCTGCCCGGCCCCGTTGTTCGCGACTCCGCAGGAGACCGTGGCCCGCGCCGCCGTGCGCATGGCCAAGGCTGGAGCCACGGCGGCCCTGGTGCGGGAGACGGAAGGCGGCGCGCTGTTGGGCATCCTCACGGAACGCGACGTGCTGGTGCGCGTGGTGGCGGCGGGCAAGGACGCGGGCGGCGTGCCCGTGGGCGCGGTCATGTCGGGCCCTGTCCTTACCGTGCGGCCGGACGAGCTGCTCATTGAGGCCTTCGCGCGCATGGTGCGCCACGCGGTGCGCCGTCTGGCGCTGCTGGACGCCAGCGGGCAGCCCGTCGGCCTGCTGGGCGAGGGCGACATCCTGGCCGCGCGCGGGGAGAACCCGCTGGCCCTGGCCGGGGAGATCCAAAATGCCCCGGACGAAGCGGCTCTGGCCCGCGCCTTCGCCCGGCTCTCGCTCCTGGCCGCGCGCTGCGTGTCCGAGGGCATCGGCAGCGAGGCCGTTGGCCGGCTCATCAGCGAAATGCACGACCGCATCATGTCCCGGGCCTGGGGCTTGGCCCTGGCCGAGGTGCAAGCGGAGGCCGGCCCCGCGCCCGCGCCCCACGCGGTGCTGGTGCTGGGCAGCCAGGCCCGGCGCGAACAGTTCCTGGCCACGGACCAGGATCTGGCGCTGGCCTACGAAACCGCGCCGGGCGCCTCTGCCTGGTTCGCACACCTGGGCAAACGCCTCACCGCCCTGCTCGTGGCTGTGGGCTTTCCACCCTGCCCCAAGCACATCATGCTGGACAATCCGGCCTGGCGACGCGACATGGACGGCTGGCTCGACCTGACGGACAGCCTGGCCGCCACGCCCGATGCCGAGGCCGTGGTGCTGGCCTCGCTTCTGGCCGACCTGCGCCCCCTGCCCGCGCCTCCCGGCACAGGGGAAGCAGCCCCCGATCTGGGGCAGCGCCTGCGCGCGGCCGTGGCCGGACGTCTGGCGGGCAACACATTTCTGCTCAAGCTCATGGCGCGGGAGGCCGTGCGCTTTAGCCCGCCGCTGGGGCTGTTCCGGGGCTTCAGCCTCAAGAAGGACACGACCGGGCGCGACTGTCTGGACGTGAAGCGAGGCGGCGTGTTTCCCATCACCCAGGGGGTAAAGGTGCTGGCTGTGGAGCACCGCCTGTCCGAGACCGGCACCATGGACCGCCTGCGGGCGCTCAAGGCGGCGGGGGTGTTCTCCGCTCCCATGGCCGAGGGCCTGTGCGAGGCCCTGGCCCTGTTGCAGACCCTGCGCATGCGCGCCCAGGCAGAGGCTAAGTCCAAAGGCTTGCCCCTGGACAACAACCTGTATCCCGACGCCTTGGGTCCCTTAGAGAGGGATGGCCTGCGCGGAGCCTTCAAGATTGCCCAGGGGCTCCAGGAACTGCTGTCCGAGAAGTACGCCCTGCACCTGATCGGCTAGGTCATTCTGGCGCGGGCCTTGCCATTTCGGCTGGCTTTGCCTACGGATAAGCGCATGGACCTGCGCGAAGCCCTCCCCATCCTCTTCTGCTCCACGCCGAAGCTGAAAGTCCTGGCCTATGCGCTCACGCTGATCCTTATCACGCTGTTCGCCGGGGGCTTCCACGGGTTCGTATTCCTGCTCCTCCCCCTTGGGCTCGACGTCTACGGGGCCTTCCTGGTGAAGGACAACCACCATGCCTTCCAGGAGGACGTGCTGGAGAATCTGGAGCGGGAGTGTCTGCGCGCCTGCGGCATTGAGAAGACCCAGCCCAACTATCCCTTTTATGAGATCACCGGCTCCATCGGCCACTGGCTGCTGAAGGACCTGAAGGCCGAGGTGCGCTTCACGCTCATGGCCCCCAAGCGGGACTCCGTGGTCCTGGCGGCGCGCACGGGCCGCATCTTCCCGCTCAAGTCCTACTTCCGCGTGACATACCAGACCGATGACGCGGGCACCCGCGACGTGTTCTACGCCGACATCACCGCCGTGGAGCTTTCGGACAAGGCCCTCAGCATGACCACGGCCTCCGGCGAAACCATCTCGTACACCGCCCAGGGCGACAAAGCCGCAGCGGCAGCGGAACATCTGAGAAGCTGTCTGCGCGACTACAAGGCCCGCCGCCAGCCGGAGGAGCCCGTTGCCTCAGCCATATCGGGCTGACCTCCTTGCGCTACCCCCCGAACGCTGCTACTACATAGTGCCCGATTCTTTTTTGATGGTCTGCGAGGCAAAGGACTTGGACATCCGCAACGAATTTCCACTGCTGCGCCTGAAAGGGCTGGGCGTGCTGGGGCTGCTGCGGCTTTATAGCGTGCTGCTCCTGCTTCTGCCGGTGCTGCCACTCTCGCTCTACTGGCTGGCGGTGCACATGGCGTCCCTGCCCGTCACCCTGGGCTGGCTGATGTCCCTCTGCGTTTTTCTTGTGGTGCTGGCCTCCGCCTTTTTGGGACATGCCATCGCGCGCACCATCCTGGACCCCTTGCGGCTTCTGGTGCAAGGCGCGGAGAAGATCCAGGACGGGGAATACGGGCACATCATCGACCTGTCGGAAACCGTGGACGCCCCCACGGAATTCAAGCAGCTCGTGCGGGCCTTCAACCGGATGTCCACCACGGTGCAGCAACATGTGCAAACCATAGAGACCACCTCGCGCACGGACCAGCTCACCGGCATGTGCAACCGCAGGCACATCATGGCCGAGGGATACCGCATCCTCAACGTGGCCCTGCGCGCGGGCAGCGCCTGCTCCTGCCTCATGATCGACATCGACCACTTCAAGACAGTGAACGACACCCACGGCCATCCCGTGGGCGACAAGTTCCTCATCCACATCGCCGGGTGCATCACCGCCGCCGTCCGCACCTCGGACATGGCGGCGCGCTTTGGCGGCGAAGAGTTCGTGGTGCTGGCGCCGAACGCCGACCTGGCCGAGGCCAAGCTCCTGGCCACGCGCATCCGCGAGCTTGTGGCCGCCACCCCGCTTGTGCTCGGCCCCATCACCATAAACAACACCGTGAGCATCGGCGTGGCCGAGTACGACGCTGAGCCGCAATTCGGCTCGAACCTGCTTGAGGACATGATCGAAAAGGCCGACAAGGCCCTTTACCGGGCCAAGGAATGCGGCCGCAACCGCGTGGAGTCCTGGCCTTTTCCCGATGGCCCGCCCGACTGCCCCTGATTTTCACACTCCCGCCTTGCGCCCCGCCACACGATGTCCTAAAGTCGCACCTGGCGGTGTAACCGCCTCTTTTTGTCTGAATTGAACCCCCTGCCCTTTTGGGAGCCCGCATGCGCTACGAACTCCGCCTCATGGACACGCTCTCCGGCGTGGGCTGCTTCGCCGCCCATCCCGGCCCGAACCTCAGCTTCTCCGAGATGGTGGAGCACCTGCGCCAGTACCCGCTGGACGAATTCATGCATCAGCACCTGCTGTTCAAGATGGGCGAGCACCGCACCAGGAAGGTGGAGAAGCTCATGGCCGAGGTGCAGGCCGACGGACGCATCACCGACCCCATCCTGGCCGCGCTGCTGTTCGAGTCCTGTCTGGGGCACGAGCGCTTCGCCCACCTTCTGCCGCGCATGGCCGGGCTCGACGTGGCCGAACTGGCCCGCCACACCCCGGCCCTGCACCTGCGCTCCCACCAGCTGGCCGACCAGCCGCTGCACAACGCCTGGACCATGCGCATGCAGCAGAACATTGTGGCCCATGAGCCCCTGCCCGCGCCGGACGCAATCGGCATCACGCCGCCCTACACCAGGGACCAGCTGCCGCAGGCCGCGCCCGTCACCGCCGCCGAGGTGCGCGCGCGTCTGGCCGCCGTTCTGCCCCCGGCCAATCCCCGCCGCCCCGCGCCGGAGACATCCGCCCACGCGCTCAAGCAACTGGAGACCAAGAACGTGTTCCTCGGGCCGGAGATGGCCCACAAGGCTTCGCTTTCGCCCATCGCGCTCCTGCGGCATTGGCTGGTGGACCTCTCCGTCAAAAGCGGCGGCATGGCCTACAGCCTCTCCGGGATGCAGACCAGCTACGGGCGCGGGCTGGACATGGAATCCGCCCGGGCCTCCTACAGCATGGAGGTGGCCGAGCGCGTGAGCTCCTACGCCAGCATCGGAGCGCGCGGCGTCATGGGCTTGAACTATCCCTGCCCGGTCACATACGGCTCCTACGCCGAGGTTTCGGCGGACGGCCGCCGCGCCTTGAACCCGGACGACGTGCGCCTGGAAGTGCCCTACGCCGGGCAAAAACTGTACTGGATGCCCGCACAGGAACGCTTTACCGGCGGCCTGCGCGAGACCCTTGTGCCGGTGCAGTTCGTGTACCTCTTCGCCAATATGGAGGAGCAGAGCCTGTTCAGCGCCCTGGGCTCCACGGGCCTGGCTTCCGGCAACACCATGGCCGAGGCCAAGGTGCACGCCCTCGGCGAGGTTATCGAACGCGACGCCGAGGCCGTGACGCCCTTTGATTTGTCGCGCTGCTTCCGCCTGGAGGCCGCCGACGAACGCGTGGCCAAGCTGCTGCGGGACTATGCGGACTGCAACATGCACGTGTGGTTCATGGACTGCACGCCGGAGTTCGGCGTGCCTTGCTACAAGGCCATCGTCACCGGCCGCCAGGGCGACGTGAACAAGGGCATGGGCGCGGGCTTGTCTGGTCCGCGCGCGGCCATTTCGGCCATGACGGAGATTCCCTACCCCTTCCCCGGCCCGGCTACGACCCCCGCGCCGGAGGGGCTGCCCGTGCGCAGGCTGGAGGATCTGCCGGACCTGAGCACCGGCAGCGCGGAGGGCGACCTTTTGGTGCTGGAGGAGACGCTTCTCGCCAATGGCTGCCCGCCGGTGTACGCGGACCTGACGCGCGCGGACCTGGGCATCCCGGCGGTGCGGGCGCTGGTGCCGGGACTTGAGTGGGTGTCGGACTTCGACCGTTTCTCGCGCCTGTCGCCCCGGCTGTACGCCAACTATCTGCGGCAATTCGGCGCATTGTAGGCGCATTCCCCGCCGGTTCCGCGTTGACGCTGGCCTGTCCGAGCATGTAGGACTATGCCCGGCTGCCCGGGTGGCGAAACTGGTAGACGCAAGGGACTTAAAATCCCTCAACCTTCGGGTTATACGGGTTCGACCCCCGTCCTGGGCACCAAGGAAACAGTAAGCCCCGCAGGCGAACGATTGTGTTCGCGGCGGGGCTTTTATTTGGTTGCACGCAGGATCTCATGCAACCCGTATGCAACCGATGTCCGAAAGTAACGCTAGCTGGCAGGCGGTGGAGAGGCTGCGTTGATAAGAGTTTCACAAAGGGCCGCACCAAAACCCATGAGCAAGTTAATGGTGGTCCCAATCTCGTCAGGGCTACTTGAACAGTCTGACTTCAATGCGTGAGCAATTTCATTTCGGCGCGCAATAAACTTGCCCAATTCCTGCTTGAATAACTCATCAGCTTGATTGGGATCTGTCTCTCCAAGCGCATCAAGAAGCGGCTTCTTGTCAGACGCCAACTTGCAAACATTATTTAAACCGCAAACATTAAATAAGCCGTTGAGCTCATCGGATCTCAAATTATTCTCGTTGCCAACTAAATCCAGATAAATATCCTGCGAAATATCCCCTTGGCAGAATTCGACCGCGGCCCCAAAGCGTCTTTTGGCCTCTGGCATCCAGGTGCCTGGCCGGGTGCCATCAAACTTCATGCTCGAAAGGCCGGTCAACGTCCTCCTCCACAATGTGGGACCTATCTTGTTTGGCAGCTTATCAAATGAGCCGACCCTCGCAATTTTGGCCCGCGCATATTCGCGCGCCATTTCACGCACGAACCCCTCAAAAGTCGCCGCGGTCAAGAGCATTGCAGAGTTCGCGGCGGCGACACGCACCCTTGGTTTGCCCCCACTCAAGCCTGGGCAACATGACGCCAGCGGCATACAGCCGCATTGCCCAGGCCAACACCAACCGGGAGCCCACCCTCAAGAATTGAGTGGTCCGAAGAAACCCGGCAGGTCAGGCACCCGAGGTTGAGGAGCAGTTGCGATAGATACATCCGATCGCTTCGCTTCATAGCATCGCTTGCCGTCACAAATATTCGATGCTACAGAAACGTCGGAAGGGGATCACGAGTGAATAAACGTTTACAAATTGCAACGGTGATGAGCTGTTTTGTATTGCTTTTCTTCCCTGGTTGCGCGCCCTCACCCGAGGAACTCGTCAAGCGGGCAGAACAAGCGAAACAGCGCGGAGATTACATGACTGCGGAGCGCCTGTTCCGCAGAGCGGCAATACATGGCGATGTGCAGGCGCAGTCCAGCCTGGGCCAATTACTTAACGGCGAACTTGGACTTGAATTAGCACGCCAGAAATCAGTAAAATGGTTTACAATTGCCGCCAATAACGGTGATGCCGTAGCGCAGTACAATCTCGGAATGATGTATGAAAATGGTGAAGGAGTTGGCTGTGATCACTTGCAGGCATACATATGGGTTTCTCTCGCGGCGATAAGAGGAAACCAGGACGCCAAACGAGAATGCGACGCCATGAAACAAAAGCTTAGTCCCAATGATCTTGCCACTGTCCAAGAATTCATCAAACGATGGTCGCCAAAGGCGATGGACGTGAAGAAAGTTCTGCACGCAAAGCCTCTTTGACTTCAACTTGCCAAAAGACGCCTCGCAATTCATTTGTACAGAGAGAGTGTAGAGTCCCCTATCGTAGGGCCAACCAGGAGCAGAGACTCTGGGTTGGTTGAGCTTCCACCGTTGTTTAGGCCCAGGCAGGCAGTCAGCCGGCACAGTGACAGCGGAAAGAAAGGAAGCGTTGGCGGCGCGGACTCCGGCGCTCAATGAGAACAAGGCCCCGGCGCGAGCAATGCTGTTCGCGCCGGGGCCTTGTTTTGGAGCCGTTCCGTTACGGGCAAGGGAGAAACAAGCCGCAGAGACAAGCACGAGCCAGCGGGCCTGGAACTAGTGCCCCGTTCGTATGGCGATGCGGTTATCCACGGACTTCACGCCGGGAGTTCCACGAGCGATCTCCACGGCGCGCTTCGCCTGCTCGAATTCGCGGGTGAAGCCGCCGAGAATCACCACGCCGTCAAACGTTTTCACTTCGATCTGCTGGTTTGCGAAGGTGAATTCCTTGGCAAGCGCGGCATCGATGGCCGCGGTGATGGCGCGGTCGCCAGCCTGCGCCGCCGGGCGGGTGCGCGCGACAAGAAAAACAAGCAAAACCAAAGCAATAAATACCAAGAAAGCTGTTTGCGCGCTCATACGGTTTTTTCCCCCAATCTCCGGGGCGTACCGATCCCAGCCCCAGCCTGACGCCGGGAATCTTCTCCTGCGCGCCTACTTCTGCGCGCGGGCAACCTCGGCCAGCCGCGACTCCAGCAGCATCGTGAACAGGCTGTAGAACTCCAAGGCCATTGCCGGGTCGGCGGACTCCAGATTGCGGAGCGACGCGGCAGGCAGGAAGGCCAGCACGCAATCCGTCAGCGCGATGACGCCGCCTGGAGCGGAACCGCCGCGCTGCGGGGCGGTCTGTCCCACCGCGCTGCCCGGGCCCAGGGTGCGCAGACGGGTCGGATTCTCCTTGGCGTTGCGCAGCACCTCCTCCGCCTGGCCGGAGACGAACAGCCACACGCCGTCCGGCGTGTCCCCCTGGCGCAGAATGGTTTCGCCAGCGGCCACACGGTGGTGTTCCAGGTACGGTCCGAGCCGTTCCACCAGCGCTTCAAAGCGCTCGCCCTCCTCCAGGCGCAGCAGCAAGTCATCCACGGCGAGGTCGAAAAGCTTGTCGCGGCCGGACGCATCCGCGTGCGTCTCCAGGCGAGCGAGCTCCCGCGCAAGGATCGCGTCCTCGCACCACTCCAGCGCCCGGTCCAGATCCGGCAGGAAGCGCGCGGCGTCCACCTCCTGCGGCGAGGCCCGGCGCATCTGCTCCTCTAGCGTTGGCGGCGCGGCGGCGAACACGACCTGGCAATCCACGGCTGCGCAGCGCTGCAACATGCGCAAGAAGCAGTTGACGGCCGAGGAGTCGAAACCGTCGGCCTCGGCGAAGTCCAGGATCAGATGGCTTGGGGGCGGCCCGGCCTCCGGGTCGAGATGCTCCGCCACGGCGCGGCTCAGGATATTGGCTGAACCGAAGAACAAGTAGCCCATGACCCGCAGGATGCGCACGCCGCGTCCCTGCTCGCGCAGGATGTGCCGGTCCGGCACGGAGCGGTGCCGCGTGCTGGAGAGCGCCGTGGCGTCGGTGTCCTGGCGCACCACGGGCAGCCTGCTGTACTTGATGACGAAGACCACCGTGGCCATGATCAGGCCAAAGCCGACCCCGGAAAGGAATCCAAACAGGGCGATGGCGCAGAGGATGGCCAGGATCAGGGCGTATTCCACCCGGGTCACGCGCTTGCGCGCGTCCACGGCCCAGCTGAGCACGGTCGAAAAGCCCAGGAAAAACACCAACCCGCCCAGGATGAAGCGCGGAAAACTGCCCAGCAACGCGGCGCCGAAAAACGTGGCCCCCCCGGTGAGCAACGCCGCGGTGATGCCCACCAGCCGCGAGTCCGAGCCCATGGTGGGGCCCAGCATGGAGAAACTGAGCGCGGAGTAGCCCGCGTGCGAACCGCCAGGCCCGGCCAGGAAGTTGGCCGTGGCGTTGAGATAGAGTTCGTGGTTCAGATCCAGGTCCTGATGGGCGGCGGCCTCGATGCCGCTGCACACCAGCAGGAAGGAGATGGCGGAGACCAGCGGAATGGTCAGGAGCTGGGGAATCTGCTCCGCGAGGGCGTCCCAGCGGATGAGGGCGACATCGGCCAGGGTGAACACCGGCCAGAGCTTGGAGCCATTGGGGATGCCCCCCAGCAACAATCCGGACTGCCCGGCATCGGCCAGACTTTGCCCGGTGGAGAACAGGTACAGGGCAAAGCCCCCCAGCGCCAACGCCAGCGCCCCAGGCAGGATGAAGACGGACTGCCAGCGCTGCATGGACAGGAACAGGATCAGGCCCAGGGCCACGCCAGGCGCCCAGCGCAGGATATCATGCATGCTCAGAAGCACCCGCAGGCCGGAGAAGCCAAGCGCCGTGCCCGTCATGATGGCGAAGCTGCCTTGAATCAGAAGCCAGCCCACGCCCGCCAGGAATCCCCCCACCACGGGGTACGGCATGTAGCGCATGAGATTGCCGAGGCGGAAGCGCCCGAGCACCAGGAACAGCGCCCCCGTGCCCAGGGTGGACAGCGCCATTGCCGCACCGACGGTGACAAAGGTGGCACGCGGGTCGGTATCGGCCGCCAGGGTGGCGGCTATGCCTGCGGCGACGGTGGCCAGGATGGCCGCGGGCGAGTCCTCCGGCAGGCAGATGGACGTTGGGAAGGAACTGCCCAACGCCACGACCAGACACATGACGCATCCGCCGAAGAGCGTGAGACCGGCGGCCCTTGGCGCGAAGGGGGCCAGGGGGCCGGAAAAGATGAGCGTGGCCAGGGAGAGCTGCACCACGATGATGAGCAGGCCCACCACGAAACCGGAGCTGAGCGCGGGAACGAGGCGGTTCGGAGTGGTCGCGTCGCGCAACATGTCGCGCACGTAGGTACTTGGCATGCCCATCAATACGCCACCCCTCATCTTCTGGCAAGACGCGGGGCAACTTTCGCTGCTGGCGTCGGGGCCGCGCGCCCGCCAGAACCCGCCGGGCGCTGTCCGGGTTCAGGCCTGGGCTTCCGCGCGGTCGCTCTGCCCGGCCTCAAACAGCGTCCCCCAGCGGCTCAGCTGATCGAGCACCGGAAGCACGCTGTGCCCCAGCTCCGTCAACGCGTACTCAACCTTGGGCGGAATCTGCGCGTAGACTTGGCGTTCGACCAGGCCGTCGGCCTCCAGTTCGCGTAGTTGCTGGGTCAACATTTTCTGCGTCACGTTGGGCATGTGCCGCTTGAGTTCGCCAAAACGCCGCCGATCGCCAGCGCGCAGGTGCCACAGGATGATGGGTTTCCACTTGCCTCCGATGACCTGCAGGGCCAGCTCCACGGAGCAGAAATATTGTTTGCCCGCGCAGCAGCGCTGCGGGCACTCGGTTTGTCCCAATGCTTCGACCATGATCCGCTCCTTTCCCTGGTGGCGCGCCGCCTTGGCCCAGGCTCCGGCGCAGCGCTTTTGCGCCCTAACGATCAAAAGGATACCAAGTATCCCCGGCAACGGCAACCAGGTCCCAGCACCGCCGTTGTGCGTCAGTATCCTGCGGGATACTACCGCACGGAAATGTACCTACTTGCATTCCTCGCCCTATGGTTTCAAAAGACAGCATCGACTGACCACCCCAACAGCGAGGAGACATCGTATGGAACTTATCTGTGTTGACAGGGAGATGTGTCGGCGCGACGGCATCTGCATCGAGGCCTGCCCCCTTGGCAGCATCAAGGCCGACGCGGACGGCTACCCCGTGCCCGTCGATGAAGCCGTATGCATCGCCTGCGGCCAGTGCGTGGCCATCTGCCCGCACGGCGCCCTGCAGAACAACCTCGTGCCCATGGCGGACTTCTTGCCCGCCCCGCGTGAGCGCGCCACCTTCGCGGCCACGGCGGGCCTCATGAAGGCGCGGCGCTCTGTGCGCGCGTTCAAGGACACAGCCGTGCCGCGCGAGACCCTGGCGGAGCTGCTCGATATCGCCCGCTTCGCGCCCACGGCCAAGAACACGCAGCAAATCAGCTACATCGTCACCGCCGACCCCGCGCGCACCAGGACCTTAAGCGGAAACATCGCCAAGTGGATGCTGCCCATGCCCGGCATGGAGCGCTACGCGCGGCTGCACGAAAACGGCCACGACTTCGTCATGCGCGGCGCGCCGCACGTCATCATCGCCCTGGCCGATGCGGACAGCGACTGGGGCCTGACCGACGCGGCCATTGCCCTGAGCTACCTGGAGCTGGCGGCAGCGGCGCACGGCCTCGGCGTATGCTGGGCCGGCATTGTGCACCGCGCCCTCGCGGGCAACCCGGAACTGGCGGCATCCATCGGCGTGCCGCAGGACAAGAAGGTCTGCGGGGCGCTCATGATAGGCCAGCCCAAGTACCGCTACGCGCTCGTGCCCCCGCGCAACCCCGCGCCCGTGAGCTGGCTGTAATGCACAAACCGGCGCACATCCCCCGCTAAGAGAAAGGACCGTCGGAGCATGAGGCTTCGACGGTCCGTTTTCGTGAGAAAACGGGCGCAAAGAGCGCCACACCCGCTCTTCTACAGGGAACTTAACGTGTAACAGATTCATGCTGTTGCACACAAAGCGTCCGCCGCAGAGGTTTGCCGAAATAATCTCGGCCAAGTGTTAAGGGAGAGGCGCCCTGAGTTGTTCAGGTGAAAATCATCGCAGGACAGGCGCTATTGGGGTTCATTTCGGTTTAAACGAAGCATAAACCAACAGTGGCGCAGCATCAGGATGGCGTTCCAGATCAGGAAAAAGGCGCTGACGGTGAATACGGTGTATTCGATGCGCTCGGTGTTGATGATGGAGTTGGGTATTTTGATGCAGGCAACGCATATTTCCATGAGCAAGCCCAGCAGCAGGTAGCACAAGCCGTATTCGTGGCAGAGATGGTCCACCCGTTCTTGGAGCCGACTCTCAAATGCCGGGTAAAGCCTGAATATCCGCATGAAGGACTGACGCTCCTCCACGGCAACGCCATACCCGATCAGAATGACGCCTAAGTATTCGAAGGTGTCTTCCAGTTCGAGCACGTTGCCCGTGGCATTGAAGATCATCGGCAGCATGACCCACAGGGACAAAGCGCTCAAGCATATCAGCAGCACATTGATGGCGATGATGCCGTATCTCCCAGTGAAGGCAAGGAGCACTTTCTCCCACAACGTAGCCTCGGGCCCTATGCTCATGAGACCTCCCGCGCGTGCATTCCTTGATCTTGTGAACTAAAATCCACAGGACGCTCCAATACTTGTTGAAACCGCCAATGATCTCCTGGACTTTAGCTTCCATTAAGCCGCAGATGTTCCCCCTGTCAAACCCTCTTGTTCGCCTGCTCATCCCAACATTGCAGTGTCTTCGTATCCGCGGAGGATAGGGCAACGCGGGGACGCGACCCTCGCTTGCGGTAGGGACGAGAAGGGCGTGAAACAGCTCCCATTGCCGGACCACCCCAAATTGAAAGGGTTGCTTCCGGCGGTTCTGTGCCGGAAGCAACCCTTCAGTTCATGGGGAGTCCAGAGGGACTCAGGCCCTTTGGCGGGGGTGCCGGGGGCGGAGCCCCTGGCCTCTTCGTCCGGAAGGGCCCCCTTGCCCTCCCGCTCCTGGCGCGGCTACCTGTCGCAGCCGCAAATGCCGGAGTAGACCACGCGGTCAACGTACTCGGCCTGCTTGCCTTTGTTCCAGCGCGAGACCGGGCGGTAGTAGCCCACGATGCGCGTAAAGACCTCGGCGTCCGCGCCGCAGGTGGGACAGGTCTCGTGCTCGCCGTGGATGTAGCCATGGTCCTTGCACACAGAGAATGTGGGCGTGATGGACAAGAACGGCAGTTTGGTGTTGCGGAAACTCTTCACGATGAACTCGCGCAGGGAGGCCACATCGGCCACGCTCTCGCCCAGGAAGGTGTGGAACACCGTGCCGCCGGTGTACAGCGGCTGCAACTGGTCCTGGTGCTCCAGGCAGGCCACCACGTCCGTGGAGTAGTCCACGGGCAGGCAGGTGGAATTGGTGTAATACGGCGTGCCATTGCCGCTGGTGATGATGTCCGCGTAGAGGTTCTTGTCGATCTTGGCCAGGCGGTAGCTGGTGCCCTCCGCCGGGGTGGCCTCCAGGTTGTAGAGGTTGCCCGTCTCCTCCTGAAACCGGCTGGTGATCTCACGCAGGCGGTTCAGGGTGCGGCGCATGAGACGCATGCCATTCTCCGTCTCAATGCCCTTGCCAATGAGGTTCAGGCAGGCCTCGTGCCCGCCGAGCAGGCCGATGGTGGAGAAATGCCCTCGGAAGGCATTCTTGAGATAGCGCTTGGTCCACGGGAACATGCCCCGCTCCAGGTTGTCGGTGATGAGCTTGCGTTTGAACTCCAGGGCATCCTTGGCCATGATGGCGTATTCCTCGACAAGCGAGAGGAACTCGTCCTCGCCCTGGGACAGGTACGCCAGCTTGGGCAGGTTCAGGGTCACCACGCCGATGGAGCCGGTGAGGTCGCCCGCGCCGAAAAGCCCGCCGACCTTGTTGCGCAGTTCGCGCAGGTCCATCTTGAGGCGGCAGCACATGCTGCGCACGTCCTCGGGCGAAAGCTCGGAGTTGATGAAGTTCTGGAAGTAAGGCGCGCCGTACTTGGCCGTGAGCTTGAGCAAAAGCTCGCCGATGGGCGACTCCCAGGGGAAGTCCTCGGTGACGTTGTACGTCGGGATGGGGAACGAGAAGATCTGGCCCGCGTAGTCGCCGTCCAGCATGACCTCAAGGAAGGCGCGGTTGAACATCTCCATCTCCACAGCGTATTCGCCGTAGGTGGAGTCGAGAAGCGCGCCGCCGATGATGATGGCCTCGTTCGCGATGTGCTTGGGCGGCGTCAGGTCCAGCGTCAGGTTGGTGAAGGGGCTCTGCCCGCCCCAGCGGCTGGTGGTGTTCAGATTGAACACGAACTTCTGCACGGCCTGGCGCACCTTGTCGTAGGAAAGCCCGTCGTGCCGGATGAACGGGGCCAGATACGTGTCCACGTTGTTGAAGGCCTGCGCGCCCGCCCATTCGTTCTGCAGTGTGCCCAGGAAATTCACCATCTGGCCGAGCGCGGAGTCGAAGTGCCGGGCCGGACCGGCGCAGGAACGCCCTTCCAGGTTGAAGCCTTCAAGCAACAGATCGCGCAGGCTCCAGCCCGCGCAATAGCCCGCCAGGCCGAAGGACAAGTCGTGGATGTGGAAATAGCCGTGCTCGTGCGACTGGCGGATCTCCTCCGGGTATTTCTCCAGGGCGTAGCGCGCCTGCACTGTGCCGGAGAGGTGCAGCATGAGCCCCTGGAAGCTGTGGCTCATGTTGGAGTTCTCGGCCACGCGCCAATCGCTCTTGTCCAGGTAGTCGTCGATGGTCTCCTTGATGTCCAGGAAGGCCTCGCGCTGGTTGCGCAACTGGCGGCGCTTCTCGCGGTACAGGATGTACTTGCGGGCCACGCTGAACTGGCGCATCTCCATGAGCACCAGCTCGACCATGTCCTGCACGTGCTCCTGCTCCGGGATGTCCACATCCTTGAGCTTCACCTCCACCTTCTGGGCCAAGCGGCGGCCAAGGAGCGGATCCTTGATGCCACTGGCGGAGAGGGCCTTGAAGATGGCCTGGGCGATGCGGTCAGTCGACCAGGTTTCCAGCCGTCCGTCGCGCTTCAGAATCTGCGAGGGCATGAGACCTCCTTGGGGGCTTGTATGCTTGCGTGGTCAGGGTAAATCCAGCGGGCAAAAGACCGCGCACGGTCTTCACGTCGGTTTCCGTCAGAAGAGGCACCAGTGTGGTGCGAAAATGAAAAGCCTCCGGCCGGGCCTCGGCCAGGGCGAAAATGCGGGAGAGCCTGCGCCGGGCATCCTGCTCGGACACCGCGCCGCCGGTCAGCGCCGGGTATTTCCCGAACGGCCCCTTCACGTCCACGAAGAACTGCGTCACGAGCCCCTCGGCCAGCATAAGCTCCACCATCTCCGGCAGCATGCCATTGGTATCGAGCTTGATGGGCAGGCCGCTCTGCGCGATCTCGTGCAGAATTGCGCCCACGCCGGGCACGAAGGTCGGCTCACCGCCGGTCACGGTGACGCCGGACAGCCAGCGCGACCGCTTGGTCAGAAAGGCGCGCAGACCCGCTGGCGTCAGAAGCGGCAGGCCCTCCATGTTCCAGGCCAGCTCCGCGTTGTGGCAGGTGGGGCAGCGCAGGTTGCAGCCGCCCAAAAACACCACACAGCAGGGACGGCCGGGCCAGTCGCACAGGCTCAGGGGCTCAAGGCCCCGCAGATGGTTCCAGGCGGGCTGACTCATGGACAACGGAGGCTCCTCGAATTTTGCGCTGTGTCGGCGCCAAGCGGCCGGATTGCCGCACCACCAGGCCCAGGCGTGACGACAAAGGCCACCCTACTCCAAGCACCATTTTCTGTACAGGGAGTCCGGAAGCATCGCTGGGACATGTTGCCTGAATTCGCTCATTTTCGGCGATTATCTGGAAATTTCTGCAAAAATAATACATTCTCCACAGCAAACGCACACCACGGATGCGGCTATATTCATGGATTACTCTAGACATCGTGTAGAAGAAATTTCCCAGCCTTCACGCTTCCGTGTTTTCGACACCCGCGGTGAGGCAAGCCCGGATGAAAACTTCGCGGAAGCCTGCCAGGCGGGAGCGCGTCGCCTTCCACACCCATGTTGGCCCCGGCCGCGCCCCGTGGTGCCGACGTCTGGCCCGTCCGGCGGACAAGACGAAGCGGGCCGCTCTCCCGATTGGGAAAGCGGCCCGCCTTCATACCTAGCGTTGGCGGTGACTACAAGGCGGCGTCCAGAAGCAGGTTGTCGCGGTGGATAGCCTCGACAAAGGGCGCCTGGCCCAGCACTTCAGCCAGTTCGCCGCTTTTGCGACCCATAATGCGCCGCAGCTCGCTCGCGGAGTAGTTGGAGAGGCCGACCCCCACGGTGGCCCCAGTGGCGTCAAGGATGCGCACCAGCGCGCCGCGCGCGAACCGGCCGTCAACCGAGCGGATGCCCGCGGGAAGCAGGCTCTTGCCGTTGTCGCGCAGGGCCTTGGCCGCGCCCGCGTCCACGCTGATGCCTCCCGCCGGGTTGTCGTGGTAGGCCAGCCAAAATTTGCGGTGCGAAACCGTACGCTTGCAGGGCAACACCAGGGTGCCCAGGGCCTCGCCGCCGAAGATGCGGTCCAGAGGGATCTCCGCCTTGCCGGAGACGATGAGCGTGGCCACACCCAACTGGGCGGCGCGGCGCGCGGCGCGCAGCTTGGAGTACATGCCTCCCGAGCCCACGCTCGTCTTGCCGTCGCACATGCCTTCGATGTCCAGCGCCTCAACATCGTCGATGATGGGCAGACAGCAGGCGTCAGGGTGCTTGTCGGGGTTCTTGTCGAACACGCCGCCCGCGCTGGTGATGTTCACGAAAAGATCCGCGCCCACCAAGTCGACCATGAGACTCGCCAGGGTGTCGTTGTCGCCGAACTCCAGCTCAGCCACGGCCACGGTGTCGTTCTCGTTCACGATGGGGATGACGCCCCAGTCGAGCAGGCGCTGCATCGTATTGCGGGCGTTCAGGAAGCGCGAGCGGCTCTTGAGGTCCTCGCGCGTCAGCAGGATCTGGGCCACGGTCTTGCCGGAGCGCCCGAAGGACTCGTCATACACGTGCATGAGGCGGCTTTGGCCGATGGCCGAGGCGGCCTGGCGCGCGGGCAGCTCGGAAAAATCGATGTTTGCGGCGCCGGGCACGCTCTGGCGGATGCGCGTGCGGCCCGCGGCCACCGCGCCTGAACTCACCAGCACAACCTTGAGGCCCCGGTCGCACAGGGCGGAAATCTGCTCCACCAGCTTGTGCACAGCGTCCACAGCCAGCCCGTCGACCGTGGTCAGGACCGCGCTGCCCACCTTCACCACCACGGTGCGCGCTCGGCCCAAAATGTCGGCGCGCAGCTCAGTCGCCGAGGCGCTCATGCCTCATCCTCCTCCGTATCGTCCACATAGCCGAACACATGAACGGGCGAGGACTCGCCGTCATCGGAATCCTCCTGCGCATCGTCCTTGCCCATGCGGGTCCACATTTCGGCCAGCAGCTCGGGCAGGCCGGCCCCGGTCAGGGCGGAGACGAAAAGCACATCCTCCGGAGCGTTCGCGCGCAGGGCGGCAAGGCGCTCCTCTGGTAGAATGTCGATCTTATTGATGACGCGGATCTGCGGTTTCTCCGCCAATTCCGGGTCAAAGGCGAACAACTCGTCGTTCAGCATGACGTAGCCGGCAGCCGGATCTTCGGGGTCCGCGTCCTCGCCGCTCAGGATATGCACAAGAAAACGCGTGCGCTCCACATGCTTGAGGAACTTATGCCCCAAGCCCAGGCCTTCGCTCGCACCCTCGATGAGGCCAGGGATGTCGGCGATGATGAGCCGCCGGGCGTCCGGACCTTCCACGACGCCGAGGTTGGGCGTCAGCGTGGTGAAGGGGTACGAGGCGATCTTTGGCCGCGCGGCCGAGACGGCCGAAAGGAAGGTGGACTTGCCTGCGTTCGGCAGGCCGAGCAGGCCCGCGTCGGCGATGACCTTGAGCTCCAGGCGCAGGCGCTTCTCCATACCGGGCTTGCCGGATTCCGCGTGCTTGGGCGCGCGGTTGATGGAGCTTTTGAAATGCAGGTTGCCGCGACCGCCCTCGCCGCCGGGGCAGACGGTGAACTCCATGTTCGCGCGCCGGAGATCGGCCAGCAGGGTGTACCCCTCGCCGTCCTCGTCCTCCAGGAACACCTGGGTGCCCACGGGCACGTCGATGTAGAGATCCTCGCCGTTGCGGCCGTATTTGTCCTGGCCCTTCCCGTTGACGCCGTTTTCCGCCTCGAACAGGCGCTGGGCGCGGAAGTCGTAAAGGGTCAGAAGGCGCGGACAGGCGCGAAAAATGACGTCGCCGCCCTTGCCGCCGTCGCCGCCGTCGGGGCCGCCCTTGGGCAGATTCTTGGCGCGCTTGAGCGAAGCGCTGCCCTTGCCGCCCCTGCCGGAGCGCACCGTGATGCTGGCTTCGTCAACGAATCGCATAAGGCCATACCCCAGATAAAAAACGGGCAGGAGCCGCTACTAAGCCGCCCCTGCCCGTGCTATGAATCTTTTTCGAAAAGCCGCCTGAACTAGGCGCTCACGGGCAGAATGTGCACCCGGGTCTTGACCTTGTTGTGACGGGTGTACTTCTCGTACTTCACCTCGCCGTCAATCAGGGCGAACAGGGTCCAGTCCTTGCCGACGCCGACATTCTTGCCGGGGTGGATGGACGTGCCGACCTGCCGCACGAGGATGTTGCCCGCGACGACCTTCTGGCCGCCAAAACGCTTCACGCCACGGTGCTGTCCGGCGCTGTCGCGTCCGTTTCTGGAGCTGCCGCCTGCTTTCTTGTGAGCCATGTTATCCCTCCTTGCCCGCTAGGCCTGGATGGTTTTGACCTTCAGGCTGGTGTAATCCTGCCTGTGGCCCGTCTTCTTATGGAAGTCGTTGCGGCGCTTCTTCTTGAAGATGATAATCTTCTCGCCACGGCCGTGGCCAAGCACTTCGCAGGCGACCTTGGCCCCGTCAAGATAAGGGGCGCCAATCTTGGTCTGGCCGCCATCGGCCACCAGAAGCACTTTGTCCAGTTCAACATCGGTTCCGGGCTCAGCCTGAAGAAGCTCCACCTTGAACTCGAGTCCCTGTTCCACGCGGTACTGCTTACCGCCGGTCTCGATAATTGCGAACATTGCGAATACCTCCATCGCGTAAGAGGCGTTCTCTTAGCTTGGGCCGAGGTGAAAAGTCAAGCATCGGGCCGCAGTTTTTTTCCTAATACACGAGAACTCAGGCCCTGGCCAGCACCAGCACGTCCACGCGCAAGGCCCCGGCCCGCAGCAGAACCTGAGCGCATTCCTCAATGGTCGCCCCTGTGGTCATGATGTCGTCGACCAGCAGCACCGAGCGTCCGGCAAGGCGCTTTTTGTCCGCGGCAAAGGCCCCCCGGATGCTCTCCGCCCTGGCCTCGCGCGCCAGGGTCATCTGCGGCACGGTGCGCCGCACGCGGGTGAGCGCGTCCTGCCAGATGGGCAGCTTGTGCCGCGCGGAAAGCAGCCGGGCGATCTCGCGGCTCTGGTTGAACCCGCGCCACAGAAGCCGCCGCGGGTGCAGCGGCACCGGCACGATGCCCTCGCACGCCTCAATCTCTGGAAACGCCGCCGCACCGCGCTCGAAGGCCTCAAGCAGGCACTCCATGAGCCGCCGCCCGAGGCCCAGGCGCTGCTGGAACTTGTACGCCAGGATCATGTCCCGCAATTCCCCGTCATACGGCCCGTAAGCCAAAAATCGTCCCCAGGGGCGGGGCTTCGCGCGGCAACGCCCGCACAGAATCGCTTGTTCCTGCGGCACGGGCAAATATTCGCCGCAACCTGGGCATGGCGGCCCCCCCCGCATCGGGCTCGCAGCCATGGCGCTTGCGGCTTGGCATCCCGGGCAAAGCCGCTGCGCCCCTGTGCTCACGACGCATCCGCAACTGGCGCAGCGCGTCTCGGCCAGAAGCGTTGCGGCAAGCACCCGCCCAGCCAGCCGCCGCAACGCCTCACGCACCGCTTTCCCCGAGCGCCGCCTGGCCCGCCACCCGGCCCAGTTCGACCACGGCGCGGCAGGCCTCCGCAGCGGACGGCAGATCCCCCACCGCGTCCATGCCGCGCAGACCCAAAGGCTCTGTCAGGGTCAGGCCGAAATTCACCAGAAAATACTTGAGGGTCATCCGCGCGCCGTCAAATAGCTTCTGCCCCGCGGGCTGTCCCGCCACGAAACACGCAAAGGCCGGGCGTTCCTTCAGCGCCATGACCCAGGGATCCTTCTTGCGCCGCGCCTCCCAGAAGCGCTGCGAGCGGTCAATCCAGGTCTTGCACAGGGAAGGCAGGGCATAAAAATAGATGGGCGAGGCGAACACCACCACCGGCGCGGTCATGAGCACGTCAAACAGCGTCTCGGTCTCGTCCTTCCCCGCCAGCACGCAACGCGACAGCTCCTCCGCCGCGCAGGCCCGGCAGGCCAGGCATTGCAGCACGCGGAACCGTCGCAGCTCAATGACCCGGGCCGTGGCCCCGGCCTCGCGCGCACCGCGCGCCACGAGCGCCGCCGCCGCGTCCGAATTGCCGCCGCCCCGATGGCTACAGGCGAAAACCGCCACCTCGCGCGTCCCGTCCGGCATCGTCATTCCCCCTTGGCCTTGCGCCGCGTCTTCGCCACAAGCCAGCCATCAGCCTCCGTGGACCCATCCCATGAAAGCGACCAGCCTCCGGCGATGAATACCGCGTCCTCCACATTGGGCGCAAGCCGAGACTGCACCAGGAACTCCAGTGCGCTCTCGCGGCTGAAACGGAGGCGCCACCCCACCTCCATGCCCACCCCTCAACACTTGTCGCGCAGATCAATCGTTGTCATTTGGCGCTCACAGGAATGGGAAATGCCTCTGGCGGGGAAAAGGGACGCGCCCCTGCCCCTGGCCTTGCCTAAAACATCTCGTGCAGAAAAAATGGATTGTGCGTTTTTTCGTCGGCGACGGTCGTTTCCAGGCCATGCCCGGAATAGAGCGTTGTTTCTCCGGGCAGGGTGAAGATCTTTTCCTGCACGGACTTCTTAAGCGCCTCGCTGCTGCCGCCGGGAAAGTCGGTGCGGCCAACGGAGCGGTAGAAGATGAGATCGCCCACAAAGGCTGCCGTGACGGCGGGGAAGTAGAAGCTGAGGCTGCCGGGCGTGTGGCCGGGCGTGGCCAGGCACTGGCACTCCAGGCCGAGGAACCGCGCCGGACCTTCCGCCAGCGGGGCGTAATCAAAGAGCTCCACAACGGGGAAGCCGTACATGCCGCCCCCTCCAAGCTCCGTGTCGAGCAGATAGGCGTCGGCGGGGGGGGCCAGAACAGGCGCGCCGGTGGCCTTGGCGAGGGCCGCGCAGCCGTAGATGTGGTCGAAGTGCAGGTGCGTAATGAGGATGTGCGCCAGGGTCAGCTTTTCAGCCCGCAGGAACTCCAGCACCTCGGCGGGATCGCCTCCGGGATCCACGGCCAGGGCTTGCCCCTGGTGGTCGAGGACGTGGCAATTGGTGTCGAGGGGTCCCAAGGGAAAGGACGTGATGCGCATGTTGGAGGCCTCCGGATGTGCTGTTGCCCGCACGGTAGCCATGGGCGGCCAGATTGGCAAGCGGACGGACGCAAGGGAGCTTCACAGACAGCGCACAGCGACTTATGTATGATGGATGAACCCAGGAGGCGGCCATGAACGCGCGCATTCCCGACGCCACCAGACGAACTGTCCTGAAGGCCATTCCGGCCATGATCCTGACCGCTGGAGCGTTTTTGTGGGGGATACTGCCCGAGCGTGCCCGAGCGGCCTTTATCAACACGTTCCGCACGCGCACGGTGGAGGAGGACACCTTCCGCTTTGACCCTGCGCGTGGCGAGGTTGTGTGGCGGGGTGGCCGCCGCGAACCCTACTTCCTGACTCTGGATGGGCTGGTGGAGGCCCCGGCGCGGCTTTCGTACCGGGATCTGCGTGCTCTGCCCCAGGTGCGGCGCACGGCGGATTTCCACTGCGTGGAGGGCTGGAGCGTCGGGGACGCCCCGTGGGGCGGCGTGGAGTTCCGCGAGTTGTTCGCCCGCGTGCGCGTGCAGCCTCAGGCGCGCTATGTGGTGTTTCACGCCCTGGGCCAGACGGAAAACGTGGGCGGGCTGACGCACTATGTGGAGAGCCTGCCCCTGGTGGACCTTTTGAACCCGGCCTTGGGCGCCTTGCTGGCGCTGGACCTGGAGGGGAGCCCCCTGCAGGACAGCCGGGGCGCGCCCGCGCGCGTCATCAGCCCCTTCGACCTGGCCTACAAGAGCATCAAGTTCGTCACCCGCGCGGAATTCACCGCCGCGCCGGTCCAGGGCTGGTGGACCAGGGCCAACCCCATCTATCCGGTCAACGCACCGGTGGATCCCCACCGTTTGCGCAGTCCGGACCCACGCGCCCGGACAAGATAACGCGCTGTCCAGCCAGGGAAAAACATCGAACTTTCGACGACACATTTGGGACATCATACGCAATTATCCGGATTACGCCTTTTCATTAACGCTAAAAGGAGGTAGAGTATAACAACTCCATCCCGCCGCCTTCGCTGGCGGGATGCAAGGAGCAGATGCTCGCGTTCGAGGCTGAATGACACTCCGCAAGGCCACACTACTGCTGACCGGCCTGGGGGCGCTGGCGCTCATGCTTGCCGTGGCCGTCATCACGCATGTCACCATCCAGGCGAGCTTTGCCGACATCGAACGCGCCCAGACCCGCAAAAACATGGAGCGCGGCCGGTACGCCGTGGAGGACGAGCTGCAGAAGCTCGACACCACCGTTCTCGATTGGGCGGCCTGGGACGACGCGAACAAGTTCATGCTCACCCAGAACCGCGAGTTCGTGACGTCCTCCCTCAACGACCGCAGCCTACTCGCATTGCGCCTGGCGGCGATCATCTTCCTCGACAGGACGGGGCATCCTGTTTGGATGCAAGCCTTCGATACCCGTCAGGGCACCAAGATGCCCATGCCGGCTGAGCTCCTGGCGCTTTTAAAGCCGGGTTCCCCCGTGCTTGTGCCCACCGCTCCGGAAGAACGCCGCAAGGGGCTTGTCCTGCTGCCGCAGGGGGTCATATTTTTGGCCAGCTGCCCCATCACCAGCAGCGAAGGCACGGGACCATCCTCCGGCACGCTTGTCATGGCGCGGTCCCTGGACAAGGACGTGGCCGCGGAGATCGCCGAACGCGTCCGCCTGCCGCTTTCGTTTGAGCGCGCAGACAGCCCCGTGAGCGCCGACGTGTCGGTCCTGGCCCAGGCGGCCGGGCACGGCATGGCCACAGGCCCCCTTTCCGACGGCCTGTACGGCGGGGTGCAGGTGCTCTCAGGAATCGCCGGCTCCCCGGTGCTGCGGCTGGTGCTGCGCGAGCCGCGCGACATCATGACCCGCGGGTCCGCGGCGCTCACCCAGTCGCATCTTTGGGCCACGGCCGGAGCGCTTGCTTTTCTGGCCATGCTGCTCCTTTTCCTGGAGCGGCGCGTGCTGCGGCGCCTGACCGGGCTGAAGGACCAAGTGGAGGCCATCGGAGCCGAGGTGGACGAAGCCACCACGCAGGGACGCGACGCACTCGGCCCGGCCCAGGTGGAGATGCCCGGCGGCGACGAGCTGTCCGCGCTGGCGCAGCGCATCAACGAGACCCTGGCCGAACTGGAGCGCTCCCGGCGCAATCTGAGCACCCAGTGCACCCTGACCCTTGAGCAGGAGAGCTATCTCCAGCAGATCCTGAACTCCATCCAGGCCGGAGTGATCCTGGTGGACCCGGAGACCCGCCTCATCCGCGAGGTCAACGCCTTCGCCGCCGCCAGCACCGGACGCACCCGTGAGGAGATCGTCGGGCGGCTCTGCCACGGGTTCATCGCACCCAACGGGCAGGGCCAATGCCCAATCATGGAGCGGTACCGGGACAACGAGCAATCCATGGTGGACCTGCCGCGCGCGGACGGCACCTCCCTGCCGGTGCTCCGGAGCGTCTCACAGATTGAACGCGGCGGGCAGCCGCTTCTGCTTGAGACCTTCATCAACGTGGAGGAATTGCAAAACGCGCAGGACGCCCTGAAACGCTCGGAGGAGACCTACCGCGCAGTGTTCATGAACACCGGCACGGCCACCCTCCTCATCGAGCCGGACACAACCATCCGTCTGGCCAACCAGGAGTTTGAGAAGCTTTCCGGCTACACGCGCGCGGATGTGGAGGGCATACGGCGCTGGACCGAATTCTTCCTGCCGGAGGATGTGGAGTGGATGCTGCGCCACCACGCCAAGCGCCGCCTATCGCCGGACTTGGCCCCGCGCAACTACGAGGCGCACTTCCTGAACCGTCGGGGGGAGACCCGCGTGGGTCGGCTTACCGTGGGCATGATCCCCGGCACGCTCATCAGCGTGGCCTCGATCGAGGACATCACCGAACGCAAGGAGGCCGAGGACCAACTGCGCCATCAGGCCTTCCACGATACCTTGACCGGCCTGCCTAACCGCCAGCTGCTGCTGGACCGTTTGGAGCGCAGCGTGGCCTCCGCCCAGCGCGAGGGCCATGAGGTGGCCGTGCTGCTCATGGACCTGGACCGTTTCAAGGACATCAACGACTCCCTGGGGCACTCCGCGGGCGACCGGCTGCTCAAGCTCGTTGCCGCCCGGCTGGAAAACTGCGTGCGCCACAGCGACACCATGGCCCGCTTCGGAGGCGATGAGTTCGTGCTGGTGGTTGACGATCCGGTCGGCGAGGCCGCGGCGGGCATGGTGGCCCAGCACGTGCTGGACTGCTTCGCACCGCCCTTCGACCTGGACGGCCAGAGCCTGCACATGCGCTTGTCCATCGGCGTCGCCCTGTTCACCGGGCGTGACGAGACGCCGGAAGAGCTGTTGAAGAACGCCGATCTGGCCATGTACCGGGCCAAGGAGCGCGGCCGCAATACCTACGAATTCTTTACAAAGGACCTTAACGATCAGGTCGTGCAGCGCCTAGCCGTGGAAGCGGGCCTGCGCCGCGCCCTGGATGATGAAGGCATCGAGGTGTTCTACCAGCCCAAGGTGTGCCAACCCGGCAAGCACATCTGCGGGGCCGAAGCGTTGGTGCGCTGGCGGCGGGAGGACGGCGCCCTCGTCGGCCCGGCGGAATTCATCCCCGTGGCCGAAAATACCGGGCTCATCCTGCCCCTGTCCAACCTGGTGCTGCGGCAGGCCTGCAGACAGGCGGTCCTGTGGCGGCAAGGGCTGCACAAGGATCTCGTCATGGCCGTGAATCTCTCCCCCCGCCAGTTCGCGCAGCCCGGCCTGGCCCAGCGCATTGCGGACATTCTTCAGGAAACCGGCCTGCCGCCGGAGGCGCTTGAACTGGAGATCACCGAGAACCTCCTGCTCGACATCCGGCCCGAGACGCTGGACACGCTGCACGCGCTGCGTGACATGGGCTGCTGCGTTGTGCTCGACGACTTCGGCAAGGAATACTCCTCGCTCAGCTACATCAAGAAGCTGCCCATCCAGGCCATCAAGATTGACCGCTCGTTCATCAGCGACCTGCCGCGCGACGTGGACGACGCGGCCATCGTCCAGACCATCCTGTCCATGGCCAAGAACCTGGAGCTGCGCGTGGTGGCCGAGGGCGTGGAGACGGCCGAGCAGCTCGAGTTTTTGCTGGGACTCGGCTGCGACGAGTTTCAGGGCTACTATTTCAGCAAGCCGCTGCCCAACCTTGACATGGAGCGCCTTCTGGACCAAGTGAGCCCCTTCACCCCAGCAACTTGAGCCAGCGTTCCACAAAGGACGGTCCATGTCCCTCTTCTCCGCAAAGCGCCCCATCCTCGTCACCTGCCCCAAAGCCCTGCCGCCCTTTCTCGCCCGTGAAACCGCCGCGCTTGGCCTCGCAGGACGCGAACTCGCCGCAGGCGTGCTGACCGAGGGCGACATGGCCGACTGCATGCGCCTGAACCTGCACCTGCGCACCGGGCACCGCGTGCTGCTGGAGCTGGCGAAGCTCACCGCGCCGGATCCTGCCGCCCTGGCCGAGGAACTGGGCCGACTGCCCTGGGAGGACATCATCCCGGCGGACGGACACGTGACCGTGGACTCCTCCGTGCAGAATGAATACGTGCGCGATTCCCGCTTCGCCAACCAGAAGGCCAAGGACGCTATCGTGGACCGCATCCTCTCGCGCATGGGCCGCAGGCCGGATTCGGGCCCAGACCCCGTGGGGGCGGCGGTGTTTCTGCATTGGCGTGACGACGCAGCCACCGTGTACATCGACACCACGGGCGCTCCCCTTTCACGCCGGGGCTACCGCAAGATGCCCCACAAGGCCCCCCTGCAGGAAACGCTGGCCGCAGGCATCGTGCTGGCCACGGGCTTTGCCGAAAACAGCGGGCACTTCCTTTCCCCCATGTGCGGCAGCGGCACCCTGGCCATCGAAGCCGCCCTCGTGGCCCTGAACCGCGCGCCGGGGCTCCTGCGCGCAGGCTTCGCCTTTGAACACCTGCTGGACTTCGACGCCGCGCGCTACGCCGAACTTCGGCGCGAGGCCAACCAGGCCTCGAGGAAGCAGTACGCCGGGCGCATCATCGCCAGCGACATGGACCCCGAGGCCGTGGCCGCGGCCAGGCAAAACGCCCGCACGGCAGGCGTGGAAGGGCACATCGAGTTCCAGGTGGCGGACTTCCGCGAAAGCCTGGTGCCCGAGGACGGGACCGGGGTGTGCGTGCTGAATCCGGAGTATGGCGCACGCCTGGGCGACACCCCCCGGCTGGAGCCCATCTATGCGGCCATCGGCGATTTCTTCAAACAGCGCCTGTCCGGCTGGCGCGGCTTTCTCTTCACCGGCAACCCGGAGCTGGCCAAGCGCGTGGGCCTCAAACCCCGCCGCCGCACGCCCTTCTTCAACGCCAAGATCGAGTGCCGCCTCCTGGAGTACGAGCTCTATCAGGGCACGCGCCGCGTGTTCACCACGCCGCCCGCCAACGCCCGCTGACAAGCCTCTTCGCCACAGGCCCGGCTTTTTTTCGTCCCGGCCCGGGCGGCGGCAACGCTGCCCGGCACCAGAAAGCCATTTATTTTGCTTCCGCCATGCCTTGGGCCGCCTCTCCCCCTTTGACCCGAGGCGCGCAACACGCTATCAATCGGCCAACGGAGGATTCCCATGACAAACGCCATTGTCCTCATGCACGTGCAGCCCACGGCCATCAATGTTGTGGCCCAGAAACTCGTGGCCATCGACGGCATCAGCGAAGTCCACTCCGTGGGTGGCCGCTACGACCTGGTGGCCATCATCCGCGCCAAGGACAACGAAGACCTGGCCACCATCGTCACGGAAAAGATGTTGCTCATCCAGGGCATCACCGGCACGGAGACGCTCATCTCCTACCGTGTTATCTCCAGCTATGACCTTGAGAGCACCTTCTCCCTGGGCAACGAGCGGCCGTAAGCCCGCTCCTGGCGGACGGCGCGCGCGCCTCTTTTCGCCAGCGCTTCTGCTAGCCTTCCTCGTCCTGTTGGTCCAGGGCTGCGCCCTCACCCGGCCGGAGCCGCCCTCTCCTGAGTTGCGGCGCATGGCCGGGCAGATGCTCCTCATCGGTTTTCGCGGGGCGGAACCCGTAGATGACGCGGGCCACCCCCTGCCCATCCTGCGCCAGATAGCGGAGCTGAACCTTGGTGGGGTCATTCTTTTCGACCGCGACGCGGCCCTGGGCACAGCCGGCCGCAACATCCAAAGCCCGGCGCAACTTTCCCGTCTCACCAGCGCCCTGGCGCAGGCCGCCAGCGGGGCGCACATGCCTCCGTTGTTTCTCGCCGTGGACCAGGAGGGCGGCCGCGTGCAGCGGCTGAAGTCCGCCTATGGCTTCCCGGACACCCCCGCCGCCGCGGAACTCTGCCCCGCAAACGACGATACGCCAGCCTTCAATGCCGGCCAAGCCACGGGCCGCGCGCTGCGCGCGGCGGGCCTCAACCTGGATTTCGCGCCCGTGTGCGACGTGAATGTGAACCCGCAGAATCCGGTCATCGGCGCGCTTGGTCGCAGCTTCTCCGGCGATCCCGCCCGCGCGGCCGCCTGCGCCGGGGCCTTTGCGCGGGGTCTCCACGACCAAAGCGTGCTCACCGCGGCCAAGCACTTCCCCGGCCACGGCTCCAGCACCTCGGACAGCCACCTGGGCTTCACCGACGTCACGGGCACCTGGACCGAGGCCGAGCTTGAGCCCTTTGCCACACTCATCAAACAGCACCTCGCAGACATGGTCATGACCGCGCACGTGTTCAACGCGCGCCTGGACCCCAAGTACCCGGCCACGCTTTCGCGGGCCGTCATCACCGGGCTTTTGCGCGGCAGGCTGGGCTTCACCGGAGTGGTCGTCACCGACGACCTGCAGATGCGCGCCGTCACCAGCCGCTACGGTTTCAAGGAGGCCCTTGGCCTCGCGGTGAACGCCGGGGCTGACGTCTTGCTCATCGGCAACAACCTGGAGTACGATCCCGCGGCGGGCCGCAAGGCGCTGGACGCGCTTATGGAGCTTGTCGCCGAGGGCAAGGTCCCCGCGGCGCGCATCCGGGAATCCTACGCGCGCATTCAGGCGCTCAAGACGCTCAAGCTCCAGGGGCGCTCGGCGCCTTCCTCAGAGTTTGCCGCCGCCCGGACGGCAGAATTTCCGCGTCCGTGACCAGGAGGATCCCCCATGTCCCGAAGCCGCTCAGCCTCCGCACCGGCGCGCACCGCCTTCCGATCCAAAAGAGATGTGGCTTTCCGCCCCGCCGCAATGGCGCGGGTGCATAAACCGGCAGGCATCGCAAGAAATCCAGCCCACTCAACCCAGGAGAAGCAATGTACCTCATCCTCGTGAACTACGTGAAGCCCCTGTCCGTCATTGATGAGCTTCTGCCCGCCCACCGGAAGTTCCTGGAGACCAATTACCAGGCTGGGGTGTTTCTGCTCTCCGGCCCGCGCGAGCCGCGCACCGGCGGCATCATCATGGCCCAGGCGGGCAGCCGCTGGGAACTGGCCGCCATCCTGGAGCAGGATCCCTTCGTCACCGAAGGCGCGGCCACGTATGAAATCATTGAGTTCAAGGCCACGCGCACGGGCAAGGCCATCCGCTTTCTGCTCGACGGCGAGTGCTGATCCGCCGCGCGCAGACATGAAAAAGGGCTGCGGCGGAAGCCGCAGCCCTTGCCGTCCATACGTTCCGCGCCGCTACCCCAGGTTCGCGGCCACGAAGTCCCAGTTCACCAGCTTATCCATGAAGGCATCCACGTAGTCCGCGCGCCGATTCTGATAGTCCAGGTAATAGGCATGCTCCCACACATCCACCACCAGAAGCGGCGTGGCGCCGTGCGCCAGCGGGGTGTCGGCGTTGGCGCTGGAGAGCACCTCCAGCTTGCCGTCCTTGCGCGCCAGCCAGCCCCAGCCGCTGCCGAACTGCCCCACGGATGCGGCCACAAAGGCCTTGCGGAAGGCATCATAGCCGCCGAACGAGGCCGTGATCGCCTCCAGCAGCTTGCCCGAGGGCAGGCCGCCGCCGCCGGGCTTCATGCATTTCCAGTACAAAGCGTGGTTGAAGGACTGGGCCGCGTTGTTGAACAGGCCACCGCCCTTGGCCGCCGTGGCTTTGACGATCTCCTCCAGGCTCTTGCCCTCAAGACCGGACCCCGGCAGCATCTTCTTCACATTGGCCACATAGGCCGCGTGGTGCTTGCCGTAATGGAACGCGAGGGTGCGTTCGGAAATCACCGGTTCCAAGGCGTTCAGGGCATAGGGCAGCGGGGCTTGGTCCAGGGAGCTCGCGGCCAGGGCCTCGGACAGGGGAAACAGGGTGGGGGCCAAGAGCCCAACGCCGGCGACTCCGGCCAGGGTCAAAAATTCACGACGATTCAAGCCAGTCGGCATCGCTTCGCCTTCGCTCATGGGGCGCTCCTTGCAGGCTAGAGGGTAGGTTGGGAGTTCTGTCCATCCTCTCAGCGCATCGTCCGGTTGCTGTCAAGCGAAATCCGCCCGCCGACGCCTTTCCCCAGCTGGACCGCCAGGAGACGCCCGGCCTGGGTCAGGCCAACCCGCTGCACCGCCTCATACAAAAAAGGGGAGCCGAGGCCCCCCTTTCGTTTGCGCGCGCGCCGGGTCCGGCCCGGAGCGGCCCTGCCTACCCCGCAATGGTGGGGCAGACGGACAGGGCCTCGTCGATGCACTCCTGCGGCAGCTCGTAGTTGGTCAGCTCGCCGCGCAGGTAGGCGTCGTAGCTGGCCAGGTCGAGCAGGCCATGGCCGGAGTAGAGGAACACCACCGTGGAGCCGGGCTTGGCGTTCTTGGCCACGTCGATGGCGCAGGCGATGGCGTGGCTGGTTTCTGGCGCGGGCAGGAAGCCCTCGGTGCGCAGGAAGAGCATGGCCGCCTCAAAGCAGTCGTTCTGGTAGTAGGCGCGGGCGTCGACCAGTCCCTCGGCCATAAGGTTGGACACGATGGGCGCCTCGCCGTGGTAGCGCAGACCGCCGGCGTGGATGGGCGCGGGCATAAAGGCGTGGCCCAGGGTGTGCATTTTCATAAGCGGGGTCAGCCGGGCCATGTCGCCGTAGTCGTAGCGGTAGGCGCCGCGGGTGAGCGTGGGGCAGGCCTTGGGCTCCGCCGCAACGAAGGTGATGTTCTCGCCGTTGAGTTTGCGGGGCAAAAACGGCAGCACGAGTCCGCCGAAGTTGGAGCCGCCGCCCACGCAGCCCACAAGGTAGTCCGGCTTCTCGCCGATCATGGCGAGCTGCTTCTCGGTCTCCAGGCCCACGACGGACTGGTGCAGCAGCACGTGGTTCAGCACGCTGCCGAGGGTGTACTTGGTGTCGTCATGGCTGGCGGCGTCTTCGACGGCCTCGCTGATGGCCAACCCCAGGCTGCCCTTGCAGTCCGGATCCTTGGCGAGCATGGCGCGGCCAGCGTTGGTCTTGTCCGAGGGCGAGGGGAAGATCTCTCCGCCGTAGCTGTTGATGAGGATCTTGCGGTAGGGCTTCTGCTCAAAGCTCACCTTGACCATGTACACCGTGCACTTCATGTCGAACATGCTGCAGGCGAAGGAGAGCGCGGTGCCCCACTGCCCCGCGCCGGTCTCGGTGGAGAGGCGTTTCACACCCTCGCGCTTGTTGTAGAACACCTGCGGCACGGAGGTGTTTGTCTTGTGCGAGCCGGAGGGCGAGACGGACTCGTTCTTGTAGTAGATGCGGCACTTGGAGCCGATGGCCTCCTCCAGGCGCTTGGCGCGCACCAGCGGCGTGGGCCGGAACAGGCGGTAGATGTCCTTCACCTGCTCGGGGATCTCAATGAAGCGCTGGGCGCTCATCTCCTGGGCGATGAGCTCCTTGGCAAAGATGGGCTCCAGCTTGTCCGGGGTCAGTATCTCGCCGGTGGTCGGGTCGCGCGGGGGGGCAAGCGGCGTGGGCAGGTCCGGCAGGACGTTGTACCACGCGCTGGGCATTTCGGATTGGGGCAGGTTGATTCTGGTCTCCATGCATCCTCCTCGGGAGTGTTTTCGTCCGCGCCAGGAACCGCCCCTTTCGTGCGTCCGGCACAAAAAAAGGGCCACGGTCCTATGAAGTCCGCGGCCCTTGAGTTCGAGCATCCGTCAAGTCGGCGGCTTCATTGCCTATGCCACCAGCGCCACCAGCACTCGCTGGAAATGTGTATAAGACTTTTACGCATGCAGGTGCCTACCGCTGGCCAGAGCAATTGTCAAGGCGTGGGCGCGGAGCGTCCCAACCCGACGCTTGCCTTGAAGCCGAAGCCCGGCTATCAGGGGTGGCACGCGCTCGCCGCCGCGACCCGGCGCAGGGCTGCGAATTTTGTTCGGGAGGCATCATGGTGGAGAAGGTCGTTTATTTCATTGAGGGCGACGGCATCGGCCCAGAGGTTTGGGCCGCAGCCCGGCCCGTGCTCGACGCGGCGATTGCCAAGGCTTACGGCGATTCCAACAAGCTCGTGTGGAAGGAAATTCTGGCGGGCGAAAAGGCCGTGCGCGAGACGGGCGAAAACCTGCCCCAGGCCACGCTCGACGCGCTCAAGAACGCGGAGCTGGCCATGAAGGGCCCGCTGGGCACCCCGATTGGCAAGGGTTTCCGCAGCCTGAACGTCACCCTGCGCCAGATGTTCGACCTCTACGCCTGCATCCGGCCCATCAAGTACTTCCCCGGCATCGAGAGCCCCGTGAAGCACCCCGAGCGTGTGGACATGGTCATCTTCCGCGAGAACACCGAAGACGTGTACGCGGGCATTGAGTGGGCCGCAGGCACGCCCGAGGCCAAGCGCGTGGTGGCCTTCCTGCGTGACGAAATGGGCGCCAAGCTCGACGACCTCGCGGCCATCGGCATCAAGCCCATGACCGAGAAGGGCTGCAAACGCCTGGCCCGGCGCGCGGTGAAGTTCGCCATCGACCAGAAGCGCCCCAGCGTGACCCTGGTGCACAAGGGCAACATCATGAAGTTCACCGAGGGAGGCTTCCGCACCTGGGGCTATGAGATGGCTGCGGCCGAGTTCGGCGACATGGTCATGACCGAGGCCGAGGCCACCGAAGGCGTCAAGAAGCCCGTGGTCATCAATGACCGCATCGCCGACGCCATGTTCCAGGAAGTGCTCATCCGCCCCGAGAAGTACAGTGTGGTGGCCACAACCAACCTGAACGGCGACTATATCTCCGATGCCCTCGCCGCGCAGGTGGGCGGGCTTGGCCTGGCTCCCGGCGTGAACATGAGCGACACCCTGGCCTTCTTCGAGGCCACGCACGGCACGGCTCCGACCATTGCCGGCAAGGACATGGCCAATCCCGGCAGCCTCATCCTCTCCGGCACGATGATGCTGGAGCACCTGGGCTGGCATGAGGCCGCCCAGCTGGTGCACGGCGCAGTGGCCAAGGCCATCGCCGCGCGCAAGGTCACGGTGGACTTGGCCTCCCAGATTGAGGGCGCCAAGGCCGTGGGTTGCAAGGAGTTTGGCGAGATTCTGCAGGCCAATCTGTAGGAATAGCTGACGCATTCAAGGCCGTCCGTTCCGGGTACGCCGGGGCGGACGGCCTTTTTTTTAGGCTTCGGGCGGCGTCTCGGCGGGAAGGGTCGTGGCCCAAAGCTCCTTGGGGCTCACCTGGGCAGCCTCCAACAAGACCTTTACCTGGGCCAGCACATAGACGCTCTCCCGCACCAGGGAACGGGCCAAGGCCTGGGCCTTGGGCTTATCGCCGCGCTTCACGGCGTCGCCCACGGCCTTGGCAAGGTCGCTCAAACCATAGGCGCGCACAGCCCCCGCGATGTTCACCAGCGAATGCAGCACGGTGCGTATGGCCATCTCGTCCCAGACGGCCAGGTTCGCGCTGAGTTGCTGCACGCGTTCCGAGGCCTGGACCTGAAACAAACCAAGCATCTGCGCGAGCACGTCCTCGTTGCCGGAAAACGCCTCTTCAAGGTTCGCCAGGTTGATGCCTGTCGCCGTGAAAATTCTGTCCATACCCCCACCGTCCATATATACGGGCCAATCACTTTACGTATTCCTACTCCCCACAGGACGTTGCCGCAAGAGGAATATGAAAAACAAAGGGGCCGAAAGGTGAACTTCGCCTTCCCGGTTGCAACCTTCACTCTCAAGAGATATGGTTTATAACGCAGGCAAGCCGCCCCTGCCAAACACAGTAAAGGATAATGGAATGCACGCTGACGATCAGGTCGATGCGCGGCTCGTCGCCGCAAAACTCTCGGAAGTACGCTCTCTGGAAATTCTGCCCGAAAGCCTGGTCACCCTGGTGGAGCGGGTGCTGCCGCTGACGCGCCAGGCCAGACTCACGGCCCAGGTGCCCCTGCCCGCACGCGAAGCCATGGCCCCGGCCGACGCCCTGTTCGCAGGCAGCCCGCTGCTGCTGCGGCAGGATTTCCCCTTCGACATGGACCAGGCGCTCACGCTCGTCCCGCAGCTGCTGGATATCCTGGCCGCCACCGGAGAGGACGCCGCGGCCGTGAGCGCGACCCTGCGTCAGGCCATGGCCACGGGCGAACTGGACGTTAAGGCCGCACTCACGGCCCTGCCCGCCGGCGACGACGCCATTTTCGCCCACTGGCGGCAGGCGCTGCCCGGCAGCCCGCGCGCGCTCGATTTCATCATCACCTCGGCGCTGGCCCCCAGCCTCGCCGCAGCAGCGGAAAAACTCGCCCCCCTCCTGCCGGAGAACCTTCCCCACGAGCACGGCCACTGCCCGCTCTGCGGCAGCCTGCCGTACATCTCGCTGTTGCGGGAAAAAGAGGGACAGCGCTTCGGCGTGTGCTCCTTCTGCGGGTTCGAGTACCGCATCCAGCGCATCGCCTGCGCCTACTGCGACGAGCATGCCCAGGACAAGCTCAAGCTTTTCCGGGTGGCCGAATACCCCGGCGTGCGCGTGGACGTGTGCGAGACCTGCAACATGTACATCAAGACCCTGGACTTCCGCGAACTGGACAAGGACACCCTGCCGGCCCTGGACGACATGGCCAGCGTGGCGCTCGACATCCTGGCCCAGCAGCAGGGCTACAAGCGGCCCACCCTTTCCGCCTGGGGTTTTTAACCCGCCCGGCAACGCCCGCACCGACCGGCTTTCCGCCGCTCTTCCCATCGCGCCCGCTCTGTCGTACCAGGGCCGCATGGAACAAACGGCGGAGCCCGGCGCTGGCCCGGGCGCGGAACGGCGCATCGCGCACATCGACATGGACGCCTTCTTCGCGTCCGTGGAACAGCTGGACCACCCCGAATGGCGCGGCAAACCGCTGGCCGTGGGCGATGGCCCGCGCTCAGTCGTCTCCGCCGCCAGCTACGAGATCCGCGCCTTTGGGGTGCACTCGGCCATGCCCGTGCTCCAGGCCAAAAAACTCTGCCCCCACGGGCTCTTCGTGCCCGTGCGCATGTGGCGCTACAAGGAGTTTTCGCGCCGGGTCATGGCCGTGCTGCAACGCTTCTCCCCCCTGGTGGAGCAGGCCAGCGTGGACGAGGCTTACCTGGACGCCACTGGCCTGGAGCGGCTGTTCGGCCCGCCGGAGGAATTCGGCGAAGCCCTGCGCGCCGCAGTCCGGGAGGAAACCGGCCTCACCTGCTCTGTGGGCATCGCGCCCGTGCGCTTCCTGGCCAAGATCGCCTCGGACTTCCACAAGCCCGACGGGCTGACCATTATCCGGCCAGGGGAGGTGCGCGCCTTCCTCGACGCCCTGCCCGTGCAGAAGATCTCCGGCGTGGGCGGCCGAACGCTTGAGACATTAAAAAAACAGGGCGTGCGCCTGGCGGGCGACATTCTGCGCCACCCGCCGGAATTCTGGAAACACCACCTGGGTGAGCGCGGCCTGTGGCTGCATGCCCTGGCGCAAGGGCGCGACGACCGGCCCGTGACCCCCTTCACCCCGCCCAAGTCCTCCAGCGCGGAAAACACCTTCACCAAGGACACGCGCGATTCCAAGGTCCTGCGGCGCTGGCTGCTTCTGCAAAGCGAGCGCGTGGGCGCGGACCTGCGCGCCCAGGGCGTGCGCGGCCGCACGGTCACGCTCAAGGCCAAGTTCGCGGACTTCACCCAGGTCACGCGCTCGCGCACGTTGGCCGAACCCGTGTGCGACACGCAGAGCATCTTCGACACCGCGCTGGCCCTGCTCGCCGAGCTGAACCCGAAGAAGGACCTGCGGCTCATCGGCGTGGGCGTGAGCCAGTTCGGTGAACGGCCGGCGCGACAGCTCTCGCTGCTCGACCTTGCGCCGCAGGACGCGCGGCCAGCCAAGCCCAAGGGCGCGCTGGACCAGGCGCTTGACGCGGTGCGCGGACGCTTCGGCAAGGGGGCCATTGTGCGGGGAGACCTGCTGGACTTTGACGACTAGCAAAAAATACGGGGCGGAAGGCCAAAGCCCCCCGCCCCGCTCCACACCGGCTCTACCGGATTATTTCCAGATCTGCATGAATCCTTTCGAGTCGCCGCCCGCGTCGATGTGCCGGATGAGCGCGCTGCCGAACACGGCGGCGTCCACCAGGCCCGCAAGTTCCTTCAGCTGGTCCGGGTGCTTGAGGCCGAAGCCCAGGGCCACGGGCACCGGGAAGGCGGCCTTGGCCGTCTCAAGGCCTTGCTTCAAGTGCGCGGGCAGGCCGGTGGTGTCGAAGCTTGCGCGCACGCCCGTGGTGCCCAGGACGGACACGAAGTAGACAAAGCCCTTGGCGTCTGCGCCATAGAGGGCCATGCGCGCAGGCGTTGTGTTCAGCCCCACCAGCGGGATGAGCACCAGCCCGTGCGGGTCAAAGGCCGCGTGGACACGGTCCGATTCCTCAAAGGGCACGTCGGCCAGGATGACGCCATGCACCCCGGCCGAGACAGCGTCCCGCGCAAAGGCCTCCAGCCCGTACTGCAGCACCGGGTTCAGATAGCCCATGAGGACGAGGCCCGCCTGGTAGCGGCCCTTGCGCGCGGCCAGCTCCCCCAGGATCCACTTGAGATTCACGCCAGCGTCCAGGCACTTGAGCGAGGCGTGCTCCACCACCGGGCCGTCGGCCACGGGATCGGAGAACGGCATGCCGATCTCGATGATGTCCGCGCCGCTGGCGTCCAGGGCATCGATCTCATCCCAAAAGCGCTTCTTGTCCGGGTAGCCGGCGGGCAGGAAGGGGATCAACGCCAGCCGACCCTTGGCGCGGGCGGCCTCGATGCGTTTGGTCAGTATATTGGTGCTCACGTTCGCCCCCTTACGCCTTCTGCGCCAGATAGTCGTTCACGATGTCCAGATCCTTGTCGCCACGGCCGGAGAGGCAGACGACCACGTTCGAGCCGGGCTTGAACCCGTCCGCGTTCTTGAGCACCCAGCCCAGCGCATGGGAGCTTTCCAGCGCGGGCATGATGCCCTCGTTGCGCGAAAGCTCCACAAAGGCGTCGAGCGCCACGTCATCGGTGACGGACACATACAAGGCGCGGCCGCTGGCCTGGTAGGCCGCGTGCTCCGGCCCCACGCCGGGATAGTCCAGGCCGGGGGCGATGGAGTGCGAGGGCAGGATCTGCCCCTCGTCCGTCTGGATGAGCTGGGTGAGCATGCCGTGCAGCACGCCGGGACTGCCCTGCTTGGACAGGGGCGCGGAGTGCCAGTCGCCGGGCTTGCCGGTACCGGCGGCCTCCACGCCGACGAGCCGCACCTTGGCATCGGGCACGAACTCGTGGAACGCGCCAATGGCGTTGGAGCCGCCCCCCACGCAGGCCACGACGTAGTCGGGCAGGCAGCCCGCCTGGTCGAGCATCTGCGTCCGGGCCTCGCGGCTGATGATGGCCTGCAGCTCACGCACGAGCAGCGGAAAGGGATGCGGGCCGGCGGCGGTGCCAAAGCAGTAGTGGGTCGTCTCCTGCTCGGCGATCCAGGCGCGCAGGGCGGCGTTGATGGCGTCCTTCAAGGTCTTGGTGCCGGAATCCACGGCCACAACCTCGGCCCCGAAGAGCCGCATGCGGCGCACGTTCAGGCTCTGGCGCTCCACGTCCGTGGCGCCCATGTAGATGGTGCATTCAAGGCCCAGGCGCGCGGCGGCAAGCGCCGAGGCCACGCCGTGCTGGCCCGCGCCGGTCTCGGCCAATAGCCGCGTCTTGCCGAGCTTCTTGGCGAGCAGGGCCTGACCGATGGTGTTGTTCACCTTGTGCGCGCCGCCGTGGGCCAGGTCCTCGCGCTTGAGCCAGAGCTTGACGCCCAGCTTGGCCGAGAGGTTGGGACAGAAGGTCAGGGCCGTGGGCCGGCCCACGAAGTGCTTGAGCTCGCTCGCCAGTTCGTCCCGAAATTCCTTGGAGGGCAGGATGCGCGCCATGGCATCCTCAAGCTCCAAAAGCGGGGGCATGAGCAGCTCGGGCACGAACTGCCCGCCAAATTCGCCGAAGTAGCCTTTCTTCACGGGTTCTCCCCTTTCGTTTGGGCCGCGCGCAGGGCGGAGAACGCCTCGCGCAGCTTCGTTTTGTCCTTGATGCCCGGCGCACGTTCCACGCCGGAATTGAGGTCCAGGCCGCTCGGCCTGAACCGGGCAAGAGCGGGGCCAATGGTATCCGGTCCGAGGCCCCCGGCCAGCAGCCAGGGCTTAGGGAAACGCGTCGCGGCCAGGATCTCCGCCGCCCGTTCCTCCACGGCCCGGCCATGTCCGCCGCCGCCGCTGCCCGCGTCCACCAGGAACAGGCGGCAGAGGGAGGCGAAGCGGTCCACCTCGGCTTGGAAGGCGTCAACAGTCGCGGCCCTCTCGGGCCAAAGCACCTTGATGATCCGATCCTGGCCCAGCCCCGCGCCAAGGGCGGCGCAAAAGGCCTCGTCCTGCCCGCCGTGCAGCTGGGCCAAGTCGAGCCTGCCCGCATCCATGAGGGCGCGCGTTTCGTCCGCGCTCTGCCCCACGAATACGCCCACCTTGAGCGCCCCCAGCAGGTCCGCGCCCTTGTCCAGGCTCGCTGGCAGCTCCGGGGCCACGCAGCGCGAACTTTTGGGGTGGAAGATGAAGCCCAGCAGATCCGCGCCCAGGGCGGCGGCTAACCGCGCGTCCTCCGGCCGGGTGATGCCGCAGACCTTCGCCAGCAGACGATTCATGCTAGGCGTCCCCCTGCTCCGCCGCGGCGCGCCGGGCGGCGGACACGCCCGCCAGTTCGGCCAGGGCCGCGCCAGGGTCGGGCCGACTCATGAGCGAGGTGCCAATGAGCACGGCGTCATAGCCCAGGTCGGCCATCTCGTTCAGCTGCGCCGGAGTCTCCAGGCCGCTGGCGCTGATCCAGATTTCGCCCAAGCCCTTGGTGCGAGCCAGCCGTCGTGAAACGGCGAGGTCCGTCTTGAGCGTGTCAAGGTCGCGGTTGTTCACCTGGATGATCTCCGCCCCGGCCCAGCGGGCCATGTCCAGATCGGCCTCGTCGAAGACCTCGCACACGGCCTCCAGGCTGTGTTCGCGGCAGAGTTCGAGCATCTCGCGCACCTCGGACGTGCCGGGAAACATGCGCATGATGAGCAGCAGCGCCGAGGCCGGAGTGGCCGCAGTCTCCAGCACCTGCGCGGGGTCCAGCAGGAAGTCCTTGCGCAACATGGGCTTGCCCGCGAAGGCCATGGCCTCGAGGAAGTCCAGACGGCCCTGGAAGTGGGCCTGCTCCGTGAGCACGGAAAAGGCCGCCGCGCCGTTGTCCGCATACATGCGGGCCACGTCAGCCGGGGTCAGCTCCAGGTTGATGACTCCCCGCGAGGGCGAGGCGCGCTTGTACTCGGCGATGACCGCGGGCGCGCCAGCGCCGCGCAGGGCCCGGCTGAACAGGGGGCGTTCTCCACCATCGGGGAAATGCCAGGGCGGCGGCAGCTCTCCGGCCTCGGCCAGCTTGCGCAAGCGGGTTATGCCCGGCAGCTGCGCCTCGCGGAACTGTGCAAGCATCTTATTCACCAGCAAACCTCCTGGCCGCGCCGTCGGCCACGGCTTGCCTGGCCTCGGCCATGCACGCGGCGAGCGGCTTGCCCGTGGCCAAGTGCAGAGCCGCGCCCAGATTCAACGCGGTCATGGCCTGCATGGCCGAGTTGGCCCGGCCGGAAAGTACGGCCTTGATGGCCGCGAGCGCCGCGGACTTGTCCGTCACGCGCACATCCTCCGGGCTGAACCCCGCCAGCCCATACTCCGCCGGATCAAGCCGGAAGGGCGACACCCCGCCGCCAGCCACGGCAAAGCCCGTGGACGGGCCGAAGGGCGTCAGCTCGTCAAAGCCGCCCTTGGCGCCGTCCGAACCGTGGATGACGAGCGCTGTAACCTCCGGCGCAAGGCGGGCCAGGGTGTCGGCCATGAGCGGCAAGGCCGCGGCCTGCCCCACGCCGAGCAGCTGGTGGCTGGGCCGCGCCGGGTTCAGCAACGGTCCCATGAGGTTGAACAGAGTGCGCACGCCAAGCTCGCGGCGTACCGGAGCGATGTGCGCGAAGGCCGGGTGGTAATTGGGCGCAAAGAGGAACACGAAGCCGCTTTTCTCAAGCTCCTCCGCCACCTCGTCCGGGCCGATGGAAAGCGAAAGGCCCAGCCCCTCCAGGGCGTCCGCGCTGCCGCTGGAGGAGGACACGGCCCGGTTGCCATGCTTCACCACCCGGTGCCCCAAGGCCGCCAGAAAAAGCGACACCGCCGTGGAGCAGTTGAAGCTGCTCGTCAGGTCACCCCCGGTGCCCACGACGTCCAGAATGAGCGCGTCCTTGGGCAGCCCTTTCACCAGCCGCGCCTTGGCCAGCCCGGCGCGGCCCGCCTCGGCCAGCTCCACCGGGGTCTCGCCCTTGGCGCGCAGACCCATGAGCAGGGCGCCGGCCTGCGCCGGGGTCAAGAGCCCCTCGAAGAGCTCGCCAAAGGCGAAGGCCGCCTGCCCGGGGCTCAGGTCGACGCGGTTGCCCAGGGTATCCAGAATCTCCCGCATGTTCACGCTCACGGTACGCCTCCGCTAGGCCTTGGCCACGCCAAGGAAGTTGGCCAGTAGTTTCGGGCCGTCCGGGGTCAAGATTGATTCCGGGTGGAACTGCACGCCGCTCCACGGACGGTCTGTGTAGCACATGCCCATGACCTCGTCCTCCTTGGTCTTGGCGGTGACGCGCAGGAGCTCCGGGGCCTCGTGCGCCAGCACAATGAGCGAATGGTAGCGGCAGACCTCGAAGGGGTTGGGCAGCCCGGCGAAGATGTCCGTGCCGTCGTGCTCCACCATGCTCGTCTTGCCATGCATGATGCGGTCGGCGCGGACCACGCTGGCCCCGGCGAAATGCCCCAGGGTCTGGTGCCCCAGGCACACGCCGAGGGTCGGCACCTTGTGGTCCAGCAGCTCGAGGAACTTGAGGCAGTTGCCCGCGTTCTCCGGCCGACTGGGGCCGGGGGAGAGGCACACGCGGGAGAGACCCGCCACGAACGCGGGGTCCAGAAGCTCCGGGCGGTCGTTGCGCAGCACCACAGGCTCCGCCCCCAGTTGCTGGAAGGCCTGCACGAGGTTGAACGTGAAGGAGTCGAAGTTATCGATCAGCAAAAACATCGCCAACCCCCTTGGAGGAGAGAATCTCTTTGATGATGCGGGCCTTGTTGTTGCATTCCTGCCATTCCTTCTCCGGGTCGGAGTCGTACACCAGCCCGGCCCCGGCCTGCCAGTTGCACACGCCGTCGCGGAACCACATGCTGCGGATGGTGATGCCCGTCCCCAGATGCACCGGGCCCTTGCCCAGGCCCAGCCAGCCCATCGCGCCCGCATAGGGACCGCGCTCCTGTTTCTCCACCTGGGCGATGGTCTCCATGGCCCAGATCTTGGGTGCTCCGGAGACCGTGCCCGCCGGGAAGGTGGCCGTCAACACGTCGATGGCGTCCAGGTCCGCGCGCAGGTCGGCTTCGACGTAGGAGGTCAGGTGCATGACGTGGGAGAAACGCTCCACCTGCATGAACTTTGCGACCTCCACGCTGCCGGACTTGGCGATGCGCCCAAGGTCGTTGCGCCCCAGGTCCACGAGCATCACGTGCTCGGCGCGCTCCTTGGGGTCGGCCAAAAGCTCGCGCTCGAAGGCCATGTCCTGCGCCTCCGTGCCGCCGCGCGGCCGGGTGCCCGCGATGGGCCGGACCTCAAGCTTGCCCGCCTGGCAGTTGACCATCATCTCGGGCGAAGAGCCGAGCACCGTCTCTTCCTCGAAGCGCATGAAGAACATGAACGGCGAGGGGTTGGCCTGGCGCAGGCGGCGGTACACGCCGAAGGGCTGCCCCTTGAAGGGCGTCTGGAAGCGCACGGAGAACACGAGCTGGATGCCCTCGCCCTCGGTGATGAGGCGCTTGGCCTCGCGCACCATCTCCATGTACTCCTCGCGCTCCGGCGTGGCCGTCGGCTCCTGGGTTTCCAGCTCAAAGGAGCCGACATCGCCGAGCCTGGCGGGCGCTGGCCCGCCGTTGTCGTCGAGCGAGAGATAGCAGCAGCGGTGGCGCAGGTGGTCGTAGAGCACCGTCTGACCGGGCAGCACCAGGCGCACCTCGGCATCCTTCGGCGGCAAGGCCTTGAGCAGCTTTGGCTCCAGCATCCCGCCCACGCTGTAGCCCAGGTAGCCGTAAAGCGCACGGGTGAGCGCGGGCAAAGGCTCCTTGAGCGCGGGCTGCTCTATCTCCACCTGCGGGAGGAGCTTGCGCAAGCCTTCCATGAACGGCAGTCCGGCCAGGGGCTTCAAGCCCGCCAGACGTTCGTCGCGGATGTCCAGCGCGAGGTTGCCGTCCTTCTGGGTGGCGATGAGCCGGAAGTCCCAGGCGATGAGGCTGTAGCGGCCCAGACGGCCGTCCACCTCGGCGCTTTCCAGCAGGATGCCGGGCTGGTCGCCCACCAGGCCCAGGTACAGGCTGATGGGCGTCTGCACGTCGGCCGGGAGCCACTTCCCGTAATGCTTCAAATGAATGTCCATGCTTCCTCCGTTGCGTGAAAAAAAACGGCCGCGCCCCACCCTGGGACGCGGCCAACACTGTACCAATCGTTTTCGCCGTCAGGCGAAAGCCGCGTCCCTATGCCATGTCGCGCCACCACCAGGAGGCCCTGGCGGAAAGCAGGTCGAGATCGCCCCCGGCGGCCAAGTCCAGGTAGGCCGTGAACTGGCGCACGGTCTCCAGCAGGAAGGGGTTGTCCTCGGCGATGAGCTGGAACAGCTCGCGGTCTTTCGTCAGCATCTTGCGCGCGGCTTCAAGCCTGCGCTCAAACGACGGCGTGCGGAAATTCTCGATGCCCGGGGTCTGCCGGGCGGCGGCCAGGTAGGCCACGGTGGTGATGAAGTTGAGCCCCTGCACCACGGCCATGGCGCGGTCGTGCTCCTCCGCGGTGCTGGCGAAGGTCGTGAAGCCCGCGCGGGCAAACACGTCGCTCACGGCCTCGGCGGCGCCCTCGCCCCGTCCGGGTGTTACGGCCACACGCGGCTCGAAGCCTTCCGGGATCACCGGCCCGAAAAGCGGATGCGTGCCCACCACCGGGCCGCTGTAGGTTTCGAGCATCTGGGCCAGCGGGTTCACCTTCACGGAGCACACGTCGCAGAGGATGGCCCCCTGGGGCATGAACGGAACCAGGCGCTCGGCAACCTCGCGCGTGGCCGTCACGGGCACGGAGATGAGCACAAGATCGGCGGGGCCTTCCAGGCCGGAGAACGCGGCGCGGATGGCCTCGTCCGTGTATGGCCGGTCCAGGCTCGTCACCACGTACCCGGCCTTGTGGAAGGCGCGCACGAAGAGCGCCCCCATCTGGCCGCGAGCGCCGACTACCGCAATAGTGCGGACGGACATGCTCCTGCTCCCACGGGCGGCCATGCTCATGCCTTGGCTCCTTTCGCCGCCGCGGCGATGGGCGCGAAGGCGTCCCAGAAGCCGGGGAAGCTCTTGGCCACGCAGCCGGGCTTGTCGAACACCGGCGTGATGCCCGCCAGGGTGAAGAGCGCCGGGCCCATGACCAAACGGTGGTCCGCGTAGGTGCAGAATTCGATGCGCCGTCCGGCCAGGAGCGGCGCGGGCGTGACGACCAGACCGTCGGGAAGGATCTCCGTGCCGCAGCCGGTCTTGGCGATCTCCGTCGCCAGGGCCTGCAGGCGGTCGCTCTCCTTGATGCGCAGGTGCGCCACGTTGACAATGGTCGTGGGGCCTTCCGCGAAGCAGGCGGCCACGGCGACCGTGGGCACCAGGTCCGGGCAGGCGCCCATGTCCACATGCACGCCGCGCAGGCGGCCGCTCTCCGGGCCGGACACGGTGACGGTCTCCACGCCGTTTTCCGCATCCCAGGCCACGCGCGCGCCCATGGCCGCGAGGATGTCCAGGATGGCGCGGTCGCCCTGGAGCGAGCCCTGGCGCAGGCCGGTCACACACACGGGCGTTTGTCCCACCGCCCCGGCGGCCAGAAAGTAGGAGGCATTGCTCCAGTCGCCCTCCACCTGAAGAGTGCGCGGCTGGTAGCGGCCGGGCGCGACCTGGAAGCGCAGACGTCCGGGCGCGGCGCTGCTGACCGTGGCGTAGTCCACGGGGGCGAAGCGGTCCCCGGAGAGCGCCTCCACCACGGCGGGCACGCCGAAGTCGGCCATGGTCTGGAGGGTCAGGGACACGTAGGGCCAGGACACGGCCTTTTCACCGCCGATGCCGATGGTCAGCGGGCCGCGCGCCAACGGCGCGGCCAGGAGCACGCCCGAAAGGTACTGGCTGCTCTCCTCCAGGCGCACGTCCGCCTCGCCGCCGGGCAGCCCCGTGGTCTCGATGACCACAGGCGGGTAGCCGGGCTTTTCCTCGAAGCGGAAGCGCACGCCAAGCGGCTCAAGCGCCCGGGCGGGCTCGCCCAGAGGACGCTCGTGCATGCGCCCCTCGCCGTGGATGCGGAAACTCCCCCGGCCAGCGGCCACGACCCCGGCCAGCAGGCGGCAGGTGGTGCCGCTTTCGCCCACGTTCAGGTCGGCGGGGGCGCCGCTCCCGACACCAAGCGGACCGCCCTGCGGACCATCGGCCATGCCCGCGACCACGTATTCGCCGGGGGCCACGCGCTTGAAGCACGCGCCGCAGGCCGTCAGGCAGCCCATGGTCCGCGCCGTGTCCTGACTTTCCAGGACACCCGTGAGGCGGCTTTCCCCGTTCGCCAGGGCCGCGCCGATGAGCGCGCGGTGCGACAGGGACTTGGAGGCCGGAGCCTGGACGCGGATCACCGTCTCGCCCATCACTGCCTCCCGCCCGCGTTCAGATGCGGCCCAGAGGGGTACGAGCCCAGGATGCGCAGGGTGTGGCACTTTTCCCGCAGGTCTGCCAGGAAGCTGTCGTACTCCATGCGCGAAAGGTCGCACTCCAGGTCGGTGAAAAACACATACTTCCACTTCTCGCCGCGCAGGGGCCGCGACTCCAGCTTGGTGATGTTGATGGCCCGGCCCGCGAAGGTGTCGAGCACGCCCGCCAGCGCGCCAGGCTTGTCCGGCACGGTGAAGAGCAGCGACGTCTTGTCGCGGTTGCCGCCCTCGCTCACGCGCGGACCGATGACGAGGAAGCGCGTCCAGTTGTCGGGCAAATCCTCGATGTGCGCGGCCAGGATGTTCAGCCCATAGCGCTCGGCCAGACTGATGTGTCCGATGGTGGCGACCTCGGGGCCGCGCTCGGCCGCGATCTCCGCCGCCGCCGCCGTGCTGCTTTCCGGCACCAGGGTGCGGCCGGGCAGATTGTCCTTGAGCCAGCCGGAGCACTGGTCCAGCGGCTGCGGGTGGGAGTGCACCTCCTTCACCTCGGCCGGAGACTTGGCCTTGCCCATCAGGCAATGGGTGATGCGGCAGAACAGCTCGGCCTGGACATACACCGGGAAGAGCATGAACAGGTCCACCACCTGGCCCACCGTGCCCTGGAGCGAATTCTCCAGGGGGATGACGCCCAGTTCGGCCTCGCCGTCGGCCACGGCGCGGAAGATCTCCTCAAAGTTGGCCTTGGGCGTCAGCTCCGCGCTGCGGCCCATGTACTCAAGCCCCGCGAAGTAGCTGAAGGTGCCCTCCGGCCCCAGGTAGACCACACGCTCCGGGCGCTGCAGCCGGCGCGAGGAGCTCATGATCTCGCGGTAGATGGCGTGCAGGTGGGTCTCCGGCAGGGGGCCGGGGTTCAGCTTGGCCAGCCGGTCCATGACCTCCCGTTCGCGGAAGGGCTTGAACACCGTGTCCGGCGAGTCCTTCTTGGCCCGGCCCACGCCGATGCTGATGGCCGCGCGGCGGTTCAGAAGATCCACAATGCCGTCGTCCAGGCGGTCGATCTCCGAGCGCAGGGCGGCCAGGTCCGTGGCCTCGGTCGATTTGTCGTTGCCGTCGCCGCTCACGCCTAGCCCTCCTTGATGTCTTCGCAGATGCGCATGCCGAAATGGCGGCCCGCCACGTCGGTGCGGCAGAGGATCTCGTCGCCGGGCTTCAGATTCACCACGCTGATGGGATTGCCGTCCACGCCGGTGACGCGGATGGTCTCCGCGTTCTGCAGAAACACCTGGCCAAAGACGTCGCAGCCGTCAGGCGTCTGCACCTTGGCGGTGATCTTGAGCATGGGCCGGACCTCGATCTTCACCCGGCCCACGGTGGTCAGGCTGGTCTTGCCGTCGGCCCCGACGATAAGCACCTCGCGCCCGGCGGAAAGCTCCTCCAGGTAGCAGGTCTTGTCGCCCGGCAGCACGGCGTAGGCATGCACGGCGCCCGCGTTGACGCGGAAGGGCCGCGCGGCCACGTAGGGGTTGGACTCGGTCTCCGCGTGCACCAGGAAGGTGAAGGCGCTGGAGTTGCCCACGAGCATCCCCTGCCCGCGCCGGAGCATGGAGATGGTGTCCACGCAGACGCGGTGCCCCAGGCCAGCGGAGGCGATCTCCGTCACAGTGGCGCGCTGCAGGTCAAGCCGCCCCTGGGAGAGCTTCAGCTCGGCCACAATGGCCTTGAGATCCGCGGCGGCCTCCGGCAGGACGACGATCATATCCGCCCCGCGCTCCAGGATGCCCGCGGCGAGCACCGCGCGGTCGAAGCTCTCGCACTCCAGCCCCAGGCCGGAAGCCTGGGCCAGAATGTTCTCCACCGGGATGATCTCCCAGCCTTTGGCCAGGGAAACCTGCCGCCCGGCGAGAAGCTTGTCCGTGGCGGCCTGCTCGTCCGCCTTGGAGTTAAGCGGCAGCGTGGGCAACTCGGCCTCGGTGAGCACCTCCACCCGGCCCAGGGCGCGCACGTCATCGGCCTTGGCGGCCTCGGTCACAATGGCGTCCACCCCGGACTCCAGGGCCAGCGTCACCAATTTTTTCTGAAAGGGCACAGCCTTGAAGATAATCTTCTTCATCACGCCTATTCCTTGCCCGCGAGCATTTCCAGGGCATCGTCCACAGCCACGTCCTCATGCACGACCTTGGAGAGGGCCTGGCAGAGGATGGCCGGATTCTTGTGCTGGAACACGTTGCGTCCCACGGACAGGCCGGAGCCGCCCGCGCTGATGGAGTCGTGCACCATCTGCAGGAAGGCGCGGGTGCTGTCGAGTTTGGGCCCGCCGGCGATGACCACGGGCACGCAGCAGGAGTCCACCACATGGCCGAAGGTGTCCATGTCGCCGGTGTAGGGGACCTTCACCACGTCCGCGCCAAGCTCCACGCCGACGCGCGCGCAGTGGGCCACGATCTCTGGATCAAACTCGCTGCGCACCTTGGGGCCGCGGGCGTACACCATGGCCAGCACCGGGATGCCCCAGCTCTGGGCGATGGAGGTCACCTGGCCGAAGTCGGAGAGCATTTTGGCCTCGGTCTCGTCGCCCAGGTTCACATGCACGCTCACGGCGTCCGCGCCGAGGCGGATGGCGTCTTCAACAGTGCCGACAAGGGTCTTGGCGTTGGGGAAGGGGGAGAGGGTGGTGCTGGCGGAGAGGTGGACGATGAGGCCGATGTCTTTGCCCTGGCTTCTATGCCCGCACCGGACAAGGCCCTTGTGCATGAGCACCGCGTTGGCCCCGCCCTCGACGATGGCGCCCACGGCCTGGCGCATGTCCACGATGCCGGCGATGGGCCCCACGGTGGTGCCGTGGTCCATGGGCACGATGATGGTGCGTTTGGTGTCACGGTTGAAAATACGTTCCAGTCTGATGGCTTTTCCGATGTGCATGGCGTCCTCCGGTGGACTGGGGTTGCGTCTCGTCAAGCGGAACTGTGTGGCGTGGCCGGCGGTGAAATTAAAAAAAGGGCCGCCGGCTTTCGCCTGCGGCCCTTCCTGAAGAGGCTTTGGTTAACGTCCTGTCTCCGTCAACAAACCTCTCCCAGGCCGCAGGCGCGGCTAAACCAATAATACCAGTACTGGCTAAAGGAAAAGGAGGTATTGTTGGCACGGGATAGGTTCATGGGGAAAGTGTTTACCCGCAGCTTTTTGGTCTGTCAATAGTTTTATTAACGATTTATCCCTTCCTAGATTTATCCATTTGTGTGTAGATGCTCATTTTGTTTACACATAATTGTTCACAACTCCGACGCAACCGGTCGTGGATATCAACAAAAATCAACAATTGCCCATAGCTGACACAATGGTCCGAGTCTTGCTCATTGAGTACTCACACTATGGACAACTCCGCGGAAGCCATCACCATCCAAGAGATCATCGAGCGCGAATGGATCAGCACCGCGTTCCACTCCCTGGTCTCCATCAAGCGCAAGGCCCTGCTTGGCGTGGAGGCGCTGGCCCGCTGCACCGCCCCCGGCGAGGACATCCCTCCCTTGGATCTGTTCCGCATGGCCGACGAGGCTGACTGCCTGCTTGAACTGGACCGGCTCTGCCGCAAAAAAGCCGTGGAGGCTTTCGCCCCCATCCACGCCCAAAACAAGGGCCTTATCCTGTCCATCAACGTGGACGGCCACTCCATCAACTCCAACGTGGCACGCTCGGGCCTCCTGCTGCGCCTGGCCAAGGAGCACGGCATCAACCCGAACAACGTGCTCATCGAAATCGTGGAGTCACGCGCGCGGGATACGGACGCCCTGGCTGACTTCGTAAGCCACTATCGCAAGCACGGCTTTCTGATCGCCCTCGACGACGTGGGGGTGGGGCACTCCAACCTGGACCGCATTCCCCTCCTGCGCCCCGATGTGCTGAAGCTCGACCGCAGCCTGGTGGCCGGGGTGGACGGGCACGTGACCCGCCTGGAGGTGGTGAAGAGCTTCGTGCAGATGGCCTCGCGCCTCGGCTCGCTGGCCCTGGCCGAGGGCGTGGAGCGCCATGAGGACATCCTGCGCCTGCTGGAGATCGGCGTGGATGTGTTCCAGGGCTTCTACTTCGGCCGCCCGGCCAGACAGATGCCCGCGCCCGAGACCATCGGCGAGCGCATCGAGTATCTGGCGCAGAAGTTCCGCGTCCATGCCACGGAACGTTTCGCCAGTCAAAAGGCGCTCTACGCCCGGCATGACGCGCTGGTCTTCCAGCTCTGCGAGCAGCTCGCCCTGCTCGGCGCAACAGGTCTGGACCAGGCCCTCACGGGGTTCATCGACGCGTGGGAGCATATCGAGTGCCTGTACGTCTTGAGCGCCAAAGGCGTGCAGCTTTCCGGCACCATGTGCAATCCGGCCAAGCTGCGCAAACGCAAACGCTTCATCTACGAACCCGCGCGCGTGGGCGCGGACCACTCGCTCAAGGAATACTACCTCCCCCTGCGCGCGGGCCTGCCCAAGTTCACCACCCAGCCTTACATATCGCTGGCCTCCGGCAACCGCTGCATCACCATCTCCGCCGCCTACAAGGACCGCGACAACCGCTCCTGCATCCTCTGCGCCGATATTGACTATTGCCAAGACGGATAGCCCCACTCGAATTACACTAAATAACGAGCACCAGCCCGCCCTCCCCCCTTGTCTTTTGCAGTAATCTGCCGATACTAATAGTATCGGATTATTCTGCAGACACGCTCCCCCCTGCGGCGCGTCAAAAGGAGAGGCTATGCGCAACATCACCATCCGTGCCCGGATCGCTTTACTTATTGGCATTGCAGTGACCTTTGCGGCCATCGTCGGCGGGGGCTTCTATTATGAGTTGGTTTCACTCAAAGACTACTCCATCAGCCAAACCCAGGATGTGATGCTTGCCGGTGAAAAGGCCAGGCTCAAGATGTCGACGGATGCCCTGGCTATCTCCCTAGGCGAAGCACTCAAGACCGTGCCCTCGGAAACAGAGAAGACCGACACCATCCGCCAACTTACCTACCCCATACGCTATGAAGCGGATCAATCAGGCTATTATTTTGTCTACAACGGCACGACAAACGTCTCCATGCCCCTCAAGCACGAGATGCAGGGCAAGGATATGGGCGGACTGGTGGACAGGAACGGCGTGTACTTCATTAAGGCCCTGCGCGAAGCGGCCGAGGGGGGGGGAGGCTTTGTGCAGTATGTCTTTGATAAGCCCGGCAAGGGGCTGCAACCCAAGATAAGCTACGCCACGCTCATCCCCGGCACCCAGTACTGGATCGGCACCGGGGTCTACATTGATAACATCGAAGAAAAGAAGCTCACCATCGACAAGGCCATCTCCGGCATGGTGCGCGGCGCGGTGACGCTCATCGCCGCCGTGGTGCTGGGGCTTCTCGCCGTGGTGGTGCTGCCCCTTTCGGTGGCCATATTCCGCAGCATCATACGCCCCCTCGCGTTGGCCACGAAGGCTGCGGAGGACGTGGCCGCGGGCAACCTGGACGTGTCCCTGCCCGCCGCCGGGCGCGACGAGATCACCAAGCTTGAGGGCTCGCTGAACACCATGGTCGACACCCTGCGGCGCAACATGGCCGAAATAACCGCCAAGACCCGCGAGGCCGAGGACAAGGCCCGCGCCGCCGAGGAGGCCACGCGCCAGGCCGACGAGGCCAGGGCGCAAGCCATCCGGGCCCGACAGGAGGGCCTGCTGGCCGCCGCCAACCGTTTGGAGGCCGTTGTGGAGCGGCTCTCCTCCGCCTCCGAGGAAATCTCCGGGCAGGCGCAGAACATCGGCCGCGCCACGGACGTGCAAAAGGAGCGCATCACCGAAACGGCCACGGCCATGGAAGAGATGAACGCCACCGTGCTCGAGGTGGCGAGGAACGCCTCCCAGGCGGCCGAGGGCGCGGAGACCGCCCGCCAGCGCGCAACAGACGGCAACGCCGTGGTCACCCGTTCCGTGGCCGCCATGGACGCCCTGCTCGTCCAGTCCACGGAGCTCAAGGGCAACATGGACACCCTGGGCCGCCGCGCGCAGGACATCAGCCAGATCATGAACGTCATCTCCGACATCGCCGACCAGACGAACCTGCTGGCCCTGAACGCCGCCATTGAGGCCGCGCGCGCGGGCGACGCCGGGCGCGGCTTTGCCGTGGTGGCCGACGAGGTGCGCAAGCTCGCGGAAAAGACCATGAGCGCCACGCGGGAGGTGGGCGACACGGTGCACGCCGTGCAGGACGTCTCACGCCAGAACGTGCAGGGCATGGACCAGGCCGCCCGGGCCATCGCCGACTCCACCGGCCTCGTGCGCGAGTCCGGCCAGGCCTTGGACGAGATCCTGAAGATGAGCGAGGCCACCGCCCTGCAGGTGCAGAGCATCGCCACCGCGGCGGAGGAGCAAAGCGCCGCCAGCGAGGAAATCAACCAGAACGTGGACCAGATCAGCGACATCGCCTCCGAGACCGCGCAGGGCATGCAGCAGACTTCAGAGGCCATCCGCGACCTAGCCGAACAGGCCGAGAAGCTGCGCGCCCTGGTGGCTGACCTGAAGCACGAAGGACAGGCGTAGGCGACAGGCGCCGCCCCCAGCGCCTCAAGACGTCTGGGCGCGGGCGGGCATGAGCACTAAAAAAGGGTGGGCCAGCGGTCCACCCTTTTTTATGCCTGCCCTGAGTATTCAGGAAGCGGGGCTGAAAAACTCAACGGCCAGGCCCAACAACGCGCAGCACGCCCCCAACGCGCACACGCCGGTCCAGCCGAACAGGGTGAAAGCGTGGGCGCCGAGAGCCGTTCCGATGGCGCCGCCCGTAAACATCGCCGTCATGTACACGGTATTCAGACGGCTTCTGGCCGAAGCGTCCAGGGCATACACCCGGGCCTGATTCGAGACCATGGCCGCCTGCAGCCCGGCATCCATGAGCACGATTCCCGCGATGATCGCGAGCAGGGATGCGCGACCGAGCCAAAACACGGCAAATGAGACCGCCACGGCCAGGGCCCCGGCGAGGATGATCCGCCTCTGCCCGCCCTTGTCCGCAAGCCGTCCCGCCAAAGGGGCGGCGAAAACGCCCACTATGCCGACGACTCCCAAGGCCCCGGCCACGGAGCTGCCCATGAAAAAGGGCGGCCGCTCCAGAAAGAACGCCAGGTTAGCCCAGAATGACACGAAGCCTGCAAACAAAAGTCCCTGCACAACCCCGGACCGGTTCAGCAGGCCGTGCTTGCGGACCAGCCCGACCAGGGACCAGAGAATCTGGGGATAGGACAGCCTGGTCACTGGCTGCACCTTTGGCAGCTTGAACGCCAGAACGCCCGCCAACAGGGCGGTGCAGACGCTGGCCAACGCGAACATCTGCCGCCAGCTGCCGAATTGCGCAACCAAGCCGCTGATTGTGCGCGACAACAAGATGCCCGCAAGAAGCCCGGCCATGACCAGTCCAACGACCCTGCCCTTCTCGCTGTCCGGGGCCAACTGCGCGGCCATGGGCACGACCTGCTGCGCCACCGTCGCCAGCGCGCCGATGGCAAGGCTGGACGCGACAAGCAGGCCGACGCTCGGCGCCAGGCTGGCGGCCGCCAGGGCCAAGGCCAGGGCGAACGTGGTCCAGACGATGAGCATCCGCCGCTCATAGCGGTCGCCCAAGGGGGAAAGCAGCAAAAGCCCCGCGGCATAGCCGATCTGCGTGGAGACAGGGATCAACGACACCTCGCCCGGACTGGCCTGAAAACTCCGGGCGAGGATGCCAAGCATGGGCTGGTTGTAGTATATGCTCGCCACGCATAAACCGGCCGCCACCGCCATCAGGACAACAGTGCCGCGGCCAAGCTGCCGGGGCCTTGGAAGGCCCAACACCGCCGTATCGGAATCAGTCATATTCGCTCCTCGTCAATTTAGATACGAAACGTACCGTATCATAATAACATTGAGGCTCATGTCAAGAAGTGCGCCGAGCCAAAAAGACAGGGCAGCAAGATCGAACTTGGTGTTTTTCGGAAGCTTTTCGCTAGAGACGAACAGAAACAGGCGTGTTTTTTCCGGACAGTGTCACCGTGGAAAAGGCCTGGCTGGCGATGTGGAGCACGAAGGCGTCTTCCAAGGGCAGATGCTGGAGCAGCAGGCGGTGAAAAATCGGGGCGTACAGGGAGTCCACAAGAATCTCAAGGTCCACGTCGGTGCGGATCTCCCCGGACGCGATCCCCCGGCGCAGCACTTCCTTGGTCGCCCCGCGCCGGGGGACAAGGTAGCCGCTTATGAACGTCTTCAACATCTCCGGGTCGGACTGGCCAAGCCCAATCAACTCACGCACCAGGCGTCCGGTCACGCCACGATAGGCCTGCGCCAGCAGCAGCATCTGGGCGGTGACGTCGGCCACGGCGGAGTCGGTCTGCGGGAAGGTGATCCGGGGCACAGTGGCGGCCATGAAGGCATCCATGGCCACCGCGCCCTTGCTGGGCCACCAGCGGTAAAGCGTGGCCTTGCTCACGCCCGCCTTGGCCGCGATGCCCTCCATGGTGAGCTTGGCGAAGCCCACTTCCTCCAGAAGGTCGTTCGCGGCCTTAAGCACCACCGTGCGCACGGCGTCGCTTCTGGGTCGGCCCGGAGGACGTTTCACAGGGGCCTGGGCCATGGCAACATTCCCCCTTCCTATGGCGTGGACCTCAACACCGCGCCTGCGCGGGAACGAAGCCTTCCGCCTTAAAAAACTCTGCGCATCACTGCCGCGAAGCCTCAAGCGTTCCGGGCCTGCGCCTCGTCCCAAATGGCCGTGCCGCCAGCTTACACCCTTCCCCTGCCCGGCTCAGTCTTTCCAGTTCCACCACTTGAGCCGCTCCGGGTCGGGGGAGGCCGTCTCGGCGAAATATACCGCACAACGGAACGTATAAAGCATGCAGCGGTCCACATGCCGCCCCATCAAGGCTTCCAGGCTGGCATAAAGGACTTGGGGGTCGCGGCCGCGAAGGTCGTCCACACAGCGCAGACCAAGGTTCCAAAGGTCCACGGCGACGGACTTGCCCACGCCGGGGATACGCCGCAGGTCCTTCAAAGCCAGAGGGTCAGGGGTGGTCGCCGCGCGGACGCTCCCAGCCTCAAGCGTTCCGGGCATACACCTCATCCAGAATGGCCTTGCCGCCAGCCGCGAGCACCTGCTTCGCCAAATCGGCGCCCAGCTCCCAGGCCTTGTCCTGCGTGCCTGCGGCGGCGATGCGGATGGGGTTCTCACCATTCACGCCGGCCACAAAGCCGGTCAGGGTGAGCTGATCGCCCGCAAGCTGGCTCCAGGCGGCGATGGGCACCTGGCAGCCGCCATTGAGCCCGGTGAGAAAGCCGCGCTCGGCAGCCACCTGGGCGGCAGTTTCGGGATGATTCAGGAAGGCGAGCAATTCGGCCATGTCCGGACGGTCCTTGCGGTACTCGATGCCGAGCGCGCCCTGAGCCACAGCGGGCAAAAAGCGCGGCGGGCCAAGAATCTCGACCTTGGGCGCGGTGAGGCCCAGGCGGTTCAAGCCCGCGGTGGCCACCACGATGGCGTCGAACTGGCCTTCCAGAAGCTTGCGCACGCGGGTGTCCAGGTTGCCGCGCAGGCTCTCGATGACGAGATCGGGCCTGAGCGTCAGGAGCTGGGCCTGGCGGCGCAGACTGCTGGTGCCGACCTTCGCGCCCTTGGGCAGGGCGTCCAAGCCATCGTACTGGACGGAAAGCAGCGAATCCGTGGGGGCCTCGCGCACGGGGTTCACGCCCACGATGAGCTCGGCGGGCAGCTCCGTGGGCACGTCCTTCATGCTGTGCACGGCAAGATCGGCGCGGCCGTCGAGCAGCGCCTCCTCGATCTCCTTCACGAACAGGCCCTTGCCGCCCACCTTGGCCAGGGGGACGTCGAGAATCTTGTCGCCGGTGGTCTTGATCTTGAGCAGCTCCACTTCAAGGCCAGGATGCTCTGTGCGCAGGAGCGCGGAAATGTGTTCGGCCTGCCAGAGGGCCAGTTGGCTGCCGCGCGTGGCGATGGTGACTTTCTTCATCGTCGCCGCGCCTAGTGGCAGGAGGAGCAGGAGCCGCCGGAACATCCGGAGCAGCCGCCGCCAGAGGGCGCGGGAGCCGCGCTGCCGATGGAGGCCTCCGCGTCGTGGCCGCCGCCCACCTTGCTGCGGCAGCAGCTCATGAGCTTCTCGGTCTTGGCGGAACCGCAGTGCGGGCAGGCAACGTCCTCTTCCTGGCCGAGAACAAGTTCCTCAAAGGCTTTGCCGCAGTCGCGGCAGGAATATTCGAAGATGGGCATGGGTTCCCTCGCAGTGCTTTATCTTTCGGGCCTCGGGCGGGTTGCTTCGTAGCGCAAATCACGCGTACTGGCAACGCCGCCCGGGCCCGGTCGCATTCTATTTGCCCTTGGCTCCAGTCTTTTTGGCCGGGGCCTTCTTGGGGGCGGGGACGGCAGCCTTCTTGGCCGGGGCCTTCTTCACCGGGGCCTTGGCGGCGGGCGCTTCCCCCGGTTCGGCCTTCGGCTCGGACTTGACGGTCTTGCCGCCTTGGACCAGAGGCCACACCTCATCCACGCGCTCCACGAACTTGATGTTGATCTTCTTGCGCAGATCCTCGGGGATGTCCTGCAGATCCTTCTTGTTCTGGGCCGGGATGATCACGCGCTTCATGCCCTGGGACACAGCGGCCAGGATCTTCTCCTTGATGCCCCCCACCGGCAGCACGCGGCCGCGCAGGGATATCTCACCGGTCATGCAGGTGTCCGCGCTCACGGCCTTGCCCGTCAGGGCGCTGATCAGCGCTGTGACGAGCGTGACGCCGGCCGAGGGGCCATCCTTGGGAGTGGCGCCCGCGGGCACGTGGATGTGGATGTCACGCTTCTCGTGGAAGTCCGGCGCGATGCCATACGTCTCCGCCTTGGCGCGGGCGAGGGAGACGGCCGCCTGGGCGGACTCCTTCATGACGTCGCCCAGCTTGCCCGTGAGGATGAGCTTGCCCGTGCCGGGCATGGTGGAGACCTCGACGTGCAGGATCTCGCCGCCGTACGGGGTCCAGGCCAGGCCCGTGACCACGCCGGGAGGCAGGATTGTCTCCTTTTCGTCCTCCAGAAAACGCGGCACGCCAAGAAGCTTATGCAGGTTCTTGTCCGTCACCGTGAAGGGGCCCTTCTCGCCCTCGGCCTTCTTGCGCGCCAGCTTGCGGCACACGGAGCCGATCTCGCGCTCCAGGTTGCGCAGGCCCGCCTCGCGGGTGTACTCGCGCACGATCTGCGCCAGCACCTCGTCGGAGAGCTTGACCTCACCCTCGCCCAGGCCGTTGTCCTTGGCCTGGCGCGGCATGACGAAGCGCCGGGCGATCTTGACCTTCTCCTGCTCGGTGTAGCCGGGAATGCGGATGACCTCCATGCGGTCCAGAAGCGGGCCGGGGATGGTGTCCAGCGTGTTCGCCGTGCAGATGAACATGACGCTCGACAGGTCGAACGGCACGTTCAGGTAGTGGTCGGTGAAGCTGAAGTTCTGTTCCGGGTCCAGCACCTCAAGCAGGGCCGAAGACGGGTCGCCCCGGAAGTCGGTGCCGAGCTTGTCCACCTCGTCCAGCATGATGACCGGGTTTCTCGTGGCGCAGCCCTTGATGCCCTGGATGATGCGGCCGGGCATGGCCCCGATGTACGTGCGCCGGTGGCCGCGGATCTCGGCCTCGTCGCGCATGCCGCCAAGGGACAGACGGTGGAACTTGCGGCCCAGGCTGCGGGCGATGCTGCGGCCGAGGCTGGTCTTGCCCACGCCCGGAGGCCCCACGAAGCACAAGATGGGGCCCTTCATCTTCGGATTCAGCTGGCGCACGGAGAGGTATTCGAGGATGCGCTCCTTGACCTTCTCCAGGTCAAAGTGGTCCTCGTCCAGAATCTCCTTGGCGGCCTTGACGTCGAGGCGGTCCTTGGACTGCTTCTTCCAGGGCAGCTCGGTCATCCAGTCCAGGTAGGTGCGGATGACCGTGGCCTCCGAAGAGTCCGGATGCATGGATTCGAGGCGGCCCAGCTGCTTCAGGGCCTCCTTCTTCACGTCCTTGGGCATTCCGGCCTTGTCCACGGCCTTCTTGAGATTCTCGATCTCCTCGTCCTCACTCTCGGCGTCGCCCAGCTCACGCTTGATGGCCTTCATCTGCTCGCGCAGGAAGAAGTCGCGCTGCGCCTTGTCCATGCCCTCGCGCGCCATGGACTGGATCTTGTTCTGCATGGAGGCGACCTCGGCCTCCTTCATCAGCTGGCCATTCACCAGGCGCAGACGCTCGACCGGGTCCTCGCACTCCAGGATGCCCTGGGCGTCGACGACCTTCATGCGCAGGTTGCTGGCGATGAGATCGGCCAGACGCCCGGGCTCGCCCACGGAATTGAGCACGCCCATGATGTCCGCCGGGGAAATGCCGCGCAGGGTGAGGATCTTCTCCGAGAGCTCGCGAGAGGAGCGGATGAGCGCCTCCTGCTCCGGGGTCAGCTCCAGGGGCTCGGCCTCGACCAGGGGCTCAACCTCGGCCAGATGGAAGGGCTCGTCGGAGACGAAGCGCTTCACCTTGGCGCGGGACAGACCCTGCACCAGGACCTTCAAGCGGCCATCGGGCATCTTGAGCATGCGCATGATCATGCCCACGGTGCCGACCTGATACATGTCCTCCGCGCCGGGGTTGTCCACGGTCTCGTCCTTCTGGGACACGATGAGGATGTAGCGGTCTCCGGAAAGGGCCGCGTCCACGGCCTTGACGCTCTTCTCGCGCCCCACGAACAGGGGCAGAATCATGTAATTGAAGACAACGATGTCGCGCACGGGAAGGACCGGCATCATCGCGGGGATCTCGGGGCGCTCGCCCTCGGGACCACCGCCGGGGCCGCCGCCGCCCACGGGAATGCTTCCTTCACTGGAATCCGCAGCCATGTGCAGGGATTTTTTGTCGTTCATATGTGTTCCATTGGCCGCCTGAGCCAAGCGCTGTGCCGCAGTTGGGGCGCCCTGGCGACGGCGCAGGCGGACCGGTTTGGTTAGGGCTTTCTTCCGTTTCAACTCACGTCTCCTTGCCCTCTGGCGTGCACCGGGGACAGGAGTCCACGATACCGAGCCTGTTTATTCTAATGCCGGATTCGCTGGAGGCAAGAGCTTTTGCGCAATTATGCGCGCCGAAGCCGTCTTTCGCGCTACTTTGCCCTGTCGCGCAACCTTTTCCGGGCCGTCACGCCACAGTAACAATCAAGCCTCCCGGTGAAGCTAGGATCCCTCAAGCTGAAGCCAAAAGGCGCAGCGGGCCAGTTTTAGCCGGGCCACGGCCCAGGGAGCGGACGCACAATGGAGCAACGACGGATCATGGTCGTGGAAGACCACACGCAGACAAGGGAACTTCTGCAGTACAACCTCACGGCCGCGGGCTACGACGTGCGCACCGCGGGCGCGGGCGAACAGGGGCTCGACACCATGTCACGCTGGCGGCCCGATCTGGTGCTCCTCGACATCATGCTGCCGGAAATAGACGGGCTGGAGGTGTGCCGCAGGCTCAAGCAGGTGCCCGCCTTGCGCGCGGTGCCGGTGATCATGCTCACGGCGCGCGGCGACGAGGTGGACCGCGTGGTGGGCCTGGAGCTTGGGGCCGAGGACTACGTGGTCAAGCCCTTCAGCCCGCGCGAGCTGCTCCTGCGCATCAAGAACGCCCTGCGCCGCAGCAGCGCCGAACCGGCCGCCGTGGAGGAGATCTGGCGCTTTGAGGGCCTGGTGGTGAACTTCGCCGCGCATGAGATGGAAGTGGACGGCGACAAGCGCCAGCTGACCGCCACCGAGCACCGTCTGCTCAAAGAGCTGGTGCAGGCGCGCGGCCGGGTGCTCTCCCGCGACCGCCTCCTTGACACCGTGTGGAACACGGACTTCGAAGGGGCTTCGCGCACGGTGGACACGCACATGCGCCGCCTGCGCGCCAAGCTTGACCGCTACGCCGACTGCATCGAGACCGTGCGTGGGGTGGGCTACCGCTTCCGGGCCTGAGTCTCCCTCGGAAACAACGCCCCAGCGGGCCCGTCCCGCCCACCCTTTTCATCCGATTTTCCAAGCCCCATCCACACTTGTTCCACTGCCGTCACACCCCGGTAACCCGCGCCCCCTTGGGGCGTGCTAGGTTTTCTCCGCCAACCTGGAACATCCACACCGGAACCATCCATCAGGAGGACACCATGCAGGGAACTTTGCGCAAGCAGCTGTTGAACACTCTGAGTGGCTTGACCCCGCCCATCTGCCCGGACGCCGACATGGACGACACCCCGCGCCTGGACGCCTGCGCGGACGAGAACGAGTACGCCTCCCGCGTGGTCGAGGTGGGAATGCAGCTAGCGCTGCGCCGCCGCATGGAGGCCCGCCGAGGTGAGATCGAGGACGCCCTCGCGCGCATGGACACCGGCGTATACGGCGTCTGCGAAGATTGCGGCGACGACATCGGCATGGCCCGGCTCCTGGCCACCCCCACGGCGCGGCTGTGCGTGCATTGCCAGTCCGAGCGCGAAACCGCCCAGTACCTCAGGTGCGCCTAACATGCCGCACAAAGGCAACGCGAGAGGCGCGATGACGGGGCAAGACACATTCACCATCGACCTTCACGTGCACTCCAGGCACTCCACCCGCCCCTCCCAGTGGGTGCTCCAGCGCATGGGCTGCCCGGAAAGCTTCACCAAGCCGCGCATGATTTACGACATCGCCCGCGCGCGCGGCATGGGGCTTGTCACCATCACCGACCACAACACAATCGCCGGGTCGCTCGAAATCGCCCACTTGCCCGGCGCCTTCGTCAGCGAGGAAATCACCACCTACTTCCCCGAGGACCGCTGCAAGCTCCATGTGCTGGTCTACAACATCACAGAAGCCCAGCACGCGGAGTTCCAGCGCCTGCGCGACAACGTCTTCGACCTCGCGCCATACCTGCGGGCCGAGGGCATCGTGCATGTGCTGGCCCACCCGCTTTTCGCCGTGAATGGCAAGCTCACCCCGGAGCACTTCGAGCAGGCGCTGCTGCTCTTCAACACCCTGGAGCTGAACGGCTCCCGCGACGCATTCCAGAACAGCGCCCTGCGCCAGATCACCGGCGCGCTGACGCCGGAGGTCATGGAACGGCTGGCGGACAAGCACGACATCGAGCCCTTAGGCCCGTCGCCGTGGAAAAAGGCCCTTGTGGCCGGCAGTGACGACCACTCGTCACTTGGCATCGCCCGGATGCACACGCGCTTTACGGGCCCGGCCACGGTGGAGCGGCTGCTGGAGGCCATCCCGGCCGGCCAGGGCGAAATCCTGGGCGAACCCGCCAGCCCGTGGAACATGGCCCACAACCTCTGCGGCATCGCCTTCCAGTTCTACAAGAGCCGCAGCGGGCGGCTGCCGGAAAGCCACATCTGCGTCCGCTTCGCCGATGTTCTGCTGGACCCGGCCACGCCGCGCCAAAGGGGCCTGCGGCCCGCCCTGCGCTTCCTGGCCGACCGCGCGCGCCTGGGCCTTTACTCCCTGGTGGCGGACAAGAACTCCACAAGCGCCATGCTGCTCGCCGAGGCCAGTCAGGTCATCCGCGCCGACGCGAACATGATGGACGCGGCCCGCGGCCGGGAGGTCTGCGCCGCGCCCGAGGACACATGGCGCCGCTTCGTGTCCCGCGTGTCCGACCGGATGCTGGCGCGCTTCGCCGAGGGCACCCTCACCGCCGTGAAGAGCGCGGACGTCTTCGGCCTGTTCCACGAGGTCGCCTCGGCCGGATCGCTCTATGCCATGCTCTCGCCCTTCTTTCTGGCCTGCGAACTCTTCGCCAGCGAGCGCGCCTTTGCCCGCCAGTGCCTGGGCTGTTTCGGCCTGGCGGCCCCGCGCCCGAGGGACGGCGAACTCAAAATCGCACATTTCACCGACACCTTCGCCGAGGTCAACGGCGTGGCGCGCACCATCCAGCAGCAGATAGAGCTGGCGGGCAAGCACGGCAAGGACATGACCGTGGTCACCTGCACGGAAGGCTTGAAGCGCGACGACATCAACAAGGGCGCGGCGCGCTTCGCTCCGGTCGGTTCCTTCAGTATGCCGGAATACCCGGAGATCACCCTTCACTACCCGCCGTTCCTGAAGCTTCTGGCCTGGTGCGCGGAGCAGGACTTCGACTGCATCCTCACCGCCACTCCCGGCCCCATGGGCCTGGCGGGCCTGGCCATTGCGCGCATCCTCAAGATCCCGGTCCACGGCACGTACCACACGGCCTTCCCGCAGTACGTGCGCATGTTCACCGAGGATCCGGCAATGGAGGACGCGGCCTGGCGCTACATGCGCTGGTTCTACGGCCAGATGGATACCATTTACGCCCCCAGCCACTCCACGGCCGAGGATCTGGCCGGGCGCGGCATCAAGGCCGAACGCATCGTGGTGCACCCGCGCGGCGTGGACGCCGAGCGCTTCCATCCGAACCAGCAAGGCCGGTTCTTCGAGGACCTGGGCCTGGCGCGGCAGTTCAAGATCCTCTATGTGGGCCGCGTCTCACGCGAGAAAAGCCTGGACGTCCTGGCCGAGGCCTTCCGCCTGGTGCACCTGCACCGCCCGGACGCCCGGCTCGTCATCGTAGGCGACGGTCCGTATCTGGAGGAGATGCGTGCCCAGACAGCCGACCTGCCCGTGATCTTCACGGGGTACCTGCAGGGCGACGTCCTCACGAGTGCTTACGCCGGAGCGGACCTCTTCGTGTTCCCCTCAGCCACGGACACCTTCGGCAACGTGGTGTTGGAGGCCCAGGCCAGCGGCCTGCCCGTGGTGGTGACGAACTCCGGCGGCCCGCGCGAAGCCATGCAGCCAGGACGCACCGGTCTGGTGGTGGCCCCCTACGACCCGCGGGCCCTTGGCATGAGCGTGCTCGATCTGATGCTCGACCGCGAGCGTCTGGCGAGCATGGCCAGCCTGGCCCGCAAGTTCGCGGCGCAGACCTCCTTCGACCAGGCCTTCCTCAGGACCTGGGACATCTACGCCAGCATCGTGCATGGCGGGCACGGCGCGCAGGATGCCCAGGCGGCGGAGACACTCGCCGGACCGACTTCCGGCATGATCAGCACCGACGCTCTTGGGACTGGCGCTCTCGGGACCGACGCTCTCGGGACTGGCGCTCTCGGGACCGGCCCGGTCGATAGCGACGGCCTCGGCGGTCCGCGCGGACAGGCCAGGGCCGCGTAAGCGCTTGCCCCTCTCCCGCAAGACAAAGCCCCCAGGTCCGCTTGGACCCGGGGGCTTTCTTTTATCATTGGTTATGCGCCTGCTTCGCGGCGAGAGGCGGCCCTAGTGGACCATGCACTGGATGTGCGCCCCTTCCGGCAGGTACGTGAGGCAGCCCGCCCCACGTCTTCTGTCGATGGAGAGCGCGCCGAGGCCCGGCAACTCCACCTCGTTGCCGTTCTCCAGCGCCCTGGCGGGCACGGAGAACACCACATCCACAACCTGAAGCGCGAGATCCTCGTCCTTTATGACATCAGGCAGCGCGTCCATGAGCGCATGCACATAGGTGTTCTTGTCGATCATAATGGTTCCTCCTTCACTTCGGTCTGTATTCCAATCCAGCGGCTTCTTGGACGTGTTGCCGATCCAAGCAAAGGCCGCTTGTCTGTTGCTCATCAGAAAATTTAAATAGTAATCACCATGCATTTGTCAATACAACAGGAGAAGGCGCTTCGTTCACGAGCGCATGTGGCAGGGCGAAAAAAAGCCCCCGCACCCGGAGCTGCCGGACGCGGGGGCGTGTGGTTGCGCTGCTGCCCTACTTAATCAGGCACTGGATGAACGCCTTCTCCGGGGAGTACGTGAGACAGTTCGAGCCCTTGCTTTTATCGATGGAAAGAACGCCGAGGCCCGGCAGTTCCACCTTGTCCCCGTTTTCCAGAGCCCTCGCGGGCACGGAGAACACAACATCCAGGATCTTGCTCGCCAGATCGTTGTCTTTGATCAGGTCCGGCAAGGCGTCCTTGAGCGCGTTCACATAGGTATTCCGAGCGATCATACGGGTTCCTCCTTCTGAATTTGGGTTGCGGGAGCAGGTTGTGCCGAATCTCTTCACGCCAGTGAAAAGCCGCGAACGGGTTTTCCACCATTTTCATTTGCTACGGAGAATGGCGTCTGCTGTCAAGAAAAACGCAACGCGCTCCATACCTGCGAGAACCACCCGAACACCAACACGAAAATCCCCCGCGTCCGTTTGCTGCGGGCACGGGGGCGGATTATTCCCGATGGATGCGGACGGCTTATTTGGGCGCGGTCTTGGAATCGACGCCAACGGACAAAACGGGGGGCGTGGCGCCGGACGGGGTCACCGAAACGATCGCGACAGCGGGCGCGGCGGGTTTTGCAGGAGCGGCCACAGCGGCAGGCTTCTTGTCATCCTTCTTCTCGCCGGGCTTTTCCTGCTTCTTTTCGCCGGGTTTGCAGTCTTTGCACTCCTCGTCTTTCTTGTCGGGCTTGTCGGGCTTGCCGGGCTTGGCGGCTTTGGGGGCCTCGGCGGAGATTTTCAGATTGGCGGACTCGTCCTGGGTCGGGGCCGTGCGCCAGGTGACCTCAAGGCTGAAGCGGGCCTTGTCCTTCTTCATGCGCGCCTCGATCTCGACCTCGGCGCTCTCGCCCGTGGTCAGGGCCAGGCTCTCGCCGTCCTTCTCCACCACAATGACGCCGCTTTTGAAGCCCTTGGCGAGCTGGGTGAGGTACTCGGCCACGGCGGCGCTCTGCATGAGCGTCTTCATCTCGATCTTGTCCTTGTCCATGTGAACCTCCAGTATGTCGATCGGTTGTTCCAGTTCTCGGCGGTTAGGCAAGGGAAAGCAGTATGGGTACGAGAAAGCGGTCGTCGATGTCCGGGCTGGGGCCATAGCCGATAAGCGGGCAGTCGATGACCTCCACGCCAAGGTTGCGGATGCGCGCGAGGTCGAGCCCGCCTGGGTACCGGCCGTGGGCCGTGTCCACCAGCACGAAGTGCAGCACGTCGCACAGCGCGATGCCCGGTGCGTCGTTCTTGAGCACCTGAACCAGACGCTCCACCTGATCCGCCACGGAGAGGCCCAGGCATTCCGGATCACTGCCCGTGGAGGGCACATAGATCTTGGGGCAGGAGGCCTGGGCCACGGCCTGGCCGACGCCGCGCGGCAGGAGATTCGCCAGCACGCTGGAATGGAAGCTGCCCATGGGGTAACAGATGAGCTCCGCGTCCTGGATGAGGCTGCGCATCTTGTCGCGGATGGGCTGCTCCACCAGCCGGCCCGTCTCATCGGACAGGTACAGCCGGGTGATGGGCGAGGCGAGCTTGGCCGTCTCCTTGCCGGTCATGCGGTGCTGGCCCACCACGAGAGTGCCGTCGGCCAGCTCCGCCGCCAGATGTAGGTTCTTGTTCACCACGGGCCGCACAGTGCCGCGCACCTGCACCAGGTTGGAGAACATGAAGATCACCGGGTCCAGGTGTCTGCGGTTGGCGAGATACCCGCCCGCAAGCACCAGATTGCCGATGCTCGCCCCCTTGAGATCAAAGTCGTCCGGCATGTTCTGCTGGAACATGGCCAGATGGTTGCGCACGATCTTGCGCATGGGGTCGGGGATGCGCGCCACCAGCTGATGCTTGCCGCGCACCATGTGGTCCAGGGTCTGGCGCAGGGGCGCCTGGTCCGTTTCCTGCTCAGGCGTGCCCGGCAGGCGGTGGGCAAACAGCGCGAAAATTTCGGGGTTGCCGCGCAGGCTCTGGTCGGCCAGGGCCATGAGCCGATTTCTGATGTCGCCCACGGCGGGCATGTTGAAGGCCTTTCGCAGCTTGGCCGAACTGCCGCCGGAGTCGAACGGGGTGATGACATGCACGGAATTGTGCGTGTAGTTGACGAGCCGCGCGCTGGCGCGCCTGAGCGCCGTGCCGCCGCTAAAGAACAGCACCTTCGGCCCCAGTTCCGGGCACTTCTCCAGCCGCGCCAGGGCCATGTGGTTCGGAATCTCCACCTCGCGGCGGATCCAGGTCTTGGCCACCAGAGTTTCTCCCCGCACAGGCTAGCCGTGCACCAGGTATTCAATGCAGAAGTCCGCCGCGCGCTCGAAGTCCACGCCGCCGCTGATCTCCACTAAGTCGCAACGCGAGAGGGCGGCTGCGTAGGCCTCGGCCTCCGGGTCCAGCCACTCGCTGCCGCCATTTTTCGGCAGGGAGAAGAGCCCGGCGGCCTTCATGAATGCGGGCAGCAGATCCGGGCGGTCGCCCGCGTCCACGAAACGGATGGCCGTTTCGCCCGCGCCGCGTTTCCAGTTCAGCACCACAAGCCCATGCATGGGCGCTTGGAGCACGAAACGGCCTTCGCCGAAGCACTTGTCCAGGAACACGTCATACTTGTGCTCCAGGTCCCAAAGGTCGTCGGCATCCAGGTCCAGGAAACGCTGGCGGTCGGCCGGGGGCACCACCTCGGCCAGATGGGGGTTGTTGAGCGCGGTGCCGGGATTGATGCGCGGCAGTTTGGGCACGCCGGACATGCAGAGCCCCCGGTCGGCGTTGTCGCCCGCCACCAGCAGACGGTCGTTGCTGACGAAGAGCGCGCCCCGGCTCATTACATGCATGGCCAGCGTGCTCTTGCCGGCACCGGAGAAGCCGCACAGGGCCAGCCCGCGCAGGCGCCCTCCGGCTGTGTCGGCCATGAGGTGCGCCACGGCCGCAGCATGGCCGAGCAGACAGCCCTGGTGCAGCTTGTATTCGATGTAGCGGTTGTTGATGAAGTTCACCACCTGATTGGCGTTCTTCAGGCAGGGGCCGATGGCCAGATTGCGGCCGTGGCCGAAAAGAAAGACCATGCCGGTAAGCGTCTTGCGCACCAGGCGGCCACCGGGCACATCGGCATACTCCTCCTTCACCTTGCTCTTGCCGGGATCCGGGGCCTTGGCCGAAAGGTCGAAGGGAATGGACGGCGCCGGGCCCTCAAGGGCCGTCACGCTCACGTCTGCCGGGCCGGGCGCGGTCACGAACCCGCCGAAATAGGCGTCCAGTTCGGCCAGCAGCGGCTGGGAGTTGGAGCGTACCTCAATGCGGCAGTCGCCCAGATCAAGGTGCAAGGTGTGCGGGGCGGGCGCGTCGCCGCCCAGCATCTCGGCCAGGGTGCCCATGACGTATCCGTGGCGGCTCATGCTTCAATCCTCCTCGCGGCGTAGTCCGCGTATAGCTTTGCGGCGTCCATGCCCCGAGCCTCCTGGACGCCCCGGAAACCGCCGAAGGCGGACACCTCAAAAATCTGCGGGGCGTCGTCCGGCAGGGCCACGTCCACGCAGGTGAAATCTAGTTTGAAGAGATCCTGGGCGCGCCAGGCCAGGTCGATAATCTCCTGGGGCGGATCAAAGGGGGCGTAGCGCCCGCCTGAGGCCGTGGTGGTGTTCCACGCGCCGGGCTTGCGGCAACGCGCGTAGGTGGTCAGATACTCGCCCCCCAGGAACACCACGCCCAGGTCGCGCTCGCCCAAGGCGATGGTCTTCTGGATGTAGAAAAAGCCGTTCTCCCGCTGGTAGTCCGCCAGCTCCCCGCGCAGGTCCGACCCGGGCTTGAGGATGCGCATGCCGCGCGCCTTGGTGGAGAACAGCGGCTTCGCAATAGCCTCGCCATAGCCCTCGACCGCCGCCACGGCCGCGTCCAGATCCTCCGTCACCGTGGTCGGGGGCATGGGGATGCCGCCGAGAGCCAGGGTGGTGGTGCAGGACATCCGGTCCAGCAGGCCCAGCACCGCGCCAGGACGGGAAAACATGGCCACGCCGCGTCCCTCAAGGAAGCGCAGCATCTCCAGGCGGTCCAGCAGGCCAGGCGCATACTCCGGCCCCAGTTTCTTGAGCAGCAGGCCCCTGCACCGCGAGATGTCCCGCCCCTCGTACATGGCCCGCCCGGTGGCCAGATCCACGCTCAGGCGCTCCAGCTCGATGAGCAGGGGCTCGCCCCCGCAAGCCTCGGCCGCGCGCTGGGCGAGCAGCTCGGAGGACCAGCCCCCGCGCACGCCCACCACGCCGAGTGCGGGCACGTCCTGCGTAATCGTTTGCGTCATTTGCGTCCGTCCCTAGGAGAAGAGCACGCGCTCCGGCAGGCGGAAATCCTGCCAGGGCTGGCCCTGATGTTCGGCCATGCGCTCCATGAGGTAGTGCGCCCGTTGGCACATGCCGCGGGAAAAGGCCGGGTTCAGTTCAAAGCGCGTCGAGGTGAAGAGCGACCGCGCGATGGCCAGGGCCATGCGCGCCTCAAAGGTGGCGTCACCCGCCTCGGCGGCAAAGGTTCTGGCGAAGGCCAGAAATTCCGCCATGATCCAGTGGATGCGCCCGCGCAGGTGGGTCTCGAACACCGGCATGCGGTAGTTCGACACAAGAAACACGCTCACGTCCTGCACATAGTCCGCGGGCCGCGAGCGGTGCACATCCAGATAGTGCAGGCGCTGGGTCTGGTGGTTGTAGACCAGGTTGTTCACATTGAAATCGCCGTGGGTGAGCACTGAGAACGGCGCGGCAAGGTCTTTCTCGATCCCGGCGCAGATGTCCAACAGGGCGTCCGTGGAAGGCGCCACCGTGCCGCAGATGTCCTTCTCCGACCGCCGGAAACTGGGATGGATCTGCAGCACGGCGTCCAGGCGGGAGGCCACCTGGGCCATGAACGCGGCGGGCACAGGATCGCCCCTGCGCGTGGTCTCCCAGATGTCCTGCACGGTCTGGGTCATGATGAACAAGGCGTTCTGCAACACGTCCTCGCCAGCCGTCAGAAGCACCTCGTCCAGGTTGCAGCCGGACAGGAACTCCACCAGAAGCGAAGCCTTGTCGCCCTCCTCGTGGAAGCCGAAGACCCCGGCCACAAGACCTGGATAGGTCTTGGCCCACAACTCCAGACCGGCCTTTTCGGCCAGGATCTTCTTGAGCGCGCCTTCCTTGTAAATGCTCCCCAGGGGATCCACCCCGGCGGAAGCGCCCTCGCGGCGCGAGTCCACCTTGCCGATGCGGCAGCCGCTACGCGTGCCCCAGATGGCCTTGAAGTCCACGCTGGTCAGCCCGCCCGAGAAGCCGGTCTTGGTGAGGGTCTGCTGCAGGGCCTCGAACTGTTCGATCTTGATGCGCTCGCCCAGGATGGAGAAGATGAGCGCCTCGCCCACGTTCAAAAGTGCGTCGCCGATGCGTTCCAGATAACGGAAGATGAACAACACGGTGATGAGGTTCTGGACGTTCTTGCCCGTGCGCAACTCACCCATGATGCGGTCGAAGCCGACCTTGTACATGCGGTCCAGGCAGTATTCCGCCCGGCACACGGAAAGTGCGCCGGAGATGTCGCCCTGCTGGAAGGCCGGCAACACCCGGGCGATGCAGGCCTCAATCTCCGTAAACATCTCGCGGTAGGCGTAGCTGGATAAAAAGGCATGGTCCGTCAGATAGTTTGTTTGCTGCACCACATTGACGCAGAAGTCAGCCAAACGCTCCAGGTTCACGCACATGACCTGGATGGCGCGCACGCGGTTGCCCTTGGCCTTGTCCAGCCCGCGCCCGGCTTCGCTCTCGTGGAAGTGGCCGTAGCATTTGTTTTCGATGACCGTCTTCAGGTTGTCGATGTAGTCGTCGCGGCCGACGATGTGGTCGTAGAGGCTGTGGCTGGGCGATTCGAGGAAGTTCAGGGTGGCGCGCACCTGGCGCTCCACCTCGGCGACCATGAAGGTGAAATTCTCCTCAAGCCCCTCGAAGGTGATCATCAGCCGCGCCCTACGCTTCCACCTGAAGGGTGCGTTCGCCTGTGGCGATGGGGCTCTTCGCGTCCTTCCAGGAGATCTTGATGGTCATCTTGCTTTCGCCGTCCTTGCGCTTGGCCTTCACGGCGAAGCTCACCAGGGGGCCGGGCGTGAGGGTGATCTCCTCGGAATCGCTGCGCAGCACCACGCGGCCCTTGCCGAAACCCTCGGTGAGGGCGGCCAGAAAGGCCTGAATGCTCTTCTCGTCCTGCACCGAATCAAACTCGAACTTGCCGTCGCTCGACATGCGGGGGCTCCTTTTGCTGCGCCGGCCTTAAGCGGACAGGCGGGCTGTGTATTCATTGATGACGCGGGCGCGGTCCATGCCGGAGGCCAGCAGGCGCTTTCTTATGCCAATGTCGTCCCAGGCGGGCTGCACGCCGATCTCACGCTGGACCTTGTCTGAGGTCTTGTCCGGATTCCTCAGCTTCTCGCTCATGTGCGTGTCGTCGCCCATGAACACGAGCTGGGGGCGTTCGGTCCAGCCCTTGCGGTTCTTGCGGGCCAGGGTGTCGATCAGGAACTCGGTGTAGCGTTGCGACTGCGGGTTCCACACCTCGCAACCGTCCACATCATAGTCGGCGAGCAGGATGGGCCAGAACTGCTCCGGGTGGGGGATGACGATGCCCGCGCCGAAGCCCCGCGCCTCCTCAATGACCTCCGAGGCGCGGTAGAAATACTGCATGGGAAACTGGGCCTTCACGCGAAGTTTCACGGCTTGGACGAAGGCCTGCACCCGGGTCACCAAACGGTCGCCGTAGCGCGCGCGCTGGGCGTCTAGAAAACCGCGCACCAGCTTGTTCTTGAGGATATCGACCGGCAGCGAGCCCAGGTGCCGGTCCAGGAGCGCCAAAAGCTTCACGGCGTGCAGCCGGGCGAAGCGGATGGTTTCCTCCGCCGCGCCGGTGTCGGCCGCAACGGAGGTGAGGCGCGCCTCGTCCCGACCGGAGAGCACGTGCAGAAACTCGAAAAGCTGGCTGGAACGGTAGCGCGCGGTATGGGCCAGCATGGCTTCCAGCACCCCGGCGCGCTCCCGGCGCTCGGCCCGGAAGTGGAGCAGCAGTTGCACCTTCTGGTTGAAGCCGCTGGAGTAGCAGTCCACCTCCACGCCGGCGAACTCGCCATAGGTGATGATCTCGTTGTGCTGGGTGGGGATGATGAGGCTCTGCGCGCAGCCGGGGAAGGTGGCCTCGACCCGCCGCCTGATGAGGGGCAGGGGCACGTATTCCGGGTGCCAGTGCACGGCCAGCACGCGCTCTTGCCGGGGCAGGACCTCCGCCGGTGTGGCGATGAACTCCTCTTCCTGCGCGGTCAAGGTGGTTCCGGTGATGGCGAAGAAGGCGCGCTCGTCCTCTTCCGTGGCGGCATCGAGCACGGCGTCCGCATCCGCTGGCGCGCCGGGGCTGGCTTGCTTGTGCTGCTTCATGGATTCACCTCTCACCAAGGTTATTTCGCCAAGGCGTGGCAGGCTTTCTTGGAGGCGTTCAGCCTGTCCATGGCATCGGCCAGGGCGACGCGGTCCTGCTTGTCGAAGGCGCTCTTGAAATCGTTCAGAATGTCCATGTACTGACCGTAGTCCGCCGCGCCGCGATCCTGGTGGGCGCACATGGCGAGCGAGTCCTTCAGAAAGGCGTCGACGATCTCCACGGGCGGCAGGGTGAGCGTGACCACGCTGTGCTGCAGGAACTTGAAGCTGGTTTTCATGCGCTTCTTGATGGCCTTGAAGGAGCCGCCGACCGGGCCGAGCACGGAGTCGGCGATGGCCGCGCCGGGCAGGGAAACGCCCTTCACCTTGAGCTTCATCTCCGCCATGCTGCCCAGCTGCTTGATCGTGAGCTCCAGCTTGGTGCAGCTGCCGAGATGCGGGGCAAAGGCCTTCAAGGACTCGGGTTCGATGGCGTGGCGGAACCCACCGGCCAGGGCCTTGAGCACCTGCGAGACTTCGTCGGCCTGGAGGATGATCTCGATTTTCATGTCGTCACTTCCCATGAGGCGCTCCTTCAACGTTTTGTGTCCACGTTTTGCGTCCGCAGCTTCCAAGTAGCTGAAGACCTGGAACAGAGTGTTACATCCACGTCACACCGCGGTGAATGTCTGCTGAAGCCGCAGCTCTCAGGCCGCGCGGGGCGAAATAATGCGCGCGGCCACGTGGCGCGCCAGGAACCGGCGCGCGTTCTCCTGACCCATGAACCGCGCCAGGGTGCGCTCGTCCGTCAGGGCCAGATCCACACAGATGAGCCCGTCCAGGCAGTTCCCGAAGTCCGGGTCCACATTGAAGGCGGCGATGCGCCCGCCGAGCTTGAGATACTGCCGCAACAGCACCGGGATGCCCCGGCCCTGCTCCAGCTCGGCCACCAGATCGTTCAGGTCGCCGGGGTCGCGGAACACGGTGTCGGGCACGCACACATCAAGGCGCGAAAGCTGGCGCTCGCGCGGGGGGCGCGTGGGCTTCACCAGCCGCGCCAGGCCGGCATCGAAGCTATGGCGGCGCAGGAACTGCATCATGAGTTCGCGCGCGAGCACGCTGTAGTCGCCGGAGATGCTGACGCAACCGAAGAGCACACGGTAGCGCGGATTGCGGCACACATACTCCGCCAGGCCCTTCCACATGAGCAGCAGCGGCTGGTAGGATTTCTGGTAACGTGTGCGCACGAAGGAGCGGCCCAGCTCCAACGCCGGTCCCAGGCGGTTCCAGAAGGTTTCCTTGATGCGGAACTGACTCGCGGTGTAGAGCCCGGCCGCCCCATGCGCCCGCATGATCTCGTCTGTGCCCGCGAAGCGGTATGCCCCGGCCAGCTCCTGGTCCCGCACGTTCCAGAGGATCAGGTGCCGGTAGCGGGCATCGTAGGCATCGGTGTCGAGAGACTCTCCCGTGCCCTCGCCCACGGAGCGGAAGGTGCTTTCGCGCAGGCGCGCCACCTCGTGCAAAATGGCCGGGATCTCTGCGGCCGCAGCCTCGAAAACCATGAACGGCGTACTCTCCACCAGAATCTGTTCCGGGCGCAGCTGCGCTATTTCGCGCAGCCGCAGCTCCTGGGGCCGGGGCGCGGCCAAGGCCTTCTCCGTCCGCCGGGCCTTGCGCGAGGCCACCCAGCCCTTTTCGCGCGGCTCCTTCCGGCCACGGCTGCGCAGCAGGTGGCAACGGAAGCGCATGTAGGCCGAGGTCTCATCGTCCGAGACGATGGCCGCAAGTTTTTCCGAAGCGATGGGCGCGCCGATGGACAACCGCAGGCTCTGGCCGCACTGGCCCAGATTTTCGCGCGGCAGGAGCAACGTGCGCAGGCGCGGATGCACCAGCCCAGCGGCCTGGAACAGCGCGCCGTTGCGCCCCTGGAAAAACACCGGCAGCACGGGCGCTCCGGCCTTGCGCACCAGCGCGGCCACGCCCTTCTGCCAGGGCGGATCGGCCACCATGCGCTTTTTCAAGGCCAGGCTCGATACCTCGCCCGCGGGAAAGGCCACGATGGCCCCGCCCTTCTTGAGCCAGAAAAGCGCGGCGCGCAGCCCGGCCATGTTGCGGGTCTTGGCCCCGCTGCCGCCAAAGGCGTCGATCTCGATGAGCAGCGGACGCATCTCCGGAATGGCTGAAAGCAGATGGTTGGCCAGAATCTTCACGTCCGGACGGACGGCCAACAGCAGCTTGGCCAGAACGAGGCCTTCCACCACGCCGAAGGGGTGGTTGGACACCACCACCAGCGGCCCCGTTGCGGGCACGTTCTTGAGATCGGTCTCCGCGATGTCCGCGCCCACGCGCAGCTCCACAAGAGCGCGGTTCAAAAACTCCCTGGCGCGGGCCAAGGCTTCGCTCCGGCCCTCCTCGTCCGTCGGCGTCCCGGGCGTGACGCCAGGTCCGCCCGAGAGAAAGGGCGCGGGGTTGTGGGCGCGGGCGTACATGGTGTTCAGGGTGTCCAGGCGGAGCATCTTGGTAAGCGGCTTGCTCAGGGCGGAAAGCAGGACATTTTTAAAGGCGGAGTTGGTGGTTGGCGTAAAACGGAAGGGCTGGTCGAGGCGGGGCCTGGGTTCAGGCATGAGCGGACTCCCTGGCTTTCAGGTTGGCGGGCGCCGAACCGGTCGTCCGCCGTTGAGCCAACCTATGCGGATTGCCCGACGCCATGGTGTCCGCACGGTGACGGCGCGGTGAACATTACGGCGCTTCGGGTGGGGCGGCGCTGGATATTTCACCACGTATCTTCCCAATTTCTCATTTGCTTTTCCAGGCCAAGGCTTGGGAATCCTCCGTTTGCGGCGTTATTCCCTTGACCTCACACGCCTGCCTTTTTAGAAGAGGGGGATTTTTTCCGCTCAACGCCCAACCTCAAGGAGAACCTCATGGCCGTTCATGTGGCCCAGCATCCGCTCGTCAAGCACAAGCTCGGCCTTCTGCGCAAGCACGACATCACCACCAGCCTGTTCCGCGACGTGACCAAGGAAATCGCCCGGCTGCTCACCTATGAGGCCACCAAGGACCTGGAGACCGAGAAGAAGACCATCCGGGGCTGGGCCGGCGAGGTGGAGATCGAGCGCATCAAGGGCAAGAAGATCACCGTTGTGCCCATCCTGCGCGCGGGGCTTGGCATGATGGACGGAGTGCTCGACATGGTGCCCGGCGCCAAGGTCAGCGTGGTGGGTTTCTATCGCAATGAGGATACCCTCAAGCCCGTCAAATATTACGTGAAGCTCGCGAGAGACATCAAGGCGCGCATGGCCCTCATCCTCGACCCGATGCTGGCCACCGGCGGCACGCTCGACGCCACCATCGAACTGCTCATGAAGGCGGGCTGCACCCAGATACGCGGCCTGTTCCTGGTTGCCGCGCCTGAGGGCATCAAGCGCATCACCGAGAAATACCCGGACGTGGACATCTACTGCGCGTCTGTGGATGAGCGCCTGAACGAGAAGGGCTACATTCTACCCGGACTGGGCGACGCGGGCGACAAGATCTTCGGCACCAAGTAACATGGGGGGGCGCAAGGCCCCCTTTTTTCGGTCCTTTGGGCAGACCCGGGGGCCTGGCAAGGCGCGGTCAACGGAGCCGGTCAGCGGTTCGAGAACCAAAACGAGGGAGAAGCAGCATGGCCAGAAGGACCATCCAAGTTGAAGAAAAGGTTCCCTTTCTGCAGGGCATTCCACTAAGCTTCCAGCATCTTTTCGCCATGTTCGGCGCATCGGTGCTGGTGCCAACCCTGTTCAAGATCGACCCGGCCATCGTGCTTCTGATGAACGGCGTCGGCACCCTCATCTATCTGGTGCTCTGCAAGGGCAAGGCCCCTGCCTTCCTGGGCTCCAGCTTCGCCTTCCTCTCTCCGGTGTTCGTGGTGCTCGGCGCGGACAAGGCCTTCTGGGGCGCGAACTACCCCATGGCCCTGGGCGGCTTCATCGCCGCCGGCCTCGTCTTCGTCACCGTGGCCCTCATCATCTGGCGCTTCGGCCCAGGCTGGATCAATTTCGTGCTGCCCCCGGCGACCATGGGCGCCATCGTGGCGCTCATCGGCCTGGAGCTGGCCAGCGTGGCCACCGGCATGGCGGGCATCACGCCCGACAAGACGGGCGGTTATGACATGAACGCCATCATCGTCTCCATGGTGACGCTTTTGACCATTGCCTTCGGGTCCGTCCTCTTCCGGGGCTTCCTGGCCATCATCCCGGTCCTCATCGGCATCTTCGTGGGCTACGCGACCGCCTTCGGCATGGGCCTCGTGAAGTTCGACGCCATTCTGGCCGCGCCGATGGTGGCCCTGCCCACCATGTACACCCCCATCTTCAACATCAACGCCATCATCATCATCATACCGGCGGCGCTGGTGGTCATCAGCGAGCACATCGGGCACCTTGTCGTCACGGGCAACATCGTGAACCGCGACCTGACGAAAAATCCCGGCCTGCACCGCTCGCTGATGGGCGACGGCGTGTCCACCATCCTCTCCGGCTTCATGGGCTCCGTGCCCACCACCACCTACGGCGAGAATATCGGCGTCATGGCCATCACCCGCGTCTACTCCGTGTGGGTCATCGGCGGCGCGGCCGTCATCTCCATCGGGCTGGCCTTTGTGGGCAAGCTCTCCGCCTTTATCCAGTCCATCCCCGCGCCGGTCATGGGCGGCGTGTGCATCCTGCTCTTCGGCGTCATCGCCGCCTCGGGCATCCGCATGCTGGTGGAGGCCAAGGTGGACTATTCCAAGCCGGTGAACTTGTCCCTCACCGCCATCACGCTCATCGTCGGCATCAGCGGCGCGGCCATCAAGATCGGCCACGTGCAGCTCAAGGGCATGGCGCTTGCCACCGTGGTGGGCATGAGCCTGTCCATCGTCTTCCGCCTGCTGGAGCACTTCGGCCTTACCAACGACCAGACCGACATCTAACGACCCGCGATCACGACACCAAAAGGGGCGCTCCGGCGCCCCTTTTTTTATTCCCTGTCCGGCTCTCCCTCGACCGTCACATTGGCGCGGTCCACGCGAAACGCTCGCCGGGGGCAATGTTCCCCCTCCCCCCTGTTGCTTGCGCAGGGGATGCGAAAAACAGCGCCTCGCCGGTGCGCGGGCCAGAGAGCAACGGCATGGCCGAGTCCCTTATGAAAACATTCAAGTGGGACTACGTGTTCATCCACGAACGTCATGATGCGGCAACGGTCCTGGCCCAGTTGCCGGGCTGGTTCGAAGACTACAACGAGAGGCATCCCCACAAAGAGCAGCGGCTGAAATCGTTCAGAGAATTCATCCGCTCGTCATCAACCGCAGAAGGTCCGGTTTAGCAGGGGGCAACTCCATTGCGATTATGTTTTGCAAAAAATCCTCTCTTGTAGTCTGATTTTATATGACTAATGTTGTGTTCTTGCTTGTGTTATGGTAAGAGCAATTTTTTTGACAAACAAGGAGACACTTTTATGCAGCGCCTTAGCATCAAGACACTGCTTATCATGCTCACGGTCCTCACATTTGCAGGCTGCAGCGTTTTGCTCGGAATGCTGTTGCTCTCCTCGCAGAAGGCCGACAGCGCCTTTCAACACATCGTCGGCGTAGAGGAGCCAATTTCCTGGAATCTTCAAGACATGTATGCCCAGGGCCTGCAGACAGAGCAGGCCACGCGCAATGTCCTGCTCAACCCGGCGGACAAGACCGCTCGTGACAACTATGATTCGGCTGACGCAAAATTCCGCAAGGACATGGATGCGGTGCGTCTGCTGTCCAAGGGACCGCTGTCGGATGGTCTGCCCCAGCTTGCGGAGCTATGGCAGCAGGCCCATGCGCTCAAAACCGAGGTCATGGGCATAGCGACAGAAGGACGTGTGGCCGAGGCCGCAACGCTCCTGACTACCAAGGAAACCAAGGTCTGGCGCGAGATCAAAGGCTCAATCCAAAAGCTCTCCGAAATTCAGGACAAACGTTCGCGTCAGATCTTTGTCGAGTTTCAGGGGAACGCGAGAAAGATGCTCTTCCTGGCCTTGTGTGGTGGCGGCATGATCATGGCACTCATGATTATGGCCTGCGTGTATACCGCGCGCCGCATCCATCGGCCCCTCGGTCTCTGCGTCGATTTTTCCAAAAGAACCGCCGAGGGTGACTTCACAACTTCGCTGGATCTCTGCCTGAAGGACGAAATCGGCGTATTGGCCAACGCCCTGCGCCGGATGGTGGATACCCTGAAAATCAAAATCGCCGAGGCCGTGCAGAAGAGCGAAGAGGCCGCCAGGCAGGCTAGCCTAGCGCAGATGGCCACCGGTGAGGCCAACGCGGCCAAGAACGCCGCCGAGAACGCCAAGGCCGAAGGCATGATGCAGGCGGCCTCGCAGCTTGAAAACGTCGTCGAGATCATAACCCGCGCCAGCAACGAGCTCTCCACCGAGGTGGAGGGGTCCAGCCGGGGTATAGAGGTGCAGTCCCGGCGTTTAGCCGAGACCGCCACTGCTATGGAGCAGATGAACGCCACAGTGCTTGAGGTGGCTAAAAACGCTTCTCAAGCCGCAGACTCTTCCGCCAACGCGCGGGAAAAGGCCTTGAACGGCGCTAAGATAGTCGGCCAAGTCGTGCAAGGCATCGGCACCGTGCAGTCTGTGTCCATAACCATGAAGGAGGACATGGGCCTTTTGGGCAAGCAGGCCGAGGATATCGGCCAGATCATAAATGTGATCTCCGACATTGCGGACCAGACCAACCTGTTGGCGCTCAACGCCGCCATTGAGGCCGCGCGCGCGGGTGACGCCGGGCGCGGTTTCGCTGTGGTGGCGGACGAGGTACGCAAGCTGGCTGAAAAGACTATGATTGCCACCAAGGAGGTGGGGGACGCCATCCGGGGCATTCAGCACGGTGCCAGAAAAAACTTGGATAACGTGGACCGGGCCGTCGTCACCATTGAGGAGGCCACGGGCCTGGCAGGCAAAAGCGGCCTGGCTTTGCAGGAAATTGTCCATCTGGTGGAAGTCTCCACGGATCAGGTGGGCAGCATCGCCACGGCCAGCGAAGAACAAAGCGCCACCAGCGAGGAGATCAACCGCAGCATTGAGGACATCAACCGCATCTCCGGCGCAACCGCCGACGCCATGCAGCAGTCCTCCAAGGCCGTGGGCGAGCTCGCTGGCCAGACCCAGAGTCTGCGTACGCTTATCGAGAGGATGAAATCAGGCGGGTGATCTGTGGATATGACAGGGAGCGAAGGTCCGGCTTGATGCCGCCCTTTTTCTTTAGCAGGGGGGAGTGCGGCGAATGCCGCAGTTCCCGCTTTTGCGCATTCGAAACCCCTGCCCCCTGTTTGAGCCGGAAATCTCTACTTGGCAAGGGATCTAGTTTACGGGGACTTTACACCCGGAGCAAAGCCGTCCAGGCAACCCCGGCACGCCATGGGGAGTCAGAGGGGCGGCCCCCCTTCTACTCGTCCAAGAGATGACGCGCGCGCTGGCCGCATGCCAGTGCCGCAGAATTCCGCCCAGCGCCGATGCGCGGCAGTTCGTCCCAGTTCGTGGTGTAGCGCGGGGAACGCCGGTGCTGGCGCATGTGCCAGGGCCGGTCGGGCGCACTCGAAATGGCCAGGCGCAGCGTGCCCCGTCCGTGGCGGTGGTTCACGCTGTCCAACACGTGCATGAGCGCGCGCTGGCGGCGGCGCTCCTCCGGCGGCAGGTCCAGGAGCGAATGCTGGCGGCCAGAGGCGGCGGCCAGCCCCAGGAGCACCACCCCGGCCTTCTGGTAGGCGAAGCCGGGCCGGAAGGCCAGGTCCAGCCCGCGCAGGGCTGCGGCGACGATGTCCGGCGTAAAGTTCGTCGGACCAGGCAGGGTCACGGTGGCCTGCCCCTGATGCTGCGGCAACGCCTCGCGGTGGCGCGGCGTGAGCGTGAAGACCTGCAGCGCCCGGGCCTCCAGCCCCTCGGCGCGCAGTTTTTCCGTGGCGCGCGCGGCAAAGGCGCACACGGCCTCGCGCAGGTGCTCCTTATCCTCCACCAACTGGCCGAAGGAGCGCGAACAGAGCACAGACCGCCGCGCGGCCGGGGCGCTGGCCACGCTCAGGCAGGAGACGCCCTTCAGCTCCAGCTGGATTTGCAGCCCCACCACGGTCAGTTCCTTGCGTACCCAGTCGGCGGGCAGGCGGGAAAAATCAAGCGCCGTGCGCACCCCGCGCGCCAGCAGGCGCTTGGCGCTGCGCAAACCGATGCCCCAGACATCGCCCGCCTCCGTTTCACGCAGCACGGCGTCCGGGTCTGGGCAGGCGGAGAGATCGAACACGCCCTCCAGGGCGGGATCCTTCTTGGCGCGCCGCGCCGCCAGCTTCGCGAGCGTCTTGGTCCGCGCCAGGCCGATGGACACGGGAATGCCCGTGTGCCGTCCGACCCGCTCGCGAATGGTGCGGCACAAGGCCAGGGGCTCGGCCACGCCGGAGAGGTCGAGGAAGGCCTCGTCGATGGAGTACGCCTCCACACAGGGAGCCAGATCCTCAAGCACGCTCATGACCCGGTTGGAGAGATCGCCGTAGAGCGCATAATTGCTGGAAAACACGGCCACGCCGTGCTGGCGGAACGCGTGCTCCCACTGGTACGCGGGCGCGCACATGGGGATGCCCAGCGCCTTGGCCTCGCCCGACCGCGCGATGACGCAACCGTCATTGTTCGAGAGCACGACAACAGGCTTGGCCTTGAGTTCCGGGCGGAAGAGCCGCTCGCAGGAGGCGTAGAAATTGTTGCAGTCCATCAGGGCGAAGAGCGGCATGGACGGCTACAGCTTGTGGATGACGTGGCTGACAACGCCCCAGATCTCGAAATCCTCGCGCGCGGTCACGTCGAAGCTCGGGTAGTCCGGGTTGGCGGGGACCAGGAACAGACTCTGGCCCTTGCGTTCCAGGCGCTTCACCGTCAACTCTCCGCCAATGGCCGCCATGACCACCCTGCCCGAGCAAGGCTCCACCGCGCGGTCCACCACGAGCAGGTCGCCGTCGTGGATGCCCGCGCCCAGCATGGAGTCGCCCGCGGCGCGCACAAAGAATGTGGCCGCCGGATGCGGAATCAGGTGCTCGTTCAGGTCGAGGCGCTTGTCGATGAAGTCATCGGCGGGCGAAGGAAATCCGGCCTGCACCCCGGTGAGCAACAGGGGCAGAAGCATCTTCGGCGCGGTGTCCGGATCGACGGGGCCGAGGAGTTCCAGGCCGTTCATGCGGAGTGTCATGGGCGTACGCTAGGCGAGGCGGCGTTGTGGGTCAAGGCGGGAAACGCCCGCAAAAAGCCCCCGGCGTCGCGTAACGCCGGGGGCCAAGGCTGTTTGAACAAAACTGTGGAAACTTGGCTATTCGCCGAGATAGGCCTTGCGGATGTCCGGATTGGCGAGAAGCGCCTGGGCGTCGTCCTCCATGACCACGCTGCCCGTCTCCAGCACATAGCCCCGGCTGGAACTCTTGAGCGCGAGGTTCGCGTTCTGCTCCACCAGGACCACGGTCACGCCGTCGGTTTCGTTGATCTCGCGGATGATGCGGAAGATCTGCTGCACGATGAGCGGGGCCAAGCCGAGCGAGGGCTCGTCGAGCAGGAGCAGGCGCGGGCGGCTCATGAGCGCGCGGCCCATGGCCAGCATCTGCTGCTCGCCGCCGGAGAGCGTGCCGCCGTGCTGCTTGCGGCGCTCCAACAGGATCGGGAACATCTGGAACACGCGGTTCTTGTCGTGCTCGATGTTGGCCTGGTCCCTGCGGAAGAACGCGCCCATGTCCAGGTTCTCCTCCACCGTCAGCCGGGGGAAGATGCGCCGGCCCTCCGGCACCTGGCACAACCCGCGGGAAGGCAGAAGGTCCGAGGCCAAGCCGTCGATGCGCTTGCCATCGTACCAGACCTCGCCCGCTTCCGGCTTGAGCACCCCGCAGATGCTCATGAGCGTGGTGCTCTTGCCCGCGCCGTTGGCGCCGATAATGCTCACCACTTCGCCAGGGTAGACCTTGAGTGAGATGTCGCGGATGGCCTTGATGCGGCCATAGGCGCTCGTGACGTTTTTCAGTTCGAGGATGGGCTCGGTCATGGCTACTCCCTCTCCTCGCTGCGCGCGCCCAGGCGCTTGGCGGGCCAGAGCCCCTTGGGGCGGAAAATCATCATGGCGGCCATGACGCCGCCGAACACGAACATGCGGTAAAGCTCAAAGCCGCGGAACACCTCGGGCAGGGCGATAAGCGCCACAGCGCCGAGAATCACGCCGGGGATGGAGCCCATGCCGCCCAGCACCACCATGGCCAGCACCATGGCCGACTCGATGAAGGTGAAGGATTCCGGGCTCACGAACTGCATGCGCGCGGCGAAGAAGGTTCCGGCCAGACCGCCGAAGACCGCGCCCAGCGCGTAGGCCAGGAGCTTGATGCGCAGGGTGTTCACGCCCATGAGCTCCGCCGCGGTCTGGTCCTCGCGCACGGCCTCGAACGCGCGTCCGATGCGCGAGTAGTTGAGGCGGTACACGGCCAGCACCGTGAACACAGCCAGGGCCAGAATGATGTAGTAAAGCTGCTCCAGGTGGTTCAACCAGACGTGCTCAAGGCTGGCGCCGTTGAACCAATAGGCGCCCGGCGGCTTGATGCCCAGGACGCCGTTGGGGCCGTTGGTCAGGCTCATCCAGTTGTTGATGACGATGCGCACGATCTCGCCGAAGCCGAGCGTCACAATGGCCAGATAGTCGCCGCGCATGCGCAGGGTGGGATAGCCGATAAGGCATCCGGCCAGCGCGGAGAAGCTGGCGGCGATAGGCAGGCAAAGCCAGAAGGAGAGGCCGAAGTGCACGGACAAAAGCGCATAGGTGTACGCGCCCACGCCGAAAAAGGCGATGTAGCCGAGGTCGAGCAGGCCCGCCATGCCCACCACGATGTTCAGTCCCAGTCCAAGGATGATGTAGACGAGGATGCTGATGGCCACATCGTGGGCGTAGCGCTCGGTGAAGAGCGGAAAAATCACGGCGAGGGCGAGCACCACGGCGAGGGACAGCCAGGTGGGCACCCGGCGGAAGGCGGCGCTTGCGGCCTCGCCTACCCTTTCAGTGGGTTTGGTCAGGAAGTTGAAGGCTCCGGCCTGCTTGACCTGATACAAAACCAAACAGATGGCGGCGGCCACAGCCACCTTGGACCATATGGCAAAACTTGCGGCGAATTCCAGCCCTGCGGCCTTGATGCCCAAGAGCGGCCAAAGCAGCACGTAGAACCACGCCATGGCCACGGCGTAGCCGAACCAGAGCTTAGACGCGCGTATCGTCAACGTTCTCTCCCATGATACCCGTGGGCATGAAATAAAGCACGGCGATGAGGATGATGAAGGCGAACACATCTTTGTATTCGCTCGAAATGTAGCCTGCGGCGAAGACTTCGATCATGCCGATGATGAGCCCGCCCAGCATGGCGCCGGTGATGTTGCCGATGCCGCCAAGGACAGCGGCCGAGAAGGCTTTGATGCCGGGCACGAAGCCCATGTCGTAGCGCACGGAGCCGTAGTACAGGCCGACCATGATGCCCGCGGCGGCGGCCAGAGCCGCGCCGATGGCGAAGGTGATGCTGATGATGCGGCCGGAGTTGATGCCGACCAGCCCGCTCATGGTCTTGTCCTGGGCCGTGGCGCGCATGGCCTTGCCGATGCGCGTCTTGAACACCAGCAGGTTCAGGGCCACCAGCAGGAGCACGGTCACGGCCACGATGATGATCTGCATGTAGGAGATCATGACCGTGCCGACCTCGAAGCCGCCCTGGACCATCTCGCCGGGGTAGGCCCGGTCGTACACGCCCTGGGTGAGCATGAGGCCGTTCTGCAAAAAGATGGACATGCCGAGCGCGGAGAGCAGCACGGACAGTCGGGAGGACTGGCGTAGCGGCTTGTAGGCCAGCTTCTCCAGGGCCATGGCCAAGAGCGCGCAATAGCCCATGGCCAGGAGGAGCGCCACGCCCAGGCAGAGGAAGGGCGGGTAGCCCTGGGCGAACAGCCAGCTGATGAGGATGACCCCCATGTAGCCGCCCGCGGCGAAAATCTCGCCGTGCGCAAAGTTGATGAGCTGAATGATGCCGTAGACCATGGTGTAACCCAGGGCCACCAGGGCGTACACCCCGCCAAGGGTGATGCCGTTCACGAGCTGCTGAAAAAAGAAGTCCACTTGTGTTTGCGCCTTTTACGAGCGGAGGCCCTCAGGCGAGGGCCTCCGCCACGATTTCAAATGATGGGAACGGGACAAAGACTACTTGAACAGTTCGCCGTTCTCGGGATTCCAGTAGTTGGTGAACTTGCCGTCCTTGATGACCTGGATGACGTAGTTGGAACCGGAATCGCCGTTCTCCCTGTACTTCATGTGCTTGGAGGCGCCGTCGAAGTCGAGCTTCATCATCTCGGCCTTCACCTTCTCCGGATCGGTGGAGCCGGCGGCCTTCACAGCCTTCAGGTAAGCGATGGTGGAGTCGTAGGCATAGGCGGAATAGGCGCCGGGCTCACCGTACTTCTTATAGGCATCGGCGAACTTCTGGTAGGCCGGGGTGGTCTTGTCGGTGTAGCCGAAGGTCAGGAACACGCCCTCGGCGTCCTTCTTGGCCAGCTCGATGAGCTGCGGATGGTACACGGCGTCCTGGGCCAGGATCTTGGACTTGATGCCCATGCGGCCGATCTGGATGAGCATGGGGGCGGCGGAGGCGCTGTTCTGCAGGCTCACGTAGAAGACGTCGGGCTTGGCGGCCTTAACCTTGGTGAGCACGGCGGAGTAGTCCTTGTCGCCCTGGTTCACATGCTCGTGGCCAAGCACCTTGAGGCCGGAGCTGGCGGCGAGCTTCTCGATGTTGTCGGCCAGGCCCTGGGAGTAGGTGGTCTTGTCGTCCACAATGTAGATGGTCTTGGACTTCAGCTGATCGGTCATGAACTTCACGGCGGCCTTGCTCTGGTCGTCGTCGCGGCCGCAGGTGCGGAACATGTACGGCATGCCGCGCTCGGTGACCTTCTCGTTGGTGGAGGCCGGGGTGATCATGAAGATCTTGGCGGCGATAAGGGGCTCGGAGGCCGGGATGGTGGCGCTGGAGCAGTACGCGCCGATGACGGCGGTGGCCTTCTCATTGATGAGCTTGTTGGCGGCGGCCACGGCCTGGCGCGGATCGCAGGCGTCGTCTTCGGCCTGGAGGTTCACGGGGCCCTGGGCGCCCATTTCGGGGTTCATGACCTCGATGGCGGCCAAAACGCCGTTCTTGATGTCATTGCCGTCGGCGGCGTACTGGCCGGTCAGGGGACCCAGGCTGCCGATCGTGATGCCGGCTTTGGAAGCCTCGGCTTTCTTCTCGTCTTTCTTGCCGCAGCCCGCAACCACGAACGACGCGAGAAGCAGCACGGAAAGCAGGTACAATGCGCGTTTCATCTCGATAATCCCCCTTTAATTAAGTTCATTGCCCAGATACGCCTCGATGACCCGCGGATCGCGCTGAATCTCTTCAGGCTTGCCCTCGGCGATCATCACGCCGTGATCAAGAACGACGATGTGGCGGCAAATGCCCATGACCACCTTCATGTCGTGCTCTACCATGAGAATGTTGACGCCGCGCTCGCTGATGCGCCCGATGGTGTGCATGAGTTCGCGGCTTTCCGCCGGGTTGAGTCCCGCGGCGGGCTCGTCGAGAAGGATTGTCTTGGGTTCGGTCGCCAGGGCGCGGGCAATCTCCAGCCGGCGTTGCAACCCGTACGCCATGTTCGAGGCCAGCTCCCCCGCGAACGCCCCCAACCCCATGAAGTCCAGGGCTTGCAAGGACTTTTCGCGGATGACCGCCTCCTCCCGCTTCTGCGCCGGGGAGCGCAGGATGGCCCCCAGCACGCCCGCCCGGGTGCGGCAATGCTGTGCCACCATGACGTTCTCAAGGGCCGTCATGTTCTGAAACAAGCGGATGTTCTGGAAGGTGCGCGCCACGCCGAGCGCCAGAATCTTATGCGGGCGCAGGGAGCGCAACGGCTTGCCGTCGTAGCTCACCTGCCCGGCAGAGGTCTGGTACACGCCGGTAATGACGTTAAAAACCGTGGTCTTGCCTGCGCCATTAGGCCCGATGAGACCGACGATGTCTCCCTCGCGAACGCGGAAGGAAACGTCGGTCAGAGCCTGTAGCCCGCCGAAGCGGACACTGATTTCGGAAAGTTCCAAAGTTGCCATAGGTGCCGTCGACTATACAGACGCCTGGCGATTAAAATCAAGGGTGTAGATTTACAAATTTTGTCAGCGTACACCAAAATCGGCTCACGTCAAAGACTTTCTCATGAAATTAGCCAAACACCAGAATAATATTCTGTACGCAGCCGGGCTTTGGGATTCGTTTTCTCCCCGGCGGGCGCACTTGCCCGTGGCCGGAAATCGGGCTATGAGTCACTTTTTTACACCAATCCCAAAAAGAGACCCCATGACCGACCGTCCTATTACTTTCGACAAAGGACCGCGCCCCAGGACTACCATCCTGGAGGATTTGCTGGATATCGATGCCCGACTGCTGGCCCAGGTGGCCCGCAGGATGAAGCTGGTGCAGCGCGCCGCGGGGGGCCGCCAGGTGCTCGACCGCGAGCTGGAGAAGCAACTCTGGGGCGCCTTCGACCAGTTGAGCCGCCAGCAGAATCTGGACCCGCGCCTCACGCGCCAGCTCTTCGCCCTTTTGGGCAGCTTCGGCCTGGAAGGCCACAACGCACGCCGCGCGGCGGACAAGCCCTTCACCCTGGTGCCCCGCTCCGAGGCCGCCGACATCGACATCACTGGACCACGCTCACGCGCCTACACACGCATGCTGGCCGTGTTGGCCGCCGCCACCAACCAGCCTGTGCTTCTCGCGGGCGTGGTGCTTTCCGACCCGCTCATCGAGCTGGTGAAGGCGCTCAACCAGTGCGGAGCGCACCTCTCCTGGACCGAAGACAGCCTGGCCGCCAGCGCTCCGGAGAAGTTCACCGAAGATTTTCCGTTGCGCTTCGAGGAGGTCCTCGTCTTCGCGGGTGAGGAACCCTTTACCCTGTATGCCCTGCTGGCCTTCGCCCTGCGCGAGACCGGGCGCAGCAAGTTCGCAGGCGGCGCGAGCCTGAAGGCCCTCGACCTGCGCCCGCTCGACGCGCTTTTGCCCGTGCTCGGCGCGCGGCTGGCCCCCATGAATCCGCGCACGCGCGGCCTGCCCGCCCGGCTGGAATCCGGCGGCCGCATGGCCACGCGCCTGCAGCTGGGACCGGATACGCCGCCGCTGTTCGCTCAGGCCCTGGCGTTGGCCGCCTGGAGCTACCCCGACGGGCTGCGCCTGGCGCTGTCCTCCGATCCCAGGGCCGCGGGCGCACAGGCCGCCGCGCTGGACGAGGCGGTGGCCGTGCTGAATCTCTGCCAGGTGAAGGCCGAACGCCGTGGCGAGGAATATGTCGTTCCGTCGGGCACGCCCAAGCTGCACAAGGTTCCATCCCTGCCCATGGATCCGGCGCTCTCGGCGTACGTCCTGGCCCTGCCCGCCCTGGCCGGCGGCTTTGCCCGGCTTTCGGGCAAACTCACGCTGCCCGAGGCCGTGCTGGCCGACTTCAAGGCCCTGGGGCTCGAACCGGGCTTCGAGGGGGGCGCGGCCATCTGCCGCAACGCCCCGCTGAATCCCGGACAGAGCCTCGCCATGGGCCGCACGCCCAAATTCCTGCCCTTGGCCCTGGCCCTGGCTGTGAAGGCTGGCAACGCCCGCGTGGCCCTGCCCGCCGGAGCGGAGGCCCCAGCCTCCCGCGCCTGGGCCATGGACCTGCTGGACCGCCTGGGCGCAGGCTACGAGGACACGGAAGAATCGTCGCGCGAGGAGCTTGTGGTCACCAGCGGGCCCTCCCGCGCCTGGGAAGGCGTGTGGACCACCCCCGATCCCTGGTGCACCCTCGGCCTGGCCCTCTTGTCCTTCATCCGTCCGGGCATCTCGCTCGACAATCCCGGCGGCTTGGCCGCCCTGTGGCCCCGTTTCTGGGCCCTATTCAACGCCCTGCCCGTGGTGCGCGACGCCGCGCCCGCGCCCAAGGAACCCGAAAAGCATGACACGAAGCCCAAAAATCGACGCATCCGCGTCTGACGTCGAGGCCACCGCCCGCGCCGAAGCGGAGATGGCCGGTTTCACCGCCGAGCGTGACGCCTGCGTTGCGCGCTGCCGCGAACTTATGGCCGCGGAGGATCCCGCCAACGGGATTTTCCACGCGGCTGAAATTTTCCGCCTGCGCCAGGATAAGCTGCGCCTTGAGGTGGAGATGGAGTTCCGGCGCAAAAAGATCAACCGCATCCGCCTGGGCATGGAGGACACCTCCATACCCACCCCCGGCGGCTTGCCCTTCTAGATCCCGCAGCAAGAAATCCCAAGGCAGCAAAGGAGCATCTCGCATGGCCAAAGCCCGCAACCTCACGCAGAAAATCATCGCGCAGCATCTTGTTTCGGGGAAGATGACCCCCGGCAGCGAGATCGGCCTGCGCATAGACCAGACCCTGACCCAGGACGCCACCGGCACCATGGCCTACCTCCAGTTCGAGGCCATCGGCATCCCGCGCGTGCGCACCGAACTCTCCGTGAGCTACGTGGACCACAACACGCTGCAGACCGGCTTCCGCAACCCGGACGACCACCGCTATCTGCGCACCATCGCCGACAAGTACGGCATCGTTTACTCGCCCACGGGCACGGGCATCTGCCATCAGCTGCACCTGGAGAATTTCGCCAAGCCCGGCAAGACGCTCATCGGCTCCGATTCCCACACCCCCACCGCAGGCGGCGTGGGCGCGCTGGCCATCGGCGCGGGCGGCCTGTCCGTGGCGCTCGCCATGGCTGGCGAGGCCTACATGCTGCCCATGCCCAAGGTGGTGCGCGTGAATCTGACCGGAGAGCTTACCGGCTGGGCCAGCGCCAAGGACGTGATCTTGCACCTGCTTGGCCTGTTGAGCGTCAAGGGCGGCGTGGGCAAGGTCATGGAGTTCGCCGGCCCCGGCGTGGCCACGCTCACCGTGCCGGAGCGCGCCACCATCACCAACATGGGAGCGGAGCTGGGCGCCACCACAAGCATCTTCCCCAGCGATGGCCAAACGAAAAAATTCCTCGCCCGCATGGGCCGTCCCGAAGACTTCATCGCCCTGGCCGCCGATCCCAAGGCCACCTACGATGAGGAGGTCGAGATCGACCTCTCCGCGCTGGAGCCCCTGGCCGCGGCCCCGCACATGCCCGACCGCATGGTGCGCATCAAGGACCTGGACGGCATGAAGGTGGACCAGGCGGCCATCGGCTCCTGCACCAACTCCTCCTACACCGACCTCAAGGCCACGGCGCAGATCCTGAAGGACAAGCGCATCGATCCCTCCACCGACCTGCTCATCGCTCCGGGCTCCAAGCAGGTGCTGAAGCTCCTCACCGCCGAGGGGCTGCTCGACCCCCTGCTGGACGCGGGCGCGCGCATCCTCGAATGCGCCTGCGGCCCGTGTATCGGCATCGGCGGTTCGCCGGTCTCCAAGGGTGTTTGCGCGCGCACCTTCAACCGCAACTTTGAAGGCCGCAGCGGTACTCAGGACGCCCAGGTGTACCTAGTGAGCCCGCTCACCGCCGTCAACGCGGCCCTGAATGGCAAATTTACCGATCCCGCCACCTGGGGCGCCCCGCCCAAGAAGGCCGAACTGCCCAAGCGCGTGCCCAGCATCCGCCAGCTTTTCGTTTTCCCCCCGAAGGATGGCTCCCAGGTGGAGATCCTGCGCGGGCCGAACATCGTGGCCCTGGAGCGCTTCGGCGACCTGCCGCGGAAGCTTGAAGGCAAGATCGCCCTCAAGGTCGGCGACAACATCACCACCGACCACATCATGCCCGCGGGCGCGGCCATCATGGCCCTCAGGTCCAACATCCCGGCCATCTCCGAGCATGTGTTCACCAAGGTTGATCCCGAATTTGTGAAGCGCATCAGGGAACTGGGTGGCGGGTTTATTCTGGGTGGCGAAAACTACGGCCAAGGCTCCAGCCGCGAGCACGCGGCGCTGGCCCCGCGCCACCTGGGCGTGCGCGCGGTCATCGTGAAGAGTCTGGCGCGCATCCACCGCGCCAACCTGGTGAACTTCGGCATCCTGCCGCTCTTGCTCATCAACAAGGACGACTACGAGACCCTGGCCCAAGGCGCGGAGCTCACCATCCCGGCCGCCGACATCAAGCCCGGCAAGCCCATCGACCTGCTGGTGGCTGGCGGCGCCAAAGTGACCGTGACAAATGATTTGACGGCCAAGGAACTGGAGATTATCCAATCGGGCGGACTACTCAACACCGTGCGGATTTCCTGACAGGCCGAAAGGCTCGCAGGGTCCGCCGCACGCTTCTAGGCAGCACTTTAGTCCGCAAAGCACCGGAGACAACATGCTCGAAAGGTTACGCCAGAACGCCGAGAGCTGGGGCATAAAAATTGCCTTTGCCATTATCATCATGGTCTTCATCTTCTACTTCGGCATGGGCAGTTTCACGGAGAAAAAAGAAGCCGTGGTGGCCTATGTGGGCGGAGATCCCATCTCCGCACGGGAGTATCAGAAGTCCTATGAGGACGCCGTATCGTCCATGCGCCGCCAGAACCCCGACGCCAGCGCGGAGGAATTGAACACCCCGCAGTTCAAGCAGGCGGTTCTGACCCAGCTGGTCAACGCCAAGCTCCTGCTCAGCGCGGCCGACAAGATGGGAATCACCGTGTCCGCGGCGGAGCTGCGCGCCGTCATCAGCGGCATCCCGGCCTTCAAGGGCCCCAACGGCGTCTTTGACCCCGCCCTATACAAGCAAGCCCTGGCCCAGAACCACACCACTCCGCTCCAGTTCGAGAACGATCTCAGGCGCGAACAGGTGATGCAGAAGCTGGAAGGCTACACCGCCGTCGCCGCCATGGTCACCGAACCCGAAGCTAAAGGCTTGTTCCAGTGGGCGCGTGAGAATGTGCGCCTGGACACCTTGAGCTTCCCGGTGAAGACCTTCGCCGAGCAGGTGAAGCCCAGCGACGCGCAAATCACGGCCTACTATGACCAGAACAAGAACAGCTTCAAAGAGCCTGCGCGTATCCGTCTAGAATACCTGCCCATCTCCGCCGCTGATCTGGCCGCTGGCCAGAAGGTCAGCGACGAGGAAGTGAAGAAGCAGTACGACGCCAACGCGGACACCTACAAGCACCCGGCGCAGGTGCATGCGCGGCATATCCTGCTGCTCGTGCCCGCCAACGCTCCCCAGGCCGCTTCGGACAAGGCCCTTGCCGAGATCAAGGGCATCCAGTCCCAGCTCAAGAAGGGCGGGAGCTTCGAAACTCTGGCCAAGAAATACTCGCAGGATCCCGGCAGCGCCCCCAAAGGCGGCGAGTTGCCTTGGTTCTCGCAGGGCGCCATGGTCAAGCCCTTTGAGGACGCGGCCCTGGCCCTCAAGCCCGGTCAGGTCAGCGAGCCTGTGCGCACCCAGTACGGCTGGCACCTGATCAAGGTCGATGCCGTCCGCCCGGCGGGCAAGGTGCTGTTCGAAGAGGCCGCCCCGGAAATCCGTAAACACTTGGCCGAGGAACACGCCAGCGACAAGGTCAACGAAATCCTCGACCAGAGCATGGACCAGATCGCCGCCGGCGTGAAGCTGGCCAAGATAGCCCAGGATCTGGGCCTTGCGACCAAGAAAAGCGATATGCTCGACATGCAGACCCTGCAGACCGTCTTCGGCCTCAAGAAAGAGGCCGCGGAGACCCTGTTCGCCCTGGCCGATGGAACGAGCGCCACGGCCCCGTTGTCCATGGAGCCCTCGCGCGGCTATCTCCTGGCTGAGAAAATCGAGGGCACGCCCGAAACCGTGCTGCCCCTCGACAAGGTCAAGGACAAGGTCGTTGCCGCCCTGAAGCTGGAGGAAGGACGCAAGCAGGCCATGGAAAAGGCCAAGGCCGTGCTGGCTGAGCTCGCGAGCCCCGACGCCCAGGCCAAGGTTCTGGCCCAGTACAAGGCGGACTTCAAGACCAGCGCCCCGCTTGACCGCCAGAGCGCCATCGCCCAGGTCGGCGGCAATCCGCAGCTCCTGCAGGACATGTTCGCCGCTGCGGACAAGAACTGGCTCAAGCAGCCCTACGAGCTGCCCGAAGCCGTGGTCCTGGCCCGCGTGAGCGAACGCATCCCCGCCCCTGAAGACGCCTGGGAGAAGGAAAAGAGCGTCTGGATCGGCCAGAGCGCGGCCGCCTTCCGCCAGGAGGTCTTCGAGGCCCTGCTCAAGAATCTGCGCGCCACCACCAAAGTGGAGATTGTGCGGCAGGATCTGCTGAACTAGCACGCCCAAGCATCTGCAAAATGGAAGGGGGACGGCCAAGGCTGTCCCCTTTTTTTTGCTGCCGCGCCAATCCGGGGCTGAGGCCCTTTGGCGGAGAAACGGGGGGGATCATCCCCCCAGGAACATCCTTACTCCGTAACGCCCTCAAGATATCTCGGGTGTAGTTGCGGTTGCCGGTCGGCCTCATAGGCTTCGCCCAGGGGTGTGGGGGCCGCCCCCATCGCCTTCTCGTACCCCGCGCCCCAATCGCGCATGGTCACCAGAATAGGGAACAGTCCCAGCCCCGACTCGGTGAGGGAGTACTCCACACGCGGCGGCACCTGACGGTAGACCTCGCGGTGGATCAACCCATCAGCCTCCAGTTCGCGCAGCTGCCGCGTGAGCATGCGGTCTGTCACCTCAGGCATTCCCCGCCGCAGTTCGCTGAAGCGCAACACACCCGCCTGCCCCAAATGGTACAGAATGATGGGCTTCCATTTCCCCCCCATGACCGAGAGCGCCAGCTCAAAAAAACAGCGGTATTTCTTGCCTCCCAGTTCCTTCATCGCGCAGTGGCCGGTCATGTTTCCCTCCAGGTCGTGCATCATTACTATACTATTTGATAGTACCAGACAAAATATTCAGTACTTGCCACAAATGGTGGTAGTCCATATGAACTAGGCGTCCCGGCTTCGGGAGTCAAGCACACTCATCGGAGGTCATATGAAAGTCATCGCCATCAATGGAAGTCCGAGAAAGGACGGCAACACCCGCCTGCTGCTCGAAACGGCCCTAGCCCCCCTGGCCAAGGCCGGTTGGGAAACGGAGGTCGTACAACTCGGCGGCAAGAACATCCACGGCTGCCGCGCTTGCTACAAATGTTGGGAAGCACAGGATAAGCGCTGCGTCTTCGGCAAGGACGTCTTCAACGAGGTTTTCGCCAAGATCCTTGACGCTGACGCTGTCATCCTGGGCTCACCCACGTATTTTACCGATGTCACGGCGGAGATGAAAGCGTTCATCGACCGCGCGGGTTTTGTCGCCATGGCCAACGGTTGTCTGCTGGCCGGCAAGATCGGCGCAGCCGTCGTCGCCGTGCGGCGCGGCGGGGCCATCCACGTGTTCGACACCATGAACCACCTGTTTCTCATCTCGCAGATGCTCGTGCCCGGCTCGACCTACTGGAATATGGGCCACGGCTTTGAGCCCGGCACGGTGGCCGAGGAAGGCGAAGCCATGCGCAACATGCAGCACCTGGGACAGGCCATCGACTGGCTGGGCAAGGCTGTTAAGGCGAGCCCCATGCCCTACCCGGTGCGCAAAAGCGGCGAATCGTAAAAGACTGGAGGGGGTGATTCCGTGGGGAATGCACCCCCCTCTTTCCGTTGACCATATGAACAATAACACTTTTGTATTTAAGTATATTATTCATACAGTGCGTAGCAACAATGCATCCATCGGGACACCTGCGGGCCACGCAGATGGGGCCGAATATTGCATAACTTGCGACGAAACGGGAAAACGAAAATGAATTTCTGACATGATCCCAGGTTAACAGCGCCCTCGCAAATCTACGAGACTCCGCCAATTTCACAACACATTGTTACATCTATGCGATAGCAATCTAGACACTTCGCACAGAATGCATCCTTTTGCGCCTTCGACCGTCTTCACTGCACAACACGCCGCGAATGCGGCATCGGGAGGCGAAGACATGCAAACGGACAACGACAGCAAGATCAGGGAAACCATCCGCAAAAGGTACTCGGAAACGGCACTCGCCAGTACAGCCGGTTGCGGCTGCGGCAGTGGGTGCTGCGCCCCGCAAGGCCAAGCCACGTCCGAGGCGATGGCCATATCGGTCGGCTACTCCGACGGGGACCTACGGATCGTCCCGGAGGGGGCAAACATGGGCCTTGGCTGCGGAAACCCCCAGACCATTGCGGCTCTCAGGCCCGGCGAGGTGGTGGTGGACCTAGGCAGCGGCGGCGGTTTCGACTGCTTCCTGGCTGCGCGCCAAGTTGGCGAGACAGGGCACGTCATCGGCGTGGACATGACGCCGGAGATGGTGGAGAAGGCCAGGAGAAACGCGGTGGCCGCCCAATGCGTCAATGCCACGTTTCGCTTGGGAGAGATCGAGCATCTGCCCGTGGCTGACGCCGAAGCCGATGTCGTGCTCTCCAACTGCGTGATCAACCTGAGCACGGACAAGGGACAGGTGTTCCGGGAGTCCTTCCGGGTGCTGAAGAAAGGCGGCAGGTTGGCAATTGCCGACATCGTGGCCGTTGCGGGCATGCCCGAGGACATCCGGGCGAACGTCATGCTCCACGCCGAATGCGTTGCTGGGGCGGCACGTGTGGAGGCCCTGGAGGGCATGATGCGAGCAGCCGGATTCCAGCATGTGTCCATCCGTCTCAAGCCGGAAAGCGGCAGGATGATGGACGAGATGTTTCCTGGCCTGGGTCTGGGCAAAATCGTGGCATCGGCCGTGATTGAGGCAACCAAGGAGTAAGGGCGCGGCGCATGCGGCAGAAGCTGGAAATGATCTGGCAGGAGCACCGGGGCGAACTCAAGTCCTTTATTTTGAAGCGGGTGCGGTCATCGGCCGAGGCCGAGGACATTCTCCACGACGTGTTTCTCAAGATGCTGTCCAGCCTCGCTTCGGTGCAGCGGATGGACCACCTGCGGGCCTGGCTGTTCACCGTGGCGCGCAATGCCGTGACGGACCACTTCCGGAGCAAACGGCCCATGGACGAACTCCCGGAGGAATTGGCCGATCCCGGCCCTGAGCTTGGCAGCGGCCCCCCGGAAGACATCGGTTCCTGTCTGAGGCCGATGATAGAAGCCCTGCCGGAAAAGGTCCGTGCGGCGCTGATCATGGCCGACCTGGAGGAGGTCAAGCAACGCGAGGTGGCTGAGCGCCTGGGCATATCCCTGCCTGCGGTCAAGTCCAGGGTGTTGCGCGGGCGACTTCTGGTCCGGCGGATGATTGAGGACTGCTGTCATCTGGAGCTGGACGCCAGGGGGGGCATCATGAACTACACCCGCAAGCAGAAGGGCTGTCCGCACTGCGGTCCGTGAACCAATTCCGCATCCTGGCAACGCGGGAAGGCCTGCCGAGTGGCGGGTCTTCCCGTGTGCATGGGTGCGTTGGCCCTACTTCCCAAAAGGACACTGGGGGAAGGTGCTGGTGTGGCAGTCCAGGCAGAAGCCGCCCTCGGCCATCTGCGCCAGGTCGCGGCAGGAGATTTCAATCCCGGCCAGCGCGCGAGGCGACGCGGCGATGCTGCTGACTCCTGCCAAGAGATTAAAGTTTCAATGCCCCCCCGGCCCCTTCATGGCAACCCGGTGGGCAAAAATGGCTGCGTCGTTGATTCCACGGCCCATCCCAATGAGATAGGGGAGCAGAGAGGGCCTCAAAACAGTGAGCGGGGTGCCGGGGCGGAGCCCCCGAAAAACATGGAGGCGGCGCTTGTCCTAACGCCCGTCCCTGGTGTCGTGACGGTTTTTCAAGGTCACACCGGCCAGGCAGCCGCAGAGCAAACCCAAGCCCAGCATGCGCCCCATCTCCGCGCCGGGGATGAGCCAGCCCGCTATGATCCCGAGCGATCCGCCGATGACGATGCCCCGCGCCAGATAGTTGAGCGTCCCGGCGAAGCGCTTGTCCGCGGGGCTCAGGCCTTCGTCCAGCGGGGCGCTTTTCAGCCCGGTCCCGTCCTTGTGTTCACGTTTGGCTTGTTTGCCCATGCGCCCTCCTGCGGCCATGCCGCGCGCGGATACAACCACAAATCCGCCTGATTCTCAAGGTCTGGAGGCAATCATTACCGTTGTGGAGGGAATTACCTCCCCCTCGTTACTTGACATCGACTTTCAATTTCATTATCTTTCTTCATGACAGCGCAGGCCCGCGTGGGCGCGTCGAACCAAGGAGAGAGAATCATGTGGCAGAACATCATCGTCTTTGCGATCGTCGCCCTGGCCGGAGGGATCACCCTCTGGCGCGTTTACAAGAAATTTACTGGTCAATCAGCATGTTGTGGCGGAGAGGGCAGTTGCAAGGGGTCCTGCGGCGGAGGCGTGCCTTGGGAATCCGGGAAGCCCGGCGGCAAGAGTCAGGGCCCCGCGCAGAGGGAGACCACGTCCTGCGGCAGCTGCTGCAACCCACGTTGACCCGCGCCAATCCCCGGCCACGCCTGCAACGCCCGTAACGAGTAAGGAGCCTCCCATGAATTCGTGCATCACCCTGCGCCGCGCGCAGGTTAACAAGAAACTGCGCATCTGCTCCATCGACGCCCAGGGCGAGTTGGGCCGCAGGATACGGGACATGGGGCTCATCCCCGGCGCGGAACTGACCGTGGTGGGCAAGGCTCCGCTCAAGGATCCCGTGGCCCTGCGCCTGCGGGACTTTACCCTGACCCTGCGCAACAGCGAGGCCGACCACATCGTGGTGGAGCCCGCGGAGTAGATTCATGTCCCCAAAAACGCTGACCATCGGTCTCGCTGGCAATCCAAATTGCGGCAAGACCACCATGTTCAACGCTCTCACCGGTGCCCACCAGCATGTGGGCAACTGGCCGGGCGTCACTGTGGAGAAAAAATCCGGCAGCATCCAGATGGGCGAGCTGACCCTCGACGTGGTGGATCTGCCGGGCACCTATTCGCTCACTGCCTACTCCGAGGAGGAGAAGGCGGCGCGCAACTTCCTCACCAACGACCATCCCCACGTGGTCATCAATGTGCTGAACGCCGACTGCCTGGAGCGCAACCTCTACCTGGCCATCCAGATCATGGAACTGGGCGTGCCGCTGGTTCTGGCGCTCAACATGATGGACGAGGTGCGCAAGGCGGGCAAGGACATCGACGTGCCCTTGCTCACCAAGCTCATAGGCTGCCCGGCCGTGGAGACCGTGGCCCGCCAGGGCAAAGGCAAGCGCGAACTTTTGGACGAAGCCATCCGCGTCGCCACCACCATGTACGGGCGCGCCGAGCCCTTGCGCATCTCCTACGGCCCGGACCTGGATCCGGTGCTGGAGGAAATGGAGCCGATCATCAGCCAGGCCGGGCTCCTGGCCGACAAAGGTCCGGCCCGCTGGGTGGGCATCAAGTACCTGGAGGGCGATCCCTCGGTGATCCGCACCGGCCAGGAGCGGGACGCGGCCGTCTCAAGCCGGCTTGAGGCCATGGTGGCCAAGGTCGCCCAGCATTTGCAAGCCACCCTGGGCGCCGTCCCGGAGGGCATCATCGCCGACTACCGCTACGGCTATCTCGCGGGCATCGCCAGGCAGGTGGTGCGCTACCCCAGCATCAACGCCGAGCGCATCCGCATGTCCGACCGCATCGACCGGGTGCTCACCCACCAGTTCGCCGGGCCCGTGGTCATGGGCCTGATCATCTATTTTCTATACACCGTCACCTTCGCCCTGGGCAGATTCCCCATGGACGGCGTGGTCGCGGCCTTCGGCTGGCTCGGCGACATGATCCGGGGCGCCATGGGCGAAGGGCTCCTGCGCTCGCTCATCGTGGACGGCGCCATCGCCGGCGTGGGCGGGGTCATGGGCTTCGTGCCGCTCATCATGATCATGTTCTTCCTGCTCTCCGCGCTGGAGGACTCGGGCTACGTGGCGCGCATGGCCTACATGCTCGACCGTGTGTTCCGCCTCTTCGGGCTGCATGGCACCAGTGTGCTGCCCTTCATCATCTCCGGCGGCATCGCGGGCGGCTGCGCCGTGCCCGGCGTCATGGCCTCGCGCACCCTGCGCAGCCCCAAGGAAAAGCTCGCCACGATCCTGGTGGCGCCTTTCATGACCTGCGGCGCCAAGGTGCCGGTGTTCCTTATGCTCGCCGCGGCCTTCTTCCCCGGTTCCGAGGCCAACGTCATGACCATCGTGACCCTCTGCGCCTGGGTGGCCGCCATGCTGGTGGCCAAGCTGCTGCGCAGCACCGTGGTCAAGGGCGAGAGCACGCCCTTCGTCATGGAATTGCCGCCCTACCGCATGCCGACCCTGCGCGGTCTGTGCATCCACACCTGGGAGCGCTCCTGGCAGTACATGTGCAAGGCGGGCACCGTAATCCTGGGCATCTCCATCCTGCTGTGGGCGGCCATGACCTTCCCCAGCCTGTCCGCAGACCAGGTGAAGCCGTTCACCGACCGCATCGCGGCCATCCAGGCCCAGGCGGACGAGGGCAAGGCTCCCGCCATCGGCGTCGCCTCGACGTCCCCCCAGGAGGCCATCAAGGCCATCGAGTCGGAAAAGGCCGAGGCCGAGCTGCTCAACTCCATCGGCGGGCGCGCGGGCGTGGCCATGGAGAAGCTTACGGCTCCGGCTGGGTTCACCTGGCGCGTGAACATCGCACTTTTGGGCGGTTTCGCGGCCAAGGAAGTCATCGTCTCCACCCTCGGCACAGCCTATTCCCTCGGCAAGATCGAGACCAAGGACTCCGCGCCGCTGTCGGAGAAGATCGCGCAGGATCCGTCCTTCTCCAAGGCCGGGGCGGTGGCGCTCATTGCCTTCGTCATCCTGTACGCGCCCTGCTTCGTCACCATCGTGGCCATGGCCAAGGAGGTGGGCTGGAAGTGGGCGGCCTTCTCCATGGGCTTCAACACGGCCCTGGCCTACCTCGTTGCGGTGTTCCTCTTCCAGGCCGCACGACTGCTGGCCTAGGCTTCATACCCGAGACACTCCTCCTCCACTCTTGCAAACGGGCTCCCGGAGATCGGCTCCGGGGGCCCCAGGCAAGGCTGGAGCACGCATCAAAGAGCGGGCAAAAGTCCGGGCTCCCTCTCGCGAGCCCGGACTTTTCTTTTGTCCGCAAACCGGATACCCAGGGGAAACACGTGCATCGCGCAAGCCCGCGCCCCCCGGCCGCCAGACGACGCCCCGCCGTCTGACCCCACACCCGCGCCGGGACAACCCTCAGCATAGGAGCCCGCATGCCCCTTGATCCCAAAGCCGTCCACACCGCCGCCGCCCCCGCCGCCATCGGCCCGTACAGCCAGGCCGTCACCTGCGGAGGCCTCGTTTATCTGAGCGGCCAGCTCGGCAGCGACCCCAAGACCGGGGTCATCCCCGAAGACTTCGCGGCCCAGGTCCGCCAGGCTTTGACGAACCTCAAAGCCATCGTCGAGGCCGCAGGCTCCAACCTGGACCGTGTACTCTCCGTGGACGTCTTCCTCATCGACATGGGGAACTTCGGCGCCTTCAACGAGATTTACACCAGCTATTTCCAGAACCACCTTCCGGCGCGCGCCGTCATCGGCGTGGCCGCCCTGCCGCGCGAGGCCCAGGTGGAAATCCGCTGCGTGGCCGCCCAGGCCAGCTAGCCGTTTCCAAGACGCAAAAAAAGCGGCTGTCCCGATCGTCTCGGGACAGCCGCCTGCCAAAGCCTTAAAGCCGCCCTTAGGAACAACCGCAGCCGCTGGACTCGCCGCCGCCGCCGCAGCCCCCGGAACCGCAGCCTCCGGAGCCGCAGCTGCCGCCACCGCCCATGGGGTTTTCGGAATCGACGCTGAAGCCGTACTCGGTCATGTCTATGGAGATAGCGCCAGCAGCAGCCAGCAGGGTCTTTTCGGCCAGCAGGGTGTAGCCGCCCGCGTCAAAGGTGGCGTCGTCGTCCTTGGCCTCGTCGAGCGCCAGGGAAAGCTTGGGGCCGCAGCAGCCGCCAGCCAGGAACACGCGGATGGGAGACTTTTCCTTGTCCGCGAAATAGCCGTCCAACTGCGCCTTTGCGGAATCGCTCAGTGTGATCATGGGGAGAACTCCTTTGTGCGCCTCCTTGGCGCGCTGTCATGTCTGCGGCAGATGCGTCAAACGGGCTGCCCGGCTTCCTCGCTGGTCTTGCCCCTCAAAAAAAATGGGGCGTCTCTCCTGGTGGAATGACGCCCCTGTCTGACTGTGGTGTATGAGCTCTAGCTGGAGCAGCTTCCGCCACTGCAACTGCCGCCGCAACTCCCACCCCCTGCCTGCATGGGGTGTTCCGAATCGACGGTGAACCCGTACTGGGTCATGTCGATGCGGATGGTTCCGGTCTGCTCACTCAGGGTCCGCTCCACTACGAAGCTGTAGCCCTGCACGTCATAGGTGTCGTCATTCTCACGCGGCTCATCCAGAGCCAGCGAAAGCCTCGGGCCGCTTCAACCCCCGGATGCCATGAAAATGCGGATCGGGGATTTTTCCTTGTCCGCGAAGTACCCGTCCAGTTGGGCCTTCGCGTCATTGGTCAGTTCAACCATCTCTGCCTCCTTGGAGCGTTGGTGGAAGCCGTTAGATAATGATGGCCCCAGCCTTTGTCAAATAAGTAAGGGGCGGGCCTCCAGACGTTGACCGAATGGTGACTCTGGGCTACATCGCGGGTTGCTGATGGACATGTCGTCCGTCTCCATTGTCCTTTCATTTTCGCTTCTTGAGCGAGGCAGCGCATGAGCACCAAGGACCTGATCCTATTGACCGCCAAGGACATGATCTCCGAGGTGGGGTTCCACAAGATGACCACGGCCAACCTGGCCCGGCGCGCCGAAATCTCCGAAGGCACCATCTACCGCCACTTCGAGAGCAAGGAGGACATCCTCCAGCACATCCTGGAACTCTTCGACCAGAAGTACCAAAATCTTGCGGAGCAGTGCCGCGCACGCATGGACAAAGGCACCTTGACTCTTGAGGACTTGCTTGGCTGCCACTTCGCCTTTCTCGACGCCAACGCCGCGGACATCAAGATTGTGCTCGGCGCCTACAGCATCCTGGAGCTGACGCGGCGCTCCATGGCCCGGTTCATTGAACGCTTGCGCGGCCTGTTCGAAGAGTTTCTCTCACGCGGCATCAAAAACGGAACGCTCCGCGACGTGCCCCTGGCCGACACGGGCATGATTATCGCCAACATGTTTTTCGGGCTCATGCGCACCAAGCTCTACTGGCCGGAAATCGCGGACTTCTCCAAGGAAGCCATCGAATTCTGCCGTCGCAGCCTGGTCGTCGGGCCGGAGGCCAGACAGTGAGCGACGCCCGCACCATCCTGACAGCCAAGGAAATGGCCCGCACCCTGGAGCGCCTGGCCTCCGAGATCATCGAGCGCCGCGGCGAGGACGGCCCGCTGGTCCTGGTGGGCATCCAGCGCCGGGGCGTGGACCTGGCCCGCAGGCTCAAGAAGCTCCTGGACGCGCGGCTTGCCAGCCCGGCCATCCTCGGGATGCTCGACATCAATCTGTACCGCGACGACTGGAGCAGCCTGGGCAAGACCCCGGCCATCAGCAGCACCGAGATCCCGGCCGAAGTGGAGGGCGCGAGCGTGGTGCTGGTGGACGACGTGCTGTTCTCCGGCCGCACCATCCGCGCGGCCCTGGAAGCCATCCTCGACTTCGGCCGCCCGCGCCGCGTGGAACTCCTGGTCCTCATCGACCGCGGGCACCGCGAGCTGCCCATCCAGGCCGACTATGTGGGCAAGCGCGTCAACACCTCCAGCGCCGAACAGGTGGACGTGCTCGTGAGCGAACGCGACGAGTTGGACAAGGTCGTTCTGCGTTCCAAACCAACGGCATAAGCCCGGCGCTCCACCGCCCAAGCCCGCCAGAAGGCTTTTTCATGCAAGCGACACAGCAATCCGCATCACAGGACGCCCAGCCCCGCCTATGGGACCAGGGCTGCGTCAGCCTCATCGGCATGGCCGGAGCAGGCAAGTCCACCCTGGGCCGTCTGCTGGCCGAAAAGCTCGGCTGGGCCCACCTGGACACGGACCGGCTCATCGAAGCTTACTACGGCCTGCCCCTGCAGGAGGTTCTGGACGGCATGGGCTTGGCGAAATTTCTTGAGGTCGAGGACACTCTCGTCTCCATGCTGGGCGTGCGCCGTACGGTCATCTCCACCGGCGGCAGCGTGATCTATGGGGCCAAGGCCATGGAGCGTCTGCATCTGCTCGGCCCCGTCGTGCACCTGGACGTCAGCATGGCGAGCTTTCTGAAACGCGTGGGCGACGGCGGCAACCGGGGACTGGCCATCGCCCCCGGCCGTTCCCTGGAAGACCTCTTTCTGGAGCGCCAGCCCCTGTACGCGGCTGGGGCAGACCACGTCCTGAGCACGGACTCTCCAGACCAAAACGCCAGCCTGGAGGAACTCCACGCTTGGCTCATGGAACCACAGGCATGAAAAAAACCGCGAAGAATCCCGTGTTGCGCCGTCTGCGCGACCTGTATGCACGCATGGACCAGGCGTACGCGGCCTCGGCAAACGCCATTGGCCTTTCCTGCGCGGGCTGCAAGGACAGCTGCTGCGAAACCCTGTTCCGCCACCACACCTATGTGGAGTGGGTGGACCTGGCCCAGGGCCTGGCGGCGCTGCCTGAAGACCGGCGGGAGGAAATCCGCCAGAGCGCCGAAACCTGGCTGCGAATCCAGCGCAACGCCCTGCCGGGCACCAGCCCCCGCGTGCCCTGTCCCCTCGGCCTGGAGCGCGAAGGCGATCTGGTCTGCGGCCTCTACGAGCACCGGCCCATGGTGTGCCGTCTGCACGGCGTACCCAACACGCTGCTGCGGCACGGCAGCGAGCAGACGGCCTTCCCCGGCTGCGACCGCGCCCAGAACCTGGCCAAGACCTGCCCGCCCGCCCTGCTCGACCGCACCCCGCTGCTGTCCGAACTGGCGCGCCTGGAGATGGATCTGCTGGGCCGCGAGCGCATGGGCAAAATGTCCCGCGTTGACCTGACCATCGCCGAAATGATCCTCATGGGGCCGCCACGGCTCTGAACGCGCCGCATTACGAACACGTGGCAAAACCTGGCCAATACGCTTGGCGGCAGGCGGAGGACCGATGCCCAACTTCGAATGGGACGACTCGCTCAATCTTGGCGACCCGCTGCTCGACCGCCAGCACAAAACGCTCATAGCGCTGCTGAACCGTGCGTCCGAGGCCTGCCAAGCCTCGGACAAGGACACGGAGATCATGCACTGTCTGACCGGCATGTACCTGTACGCCAAGGAGCACTTCTTCGACGAAGAAGGCCTCATGGACCGCCTGGGATACCCGGACCGCGACGCCCATAAAAAACAGCACAAGTTCTTCGTGGACAAGACCCACGCCTTCACCGACGGACAGCTGGAAGGCAGCCTCAATGCCCCGGATCTTCTGGCCTTCCTGACCACTTGGCTCCGGGAGCACATCACCGTGGAGGACGCCAAGATCCTGCGCTTCGCCAACACCCAGGACGCGCCCAAAAGATAACCCAAGACCGCCACGCCTTCCCCACCCACACCGGGGACGCGAAGCACACCGCTTCCTTGCTCGCCGCCATCTCCCCTGGCGGGCAAGCAAGGCCAAAAACCAAGCTCCATCGCCCTGCTTGCCAACTGGACATCTCCACTTTTTGACCGCGAGTCCCGATGAATGACGCCCTGGGCAACGGGGCGGCAGACGCCGATTCAGACACCACACGCTGCCTCGTTTTCCGAAATCAGAGCAGGTGCAATTCCAAAATTTCTCTGTTATGCTAACTAGAATCAGTTGCAAAAGAGGCATCATGCCAAGCGATGTCGGCCGACGCGGGGGGCTTTGACCATGCCAGATGACGCCACACCCTCAGAGCGGAACTTGCCGCCCATCATTGTCCGGGGCACCCCCATCGCCTACGCGGATTCCTCCGAAGCCCCCCTTTTGGAACGTTTCTCCGGGCCCCAGGAGCACGACGAATACTCCGTGACATCCCACGACATGCCGTGGGCCCTGCACTATCATCTGACCCCCCGGCGCAAATCCCTGCTGAGCTGGATGGACTTCGGACCAGACGCGAACATCCTGGAGCTGGGCGCGGGCTGCGGCGCGCTGACCTCGCTCCTGGTGGAGCGCGCCAGTTCGGTCACCGCCGTGGAGGGATCGCTCGACAGGGCCAGGGTGATCCAACAACGCTGCCGCAACGCCACAAATCTGCGCATCGTCGTCGGCAACGCGGCGGATCTGTCCTACGAAGGCGAATTCACCCACGTCATCCTGGTGGGCGTATTGGAATACGCCCAGGCCTATGTGCCCCATCCGCAGCCCCATGCCCACCTGTTGGCCCAGGCCCGCCGCTGCCTGCAGCCAAACGGCTGCCTGGTTCTGGCCATCGAGAACACCATGGGGCACAAGTACCTCGCGGGGATGCCGGAGGACCATACCGGGCGGCCTTATTGCGGGGTCAACGGCTATCCCGGCCCGTTCGCGGCCCGGACCTTCGACCGGCCCACCCTGGAGACCATGCTGACGGGAGCCGGGCTTTCCGCGCAGGCCTGGTTCTACCCCTCGCCAGACTACAAGACCCCTGACACGATCCTGTCCGAGGCCGCCTTCCGCACTCCCGGCTTCAACCCCCTGCCGCTCCTTGATCTGCCCACCCAGGACTACGGCAAGCGCATCCATCCGGCGTTCAACGAGCGCGCATTTCTCGCCAGCACCCACAGGGGCGCAATCGCCCCGCACTTCATGAACTCTTTCCTCGTGCTCGCCGCCGCCAACCCGGAGGCCTCCCCCCTGCGCGCCAATGCGAACATGCTGGCCTCGGCCCTGAACGCCGACGGCTGTCCCCGCGCGTTCCAGACCATGACGCGCTTCGACAGCCAGCCGGATGGCACGCTCCGCGTTTCACGCCGCAATCTGCACGGCTCGCCGCCGCTGGCCTTCAGCCTGGGCGAGCAGCGCATCAAGCCGGGCGAGAAGTATCTGAGCGGCTACGTGAGCATTCTGGAGCGGATTCTGGACCTTCTGGAGGCGGGAGACCAGACAGGAGCAGGCGCGTCCCTGCTCCGCTGGATCGAGCTGCTCTCCGAACGGGCGGGCCCAGCAACCCCGGAAAACGTGGCGGCCTTCGAGGCCTTTTGCCGCCACCACCTGGGACAATCGATCTACGCCGGGCACATGAAGGGACCGTGGATCCCGGGCGCGCTTCTGGACGCCCACCCCGGAAATGTCCTGTTCCACCCCGAGACGAAGGATGTCCGCTTCATTGATCTGGAATGGCGGCTGTTCTGCGCATTGCCGCTGCAACTGATCATCGACAGGGGGGTGAATCTGGTTGCGCAGAAAATCGCCTTGTGGCAGCGCTACTACTTTTACGAAGCAGGCGCGCCCGGAAGCTTCCCGCCGGGCATGACGCAGCGCCTGAACCAACGCGCAGCCTTCCGGCAGGCGGACGTGCCCTCGCTGGCAAGATTCCAGACCTGGCTCACGGCCTGCATCCGAAGCGGCAACATGGACCACAGTCTTGAGCCCCTGGCTGCGGGCTGAACGGCAGGCCCCCGCATCCTTGCGCTGGCTCCCGTTCTGCGCGGTCCTTTGAGCACGGCCAGCCCTACAGGAAAGAGTGTCCAACCAGCGCCCAGAGCATGCGCGTGGCCACGATGAGGAGCAGACAGGCAAAGATCTTTTTGAGCCTGCCCACGGGCAGGTTGTGGGCCAGCTTCGCGCCCAGCGGCGCGGTGAGGACGCTGGCCACCACCACGCCGAAGAGGGCGGGCAGGTAGATGAACCCAAGGTACCCGCCGGAGATGCCGGGCAAATTGGCGTCCAGCCCGTTGAGGATGTAGCCTGCGGTGCTGGCCAGGGCGATGGGCAGGCCCACGGCCGCGCTGGTGCCGATGCAGGTGCGCATGGGCACATTGCACCAGGTGAGGAATGGCACGGTCATGGTGCCGCCGCCGATGCCCACGAGGCTCGACACGCCACCGATGACGCCGCCCGCGCCGAACATGCCAAAGGGGCCAGGCACCTCGCGTGAGGCCTTGGGCTTGATGTTCAGGAGCATCTGCGCGGACACGTAGTAGAGAAAAACAACGAAGAAGGCGCTCAGAAACCGGCTGGACAACAGCGAGGCGACCGTGGAGCCGAGGAAGCCGCCAATGAGGATGCCCGGCGTAATGGCCTTGAACACGGGCCAAAGCAGCGCGCCGCGCTTGTGGTGCGCGCGCATGGAGGAGATGGACGTGAAGATGATGGTGGCGAGCGAGGTGCCCAGGGCAAGGTGCTGGATGTAGTCTCCGGGCAGCCCCTGCGCAGTGAAGGTCAAATTCAGGATGGGCACGATGACCAGTCCGCCGCCGATGCCCAGGAGGCCGGCCATGATTCCGGCGATGGCGCCGGTGCCAAGGTACAGGAGCCAAGCGGTAAGCATCGGGAAGCCTCCGGGGTTTGCCCGCGTCTGCCTGGGAGTCAACGCCGGCAGGTTCTGGGCGCATGGGGACAAACCCCTGTGTACGTTCGCGGCAACTCGTTGTAAAGACATCAAAAGAACCAAAGCTATGCCCCGGTGGCGCATTGCCACCCTCGAATCGAACTGCTAAGAGGCGCATCATGTGCGGCATTGCAGGCATACTGGACCCCACGGGGACACGTTCCCTCTCCGAACTGGCGGATATCGCCGGGCGCATGGCCGACGTGCAGGCCCACCGGGGTCCGGACGGCCGCGGCGTATACGCCGATCCCGACGGTGGCCTGGCCCTTGGGCACCGCCGCCTGGCCGTGCTGGACCTCACGGACTCCGGCGCCCAGCCCATGACAAGCAGTTGCGGCCGTTTCGTGCTCTGCTACAACGGCGAGATATACAACCACGCGGAGCTGCGCGCCCAAATCGATGCGGCGCGCGCCTATTCCGGCCGCTCTGCCCTCGTCTGGCGCGGACGCTCGGACACCGAGACCCTGCTGGAAGCCCTGGCCCTATGGGGACCGGAGGAAGGCCTGCCGCGCACAGTAGGCATGTTCGCCCTGGCCTTGTGGGACCGGCGCGACAAGACCCTCACCCTGGCGCGCGACCGCATGGGCGAGAAGCCTTTGTACTATGCCGTGCGGCGGGGACGGCTGCTTTTCGCCTCGGAGCTGCCGGGGCTCACGGCCGCGCTGGATTTCTCCCCCGGCGTGGACAAGAACGTCCTGGCGCTCTACCTGCGCCTGTCCTGCGTGCCTGCGCCGCACTGCATTCTCTCCGGCGTCAGCAAGCTGCCGCCCGGCTGCCTGCTGACTCTGCGCGGCCAGGACCTGGCCAGCCTGCCGGGGCCCAAGCCTTTCTGGTCCCTCAAGACCGTGGCCGAAACCGGACTGGCCGTGCCTTTTGCGGGCTCCGACGCCGAGGCCCTGGACGCCCTGCTGGGCCGCCTGCGCCAGAGCGTGCGTGGGCAGATGCTGGCTGATGTGCCCCTGGGCGCGCTGCTTTCCGGCGGCATCGACTCCTCGCTCGTCACGGCCCTGATGGCCGAGGCCGGACAAAACGGCGGCCCGGTGCGCACCTTCACCATCGGCTATGCGGGCGCGGACGCGGAATATGACGAATCGGCCCAGGCCGAGGCCGTGGCCCGGCATCTGGGCACGGAGCACACCAGCCTGACCTTCCGCGCCGAGGATGCCTTGGCCCTGGTCCCAAAGCTGGCGCAGGTGGCGGGCGAGCCCTTCGCCGACGCCTCGCTTCTGCCCATGCTCCTGGTGGCGCGGCTCACGCGGGAGCGGGTCACGGTCTGCCTCACGGGCGACGGAGGAGACGAACTCTTCGCCGGTTACAACCGGCACGTGCATGGCGCGGCCCTGTGGGCCCAGCTTTCCGGGATCGCCCCCGGTCTGCGCGGCATGGCAGCCAGGCTCATCCAAAGCCTTTCTCCCCGCGCCTGGGACCGCATCCTGCGCGTGCTCGACCCGCTTTTGCCCGCATCAGCCCGGCAGCGCCTGCCCGGCGAAAAGCTGCACAAGCTGGCCCAGGCCCTGCCCGTGCGCGTGGCCCCGGCCTTCTATGCGGCGCTGGTCTCCGCCTGGCCCGATCCAGGCCTGGTGGTGCCCGGAGCGGCCGAGGCTGTCTGGCCTCTGCGCAGCCGCGGCACCTGGCCCGCGCCCAGCCTGTGCCCGGAGGGCGGCACGGCCTGGATGCAGTACCTGGACACGGCCTGGTACCTGCCGGGCGACATCCTGACCAAGGTGGACCGCGCGGCCATGAGCGTAGGCCTGGAAGCGCGCGCGCCCTACCTGGACCACCGTGTGGCGGCCTTCGCCTGGAGCCTGCCCACACACATGCGCGTGCGCGGCGGCCAGGGCAAGTGGGCCCTGCGCCAACTGCTGGAACGCTATGTTCCGCGTGGACTGTGGGACCGGCCCAAGATGGGCTTCGGCGTGCCCATCGACACCTGGCTGCGCGGCCCACTCAAGGAATGGGCGGGCGCGCTCATCGACCCCGAGCGCCTGGCCTGCGAGGGTTATTTCGAGCCCGGACCCGTGGCCCAGGCCTGGGCCGAACACCAGTCCGGCCGCTTCAACCGCCAGTACCGCCTCTGGCCCATCCTGATGTTTCAGTCCTGGCTGGAAGGCGCTGGGATTTCAGGATAACAGGGAATCCATGCGCATCGTCGTCGTCGCCGGTCACGCCCCCTCCCTGGTGAACTTCCGGGCCCCGCTGCTCGACGCCCTGGTTGCGCGCGGGCACGAGGTCATCGCCCTGGCCCCGCCGGAGGCAGCCACGGCAACGAAAACGGAAACCGTCCTGCGGGCCATGGGCGTGGAACTGTCGCGCTATCCTCTGGATCGCGGCGGCGTGAATCCTGTGCGCGACACCAGGACCATCCTGGCCCTGCGCCGGAAATTCCTGGCCCTCAAGCCCGACCTCGTGCTGCCCTACACCATCAAGCCCGTGATCTACGCCTCGCTCGCCGCGCGCTGGGCAAAAGTGCCGCGCGTGGCTTCGCTCATCACTGGCCTGGGCTACGCCTTCGGCGGCCTGGACGCCAATCAGGGCGGCGGCCTGGCTGAGCGACCGCGCAGTCTCTCGCGCCAGTGCCTTACGGATTTTGTCGTGCGCCTGTACGCCGGGGCTCTGAAACACAACCAGGCCATAATCTTCCAGAATTCTGACGATCGGGAGCTGTTCGAACGGCTGGGCATCCTCTCCTCCGGCCAGCGCGTGGCCGTGGTGGGCGGCAGCGGCGTGGACCTGGAGCGCTTCGCGCCCGCGCCGCCAGTCCTGGCCCACCCGGATACCGGCGCACCCGTGTTCCTGTGTGTGGCCCGGCTCTTGTGGGCCAAGGGCGTGGGCGTGTTCGTGGAGGCCTGCCAAATGCTCAAGCGCCGCCACCCGCAAGTGGTCTGCCGGCTCATCGGCCCCACGGACGACGTGCCCGACGCCGTGCCTGGCGAAGTGCTGCGCCGCTGGCGCGAGGAAGGAGTCGTGGAGATCCTCGGCGCCGTGGACGACATTCGGCCGCATCTGGCCGCCGCCAGTGTCTTTGTGCTGCCCAGCTACCGGGAAGGCACGCCGCGCTCCAGCCTGGAGGCCATGGCCATGGGCCGGCCCGTCGTCACCACCGATGTGCCCGGCTGCAGGCAGACTGTGGAAGACGGCGTCACCGGCTTTCTTGCGCCGCCGTTCGAGCCCGGCGGGCTTGCGCGCGCCATGGAGCACTTCGTGCTGGAGCCGGAGCGCATCGCCCAGATGGGCCTGGCCGCGCGCCACTTGGCCGAGGAGCGCTTCGACGCGCGGCAGGTGACGGCGGACATGCTCGCCGCGCTGCCCCTGCCGGAAAATGCCGCACCAGCGGCTTGCGGAGCGCCCCGGTGACCGCCAAGCGGCTGTTCGATCTTGCCCTCGTTCTGCCAGGGCTCATCGTCCTTTTTCCCCTGATGCTCGCCACCGCTCTGGCCGTGCGCTTGGCCCTGGGGCCGGAGGTGTTCTTCCGCCAGCAGCGGCCCGGGCTTGGCGGCCGCCCCTTCGTCATCCTGAAATTTCGCACCATGCGCGCGGGTCCTGGCACGGACGCCGAGCGCCTGACACGCTTCGGCCGTTTCCTGCGCGCCGCGTCCCTCGACGAACTGCCGGAACTTTTGAACGTGCTCAAGGGCGACATGAGCCTGGTGGGCCCGCGTCCACTCCTCATGCACTACCTGCCGCTCTACAACGCCGAGCAGGCCCGCCGCCACGAGGTGCCGCCCGGCATTACGGGCTGGGCGCAGGTGAACGGGCGCAACGCCCAGAGCTGGGAAGAGCGTTTCGCCCTGGACGTTTGGTATGTGGACAACCGCTCGCTGTGGCTGGATGTGCGCATCCTGGCGCGCACCGTGCTCTCCGTGCTGCGCCGCGAAGGGATCAGCGCCGCGGGCGAGGCCACCATGCCGGAGTTCGTGAGCGCGAAACCGGACGGGCCGCCTCGGGCCGGCGGCCAAGATTGAACATCCGGGGCGCATCTGGTACCCCATGCGGAACGAACCGCAGGGGTGATATCGTACATCGGCAGCGGGAAGGCTCCTGCGCGTTCTGCTCAGAGAGTCCCACAGGATGCTGAGGGCCTTTTCGCGGCAAATGCTGAGCAAATTGCAGCACGTTGTTCGGTAGGATTATTTAAGAAAATTGCGAGAGCAATCTCATGCAAGATTTCACTGATTCGAACGAAAAGATTCAGGCACCAAAATACTAGGTAATACCATGAAAAACGCGTTCATTCCCTTTGCAAATCCTGGTGTTGCATTTCAGGCACGCAAGCCCGAATACGATGAGGCCTTTTCCCGGGTGATTGGCTCCGGCCAGTATATCCTCGGCTCTGAGGTTGAAACCTTCGAGCGGCACTTTGCCGACTGGCTTGCCGGCACATCCCGTGATGCGGGGGAATGCGTCGGAGTCGCCAATGGCACGGATGCCATTGAGATCACCTTGCGCGCGCTGCTTGGCCTGTTCCCCGTGCCGCCGGGCAAGCTGCCAGCCGTCTTTACGGTTTCGCACACGGCGGTGGCCACGGTTGCCGCCATTGAACGCGCGGGCTGCGTCCCCGTTTTGGTAGATATTGACGAGGCGTCCTACACGATGTCGCCGAGTTCGCTGGAATCTGCTGTGAACATGGTGACAACCCAACGGCCCGACCTCGTTCCCATAGCCATCATTCCCGTGCATCTCTACGGGCACCCTTGCGAAATGGACGCCATCATGGCCTTCGGGGAGCGCCACGGAATAAGAATCATTGAGGACTGTGCGCAAGCTCACGGCGCGGCCTACAGCGGCAGGAAGGTCGGAACTCTGGGTATCGCGGGCACATTCAGCTTTTACCCGACAAAAAACCTAGGCGCGATCGGCGATGCCGGCGCAGTCTACACCAAGGACGCAGCGCTTGCCGCCGAGATGCGGGCGCTACGGCAATACGGCTGGAGGCAGCGCTATGTCAGCGCCGTTCCGGGCATCAACTCGCGCATGGACCCCTTACAGGCTGCGTTTCTGGACATCAACCTCAGGCACCTCAACGCGGACAACGCTGCCCGCCGCTCCATCGCTGCACGCTATGACTCCTTGCTCAGCAGTGTCAGAGTCACGCTGCCAACCGCCAAGCCGGGAATAGAACACGTATACCACCTATACGTTCTACGGAGCAAACGGCGGGATGCCCTCGCAGCATTTCTGCACGAACGGGGGGTGGGCACCGCCGTGCATTACCCTCAAGCGGTGCATTCCCAACCCGCGTACGCCGGGCGTGTCATCATCGCGCCTAGCGGTCTGCCCATCACGGAGCGTGTCGTCCCCGAACTTCTAAGCCTGCCCATGTTCCCCCAACTCATTCAGGCAGACGTGGAACGCGTTGCGTACGCTCTTCTGGCCTGGGACAAGGAGCAGTTATCATGAGCTTCGCCAATGCCAATGTTCTGATCACCGGCGGTGCTGGCTTCATCGGCTCCAATCTCGCAATTCGGCTCGTAGGGGAAGGCGCGAACGTCACCATTGTGGACAGCCTCATCCCCGAATATGGCGGAAGCCTTCACAACCTGGCGCCCATATCCGAATCGTGCCGCCTGAACATCTCAGACGTCCGCGATCCCCACGCCATGCGCTATCTCATCCAACGCAAGGACTACCTGTTCAATCTCGCCGGGCAGACCAGCCACATGGATTCTATGACGATGCCGTTCACCGACCTTGAAATCAACGCACACGCCCAACTGTCCATTCTTGAAGCCTGCCGCCAATACAACCCCACGATCCGCATCGTTTTCGCAGGAACGCGGCAGGTGTATGGCCGACCCCAGTATCTGCCCGTGGACGAAGACCATCCGATCCGTCCTGTGGATGTCAATGGAATCAATAAGGTCGCAGGCGAAAACTACCACTTGCTCTACGGTGACGTATACGGCATCCCCTCAACAGTTCTGCGTCTTACCAATACATACGGGCCGCGCATGCGCGTCATAGATGCCCGCCAAACCTTTGTGGGCATTTGGCTCAGGCTGCTGCTGGAGGGCAAGCCCTTCGAGGTTTGGGGAGGCGAACAACTCCGTGACTTCACCTACGTGGACGACTGTGTGGATGCCATGCTGCTCGCCGCACAGAATGACAAGGCGATAGGCCAGATCTACAACATCGGCGGAGAGAAGAACGTCTCCCTGCTGCACCTTGCCAAGTTGCTCATTGAGGCCAATGGCGGTAAGGGCGAGTTCGTACTCCGCCAGTTTCCGGATACACGCAAAAAAATTGATATTGGCAACTACTATTCCGATGACACCCGCATACGGAAGGCGCTTGGCTGGATGCCATGCGTTCCGCTTGAAGAGGGACTGCGCAGGACCGTGGCATACTACTCAACGGAGCTGAAGCACTACATTTAATCACGCACACCGGTACAATCTTTGACAATCACGACCTCGCGCAACGGCACAACGTTGTGCCGTTTGCTCCTGTAGCACGCACCAGAGGCCAGGCCGTCACGTCAGCCCGCGAACACTGGGTGAGCAGCGCCTACGACAAGTGGAAGTCCAAGTACGGCGGCATGAGGGCATCGGACATCCGGCGCATGAAGGAGCTGGAGGCAGAGAACGCTGTGCTCAAACGGATGTTCGCGGAACGGAACCACGCGAAGAAGGTGCGCAGGGACATCATCGGCAAGATCCGCTGAGACCGGTTCAACGACGGGAGTTCTTGGCGCCAGCGCATTGCATGAGCGTTGGGGCAAAGAGGCCGAGGTCGTTGGAGCAGGGGAAGCCCGGTTGAAGAAACTACTGGCGGAACGCGGCCTCGAAGTCGAGATGATGCAGAAAATCCCCACAGACCATGCTACGCCCCCAGCCAGGCGTCAGCAGGCGGCCTTCGTTCTTTGTCGCGTGCCGTAACGCCATTCGTTTACGCTGATTTCTCTATCCCGTCCGACACTGTGCCACAACCCGTAAAGACACTTCAGGATGCCACGCCACTCACGGCCAGGGCGGTCATCACGAGCCGGGTCCCCACGTCTCCGGCCCCGCTGCGCGAACATACTTGAGGAAGGCGTAGAACGCGCCGTGCGCGGCGTTGATGAAACCGGCACGGCCGTCCAACACGCCCAATTTGATCAGGTAGAGCTTGGCGAAGCGGGCGAATCCGTGGACGATGCCGGCCAGCACGCCGCCTTTGCGACCTTTGCGGCGCAACTCGTCTGCGGCCTGCTGGGAGTAGGAATTGATCTTATCCAGGTGCTCGCGGAAATCGCGGTAGGGATAGTGGACGATGTCGCCGTTAAGCTGACCCGTGGGCCCCAACGGATGAAAGGATTCGTGCGCACCGCTCACGCGGATTTCCATGCTGCCGGGACGGAAGAGCCGCAGTAGCCGGTCCGGATACCAGCCTCCATGGCGCATGAACCCGTTGAAATAAAAAGACGAGCGCGCCATCCAGAACCCGGCGTTGGCCGTATCCGACGCCGTGGCCGTCCGAATGTTTGCGGCGAGTTCGTCGGTCAACCACTCGTCCTGGTCCAGGCTCACCACCCAGTCCACCTCCGGCGTCATGGCCTGGATGTGTTCCAGGGCGAAGCGGAACTGTGGGCCCGGCCCCTCCCAACGGCGCAGAAGCACCTCCGCCCCGACGGCGCGGGCGATGGCGACGGAGTCATCCGTGCTATGCGAATCCACCACGAGAATATGCTCGCAGAAGGCCAGCGAAGCCAGACAGCGCGCCAGCAGGCGTTCACCGTTATAGGTGAGGACGAGGCCGACTGTTCGTGAGGCCGTCCGTGGGGCCGCTGGCTGGGGCATGCGCGCTCGCTTGATTGCAGGGTTGGCCGACGTGTTTGCCGAGGTTTTGCCGTTTACTATACGACGACTGGCCGGTCAAGGAGCCTGGGAATTGCGCTCGGACGGCCAGCGAGCTATGGGAGCGGCATGACGCATGGCGAAGAGTTTGTGAACATCGACGCGTTCAGTGCGCCCGGCGGCGGAAAGTCCGCCTTCCCCCATGCCCTCGCCATCTTCCAGGCGGAGCACGCTTGGCGTCCCTGGTCGTGGCCGGGGTGTCGCTGCTTAAAAGCCGGCTGGCACCGTGGCGGAGAAGCCGACACTCTGGTGGGCGCGCGCTGCCCCGAAGCGAAATAGCGCAAGTTGGCCGTCTGCGATAGCATGGATGAGAACGTTTGGAGGCTGTGCGACTTGTCCTGCGTTGACGCACATACCCACGAGACTGTAGCATTGTTGCGCAAACAGCGGACAAACTAGGGCGGCTTTCCGCCGGAGGCAGCAATGAAGATCGTGGTCATGGGCGCGAGCGGACACGGGCAGGTGGTGGCCGACATTTTGTTCCAGATGTGGACCAAGGGACGGGAGATGGAGATCATCGGGTTCCTGGACGACGACCCGAAGCTTAAGGGCACGCGCATCCTGGGCCTGCCCGTGCTGGGAACCTTCGCCGACCTCGCCGCCACCCCGCACGACTGCCTTGCCTTGGGCATCGGCGACAACGCCGCTCGCGCCAGGATATTTGCGGAGCTTTCGCAGGCCCGCAAGCGCTTCGTCACCGCCATCCACCCCTCGGCCGTGCTGGCCCCGGACGTTATGGTGGGAGCCGGAGCCGTGCTGGCCGCTGGAGCCGTGGCCAACCCCGGCGCGAAGATCTGCGAAAACGCCATCCTGAACACCTGCGCCAGCATCGACCATCACTGCGAGCTTGGGCCGCACGCCCATGTCGCCCCGGGGGCGCACCTGGCGGGCCACGTCCGCGTAGGCGAAGGCGCCTTTGTGGGCGTTGGGGCCTGCGCCGTGCCCGGCGTCAGCATCGGTGCCTGGAGCGTCGTCGGGGCCGGGGCCGCAGTGACCCAGAGCGTGGCGGACAAGACCACCGTGGCCGGTGTGCCGGCAAAGCCCTTGGCATAAGTCATGGCCGCGCAGAAGCCTCCCCGCCTGTTCCTCTCGCCGCCGCACATGGGGGGCCAGGAAGAGCCGCGCGTGGCCGAGGCCTTCGCCAGCAACTTCATTGCGCCGCTTGGCCCGCAGGTCGACGCCTTTGAGGCGGCCTTCGCCGCGTTCACCGGCATCCCGCACTGTCTGGCGGTATCGAGCGGCACCGCGGCCACACATCTGGCCCTGCGCTGCCTGGGCGTGGGACCGGGCGACCTCGTCCTGGCCGCAAGCCTGACCTTCATCGCCTCCGTAAGCCCGGCCGTGCAGCTCGGGGCCGAGGCCGTCTTTGTGGACGCCAGCCCCGGCACCTGGAACATGGACCCGGAGCGTCTGCGCGAGGCCCTCACGGTGCTGACCGGCGAGGGGCGGCGCATCAAGGCCGTCATCCCCACGGACCTGTACGGCCAATGCGCGGAGTATCAGCGCATTCTGGAGGTGTGCGCGCCTTTTGGCGTGCCCGTTGTGGCCGACTGCGCTGAAAGCGTGGGCGCGCGCTGTGGCCGGAACCTGGGCCAGGATGACGAGAGCTGTCATGCCGGAGCCTGGCCGGGCCTGGCCGCCAGCATCTTCTCCTTCAACGGCAACAAGATCATCACCACCTCGGGCGGAGGCATGCTGGCCTCCGAGGACGGGGCGCTCATCGCCCACGCCCGGAAACTCTCGCAGCAGGCGCGTGAGCACGCGCCCCACTACGAGCACGTGGAGCTGGGCTACAATTACCGCCTGAGCAACATCCTGGCGGCCGTCGGCCTGGGGCAGATGGAGGTGCTGGAGGCGCGCGTCGCCAAGCGGCGGCTGATCTTCCGCTGGTACCGCGAAGCCCTGGAGGCTCTGCCGGGAATCACCTTCATGCCGGAGGCCGCCACGGGCAAGGCCAACCGCTGGCTCACCGTCATGCTGGTGGACAAAGACATTTTCGGCGCGGACCCAGGCGAGCTGCGGCAGGCCCTGGAGGCGGAGAACATCGAGGCGCGGCCCGTGTGGAAGCCCATGCACCGGCAGCCCGTGTTCGCGGGATGCCGCGCATTCGGCGGCGCGGTGGCCGAGGACCTTTTCACGCGCGGGCTTTGCCTGCCCTCGGGCACGGCCATGACGCGAGAAGACGTGGCGCGCGTGGCGGACATCATCCGCGCGCAGGGCCGCGCGCTGGGGAAACGGGCCTGATGCTTTTTAACCCGAAAAACCGCCACTTCTACTTCATGCTCGCGGCCGAGGCCGCCTGTTTCGCCGCCGCGCTGACCTTGAGCTACCTGCTGCGTTTCGACTTCAGCCTGCCCGCGCCCTACGCCATGCAGCTCGCGGCCATGTACAAGCACGTGCTGCCGTTGAAGCTCGGCGTATTCCTGGCCCTTGGCCTGTACCGGGGCATGTGGCGTTACACCAGCCTGCTCGACTTCAAGCGCCTCACCGAGGCCGTGGTGCTTTCCTCCGCGCTTCTGGTCGCCTTCGTGGCCTTCCGCTACGGCTTCACCGGATTCTCGCGCTCGATTCTGGCCATGGACGGCCTGCTCACCCTGCTCTTCACCACCGGTCTGCGCCTGGGCATCCGCGTGCTGTACGCGCGCGCCAATGGAAGCGGCGAGGCCAGGCCCAAGGCTCCGCCCCGGCGCGTGCTGGTCATCGGCGCGGGCGACCTCGGCGAGCGTCTCCTGCGCGAAATCGCCACCAGCCCGGAGCTGAACTACCACGTGGTGGGCTTTCTGGACGACGACCCGGGCAAGCTTGGGCGCTCCCTGCATGGCCGCGAGGTGCTGGGGCATATCTCCGAGTTGGCGCGCGTGGCTGGGGAACGCCAGGCCGAGGAGGCGCTCATCGCCGTGTCCCGCGCCAGCGCGGGCCAGATGCGCCGCATCATCGCCCTGTGCAAGGCCTCCGGCCTGCCACACCGCATCCTGCCCGCCACAAGCCGGCTGCTCGACGGCAAGGCCGTGCTGACCCTGCGTTCCGTGGATTATCAGGACTTGTTGGGCCGCACGGAGGTGACGCTGGACCAGGGCGGCATCGCCAGGCTGCTGCGGGACCGCGTGGTGCTCGTGTCCGGCTGCGGCGGCTCCATCGGGTCCGAGCTGTGCCGCCAGGTTGCACGTTTTCGCCCCCGGCTGCTCGTGTTGGTCGACCTCTGCGAATACAACCTCTACGCCATCGCGGGCGAACTGGCCTCCGAACAGGGATTCCGCGACTTCGTCTGCGTGCTGGGCAGTGTGGCCGACGAGGCCCTGATGGAACGCGCCTTCGCCGAGCACCGCCCCAGTCTGGTGCTACACGCCGCGGCGTACAAGCACGTGCCCATGCTGGAGGAATGCCCTTGGGCCGCCGTGACCAACAACATCCTCGGCACGCGCGCACTCATGCGCGCCGCCGCGCGCTTCGGCGTGGCGCGCTTCGTCCTCGTGTCCACGGACAAGGCCGTGCGTCCAAGCAGCGTCATGGGCGCCAGCAAGCGCGTCACGGAGCGGCTCATGACCAGCTTCACCGACACCGGCGCGGGCGGCAAAACACGTTTCATGGCCGTGCGCTTCGGCAACGTGGTGGGCTCGTCCGGGTCAGTGGTGCCACTCTTCCAGCGGCAGATCGAGCGCGGCGGGCCCGTGACCGTGACCCACCCGGACATGACGCGCTACTTCATGAGCATCGCCGAGGCCTGTCAGCTTATCCTGCAGGCCGGAGCCATGGGCCAGGGCGGCGAAATTTTTATCCTCAAGATGGGCGAGCCCGTGCGCATCGTAGACATGGCGCGCGACCTGATCCGCCTGTCCGGCAAGGAACCCGAGGACGTGGACATCGTGTTCACGGGCCTGCGGCCCGGTGAGAAGATCAACGAGGAGCTTTTGAGCGCGGGCGAGGACGTGCTGCGCACGGAGCATGAGAAAATACTTGTTCTGGGCGGCGCGCCCGAAGCCGAGCCCCTCTCCACGGCCGGTGAACTGAACACCCTGGTGGCCGAGCTGGCCCAGGCCGCCGAGACCCAGGATGCGAACCTCATCCGCATGCTGCTTGCCCGGCTGGCGCCGGAATATGCCCCGGAGCGCGCCCTGGAGCTGACGCCGGAACCGAGCCTGCCTCCGCAATAGAACACGCACAAAAGGGCTCCACCCCCTGCCCCCCGCCGGGGGAGACTGATCCACCTCGGGTCCGCTCATGGCCATTCCGATTGGTGTGCGAAAGCAGCGTGTTGCACACCTATCGAGGGTCCCCCAAAAATTGAAAGTGTTCCTCCCGGCGGCTTTGCGCTGAGAGGAACACTTTCAATTAGGGGGTGTCCAGAGGGCCTCAGGCCCTCTGGCGGGGTTCAAGGGGCGGAGCCCCTTTTGCCCCAATCCCGCTTTTGTCTACTTATGAGGCCTTGAGATCGCCGATAAGCTGCCGGAGTTCCACAGCCATGCGCGCCAGCTCGCCGATGGCGGTCACGGACTGGCTCATGCCCTCGGCGGTTTCCGAAGCCACGCGGTTCACTTCCTCAATGGCCGAGCTGATCTGCTCGGACACGCCGGACTGCTCCTCGGCCGCGCCTGCGATGCCCTGCACCTGTTCAGCGTTGGTCTTGGAGATGACGACGATCTCCTCCAGGGCCTGGGCGGACTCTTTGGAGTGGCTGGTGGCCTCGCCTATGGCCTGGGCAGCCTTGTCCATGCTGCCGATGTTTTTACGGCTGGACTCCTGGATGGCCCGAATGTTCTCGCCCACTTCCCTGGTGGCGCCCATGGTCTTTTCGGCCAGCTTGCGCACCTCGTCGGCCACCACGGCGAAGCCGCGCCCGGCGTCGCCCGCGCGCGCGGCCTCGATGGCGGCGTTCAGCGCCAGCAGGTTCGTCTGGTCGGCGATGTCGTTGATGACGTTCATGACCTGGCCGATGGCCTCGGCCTGTTTGCCCAACTGCTCCATGTTGGTCTTGAGCTGCATGGCGATGTCGTTCACATTCTCAATAGCCTGCTGGGAGCGGCGCACCACGTCCGAACCGCCGGAGGCCTTGTTCTTCGCCGTGTCGGCGGAGGCGGCGACCTCGCCCGCCTGGCGGGCCACGGAGATGACCGAGGCGTTCATCTGCTCCATGGCGCTGGCGGTCTCAGCCACACGGTCGCGCTGCAGGTCCATGCCCCGGCTCATGAGCTCAACCTGCGCGGAGAGTTCCTCAGAACTGGAAGTAATGCGCTCCACGATCTCTTCCAGCTTGTTTGCGGCGTCCAGCATGCCTTCGCGCTTGGCGCTCTCGGCCTGCAGCTTGGCGTCCAGGGCTTCCTGGGTGGCAACTTCGGCCTCACGCGCCTTGCCATCCGCAGCCTTTGTGCTGGCCTCGGCCTCCTGGATCTTCACCTTGAGGTTCGCGCTCATGACGCGCAGGCTCTCGGCCAGAGTGTGGGTCTCGTCATTTGAGGTCACATGCAGTTCACCGTCGAGGTCGCCCTTGGCGATGTGGTCGGCGAAGTCGATGGTCTGCAGAATGGGCCGCACCAGGGTCTTGGAGAAGAAGAAGCCGCAAATGAGCATGAGAAGGCCCACAACAATGGTGGAAATCAGGCTCGAGAGATGCGTTTCGGAAAGCACTCGCTCGATGAATTCCCGCTTCTGGCCGATGAAGAACATGCCCGCGACCTTGTCGTTCGCATCTCGGATGGGCCAGTAGGCGGTGTTGTAGGCGACGCCCAGGATGACATTGTTGCCGATGAAACGCTGGCCCTTCTGGATAACGGCCTCAAGGACGGCCGGGTTGTCCATCTTGGTGCCGACGGCGCGCTTGCCGTTCTTGATGATGGTGGTGGAGATGCGCGTGTCGTTTTGGAACAGCGTGCACTCGAGCCCGAGGTTTTTCTTGATCTGGTCGACGAAGCGTTCACTGGAGAGGGTGAAGCCCAGGGTGATGACGCCCACGATCTCGCCGCCCTTCTTGACGGGGTAGCCCGCACGCAGGGAGAACGGGACCACGGTGCCCTGCTCAACGCCGACGGTCACCTCGCCCTTGAGCGCCTTTTGGACGTTGACCTGATTGGACACGCTGTCGCCGACCTTATCGGAGTGGCCGCGCGCGACGCACTTGCCCCCGCTGTCGGAGATGGTGATGGATTCAAGACCGGTTTCGGTCATGACCTGCTTGGCGTAGGTCTGCAGCCAGGAGGTGTCGGCATTGGCGATGCGGCTGACCATCTCGGGATTGCTCGCCATAAGGAAGCCATCGGCGACGAGGCCTTTCTTCAAGCCCTCGAACTGGTCGCTCACCAGGTCGGCCCGGATGCCGACATCTTTAATGTTCTGTTCGTCCAAAATGTTGGAGAGAAAATGCCTGTTGGCTAGATAGTTGCCGCCGCCCACGAGAGAGACGGCGACAAAGACCAGTGCGGTGATCTTCGTCAGCAAGGTTGCGCGCATGAAGGCCTCCATTGAGGGGAAGCGGGGGGTCCCGCAAAAAGATGCCTACAACGATGTCAAATGTGCTTCGGCTTGAATATTCCTCGCCCGTCCAGATTGCCGTAACGCCAACGACACCCTCTGGGCTCACACTCGACGATTTGTGTCTTTATCGGCACAGTTACCCCAACCCAATAGAAAGCGGAATATTTTTTTCCCAAGAAATCCGAATATACGTAACAGCCACCTGCGCACGACAGACTACGTACGCAGAGACGCGGACGCTAAACCGGCGGGAGAAACGCAGTGGGGTGAGGCGGAGGCGCGTGGACCGGGACGCTATTCGTCCTGATCCTTGCCCGGAATCTGGATGTTGTATTTCTTGATCTTGTAGTGGATGGCCCGGCGGCTGATGCCAAGCAGGTCGGCCGCGGTTTTCTTGACCCAGGCGGTGCGCTCCAGGGCGCGGATAATGGCCTGGTGCTCGTTGTCCTCCAGCGAGAGGGAGTCCGGAGCGGCAGTGGCGGCTTCGGATGTGACGACCGGGGCCACGACCTCGTGCAGGTTCTGGGCCTGGTCCAACTGCACATCGCGCGGTTCCAGCACGGTTCCGGCGCAGAACACCACCCCGCTCTCCAGCGCGTGCCGGAGCTCGCGCACGTTGCCCGGCCAGCTGTGGGCCATGAGCAGACGCAAGGTCTCAGGAGGGGCCGTGACCTTGGGCCGGTGCTGGTCAGCGCTGAAGGTTTCCAGGAACCGTTCGGTCAGCAGCGGGATGTCCTCCTTGCGGTCGCGCAGGGGGGGCACCTTGAGCGTGACCACCTTGAGACGGAAATACAGATCCTCCCGGAACTCACCCTTCTTCACCAGGGCGGGCAGATCGGCGTTGGTGGCGGCGACCACGCGGCAGTTCACGGGGATGGCGCGGGTGTCACCCACGCGGCGGATGGTGCGTTCCTGCAGGAAACGCAGCAGGCGCGTCTGCATCTCCGGGCTGATGTTGCCGATCTCGTCCAGGAACAGCGTGCCGCCTTCGGCCTCCTCCATGAGCCCCTTTTTGTCGCGCACGGCGTGGGTGAAGGAGCCCTTCACATGGCCGAACAGCTCACTCTCCAGGAGCGTTGGCTGGGTGGAGCCGCAGTCCACGATGACAAAGGGGCCCTTGGCGCGGGGCGAGAGATCGTGGAGCATCCGCGCCACCATCTCCTTGCCTGTGCCGCTCTCGCCCAGGATAAGCACGGCCACGTCGGTGGGGGCCACGCGTTCGAGCAGGGCGTAAAAATCGCGCATCACAGGGCTCTTGCCGCCCCAGATGACGTCGCTGACGCTCTTGGCCTTGCCCGGCGCGCGTTTCGGCTCCTCCACAACGCGGCCCAGCAGGGCGGCGATCTTCTGCAACAGCTGGTGGCCGTCGAAGGGCTTGGTGAGGTAGTCCGCCGCGCCGGAGCGGATGGTGGACACGGCGTCTGGAATGGAGCCATACGCGGTGAGCAGGATCACGGGGATGTGCGGCCACTGGACGAGGATCTCGTGCAGCAGGCCAACACCGCCCATGCCGGGCATCTTCACGTCGGAGACGACGAGGTCCACCGGGTGCTGCGCCAGAAGCTCCACGGCCTCTTCGGCGCTGCGCGCGGTGAAGGTTTTGTAGTGGGCGAAGGAAAGCCGCGCCTCCAACACCTGCAGGATGTTCTTGTCGTCGTCCACCACGAGGATCGTGGCGTGCTCACGTTTTCCGGCTTCCATCGTGCTGCGCTACTCCAGGCCCTTCTTCTTGATGCTGAGCTCCTGATGCAGGCGCTCCAAGGCGTTCAGCTGACTGCGCAGGGCCTCGGCCTCAGCGGTCTTCTTGCGCAGGGCCTCGCGCACCTTGCCCGTCTCCTCCTGGCAGCCGGCCAGACGCCTGGTACGCACCAGCTCGCGGCCGATCTCCTCCTCGGAGAGCATGGCAGGGCTTCCCGTGCTGCCCGAGGGCGTCAGCCGGGGCAGAAGCGGCGTCATGAGGCGCGGATCCTCGCTGGGCAGTCCCTCCGGAGTCATCTGCACCCAGGTGTCCCAAATGGTCAGGGCCTCGTGCAGCTCCACCGGGGTCTTGGCGGTGACCAGGCGCGCGCAGGCCAAGCCATAGTAGGCCTTGCGGGCCACCACAGGGTCGGAGCTGTTGCCGGACAAGCGCTGGAAGATGCTCGCGGCCTTTTCATACTGCCCGGCCAGGTACGAGTCCACGGCCAGGATGTAAGCCGCGCGCGGATCCTTGTCCGGGGGGAGCACCTCCGGGCCCGTTGATAACGTTGCGCAGCCTGAAAGCATCAGGATGCAGAGTGATATTGAGGCAAGGGCCGGAAGCGCCATCCAGGCAAAGAGGCCCCGAAACCACGAAGTATGCTGCGTCATGGGCGTTTTCTATACCATCGTTTTGGGCTTGGGAAGGGAAAAGCAAAAGCTCGAACCGCAGCCCGGCGCGCTGTTGAGCCAGAGATTGCCGCCGTGGGCCTCCACGATGCCGCGCGCGATGGACAGGCCGAGGCCCAGGCCGTCCACGCTGCCCCGAACAGTTGGTTCGCGGTAGTACTTTAGGAAAATACGCTCCTGCTCCTCCACCGGGATGCCCGGCCCTTCGTCCACCACGCAGAAGATCACGGACTTGCCCGCGGGCTCCGGGGTGACGCTTAACCGCACCACGCTCTCCGGGGGAGAGAACTTGATGGCGTTGCCGAGCAGATTCACCAGCACCTGGGTCACGTGCTCCTGGTCGGCCTCCACGAAGACGAAATCCTCGGGAAGCTCGGCCTTGAGCTCGATGCGCTTGGCCAGGGCCATGGACTGCAAACGGTCCAGCGCCTGCCGCCCCAGGGCTGCCGCGTCCAGGGGCTCCGTGTTCAGCTTGAGCCGCTGGGCCTCCAGACTCGAGACCTTCATAAGGCGTTCCAGAAGATGCGTGAGACGAAGCGCCTCCTGCCGGGAGATGTTCAGGAAGTGATGCTGCTTTTCGTTCACCTCGCCAAAGACCCCGTCGGCCACCAGGTCCACGGACTCGCGGATGCTTGTGAGCGGCGTGCGGATCTCGTGCGAAAGCATGGCGATGAAGTCCTGGCGCATGCGTTCTTCCTCGGTCAGGCGCGTGGTCATGCTGTTGAAGGCCTGGGCCAGCTCGCCCAGTTCGTCGTGGGTGGCGACCCGCACGGGGCGTGTGGGTTCGCCGCTGCCCAGCTCACGGATGCCGCGGCGTATCTCGGAAAGCGACAGGTTCAGGCGGTAGGCGATGAACACGCTGCCCAGCACGCCAAAGGCAATGCTCGCCACCAGGCCAAAGAACCCCAAGCGCTCTGCCGCGCGGCTCTTGTCGGCCAGGTCGTTCAGGCGGGCCTCCATCTCCTGCTGGTTGGTCTGCCGCGCCTCGGAGAGGATGTCGAGCCAGCGGGTGACGGTCTTGTCCGGCAGCACCTTGTTCCCGGTGTCACGGCTGCGGGCGAGCAGTTCCTCATACTCGCGCGTGAGCACGGCCCAGGATTCCTTGTATTCCGGGTGGCGCGCCAGCACGGAGGTCAAGGTCTTGCCGAAGTCCTCAAGGTCGGAGACAAACGCCTCCAAATAGTCGTCTTTCTGAAGTATTTCGTAGCGCTTGCGGTTTTCCTCAAGGGACAGGAGCTGCTGGATCATGCGCTGGGCCGAAAGGTCCACGTCGTAATTGACGTTGACGATGGCGCTCGAGACATCCACCAAGTTCTGGATGCGCAGAATGAGCACGCTGGTGGTGGCATAGAAGATGCCCACCAGCACCATGCACCAGAGGAGCAGCTTGGCGGTGATTCCCAGCCGCCGGGGTGATTGTCTGTCCACGCGCGCGTCCTTTGCCCAAAAGCTTGTCGCCCAGCCCCTATACCAGATCGCGACGTTGGTCCATGCCCGTTCTACTGCGCAGTCGGCGCGGCCTGGGGCAGCAGGTCCACCACCAGGATGTCCGGCGGGGCCAGCACGCGCAGGGGCGGGCCCCAGAAGCCAGCGCCCCCGCTTACGCCCAGCACCTTGCCGCCTTCCTCATAGAAGCCCCCCATGAACTCGTAGCTCAGGCTCACCACCAGGTAGAACGGATAGAGCTGTCCACGGTGGGTGTGCCCGGAGAGCATAAGTTCAATGCCCAGCGGCTGGGCTGCCTCGCGCCAGGCCTGGGGCCGGTGGTTCAGGAGCACGCTCACCCGCGCCGGGTCCAGGTATGGAGCGAGGTCGCGTATCTCGCGGTCCAGCATGGCCGTCACGTTGCCCGCGCGGCCGGGATCGTCCACGCCAAGGATCTGGACCTCCGTCCCCGGCAGGGGCGCGACGCGGTTGCGCAGGAGCTTCGCCCCGGCCCAGCGGAACACGGCCGCGCTCTTCTCGTCGCCCTCGTAACGTTCGTGGTTGCCGAACACGCCGAAGGTGCCCAGCCTGGGCCGAGCGGCCAAAAACTTGGAGGCCAGGGGCTTGAGCGCCTCCGGGTGGTCGTTGACGAGATCGCCCACAATAAGCAGCACGTCCGGGTTCTGCGCCTTGAGGAGCGCCACCAGGGCGTCCACGCGCGAGGCCAGGGTCATGGCGCCCATGTGCAGGTCGCTCACGGCCACCAGGCGCAGGGGCTGGCTGAGTTTGGGCGAAACAATGGTGCGCTTGAGCACACGCACGTTGTCCAACTCGCGCGTGCCATAGCCGACAACCAGACCGGTCAGGGCCAACACGGCCACCAGCGCGCGCGGCGAGCACAGCGCCGGGGCGAACCTGGGCAGCGCGAGGCGCGCGAACATCTCCGCCGTGAAGAGGATGACCTGAAACAGGAAGAAATAGGCCACCACGGCGAATATGCCGTAGCCCAGCCACCAGAGGGGCCGGGCCAGGTCCATGGTCCAGGATTCCGGCATGAGCCGCGTGGAGGCGAGCAGCGCGCTGATCACCAGCCCCACGGCCAGAAGCCCCCAGGAGGCGTGGTCGGCCAGGCCGATCTGGCGACGCGCCTGAGCCAGAGACACGGCCAGCATGAACATGAACACGAGAGTGAAAACGAGGTAGAAACGCATGGAGTCTCCGGCGTTGGGTGGGCCTCAAGCGCGTCACACTAGAAGCGCTCCCGCCAGCCGTCAAGGGTGGGGCGTCAAGGACGGTCAGCAAGGGCGGCGGGCAAGGCGCCCTGGGAAAGGAGGGCCGACACCGCCTGCGGACTTTACTTCCGCCCCTGGCCTGGGGCATCATGCCCCGACAATCACCGGAGGCCCCATGCGTCAGCTTTATCTCGTGTACCGTGTCCTGCCCGATGGCGACCGCCACCCCGAGACCATCATGGCCCTGGACGAGAGCGACCGCAAAGCCGCCGAAACGGCGCTCAACCAACTCATCGGCGACGACGCGCCGGAGAACGCCCTGCGCGAAGGCGAGCGCTGGGAGTTCGTGCCCCAGGACCTGGCGCCGTTGGTGGACTGGGAAGAAATCGCCCCGCCGGACTCCCGCTCCCTGCCCTACTAGGCGCTCTTGCGCCGCCAGCCGCCGGACAGGGCCGCGTTGGCCAGCACGCCGCCAAGCAGTCCCCAGAAGGCCGAGCCCACGCCGAAGAGCGAAACCCCGGACACGGTGATCAGAAAGGTCACCAGCGCCGCCTCGCGCCGGGCCTCGTCGGCCATGGCCTGCGTCAGCCCCGAGATGAGCGCGCCGAAGAGCGCCAGTCCGCTGATGGCCGCGATGAGCCCGGAGGGCAGCGCGGTGAACAGCCCCACGAGCGTCGCGCCAAAGAGCCCCACCACCAGATACGCCAAGCCGCACACCACCCCGGCCACATAGCGCTTGTCCGGGTCGTTGTGCGCTTCCGGCCCGGTGCAAATGGCCGCCGTGATGGCCGCCAGATTGATGCCGTGGGAGCCGAAGGGCGCGAGCAGCACGGACAAAAATCCCGTGGCCGCCACCAGCGGCCCGCCGGGAGTCTTGTAGCCCGCCGTACGCAAAACGCCCAGGCCCGTGGCGTTCTGCCCGGTCATGGTGACCAGGAACAGCGGCACGCCAAGGCCGATGAGCGCGCCCAGGCTGAAAACCGGGGTGGTGAGCTCCGGCCGGGCCAGGCTCGCGTCCACCAGGGAGAGATCGAGCAGTCCCAGCGCCCCGGCCGTCGCCAGGCCGGTCAGAAGCGTGACCACGATGGCATAACGCGGGGCAAGGCGCTTCATGAGCAGATAGGCCGCGAGCATGGGCGCGACCAAAAGCGGGGTGGCGCGCATGGCCGTGAACACCTGCACCCCGAAGCGGAACAGGATGCCCGCAAGCATGGCCGCCACCACGGCGGCCGGGATGCGCCGCATGAGCGCGCCGAAGAGCCCCGTGGCCCCGCACAGGGTGATGGCGGCGGCGGCAAAGAGAAAAGCCCCGATGGCCTCCGGGTAGGAGTAGGCGGCCCAGCCCGCGGCCAGAAGGGCCGCGCCGGGCGTGGACCAGGCGATGATTATCGGGGCGCGGTAGATCAGGCTCAGGGCAACCCCGGCCAGGCCGGAGCCGATGGAGATGGCCCAGATCCAGCTGGTGAGCTGCCCGGAGGTAAGGCCAGCCAGCTTGGCGGCCTGGAAGATGATGGCTGCGGGGCCGCCAAAGGAGACCATCACCGCAATGACGCCGACCACGGCCGCGGAAAGGGAAAAGTCGCGGCGCAGGTCGGTCAGGCTAGCGGCCTGGGCAAAAACAAGGGATCGTGGGGAATCGCTCGGCATGGCCGCCTCCGAAAAAGCCTTCCGGTCAGGGAAGGGTATCGGTCGCACACCCCGCCAGTCAGGACGGGATGCAGCCCAGGCGAGCGGCAGGACAGGGGGGTGGATCGCGCTTCCTCGTGGTGAACTCCACGTTTCGCCAGTCACGCGGCCCCGAACACACGCAGACCCTACCGCCGTCGTGACGATGGCGTCAAGCCCCGTTTTCACTGGACAAGCCAGCCAGCCGCCCCAAGGCGTGGTCCGCAACCCGGCGGACCTCAGCCAGACATCAAACGCCCCTGGGGTTCTTGACCGCGCACTGGCAGCCGCCCGCGGCCCGCGCAGCCAGGATGCGCGCCAGAATCGTCGAGCGGCCGTTTTGCCGGGCATCGCGCTCAATATCCGAGGCCGTGTAGCCCAAGCAGTGGCAGACAAGTTCGGTCACTGCGCCCTCCGTCTTGCATGGGTTTGAAAGAAAACGCCCGGCCCCCGCGAAAGGGACCGGGCGTGGTCTGCTGTATGTCTGTCCGGGCTAGAACACCAAGCCGGTCTGTTGCAGGTCGGCCTGGAGCAACGCGCGGATCCTCTTCGTCACCGGGCCGGGCTTCGCGTCGTGGATGGGCTTGTTGTTGTAGCGCACCACGCCGATGGCGTCGAAGCTGGTGCCCAGCATCATGACCTCGCGCGCGCCGAAGATCTCGTCCTCGGTGACGCCCTTGAACACGATGCTCATCTCGTCCTTCACCAGGTCCACGGCGCGCATGAGGGTGGTGCCCGCCAGCGCGTTGGTGAACTCGGGAATCACCAGCCGCCCCTGCTCGTCCACCAGGGCCACGTTCTCCGTGGCGCTCTCGGCCAGGAAGCCGTTCGCATCGAAGCAGAACGGGAAGTCCACGCGGCTGTTCACCGCCTCGCGCTTCATGAGCACGTTCGGCAGATAGTTGGTGGTTTTGACCGTGGCCATCCAGGCCTGTTTGGCCGGAATGGTGGTGCGCATGGCTGTGACGCCCTTCTCGAACGCGCTCTCCGGCCGCAGGTGCAGACGGTAGGCCACAAGGTACAGGCTTGGCACCGGGCTCTCGTAGGGGTCGATGCCGAAACCGCCGGGCCCGCGTCCCAGCAGCACGCGGATGAGCCCATCGGGCTCGTTGCCCGCGCGCGCCACCTCGGTGATGGCATCGGCCAGCTCGCCCCAGGAGCAGGGCGGCTCCAGATGGATGGCCTGGCAGGACAAGCGCATGCGCCTCAGGTGGGCATCCAGCTGGTAGAGCTTGCGGCCCACGTATTTGAGGGACTCGAACACGCCGTCGCCCCGGTGCACCAGATGGTCGTCCCAGGGCATGAGCATGAGCTTCGGGTCCGTTCCGATGACCCCCACGCGGTGGTCGTAGAAGGCCAGCACCTCCTCGGTGCCGGGGCGGATGGCTTCAAGCAGAGCCTCGAGGTATTCCTGGGAACCGGCGACGTGCATGGTTTTCTCCTCGGGTTGTTACTTCGGCACGCGCAGCAGGTTGCGGCGGATGAGTTCCTCGCCGATCTGCACAGCGTTCAGGGCCGCACCCTTGCGGATGTTGTCGGACACGATCCAGAGGTTGATGCCGTTTTCGATGGACTCGTCCTCGCGGATGCGGCCCACAAAAACGTCGTCCTGGCCAGCGGCGTTGATGGCCAGCGGATAGATCTTCTTCTCCGGGAAGTCCTCCACGGTGATGCCGGGGGCCGCAGCCAGGATCTGGCGCACACGCTCCACCGTGAGCTTCTTCTCCGTCTCGACGTTCACGGACTCGGAGTGGCTGTAGAACACGGGCACGCGCACCGTGGTGGCGGTGACGCGGATGGTGTTGTCGCCCATGATCTTCTTGGTCTCATTGACCATCTTCATCTCTTCCTTGGTGTACCCGTTGTCCATAAACACGTCGATCTGCGGCAGGCAGTTGAACGCGATCTGATAGGGGTAGACCTTGGGCTCGATCTCCTGGCCGTTCATGAGCCGGGCGGTCTGAGTCTCCAGCTCGTTGATGGCCTTCTGCCCCGTGCCGGAGACGGCCTGGTAGGTGGAGACCACGATGCGCTTGATCCTGGCCTCGTCGTGCAGGGGCTTCAGGGCCACCACCATCTGAATGGTGGAGCAGTTGGGGTTGGCGATGATGCCCTTGTGCCAGGAAAGGTCGTTCGGATTCACCTCCGGCACCACCAGGGGGCAGGCGGGATCCATGCGCCAGGCGCTGGAGTTGTCCACCACCACGCAGCCCGCTTTCGCGGCCAACGGCGCGAATTTCTCGGAGATGGAGCCGCCGGCGGAAAAGAGCGCCAGATCGAAACCGGCGAAGGAGTCTTCCTTCAGTTCGCGCACGGTGAGCTCGCCGCCCTTGAACTCCACCTTGGCCCCGGCGGAACGCTCGGAGGCGAAGGGCACCACCTCGGACGCGGGGAAATCGCGCTGGGCCAGCACCTCAAGCATCTCACGGCCAACGGCGCCCGTCGCGCCCACCACTGCCACTCTGGGATTCTTCGCGCTCATGATATTCTCCGGTTATCGCATGGTGATATTGTTGATAATTTCAAGACAGGCCTCGGCGCGGTTCAGGGTGTACAGGTGTACACCCGGCACGCCCGCATCAATGAGGCCCTGCACCTGTTTCGTGGCGTGGGCCAAACCGAGCTCGCGCACGGCCTCGTCGCCGCCCTTCAGGAAGGCCGACTCCAGGGTTTCGTAGAACCCGCCGAACACGGCCCGGCCGTTCAAGGTGGCGATAAACTCCGCGCTCTTCATGGTCAAAATGGGCATGATGCCCGGCAGCACCGGCACGGTGACGCCCATTTTGCGCAGGCGCTCCACGTAGGTCAGGTACAGCGCATTCTCAAAAAAGAGCTGGGTGACGATGAACTGTCCGCCCGCGTCCACCTTGTGCTTGAGCCATTTGAGGTCGTCCACCAGGGTGGCCGACTCCGGGTGCATGGTGGGAATGCCCGCCACACCGATGCCCATGCTCGGGAAATTGGTGCGGATGAAGCGCACCAGGTCCGAGGCGTGCTGGAACTCCTGGTCCTCGAAACGGAAGTCGGCCACGCCCTTGGGGGGATCGCCGCGCAGGGCGAGCACGTTTTCGATGCCCGCCTCGGAAATGGCGGCAAGGAAATCGTACAGCGCCTTCGAGGACGCGCCCACGCACGTTAGGTGCGCCATGGGCTCCAGGCCCATCTCGCGCTTCAGGTGGGTGACGACGTCGAGGGTGTTGGCCTGGGTGCCGCCGCCCGCGCCGTAAGTCACGGAGACAAACAGCGGGTCGAGCACCTTGAGCTTCTCCACTTCGGCGAAGAACTTGGGCCAGGTGTCCCGTTCCTTGGGCGGAAAAAACTCCAGCGACAGGAAGGGTCGGCGTGTGGGGATCAAATCCGCGATACGCAAGCGGTACAGCTCCTTCAGGGTTGCCGCGCCAAGAAAGGATATCCGGGGTAGGGCGCAGAAAGTGAAGCCTTACCCTTTCTTCACGCGGGCCGCAACGGTTGAGCCAGGGGGTTGCGCCTTCGGCCCGGCCTGCCGGACCATGCCCTCCTCCAGAGCGGGATCAAGCGCTCCCGCGCGTTCGCTTCGAGGACAGGAGCGGAGGCGCAGCCAGGCCAGGGTCGAGAAGGAGCTGGCATAGCCGCCTCATCCGGCCGTGGGTTCCCGTGCGGGTTCGGGGAGGGTCCAAGCCAGGATCTCGCGCGCCCTGTCGGAGTAAAGGTTGATGTGTTCCGCGAGCGGAGCGTCCAAAAGTTTCTGCATGAGCAGAGCGTCGTCGTCGAACCAACGCGGCAGCAGGCCTCCCAGCCGGTAGCCGCTTTGGCGCAGGAGCGCCCCCCCCGCCGCCGCGCTGGGCTCGGCGAGGTTCAAGAACCACTGGAAAACGCTGCAGCCCTGCTCCATCGCCGCAGCCTCGGCCTGGCGCAGGGCCTCCGCGCCATCGCCAGCCAGGCTGTACACATTGCCGCGCATCACCCTGGCGTGGGGAAAGATTTGCACCGTAAGGCGCGTCGATTCCGCCTCATGCGGACCCTCGCCCAGAATCGCCACCTCGCGGTCCAGCTCCGCCCAGGCCACGAGCTTGCGCAGCTCTTGGGCGCAGAACGCCGGAGCGTGCAGCAGGCGCCTGCGGTCTCGGATGTTGCGGAACATCACCAAACAGGAGATGCGGCCCGAACCGTCCCCCGGCATGAGCTCCAACTCCAGGGCCACCTCGCGGAAGCCGAACAGGGAGCTGGAGTGCTGGGTGATGATGGTGTCGCACACGGCTTCGCCGAACACAGCCTCGACAGAGGGCAGCGCGGTCATCCTGGCCGTCAGCTCATTGGTCAGGTGGAACAGGATGAGCGAGCCGCGATACGCCGGGTGCACCATGCCCAGCCCGAACTCCAGCAGTCCCGCAAAAGGTGGGGAGGAATGGTACAGCGCGGCGAACCCGACGATCTCCCCACCCGGCAGCCGGGCCACGACCGGATGGAGCGCGCCCTTTTCCACGGCGTCGCGGACGGCGTCGGGGATGTAGTACATGTCGAGGGGGTAGGCGTCCTTATAGACCCTGTAGAACAGGTCGCACACCCCCTCCGCGTCGCTCGGCCGGAAGGCCTCCACCTCGTAGTCGAGCCCGGGCCGGACGGCATCCGGCTGTTGGCTGAGCCGGGCGATGGCCTCTGCGCGGGTCGTCATCGCGTTGGGCACCTCCCGCTAGCGGGCCTTGTTGATGAACGCCAGGACGTCATTGAGCGTTTTGAGCTTCAGGCCGTCCTGAACGCTGATCTTGACGCTGAAGGCGTTCTGCACGGCCACGGCCATGGCCGTCATGGCGAGGGAGTCCACGCCCTGAGCGACCAGAGGCTTGGCCGGGTCGATCTTGGCCAGCACATCAGCGGGGATGGCGAACGCGAACGTCTTCTTGAGGTCTTCAAGGGTTGCCGACATATTTCCTTCCTTGCGTCTCCGGGTTTGCTCACAATTGAAAAAAACTCGCCTCAACCGTTATTGGCCTCCTGCCTGAGGATGAACCGCTGAATCTTGCCACTGGGCGTCATCGGCAGGGAGCCGTGAAAAATAATGTCCGTCGGGGCCATGTAATCCGGCAGCAACGCCAGGGCATGGAGCCGCAGATCCTCCGCCAGCGCGGGCCCGGCCTCCAGGCCCGGCTTCAGCACCACGTGCGCCCGCACCAGGGTGAACGCGCCGACGTCCCCGCCGGTGACGGCTGCTTGCGCCACCGCGGGGTGCGTGAGCAGCGCGTTCTCCACCCGCATGGGCGAGACCCACAGCCCGCCGACCTTGAACATGTCGTCCATGCGCCCCAGAACAGTGAACAGCCCGTCGCGCTCCACGCCCATGTCGCCCGTGAGCAGCATTCCGTCCGCGGTAAAGATGCTGCGTGTCCACTCCGGCGCGTTGTGGTAGCCGCGGGTGACCGTGATCCCGCGCACGGCGATCTGCCCGGGCGCGCCGGAAGGAAGCGGGCGGTGATCCTCGTCCAGAATGGCTACGGAGTATGGCTCAAGCACCCGGCCCGCTGTGCCGGGAACGATATGCGGCGGGCGGCAGCCAATGATGAAGGTCATCGTCTCGGTGGAGCCGTAGCCCTGCCAGATGTCCATTCCCGTCTTGTCGCGCCAGTCCTTGAACACCGCCTCGGGCAAAACCTCGCCAGCGGCAAAGCACAGGCGCACATGCTCAAGGAAGCCGAGGGCAACGCCATCCGCTAAATCCAGGGTCAAGAGCAGCATCGTGTACATGACCGGCACAGACAGAAAGACCGTGACCTTTTCACTGCGGAGAAGGCGCAGGGTGTTCTCCGGGGTGGGCTTGTCCGGATCGAGCACGACCGTGGCTCCAACCTGAAGGGGCATGATGAGCGAGGAGAACATGCCGTAGGCGTGCCCCATCTTTGCTGAACACAAGAGAATATCGTCCTGCTGGATGCCGAAGAAATCGTCCATGACCTTGCCCACGGCGAAGAAGTCCTCCTGCCGGTGGGGCACAACCTTGGGATGGCCGGTGGTGCCGGAGGTGACGAAGAACACACAAACGTCATCCGCCAGAGAGGAATGCGCCTGGACCGGAGGCACTCCACGCAACAGAGGCTCCAGAGTCTGGTCATCAAGAACGAGGGCGGGCACGCCAACGTCAGCAGCGGCGTCAAGCGCCTCATGCCCAGGGGAGGCAATGACCAGCGCGGGCGCGGTGTCCACAATACACTCGGCATAATCCTGGCGGCGCAGGCGGTTGTTCAACGGGGCGGAAACCAGGCCGCCCAGCATGCAGCCGAGAAAAGACGCCAGAAACGAAAAGCTGTCCGGCAGGGCGATGAGCACCTTGCCGCCAGGCTCAATGCCCCGGCTGCGCAGCAGGCCGCCCATGGCCGAGGACAGCCGGACGAGTTCGGCATAGGTCAGGCTCCTGCCCGCACAGCGCGCGGCGATGCGCTCCGGCCAAAGGGGCGCATTTTCCAGCAGGAGACGCGCGGCGAAATTCATCATACAGAACGGTCCCTTCGGATAACCTTGCCCAACAATAGGAGATCGACAATATTTTCATTCTTGGCGGAAAAGTTGGAAAGAGTCAATCTTCCCAAAAATTGCTGCGCCTTCCGAGGGCTGACGGATATATTTGACGGATATATTTGGAGGATGCGCGCGGCGCGATAGAGCGCCGCGCGCGAGAAAACGCTCAAAGGGGGAGCATTATCTGGAGGACGGGCTTCCCCCCCCATTCAGGGATTGGGGCTGCTGAGGGCGGGCACGATGTCCGCGTTGGCGGGCAAAAAAATGGACACGTCGGCCTTGCCCGGCGTGAACCAGGCGAAGCGCTGGCCTTCCTGGGGGACCACCTCACCCGTGAAGGCCGTGACGTGAAAGAAGTTGAGGCGCACCGGGCCCTGCGGGTAGACGAAGCGTTTCTCGCGCCAGAAGGTGAGTTCCGTTGTGGTAAAGGCCAACTCTTCCTCCAGTTCACGGATGAGCGCGGCCTCAAGGCTCTCGCCCGGCTCCACCTTGCCGCCGGGGAACTCCCACCAGCCCGCGTGGGCCTTGCCGGCCGGACGTTCCACGCCGAGGAACAGGCCGTCCCTCCAGACGATGCCCGCCACAACCAGCAAAGCGCCGCTTTCGTCAAGCACCCACTCAGCCATCGAGACAGAACCCCATGTCGGCCTGGACCGCCGTCATCTTCTCCTCCAGCACGGCCATGCGCTCCATGAGCTTCTCGGCCCAGTCGGAGACCTCGCGGTACTGGTTGTTCACGGTCAGCGCCTCGCCCGCGCTCTCGTAGGTTGCGGGGTCGTTCATCTTGGCCTCCAGCTCGCCCTGCTCCAGGAGCACGCGCTCCAGGTCCTTCTCACACTTGGCGTATTCCTCGCGCAGGGGCTTCAGGGCGCGGGAAAGCGCATTGCGCTGCTCGGCCAGCTTGCGTTTCTCGTCCTTTGAAAGCCGCTTGGAGCCCTGGCCATCCTCGACCTCGGCATCCTGGGCCACGGGCGCGCACTCGGGTTTTTTGGCCTCGCGTTTGGCACCCTGCTTGGCTTCGATAAGCGCCACGCGGCGTTTGGCGTCGTAGTCCTCAAAGCCTTCATGGTGCTGCACCAGGCCATCCGGGCCCAGGGTCCAGATTTCCTCGGCCACTTCGCCCATGAGGTAGCGGTCGTGCGCCACCATGAACAGCGTGCCCTCGTAATCCTTGAGGGCGGCCACAAGGCCCTCGCGGCTTTCCAGGTCCAGGTGGTTGGTGGGTTCGTCGAGGATGAGCAGGTTGGCGCGGCCCAGGAACAGGCTGGCCATGACGAGCCGGCTCTTCTCGCCTCCGGAGAGCGCGGCCACCGGGCGTTCGAAATAGCTTTCCCCCAGCAGGAACAGGCCGAGCACGCCCATGAGCTGCTCCTCTGTGCACTTGGGGTCGCACAGGCGGCGCATCTCGGCGATGACCGTGCCCGTGGGGCGCAGGATCTCGGTCTGGTGCTGGCTGAAGTAGGCCAGCTGGGTGCTGTTGCCGAGCTTGGCGTAGCCGTGCGTGGGGGCCAGCGCCCCGGTGAGCACCTTGAGCAGCGTGGACTTGCCCGCGCCGTTGGGGGCCACGAGCGCGATCTTGCGGCCGCGGAAGATCTGAAAATTGAGGCGCGGCCAGAGCTGGGCGCTCTGCCTCTCGGCGTAGGAGAACTCCAGATCCACCACGTTCACGGCCACCTTGTCGCCGCGCGGCGGCTCCGGCAGACGGAAGGACAGCCTGTGCCCCGACCGTGCGGCCAGCTGGTCGCCCTTGAGGCGCGAAAGCTCGTCCTGCAGCTTCTCCACCTTCTTGAGCTTGCTCTGGGCCTGGGCGGCCTTGCGCGCCTTGACCCGGAAACGGCGGATGAAGTCCTGCTCATGGTCGATGCGCGCGGTGATCTTGGCCGCCTCGCGTTCACGCTGCTCGGCGTTCTCCGCCATCCAGGCCAGAAAATCGCTGAAGGACCCGGAGCGCAGAATCGGCTTGGCCCCGCCCAGCACCAGCACATGCGAGCCCACGCGTTCCAGGAAGACACGGTCGTGGGCCACGAAAATGAGCGTGCCCTTGAAGGCCAGGAGGTAGTCCTCCAGCCACTGCACGGCCTCCAGATCCAGGTGGTTGGTGGGTTCGTCCAAAAGCAGGATGTCCGCGCCCTGCAACAGCACGCGGGCCAGCTTGGCGCGTTCGCGCCAGCCGCCGGAAAGGTGCTCCAACCGGCGCGAAAGATCCTCGTCGCGGAAGCCCAGGCCGGAGAGGATGGCCCTGGCCTTGTGCTCCGGGTGGTAGCCGTACTGCGCCTCGAAGCGCGCCTGGCGGTCGGAGAGCTTGTGCAGCTTGGCCTCGTCGCGCGCGTCCACCGCCTCCTCCCACTCGCGCCAGAAGTCGCGCCAGGAAGGCAGGGCCGAAAGCACCCAGCCGAGCAGCGGCTCGGAAAGGTCCGCGCCGGAAAGCTCCTGCGCCACGTAGCCCACGCGCGCGCCCTTGCTCATGACCACGCTGCCCGACTCCGGCTCCGCGCGGGAGGCCAGGATGCGCAGCAAGGTGGACTTGCCCGCGCCGTTGGGACCGGCCACGGCCAGGCGCATGCCCGGCAGGGCCTCGAAGGACAGGCCGCTGAAAAGCGCCTCGCCCCCATAGGACTTCTCGATGTTCTGGACGGTGATCTTGGACAAATGGACCTCCAAAAGGCTCATCCCCGCGGTTTGGGCACGGGGCGGCGCTGTGCAGATATATCGCGCGGAGCGGCCTTGGCAAGTGCCAGCCTTGGGGGCTATGCTCACGCCATGCCCTGGTTCGTGTACCTCCTCACCTGCGCCGACGGCACCCTGTACTGCGGCATCACGAGCGATCTTGCCCGCCGTCTGGCCGAGCACAACGGCGAGCCTGCGCGCGCGGGCGCAAAATACACCCGCGCTCGCAGGCCGGTCCTTCTCGCGGCCCACGCCCCCTGCACGGATAAAAGCGACGCCCTGCGCCTGGAGATCGCCGTGAAAAAACGTCCACGCGCGGCCAAGCTGGCCTTTCTGCTGGTCCAACCGGGGGCTATGCCCGGCCCCATGCCGGGCAAGCCCGCCGGGCAATCCGGGAGCGCGGCGTGACCGGCTTCAACCCCAGCCTGCCCTGCACCCTGTGCCCGCGCGCCTGCAAGGCCATCCGGGCCAAGGCGGCAGGCTTCTGCGGCGCTGGCGCGCGCCTGCGCGTGGCGCTCGCCCAGTTGCACCACGGCGAGGAGCCGCCCGTCAGCGGGGCAGACCCAGAACGCGGCGGCAGCGGCACCATCTTCTTCTCCGGCTGCGCACTTTGTTGCGTATACTGCCAGAACCACGACATCAGCATCGCGAACCTCGGCCACGACATGGGCGTGGACGACCTGACGGCCATGATGCTGGAGCTTGGGCTCGCGGGCGCGCACAACATCAACCTCGTCACGGGCGGGCACTACACGCCGCAGGTGCGCCAGGCGCTCATCCAGGCCAAGGCCAACGGACTGACCCTGCCCATCGTCTGGAACTCCAGCGGCTATGAATCCGTCGAGACCCTGCGCACCCTGGAAGGCCTCGTGGACATCTATCTCCCGGACCTGCGCTACATGGATACCCGCGCCGCCGCGCGCTACTCGGGCGCGCCGGACTATCCCAAGACGGCCACCTTCGCCATCTGCGAGATGCGCCGCCAAGTGGGCGGGCTTGTGGTGGATGCAACGACCGGCCTGGCCACGCACGGGCTCATCATCCGGCTGCTGGTGCTTCCGGGCAATGCCGGGCGCACCGACCTGGCCCTGGACTGGATCGCCGACACCCTCGGCCCGGACACGGCCATCAGCCTCATGGGCCAGTACTATCCTGCCCACCGCGCGGCGGAATACCCGGAGATCAACCGCGGCGTCAGCCCGGAGGAATACGCCGCCGTGCGCGCACGCATGGAGGAGCTGGGCTTCACGCGCGGGTTCGTGCAGGACGTGGGCTCCAGCGCGGACTGGACGCCGGACTTCAGGCAAAAGTAGAGGCCGGGCCTCGACGAACACCGCAAGTCTTGGTACGTTGGTTTCATGCCAACCTCAGAACAGGAATTCCTCCGCGTCATCGACCGCCATTTCCCCAACCAGGGCTCCGGCCTGTTGCTCGGCCGGGGCGACGACTGCGCCATCATTGATCCGGGCGGTCCGCTGTGCCTCAGCACCGACATCTTTGTGGAGAACGCGCACTTCCGGCGCGCCTACTTTTCACCCGCCGACATCGGCCACAAGGCGCTCGCCGCCGCCGCCAGCGACCTTGCGGGCATGGCGGCCCAGCCCCTGGGCTTCGCCCTCTCGCTGGTGCTGCCCGACGATGTGGACGACGCCTTTCTGGACGAGATGCTGGGCGGCATGGCCGCGCTGGCCGACCGGTTGGGAATGCCGCTGGTGGGCGGCGATTTGAGCCGGGGTCCGGCGCTGACGCTGGATGTCGTCGTGCTCGGCAAGCCCGGCCCCTCCGGGCGGCTGCTCAAGCGTTGCGCGGCCCGGCCGGGCGACGCCCTGCTTCTGGTGGGTGAGATCGGCCTGGCGCGCGCCGGACTCATGGAGCTGGAGCACATGGCCTATGACGAGGCTGCGGCCTGGCCTGGCGCCGTTGCCGCGCACCTGCGCCCGGAGCCGCGCATCGCCGAAGGCCTGACCCTGGCGCAGATCGCCACGCCGGAGGGCCCGGCCGTCTGCGGGCTGATGGATGTTTCCGATGGACTGGCGCGGGATCTGCCGCGCTTTCTGGGTCCGTACGGCGCGGAGCTGAGCCTGGGGCTCGAGGACCTGCACCCCGAGGTGGCCGCGTTTTTCACCGCCCATGACGAAGACCCGGTGGAGGCCGCCGTGCTGGGCGGCGAGGATTACGCGCTCATCGCCTGCGTGGATCAGAAGCAGCTGCCCGTGGTGCTGGCCGAACTGCCACAGGCGCGCGTCATCGGCCGCGTCTCGGCGGCCCCGGGCTTACGTCTCAACAGCGGCCAAGTGCTGCGCCAGGGCTTTGACCATTTCGCCAAGCCCGCCCAGGGCTGACCCCACACCACGGGCCCACGCGCCCGGGAGGAATCGTTGCATGAACACTGCGCATGGCATGGACTCTGCGGAATCAGTCCGCGCACAGCTGACCATCCTGGGCCACGTGCGCTCGTCCCTCGCGGAACGTTCGCAGGCCCCCAAGCAGGGCAGTGAAGGCGCGCCCGAGGCCTGGATCGAGCTGGACGGCTACTACGCCCCGGCGTTGCTGGGCCTTGCGCCCGGACAGCGGGTGCTCCTCATCACCTGGCTGCACCAGGGCGACCGCACGACGCTGCAATGCAACCCGCGCGGAGACAAGGACCGGCCGAAGCGAGGGGTCTTCGCCACGCGCTCGCCCGACCGACCCAATCCCATTGGCCTGCATGAGGTCGAAATCCTGGAGATCGAGGCCCCAGCGCGGATCAGGGTCGCACCGCTGGAGGCCATTGACGGCACGCCGGTGGTGGACATCAAGAGCCTGGACGCGAGGCCGTAAGCCCGGACGCGGATTACAGTCCCTGCGGGCGGGGCATCTTGGCCGAAAGATCGTGCAGGAACCTGGGGTCCACGCTCTGCGGGGCCAGCTTTTGCGCCTTGGCCACGCTTTGCCAGGCCTCGGCGTAGCGCCCCTGGAGATAATGCACCACGGCGCGGTTGGTGTAGACCATGGGGTTGGCCGGGTCGATGGCCTCGGACTCCTTGAGCAGCGACAGCGCGTGTTCGAACGAGTCGTTGCGCTCAGCCGGGGTCTTGTCCCGCATCGCGGCCTTGCCGATCCAGGTATATCCGTAGTCCGCCAGCAGGGCGGGGTCGTTGGGCTTCTGGGACTTGGCGCGTTCGAACAGGCGCAGGGCCTCGTCGAACTTGCCCTCCCGGCCCATGGCCGTGGCGAAGCCCCAAAACACGTCGGGATCTTCCGGGCTCATGAGCCAAGCCAGATTGAAGTACTTGATGGCCGTGACCGTGTCGCCGCTTTTGAGCTTCGCCCAACCATTCTGCAGCACCATCTCCACGGCCTTTTCCCGCGAGCCCGCGCGCTGGATGGCCTCCGCCACGACCTTCTTGTCCGTCTCCAGCTGGGCCTCATTCTTCACCCCGCCGCCGAAGAACGGCAGGGAGTTGTCCACCGGCTGCGCGGCCAGGGCGGCGCTGGCCCCCAAAACGGACAAGAAGATGGACAGGATGACGAACAGTGCGGCACGTTTGAACATTCTTGCTCCTTTCCGGCGCGGTGTGCTTGCGGCCTACGCTTGGCCTTTGATGATGAGACTCAGCTTCTTCACGTCGGCGTTCAGGGCCGCGCGCTCCTTCTGGAAATCGTCGATGCGGCTCTGCAGTTCCTCCAGCTTGCGCCGGGCGGCCTCCTGAAACTTCGCGTGCCGGGGATCCTTGCTGGTCTTGAAGGAGGGTTTGGCCTTCTCCTCGTCCATCTCCCGGATCAGATTCCTGATCTTGCCCTCGCATGCCGCAACGCGGCCGGAAAGCATCCTGCGCTTCAGCTTGAGCGCCTCAACATCAACTTCTTTCTTTACAACCATGGGTCCGCCTTGGGGCTGGGAACTGGTTTTGCCGCTGGCGGTTTGCCTGCGCGGCGGTCGCGCCTGGGCGGCACGCGCCGCACGCTGCCTGCTTCGCTCCTGGGGCGGGGTTTGTCAACTGGGGGAGAGGGACGGCGGGTGCGACGCAGACCCCTTCCGCACGGTTAAGCCTCTCTCTCTGGCTTAAAATCATCTTTCTTCTTTACCCCATTTTTTACCCCACGTGGCACCTCTACAATCCTTTCCTCAGACCTTATGCGTGCTCCCTATCCCAAAGAGAAGGCCCGCCGCTTGCGCGACGGGCCTTTGTTCTGCCGTTATCTGAGGGCGGTCAGCCTAGAACAGGTCCTGTACGCCGCTCGGGTCCTTGAACTCCTGGGACTTATCCCACTTGAGCGCCTTGCTGCCCCGGTTCTCCAGGTACTTGGAGAGCTCCAGGTCGATCTTCACCGGCACGTCCACGCCCGCCTTGGTGAGCGCCTGGCGCAGCAGGCCCTCGCCCTTGGCGGCGAAGGCGACGGAATCGCCCAGCACGCGCATGGCCTCGGTCGGGTTGTGGAAGCCGATGGAATTTTCCGCGCCGATGAACAGACTGCGGTAGAAGGCCTGCTCGTAGTAGTCCTTGGCCTTGTCGTACAGGGCCTTGTCGATGACCTTGCCCTCCGCCTGGGCCTTGTGCGTGGTTTCAAACAGCTTGGCCAAGGCGGCCGTGGCGTTGCCCGCGCGGATCTCCAGGCCGACCGTGCGGTCCTGGATGGCCGTCACCTGCTCCTTGAGCCAGGCGGGCGTCTCGGTGTGGCACTGGCGGCAGGCCTTCATGTCGTTCTTGAGCGGGCTCATGACGCGGTGGTCGCTGAACTTGTGCACGCCTTCCTTGGTGTAGGGCATGTGGCAGTCCGCGCAGGCGGCCCCGGCCTTCCAGTGCACGCTGTTGTTGGAGAAGAGCTCAAACTCCGGGTGGCGCAGGAAGGCCAGCTTGAACCCGGTGACGCTCTGCGTCCACTCGCCGTTGGCGGGATCGGAACGCAAGACCTTGATGATGTTTTCGATGGTGATGCCGCCCCACTTGCTGCCGGCCCACGGGAAGAACAGACCGACGGAGTGCATCTCCTTGTTCTTGGGGATGCAATAGGAGACGTGGCACTGCGCGCAGACGGAGGTGCGCATCTCCTGGCGGGTCAGGTTCTTCGGATCGACCTTGAGCGCGGCGAGCCCAGCGCCGAGGGTGAAGCCGCGCGAGATCTTGAGGGTCATGTCCTTGTTGTCGTGGCAGTCGATGCAGGCCACACCAAGCTCCCGGTTCTTCTCAGGAATCTTGGCCAGGATCTCCTTGTAGGGCTTCTGGTAATAGTCCATGCCCAGCTGCTTCTGCAACTGGGGCGCGTACGGGGTCTTGCAGGAGAGGCACACGCCACCGGCCTTCAGCCGCGAGGAATCGACGTCCAACTGGTCGCGCAGCATGCGCGCGTGGCCCTTGGGCTCGTTGTACTCCACGCCGAAGCCCCAACCGTTGAACAAGAGCGCCATGTACGGATACTCGGCCAGCTTGTCGTAGCTCAGGTGGTCGGCGTCGAAGCCGCGCTTGTACTTGCTCTTCCCCGCGGGCTCCGGCTCGCTGGTCTTCTTCCAGGTCTCATACTCTTCCGGATAGGCCTTGCCCCACACGTCGGGATCGATCTCGCCATCCGGGATGGTGACGGTTTTGACCATTTCCGGCTTGCGCGGCGCACAGCCGTAAGGAATGAAGAAGTACGCCAGGGCCAGGGCCACACCGGCGATGAACAGGGTTCTCTTGCTTCGCAATGCCATCTCGCTCCTCCTCCCGTGAAATGCGTTGTTCCCCTGCAACGGAGAAATTCATAGGCAAATGTTCCGGGCCTCTCGTGGACCGCCGCGCACCGGCGGCAGGCCTACCTCGTTTCGATCACCCCGCTGTGCTTGTGCATCATGCCCCGGTGGCAGTCCGTGCAGTCGCGCTCCTGGCTGATCATGGCGACCGTCTCCGAGTGGCAGCGGATGCAGTTGGCATGTACCACCTCGCGCCCATGCTCGGTGATGGTGATGTCGTCGGGCACATGTCCGGCGTTGAAAAGGATCAGGTCCTTCATGCCGTCTATGGACTTCCATAGGTAGTGTATCGGCATGTTTTCATTTGGCAAATGGCATTCAACGCAGATTTCTCTGCGGTGTGCGCCCGCGTGGAACCAGGCCTCGTACTGGGCCTCGTGCACATGGCACGAGGAGCAGAACTCCGGCGTTTCCGACTTCGCGAGCAGTTTAGGCGGCCCGACCATAAGGAAGAGAGCCACCGCCAGGGCCGCCGCGCCCCCCAGCAGGACTAGCCTCAGCCTTCCCGACTTTCTTTCACTCATCCACCCACCGCCTTGATGTGAAACGTGACGCCCGCCGGATTGCTCCACGACAGGCAAGCACCTGTCGGCGCTCAACAAACACCCCTCCGTGAGCGCCGCATACAGAATCGGATCTTACCCTATTGTCTGCCAAAAGAATTGACTTAGGTCAAGCCGATAGAGGGGCAGACGCTCATTCCCCGCCCCCCAGGCAAACAAAAGCCCCCGCCAGTCCGACCGGACCAGCGGGGGCGCTGCTGCGTTTTGTGCGGCGTACGCTACATGGCGTTCGCGTCGATCTTCTCCACCTGCTCCTGGATGGCCTTGGCCAGCGGACCTTCAAGGCCCATGATGTCCACGTTCAGGAAGCCGCGCACGATGGTCGAGGTGGCCTCGGCCTCGTCCATGCCGCGCGCCATGAGGTACTCGATCTCGTCCTGGGCGATCTTGCCCACGGCGGCCTCGTGCGAGAGGTCTCCGCCCTCCACCGAGACATCCAGCTCAGGCACGGCCAGCATCTGCCCGCCGCCCAGGATGAGCCCCTTGCACTCCAGGTGCCCCCGGCAGGGCGCGGCGTTGCCCGCGATGTGCCCGCGCGCGATGTTCACGCCGCCGGTGGTGATGGCGCGGCTGATGATCTCGCAGCGGGTGTCGGGCGCGTTCATGATGACGCGGTTGCCGCAGTCCACGTTGGAGCCCTCGGGCGTGACGATGACGGAATTGAAGCGGGCGATGCCGCCCCGGCCGTTCAGGTGGATGGCCGGGTACATCTGCAGGGTGCCCACGGCGTTCAGGAGCACGTAGTTGCTCTGGAACACGCCGCCCTCCTCCACCACGCCGACGGAGCGCGGGCGCACCGAGGCGTTCTCGCCCCAGTTGTGGATCATGGTGAAGGTGAGCTTGCCGCCCTTTTTCACGTAATATTCGGTGATGCCCAGGTGCGCGGCGTGGGTGCCGCCATGCGCCGTGGAGCAGCCGGTCATGATGTGCACCTCGCTGCCTTCCTCGACAATGACGATGTTGTGCACGTTCTGGCCCGCGCCATCGGCCTTGAGGAACAGGCAGGACTGCACGGGTTTGCTGATCTTCACGCCCGGCTTGGTGCGGATGAAGTAGCCGCCGTGAGTGTTGTCGGCCACGGTCCTGGTGAACTCGTCCTTGTCGCGGTCCACGAGTTTCCAGGCGTATTCCGGCAGGCCGTCGTAGCGCTTCATGGCCACCTTGATATCCAGGAGCTCAAGGCCGGGGTCGCGCGTTTCGCAGTGCACGGTCGACTGGTCCATATGCATGAACAGCGCGCTGCCGTCGCCCGCGTCCAGATCCACGCCCGCGTAGAGGATGCGGTTCTTGTCGTGCGCGTCCAGGGTGCGCAGGTCGGTGATTTCCCCATGCTCGATGCCGCTGAAGGTGTAATCGGAAAGCTTCACGTCCTTCATATCGTCTCCCTTACAGCACGATCTGCCCGGGGACGGGCGCGTTCAGGCATTTGATGCATTCCTGGTAGCCATAGCTGCGGATGTGCTCCAGGATGTCGCGGGGGCGCGCCTCGCAACACAGATGGCCCTGGTAGAGCACCTGGCCGCGGTCGGCGTTGATGTAGTCCAGAATATAGCCGGTGTGGGTGATGATGAGCCCGCTCGTGCGCAGTTTGCACTTGAGCGGCTTGACGCAGGCGCCGGGAGGCACGTCCACCTCACCATCCAGCATGCGGCGCACCACCTTGCCGATGAGCTGCATATTCTCCAGGTCCACGCCGCTCTCCGGCTCGTCGAAGAGCACGAAGCTGGGCTTCTGGGCCATGAGCTGCAGAAGCTCCGAGCGCTTGATCTCGCCGCCGGAGAAGCCAGCGTTGATGTCGCGCTCCAGGAAGTCCGTAAAGTTGACCTTGCCAGCCAGGACCTCGGGGTCGACCTCGCGGCCGCGCGCGCACATCCGCACCAGGTGCCTGGTCTTAAGGCCACGGATGGTGGGCGGACGCTGGAAGCTCATGCCGATGCCCAGCCGGGCGCGCTCGTACATGGGCATGCGGGTGATGTCCTGGCCGCGGAAGAGAATGCGGCCGCCGGTGACATTGTATCCGGAAAAACCCATGAGGGTCATGAGCAGTGATGTTTTGCCGGAGCCGTTGGGTCCGAAGAGGATGAAGGTCTCGCCCTCGCTGATGTGCAGATTGATGCCGCGCAGCACTTCCTTGTCGCCGATGCTGACGCGCAGATCCTCGATTTTGAGCATGGACGCCTCGCTTTTCCCCGCCTGGTTTTCGCTCCCGCGCACCTGGGTCACGGCGGGCAGGGGGAGTGTTTCCTACCGATTTTGGCGGCTGAAGTCCAGCCGCCCCCCCCTGCCCGTCCGGCATGGGACCGGGCGCCCCTGGCGCTTTGCTCCGCCAGAGCTTTCATGTATCCTTTTGGAAGCGAGGCACCGTATGAAGAAGAAGCTCAATTCCCTGGACGCGCTGGCCGAACTCAAACTCGAAGGCACAAAGCCGGGCCTGCTGGCCCAGGCCAAGGCCGCCCTGCGCCAGGGCAAGCAGGGCCAAGTGGCCCCCACCAAGCCGCAGGCGAAGCAGGCCGCGCCCGCCCCGGCGCAAGGCGACGACGCGCAGGACGACTCGCTGTTCTTCAGCGCCATGCAGGGCGTGGAGCAGATCAGCGGCGCGGGCAGGCAGATCCAGCCGCCTCCGCCGCCCACGCCGGAGCTGCCCCTGGATGACGCCGATCCCGAGGCCAAGCTCATGCGCCAGGCCATGCAGGGCGACGTGGACTTCGAGCTGGAGCTTTCCGAGGAGTACATGCACGGCTTCGTGCGCGGGCTGGATTCCAAGATCTTCCAGCAGCTCAAGGCCGGACGCTTAAGCGCGGAGGGCAACCTGGACCTGCACGGCCAGAACGCGGACCAGGCCCTGGACTCGCTTCTGTTCTTCATGCGCGAGAGCTACCTCGCCGGCAGGCGCATGGTGCTGGTGATTCCCGGCCGGGGCAAGAACTCGCCGCGCGGCCTGGGCATTCTGCGCCAGGAGCTGCAGACCTGGCTTACGCGCGAACCGCTCCGGCGCATCGTGCTGGCCTTTTGCACGGCCCAGCCCAGGGACGGCGGCACGGGGGCGGTCTATGTGCTCCTGCGCAAGATGAAGAAAAGCCAGGGCAAGGTGGCCTGGGACAAGCAGATGAACTGGGAAGATTTGGAACGCTGAGACCGGCCAAACCCGGCCAGTTGCGCCCCCTGGGACCAAAGCACCGCGCGCCTGGCAACGCTCCGCAGCAAATGCGCCTCTGCGCAATGCACACGACCGTGCCGCATGGAGCAATTACCGGCCGCTCATGTCGCCCCTTGCCAGCCGCCCTTCCGCGATGTATACACCGCGTCTCGAAACGGCACCACGCCCGCCTCACAAAGTGCGGAGAGGTAGCGAAGTGGCCGTACCGCGCCCGACTCGAAATCGGGTTACGGACTAATAATCCGTACGTGGGTTCGAATCCCACCCTCTCCGCCACCCTTCACCCAAGCCACCGGCATCACAGCTACTTCATGTCCAGCTAGGCTTCTCGGCTTCCCACTGCTCCACAATGGTGCTACACATTGGAGCATGAACGATATGCCGAAGTGCCCGCCAGGAGTCTTCCGCCGGAAGACCTCGGCCAACTACCAGTACCGCCGCCGCGTTAGTAAACCGGCGCGCAATTTGGCACTGATCGGCGCGCAATTCGGCACAACTCGCTAACGCTCCCCTCACACTTTTTTCACGCCCCCGGCGGAGCCCTTTTGCCTCGCCGGGGGCGTGTACTTATACCCCCTTGCAGGCGAGCGCCTGTTCCTCTCCCTCCGGCTTCAGATAGGGCCGCACCGGTAGCCGCAGACGCGAGCGCCAGTTCCGCTTCAGGAAGAACACATACCGGAACTGGCGCAAGGTCATGCGCTTGGCCCGGTGCAGGTTCTGCCGCAAGTGCTCCCCGCGCTGGCCACCTTTCAGGTGCGCCGTCAGCAGCATCTTGTGGTAGGTCTCGCCGTCCAGCTCGTAAAACTCCGTCACATGGTGCCCGCAGTACAGGAAGTTCGCGGCCTGGTAGACCACGCCCCAGCGGCCGCAGCGCTCGTCCGCAAAGCTCTGAATCCACGCTACGGTGGGCATGGCCCGGCGGATGTACTTGATGGCCTGGGAAATGGCCCGGCTCTCGCTGTTGCGCGGGGCCGCGTCCGAAAGCCACATGCGGTTCAGCTCCAGGTACTGCCCCTGCACTGTGTCCGCCACCACCTTGCCCGCGCGCGCCGGGCAAAGCGCATACCCGAACTGAAGCACCCCGCACTGCTGGCCCGCGAGGTACACGCCCAGGTGCAGGTAGGAGTTGTTCACGATGCGGTGCGAGTAGTGGTGTTCGATGATGATCGCCCTGGCCTGGCGGCAGGGGATGAGGGCCACGAAAAACTCGCGGCTCCCAAACCCCTGGCACCCGGTCGGGCCTTCAATGTATCCCGCATGGTCGCCCTGCGGGGGCTGGTAATCACTTATCGTCGGTGGATGATACTGTTTCGGGCTTGGTGGCCACGCGAGCGCTCCGGGGAGGCTCGCAGGCCTTCTGCGTTGGGGCTCGTGGCCCTCACGAAATTGAACTGCCCGCATCGCGGGCATTTGATGGTCAGCGCCAGGGCCTCGCCCTTGGCCAGAAGCCGATTACAGTTGCCGCACCTGATCTCCTTGTCCATGGTTCCTTTTGACGGTTGCGCCTTGGCCTGCTAGCCTCCGGTACCCCGTGCGCACGGGCCGGAGAGCGGCTTCGGCCGTGGTCCAGTGGTGGTACACCGGGCCAGTGGGGGAGCGATCCACTCCCCTGCCTCTCCCATTCAAACGACGGCGGGGCCTGCAAAGGCCCCGCCGTTGCACTGAAAGATCCTCGTTAAACCACCGGATTGGCCGTCGCGCGGGTAGTGACATACGCCACATAGGCGCCCACCGCCGCCCAGCTCGCGGGCATCCGCAAGGCCTCCTGGTGCGCGGCGACCTCCTGGCGCGTCATGCCCAGGAACCCTCCGTCCGCGTCCAGGCTGGGCACGTCGGCCATGTAGGCGGGCACGTCCACCACCACGCTCGGATAGGCCGAGGGCGCGGGGCCGGTGTAGCCGCCGGGCAGTCCGCTTGTG
>JARLHQ010000028.1 GCA_031292175.1 Humidesulfovibrio sp.
CCAACTCCTCTCGACGAACGACTGTCAATCTGGCATTGGCATGGATGTTCACTCGGTCCTCCTGTCGGCAGTTGAGTTCTCGCAAACCCAATTTGACCGATTCGGGCCGAGTGAACAACCTCCTATAACTCCACAGCTAGCCCGGCACCGTTATCCCTCAATGCAGAGCATGTCGTAGGCATCGCCGGTGATGCACACGGCGCCCGCGTCCGTGACTTCGAACGTGTTCTCCACGCCCACCATGCCCAAGCCGGAGATGCCCTGCTTGGGCTCCAGGGCAAAAACCATGCCGCGCTCCACCGGGCGGTCAAAGCCCTTGGCGATGGCCGGATAGCCGTCGATGGCTAGGCCGATGCCATGGCCCAGGAAGGGTACCTTGTTGGCGCCAAGCCCCATGAACCCGTCGTAATATCCGGCTTTTTTTGACCACTCCAGGCAGTGCGCCCAGATCTCACTCACCAGCGCACCAGGCTTCAGAGCCTCGGCCGCCCAGGCCTGCACATCCACACAGAAGTCGTGGGCAGCCCGGACCTCGGCGGGAACGCTGGCGGAATCGCCGCCCCAATAGAGCTGCGTCTTGTCCGTGTGGTAGCCCTCCATCTGGAAACCGATATCCAGCGCCAGGGGCTCGCCCTTCTTCCATACCTTGCCAGCATAGCCCATCAGGGGCACGGCGGGATGCTCGCCACGCACCCCCAAAGGCCCGTTGAAGCTGCTGGGGTAATTGCCGGAATCCCCTGCGGACACGTGCCCCAGGAAGCACTCCTCGCCAAAGGCGCTCATGCGCAGGATGCCCTGGTGCCCAAGCTCATAAAAGACGGCCCAGGCCGTGTGGGCTATCTCGCGCTCGCTCTGGTCAGGTTTGATGAGCCGAGGCATGACCTCATGCAGGGCCAGATGGTGCCGCTCACCGCAATGGCGCAGAACGCCGAGCTCCCACTCACTCTTGAGCGACTGGGCGACGGCCAGAACCAGGTCGCCGGAGACAAAACGATGCGCGGAAAGCCGTCCGGCGAGCATCTGCCCCAGCTGCCAGGAGAGTCCGGACATGTCCACGGCCAAAATGTCACCGAAGGGCGCGCCCATCTCGGCGGCCAGGACGGGCAGATCCTTGTACGAGCGGTACGCGGCCACGCGAGTGCTGGGAGCCTCGAGCGCGGCGCGGCCCTCCCCCTTGCGCAGCAGCAGCAGGGGCTCGCCCTCGCGCGGGAGCCACAGGCAGCCCATGCCCATGGTGCCTGTCAGGTAATAGATAGCCGGACGTGCAAACACGAGCAAGCCGGAGGCCTCGGGCGCGAGTTCCGCCAAAAGCCTGCGGCAGCGGGCATGGCGCAGAGCCAATTCTTCGGTGGGAATGGTGGCCAGTGCTTCAAACATGCGGGACTCCCAATGCAGGACGGGTTGCGGGTCTAGGCTTTTGCTGTCGATTGCGCTACAGATTCACTGCCGTTCAGGGACAAGACGCCGAAAGGTTTCAGCCGCGCAAGCGCCGAAAGGACATCATGCTGCACAGCGACACAGAGCTAGCCGCCCTGCTCCGGCAGGTCAAGACCATCGCCGTGGTGGGCGCTAAGGACAAACCCGGCCAACCCGTGGACCGTGTGGGCCGCTACCTCATTGAGGCGGGCTTCACCGTCATCCCCGTGCATCCCAAGCGCCCGACAGTCTGGGGGCTCAAGACCTATCCCACCCTGGCGGACGTGCCGGTCCCCATCGACCTCGTCGACCTGTTCCGTGCCGCAGAAGCCTGCCCGGACCACGCGCGCGAGGCCCTTGCCCTGGTGAGCCCGCCCCGCGCCTTCTGGATGCAGTCAGGCATCAGCAGCGCGGAGGCCCAAGACATCCTCAAGGACAGTGACATCCGCGTGGTGGAGGACCGTTGCCTCATGGTGGACCACGCGCGGCTCATCAAGGGAGGCGGCCGATGACCGAGCCGGCTTTTGACTGCAAACGCTGCGGCCACTGCTGCCATGGCGAGGGCGGCATCGTGCTCACGGCCAAGGACCGCGAGCGCCTCGCCCGGCACCTGGGCCTCGATATCGAGGCCATGCTGCGCCAATACGCCGAACGCGCCGGAGAGAAGCAGCGCTTGCGCGTCGGCCCTGACGGCTTCTGCGTGTTTTTCCGCCTGGGCAAAGGCTGCGGCGTGCACCCCGGCAGACCGGACATCTGCCGCGCCTGGCCCTATTTCCGGGGCAATCTGGTGGATGCCGCCAGCTGGGAGATGATCCAGACCGACTGCCCCGGGGTTTCAAACGCCGCCGGGCACGAGGCCTTTGTCCAGGAGGGCGTGGACTATCTGTATGACAACGACCTGGTGCACGACCCCGGCCAGGAGACGCCGCACGCCCTGGTGCTCACGGATGCTTTGAAAAACCGCCGCCGCGAATGAACATCCAGGATTGCCAACGCATCCTCAAGGTTTCCTCGAAAGCGGGCCTGGACGAGGTCAAGGCCGCGTTCCGCAAGCTGGCGTTCGCCCTCCACCCGGACCTGAATCCCGCGCCCGATGCCGCGGAAAAATTCCGCGAGCTGAACGAAGCTTACATCCTGCTTACCCGGGCCATTCAAGATGAGCCCGCTGAGCGCATGGCCAGGGCGCGTAAGAACCGAGAAGAGCCGCCGGACGCCAAGGCACGTAAAGCCCAGGCGGGCAAGGCTTACGCCAAAGGCGCCACACAGGCGGGTCCACAGCCGGGACCGCAATCGGGCCAGCAAGCCAAAGCAAAGCAACAGTCCGGGTTCGCCTCCGCTTTTAGTGGTGATAATTTTCACCGGCGTGAGGAAGAAGTCCTGCGCGACCTGCTCTCCGACCCCTTCGCACGGCAGGTCTTCGAAGACATCTACAGCCAGCTCAAGCACGGGAGGCCTGGACAGGACCAGCCGACGCCGAACAAGCCGCACCAGAACGCCCCCAGCCGACAGACCGGAAGCTTGCCCCCCAAGCGCCGCAGGCTGGAGCTCACCTGGGGGGATAAGACCCTGGGGCTGGACTTGGGCAAGGGGATCGTGGGCGGTGTGAAGTCCTGGTTGCGCGGTCAGTTGGACGACAAGCAGACTGTGAGTTATCCCGCACACGCCCTGGGGCCGGGCAAACTTGTGCGCCTCACCATCACCGCGCGCTTCGGCGAATCACGGACCGTGGAAATCACCCTGCCACCGGATTTCATCGTGGGCCGCCCCGTGCGCCTGCGTGGCCTGGGGCGCAAGCTCGGCCCGTTCACGGGCGACCTGTACCTGCGGGTACTCGCCAAGTAGCCTAGATTCCGCCCCCTTGTCTTCCACGCGGAAATTGACTAGTCCGCACAGGAAACCTTTTGCATCACACCAGCATCAAGGAGCCCGGAATGCTCGCCATCCTCGACTACAAGGCCGGCAACCAGACCAGTGTCCGCCGCGCCCTCGACCACCTGGGCATCGAAAATCAGATCACCGCCGACCCAGGCGTGCTCGCCGCGGCGGACGGCATCATATTCCCCGGCGTTGGCGCCGCGGGCCAAGCCATGGACGAACTCACCTCCGGTGGCCTGGACGAAGAGCTCAAGAGCCTCATCTGGCAAGAAAAGCCCCTGCTCGGCATCTGCGTAGGCTGCCAGATTCTGCTCGACTACTGCGAGGAGAACAACACCCGCACCCTGGCCATCATCCCCGGCGAATGCCGCCTGTTCAATCCGGCCTGGAACGAGGAGGACGGCACCCCCATCCGCGTGCCCCACATGGGCTGGAACCGCGTGGCCCTCAAGAAGTCCTGCGTGCTGTTCAAGGACATCCCCATTGAGGCCGAGTTCTATTTCGTGCACAGCTATTATCCCGCACCCAAGCAGGACTTCATCATCGGCGAGACCCGGTATGGCGAGGACTTCTGCTCGGTGCACGGGCGCATGGGCCTCTGGGCCGTGCAGTTCCACCCCGAGAAAAGCGGCGCCCCAGGGCTTAAACTGCTCAATAATTTCCACGACTACTGCCTGGAGGTCCGCAATGCTTAGCAGGCGTATCATCCCCTGCCTCGACGTGCGCGACGGCAAACTCACCAAGGGCGTCAAATTCAAAGGCAACGTGGACATAGGCGATCCCGTCGAAACCGCGCGCCTGTACTACGAGCAGGGCGCGGACGAGATCGTGTTCTACGACATCACCGCCTCCTCCGAGGGCCGGGGCATCTTTCTCGACGTGGTGGAGCGCGTGGCCAGCCAGATATTCATCCCCTTCTCCGTGGGCGGCGGCATCAACTCCGTGGCCGACATGCGCGCCGTGCTGCTGGCCGGAGCCGAGAAGTGTTCGGTCAACTCCGGCGCGGTGAAGAATCCGGACATCATCAGCGAGGGCGCGGCCGCTTTTGGCGCACAGTGCGTGGTGCTGGGCATGGACGTGAAACGCGTGGAGAAGAGCGACAAGATCCCTTCCGGCTTCGAGGTGGTCATCCACGGGGGCCGCAAATATACCGGCATGGACGCTCTTGAGTGGGCCAAGACCGGCGAGTCTCTGGGCGCTGGTGAAATCTGCCTCAATTCCATCGACGCCGACGGCACCAAGGACGGCTACGACCTGGAGCTGACGCGTCTGGTGAGCAAAAGCGTGCGCATCCCGGTCATCGCCTCCGGCGGGGCGGGCAACCCGCAGCACATGGCCGACGCCTTCACCAAGGGCAAGGCTTCCGCCGCGCTCATCGCCTCCATTGTGCACTACGGCGAGTACACCATCCGCCAGATCAAGGAACACATCTCGGCCCAGGGCGTGCGCATGCGCATGGTCTGGTAGCCGCCGGTCCGCTTCCCGCGGTCCAAAGGCCGCACGACATGAACGATATCCTGCAACGCTATGCCGCAGCGCTGGAGTCCTTGGCTGGCAAAGGGCTCCTGCGCAGTCTGCCCGCCCCCGCGCCAGAGGCAGGCCGCGCCGCGCCGCTCGACTTCTCCGGCAATGACTACATGGGCCTAGCCAAAAGGCCGGAACTGGTGGATGCGGCCCTGCAAGCGGGCCGCGCATATGGCGCGGGCTCCACGGGCTCACGGCTCTTGTCCGGCAATACGCCGCTGCATCAAGCCTTTGAGGCGCGCATCGCCGCGGACAAGGGCACCGAGGCCGCGCTCATCTTCAGCTCTGGCTACCAGACCAACGCGGCCTGCATCGCCGCCCTGCTGGACAAAATGGCGCTGGGCTCGGAGCCGCTGGTCTTCGCCGACAAGCTGAACCACTCCAGCATGCATCTTGGCTGCGCCCTGGCCGGGGCAAAGCAGACCCGCTTCCGCCATCTGGACCTGAACCACCTTCAAGCGTTACTTGAGAAACACGCGAACGAGCCACGGCCCAAGGTCATTCTGAGTGAATCTGTGTTCGGCATGGACGGCGACCGGGCCGATGTGGCCGCGCTCCAGACCCTCGCCCGCCGTTTTGGCGCGCTCCTGTACATCGACGAAGCCCACGCCACGGGCGTTTTCGGGCCGCGCGGCTATGGCCTGTGCGAGGCCATCGACCTGGATCCGGCCACCGTGGTCATGGGCACCATGAGCAAGGCGCTGGGCGCCAGCGGCGGGTACGTGGCCTGCTCGCGCCTCGTGCGCGACTACCTCATCAACAAGGCGGGCGGCTTCATTTTTTCCACCGCGCCCTCGCCGCTTGTGGTGGGCGCTGGCCTGCGGGCCTGGGAGCTCCTGCCCGGTCTGGACGCCGAACGCAAAGGACTGCTCGCCCGGGCCGAGGCCTTGCGCCAAGGCCTGCTCAAGCTCGGTCTCGATCCCGGCAGCTCCAGCTCGCACATCGTGCCCGTGATCCTGGTCACGCCGGAACGCACCGTGGCGACCAAGGAGCGGCTCGCGGCCCAAGGCATCATCGTCTCCGCCGTAAGGCCCCCCACCGTGCCGCAGGGAGCTTCGCGCCTGCGCCTGGGCCTTTCCGCAACACACACGGACGCGGACATCGCGCGTCTGCTCGAAGCGCTCGGCAGCCTATGACCGGCCTCGTTCTCCTGCACGGCTGGGGCTATGGCTCCCACGTCTGGCAGGCCTGGACCAAGGCCTTTACCGATCAATTCACGGACCGGCCCGTCGTCCTGCTTGATGCCGGATACTTCGGCCCGGAGCGCCTTGATCTTCCCGCGTCCGTGCTGGAAACCGCGGACGGTTGGATCGGCGTGGGACATTCCCTCGGCTTCGCGCGGCTGCTGGGCATGGCTGTACCCTGGCGCGGGCTCATCGGCTTCGGCGCGTTTCTGCGCTTCTGCGTCAAGCCCGGACGCGAGACCGGCACTCCACCGGAAATTCTTGATGCCATGCTTGCGCGCCTGGACGTGGCCCCGGCCGAGGTGCTGCGCCGCTTTACCAAGCGTTGCGGCCAGCCCGCACCGGACTTCATTTCGCCGGGCATCGCCTCGCCGGACGACACCGGCTTGTCACGCTTGCGCCGCGACCTGCGCCTGCTGCAAGACCTCGACGCACCCACGCCCAAAACCGTGCCGCCCGTCCTGCTCCTGCACGCCAAGGACGACCGCATCGCGCCGCAGGCTCTAGCAGAGGAGACGCGGGACGCCTTGCCCGGCGCGCGCCTGGAGACTTTCGCCACCGGAGGCCACGCCCTGCCCTTCACCCGCAGCGAAGACTGCCTGCCCCCGGCCCTGGAGTTCATCAATGGCTTGCGCTGATTCGCCGCTGACGCACGCTGAGCTCGTGGCCCGACGCTTCGGCGCGCGCGCCGCGCAGTATGACGACCACGCCCAGCTCCAACGTGTGACAGCGGCACGTCTCGCGGCCTTCATCAAAGGTCACGGAGGTCCGCCCGCGCAGGGCCTTGTGGTGGAGATCGGCTGCGGCACAGGGCTCTTGGCCGCACATCTGGCCGGGCAAGCCTGCCGCTATTTGGCCACGGACATCGCGCCGGAGGTGCTGGAGCGCTGCCGCGCACGCCTGGGACATCTCCCGCAAATTTCCTTCGCCGTGCTGGATGGCGAGGGTGCCAGTTTCCCCCAGACGCCAGCGGCCATCGTCAGCAACCTTGCGGCCCAGTGGTTCCACGACCCTGTCGCTGGACTGGCGCATCTGGCGCGGCAAACGTCTTTCTTCGCCTTTGCCGTGCCGCTCTCCGGCAGCTTCCCGGAGTGGGAAGAGGCCTTTCGCGTGCTGGGACGCGCCTCCGGACTGCTGCCCCTCCCGGACGAGGCGGCCCTCAATGACGCCCTGACCACCCTGTCCGGCCACATCGCGCATTTCGAGACAACGCGCCACGTCATCCGCTACGAAAACGCCCGCGCCTTTGCCGACAGCTTCCGGGGCATCGGCGCGGACCAGCCCCGCCCCGGGTATCGGCCAGCTCCCATCCGGCCCGTGCTCCAGCGCTTCGCCAGGGGCATGGACGCCACGGCGCGCGTTCTCTACGGCCTCATCACAAAGGAGACGGCATGAAGGTTTTCGTCACTGGCACGGACACCGACGCGGGAAAGACCGTCGTCTCGGCCTGGCTGTGCCTGCACGCAGGCGCGGATTACTGGAAACCCATCCAGACCGGGCACCCGCCGGATCGCGACGCGGACATCGTGACCAGCCTCTCCGGCGCGCATGCCCACCCCGAACGGTACCTGCTGCGCGCGCCCTTGTCCGGGTACGACGCCGCCAAACTCGAAGGCAAGCGCATCGAGCTGGACGACTTCAACGTGCCCGCCACCTCCCGGCCGCTCGTCATAGAGGGCGCTGGCGGTGTACTTGTGCCCCTGAACGAGTCCGCCACCACCTTGGACCTCATGGCGCGCCTGGGCGCGCCGGTCATCGTCGCGGCCAGAAGCGGCCTGGGCACCATCAACCACACCTGCCTGACACTTTTCGCCCTGCGCTCCCGCAACCTGCCTGTTCTCGGGGTCGTCCTCTCCGGTCCGCTCACCCCCAGCAATCGGGCGGCCATTGAACATTTCGGCAACACCAAGGTGCTGGCGGAGATACCGCCCCTGGCCCCGCTCACCAGGGATGCCCTCAAACGCTTGGCCCCCCTGCCCGGAGCCCTGGACTGGATCAGGTGGAAAGCATGAACGAAAGCATTGTCGAGCTCGACCAGAAATACATTTGGCACCCCTTCACCCAGGAGCGCACCGCGCCCCCGCCCTTGCCGGTGGCCCGCGCCCTCGGGGCCAGCCTGTTCCTTGAGGATGGCCGCGAGATCCTGGACATGGCCTGCTCCTGGTGGGTCAACGTGCACGGCCACAGCCATCCGAAGATAGCGAGCGCACTCGCGCACCAGGCCGCAACCCTGGAGCACGTGATCTTTGCCGGATTCACGCACGAGCCCGCCGCGCGGCTGGCCGAGGCCCTCATAAAGGCCCTGCCCCGGCCGCTTTCCCGCGTGTTTTACTCCGACAACGGCTCCACCGCCGTCGAGGTGGCGCTCAAGATGGCCTGGCAGTACTGGCGCAACACGAGCACAACCAACCGGCGCATGTTCCTGGCCATGCAGGGAGGCTACCACGGCGACACCTTTGGCGCCATGGCCGTGGGCCGCACCAGCGGCTATTATGCCCCGTTTAACGATCTGCTGTGCGAGGTGACGCACCTGCCCTTCGCTCCGACGTGGCTGGGTGACACAGCCTGTGAAGAGCGCGAGGCGCTGGCCCTGGCACGCATCGATGAGGTGTTGGACCGCCACGGGCACGAGGTTGCGGCCTTCTTGGCCGAACCGCTCGTCCAAGGCGCATCGGGCATGAACATGTGTCGCCCGGAATTCCTGCGCGCCGTGGTCGAACGCATGCAAGCGCGCTCCATTCCGGTCATTCTGGACGAGGTCATGACCGGCTTCGGCCGCACGGGCACCATGTTCGCCCTGGAGCAGGCCCAGGTCGTGCCGGACTTGCTGTGCCTGTCTAAGGGCATCAGCGGCGGCTTCCTGCCCCTCGCGGCCACGGTCGCCAGCCAGCGCATCTACAACGCCTTTTTGGGCGATGACTTCCACACGGCCTTCGCCCACGGGCATTCCTTCACCGCCAATCCGCTCGGCTGCGCGGCAGGAGTGGCCTCCATTAAATTGTTCGATGAAGAGGGCACGCTTGAGCGCATCGCGCGCATCACGCAGTCCAACCGCGCCTGGCTGGCTGAAGTCGCCAATCTGCCCGGTGTCACCCGCCCGCGGGCGCTCGGCTCCATCGCCGCCGTGACGCTTGGGACAGACGTAAGCGACTACCATGCGGAGATCGGCGCGGCGGTGAAGGCCAAGTGCTTCGCGCGCGGGCTGCTCATCCGGCCCATGGGCAACGTGGTCTACCTCATGCCCCCCGCCTGCGTTAGCCCGGAAGAGCTGAAGCGCGCCCAGGACGGCTTGACCGACGTGCTGCGCGAGACGGCGCACCTCTACACGCGTTAGTTTTTGAAGAATGCAAAAACGCCCGCCCCGGTTGCTGCCGGAGCGGGCGTTCATTTTCTTGTGAATGCGGGACGGCGCGCTATTCGGCCTGGAACAGCCCGCTCTTGCCGCCGCTCTTGTACACGAGACGGCAGTTGGTGATGCGGATGTCCTTCTGCACGGCCTTGCACATGTCATAGATGGTCGCGGCGGCCACCTGTGCGGCCAGAAGCGCCTCCATCTCCACGCCGGTGCGCGCGCTGGTGCGGGCCTCGGCCTCAATGCGCACGATGCATGCCTCCTCGTCGATCTCGAAGGAGACGTCGGCGAAGTCCAGTGGCAGGGGATGGCACAGGGGGATAAGTTCAAAGGTGCGCTTGGCGGCCAGGATGCCCGCGATGCGCGCAGTGCCGAGCACCTCGCCCTTGGGCAGGGCCTTCTGCACGAGCAGCCGCATGGTCTCGGCGTTGAGGAGGACCTCGGCACGGACACGGGCGATGCGCACGCTCTCGGCCTTGCCAGAGACATCGACCATGCGCGCGCGACCCTCGGCGTCCAAATGCGAAAAGCCCTGGCCCATGCTACTCGCCCATGACCTTTTCTTTGGCTTTCTTAAAGAAGTTCTTAGCCTTTTTCAGAGGCTTCTCTTCCTCAATTTTGGCGAACTCGCGCAGGATTTCCTCCTGACGGGCGGAGAGGCCGACAGGCGTCTCCACGCGCAGTTCAATAAGCAGGTCGCCCTTGCGGCCGCCACCCGGGTGGGGCATTCCCATGCCGCGCAGTTGGAAGATCTCGCCGCCTTGCGTACCCTTGGGGATGTCCACGGTGATGGGATCGTCCAGGGTGGGTATCTCGATCTTGTCGCCCAAGGCCGCTTGCACCATGCTGATGGAACGGCGCAGCACAAGATTCTGGCCCTGGCGCTCGAAGGTTTTGTCAGACTCCACGCTAATGACCACGTACAGGTCGCCGTGGGGGCCGCCATTCACGCCGGCCTCGCCCTCGCCGCGCAGACGCAGGCGCGAACCGTCGTCCACGCCGGCCGGGATGCGTACCTTGAGCTCACGCACCTGGCTGTTGACGCCAGCACCCCGGCAGGCGGAGCAATACTGCGTAATGAGCTTGCCGCGGCCGTGGCAGTTGGGGCAGGTGACGGAGATGCGGAAGAACCCTTGCGCCTGCTGCACGTGGCCCGTGCCGTGGCACTGACGGCAATCGCTCATCTCGGTGCCCGGCTCCGCGCCGGTGCCCTTGCACTGGGCGCAGGGCACGTTCGTGGGGATCTTAAGCTGAACCTCGTCGCCCTTGGCCGCTTGGCGGAAGGTGATGTTCAGATTATAGCGCAGGTCCATACCGGCCTGAGGTCTGCGGCTTCCGCCACGCCCAGCCCCGGCAAAGCCGAAGACCTCGCCGAAGATATCGCTGAAGGCGCCGAAGATGTCCTCCGAGGAGCTGAAGCCTCCCTGCCCGGCGCCGTTCAAACCGTCGTGGCCGAAGGTGTCGTAGCGGCGGCGCTTTTCCGCGTCGCGCAACACGTCATAGGCCTCGGCGGCCTCCTTGAACTTCCCCTCGGCTTCAGGATCCTCCTGATTGCGGTCAGGGTGGAACTCGAACGCCAGCTTGCGGTAGGCCTTCTTCAGCTCATCCTCGGAGGCGTTTCGTTCGACCCCAAGGATTTCATAAAAATCGCGTTTGGACATCGGAGCAATCTTTAGGCTTCAGGGGCCTGGATGCCGGCCTCGGGGATCGCATCGCCGGGCAGTACCTTGCCTTCAGCGATTTCACGCAGGGCGGTGACGGCCTCTTTGTTGCGGGACTCAATGAGCGGGGCGTAACCTTCACGATACTGCTTCACACGCTTGATGGCCATCTGCACGATGAGAAAACGATTGGGGACTTTCTCAAGACAATCTTCAACTGTGATTCTCGCCATGAAACACTCCTTAAAAAAGACAGATGGTTAACCACTCCGCCGCGTGGGTTGACGCCCCGACGCGCCTAAGGCGCCTTGGGCTGCCGCACCGGCAGGTATCCTTGCACATCTTCAAGCAATTGGCTGGTGACCGGATAGAACATCTCCTCCGAGCCGACCTTGAGCCAGCATTGGTCCGCCGGAAGGCGGGGATCTGTAAAGAACGTAAACGTCGACAGCACCTTGGCATCCTTGGACAGGAGATCAAGCTCAAGGCGCTGCGCTGCCGGGTAGCCCAGCTTGGCCACAGGTTCGGCTTCGAACCTTAATTCTTTAAGTCGCCACAGCGTCATGTCAATACCAGAGACCTTGCGGCCGGTATCCCGTTCCTCCCAGCCGGTGGGACTTTTTTCCACCTGCAGAGTCTGGTTGTTCGAAACGGAGAAGATGCGCGCGCCTTCGACCTTCGTGGAGTCAAAATTCACGACCCCGCGCCACTGCATGTCATACGCCTGGCGGATAAGGTTCTTGGCCTTTTCCTTGTCGATCAGGAAGCCACCGGGGTGGCGTGAGGAGCGTCCGTAAACCTGGTCGGCGTCCAGCGGGGCGAAAAGTTCCAAGCGCTGGGGCGCATTGGTCTTGGGCATGAGCATCTCAATGACGAAGGCAGGCTTGCCTGTCATCTGCCGGTCTGGCTTGGTCAGGATCACATCGGCCGTGATGGCCGTAAGGTTGTGCACGTAAAGCCGGACCTCGGAGGCGGTCAGGGTGGTGCCCTTCAGGTTCTCCGGCTCGATGAAGCTGAACAGATCGTCCTTGCGCTCCATATCCCACTGCACGCCGTGGCCCCCGATAAGGGTAAGGCGCTGGACGTCCTCGCCCCGGACATCCAACAGGCGGGAGTCGAAGAAATAGTCCGAGGGCTTGTCGAAATGGTGAAGCACGCTGGCGTCGAGCAGGAACACGGAGTCCGGCGCGAGGGAACTATGGGCGTAAAGCGCAGCGCCGGTGGGCGTTTCGTGGCCCAAGGTGATGCGCGCCACGCGGAAGTCGGAACTCGCGGGCTTGAGCAGGATCTGCACCGCCGGCGAATCGAAACCGAGTTGCGGTGTGCCCCCGCCGGCAGTCAAATCCAGGGTCTGCCGGGGCCGGTTGTGGGTGATGTCGGCGAGCAGGGCTTCAATGCGCGAGACATCCGCAGGCACAGGCACGGCGTCCGCGTCCGCGCCATCCAGGCGCACCACCCAGCCGGTGGGCTCGTGCGTAAGGGTGTAGCGCTCCTTCCGCGTCGCCACTTCAATGCTCTGCATGGCATCGATAGTGTACTCCGGCCAGACGCCCAGAGCCAAACGCTGCTCCTGTTGGAACAGAAAATAGCCGATGCCCAGCGCCAAAAAAAGCGCCAGCAGCAGGAGCAGTCCGAGACGGGTAAAGGGATTGGTCAAGGCTGGCCTTCCAAATATGGCTAAGGGCAGCGCCCCGAGGGAGTGTATCCAGACCGCCTCAAGAGATGCGGCGTCGGCTGATCGAAATTTTCAAATAGTGCTGTCACGCAAAGGAGTATGCGTTAACCGTGCGCGGCTTGCATGTCAAGCGCAAATAACATAAGTCCCCCCACGGATTGTTCTGACGAAGCAAAAGGAGCCGCCCATGTCCGGTTTTGGCAAGTTATCATTCGCACAGAAAAAATGCGTCAGCACCGTGGGGATGCTTATGCAAAAGACAGGCATGGCCGGCCCGGGGGCGCGCATCGGCGTGGCGGTTTCCGGTGGTGTGGACAGTTTCGCCCTCATCAAGACCCTCACCATCCGCAAGGCCATCCTGCCATTCCCCATCGAGCTCATGGTGCTCCATGTGAATCCCGGCTTCAATCCAGACAGCCACAAGCCGCTCGTGGAATGGACCAAGAGCGAGGGGCTGGCCGCGCACATCGAACTCACGGACCATGGGCCACGCGCGCATTCTGACGAAAACCGCAAGAACTCCGCCTGTTTCTTTTGCAGCATGTTGCGCCGCAAGCGTCTCTTTGACCTGTGCAGCCAGTACAACCTGACCCATCTCGCCTTCGGCCACAACGCCGACGACCTTGTGGTCACCTTCTTTATGAATGTTGTCCAGAACGGCCGCGTGGACGGGCTTTCCGCCAGCGAGGACTTCTTCGGCGGCAGGCTCAAGGTCATCCGGCCGGCCCTGTTTCTTGAGAAGTCGTTCATGCGCACCGCGGCTCGCCAGTGGGCTCTGCCTATCTGGAAGAACGACTGTCCGTCATCGGGAAGCACGCGCCGCACAGAAATCCATGACTGGCTCCAACTCGAAATAGGCCGCGACAAGCGCATCCGCAACAATGTGTTTAATGCCCTTACGCGCTACCAGTTGGAGCGACAGGGGCCTCCCTTGACCCCAATGCCTTGATGGGCTAGGTGTGGCGGCACTAACGGTTATTCACAAACGATAAGGGCTTAAGATAAAACAGCATGCTGTTTGGCCGATTCCATATAGTCATCTTCCGCGAAAAACGCGGCACCACACGCAAGATCCAGCTGCGTGGCTGGATGCTCCTGGGCATCGGCCTCCTGCTGGTGTTGCTTTTGACGGGGAACCTGGTGCTGCTCGGCAACATGGCCTCCAGCGGCACCCTGGAACGCAGCCTGAATCTGACCGAAAAGTCCGCCAACGAGCAAAAATCAGAACTCTTGAACCTGAGTCAAAAGCTCATGGGCCTACAGAAGGATGTCTCGCGCATCCGCGACTTTGACTCCAAACTCCGGGTGATGATCAACCTGGAGCAGGAGAACACCATGAGCGTGGCCTCGCGTGGAGGGCCCGGCCAAGACACCTCCAGAGGCTACCTGCCCATCTACCGGCAGGAACTGCTGGCCCGCAAGATGAACGAGTTCCTGCGTCAGCTCTCCGTGGAAGCGCGGCTTGAGGAGGTGCGCCAGCAGGAGGTCATCCAGCGCCTACGCGCCAACAAGGACGTCCTGGAGTCCACGCCCTCGGTATGGCCGGCCGGCGGCTGGGTCACCTCGGGCTTCGGCTGGCGCGGTTCCCCCTTCACCGCCCGAAAGGAATTCCACAAGGGGCTCGACATTTCGGCCCCGGTGGGCACGCCCGTCTACGCGCCCTCGCGTGGGGTGGTCTCCGGCATTGAGCGCGCCCCGGACTATGGTCTTGTGCTGAACATCACCCACGGCGCGGGTCTGATGACGCGCTACGCCCACCTCCAGCGCGTGAACGTAAAGCAGGGCCAGGTTGTGCAGCGTGGCGACGTCATTGCCTTCATCGGCGACTCGGGCCGCAGCACCGGGCCGCACCTGCACTACGAGGTGCGCATCGGTGGCGTCCCTGTTAATCCCATGCGTTACATCCTGAACTAGTTCCCGCGCCACGCGCTCCATTTCCCCGCTTCCACTTTACGCCCCGCGCAAGGTGGGCTAGTCTGCGCTGGCTATGCTTGAGCCTATCCGCGCGCTGTGCGCGAGATCGCTTGAAGCGAAGCCAAGCGGGCGGGCAATGGACCTCTTCAATTTCGATCCCAAGATGATCTTGAGCTTCTACCTCACGCTGTTCCGCATCAGCGTGGTGCTCTTCATCATGCCATTTTTCGGGGACACCTTGCCAAACGTCCTCAAGGGCGCCCTGCTCCTTGTGCTGACGCTGGCCGTATGGCCCAAGCTCTCGTTTCCGGCGCACACATTTCCCGCAAACCCCATGAACATCGCCGTGATGTTCGCCGGCGAGGTCGTGCTCGGGCTCACGCTTGGGTGCATCGTGCGCATGATCATCGCCGCCGTGCAGATCGGCGGCGCCATCATCAACTTCCAGATGGGCTTCTCCATGGTCAACTCCATCGACCCCCTGACCGGCCAGCAGGAGCCCATGACCACGCAGTTCATATACATGTGCACCATGCTCACCTTCCTGTCTTTCAATGGTCACCTGCATCTCATCAACGCCCTTGGGGCCAGCTTCGAACTCGTTCCGCCCGGCGGGCTCTTCCTGACGCCGGAGCTCATGACCACGGTCATGGAGTTCTCCAGGCAGATGTTCATCCTAGGCGTTCGCATTGCCGCGCCCGTGATCATGGCGCTATTCCTTGTGGACCTGGCCCTGGCGCTCATCTCGCGCACGGCGCCGCAGATGAACATCCTGGTGATGGGCTTTCCGCTCAAGATCGCCGTGGGCTTTCTGTTCATGTCCTATGTCATGGAGATGATGGGCGACTACATCACGAACTTTATCAGCGCGATGGATGATGTCATGCTGCACCTCATGAAGCTCGGCATTCCCCACACCTAACACGCCGCCCGGAAGAGAACAGCCATGTCGAGAGAAGATCCAAGCAGAACAGAAAAAGCGACGCCCAAGCGCGTCAAGAAGGCCCGCGAGGAAGGCAGCGTCGCCAAGTCTCCGGAGGTGAGCAAGGCGGTGGTGCTCCTGGCCGGGGCCATCGCCATGCGCTATATCATTCCGTTTTTCTACAAGAACTTCCTGGATATTTTCCAGTGGTTCTTGACCGAGGGCACAAGGCAGAACCTGGACCAGGAAAGCGTGTACCGCATGTTCATCTGGTCCCTCAGCAAAATAGCGCTCATGGTGCTGCCCGTCATGGTTATCATCGCCGCCACGGCCTACGCCGTGGTGCGGCTGCAGGTGGGCAAGCTGTGGAGCTTCAAGTGGCACTGGGACCGCATCAACTTCAACATCACGAAGGCGCTCAAACAGCTCTTGATCAGCCCGGAAACGCTGGTGCGGCTCGGCCGCAGCATCGGACAAGCCGCGGTCGTGGCCATCGCTCCCTATATTGTCATCAAGCAAGAGCTGCCGAACCTGGTCCCCCTGTTCCACCAGAACGTCCTGGGCATCACCAGCTACATGCTGCTCATAGCTTACAAGATGGTCTGCTACGCGCTGGTGCCCATGATCCTCATCGCCATCGCCGACCTTTGGTACACGCGCTTCCGCTATGACGACAATCTCATGATGACCAAGGAGGAGATCAAGGACGAGCGCAGGCAGATCGAAGGCGACCCCCTGGTCAAGCAGAAGCAGCTGCGCAAGATGTACGAGGTCATGGGACGCCGCCTAAAGAGCACCGTCCCCAAGGCCGACGTGGTCATCACCAACCCTACCCACTACGCCATCGCCCTGCTCTATGACCTCACAGAGGCGCCCGCGCCCATGGTTATCGCCAAGGGCGCAGACGCCATCGCCAAGAAAATACGCGAGATCGCCATCGAACACGACATCCCCATCCACGAGAATCCACCGCTGGCACAGGCTTTGTATAAGCAGGTGGAAATCGGCGAGACAATTCCCGAGGAGATGTATCAGGCGGTGGCCGCAATTCTGGCCAAGCTCTCGAAATTCAAGAGACGCCAAGCCTGATCCTCCCACACTGGGTTGATGCGCCGCCGGTTTCCAAACCGTGAGGAGCGTCAACAATATGTCTCAGAGCGCCAAATTCGCCGCCGTCGAGATCGATTACGCCAAGTTCGCAAAGCAAGGCGACATCATGCTCGCCATTGGCGTTGTCATCATTCTCATGATGATGCTGGTGCCGGTCCCCACGATCCTCCTCGATCTCATGATCACCTTGAGCATTTCCATGAGCTTGGTGGTCCTCATCACCTGCATGTTCATGGAATCGCCCATGGAGTTCACAATCTTCCCGTCCTTGCTCCTGGTCACCACCCTGATGCGCCTGTCTCTCAACGTGGCGGCAACACGCCTCGTTCTCCTGCACGGCGATGAGGGCACCAGCGCGGCAGGTTCGGTCATCCAGAGCTTTGGCGAGTTCGTCGTCGGCGGCAACTATGCCATCGGCATCGTCGTCTACTTCATCCTCTTCACCATCAACAAGACCGTCATCGTTGCCGGTATGACGCGCATCGCCGAAGTGGCCGCGCGCTTCACCCTGGACTCCATGCCCGGCAAGCAGATGGCCGTTGAGGCGGACTTGAACGCGGGGCTCATCGACGAGCCCGAGGCTACCAAACGACGCAACAAGATCCGCAAGGAAGCCGACTTCTACGGCGCCATGGACGGTGCGGGCAAGTTCGTTCAGGGCGACGTGAAAGCCGGCATGATCCTGCTCATGATCAACATCATTGGCGGCTTCTTCGTCGGCGTGTTCCAGAAGGGCCTGCCTTGGCAGGAGGCCGCGCGCACATACACCCTGCTCTCCATCGGCGACGGTCTGGTCTCCACCATTCCCTCGCTCATCATCGCCACGGGTTCAGGCATCATCGTCTCCCGCGCGGCCGCAGAGGCCAAAATGGGCGAGGAATTCCTGGGCCAGCTGACTTTCCACCACCGCGCGCTCAAGCTGGTGTCGGGTATTCTGTTGGTGTTCGCTCTGGTCCCGGGCCTCCCGACCATACCCTTCATCTTGTTTGCGGGCCTGATTTTCTTCGTCGCCCGCATGGCCGAACGCACCCGCCCGGCGCACGAAGCGCAGCAGCAGGCCGAAAAGGACAAGGCCAAGGGCGGCCCGAAGCTCGACACGCCGGAAGAAGTGCAGTCGCTGCTGCCTCTCGACCAGTTGGAGCTCGAGGTGGGCTACGGCCTTATCCCCCTGGTGGACGAGGAACAGAACGGCAACCTGCTCTCGCGCATCCGCAGCATCCGCCGCCAGTTCGCACTGGACATGGGCGTGGTCATCCCCTCGCTGCATCTGCGCGACAACCTGCAGCTCAAGCCTGGCGAGTACCGTGTGCTGGTGAAGGGCAACCCCATTGCCTCCGCGGAGATTCTGATCGACCACTTCCTGGCCATGGACCCCGGAGACGCCAAACACCGCATCGACGGCGTCGCGACTGTGGAGCCGGCCTTCAACCTGCCTGCAGTCTGGATACCCGAGGCCCGGCGCGAGTCGGCCATGCTGGCCGGCTACACGGTGGTGGACCCCTCCACCGTGGTGGCCACGCACCTGACCGAGGTGTTCCGCCGCAACCTGCACGAATTCCTGGGCCGCCAGGAGGTGCAGGAACTGCTGAACAACCTGGCCAAACGCGCGCCCAAGGCCGTGGAGAATCTTGTGCCTGGTGTGCTTCCTCTCGGCACCGTGCAGAAGGTGTTGCAAAACCTGGTGCGCGAGGGCATCTCCATCCGTGATATGCTCTCCATCGTGGAAGCCCTGGCCGACTATGGCTCGGCAGTGCAAGAACCGGCAGTGCTCACCGAGTACATCCGCTCGCGCATGGGCCGCACAATCGTCAAGGGCTACCTGTCCAGCGACAACGCCTTGCCCATCCTCACCCTTGCGTCCGACATTGATGTGGTGCTTGTGAACAGCCTGCGCAACACCGACCAGGGCGGCTATCTGGCACTGGAACCCGCCAAGGCCCAGCAGATCATCAAGGCCATCTCCACAGCCCAGGAGAACGCCGTGGGCACGGACGGCCAGCCCGTTCTGCTCACAACACCGCAGGTGCGCCCGCACTTGGCCCAATTGTTGCTTCGCTTCCTGCCAACTCTGCCAGTGATTTCGCAGGCGGAGATACCGGCAGATATCCGAATCCAATCCCTGGCCACTGTTAAACTGAGCTGATGCCATGCACGTAAAAACATTCAAGGGATCCGACATTCAGGCTGCCCTGGCGAAGGTGAAGGCCGAGTTAGGCGAGGAAGCCATTATTCTGGGCACCAAGACCGTGCGCGGTGGGGCTGGAAAGAGCTGCGAGATCACCGCAGCCATCGACCCCAGGTCGGCGGGAGGGCCTTCAAAGAACGCGCCCCTCATGCCCGCGCGCAACGCGGGAGGCATCATGCCGCAGATGGACGGAAATCCGACGGACTGGGCCTGCGAGTGGCGTCAGATCAAAGACCAGCTCATGGCCCTGGTGAAGCCGCAGCTCAACATGGAAGACCTCTCTCCACGCCAACGCGTGGCCATCAAGTACCTGGAGCGCGAGGAAGCGGACATGCAGGTGCTCCTGCGCGTGTTTCTGGAGCTCAAGGCCGACCCCGACAGGCCTATCCTGCCGGTGCTGGAATCCGTGGCCCCCTGCTATGGCTTCGAGTCAAATAAATGGCGTCAGAAATTCCACATCTTTGCGGGCCCCCACGGCGTGGGCAAGACCCTGACGCTCATCCGCCTGGCCCTGCGCGAAAAGCAGGCGCGGCCCAAAGCGCGCATCTGTGTGGTCGCCGCCGACCAGGGACAAGGCAAAGGACGCCTTGTGCTGCGTCACTATGCGGACCTTTCCGGCTTGGCCTTCCGCGAGGCGGGCAGCGCCGAGGATATGCAGGAACTGCTCAAGGAAGCGCACAAGTTCGACATGATTTTCGTGGACCTGCCCGGTCTGTCCGGCAAGTCTTCTCTGGCCGAGCATCTGGCCGACCTTGGACTGGCCGAAAGCCTCGACATGGCCGCGCATCTGGTGCTAGCGCCATACTTCGCCGCCAGCCAGTACGCCGAGATCGCCCGGCGCTACATGTGCCCGCAGTTACAAAGTCTCATCTGGACGAAACTGGACGAAGCCTGTAGTTTCGGAGCGCTGCTGAACATGGCGCGGCTCACGGAACTGCCCGTATCCGCCTTGTCTTTTGGCTCGGGGCTCAAAAACAGCATTGCCCCAGCCTCAAGCGACCTGTTGTGGCGGTTGATCTTCAAGCACACGCTGCCCGGCCAAAGCGCCGAGCAGGCGGCATAAGGCGAGGCACCATGACTGCGACGGCACTCCCCCTGGTCTTTTCCGTCACCTCCGGCAAGGGCGGGGTCGGCAAGACGAACATTTCGGTGAACCTGGCCTGCGCGCTGACCCAGATGGGCAAGCGCGTGGTCATCCTGGACGCCGACCTGGGTCTGGCCAACGTGGATGTCATCCTGGGCCTCGCGCCCAAGCTGAACCTATTCCACCTGTTCAACGAGGGCATGACGCTGGAGAACATCCTTTGCGACACCCCCTACGGCTTTCGCATCCTTCCCGCAGCCTCCGGTGTCAGCGACATGGTGAACCTCACCACCGGACAAAAGCTGGACCTGCTTGAGGCCATGGACTATCTTGAAGGCGGCATCGACCACCTGATTGTGGACACGGGAGCGGGCATCAACGACAATGTGCTCTATTTCAACATAGCGGCGCAGGAACGGCTGGTGGTTTTGACCACCGAACCCACGTCCCTCACGGACGCCTATGCGCTCATCAAGGTGCTGAAACTGCACCATGGGGTTGACCGGTTCCGCGTTCTGGTGAACATGGCCAAGGACGAAAAGACGGCAAAAGAGATTTTCATCAAGTTGTACAAAGCCTGCGACCATTTTCTCTCCGGCGTGTCTCTTGACCTGGTGGGCTTCATCCCCCTCGACCCCGCGGTGCGCAAGGCCGTCATCAACCAGACGCCCTTTATGCAGATGAGCCCCAATTGCCCGGCCAGCGTGGCCATCCGACATGCTGCGGACAAAATCAACACTTGGAAAGTCACGGCAAAAGCAGATGGAAACATCAAGTTCTTTTGGAAAAAGCTCCTCTTCCAGGAGCAGTCCGTGGCGTGAGTTGGAGGCCGGGCAACAGGCCTGGGCGCATTTCCCCCCCCGCGACCAGGAACAGATCGTCCGCCACTACGCCCCGAAGATTCGCATTCTCGCCCTGCGGATGAAGAACAAGCTTCCGCAGAGCGTTGAGCTTGGCGAACTTATTAGTGCTGGGAGCATCGGGCTTCTCGACGCACTGGGAAAGTTCCGCCCGGAGCTCGGCATCAAGTTCGACACCTATTCCGAAAACCGCATCAAAGGCGCCATGCTCGACGAGCTCAGGCGCATGGACTGGTTCTCCCGCGGGATGCGCCAGAAGGTCAAAATCCTCGACGAGGCCATGCGCCAGATCGAACATGAAACCGGAGCGGCGCCTACGCAGGAGCAGCTGGCGACCAAGACGGGCATGTCCCCGCGCGAGGTGCAGAACGGTCTGGAAGCGTTGCAGAACCAATTGTGCGTGAGTCTGGACGCATTTCAGGAGAATTTCGTCGGCACCAGCGAATCATTGACGGAAAATGAGCCCTATCAATCCACAGCTTTTCAGGAAATGGTTGACAAGATTGCTGGGCTCATAGAAGATTTGACACCAAGAGAGAAGCTTGTCATTTCTTTGTATTACGGTGAAGAGTTGAACATGAAGGAAACCGCCCAAGTCATGGACATCACTGAAGGGCGCGTTTCTCAATTGCATTCACAGGCCCTGGCAAAGCTGCGAGACAGTTTTCGCAAGCGTTACGAAAATGAAGGCTGACAGGAGAGAGAAAACATGCCCGCTGACAAGAACATGCGCATCCTTGTTGTTGATGATTTCTCGACCATGCGCAAGATCATTAAAAACATCCTCCGCCAGCTCGGCTTCAACAACGTCGTCGAATCTGATGACGGCACCACGGCCTGGGAAACGCTCAACCGCGACAACATCGACTTTATTATCTCCGACTGGAATATGCCTCAGATGACCGGCATTGAGCTGCTGCGCAAAGTCCGCTCCAGCGAGGAATATTCCACCACGCCGTTTCTGATGGTCACGGCCGAAGCCCAGCAGGAGAACATCATTGAGGCCGTGCAGGCCAAGGTTTCCAACTACATCGTCAAACCGTTCACACCCGAGACTCTGGGCCAGAAGATCGACAAGATCTTCGCCAGCTAAAGCCCGGGCCCTTGACCGGGGGGCATTACGATCATGGCTGACCAGACTGATGCTACCGGGGAAACTTCCGCAAACGGGGCCAAACAGTCCGACGTTCTGATCGACACCAGCGAGCCCACGCGAGGCACGCAGAAGGTCGAACTCGACCTGGAGGACGCGCCCTTCCTGGAAGAGGAAGAAGAGGTTAAGCCTGCTCCGGCGCCGATGGAAGCGGTCGGTCTTGAGGACGACACAGAGAAGAAGCCTTCCGGGCTGGACCGCAAGAAAAAGCTCATCATCATCGGGGCGGCCGCCCTGGTTGGAATCATTGTAGCCGCTGTGGCCGTCAAGATGCTTCTTTTTAAAGGCAAGACCGCCACCGCGCCGGAGCCGACCAAGCACGCGGCCCCCAAGGAGGCTACAAGTAGCGCCAAGGAAGCCAAGCCCGCGCCTGCGGAAATACAGGTGCGACTCGAACCGTTCCTGGTCGAGCAAAAGGGCGAGGGCGACCAGATCCGTTTCCTCACCGTGCGCCTCCTGCTCACCACAACAACCCCGTCCGTGGCCAAAGAAATTGAGCTGAAGCACTTGGCCGTGCGCAACGCCATCTTCTATTATCTCAAGAATAAAGATGTGCAATTTTTGGCCGATGAGCATAACGCTGACAATTTGAAAAGCGAACTTCTCCTGGTCATCAACCAGTATGCCACTGACGGAAAATTCGACAACCTGCTGTTCGAGGAATATGTGGTGAAGTAAATGGCGACAAGTCCGCTGGACCTCCCCATCCTGATCTCGCAGTTGCCCAACGTACAGCAGATCATTGGGCCGCAGCACATCCCTAACGAGGCGCAAACGGTTCTCTTCGGTCAGCTTGTGGCTGAAAATCAGCGCAAGGAAGAGCACAGCGTCCAGGAAGTGGAAAAGGACGAAGGGATCGACGCCATGGGCCGTGAGTCTGGCGGCAACAACAAGGATGCGCAGCAGCAAGCGCAACATCGTCCGGCGCGCCGCCCCATGCCCCCCCCAGACACAGAGCAGTCCGTGGACAGCAGCCAGTCCTCAAACGCCAGCCCCTGGTCGGGCAATATCATCAACGTCAAGATTTAGCCCTCCCTTTTTCGCCGTTTCCCCTCCTCCTTTGCCCTTCGCATTTCCTGTGCTCATTTTTTGCGCGTAGCGTGTCGCTTGAAACCCGACGCGGCAAACTTCTCTTGAAGCGGGATTGCCTCCCACCACAGGAATGTGCATAATACACAAACGGCGAGTGGCGTTCTCTCGCCGCCAAAACCACCACGACAAGGAGATGTTATGTCCGAAGCCAGCGAGTTCACCCTGTTCAGCGGCGGCGCCCAGGGCGCGGAAGCGGAATTCGGCAAGCAGGCCGAACGCTTCGGCGTTCAGGAGATCAATTACTCCTTCGAAGGGCATAAAATTGAGCGCACCCGCGGCCTGCGCATGCTGACCCAGGAAGAACTCATGCGCAAGGATGTGAGCCTCACATACGTTTCCAAACTGCTCGATCGCAACTTCAGCAACGGACCCCTCATCCGCATGGTCCTGCGCACCATCATGTATCAAGTGGACGCCGGGCTTGAGGTCTTCGTAGTGGGCGCCATCCTGGACAACGGAACGGTCAACGGCGGCACGGGCTGGGGCGCGGAATTCGCCAAGATCTGCAACAAGCCCCTGTTCGTCTACGACCAGGTGAAGAATGGCTGGTTTACATGGACAGACAACGCTTGGCAGCGGGTCGCCAACCCGGTCATCACCAAGGCGCATTTCACGGGCACAGGCACCCGCTTTCTGGAGGACAACGGACGCGCGGCCATCGCCGCCCTTTTCGCCCAGTCCTTCGGCGCGCGGAAGTAGCCCCCTCCGCTTTGTCAAAAAGGGCGCGGCGGACATCCCGGGAGAACCGTCCGCGCCCACCTGCTCCCCTCACCAGCTCCGGCGCATTGCTTTTCCCCGCGAAACCGGGCATCTGACCGGCATCGGCAAATGCTTTGCCGGGTGTCCCACCGCTTAACCCACAGGTGCCGCCATGCAGATATCCGCCCTCATGCTCCTGGCCCTCACCATCACCGAACTGGCCCTTCTGTTCGTGGTCATCGCCTTCTACCTGCGCCTGCGCAAATCCGAGGCGCTCATCGCCCGCATGCAGACCAAGCAGGAGGAGTTTTTAATCAAGCTGCGCGCCAACGCGCAGTTGGAGCAGGAACTGGTGGACAGCTTCGGCCGCAGGCAGGAGGAACTGGCCCATCTGGACACCGAACTCACCGAACGCGTGATCATCCTGAACAAGCTGCTCAAACAGGCGGACGAATATGCCCGCTCCCCTCAATTCCTGCGCCAGATCATCATCACCGGCCACCGCCAGGGCAAGAGCGTCAAGGAACTTTCCAAGGCCACGGGCGTCGGCACCGACGAGGTGGAACTCATCATCGACCAGTCAACCTTCTAGCGGTGGCAGAAATAATGCGCATTTCCGGCTATGGGGCGGGCTTCGGCCAATCCAGCGAGAACCGCGACCGCGCGGCCGCTTTCCGCGCCCGGCACAGCATCGGCCAGCGGGTCAAAGGGCGCATCCTGCGGCGTGAGCAGAATGGTCTTTATTGGGTGCAGGTGGGCGGCGAGGAGTTGCTGGCCCGGTTGGAGGTCCACGCCGACCCCGGCGACCAGCTCGTGTTCATTGTGCGGGCGCTGACGCCAGAGATCATGCTCCAGGCGCTCACCGCGGGCATGGATGCGGGCGACCTTCCCGGATTGGTGCAGCGCTTCCGCTCTGCCAGAGAGGTTTTCGAAACGCAGGGCGCAGCGGTATTCACGGCCCTCGCCGGAACACCGCCGCAATCCGATATCCGTCGAGAGGCCTTTGCCCTGGCCCTGTCCAAACAGCCGGATTCAGTTCAGCATTTCGCCAAGATTCAAGAATATCTCACGCAGATCAATAGCATGGCCATAGAACAAGGCGCCCAAGCGCTCTATGAACCCTGGCTGCTTCCGGGCTTGCGACGGCAGGAGATGCTGCGCCGCGCGCACGCCGGCGGCGGTGTCGAGACGGCATTGAGCGCCGTCGACGCAAGCTGCGGCGGCATTGAGGCCCGGTTCATTACCGGCCCGGCCGTTCGCTTGAGCGTGACGGCGGAACGTCCAGAGAGCGCCGGTGTCATGCTGGTGGAACTGGCGGCAGTCGGCCGGGAGTTGTTGGGCCAGGAGCCACAGCTCCTGGGACCGACCCGGCATCGGCCTTCAGCCCTGGGCGGCGTGTTGGGTGAACTGTTCGGCGATGTGCCTGCATGGTCTTCCGGCGGACTGAATACACGCGTCTAACCTTCCTCTTTCCCAAAAGTCGTTGGGCAGGGACCTGAGCGAAACCAACCTTCTGACAGGTTCCCCAAACTTTTCCCTCAAATTCCCCGGACACAAAAAAAGCGCCCCGAAGGGCGCTTCCAGTTGCTTGCTTTGCGTTACCGTTACGCCATGACGGGCTGGCGCAGACCGGCGGGAACCGGCTGCTGCTTGGGGGCGACCTTGGCGGGCGCGGCAGCAGGAGCGATGGTGGGCAGTTCCAGGGTGCGCTCTTCAAGGTACTCGGCGGCGTTGTCTTCCAGGTAGCGCAGGAACGAATTGTTCAGCGCGTGCCCGGAAGCAAAGACTTCAAAGCGTCCTTGCAGGGGCAGGCCCATGACGGCCATGTCCCCAACGAAGTCCAGCAGCTTATGGCGCACAAACTCGTCGGGGTAACGCAGGCCGTCGGTGTTCAGCACGCCGAACTCGTCAAGCACCACGGCGTTGTCCAGGTTGCCGCCAAGGGCCAAGCCGTTGGCGTGCAGGTACTCCACTTCGCGCAGGAACCCGAAGGTGCGGGCCTTGGCGAGATCGGTGGCGAAGATGTCCGGGGTGACTTCCAGGTTCAAATTCTGGCGGCCGATAAGCGGGTGTGCGAACTGGATGGTGTAGTTAACTTCGAAACCATCGTGCGGGGTGGCTTTAACGAACTTACCGTCGCGACTGAAGACAATGGGCTTGGTAATGGCCAGGACCTTGCGGGCCTTGGTCTGGCGGCGCAGTCCGGCCTGATTCAGCAAGTAGACGAAAGAGGCGGCGCTGCCATCCATGATGGGCAGCTCGCGGCCCTGCACTTCGATGCGGATATTATCAATGCCGAGGCCGCGGACAGCGGCCAGCAAATGCTCAACGGTGGCGATGTGGTCGTGGCCGTTGCCCAGGCTGGTAGCCAAGCCGGTATCGACCACAAGGCGCGGCTTGGGGCTCAGAAAGGAAGTGCCAGACCCGCTGCGGAGCGCAAACAGGATGCCCGTATCCTCGGGCGCGGGGCGCAGCACCATTTCCACCTGCTTGCCGCTATGCAAGCCGATTCCCGTGCAGCGTACCGTGTTGCGAATGGTGGTCTGATGCATGGTTCCTCCAACGCACAGCAATATGCACAGGGAATGCCAACTTCAAACAGATGTTTAGTTGGCTGATTTTAATAGCAATTTAGCGATACGCCGCGTCGTCTGGACTGTGTCTTTTCTGCCAATAGGTCGCATGGATGCGACACTTGCGTTTGAAACTGCGGCATTTCAGTCAGCGCGAAACGCTTTGAGGATGCGGTCCAGTCCGGCGTAGTCCTTGAGGATAGTGACATTGCACAAGCCGGGGCCGGACTCGCTGGTCAAGGCCAAAGCGGCCGGTCCCTGTCCACAGCCCAGTTCACAGAGCAACACGCCTCCGGGTCGCAAGGCGCGCACGGCGACGGGCAGCAGCCCCCGGATGTGGGCCAGCCCCTCTTCCGGGCTCACCAGCGCCAGCGCGGGTTCAAAATCGCGCACCTCCGGCGAGAGCATGGCATACTCGCTTTCGGTGACGTACGGTGGGTTGGATACCAGCAGATCCAGGGACGCGGCGGGCAGTTCGAGGGTCGTGAAGTCCGCGCGCACAAAATCAAGACGTTCCGCGACGCCATTGGCGCGGGCATTGCCGCTGGCAACCGCCAGGGCCTGCTCCGAGATGTCCACAGCGAGACCGCGCGCAGCCGGAAACTCATGGGCCAGGGTTACAGCGAGGGCCCCGGACCCGGTGCCAAAGTCGGCAAAGACAAGCGGCGTGTCGGCCAAAAACAGGCGCTGCGCCTCCTCCACGATTCCCTCGGTTTCCGGACGAGGTATGAGCACGTCCGGTGTGACGCGGAAGTCTAAGCCAAAAAATTCCCGCTCGCCCAGGATGTAGGCGGCGGGCTCGCCTGCGGCGCGACGGGCCACAAGGGCGTAAAAAGTGTCCATGCTGCCCGGCGCGGGCGTGTCCGTGTGGTGTGTAATAAGGCCAAGCCGCGACAGCCCAAAGGCGCGTCCCGCCAGAAGCTCAGCGGAAAGCCTGGGAGCGTCTACACCGGCAGCCGCCAGCTCCCTTTCGGCCCAGGAGACGGCCTCGCGCACGGTGCGGCGGAGTTCGTCCACGGCCTTAGGAGCCGGAGGCCTGCTGTTTCAAGGCCTCGGTCTGGTAATGGCTGGTCAGGGCTTGGATGAGATCGCCGCAATCACCTTCCATCACCGCGTCCAACTTGTAGAGCGTGAGGTTGATGCGGTGATCTGTGACACGGCCCTGCGGGAAATTGTAGGTGCGGATGCGCTCGGAGCGGTCGCCCGAGCCAACCTGTGCGCGGCGGATGTCGGTCTCCACGGCCTTCGCCTTTTCCTGCTCCTGGGCCAGCAGGCGGGAGCGCAGGACCTTCATGGCCGAGGCCTTGTTCTTGTGCTGCGACTTCTCGTCCTGACACTGCACCACCAGCCCGGAAGGAAGGTGCGTGATGCGCACGGCGGATTCCGTCCGGTTGACGTGCTGACCGCCGGAACCGCTGGCGCGGAACACATCAATGCGCAGATCCTCGGTGCGGATATCCACATCCACATCCTCCGCTTCGGGCATGATGGCCACGGTGACGGCGCTTGTGTGGATGCGGCCTTGGGCCTCAGTGGCGGGCACGCGCTGCACGCGGTGCACCCCGGCCTCCCACTTGAGTTTGCTGTACACGCGGTCGCCGGAGACGGAAGCGATGACTTCCTTATAGCCGCCGGTGTCCGTCGGGTTCGCGTCAAGAATCTCCACACGCCAGCCCACACGCTCAGCATATCTGGAATACATGCGGAAGAGATCAGCGCAGAAAAGCGCAGCTTCTTCGCCGCCGGTACCCGCCCGAATCTCCAGGATGCTGTTCTTGTCGTCCAGGGGATCCTTGGGCAGAAGCATCAGCTTCAGATCGGCGTCCAACTTCACCAAACGGGCCTTGAGGCCTTCGGACTCAGACTCGGCCATCTCGCGCATCTCTGGGTCGGCGTCCTTCAGAAGTTCACGGTTGTCCGCGAGCTCATGGTCCAGGCGTTTGTATTCCTGGAAGGCGCGCACAATGGTGCCCAGATCGGCATGGCTCTTGGCGACCTTGCGGTAGCGTTCCTGGTCGGCCAAGACTTCCGGCGCACCGAGTTCTTTTTCCAGATCCTCGAAGCTGCGTTCGATCTCCTCAAGCTTGGCAAACATCAGGAGCAGCCCTCCTCGCTCACGGCGCATTTAAGGGCGGCCATGGCCACCTCGACCTGGCTGTCGTCAGGCTCCTTGGTGGTGAGCATCTGAAGCGCCAACCCAGGCCAGCACAGCATGCGGCAGAGCACGTTGGTGTTGAACTTTCCGGCGAAGCGGATGATCTCATAAGCCACGCAGCTCACGGGGATCATGAAGAAAAGCTTGGCCGCAACAATATAAAGATGCTTGAGCAGGAACACGTCCGGCTTGTAGAACGAAAGCAGAAACGGCACCAGGACGGAGTGCAGGATAATGCTCACGACCAGCACAAACAACAGGAAAGAGGTGCCGCAACGCGGGTGCAGACGGCTCTGGGCCTGGGCCATGGGCACGGACAGCGGTTCGCCGCTCTCGAAGTTCCAGATGACCTTGTGCTCCGCCCCATGGTACTGGAAGACGCGGCGAATATCCGGCACAAAGGAGATAAGGCCGATGTAGCCGACAAAGACCAGCATCTTGAACGTGCCATCCCAGGCGTTGAAGCTCAAAGAGTCCACGTCGCCCGAAAGGCCGAGCCATTGCATGACAGCCGAAAGCACGTGCGGCACCACGACGAAAAGCCCAAGGGCCACGCCCAGGGCGATAAACATGGTGAGCACCAGGTGCCAGGACGTGATTTCGCTTTCGCCCTCCTCGTCCTCCGAACTCAGCATGGCCGAGAAGTTGAGCGCCTTGATGCCGTTGACCAGGGTCTCCAGGAGCACGGGAAAACCCCGCAAAAACGGCTTCTTCAGGATGGGCGAGTCGGTGAGGGAGAACCAGGGGCGCAGATCGACGACGATCTGCCCGTCTGGTTTGCGCACGGCAATGGCGAGACGGTTTTTGGCGCGCATCATCACGCCTTCAATGACAGCCTGTCCGCCCACGGTGGGGCTTGCGGAGAGAAAGGGGAGAAAAGCGCGTCTCAAGAGAGCAACCTCTGGATAGTCAAGGGGCTATGGCCAATCATTCCACCAGCCGGGACATCCGGCAAGCCCCTTCCAGATAAGTCCGGCTGGTTCAAAGTAAAGCCTGGGTACGCACTATGGCTCCAGCACGCCAGAACCATGCGAATAGAAACAAGAATGCCTCCATTGGGTACCCAACAGAGGCATTCCAGAGTGCGGCGTACGCGCTACTTTTTGGCGTCGGCGAGGTTCGCGTACTTCTTGCGGAAGCGGTCGATGCGGCCGGCGGTATCCACAAAACGCTGCTTGCCCGTGTAGAACGGGTGGCAGTTGGAGCAGATTTCGACGGTCACTTCCTTGCCCTTGACGGTCATAAGTTCGGCCTCATAACCACAGTTGCAGCGCACCTTGGCGTCGATCACATTGGGATGGATATCTTTTTTCATGGTTTTCTCCGTGCTCATTGTTCACTTGAAGAAGGGGCATATACGCCCGATGTTTTCGGATTGCAAGAGGCCTGGGGCGAGTTTTTCTAGGCCAGGGCCAATTCTGTCCCACGGCGACAGCTGTTGACTTCCTCACCCTGTGCGGCTAGCTAGAATTCTCGTTCATTGCCAGATTTTGCCATACGGGGGTCCGGGGAACCGGGCTGAGAGGGTCCCTGCCACCGGGACCGACCGTGGAACCTGATACGGGTCATGCCGTTGGAGGAAATGGACCAGTCTGATCTTCATCAGTCCTCCCCTCCGCGCATGTCCCTGCTTGAACAGCCCACCGGGTGAATAACAAGGAGTGCGCATGTCCCTCATCCAAAAGAATTCCGCCCTGGCGGCCATGCTCGACCAGAACATGGCGAAGCTGAGCGTCTATGAACACATGACCGAGGCGGACATCCGCGCCCGCATCGACCAAGGCGCGCTGACCCTGCTCGCCAACCCGAAGCATACAAACGTGCGCGCCACACTCATCGGCCAGCCCGCGCGCGTGAAGGTCAACGCCAACATCGGCACCTCACCCGTCACCAGCACGCTTGCTGGTGAAACGGACAAGTTGCAGGTCGCGGAAAACGCCGGAGCCGACGCCGTTATGGACCTCTCCACGGCCGGCGACTTGGATGGCATTCGTGAGCGCATGCTCGCGTCCTCCCCCTTGCCGCTGGGCACTGTGCCCATCTATGCCGTGGCGCAGCAGTGCACCGAGTCCGGCCGCGACCCCGCTGGGTTCGACCCCGCAGAGATCCTGGCCGAGGTGGCCAAGCAGGCCGAACAGGGCGTGGACTTTATGACCCTGCACTGCGGCCTCACCCGCCGTGGTGCGGAACTGGCCCAAAGCGGCACGCGCCAGCTTGGCATCGTGTCGCGGGGCGGGGCCATTCTGGCCCGCTGGATGCGCCGCACCGGGCAGGAGAATCCCCTGCTCACCCATTACGACGACCTGCTCGACATTTGCCGCAAGCACAACGTGGTCATCAGTCTGGGCGACGGCTTGCGCCCTGGCGCGGGCATAGATGCGGGCGACCCGGCCCAGTGGGAGGAGGTGCTGACCCTGGGCGTTCTGGCGAAGCGCGCCTGGGCCGCGGGCGTGGGCGTGATGATTGAGGGCCCCGGGCATGTGCCCCTGCACATGGTGCAGGCGCAGATCCAGGGCATCAAACGCGCCACCTTCGGCGCTCCGCTCTATGTGCTGGGACCTCTCGTGACAGACACGGCGGCCGGGCGCGACCACATCGCCGGGGCCATCGGCGGGGCCCTGGCAGCGCAGTACGGAGCGGACTTCCTCTGCTATCTCACCCCTGCGGAGCACCTATGTCTGCCCGACGCCAAGGATGTGCATGAGGGCGTGCTTGCTTCGCGCATCGCCGCGCAGGCGGGGGAGACGGCGTTGGGCCGCCCCTGGGCCGTTGCCCGGGAGGACGCCATGGGCGTCGCACGCATGAAGCTCGACTGGAAGGGCATGGCCGATGCCGCCCTGGATCCCTGTTTGGTGCGTCAGCGCTCCCAGGGCTCGGAGCACGGCAAGGAATGCGGCATGTGCGGCAAGTTCTGCGCCATCCGCATGGCCGAGCCGGAGAAATAAACACCCGAAACAGACACGCCCGACGCCGACGATGAAGCCGACGCAGGGCAAAAAAAAAGAGGCGGGGGCAAAAGCTCCCGCCTCTTTGCATACACTGGGCTGTGGACTACACGCAGCCGGTGGGCTTGGGCAGGCCAGCCATTTTGCAGGCACCTTTGCCGGGGCCGGAGGGGAACAGCTCGTAGATCTCCTTCAGCTTGTATCCGGTCACCTTGGACAGGATGCGCACCATGGGAGCAATGCCGTTCTTCTTGTAGTAATCCTGCAGGAAGTCGATGACCTTCTGGTGGTTCTCAGAGATGACGGCGATACCCTCGCTCTCCTTGATGTATTCAACCCAGTCAGGGTTCCATTCTTCAAACTTCAACAGAAAGCCGTCCTCGTCCACTTCGAACTTTGTGCCTTTGTACTCGATAAAAGCCATTCGTCGTCCTCCTCTAGGATCTTATGGGAAAAGCCTTAACCGCTTGATTCCGAAGTTCGACGCGTCACCATGAGGCTGTTCGCGTCTGAGTGGGAGTAATGGATTTTATGCTCCTGGTCAATATGGTCCGGAAGTATATCCGCCTTTCCGGGGGAATTTTATTCTTCCGAGTTCCCGCGCAATTCATTCAAATGAGTGCGGGCATATTCCAGACACGAATCCAGTTCAAGAGCCGAGGTCAGGCACTCCAACGCCTCTTCGCGCTCGCCCAGAAACTTGTGGCACAGGCCGAGGTTGGCCAGGTCCGGAGCCGAACCGCTGTCCAGCCCGAGCACAGCGTGGAAGTCCTCCTTGGCCAAGGCGTACTCCCCGGCCTTGAATCGCCCCACCCCGCGCAGGTTGAAGTATTCCTTCACATCGGCGTCAAGCTCGATGGCCCGGTCCAGATGCGGCAGGGCTGTTGGCCACTCTCCGTCCTGCGAAAGGGCGTAGGCCTGATAGAAGGCGCACAGAGCGCGTTCCTCCCCACCCGGCTGGCTGTCCTCGGCCTGAGCGAAAAGCTCAGCCGCACCGGAGAGGTCCCCCAGGCGCAAGGCCAGCAAGGCTTGAAAAAACTGAAGATAATAGGCGTCCGGGTCCACCTCGGCCAAGATGGCCAGCCCGGCGGCAGCCTCCTCGTCCGGGGCTTCTTCGGCCAGCTTGCGGCCAACGAAAAGTCCCAGGCTGCGGTGCGCAGTGCGCTCGCGGAAGTCGAAGCCCGGCACGATGTTATAATTGGCGGGCACATCCAGATCAGCGCGCGTGGTGGCCACGGTATACAGGGTGCGGCCTTGGGCGAGCAATCCATCGGCCAACCGCGCCACTTCCACGCGGATGTTGTTGTCCTCAACGCTGGGCAGGGAGCTCAAGTCCACCACGGGGCCCTTGGTGAGCCAAGCGAACTGCTCGGGATCGGTGAACTTGCGCAGCCCGGAAGCCTCGTACACGCGCCCGGTTTCGAAGTCGCCCGCCAATTGGGCGATCTCCGTCACCGCGCGCACAGCCGCTTTTACCGGCGAAGCCGCGGTGCCCGCAGTGTAGACGATTTCGCTCAGGCCCGGGAAGGTCTTGGGGTCAATGGCCAGCGCCGCCACGGTGGGTACGGGCATCCCAAATGAGAAGTCCTTCAAAAGCAGCAGGATGCCATTCTTGCGGAAGCGCTGGCACAGGTCCAGCAAAACCGGATCGTCCAGGGTGTCCTGGTTGATGGTGGGCAATTCTGGCGAGGAACGGTCGACGACGGCTGACACATGGCGCTCCACCAACTCGCAACCGCCCTGCAACACGGACTCCTCCGGGGTATTTCCCGCGCTGGAGCCATTGAACTCATTCAGGGTCTTGAACCAGTCGAGTGGCAGCACGCAGGTTTCGCCCGTGGCCACGTTGAGTGCCGGGCAAAAGCGCCAGCGCACCAAGTCCATGAGCCTGCGCGCGTCCTCCGGGCTAAGCTGGTCGTCCACAGACTGGCAGACCTGGCTAATCCCCATCAGCTGTGCGCCGAAGAGCTTCTCCGCCTCGGACCAAGTGGCCAGGGTGAAGTTCGTCTCGTCCGCCCAGAAGCTGAAGTAGCTAAAGCGCTCCACCAATTCCATGAGGGCCGAGGCCTCGGCTTGGGCCGGACTTGCGCCCTTGCCCATCTGTTTGCGCGTGGGCATCACAGCGCGCGCCTCCGGACCGCAGATGCTCAAGAAAACGGGGATACCCAGGCGGCCGGTGTCCACGCGCTTCGTCTCCTCAAGCACGCCTTTGCACTTTTCGTCCAGCCTGGCCTTGACCTTGGCCACGGTTTCGGCCGGAGGAACGGCCTTGTCCTGGTCCGTGGTGTAGACCTTGAAGCAATCCTTGAGCTTCAGCATATGTGCTCCTTGCGACAGAAGGCCCGGAATAACATTTCCGGGCCTTCTGGTGATGATGGGATGCGGGCCGCGCCGGCTTCCAGCCGCTCTAGCCTTCCAACTGTTGGATGCCCTCGAGCCGCCAGTTGGCATGAATGTCGCCAGTGGGGCGCGAGAAATGCCAGACCTCGCGGATCTGCTTGGGCCGGTCCTCGCTCGCGTCCTCACGCAGCAGCACGTCGAAGAGCACCGTGGCCACGGTATCAGCCTCCTCCTCACGGAACTCCAGCATTCTGGCGTTGACGAGCAGCAGTTCAGTCTTGGACGGCGTGGGGTCGGATGCGGCCTGGCGCTTGATCTCAGCCAGGACCTCCGGAGTGCTGAAGAGCGCGATGTCGTTTAAATCGCGGCGGTCCCAGGAGTGCTGCAGGCGCGCGTACACGGTCTTGGCTCCTTCCAGGAAGTCCGGAATGCTGAACCCCTGAGGCACGACAGGGTCGGGCAAAGGCTCGGACGCGGGGGCAACGCCGAAGCTCCCCGTGGTCTCCGTTCCGGCGGGCGTCGCGGGCGCCTGCGGCTGCGAGCGCAAGGAGTTCCAGCTCTGGGCCGCGCGGGCGTGAGGATCGGACTGCGGCTGCTGCCCGTCGGCGGGCCGGTCTTGCTGTCCAGCAGGGGTGGCGGGTCCGGAACGGCCACTCAGCAGCTTAACCCCAAAGTACACAATGAGTCCGATGAGCAGGAAATCCAGCAGGCCAATGCCGCCGCCCCCCATGCCGCCGTGGCCGAAAAGCATGGAGCCGAGGAAGCCGCCAGCCAAGAGGCCGCCCAAACCCCAGCCCAGGCGCGGGAACATGCCCTGCCCTAAGGGCGCGGTTTGCGCGGGCGCGCCGGTCGGGGACATCTGGCCGGGCTGCGCCGGAGCCGAGGGTGAAGAAGGGGTGCTGGACGGGGAATAGCTGCGGCTGTACGTGCTTCTACTGCCGAAAGAGCTTCCGCCACCCAGGCGGCGGGCCAGAGCGGAATCTGCCAAAAGCGCGCAGGATAGCGCGAAAACCAGAAGCGTCAACAGGCACTTCATTTTCATGGTCGAAGAGTCCTCGCTAGACCTCAAAGCCGAGGCTGGACATGGTCTCGTACAGCCGCTCGGTCAAAATGGGTTTGGTGATGTAGGCCGTGGCGCCGCCTTTGTAGGCGCTCATGACAGAACGCACGTCCCCGAGAGCCGTCGTCATGACGATCTTGACGCCTTGACCGGGCGCGACGCCGGCCGCCGACTCTTCGCGGCGAATGTCCTCGAGCACTTCCTGCCCGTTCTTGCGCGGCATCATGATGTCCAGGCAGATGAAGTCGTAGGGCCGCCCTTCGTTCCGGGCGGCGTTGTAGGCGGCCAAGGCGAGTTCTCCGTCCTCGACCACCGTGCACTCACCGAATCGCGCCAGAAGCCCAGACATATAGCGGGCGCTCGCGAGGTCGTCTTCCGCAATGAGTATACGCATGGCATCTCCCTTCTGTGAGACATATACGCCAACTTTAGACAAGAGACAATCGCACAGCGCGCACACCCCCACCAACGCTTGCATCAACGCCAGCGACAACGTATCTCTGCGTCGAGGCCGGAAATTCCGTCCGGTCAAAGCACGCCCGGAGGCATACGTTTCATGTCCTACCTGAACCTTGCGGCCCAGAACTTCCTTGGGTTGAGTTTCTCCAGCCAGGCCGAGCTGCCCTCCAAGTGGACCGGCTGGCCGTTCCACACCGGCTACGGCGGCGACTGGGAGACGAGTTTAGCCACCTTCGCTTTCTCCGCCCTCATTCTGGGGATCATCTGCCTGTTTCTGCGCCTGCTTTACGGTCCGCGCGGCATCTGGCGCGACAAGGAAATGGACCGCGAGGCCGCCGAGGCCCGCCGCAAGGCCCATGCGGAGTTGGACGCGGCCTATCGTGCGGGACGCATTGACGAGGCCCGGTACAAACTGGAAAAGCGGGCCATCGACCGATGACCCCAAGCGGACTGGAGCATGCCGTCGCAGCCCGCTTCGCGGCTTTCACCGATCCCTATGTGAGCGCACCGGGCGACGCCTTCGCTTTTAGGCTTAAGATCGACCACACTCTGCGGGTGCTCGGCATCGCGAAGGCCATCGTCCAGGCCGAGAAACTCCCGGAGCACTTGGCGCTGGCCTGCCATCTGGCCGCGCTGATGCACGACGTGGGCCGCTTTCCCCAGTACCGCCAGTACCGCACCTTCCGCGACACCGTTTCCGCGAATCACGCAGGCTTGAGCGTCCGTCACGCCCTGCGCGAAAAGATGCTCGAAGGCGCGACTGTCGAGACCCGTCGGCTTGTGCTGGGCGCGGTCTATCTGCACAACAAACGCACCCTGCCCCGTCTGCGCTCCGCAGGCATGGACACGGTGGCCCGCGTTGTGCGCGACAGCGACAAGCTCGACATCTACCAAGTCATGATTGAGCATTTCTCCCAGAAAAATCCGCCTCACCCCGAGGTGGCCCTGGATGTGAAGGACGAGCCCGGGGCCTACTCGTCCAAGGTCATCGAAGCCGTGCTGCGCCGGAAACCCGGCGACTACGAGGACATCGTCTACATCAACGACTTCAAGATCATGACCATCGGCTGGCTTTATGACCTGAACTTCCGCGCTTCCTGCCGCATGCTCCACGAGCGCGGCTACCTGGAGACCCTGTTTGCGGGCTTGCCCAAGGATACGCTCCTCAACACCTTGCGAGAACATGTGCGCGCCGACCTTGCCCAACGTTTGGAAGGTGCTTAATTCACCGTCTTAACGCACGACCGTGCGCAAAAGGAGCCGCCATGGACAAGCCCATCTTCGACGTCGTCATCCTCGGCAGCGGCCCGGCCGGCATCCAGGCCGCCATCCACGCCTCCCGCAAGAAGACCCGTGTGCTCCTCATGGGGCGCATGAACAAGAGCAGCCTCTTCTGGGCGCACGTGGAGAACTTCCTCGGCATGTTCAAGACCAGCGGTGAGGAGATGCTCACCACGGGCTTGGCCCAGGCCAAGAGCTTCGGTACGGAGGTGCTGGAGGAGGACGCGCTCAATATCACCCCCACTGGCCTCTGTTTCCAAATCGAGACCGAGAGCGGCGCGGAGATTTGCGCCCGCAGCCTGGTCATCGCAACCGGCACCACGCGCAACAAGTTGGGTGCGCCGGGCGAAAAGGAGTTGCTTGGCCGGGGCGTTTCGTACTGTGTGGACTGCGACGGCGGCTTCTTCAAGGGCGAGGATGTGGCCATCGTCGGCGGACAGAGCGCCGCGGCTGGTGGCACGCTCACCCTGCTCGCCCTGGCCAAGAGCGTGCACCTCGTGTCCGAAAGCCTCGACGTCACCCCCGCGCTCAAGACCAAGCTCGCCGAGAGCGGCGCAATCATCCATGAGGGGGCCAAGGTCAAGACCATCCATGGCGACACCCAGGTGACCGCCCTGGAACTCAGCGATGGCGTCGTCCTGCCCGTGGCGGGCGTGTTCATCGAACTGGGGGCCAAGGGCGTGCTCGAACTCGCCGCCTCGCTCGGCCTCACGCTTGATGAAAGCATGAAGTACCTCGAAACCGACAAGCGCCAAGCCACCAACATCCCCGGCGTCTTCGCCGCGGGCGACATCTGCGGCGCGCCCCTGCAGATGGCCAAGGCCGTTGGCGAAGGTTGCGTGGCGGGCATCAGCGCCGCCACCTACGCCAAGAATTTGAAGTTGGCGCAGGAAGGCGCGGCGGAAGAGGAATAGCCTTCGGCGACCGCGGGGTCTCAGAAATTCGACAATAGAATGCCCAGCTTCCCGGCTCTCCCACAAGCGAAAGGGCTTGGACCGGGCGTGTACCCGGTCCAAGCCCTTTCGCTTGATATGGAGTGTGGGAGAAATCATTCCCCCACAAATATTTCCTAAAACGGAACGTCGTCCATGCCGCTGGCCTCGGACGGGAACGCCGGTCCAAGGTCCTCGTCATCCGGGAAGGACGGATTGCCGCCGCCGCGTTGCGGCTGCTGTGCCGGGCGAGCGCCCTGGGGCTGCACTCCGCCCTGCGGGCGCATTCCACTGGCTCCGGCTCCTTCACCCTGCGGACGCCCGCCAAGGGACTGCACGCGGTTGGCGACGACCTCGGTGGAATAGCGATCCTGACCGTCCTTGTCCTGCCACTTACGGGTCTGCAAGCGGCCTTCAATCATGATGAGCGCACCCTTGGCCAGGTAGTTGCTGCAGAACTCGGCGTCCTTGCCCCAGGCGACAACGGTGTGCCATTCCGTGCGGTCGGTCCACTGTCCCTGCTTATCCTTAAAGCGCTCGCTGGTGGCCATGCGCAGATTGGCCACGGGCTGGCCGGACTGGGTGTAGGAGATCTTCGGGTCCTGGCCCAGGTGTCCAACAAGAATCACTTTGTTCAGGCTGCCAGCCATGCTATCGCTCCTTTGGGAAATTCGTCATCTTGCGTCGATTGGGTAGCACAGGAAACTAGTCGAGTCCAGGCGCGAGCTTGAGCTTGCGCGCCTCCTGCTCGGCTTCGTCCAGGGCTTCCTCGATATCATCCGTGGCGGTGTTGGCCGCGCGCGCGTTCCACTCGGCCAGTGCGGCGGTGAGGCGCTCCCTGGCTGCGCCCGCGCGGCGGATGGGCCCGGTCAAGGCCTGCTGCGCGGGTTCGGGCAGCACGCCCATGCCGTGCCGGTCGACAAGGTGGTCGGTGAGTTCCAACACACCGCGCTCTTGCGCGAGAAGCACGGGCGGACTGAAGCCCAGCGCCACCAGGCGCGGCCAGCGCTTCTCCACCTCAGTCGGATCGAAGGTCCAGGCGGAGACGCGTATCTGCAGGGTGCGGCCCACGGCTAGTCCTGCTCCTCCCACTCGCCCTGAACGCGGTTCACCACGTCTTGGATGAGGGTGAGTTGGGATTCCTGGCACACGCCGATGAGCGGCTGGCCGCCGTCCACGTTGTCGCCCTGCTGGAAATACACGGCATAGACGATGCCTTCCGGACCGGAATAGGCCAGGGGCGTCTCCCGTTTCATGCGCGAGACGATAAACATCTCCATGCCTTCACGGGGCTTCACGGACTGCTCGCCGCCGGCCTTGATCTTGGCGTCGATCTCCGGAACGAAATAGTACTTGGCGCGTTCCGGCGCACAGAACAGATACAGGGCTTTTTTCAAAATGCGGGCGATGACCTCGTCCTTGGACAGGAAGTGGCGGATCGTTAGCAGGCGCACGCCAGCCTCGACAAACGTGCCCTCAAGGCCCGCCGCGATGTCGGTCACCAGGCCCTTCTGCGTGGCGCAGATAGGCTTCTTGTTCTTCTCACGGGTGAGGTTGGCCAAAAGCGTGCCAGGTTTCTCGTTCCATTTGCCGCCGGGACCCGCCACGCGGTCGCCCGGTTTCAGGCCGACAAACTCGATAACGCCGGTGTGCGGCGTCACGACCTCAATCTCCTCGTACGGGGAGGCCTTCAATTCCTCAAGCATTTCTTTAACGTTCAGCAAAGTCGGTTCCTCATGTTCTTGTCAGCGGTAATACAGATTGCTGCCGCCCATGGTCAGCAGGGCCTGATGCAGATTCTTTTTCAGGTCGCGCCGGTCCCAGATACCCTGAATGTGCCCGCGCGACAAGGCCGAGAAGGCCCTGTGATATTTGGGCGGCACCTCGACTCCCGTGGTCTCTCGAATGACGCCGGGTCCGGCGAAGCCAATGTTCGAGGAGCGCACCGCGAACTGGTAAGGCGAGCAGCCGAGAAAACTCGCCACGGGTCCGGCGTAGGAGTTGGTATCGTACAGCACCAGATACAGCCCTCCGGCGTCGATATAGCGGCGCACGGCCATGGTCACGCGCGGCATCTGGATGACCCCGCAGGTGCCTTCCTGGATACGAATGCCTGCGGTGCCGTGGGAATATAGCAAAAACGGCATGCGCTTGATGCGCGCGCGCTCGATGGCGCGGATAAGCTTCTCACCCTCGGCCGCGCCCACTGTGCCGCCACGGAATGGGCTCACCAGAATGGCGACGACGGCGGCGAGGCCCTCGATACGCGTTTCGAACGTGATGCAGGAGCTTCCAAGCCCGGTGGCGCGCTTGGCCTCGGCAAGCTTCAGGTCGAAGCCCTCATAGTGCAAAGGGTTGCAGGACTCAAGCTCGGTGTTGAACTCGTAGGCCTGGGCGAAATCAAAAACATTATAGAGATACCACTGGAATTCCATGGGGAAATGATGCCCGCAGTGGGAGCACACCCCGGCGAACTCGCCGAAAAGGTCCGGCGCCCAGAGGTCCAAACAGCCGTGGGTCGCGGTGTTGGGACAGGTGACGGTGCGGTCGGCCCTGCTCTTCGGGCTCACGTAGACCCACGAGTCTTCCGTGCGGCACGCCCCCTCCTCCGGGCAAGACAGGCTGGTGAGGAGCTTGAGGGCCTCTGGCGGAATGCCCATGCGGTTGCCGCCCACATGGCGGAATAATCCGAAGGGACCGCCCAGACCCTGGTCCAGGGCGCGCAGTTCCGCCTCCATCTGCTCCAGGATCCCGGAGAGCCTGCGCTTGTACTTGGCCAGCATGTCGTGGCGCAGCAGACTATTCACCTGCCACAGACAGCGCACCAAGCCGGTGTACAGGCGGGTGCCCATGGTGCTGTTGTCGTTCAAGGCGCCGAGGCTCATGGCCCGGTACTTCTTGTGCCGTTGGCTGACCAGCGCGTTGCGTGCAGAGGCGCTCAGGGACCAGCGCACAAAGATGTCCAGCGGGTCGGCGGTCTCGCGGGCTCGGCGCATGGCCAAAGCGCGCAGGGGGCCAAGCCCCTGGACAGCATGCACGACCTCGTCCGTGGCGCGGACGATCTCCCGGCGGAGTTGGCGGAAAAATTCATAGTTGTCCGGCCGCGCGCCAAGGGCCGGCTCCTTGATGACACGGTCGATGAAACCCAGGCGCAAGTTGTCCCCGGCGGTAATGCACAGCCGCTCGGCGCAACGCTCAATGAGTTCCGGACTGGCCTTTTCCTTGAGCCCGCCCTCAATGGCCGCCGCACCCTCGGGCGAGATGACGGAGTAGTAGCCGTGCGAAAGCATGAGCCGCTTGTCGGCCAGGGCGATGGCCTCGGCTCCGCCGCTGCCGCCCTCGCTGAACACGGCCACAATAGGCACCTTGAGTCCGGCCATCACGTAAAGATTCTTGGCGATCTGCTGGGCCGCGCCGGGATAGTCCTCCACCGGAAATGCGCCCGGCGTGAACACATACGTGTGGATGGGGATGTTCTCGGCTTCGGCCACGCGCATGTAATAAAGGGCATTGGCGTTGCCCCAGGGCTTGATGGAACCGCCGTTGCGGAATTCCTGACCGTGGCCCTTTTCCTGGCCAATGATCATAACCGGCTGCTGCACGGTCCTTTTGCCCATGCGCCGGGCAATAGTGGCACGTGCGATGATCATGCCCGGATCAATGCTCCATTCGTCCTGGCCACCGATCTCCGCATAGTTGTCGTAGACGTTCTCCAGGATGTCCTTGAGGCAGATGCGCTGGGGATGACGCACGATTCGCACGCGGTCCATGGGCGAAAGCTCGCCCTCCAGCTTGCCCTCCAGGAGCGAAAACAGCTCCTCCAGACGATCCACCTGGAGATGCAGTTCACGCATGCCGTAACCGGACGCGCTGGCCAGAAATTCACCCAGCCGGTGCTTCAACAGCGCCACCGAGGCATTTTCGCGCGGACCGAAGATGTCGCTGATATAGGCAAGCCTTGCCGCGAGCTGCTGGGTGCGTTTGTCGATGTCCACGGTGCCTGTCTGCCTGGCTTAGAAATGCAAGAGGGTCTGCGTGCGCGTGCGCAGGAAGGCCACATTGGTGCGTAGGGGCGCTCTAGACGTATCCGTGCCGGTAAGCGTCAGCCCATCCAGGAAGGCCTCGCCGCGTACACGCACCTGGGCCAGGTCCGCGCCCCAAATGATGGCCAGGGCCAGGTTGGGGTCAAAGTCCATGGGAATGTCGTAGGGCTCGCCTGTGAGCGCCGTAGGCACTTGCGTGGATACGGTGAGCCAGGGCTCCGGCGTCCAGCGGAAATTCTCGATGCGCCCCAGGCACGGGGTGAAGCGGTCCGCAGGGTCCTCGGCGATGATGCGGTACTCGATGCCCACGCCGTCGAAACCGACATCCTCCTGGGTGTAGCCCAGCGGTTCACCCAGCCCCAGACGGATCTGCTCGGCGATGATGTTCACGCCACGGTCCGTATCGGTACGCCCACGCAGCCGCGAGATGACGCCGGACACACCGTTCTCCACCTGGATACGCGTATTGACCTCCATGAGGAAGGGGTCGCCCTTTGGCGTCACGATCCACTCCCAGGTGCCCACATTGTCGTAGCGCACGGCGCGCGCCATGTTCACGGAATGGTTGGTGACGGCACTGAGCACGGTCGCTGCGTCGAAGCCATAGTCCAAGCTTGACGGATCGAAACCCGGCGCCACCTCGATGCGTTTTTGCCGGCCCAGGCTCTGCACGGAGCAATTGCGCGTGCCAAAGTGCACGGCGTTCATCCCACCGCGCTCCGCCGCCACCTGCACCTCCAGGTGGTTGAAGTCAAAAATGCGCTGCTCAATGAGCACGCCCTCGTCGCTCAGGTTGCGCTTGGCGTAGTTGCGGATGCGCCGGTACACGGAGCGGAAGGTGTCAAGGTCGTAGACCTCTTCGATGCCCATGCCGCCGCCGCCCGCGCTCGCCTTTACCAGAACGCAGCCCTCCTCAATGCCCTGCTCGGTCTGGAAGGCAAAAATGGTCTGCGCCAATTCCACGGCCTCCATTTCGTCGAAGATGGGCCGGTCCGAGCCGGGAATGGTGGGCACGGAAAGGGAGCGGGCGATGCGCTTGGTGTTGATCTTGTCGCCCAGATCACGGATGACGTTCCACGAGGGCCCGATAAACGCGAGGGCGCGATCGCGTGTCTCTGCCCGTCGGGCGAAGCGGAAATCCTCGGCAAAGAAGCCATAACCGGGATGCACGGCCGTGGCTTGGCAGGCGTCGGCCACGGCGAAGATCTCGCTCGCGTCCTGATAGGAGCGGATGCGCCGCAGGCTTTCCCCACCGCCCAACTCGCGCGCCAGGCGCACATGCCCGGAGGTGGCGTCGGCCTCGGTGTACACGCACACGAAGGCGTGTCCCAGCTCCACACAGGCCGTGAGGATGCGCATGGCGATTTCGCCGCGATTGGCGATGAGTATTTTGTGTCGCGCCACGGGAACCCGGTGGTTATTCCGCTGCTTGCTTGGCTTTGCGAAGTTCGATGAGACGCTTCTGGACCTCAAGCACGAGCTTGTCGAGCTTGATCTCCTGGCGGCGTTCCATTGCTTCAAAATTGCAGCCGATGACCCCCTGATCCAGCAAACGAATGACTTTGCCCTTGAGATCGCCCAGGAACAGCCGCTTGTTCAGCAACAGATCAAAAGAGAAGATCATGCCCAGGCTGTAAGCGCGGGGCTTGTCAGAAAAGGCGAAGCCCGTGGCGCTGATGTCACGCACGGAAAAATCCTGCGGACCGTTTTGGGTGATGACACGCACGTCCAGCCCCGGTACGCGGGTCCGGAAGGCTTGGCGGAGCATGTCGTCGCCGTCCAGTTTGATGTCGAATTCCATAGTTCCCCCTGCACGCTGGCTAATCATCACCGCTCCCGCAATGGCTGCGAAAGAGGTTCGTTTACTTTCCCATGACTCGTTTTTCCAGCACGAATTCGACCCTGCGATTCTGGGCCCGGTACTCATCCGTCGTGTTCGGGTACAGCGGGTTCAGATCCGCAAGGCCCGTTGAGGTGAGCCGCTTGGGTTCAATATTCATCTGCATGAGCAGGCGCAGCACGTTCACCGCCCGTAGCGACGAAACCTCCCAGTTGTCGCGGAAGCGCGAGCCCTGGGGGGGCGGCCGGTCATCGGTGTAGCCGCGGATGTTGATGGTCTGGTCCGGGTGCTGGGTGAAAAAGTCCTTCATCTCCAAAATCACCTCGCGACCTTTCTCGGTCAGGGTCACATCGCCGGGGGCGAAGAGCACGTCGCCCGGGGCGCGGATGGTGATGATGCCGTCCTCGAAGTTCGCGCCCACCAGCCCCTCCAGCCCCTTCTTGGTCTGCAGGTACTTTACGTCGGCGAAGACCTTCTGCTGGGCGATGAGGATCTGTTTCTGCATCATCACCTGATCGAGGATGACGCCAGCTTCCTCACGGCTGATGGTGCTGGTGGCGAGTTTGCTCTCCTTGCCTCCCAGGGCCGCGGCCACGGACTGCAGGGCCGAGTCGACCTTCTTGGAGTCCGGCGAGGACAGGGCAAAGAGCAGCACAAACGTCGCGAACATGAGCATGATCATGTCCGCGAACGTGAACAGCCAGTCCATGTTCACTTCTTCTTCGTGATCCTCTAGGATGAGGGTATCGTCGTCTTCAGCGTTCACGGCCTACTTCCTTTCATTTGGAGGCAGGAAAGACGAAAGCTTCTCGTATACGAGGACCGGGTTGTTGTTCACCAGGATGGACTTGGCGCCCTCGAAGATGATCTCCAACTGCAGTTGCTCCTGCAGGGTTCTCGCCTGCAGCTTCGCGCCCATGGGCAGAAAGATCATGGTGGAGAAAACCGAGCCATACAGGGTGGTCAAAAGGGCCATGGCCATGGCCGGGCCGATGCTTTCGGGCGAGCTGAGCTGCGAGAGCATCTGCACCAGGCCGATGAGCGTGCCCATCATGCCGTAGGCGGGCGTCAACCCGCCCAGGCGCTTGAACACGTCGTGCGCGACCTTGTGGCGGCGTTTCATCGTGGTGATCTCAATGGCCAGGGTGCTGCGGATAAGGGCGGGATCGGCGTTGTCGGCGATGAGCTGACAGGCTTTCTTCAACACCGCGTTCTCGGTCTTCACGTGCTCCAGGGCCACAATGCCTTCGCGACGGCTGATCTCCGCGATCTTGACCATGATCTTGACCACTTCGCGCACCTGGACCTTCCTGGAGGCGAAGACCTTGAAGGCGGCGCGGAAGGCCTGCCCGACTTCTTCGAACGGGAAGGCCACGAAAATTGAGGCGATCGTGCCGCCGAGTACGATCATCAGGGCGAACGGGTCCCAGTACATGCCCATGTTGCCGGACGAGTGGGCATAGATGGACCCGAAGACCATGACGAGTCCGGCCAGCATGCCCAAGAGAGAGGGGAAATCCATAGGCTACGCCTTCCCTGGCTTGTAAAGTAAGGGTCTGGTGCGGTAAGGGAGGGAAAGACACCGCACCCAAACCACCGGAACCCACGTGAACCACCAAGACACCGTCGCCCACGCTTCACTACACATACGCGAAAAACTGGGCAATATTCAAGCAGGAACCTGGGGCCTCGTTTTGGGGTCCGGGCTGGGTCCAGTGGCCGAGGCCATCACCAGCGCCCAAGACATCCCCTATACTGAAATCCCCGGCCTGCCGCAGACCGGCGTTGCCGGACACGGTGGTTTCCTGCGCTCCGGCCGCCTGGGCGGTCGGCCTGTGCTGGCCTTCTGCGGCCGCGTGCATCTGTACGAAGGCTACAGTCCTCAGGACGTCTGCCTGCCGGTACGCGCGCTCGGCAACCTCGGCGTGGGCACCATCGTGCTCACCAACGCCGCTGGGGCTTTGAACCCAGGTTTTGATGCCGGCTGTCTTATGCTCATCACCGACCACATCAACATGACCGGGCAAAACCCGCTCACAGGTCCGAACATCGAGGCCTTCGGCCCCCGCTTTCCGGACATGGGCCAAGCCTGGTGCCCGGCTCTGCTCGCTCTGGCCAGGCGGACGGCCCTTGAACTCAAGCTCCCCGTCGAGCGCGGCGTTTATATCCAAATCACCGGCCCGAGCCTGGAGACACCAGCTGAGACAAGAGCTTATCGGCATCTCGGCGCGGATGCCATAGGGATGTCCACAGCAATCGAGGCCATTGCCGCCAGACACATGGGATTGCGCCTTTTGGGCGTAAGTTGTCTGACGAACAAAAACACCCCGGATTGCATGGAGAAGATATCACACGAGGAGGTGCTCCGCATGGCCGGGCGCACGGCCGAGGACATGGCGCGGCTGCTCAAGGCCATTGCAGCCGCCCCGGAGCCAGGCAATGCATAAGCGCTGATGCCGTTCAGCGTGCCCACCGGAGCATAAAGTTTCTTCACAGAGCGTACGATACACAGTAGAGACCAGGTTGCGCACCATTCCTCTTCCCCAAACAAACACGCAGCCGACCGAAGCCGACATGGACACACAGCATCGCCGCACAATCGCCCTTCTGGCCCTGGCCGCTCTTGCCAGCGTCCTTCTTTCCGGCTGCGCCAGCGGGCCCACCTCATACTATTCCGGCATCAAGCGCACCGTCGTGGACGCCAAGGATGATGTGCTGGGCACCCGTCCCACCACGGCAGAGTTCTTCACCGAGGATGCGACGCCGATCACGGACATCAACTACGACGCAGCCGACACCATGATGGGCCTGTTCTCACCCGCGCTGAACAAGAACTCCCCCATCTATGTGGAGAACTTTACGAACCGCATGGACATGGGCGACACATCGCCCTTTGGCGGGCTGGTGGCCGAGCAGGTTGCCGCGCGGCTCGCCATGCGCAACTTCCAGATTACCGAGGGCCGGCCTAAGAAGCCCGCGGCCATGGAACAGCCTGATCCGGCCCTCAATCTTGGTAGGAAGCCCCAGACGCCGCAAGAGATCTTGGCCGTGGAAAAGGCCGAGCGGGATATGGACAGTCCTCCCCGGCCCTGTCTGCTTTCTGGCACCTATCTCATCGCCGCCAAGGTCATTTACATCAGCGCCAAGATCGCGGCGCTGGACAACGGCCAGGTCATGGCCGCCCACAGCTGGACCCTGCCGGTGAACAGCAACACCCGCGCCATGCTGCCCCAGCTCAGGCAGCGCGGCGGCTGGACCCCCAGCGTGCGCACCACGCTCGACGCGAGCCCGCACCGCATCGCCAACCCCTCCGGGCAACCGCAAAACTACGTGGGACGCGATCTCATCCACTAGCAGGCGCGTCCCGACGCTCGCCCCAAGCCATTCCTCCATATTCTTCCGGTCAAGTTGACGGGCCGGGCCTCGTCTTGTACCTTCCAGGGCACCAAATCGGTCAGGGCGAACGCCGGGACCGAAGCACTTCTGCAAGGATGAATCCATGTCCGCTACAGCCTCCGAGACCAGTTCCCTTTTCGAAACATTCTTTCAGGCCGAGGCCCGGCTGTTTCTCCTGGCGGGCATCCGCATCGCCCTGTCCGAGGACGGAAAGGACCTGACAAGCCAAGGCATCTTCTCCGACAACGACCTCGCCACCGCACACATCATAGCCAAGGACCACGCAGTCATCGCCGGTCTGCCGCTGATTCCGCTGATCATGGAATTCGCAGGCTGCGAGTTCCAGCACATGCTGAACGTGGACGAGGGCGACCGTGTTTCGCCGGGCACGCTCGTGGCGGCCATCCAGGGTCCGGCCACGCACCTCCTGCGCACCGAACGCATCATTCTGAACTACCTGTGCCATCTTTCCGGCATCGCCACGCTGACCGCCAAGTACGTGGAGGCGCTCAAGGGCACGCGCACCACGCTGCTCGACACGCGCAAGACCTTGCCCGGGCTGCGCTACCCTGAGAAATACGCCGTGCGTGTGGGCGGCGCCCAGAACCATCGTCTGAACTTAAGCCAGATGCTCATGGTGAAGGACAACCACACCGACCGAGCCGGCGGCATCACCCCAGCCGTGAAGAAGCTGCGCGAGGCCTATGGGTCGGAGTGCCCGCCCATTGAGGTTGAGTGCCGCACCCTAACCGAGGTGGACGAAGCCGTGGCCTGCAAGGTCAACCGCATCATGCTCGATAATATGGACCTCGACCAGATGCGCGAAGCGCTCGGCCATGTGCCCACGGGCATCGAAACCGAGGTCAGCGGCGGCGTGAACCTTGAGAACATCACAGCCATTGGCGCAGTCGGCCCAGACTTCGTCTCCGTGGGGCGCATCACCCATTCCGCCCCGGTGGCCGACTTGAGCATGCGCATCAGTTTCTTGGAATAGGCCCTTGGAACAGGCTCACTGTTCGAGCCGACACGCAGAGGAGCAAGGACAGCATCATGACGACCGCCAATGAGCGCATCGAAGCCGCGCGCGCCAAATTCGGCAGACGCCTGGCCATTCTGGGGCACCACTACCAGTCCGACGCAATCATCCGCCACGTGGACATCCAGGGCGACTCCCTGGAGTTGGCGCGGAAGATCGACGCCCTGGACGCGGAGCACGTAGTGTTCTGCGGCGTGTATTTCATGGCGGAATCCGCGGCGGCCCTGGCAAGGGCTGGCCAGAAGATCCACATTCCCGACCCCAGCGCCACCTGCCCCATGGCCGACATGGCCCCTGCGCAGCGCCTGGAGGACGTGCTGATCGAGCTGCGTAGCCAGGGGCGGCTCGTGATCCCGCTGGCCTACGTGAACTCCAGCGCGGAGGTGAAAGCCATCTGCGGTCTCTACGGCGGCAGCGTATGCACCTCGGCCAACGCCAAGGTCATGCTCGAATGGGCGCTGGGACAAGGCGACGCAGTACTTTTTCTGCCCGACAAACACCTGGGCGGCAACACCGCGAACCAGCTGAACCTGCAAGCAGGCGAGCGGCTGCAGATCTCCCTGCGCAAAAACGGCCCAGTGGTGGACCACAAAAAAGCCGCCCACGCCAGGCTGCTGCTGTGGCCCGGCTCCTGCGCCATCCACCACATGCTTAAGAAGCAGGACATTGAGGCCGTGCGCAAGGCCATGCCCGGCGTGCGCGTCGTCGTGCACCCGGAATGCTCCCCGGCCGTGGTGCGCGCAGCGGACAGCGCGGGCTCGACCTCGCACATCATCCGTTACTGCGCAGAGGCCAAACCCGGACAAGTCATCGCCGTGGGCACCGAGGCGAATCTGGTGCTGCGCCTAGCCGCGCGCCACAAGGCTGAAGGCAAGACCATCGTGCCCGTCAAGGCCCTGCGTTGCTCGAACATGGCCAAGACCACGGAAGAACGCTTGGCCGATCTGCTGGACAACCTGGAGTCGGCAACGCCCATCACTCTGGCCGACGACGTGGCCGAACACGCGCGGGTGGCCCTCACACGCATGCTGCAAATCTGCTCGTAAGCGCCACGCGGGCTGATTAAGGCCGCCAGCCAAAGGACCGTCATGAACGATTTCCGCTTAAAAACCGACGTCCTTGTCATCGGCTCCGGCATCGCCGGATCCATGACCGCCCTCACCCTGGCGGAATCCGGCGCGGACGTGACCCTGCTCTCCGCCGGCGAGGATCTTTTTGCGGGCAACACCCAGCTTGCTCAGGGCGGCATCGTGTTCCATTCGGAGGAGGACGACCCCGGCATCCTGGAAAAGGACATCCTCACCGCTGGCTGGAAGCAGAACTATCTGCGCGCCGTGCGCTACCTGTGCCACAAGGGTCCGAAGGTCCTGCAGAAGACCCTCATCGATTCCTACCACGTGCCCTTCGCCCACCGCGATTCCTCCGCCTGGTACTTCACGCGGGAGGGCGGCCACAGCGTGGCGCGCATCCTCTACGCCAAGGACCACACCGGCCTGACCATCATGCAGCAGCTCATCAAGGCCGTGGCGGACTGCCCGAACATCCGCGTGCTTACGAAGCGCACTGCCATCGACCTTTTGACCACGCACCACCATGCCACCCACCTGGACTTCAAGTACAACCTCTCGAACCAGTGCGTCGGGGCCTATGTGTTCAATGAGGCCCTCTCCCAGGTGGAGACCGTCTTGGCGGATTTCACCGTGCTGGCCACGGGCGGGGCCGGGCGCATTTACCTGAACAGCACCAACTCCAACGAGGCCATCGGATCCGGGCTTTCCATGGCCAACCGCGCCGGGGTCAAGCTGCACAACATGGAATACGTGCAGTTCCACCCCACGGCCTTTTACCAAGGGGCGCGGCGCTTCGAGCGCCGGTTCCTCATCTCCGAGGCCGTGCGCGGCGAGGGCGCGCGCCTGGTGAACCGCGCTGGCGAGCCCTTCATGGCGCGCTACGACCAGCGCGCCGACCTGGCCCCGCGCGACATCGTCACCCGGGCGATCATGGCCGAGATGCTGCGCACCGGCGAGGACTGCGTGTTCCTGGACACCACCAGGGGCATGCACGACGACGTGACCGAACGTTTCCCCACTATTTACAACAAGTGCCGGGAACACGGCATAGACATGCGCACAGCGCCCATTCCGGTGGTTCCGGCCGCGCACTTCTTCTGTGGCGGCATCCTGGTGGACACACGCGGCCGCACGACGCTGGAGCGGCTCTATGCGGCCGGGGAATGCACCTGCACAGGCGTGCATGGGGCCAACCGCCTCGCCAGCACCTCGCTTCTTGAGGGCATGCTCTGGGGCTACAGCGCCGGGCAGGACATCACCCGTCGCCTGGGCTCCAAGTGGCGGCTCACGAAAAAACTCAGCGAATCCATCCCCGAATGGCAGAACCCCGGCGACATCCACAACGAGGACCCGGCGCTCATCGCCCAGGACTGGGCCACGATCCGCAACACCATGTGGAACTACGTGGGCATCATCCGCTCCACCGCCCGTCTGCGCCGCGCCTTCGAGGACCTGCGCACGCTGTCCAAGAACATGCACGACTTCTATCAGAAGACGCCCATGAGCAAACCCATCATCGATCTGTTCCACGGCTGCCAGACGGCCTACGTCGTCACTCAGGCGGCCATGCGCAACCAGCGGAGCCTGGGCTGCCACTACCGGGTGGATTAGCCCAGAGCACGGCACACGCGCCGCTCCAGCACAAAAAGCCCGCTACGGATTTTCCGCAGCGGGCTTTGTCGTCATCAAACAGGGACGAAGAAGTTTTAGACGGCCAGTTTGTTGATGGCGGTCTGCAGGCGCGCGATGCAGCGGCCGGCCTTCTTCCAGTGGATGACCTTGTTAGAAGCGGCCCTGTCCAGCACGGAACTGGCGGTAGCGAGGGCCGCGGTGGCCTTTTCCGCGCTCTTCTCGGCCAGGGCCTGACGCACGGATTTCACCGCGTTCTTGATGCGGGTCTTAACGGCCTTGTTACGGGCTTGGCGCTTCAGGCTCTGACGGTGTCTCTTCAAGGCGGAAGTATGGTTGGCCAAGGCTCTTTCTCCTGATTCTTTTTGGTGTTCAATCCCGACGCAGGCGTCGAGACAGGGTGCTTAACCACAAGGACAGCCGCTTGTCAAGCGGTTTTCATCTAGCCTATACCTGCAGGGCGCTGAAATCGGCCAGACGGCCTAGGCGCTCCACCAGGGTGTACAGCAGGTTCAAACGGTTCTGACGCAGGCTGGGATCTTCGGCCATGACCATGACGCCGTCAAAGAAGGCATCGACCGTGGGCCGGAGTTCGCCCAGCATGGCGAAAAGTCCGGCGAAATCGTCCACCGCCCAGAGTTCCTCAAAGCGCTCCGCGCTGTCGGCCAGGGCCGTAGCCAGTGCTCGCTCTTCCCCATTCTCCAGCAAGTCGACGTTGATGGCGTCAGACAGAGCCGCGCCGGTCTCGGAGCCCTGCTTGCGGATGATGTTCGCCGCACGCTTGAAGGTCAGCACAGCCTGTTCGAAGTCCGGCTGGCGGCTGAAGGTGGTCAGCGCGTCAAAACGCGCCTTGAGTGTGCGGATGTCGTTGAAGCCTGCGCCAAGGGCGGCGTCGGCCACGCGGCTGTCGGCCCCCTCGCCACTGGCGAAGAGCGCGCGCAAACGCTGCCCAAAGAAGTCCAGCATCTTCGCCAGGGCATCCGCAGGCTGAAGCTTCCACTTCACGCCCAGGTAGCCCTCCTGCGCCCAAGCCAGCACCTCGTCGAGTTTAAGCGTGAGCCCACGCTCCATGATGATGCGGCTGATGCCCAACGCCGCGCGCCTGAGCGCGTATGGATCGGCCGCACCGGTGGGGACCATGCCCAGGCCGAAGCATCCGGCCATGGTGTCGGCCTTGTCTGCAATAGCCAAGAGCGCACCGGAAATCGTCGCGGGCACGGGCGAATCCGGCCCGGCGGGCAGGTACTGCTCGGCAATGGCCTGCGCCACAAGCTCGCTCTCGCCCTTTTTGCGGGCATAAATACCGCCCATGACGCCCTGCAGGTTGTCAAACTCATAAACCATTTCGCTCATGAGGTCGGCCTTGGCCAGTCGCCCGGCGCGGGCCATGTCGGCCTCAGGCAGACCGCACGCGGCGGCCAGCTTGGCGCACAGCTTCTCAAGGCGCCGAGACTTGTCGCCCATGCTGCCCAGCGGGCCGAGAAAGACAACATTCTCAAGCTTGCTCAGCCAGTTGTCCAGGTCGGTATCCAGATCCGCCTCCCAGAAGAAGCGGGCGTCCTCCAGGCGGGCCTTGAGCACGCGCTCCCACCCCTTCTTGACCACGGCCATGTCAGTGGGCTCAATGTTCAGCGTGGTGAGGAAATGTGGCAACAGATTGCCGTCCGCACCCTTGATGCCGAAGCTTTTCTGATGGCTCTGCATGGAGGTGAGCAGAACCTGGGCGGGCAGTTCCAGATAAAGACGCGCGAACTCGCCCAGGATGGGCCGGGGGTATTCCACGAGGTTCGCCACCTCAAGCAGCAGCCCCTCGTCCCAGACCACGCTGCCGCCAAGCCCAGCGGCCAGACGGTCGCCCTCGCCGCGCACCATCTCCAGTCGCTCGCGGGCGTCCAGAACCACATTGGCCTTATCGCGGATGGTGTCAAAAAAGTCGCCCGCCGTGTCCACGGTCCAGGGGCCGGGGCCAAGCACGCGGTGGCCAAACGTGACGCGACCGGAGGTCAGACCTGCGATCTCGATGGGCACCACGTCGGCGTCGAGCAGCGCCAGCACCCAGCGCAAGGGGCGGCCGAAGAGGAAGTCCAGGCTGCCCCACTTCATGCGCTTGGGGAAGGACAGAGACTTGAAGGCGGTGAGACAAAGTTCCGGCAGAATGTCCAGGGTACGCCCGCCGCCAACCTTCTTGCGCGCGGCCAGATACTCGCCCTTGGGTGTCTGCTGCACGAAGAGGTCGGCCTCGGCCACGCCCTGGGTCTTGGCGAAGCCCTCGCCCGCCTTGGTCAGCTTGCCATCGGCATAGGCGATCTTGACCGGCGGGCCGGACACGACCTCCTCCTCCAGACGCTGGGCAAGCGCCAGACCGGAAACGTGCGCCACGAGCCGTCGCGGGGTGGCGTAAGCCTTGACCCCGGCGCAGTCGATGCGCGCCTCGGTCAGCAGCCGCGCCAACAGATTTTCAAGCTCCGTCCCAAGCCCGGGCACGAAGCGCGCGGGCATCTCCTCGGTGCCGATCTCCAAAATGAATTCAGACATATGGCGGCTCTCAGCTATTTAGCGGTTTGAAGCAAGGGGTGGCCCATCTGCTCGCGCTGGGCGGCGTACAGGGCGGCGATGGCCGAGGCCAGAGCGCGCACGCGGCCTATGTAGGCCGTGCGCTCAGTGATGGAAATGGCCCCACGTGCGTCCAAAAGGTTGAAGGTATGCGAGCACTTGAGACAGTAATCATAGGCTGGCCAGGGCAACCCGGCATCAATCAGGCGCTTGCATTCACCTTCAAACTTATTGAACATGTCCAGCAGCATGGAGGCGTCGGACAGTTCAAAATTATAGGTGGACTGCTCAATCTCGTTCTGGTGGTAGACGTGGCCGTAGGTCACAGTGTCGTTCCACTTCAGATCGTAGACAGACTCTTTCTCCTGCAAGTACATGGAGATGCGTTCCAGGCCATAGGTAATCTCCACGCTGGTGGGGAACAGGTCAATGCCGCCCACCTGCTGGAAATAGGTGAACTGTGTCACCTCCATGCCATTCAGCCACACCTCCCAGCCCAGGCCCCAGGCGCCGAGCGTGGGCGACTCCCAGTCGTCCTCCACAAAGCGGATGTCGTGGGCGGCGGGGTCGATGCCGAGCGCGCGCAGGCTATCGAGGTACAGGTCCTGCACGTTGTCCGGCGAGGGCTTCAGGATGACCTGAAACTGGTAGTAGTGCTGCAGGCGGTTCGGATTCTCGCCGTAGCGGCCGTCCGTGGGCCGCCGCGAGGGCTCGACATAGCAGACGTTCCAAGGCTCCGGTCCGATGACGCGAAAAAAAGTGGAGGGATTGAAAGTGCCCGCGCCACATTCGATGTCAAAGGGCTGCACCATGACGCAGCCCCTGTCGGTCCAGTAGCGCTGCAGGGTTTGGATCACGTCTTGAAAGTTCATATCGACTCCAGAAGCCTAGATTTTTCTATATGTTCCATTTTCCCAACGCAGGCCCAGGTGCCAGGCCACGAAGCGGTCCACCACGCGGCCAAGCTCGCGGCGCATGTCCGGCTCCAGAGCCAGCTTGGGCCAGTCCGCCGGCCGGCTCTTGCCGATCCACTCCAGCACCCGCACCGAGCCCAGGCAGAGGGGCTCCGCCTGAACATCGCCGCACAGCCCGCACACCAGCCCCCCCCGCTCCACAGAGAAAGCCAGACGGTGATCCGCAGCCACCACGCCTTCCTGCGCGCAGTCATGATCCCAGGCGGGACGGCCGCAGCGCACGCACAAGGCCAAGTCGGGCGAAAGCCCCTGCTCGAAGGTCAACTTGGCCTTGAACAGGAGCGGCAGCATCTCGGCGCCAACCGCGCCGGATTCAAGCGTCGCCAAGGTCTCCAGCAAAAGATCGAACACAGGCCGGGCACCGCTGGGGTCAACCTGCACAGCCTCCACAAACTTGAGGCAATGGGCCACCAGCCCAAGCTTGCGCGGGTCTTTGCGCAGACCGGGGAAGGCATGCAACAGCGCGCCTTCCTGCAAAACCTGGTAGGAGCCTCGCCTGCTGGTTCCCACCCGGAAGGAGGCCAGCACAAGCTGGTCCAGGCAGCCGCAAAAGCGCCGACGGCTGCGGCTTCCGCCAAAGGCGAAGGCCGTGATGACACCACGGCCCGCGCAAAAAAGCTTGACCCAAACGTCGTTTTCCCGAAACCGGCCCACCCTGAGCACCAGGGCCTTTTCGGTGAACTCCATGCGCCCCCCGTGGGCTAGTGCGCCCCGATCTCCAGGGTGGCTGTGGCCCCGCGCTCACCCTCGAAAGGGTAACTCGCGCCGTTGAGCTGGAAGCTTACGCCGCCCGCGTTGCCCAGACGCACCTTGGCCTTGTTCGAAAACTCGAAGCGGCGGCTATCCCCATTCTTAAGCACGAAGCTCTTGCGCTGCGCACCTTCGCTCACCTCCACCCAACACGACTCGTTCGGCTTGGCAGTGATGACGAGCTGCTGCATGCCCGGCGTGCGGACCGCGGGAGCTTGAGGCGCCGAGGGTGTGGCCGCGGCTTGCGGCTTGCGCGACACCTCGACCGGCGTGGCGCTTACCTTCGGCTCCTGGCCCTGGGGCGGCAGCGGCTTGGCGTCTGGCGTGGGGTGTCCCGCTGCGGGCACGGGCACAGATTCCGGCGCAGGGATGGACTGCGTGGCGTTGGCCTCCGGCAGCGTGGCATTCTCCTCCGGCAAAGTGGCGTTGGCCTCGGCGGCGACGTTGGTGGCGTTCTCCGCCGGGGCGGGCGCGGCAACAGACGGCTTGGGCTGATCAGCGTCGGCCTGGATACGCTGGTACTGGACATACAGGACAGCCATAACGCCTGCGATAATCAAGAGCACAATCCAAGGCCAAGCGCGCCGGTTCGGCTTGGGCGCCAGGCCAGCGGGCTTCGGGAAACGGATCTGGCTCTCTGGCTCGGCTTGCGGCTCGGGCGCGCTTTCGGCCCGGCGTGGTTCCGGCTGTATGGGTTCCGGCTGAGCAGGATCAGGCTGAGCGGGTTCGGCAGGGACTGGCTGCGAAAGGCCAGATGGCTTGGGGGGGGCAACCTCAGATGCCGTCAAGGCGGATGCGGACAGGGGTGCCGGCTCCGGCGCGGGAACCGCCGGGGTGGACTGCGGCAGATAGCCGGAGTCGCCGTTGGACTGCTGTTCAACGACAGCCACAAGTGAATCGCCCTCAAGGCCCACAAGGCCCACAAGGCGGGCATAGTTGCGCACGTAGCCCTTCAGGTACACAGGATGCGGCAACAGCTTGACTTCGCCGCCCTCCAGCGCGTTCAAATTGCGTCGGCTGATCTTCGTGGATTCCATGACGTCGCGCACGGAGAGGCCACGTTTTTCCCGCTCTCTTTTGAGAAGGTCACCCAGCTCAAGCAGATTCATGTATACGCCCCATAGCAGTCAAAAGGTGACCTACAAATCCTTGTATTCAATAACAGCCTTTTCCCGCAGCTTCTGCATGTACTCTTGGAACAGTTTGTCGAACTTGGCGTCGTGCAGCGACTGGAAAATCTGCTCACGCACCGCATCGAGGGGGAGCACTTCGCCAGCCTTCAGGCTCACGACCTCAAGCAGCCCAGCCAAATCCTGGACATGCACCGGCGCGCTGATCTGGCCGGGCTTCAACCCCGTCAGGGCGGCATTCCATTCCGGCGCCAGATCCTTCCAGGCGATGAAGCCGATGTCGCCGCCGCTGCCAACGCCGGGTCCCTGGGAAAACTTGTTCGCCGCGGCGGCGAAGCTGATCTTTCCGGACTCGATCTGCTCCTTCAGGTCCTGCGCCGCCTTGGGGCTGGGCACAAGGATGAGCGACAGCTGCACCATGCTGTCCTTGGAGAACTCGGACTTGCGTTCATTATAGCGCTGTTCGACCTCGCTGTCCGTGACCACGACCTTGCTGGTCACCAAACCGCCGATGAGCTGATGTTTGATCATGTCGCGGCGCATGTTGCGCACAAAGTCGTCTCGGGTCATGTGCTGCAGCGCCAGCTGCTTCTTGAACTCCTCCTCGCTCAGCTTCCGCTTGGTCAGGAAGTCCTTCACCTGCTCGTTCACTTCGGTGTCCGTGACCTTGAGCTTGTAATGCTCCGCATCCTGCTCAATCAGGATGTCATCGATCATCTGGTCCAGGATGCGGTGGCGCAAGCTGGCGACCTGGCCAAGCTCTTCGGAGGTGAGGTTGCGGCCGCGCGTCTGTTCATAGACGGGCTGCATGCGCTCCTCAAGCTCATAGTGGGTGATGGCTTTGCCATTGGCCAGGGCGACGACACCGTCCAACACGACATCCTCAGCCAAGGCGGGCGCGGAACACAAAAGCATGGTCAGCACAAGAAGGGCCAGGAACACAAGTTCGGCCCGAAATTTTCCAGCTACGCGCATGACGCTCCTTCAATATCAATGTTCTGGGCTCGCCAAGGCCGGTCCCACGTCATTCGGGGACCCTACCCCGTCTCGTTGCCGCTTGCAACGTCCTGTTGTTCCTTGTCCTCGCTCTGGGGCTCAGGAGGCAGGTCCTCATCGGCCTTCTTGTGCAGAAGCCGCGTGCTCACGCGGATCACCGAGCCATCCACAGCCTTGTTCAGCCACCCGTCAAAGGTCTGCTGAAGCCGCTCCTCCAAGAGTGCGGACTCCACCTGCGGGTATGCCTTAGTGATATCAACCGTCTGAGCGGGCAGCCGCTCCAAAAGCAGTACCCCGTCGAACCCCACGCGGCTTGCAAGGACAACCCCGCGCCCGTCCGCGTCGGCCCCATGCAGGGCGTCGCTCCACGTGGGAATGAGCAGATCGCGGGCCACCGTCACCTCGCGCACCTGCGCCCCCGGAAAGTTCTTCGCCAGGACCGCGGTGTCCTTCTCCTGCCGGTATGCCGCAAGCACCTTCTCCACCTGGGTCCGCTCCGCAGAACGCACGACAAGCAAACGTACGCGCTCCGGCAAACGGAAGGCGGCCAAGTGGGACTGGTAATATGCCTCCACCTCGCGGTAGTCCAGATGAATGGCCGGGCGCAGCACCAGACGCTGAAACTTTTCTATGCCGCATACATAGCGAAGATTTTTACGCCACATTTTGAGATCGATGTACTCGTCGGCCAGCATTTTCTCGAAGGTGTCGCCTGGGTAGTCGGCGCGGATCTCCGCCTCGGCCTTGGCGAGTTCCTCGTCGCTGATCTCCTGGCCACGCTTGGCGAGTTCCTGCGCCACAAGTTCCTGGGCAATGAGCTGGCCCAGGATCTGGCCGTAAGCCTCACGGAGTGAGGAAACGGAGGGCAGCGAACCGGACACGGCCTCGAAATGCTGCAGATCGTACTGGAACTCCAGCAGGTCCAGCGTGATGGGCCGGTTGTTCACGCGCGCGATCACGCCCACCTCGTCCGGTGAACGACGGGAGCAGCCCCAAAGTCCCACGAAGAGGATCAGGGCCAGAAGTGCGAAGCGGCGTGCGGACATCAGGCGACCTTATGCGGCGTCTTCGCGCCGCTGTCCAAAAGCGATTCCAGCTCCACCCGCAGGTACTCCAACCCGGCGCCAACGTCCAGGCCTTCGGGATAGCGCAATTCCAGCTTTGCGGGCGGCAGCAGCTTAGCCTTGCGCTGGCCGCTCGCCATCCAGGCCAAGAGCGACTCCGGTGAGACAGCGCTTGTCTCCGCGCCCCAGGCCAGGACTGCCCGAGCCGGAGAAAGCTCGGCCTTGAGCACTTGCAGGTGCGCCATGATGGTCTTGACCGCGATGACGGCCAGGAATTGCTTCGCCGCTGGCGGGAGCGGACCGAAACGGTCGCGCAACTCGGCCTCAAGGTCGGCGAGCACCGCCTGGCTGCGGGCGCTGGACAGGGCTTTGTAGTAGCGCAGACGCTCCTTGGGGTCGGGCACATAGTCCGACGGCAGATGCGCTTCGAACACGAAGGACAGCTCAGGGTCGGTCTCTTGCTTGAGCGGCCCGCCCCGCACACGGCGCACCTCCTCCTCCAACATCTCCAGGAACAGGTCGAGGCCGACGCGGGCGATCTGCCCGCTCTGCACCTCGCCCAGGATGTTGCCCGCGCCACGCAGGCGCAGGTCCTCCATGGCCACCTGGAAACCCGCCCCCAGGTAGTCCAGATCCAGGATGATGCGCAGGCGGCGCTTGGAGATCTCCGGCAGACGGTCAAGCGTCGGCACCACAAAATAAGCGTAGGCTTGGCGATCGCTCCGGCCCACGCGGCCGCGCAGCTGGTAGAGCTGTCCCAGGCCGAACATCTGCGCCTGGTCGACAATCAGCGTGTTGGCGTTGGGGAAGTCCAGGCCGGATTCCACGATGGCCGTACACACGAGCACGTCCAGCTCCTTGTGCCAGAAGCCGTGCATGGCGTCCTCCAGGGCGCGTTCACTCATCTGACCGTGGGCCATGCCGATGCGCGCTCCCGGCGCCAGCTTGCGCACGTACTCCGCCACTTCCTCCAGTCCCTGCACGCGATTGTACACCCAGAAGATCTGCCCGCCACGCTCCAGCTCGCGCTTGACGACATTGCCAAGCAGTGTGTCGTCGCGCTCCACCAGCGCGGTCTCCACGGGTTTGCGGTCCTCGGGCGGGGTCTCAATGACGGAGAGCCCCCGGATGCCGGAGAGCGAAAGCTGCAGCGTGCGCGGAATGGGCGTGGCGGTGAGCGTGAGCACGTCAATGTTCTTGCGCAAGAGCTTGAGCTTCTCCTTATGCTTGACGCCGAAGCGTTGCTCCTCGTCCAAAATAAGCAGGCCAAGCTTAGGCAGGTCCACATCTCCGGAAAGCAGGCGATGGGTGCCGATCAGGATATCCACCTCACCGCGCGCCGCAGCCTGGATGGTGACCTTCTGGTGCGCCGGGGGCACGAAGCGGGAGAGCATGCCGATGCGCACAGGGAAGCCCTCCATGCGCCGGGTGAAGGTCTGGTAGTGCTGCTCGGCCAGCACAGTGGTGGGGCACAACAGCGCCACCTGACGGCCGTCGTGCACGGCGCGGAAGGCCGCGCGCAGGGCCACCTCGGTCTTGCCGAAGCCCACGTCGCCACAGACGAGGCGGTCCATAGGCTCAGGGCTGGCCATGTCCGTGAACACGTCGTCGATGGCCTTGGCCTGGTCCGGGGTCTCCTCGAAACCGAAGGTGGCCTCGAACTCGCGGTACATTTCGCCCGGGGGGCCATAGGAATAGCCCTTGGCCACACGGCGGAAGGCATACATCTGCACCAGATCCTGGGCGATCTTCTCGATGGCCTTGCGCGCGCGCTCCGTGCTTTTGGCCCAGAGGCTGCCGCCCAGCTTGTCCAGGCGCGGGTCCACACTCTCGGGGCCCTTGTAGCGCTGGACCAAGTTCAGGCGGTCCACAGGCAGGTACAGCTTGTCATCGCCGTCAAAAAACAACAGCAGGTAGTCGTTGGCCACGTCGCCAATCTTCAAGTGGTGCAGCCCGCCGAAGCGCGACAGGCCATAGACGCGGTGCACGAGCAGATCGTCCGGCGTCAGGTCGTCATGGCGCGAGAGCCCTTCGAAGGCCTTCTTCTTGTCCGCGCGGACGGCCGGCGCGGCCTCGGGCTGAAGGATATCCTCCGGCAGGATGGACAGGCCGCAACAGGAGATTTCCATGCCCGCCTTGAGCGGCGAGATGAGCGCGGCAATGCCCCGGCCTCCGGCCTGGAAGGCTTGGCTGACGGACAGGCCCTCCTGCTGGGCCAGTCCCAAAAATTTCTTGCGCGAGCGCTCGGTGTGGAAGCTCAGGATCACCTGCGCGCCGGTGGCGCTCCAATCCTTGAGTGCAGCGGTAAGCGCCGACCAGGGGCGGCGGGCCTGATCGGGCCGCCAGAACAGGTCGGAGAAGCTCTGATAGGCCTTTTCCGGCAGGTCGAGCCCCTGGCGCTCCTGCCCCATGACCAGGTCTTCGAACACGATCTGGCGCTTGCCCAGCCAAGCCTTACGCGCACGCTCCTCCGGCCAGCACAAGGAGGACAGGGGCCAGCGCCAGCCGCTCTCTGAATGCTCGCGCTCCAAAAACGTGCGCCAGCCCGCGTGCTGGTCCTCCAGCCTGCTGCGCAGCTCCTGCGACGAGGCCAGGATGTACACCGCATCCTGGGGCAGAAAGGCGTCCAGCGTCGTGGCCTCCGGATAGAACAGGCCGGGCCAGATGTTTGTGTCCGAACGCTCCAGACGCTCCGTGAGCTCCCGCTCTTCGCCGACGGACATTTCACCGCTGACGCGCAGCTTGCGCCAGAGGTCCAGCGCCTGCTCCATGGTCTGCCGGGTGAACACGGCCGGGGCCGCAGGCAGAAGCGTCAGTTCCTTCAGGTCCACTCGGGAACGCTGGGTGGCGGGGTCGAACAGACGGATTTCGTCCAAGGTGTCGCCAAAGAACTCCAGGCGCAGGGGCAAAGCGTAGCCTGTTGCGGAGATGTCCACGATGTCGCCGCGCACGGCGATCTCGCCCGGGCCGGTGACCACAGGGCGCCGCACATAGCCCCAGGCCACGGCCTGTTCAAGAAGCATCTCCGGCGAGAGGTCGTCCCCCTTGGCGAGGGAGAGGCTGCTGCGCTCCACCACATCCACGGAAGGCCAGCGTGGCAGGAGATTGTCGACGGTGATGAGGATGATGCGCGGCTTGCGGCCGAAGGTCAGGGCGTGCAGCGCAGCCCAGCGCTGGCCCCAGTCCTCTGCCGTTGGCTTGCGCGGCAGGTGCTGCGGCAGGGTGATGACCGGGCGTTCAAAGGCCGGGGCCAGTTCGTCGGCCTCTCCGCCAAGCAGCGTCAAAAGAGCATGCAGCTCGCGGAACTCCCGCGCACCAGCGGCGACGAGCACGACCTCTTGTCCCCTGGCCCGAAGGCTGTGAGCCATGAGCGCCTGGGTGCCCGGTCCGCTCTTGAACACACGCAGGGCGCTGCCCTGTCCCTTAAAGAATTCTTCCAGCCCGGCAGGGAAATGCACCAGCAATGCTCCAGCGCGCAATACCGTAACAAACGGCAGCGCGTCTTACGTCTTTGACGTCCAAGAAAAAGGCCGCCGCTCCGCACAATGCGCGAAGGGCGGCCAGAGGGGCTAATAACGCGCAGTCGGTTTAGACAACGCCGAGGGCTGCGTGCTCGTCGCTGCTCAAGAGCTTGTTCAGGTCCAGCAGGATAAGCAGCCGGTCCTCAAGCTTGCCGACGCCGCTGATGTACTCGGAATCAAGCCCGGACACAACAGGCGGCGGCGGTTCCACCGTATTGGAGGGAATGCGCAGCACCTCGGACACGGAATCGACCACAAATCCGACAACCATACTGCTGATTTCAATGACGATGATACGCGTGTGTTTGTCGTGGGCGCGATCTTGCAGTTTGAAGCGACGTCGCAGATCAATGATGGGAATGACCTTACCGCGCAAATTGATGACACCTTCCACAAACTCCGGGGCACGGGGGACGCGAGTGATTTCCATGGTGCGGATGATCTCCTGCACCTTGAGGATATCCACGCCGAACTCTTCTTCCCCAATGCTGAATGTAACGAGCTGGATCAGGGCGTCGTCCTGGCGTCTCACATTCTCTTCCATATTCCCGCTCCTTGGTTGCACCTTGCTCAAAAGCCGTGGTCAAGGCACGGCGCTTCCCTTATCAATTCCTTGCAGTATTGCGGCGCATTGTCAACGCCTTTCTCGAAAACTCAGCAGGGCCTAGCCTCCCCGCGCGGGTTTGACGGGCGCTGGGGAAACAGGTAACGAACGCATAACGCATCGGCCGATTATGGCCTTAACTTTACACTTGCAAGGAATTTAAGCGCATGGGCCAATTCGCTATCTCCGAAGACTCTTTCACCCTTGAGGAGCAGATCAAGTCCCTGGGGGATGATGAGCTTCTGGACTTCTGGGAGGAGACCCAGCACATCTCGCGCATCATGAGCGCGGACCCGTTCATCGCCAGCGAACTTCCCAACGACGAGCAACTGCACCCGGAGTACGAGCGGCTCATCCTGCAGGAGCTGCAGGTGCGTTCAAGCCGCGGCGAACTGCGTTAAGCGGCGTCCGCCACTTTCCCGAACTGCCAAAGAAAAAGGCCGGTCCTTGCGGAGCGGCCTTTCTTTGTGTCTTTGGAGCGGGAAACGAGATTTGAACTCGCGACTTCAACCTTGGCAAGGTTGCACTCTACCGCTGAGTTATTCCCGCTCATCATAATCGGAACGCCCCGCATGGGGGATTTCAAAGGGGACCGGCCGAGGCCGATCCCCCATCAAGGACCTGGAGCGGGAAACGAGATTTGAACTCGCGACTTCAACCTTGGCAAGGTTGCACTCTACCGCTGAGTTATTCCCGCTCGTTTGGAGGCGGCATCCGGATTTGAACCGGAGGATGGAGGTTTTGCAGACCTCTGCCTTACCACTTGGCTATGCCGCCTTTTCTTTTGGAGCGGGAAACGAGATTTGAACTCGCGACTTCAACCTTGGCAAGGTTGCACTCTACCGCTGAGTTATTCCCGCTCAAAAGGGAGCCCCTTTTACCTTTGCCCCCACAACCTGTCAAGCGGACATCCGCTAGTTTTCCAGATTTTCTCAAAACCAGCGCTGCGGTTTCGAGGGTGGCGCAAGTCTTCGGTGAACCGGGTGAACCTCTACACAAGGATGGCCCCTCTGACAACCCTCGCGGGGTGTCATTTTTCAGGGTCTTTACAACTCCTCTGGTTTTGGTTTATCAGGCGCATTCGTTTGTACTCGGAGGGGCCAGCTGCGTTTTTAGGCAAGGCCGTCCCTCCCATCCAGGAGATTGCCCATGGAAGCTAAGGATATTCAGTTCTTCCGGGACATGCTCAACTCCATGCTGGAGGATATTCTCCAGAAGGGGCAGGCCACCATCGACGACATGACCGAAACCGTCGAGGTGTACGCCGATCCAGCCGACCGCGCCACGGCCGAGTCCGACCGGGCCTTCACGCTGCGCCTGCGTGACCGCGAACGCAAGCTCATCAAGAAGATCCAGCAGGCTCTGACCCGCATCGAGGAAGGCGAATTTGGCGTTTGCGTGGAATGCGGCGACGAGATAGGCATCGCCCGTCTCAAGGCCCGCCCCATGACCACCCTGTGCATCAACTGCAAGAGCAAACAGGAAGAAGACGAGATGGTCCGGGGCGACTAGCCTCCCCCGAGCCGTAACGCCCAGGAAAACGCGTTTTTGGAGGTATCCGGCCAGGAGGTCGACGGATGGAAGCAAACTTCTTCCGCTTCCTGGCAGGAGAACTGGCGACGGCCCTCACCGGTCAGCGCGTTGAAAAGGTCCACGGTCCGGCGGATGGGGTATTGATCCTCACGCTTTACGGACAGGGCCGCAAATCGAACTTGGTCTTCAGGCCCGTCAAACAGGCGGGCCTTCTCTTTGTCACGGACGAACGTCCGCAGAATCCCCTGGCCGCTCCGGCGCGGGTCATGTGGCTGCGCAAGCGGCTCACTGGTCGGCGTCTGCTCTCTTGCCGCGCCGACTGGCCCAATCTTCGCCTGGCCTTCTCCCTCTCCCCACGCGACGTGCCCGACGCGGGCCAATGGCTTGTGCTGGACCTGCGCGAAGACCTCACCCTGACCGAGGATTTTCCGCTCCAGCCAGAACCCGGCTGGCCCGATCTGCCCCGTCTGCTCGATGGGGTGGACGTTTGGCGTGAATTTCCTCAAGCCACGCCGCCTCTGCGCAAGCACCTGGCCGCTCTGGCGCAAACCAACCCTGATCAGGCCGAGCGTCTGCTCGCACGACTTGCCGCAGGCCAGTCCGACGGTTTTTATCTGCCGCAGTCCGGTCCGCCCCAGGCGTGGCCGCCCCTTCCCGACGCGCGGGAAAGCACCCGCTACGAATCGGCACGGGAGGCGGCGCAGGCCTATGGTGAACGCGCCCTGTTCGCCCACCTGGGACAGCTCGAAGCGCGTGAGGATCTGGACCAGGCCGCAACCGCGCGCAAGCGCCTGACGCGGCAACTGGCCCTCCTGGACAAGGACGAGACACGCCACCGCGCCCTGGCCGAACTGGCAATACCGGCCGAGGCGCTTCAAATCGCTCTTTCCAGCATGAATTCCACGCCGCAAGTCCAAAGCATCACCCTGGACCATCCCGTGCACGGTCCGCAACAGGTGCCCCTCGCCCCACGCCTCAGCCCTGTCGAAAACATGGCGCAGTTGTTCCGGCAAGCCGCCAAGGGGCGCCGGGGCCTGGAACACGTGGCCCGCCGCCGCACACAACTCCTTGCGGGCATTGGGCCGGAGATCCTGCCCGCCAGAAGCGCCGGATCCCCGGCCAAGGCCGCCCCCCCTGCCCCCGTCGCCCTGCCCAAGCGCTACCAGGGCTTGGCCGTGGCCATGTTCCGCACCTCAGACGGTTTTCTCGTGCTGCGCGGCAAAAGCAGCCAAGCCAACCACGACATGCTCTCACGAGCGGCCTCGCCCCACGACTACTGGCTACACGCCGCGGGCGGCCCCAGCGCGCATGTCATCTTGCGGCGCGACTATCCGGACCAGCCTGTGCCCGAGCAAAGCCTCGTCGAAGCCGCCATCCTCTGTGCGCTCAAGAGCTACCGCAAGGACGACGCCAAGGCCGAGGTGCTCCTCGCCCGCGTCAAGGACGTGCGCAAGGTCAAGGGCGCGGCCATCGGCTCGGTGGCCGTGGACGAGGTGGAGCGCATGCTGCTGGTGGGGCTGGACCCGGAGTTGGAAAAGCGCCTCACCGTGTAGCCGCGAAAAAAAGGGCGGACGGGAGATCTCCTCCCGTCCGCCCCAACCGGCTTCACTTGAATTATCGCCCGAAATGCGCGCGGTCAGCGCACCAGGTAGAAGATTCCGACAATAGTGCCGATGACGATGACGATCCGCCGCAGGACAAGCGGCCGGATGCGCCCAGCCATACGTCCGCCGAGCACACCACCCGCTATCGCGCCCACGGCCATGACGAGCGCGGCGGGCCACACGACCTGCCCAGAAAAGAGGAAAAACACACCAGCGGCGATATTGATGACGAGGGACAGGGCCTGTTTCAAGGCGTTCAGACGCGTCAATGAATCCGCAATGATCAGCCCCAGCACGGCGATAATGATGACGCTGACGCCCGCTCCGAAGAAACCGCCGTATATGGCCGCAGGCAGAACGGGCAGAATGGACCAGGCGTCGTGCAGCGAGCCCCCCTCCCCCTTGCCCGCGCTGCGCATGAGCCACGCGCGGATACGGTCTTGCTGGGCCATGAGGATGACGGCCATGAAAATGAGGTAGGGCACGACCTTGTGGAACATCTGGTCCTCAGTGTGCAGCAGCAGCACTCCGCCACCAAGGCCGCCAAGCACGCCCACCGGAAGAAGAAGAAGCATGCGCAGCCGCTGCCCGCGCAGATCCTTCAGCTGGGCCAGGGTTGCGCCCAGGTAGCCGGGACACAGGGCCACGGTGTTCGTAATATTCGCCGCGACGATGGGCACGCCCACCGCCGTGAGCACGGGGAAGGTGATAAGCGTGCCGCCGCCAGCCAGCGCGTTCACCGCGCCGCCAAAAACCGCGGCTATTCCAACGATCAGCAACTGCCAGATTTCCATGACTGCCTTTTGTGGAAGGTGTGGGGTCGCGCCGTCCGGACGCAGGGGAGGACGACATTTTCTTATTGGTCCTCTATGGCATCTGGGCTATAGTCGTCTGTCGCCGAAACGACAAAAGATGTCGCCAAACAGACAAGTGCTTATGGAACGCATCCTGCCCTCGTTCTCCACCCTGCCCCGGCCCGTGTTTCCGCGTGTCGAGGCCCTGACGCGCCCCTCATGGGTGCGCGAGCACGCCCATGACTGGATACAACTCTCCTACGCCACCAGAGGCGTGCTTGGTGTGCGCACACGCCAGGGCAGCTATCTGGCGCCGCCACAGCGAGCCATCTGGATTCCACCGGGCCTGCCGCACAGCGTGGTCACCACCGAACGCACGCAGATGCGCAGCCTGTACATCGCCCCGTCTGCCGCGCCCTGGGGCTGGCCCCAGTGCCGTGTGCTTAGCGTCACGCCTCTGGTGCGCGAACTGATCCGCGCGGTGACGCATCTTCCGGAGGACTATGACGAGACTGGCCCAGCCGGGCGGCTTGTTACTGTGTTGTTGGATCAACTGGCCGGTCTGAAGGAAGTGCGCTTCTCCCTGCCGCTGCCCGTGGACGAGCGGCTTCTTCGGGTAAGCGCAGCCCTGGAAAGCCAGCCCGACGACCGGCGCACGCTGACTGAAATGGCGAAATGCGCAGGCCTTTCCTCACGCACGCTGACGCGGCTTTTCCTGCGCGACACGGGGCTCTCCTTCCGGGCCTGGCGCAGACGGTTGCGGCTGCTCAAGTCCCTGGACGGGCTGGAGGCTGGCAACAGCGTTACGGCTGTGGCGCTGGATTCCGGCTACACATCCACCTCGGCGTTCATCGCAGCCTTCCGGCATGAATTTGGCGTTACGCCGCGCGGAGCCGTGCAGGATCTGCCGCAACCCGACATGCCATGCCAGGATCTCAAATAGGCGCGCACTGCCGAACCTGAGCGCAAAAAAAGACGCGCTGGGGCGCGTCTCTCGTTTTGCAAAGACTGACGGGATTTGGCTACACAATGCGGTTCATGTTTTGTTTTTCCAGCATGGCGAGCACCATGCCCTTTTCCTGCTCAAGCCTTCCGCGCACACTAGCGCGCACGGCGTCGGTGGAGCCGCCGAACTGGTGCTGACGCTTGTTGTACACCTCGCTCACAAGGGCCTGCTCAAATCCGGTGGCGGCGCCGGACAGAGCATTCGTGTGGGTGCCGGTCTTGCCCAGGAACTTGTCGATCGCCTGATTGAAGATGCGCGCCGCGCCGCTGGCCCCGTGCTGCACGGCGGTGCTAAAGAGCGCCTCGCGCAGGGCGGGTTTGGCGGTCTCAATGTCCACGCCGGTCTGCTCCAAAATCTTTTCACGGGCAGGCTGGTAGTGGTCCTTCTTGATGAAATCCGTTTGCAGCTTCTCGAACTTGTCCGGACTCTCCGCCGCGATCCTGGCCCACTCGGCAGGCATGCGCCCCTGGGATGAGCCGGTGTTGGCCGGACCGGAACGACGCAGGCGATCAGCCATCGCAGGCTCACGCTCGGCCAAAAAACTCAAAAAACGGTTCATGGTTCCGGCACGGGAAGAAATCTGGAATTTGCCGTAGCTGGTGCCGCCGGTGCGGTCGTACCCGATCGCCGCGATGCCCTTGTCGCCGGACTCGAAGAGCGCGGCGATGGACCCGAGGTCTTGAGCGCTCGGGTTGCGCGTCAACGCTTGCTCCGGAATCGCCGCGAGGTCCGGCTTCTTCAAGGCGGGCATCCCCTGCCCGGTCAACCTTGCGATGGTGGACAGGGCGTCCATCATCATGGAGTCGTTCATCATCCCGCCATCCAGGCCCATGGCGGGGTTGGCTGCCTGCTCATCCGTGGACTGACTGGCGTTGATAGCCTGCTGGGCCATGCGCATCTGCGCCTGAAAGGCGATGGTCTTGGGATCCAGCTTCTCGCCCGCCGCGGCCCCAAGCGAAAGCCCAGACAGACCGCCTTGCCCGCCCAGGCCATTAAGCCCCCCGCCGGACTCGGCCTGCTGCAGGATGCGAATGGTATCCGAAATATTCATGTTGCCGGACATCTGCTCCCTCCGGTGTCGGCTCCTGCGGGACGTAGCCCATGTCAGGAGGTTGGCGTCGACACGTTCTCGGAGGGAGGCAAAGCATGGACCGTGCCTATAACGAATCACAATGCAATATTGGGATGTTACAGCAAAGCGTCACCGACCAGAAAGGCCGACAGACGCAGGTCCGTCAGAACCTTGGCCAGCAGCCGGGAATGCCCCGAGGGAAAGGCGAAGCGCGAAAGCTCCGCCGGAGTGACGAAACGCGCCTCGTCGGCCTCGTTGAGGCGGAACTGCGTTTCCGGGTCCACGCCGGGCGCGGCCTGACAAAAATAACCGTGCAGGGTGATGCGGTAGCGCGTGTAGCTGGTGCGCAACACGCCGATCTTGGCACCCGCCGCGACGCGCAACTCCGTCTCCTCCCGGTACTCACGCACCAGAGTCTCTTCCGGCGTCTCGCCCTCCTCCATCACCCCGCCGGGAAACTCCCACAGGCCCGGCCACACATCGCCCAACCGGCGCTTCTGGATAAAGATCCGGCCACGGCTGGCCAGCACGCCGCAGGCCATGTTCACGCGGATGATCTCCGGCCCCGGCTTCAGCACCGGCCGCAACTCCGCCGTGCCATGTGCGCGGCCCAGGCAATGCGGGGAAATGGGACAGCCCGGACAGTTAGGCTTGCGGGGCTGGCAGACCAGTGCGCCGAGTTCCATGAGCGCCTGATTGAAGGCGCGCGCACGGTGCGGATCAAGGAGTTCCGTAGCGGCAGCCTCGATGCGCCGCCTGACCGCAGGAACGCCCACAGGCTCGCCGATGTCCAGCACGCGCGAGAGCACGCGCAAGACATTTGCGTCCACTGCGGGCACGGGCGCGTTGAAGGCCACGCTGGCGATGGCCCCGGCCGTGTACGGCCCCACGCCAGGCAAGGCGCGGATGGCGCTGGCGTCGCGCGGGAATGCGCCGCCGTGCCGTTCCATGATGCTCCGCGCGGCGCGGCGCAGATTACGGGCGCGGGAATAGTAACCCAGGCCCTCCCAGAGCTTGAGCACCTCGTCCTCGCTCGCGGCGTCCAGGCTTTGCACGTCCGGGAAGCGCGCCACAAAGCGCTCGAAGTAGGCCACGCCCCGTTCCATCTGCGTCTGCTGGAGCATGATCTCCGACAGCCAGACATGGTAGGGGTCGAGCGTGCGGCGCCAGGGCAGGTCGCGCGCGTTCGCCGCGAACCAATCCAGCAGATCCTGGCGAAAGACTGCGACATTGATCACCCCGGCGATGCTTTCCGGGGACAGGGGAATACTGCGGGGCACGCTAGCCTTTGGCCTGATTGGCCACGGCCTGGGCGGCTGCGGCCACGGCCTCCGGATCGCCCAGGTAACGGCGGCCCAGGGATTTGAGGTTGTCGTCCAAGGTATACACCAGGGGCACGCCCGTGGGGATATTCAACGCCGCCACGTCGGCGTCGCTCATGCCGTCAAGGTACTTGACCAGACCGCGCAGGGAGTTGCCGTGCGCGGCCACGATAAGACGCTGGCCGCTCTTGATCTGCGGAGCCAGCACCTCGTGCCAGTAGGGCATGACCCGCTCGATGGTGAGCTTGAGGCTCTCCGCGCGGGGCAGTTCGGCATCGGTAAGCTTGGCGTACCGAGGATCGAAACCGGGGAAACGCGAATCCGTCGGATCGAGCGGCGGCGGCGGCACGTCAAAACTGCGCCGCCACTGGAACACCTGCTCCGCACTGTACTTGTGCGCCGTCTCGGCCTTGTTCAGCCCCTGCAACGCGCCATAGTGGCGTTCATTGAGCCGCCAGGTGGTCTCAACCGGCAGCCACATGAGGTCCATGCGCTCCAGCACCACCCACAGGGTGCGGATGGCCCGCCGGAGGTAGGATGTGTGGCAGCGGTCGAAGGTGAAGCCGCCCTCCTGCAGCAAACGCGCGCCCGACTCAGCCTCAAGAAGCCCCTGGTCGGAGAGGTCCACGTCGGTCCAGCCAGTGAAGCGGTTCTCCAGGTTCCACACGCTCTGGCCATGGCGGATGAGCACAAGGGTATGCATCGCGAACCTCCTGCCGCCGTGCTGGCGGGTTTGGGTGAGTGGCTATTTCTTGCCTTGGGCCCCCGGCTTCGCGGCAGTCTTGCCCGTGGATTTCGTTGCAGACTTGGCACCGGGCTTGCCGGCCTCAGCGGATTTGGCCGCAGCGGTTGGCCTGGCGGCGAGCTTCTTCTGCTCGGCCTTCTTCAACGCCGCCCGCTTCTGATCGGCCCGCCGGTCGGCGTCAGCCTCAAAGAGCTTCCGCTTCTTCCTTTCAAAGCTCATGACGCTAAATAGCGAGGCCAAGCCAAGTGAAAAGATCGTCACGAGGAAGAGGAGCCCCTTCTGAAAGGCCCATTTCTGGGCCAGGATGGTGTCCACAAGCCAGTTGCTGGCCATTTTTTTTGAATAGAAAAGCAGCACCGGGATGGTCAAGAGCGCCAAGGCCAGCCCGACCACCTCCAGCCAGATGAAATTCTTGCCCAGAATCATGGTGAAGAGCGTGCTGTCGCGCACGATGCGCAAGGTAACGAGCCGGTTGGACAGCGAGGTGAGACGCTCCTCAATCTCCGGCACATGGCGGCGCGCGGTGCGGAAATTATCCGCCGTGCGCAACGACTGCGTCATGATCCAGTTGATGCGCTTGACGCTGTAGTTGAAGTCCTTGTTGAAGTCGTGCAGAAGCTTGGGGAACGGGAACCATCCCGCCTCATATTGCACGTCGCGCAGGCGTTGGGCGTAGGTGGACGCGCGGTCCTTGATGCGCTTGATCTCCTCGTCGATCTGCTTCTGCATCTCCAGGGTGAAGCCGTCCATGCCCCGGCCCACCTCGCGGAAGGCCACATAGTTATCCGTCTTGGCCAGCGCGTCCATACGCTCGAGATGCGCCTGCGCGGGCGCCCGGAACAGATGGTCCTCCTCGAACCACTTGGGCAGCTCCGTGAGTTGCTCCGTCACCTTAAGCCCCACGGCCGCGGCCCGGGCCTGGGATTCCCGCCAGGAATCCCACAGGCCGGAGAGCACATGCACGCGCCCCCGGTCGATCTCCGTGTCCACCAGAATGCGATTGAACAGCGTGGGCTCGCGGGCCACAAGATCGGCAAAAATATCAAGAGACTGCCCAGTGAATCCCATTTTGACCATGCACACGCCCTCGCGGTACGTGGGCTCCAGCCACTTGGACGATCCCATGAGCACTTGGCGATACATGCTCAAGGCCTCGCGGAATTCGCCCGCGATTTCGAGCAGGCGCGCCTGAAGAAATTGTACGTAGCACTGCTGCACATTGCTCTGGCCGATCCGCCCGGCCTCCTGCCAATAAAACTGCGCCATGTGCTGGTCCTCGGACTCCAGTGAGACGAAGCCCTCCAGGCAGGCGGCCTCGAAACTGCGCCCGCTCTTGGCGCTCACTGCGCGCAGCACCTCCTTGGTCTTGTCCAATTCGCCGCTCAAAAGAAAGGCGTGGGCATCGGCCAAAGGCCAAGGCTCCTCCGGGTTCAGCTGATCCGGCTCCACGGGCCACTCCCGGTTTTTGATGCGCGGCAGCACGGGCAGCATCCCCGGCTGGTAGGGTGCGCCAATGGCGAACATGGCGCGCACCAGGATGGACTCCAGGCCAGTCCCGGCCTTGAGCAGTCCCGCGGTCTGTTGCAGGAACTTCGCGGGTTCCACTGGCTCGTCCATGCTCTTGAAGGTCGTGGCCATGTCGGTGAGGTCTTTGCGGCCAAGCTCGGCCCAGACTTCGGACCGGAATGGCGGCAGGACTTTGCTGGGGCAGTCGACAGCAGCGTGATTGAGGAGCCCGCAATAGAAGCACGGCTTGCGTGTTCCGGCCAGCCAGCGGCGCGGCAAGGGCATTTCGATGGTGCCCTGGCCGCCCTGCCCCTCTCCCTGGCGGATGTTCACGTTGCACCAGGAGTCGAGCGACTCCTGTTCCCCGCCGTAGCTCAGCTCGTTGACCTTGAAAGCATCGTACAGGGCGTAGCCATCGCGGTAGCGCATGTGCAGAAAGTCCGGGGTGAGCCGGTTCCAGTCCAAACCGAAGCGGTGCGGCAGATCCATGGAGAAGGACATGCCACGCTGCTCCGAGATGGCGAACACGCAAGGCCAATACGCGCGCTGGGTGCTTTTGAGTTCCGCGAGCAGGGTCGAGACTTCCGTGCAGTAGAGCCGCATCTGGCGATAGTTCTCCAGCGGAAAGATGACGAACCCCTCGGCGTCGTCGGAAAGATATTTTATGTTCAGGCGCTGAAAAACATCCTGCACTTCGGAAAAGAAGGCGCGCCACCCTGCGATGGCTTCGCGTTCGCCCAGCCGCCCCAGGGGGCGGATAACGCCATACCAATTGGCGGGGGAAGAGTAGTCCAGCCCCTGGTCGGCGCTCAACGAGACCCAGCCAAGGCTGGCCAAGCCCTGCATGGAGACCGGCTGGCCAAGGGACAGCCCGTTGATGCTCTTGACCGCTTCCTGCAGCTTGGGGTGCACGAGCACCTCAAGATCCTCGGCCACGCCGGCCTGCTGACGCAACAGCTCGCGCGGAACCGAGGTGGACAGGCTCATGTCATAGCCCACCAGAGCGGTGAGAGGAAACACCTGGCAGAACAGCGGCAGGGGGTTCAGTTTGGCCCAGATCTGGAGCTTGGCCAGAGCACGGAACACCTCCGGGTTGAAGGACACCCAGAAGCCCTGGCAGGGGTCTTCCACCAGCTGCACCAGGCCGTGGTCGCGCAGGGTATGCCCCACGGCGTTGTTGAACGAGCCCGACCACACCAGCCACAATCCGTAGCCGGAGCTGATGAGCCGCGCCTGAGAGACACTCGGCAGTCTTTCCATCAAGGTCGAAAGCGTGTACATTCCCTCTCCAGGTCAACCCCTATTGGAGGTCGTGTATGGACATAAGCCAGGCAATCGCAGAACTCAAGAAGGAGCCGGGCTTCGCCGACCATGTTGGCATGATCCTGGTGCACAACGGTACAGTGCGCGGCTGGTCAAGAAAAGACCATTCGAACGTCATCGCCGTGGAAATCACCCCGGACCACGCCAAAATCAAGGCCTTGTGCGCGGAATATGAGAAGCATCCCGGCATCTTTCGCGCCTTCGCAGAGGCCAGGAGCGGTCTGCTCAAGCCTGGGGACGACGCGTTGTTCATCGTCGTGGCCGGAGACATCCGCGAAAACGTCAAGGCCGTCCTGTCCGACCTGCTCGACCGCATCAAGAGCGAGGCCATGGCCAAGCGTGAAGTCTTTGCGTAGCGCCCGCCCCCCACGCTTCTCTCTTCGGCCGCACTGGCGCAAAGCATAAGGCCCGGACATGGTTATCATCCAGGTCGTCAACGTGCGCTGGTTCAATGCCACCGCCTGGTACGCGCTCTATCTCTCGCGGCTGCTGCAAGAGGCCGGACACACGGTTGTCGTGCTCACCCTGGCCGGCACAGAGAGCCACAAGAAGGCCCTGGAATGGGGGCTCGACGCGCGCCAAATGGACCTCAACACCGCGAACCCGCTCCGCCTCGCCGTCACCTTGGGCAAAATCATTGGACTCGTGCGCAGGCTCAAGCCGCAGATTGTCAATTGCCACAGGGGCGAGGGCTTCATCCTCTGGGCCCTCTTGAAGGCGCTGGGCGCCGGATTCCGGCTGGTGCGCACGCGCGGCGACCAGCGACCGCCCAGAGCCGACGCCCTGAACCGCTTTCTGCACGCCCATGTGGCCGACGCCGTTGTGGTGACCAATTCACGCATGGCCCGGCATTTTCTTTCCGCCATGCGCACGCCGGAGGACCGGGTCTGGCTCATCCACGGGGGCGTGGACCGCGAACGCTTCCGCTTTGACGCGAGCGGACGCGAACGGGTGCGCGCGGAGTTCGGCTATGGCCCGCGCGAGACGGTGATCACCCTCGTGGGCCGGTTTGACAAGGTGAAAGGCCAGCGCGAGACCCTGGAGGCCCTGGCCCGGCTGGTGCACAAGCAAGGCTACCGCCACGCGCGGCTCCTGCTGCTCGGCTTCGGCAGCGCCACGGGCGAGGGCGAGGTGCGGGCCTGGATCAAGGAGCTGAAGCTGGAGCGTTTTGTGGCCATCACCGGCCACCGGGAGGACGTGGCGGCCTGCCTCTCGGCCGCGGACATCGGCATCGTCGCCTCCCTCTGGTCCGAGACCATCGCCCGCGCGGCCCTGGAGCTCGTGGCCGCCGAACGGCCGCTCTTGTCTTCGGATGTGGGGGTCATGCCCGACCTGCTGCCCCCGGAAGCGCTGTTCCCGGCGGGCGACGTGAACGCCATGACCAGACTGCTCGCCCGGGCCATCGACGATGCTGGCTACCGGAAGGAGTTGCTCAAGGCCGGAAACCTCACGCTCTCGCAGCTCTCGGGGCACGACTTCCTGCAGCGCACGCTCACGCTCTATGAGGGCTTCTTCGACTAGCACGGCACGCGTTCCTGCACTTCTTCAGGGGACCAAGCCCCAACCAAGCGGTCGCGCACAGGTCTTTCGACGACCTACCAGCCAGCGGTGTCTGCTTCGGGTGGACTTTCGGCGTCGCGCAGGCGATCGGCCACGGCCATGATCGTGCGCGTGTAGGACTGCGAGTGGTTGTAGCGGTAGAGAACCGCCATCTGCCCCTCGCGTGAAAGATTGGGACGCCAGCCGTTGGCCGAAAGGAACCGCGCGGTGCTGAGAACAGCGTCCGAGGGGCTGAAAAGATCCACCCGGCCGTCACCATTCAGGTCCATGCCATAACGCAAGGCGTTTGAGGGCATGAATTGGCAGATGCCGATGGCCCCGTAAACGGAACCGGGAATGCTGGCGGGATCGAAGCCGGCGTTCTTAGCGTACACAAGCAGGGCCTTGAGCTCCTTGTAGGCCCAAGCGGCCTTCTGAGCCGTGCGCCAGCGCAGCCACAGGGATAATTCTGGAGTCAGGTCGCGGCGCTCAATATGCGGGGCCACCAGGGAGAAATCACCGGCCAGGGCCATGCTGGCCAAGGTGGCCAAGGCGCTCTTGCTGCCCACGTTGCGCCCAAGCTTGGTCTCCACCAGCAGCAGGGCCGTTAGGATCTCTTCCGGTACGCTGAAACGCACTCTGGCCTCACGCAGGGCCGTGCGCTGGGTATCCAGAAAGCTGCGGGCTTGCATGAGCAGAAACGGATTCAGATAGCTGATGTAGAGTTCCGGGGCTTCCGGCTTGGGCTTCCTGGCGGAGAGCTTGACCTCAAGCAGCGCGTTCATCTTGCGGGCCATGATGAGCGGATCGAAGCGCACCTCCGCTCGGGAAAACAGCGCGGCGAGGCTGGCTTGGTCAAAGCCGTCGGAAACCAAACGCCGCGTGAGGGGGGTCCACACGTCCGGGCCGGGTGGCTGCGTCTGGGCCTGGGCGGTAACCGGGAGCAAGAACGCGGCAAGCAAAAGCGCGACCCCAAAAGGCCGCGCCAGGAGGCTCAACCCGCGCGGCGGCATCACGGCGCGGGCTGACAGGTGAAATGGCTGGCGTTCACAGACGGTCCAGGGGCACAAAGCCCACCTCCTCCTCAAACCCCTCATCCATCTGATCGATAAAATCCTGCAACTGGTACTTTTCGCCACACCCCGTGCAACGCAGGCTTGTCTCGCGTCAGGCCCGGTTCAAATAGATCCCCCCGCCGCAGGCTGGGCACTTCAGGCCGGGCAGCGTCTTGGCCTCGGGCCTGCGGCGGGACGAGAACAGCCCCACGCCTAGTGGATTTCCAGGGGCGGGTTCTTCTCGCCCATGGCCACGTAAAGGTTGGAGAGCGCGGTCTCGTAGTCGGCCAAGGCTTGGGACAGGGAGGCCTCGCTGCTGCTGACGGAGGCCTGGGCAGTGAGCAGATCGGTATTGGTGCCGACCTGGGCCTGATACCGGGCCAGGGCCATGCGGTAGCTCTCACGCGCGGTTTCCACGGACTTCCGGGCCACGTCGATGCGGTCGGCAGCCTCGCGCTGGCTCAAGAGGTACTGCTTGACCTCGAACCCGGCGTTCAGCTTGGTGTTGTCCAGGTCGGCGCGCAGCTTGTTCACGGTCTCTCCGCCGCTCTTATACTTGTTGTAGGTGCTGCCCCACTGGAAGAAGGTCCAGGAGGCGTTGACGCCCACAGTCCAGTATTCCTTGTTCTGACTGGACATGTACTTGCTTTCGCTGACAGAGGGGCTGTCGCCCTTCTTGTAGTAATCGTAGTCTGCTCCGACCTGCGGATAGAAGGAGCTTCCAGCGATGGTCTGGTCCTTCTCGGCCATGGCCACACTCTTGACGCCGATCTGGATGTCTGGGCGATTCTTGTACGCCTGGGTCAGACAGTCGTTGAGCGGCATGCTGAACGGGCTGTAGGTGAGATCGCCCACATACTCCACCGGTGCCTCAAGCTGCAGGTTCAACAACGAGTTGAGCTTGGCGCGGGTGGTGTCCAGGGAGTTCTTCGCGATGAGCTGGGCTTGCTGCGCCGTCGCCAGATCCACCTGGGCCTGGAGCACGTCGAGCTTGGGCTTCAGCCCCACCTCGTAGAAGGCTTGCGTCACCTTGAGCTGCGACAGGAGGCGCTCCACGGAGTCGTTGGCGCTCTTCACGTCCATCTTGGCCTTCAGGTGCGCAAGGTAGTTGCCCTGAATGGAGCTGATGAGGGCCAGCTCGGTCTGTGTAAGCTTGGCCTCATTCTGTTCCTTGGCCAGCTTGGCCTTCTGGTAGGTGGAAAGCAGGTTGAAGCCTGTAAAGATCGGCTGGTGCAAGTTCAGCTGGCTGTACCAAGTGGTCTGGTCGGCCGTGGCCATGCTAGCGGTCTTGGGCTGTCTGTCATAGGTCAAAAATCCATAGGATGCCGTGGCGGTCGGCAGAAAATCTGCCCTGGCGGAATTTTTGTCATACTCGCTGCCAAGCAACTGGGCGCGCGCCGAGACCATGGTCGGGTTGTTGGCCAGGCCGAACTCCACCGCGTGCTGGAGATCAAAAGACGAGGGAACGCCCGGGGCCTGCGCCTGAGCCGGGGCGGCAGCCGGTGTGCTGGCCGGGACCGCTTGCGTCGCAGCAGGAGCCTTATCCTGGGCCAGCGCCAGGGTCTGCGGGCCCGCCAGGCAAAACGCCAGGGCTACGACGGGGAAGATACGAAGGGATTTGTTGCGTGTCATGCAATGTCCTTGTGGCTGCTCTTTGGGGTAAGTGGTGCAGCACTGTTCATATGTATCGGCAGCTTTCAAACAACTGTTTATACTCTTTCCCGCGGCGAACCGCAAGACGCAAAAAATAGCTTTACCCTCAAATGGTTGCGCAATCGGTTGGATCGCCCTGGAGCTTTTCGATGGTGTGCGCCACCGCCGGAAGCACCGCCCCAAGGCATTCGCGCACGGCCTTCGGGCTGCCGGGCAGATTCAAGACCAGCGCTCCGCCGAGGGTGCCGCACACCGCGCGCGACACCGCGCCGCGCGGTGTCTTGGCCAAGCTGGTCAGCGTCATGGCGCGTTCGAAGCCCGGCATGCGCTTTTCTATGACGCGCAAGGTGGCCTCGGGGGTTACATCACGCGGTGCCACGCCCGTGCCGCCCGTGGTGCAGATCAGGTCGAAGCCGTCCGACAGGGCCAGTTGGGACAGCAGCGCGGCAATCTGCCGCTCCTCGTCCGGCAGCACAAAGCCGCGGGCCAGGCAAAGAGGCATGGCCGTGCTCGCCAACGCCTCAATAAGCGGCCCGGAGGCATCCTCTCGCTGTCCCGCCGCACCTTTGTCGCTCAAGGTGATCCAGGCGAGAGCGAAACCAGTGCGCGAAAGTGCAAGCTCCCGCACATCATCCAGACCCATGGGAGCCGGCAACCGCGTCTCCAACAGCCAGCACGGAGCATCGATCCGCGTGCCCAGGCCCGGCCACCAGAAGCGGCCCAACACCAGATATTCTTCCAACTCACCACGCAGCATGTGTCCGGCGCGCAAGGCCGGCAGCACGTTCGCCTGAGCGCAGGGCAATCCCAGCGGCAGCGTGGCCGTGGAGAGGAAAAACCGCTGTCCGGCCGTCTCGCCCGTGTGCTTGGCGAAGCGCAAGGTCACGTCGCTCATGAGGCCTCCCTTGTGCTATGCCAGCAGCACGGCGATGATCCCTGCCAAAAATATGCCATCAAAAGTACCCGCCCCCCCGATGGACAGAAGCGGCGCATCAAGCAGAGCCAGAGTGCGGCGATTCAGCATATGCCCCAGGTCCGCGCCGATGAGCGTGCCCAGCGTGCCTGCCATGTACGCCGCGCGGGGCGCGAGGGAGTCGTGCCCTGCTAGCACGGGCACCACAAGGAGCGCCGTGATGGCCGCCACGGCTGGAGGCAGCAGCACCGGCACGGCGATGCCGATGCCCGGCATGGGCCGCGCCAACAGATAGCACGCCAGCGCGGGAATGAGCACACAGAGGATCATCCAGCCGCCCAGCACACCCGAGAGCTGCATCTGCCACAGAAACCAGGCCGAGAGCGCGCAGGGCACGAGGCATCCGCCCACGTTCACGGCCAGCACCTGCTCTGAGAGCAGCAGGCCTGGGTCCTGCGCCGGGCCAAAGGGATTCTGGCCGAAGCGCACGCGGCCGAGCTGTCCGGAAAAGCCCCCTCCGAAACTGAAGATGCGGCTGGCCGGCGCGGCTTCGCCGCGCACCAGGCGCGTGGTGCGCCAGATCGGAATGTTCCACCGGCTGCCCACGACGGTGAGCAGGAACACGGCCAAGCCCTGCGGGCCCGTGAGGCCCAGCTTGCCGAAAGCCGAAGCGACGAGGCTCACCGGCACGATGATGAACAGGCCGAGCAGCACAATGGCCACCAGGGAAAGCAAAAAGATCGGCGGTCTGGCCTGGAAAAACATCGGGGCTCCTTATTGGGACGCGGGGCCGGTCCCGGCTGTTGCCAGGCACGGGCCAAACAGGGTATCCAGCCCCGGAGACTAGCAACCCCGGAGCGCGATGTAAACTGCGCCCACGATTCAAACATGCGGAGCGAACATGAAGGGCATCATTCTGGCTGGCGGCTCGGGCACGCGGCTGCACCCTCTCACCCGCGTCATCAGCAAGCAGCTGCTGCCGGTGTACGACAAGCCCATGATCTACTACCCGCTCTCCACGCTCATGCTGGCGGGCATCCGCGACATCCTCATCATCTCCACCCCGGCCGACCTGCCCCGCTTCGCCGAGATGCTGGGCGACGGCTCAAGCCTGGGCCTCAATATCTCCTATGTGGCGCAACCCAGCCCGGACGGTCTGGCGCAGGCCTTCGTCCTTGGCGCGGAGTTCATCGGCAGTGACACGGTGTGCCTGGTCCTGGGCGACAACATCTTTTACGCCCAGGGACTTTCTGGCGTGTTGCAGCGTTGTGCCACGCTCAAAAAGGGCGGCACTGTCTTCGCCTACCCGGTGAAGGACCCGGAACGCTTCGGCGTGGTCGAGTTCGACGCGGCCCAGAAGGTGCTCTCCATCGAGGAAAAGCCGAGCCAGCCCAAGTCGCGCTATGCCGTGACCGGGCTCTATTTCTATGACAACGACGTGGTGGACATCGCCAAAGGGCTCAAGCCCTCGCCGCGCGGGGAACTGGAGATCACGGACGTGAACAACGCCTACCTGAAGCGCGGCGACCTGTCTGTGGAACTCACCGGGCGCGGCTGGGCGTGGCTGGACATGGGCACGCACGAATCGCTGCTGCGCGCCGCCAACTTCGTGCGCATGGTGCAGGAGAACCAAAGCCTGCGCATCGCCTGCGTGGAGGAAATCGCCTACCGCATGGGCTACATCGGTGCCGCCCAGCTGGAAAAGCTGGCCTGCTGCATGCTCAAAAATGATTATGGGCAGTATTTGATGGAAGTGCTGCGGGGATAACACCCCTGAACATCTGGATTTTTACTGGAAATCAAGCACACCCTCAAACGCCATATTTTGCACAACGAGCCGAGGCGTTGGGATAGAAAAAAGGATCAAAAAACAGATCCTTGAGGAAAAACGAGACGCCGACATCAACAACTCAAAACAAATGCTCAAATGAGACGGCTCTCCCGACCCCACCAGCCTTCTCACCAGATCCTGCGTCGCCACGAAGCTTTTGCGACCAGCCTTGCCCTCGCCTAATACTCCCCTTCCCTGATCGGCGTCGTCCGCATGTTTCCGTCCGGCACCGTGTACGTGGTGAGCGTCATGACGTCCGAGCGCACGCCCTCAGCCGTCCGCGCCTCGTGGAGGGTGAAGGGGTCCGTCTTCATGGTCACGCCAGTGGCCGGGTTCCTGTAGCGTACCTCGTAGGTGCCCGGCTCCACATTGCGCACGTTAACCGTGCCCGAGGCTGGGATGCTGAACTCCCGCACCACCTCGGCCCGACCCTCCCCAAGCCGCACCAGCCGCGCCACCAGCGCAGCGTGGCCCTGGCGGTTGTCCACAACCACCCGGCAACGGGCGGAAAGGGGCGCGGTTACGGCGCCTGGTTGCTCGGGCTCCAGCGGGGCAAGGACGGGCGACGGCGTAGGCAGCTCGCGCTTCGGCGCAACGCGCTTGGTCGCGGGCTGCGTCTTGCGCGCCTGCTCCTGCTGATTCTGCGACGGCACGGATGGCGGCGTGGCGCTCTGGTACCACAGCTTCCAGGTCAAGAGCGCGGCAACGACAAAAAGAAACCAGTACTTGCGCACGAACGGCCGCAGACTCCGAACAGTCTGAGCGGACTTGTCCGCTGTGGCACTCGTCGCCCACGGGCGCTGGCTCGAATGAGTCTTATTGGTTTGGGCCTGCCCCGGCGGGGCTTGACCTGCCTGGCTTTGACCGGGTTCGGCCTGACCGGGCTGGGCTTGGCCGGACGGCCGCGCAGCCTCCTGCCGAACGATCCACGCGTCATGCTCGGCGCGCTTGGCCGGATCAGAGAGCACCGCATAGGCGGCGTTCACCACGGCCATGATGCGCGCAGCCTCCGGATTGTCCGGGTTCCTGTCGGGATGATATTTGAGGGACAGGGCGCGGTATGCGGCCTGGATGACCTCGAACGGAGCGTTTTGGGCCACGTTCAGGTTGTCGTAGTGCGTATGCAGCTTGCCCATGCCCTGTGTGCGGTTGTGACGCGTTTTTGAACCGGTGCGGACGTGCGCTTTACTCCACGAGTCTTCGCGCCAAATCCAGCGCCGCCACGAAGCTCGTGAGCCTGGCCTTGCCCGTGCCCACGAGGTCGTAACCCGTGCCGTGGTCCGGCGAGGTGCGGACGATCGGCAGGCCAAGGGTCACATTCACCGCCTCGCCGAAGTGCAGGAGCTTGAGCGGTGCGAGCCCCTGGTCGTGGTACATGGCCAGCACGGCGGCATAGCGCCCGTGCGCGGCGAAATGGAACAGCGTGTCCGCGGGGATCGGTCCCTCGACGTTCAACCCCGCCGCCTTGGCCTCGCGCACCGCTGGCCCCACGACCTCCAGATCCTCTCGCCCAATGCGCCCGCTCTCTCCTGCGTGCGGGTTGAGCCCGCACACGCCAATGGGGCCACTCAGGCCGAGCCGAGCCACAAAGTCCGCCGTATGCCGGAGCGCACGCAAAATGGCCGCGCGCGTCACCAGCCTCGGCACGTCTGCCAGGGGCGGATGCGTGGTCACGAGGCTGACGCGCAGAACCATGGGCTGGGGCTCGCCAGGGACAACGGGGAGCGGCATGGGCCCGCACAGGTGCATGGTCACGTTGCCCGCGCCCACGCCCAGGCCCTCGGCCAGAAATTCCGTGTGGCCGGGAAAATGGAACCCGGCCTCCTGTAGACAGGCCTTGTTCAGCGGGCAGGTGACAAGCCCTTGGATGACGCCTGCCTTGGCTAGGCGCACGGCCAGTTCCAGACTGCGCCCGGCGGCGAGTCCTCCGGACGTGGCTGCCTCGCCCAAGGGATAATTGAGCCCGGAGAGCCCCTTGGGTTCGACGAAGTAGGCCCCAGGGCCGCGCGCGGCCAACTGTTCGCCCAATTGTTCGCCCAATTGCTCGACAGGCCATGCGCTGGCGTCGAGCACCTCGAAGAAGCGCGGACGGCCCTTAAGCGCGTGCATCAGAGGGGACAGAGGCCCGATGATGAGGAGCTTTTCGCCCTGCTGCTCGTAGTGCTGGGGGGCATCCGCCAGGGTGCGGACCACCAGCTCTGGCCCCAGGCCGCAGGGATCGCCCAGGGTAATGGCCAGCACGCGGCCCTTCGGCGTTTCCGTCATTGTTTCGCCTCCGGCTACTGGCCTTCGTCACCGCGCGTGAACGCAATGGCGGCGAGCGGCGGCAGGGTCAGAGTCAGAAAGCTTGCGCCGTCGTGTTGAGCGGCCTCTTGTCCGCCCCCGTTGCCCACGTTGGAACCGCCATAGATGCCGGCGTCGGTGTTCAGGATCTCGCGCCACCAGCCCGGGCCGGAGCAGCGCACGTTGTAGCCCTCACGCACCACGGGCGTGAAGTTGAACACCCAGAGCACGGGCTCACGGTTCGGGGCCTTGCGCGCAAAGCTGATGACGGAGTTGCTCCAATCGCGGAAGTCCATCCACTCGAAGCCTTCCCAGGTGGTGTCGGCCTCATGCATGGCCGGGCGGCTCTTCAGCAGGTGGTTCAGGTCGCCCACCAGCCGCGACACGCCCGTGTGCGTGGCGAAATCGTGCAGGATCCAGTCCAACTCCTTCTTGCAGTCCCACTCGTTCCACTGGCCGAACTCGCTGCCCATGAAAAGCAGCTTTTTGCCTGGGTGCGCCCACTGATAGGCCAACAGAAGACGCAGGTTGGCGAACTGCTGCCATATGTCGCCGGGCATTTTGGAGAGCAGCGCGCCTTTGCCGTGCACGACCTCGTCGTGGGAAAGCGGCAGCACGAAGTTCTCGGTAAAGGCGTAAAGCATGGAGAAGGTCAGGCTGTTGTGGTGGTATGCGCGGTGGATGGGCTCCTTGCTGAAGTATGTCAGCGTGTCGTTCATCCAGCCCATGTTCCACTTGAAGGTGAAGCCAAGACCGCCGGTGTACGTGGGACGCGAAACGCCGGGCCAGGCGGTGGACTCCTCGGCGATCATGAGCCCGCCCGGATAGTCGGAGTGCACGACCGTGTTGAGTTCCTTCAAGAGCTCAATGGCCTCCAGGTTCTCGCGCCCGCCGAATTCGTTGGGAATCCACTGCCCCTCCTGGCGCGAGTAGTCCAGGTAGAGCATGGAGGCCACGGCGTCGATGCGGATGCCATCGATGTGGAACTCCTTGAACCAGTAAAGAGCGTTGGCCAGCAGGAAGTTTTTGACCTCGTGGCGGCCGTAGTTGAAGATGAACGTGCCCCAATCCTGGTGTTCGCCCTTGCGCGGATCCTCATGCTCAAAAAGCGCGGTGCCGTCGAAGCGGCCCAGGCACCATTCGTCCTTGGGGAAGTGCCCCGGCACCCAATCCAGGATGACGCCGATGTCCGCCTGGTGGCAGCGGTCGATGAAATACCGCAGGTCGTCGGGCTCGCCGAAACGCGACGTGGGCGCGAAGTAGTGACTGGTCTGGTAGCCCCACGACTCGTCCAGCGGGTGCTCGGCCAGGGGCATGAACTCGATGTGCGTAAAGCCCAGCTCCTTCACGTAGCTGATGAGTTCCTCGGCCAGTTGACGGTAGGAGAGGAACTTGCCGTCGCGCATGCGCCATGAGCCCGCGTGGACCTCATACACGGACTGCGGGCGACTGAGCGGCGGATTGTGCCGCGCGCGCTCGTCCAGCCAGACGGTGTCGTTCCACTGGTACCCGTCCAGCGGGCATGTGCGCGAGGCGTTGCCCGGCCGCATCTCGGCAAAGAAGGCGAAAGGGTCGGTCTTGAAGATGGTGTGGCCGTTCTGGGCCTTGACCGCGAACTTGTACAGTTCACCACTCGCCAGCCCGGGCACGAAGCCCGCCCAGATGCCTGAGGAGCCTACGGGATACAGCGGATGCGCCTTGCCGAGCCAGCCGTTGAAGGGCCCCACAAGGCTGACCTTGCGGGCGTTCGGAGCCCACACAGCAAAGCGGTAGCCCCTCGCGCCTGATTGCTCATGCGGGTGCGCGCCCAGAATGCGGTACAGATCCCAATGCTCGCCCTTGCCGAAGAGATAGAGGTCGAAGGGTTCGATGAACACCGGCTGGGTCGCGTGCTGGGTCATGCGTCGCTCCTGTTTAGGCGGGAGAAAATCTCCACGGCGGCAGGTCAAGTCCGTCCTACTAAAATAAACGATACCCCACTTGCGTGCCGCAGACAATCTCCAGGATGCGGCTTTCTGCCCGTCTTTACAGCCCCATGAGTTCGACCAGGGGACTCCAGCGGCGCAAAAGCTCCGCCATTTGCTCATAGCCCGCGGCGTTCGGATGAATGCCGTCCGCCACGAGCGAGGCCATGTACGAAGCGTTTGCAGCAAGCGGCGCGTGGAAGTCGAAGGTGGGCACCGCGATTTCATCGCAGATGCCGCGCAGGTGCTGGCCCACATTCTCGATATGCGCGGACCAGTCCGGGTCGTGCGCGGGCGGCGGGGCGATGTAGAGCGTGCGGCCCAGCCCGGCGGCGGTGGTCAGAATCTCGCGGGAGGCGCGCAGGGTCTCCTCGTGAGGGATCTTGTGCAGGCCATCAGCCGCGCCGAAGCTGAACACAAAGGCCATGTCCTCGTTCGGGCGGCGGCGGCGGTCGGATTCCTCGCGCCAGCGCGCGGCGATGCGCAGGGAGGAATCACTGCGCAACCCGAGGTTGCACACTGTAAGCGTCCGCGACCGCTGCACGTCTTGCGCGAAGCTGAGCCGGGCCAACCGGCCCACCCAACCCATGGCGTACTCGTCGCCGATACCCTGGGTCAGCGAATCACCGATGAAACAAATGACCATGCGCAGAACTCCTTAATCCAGTTTGAGCCGGGCCGTGGCTTTTTCCACGCGGATGGCGACCACGGCGGTTTTGGCAAAAATATTCTCGTCGTAGGGGAAATTGTCCGCACCAGCGTATTTCTTCATAATGGCGCCAAGCCCGGCCCGCTTCTCCTCCAGGGACTCCACAAGGCGCACCGGGCCTGAGCCTAGCACGCAACGGAACTTGTAGCCCCATTGGCAGGCCTTCGCGCCGGTCTTCATTTCCAGGTCCGCGGCGGCGGAAAAGGCCACGCTGGTCTCTTCGGCCTCGGCGCGGCGCAGCGCCTCGAACTTGCGCCCCTTGCGGGCCGAATGGAAATACACCATGCCGTCGGCGTAGGCGAAGTTCACGGGCACGCTGTACAGCCCGGCCTCGTCCTTGAGGGCAAGACTCAGGTATTCCGCGCAGTCCAGGACATCGGCCACTGCCGTCCAATCCTCGGTCACGTCTTTACGCATGAAGTCTCCGAAAGGTTGCGGTTTGGCTTCCGGGCCGGTTTTTATCCCCTTTGCCAGAGGGCATCAAGAGGGCTGGATTTGAGGAAATATCCGTTCCTGGGATTGCCAGCCGGGGGGCTTGCGCTTACTTTTGCGGGGCATTGATTCCAGCACGCCAGGAGCGCTCCATGAAATCCGCCATTCTGCTTTTTCTCGACCAGCCTCTGCCCGTCTTAAGCCAGCTCGCCCCCGGTGAAAGCCCAGACCCGCTCGCCGTGGCCCTGGTGCGCGACACCCTGCGCAACCTGGCGGACCTTGAGGCGGATGTGTTCGTTTTTCTCACGCCCGACGAAGACAAGGACAAGGCCCGCGAGGTGCTGGGCAAGGGAGCGTTCAAACTGGCAAACGCGCTCGGCCGCAACCTGCAGACCCAGCAGCGCAACGCCTTCCGCCTTGTGTTTGCGCGCGGCTACGAGCGGGCCATCCTGCTGGCCAACGCCATGCCCGACCTTCCCGGCCACGCGGTGCAGTCCGCGCTCGAATCCCTGGGCTGGAAATGCTGCTGCCTGGGGCCGGTTCCCAGCGGCCTGGATGGCGCTCCCGACGGGCTGTATGCCATGGGCTTCGACTTCGAGGGCTACACCACCGACGCCCTGGACATGGTGGACCAGGAGAGACCCAATGTCTTCGGCCGGCTGGAGACCCTGCTGCTGTTCTACGAACGCAAGGTCAAAGTGCTTGCGCCCTATAGTCCTGTGGCCTCCCTGGACGACGCCCCGGCTTTGGCCACGCGCTGCAAGGACACCCGCTTCTCGCTGCTGCCCTCGGTGCGCCTGGCTACGGAACGCGCCGGTCTCTAAGCCCCGTCAGACGATCGCCCGGCCCGGCCGGGGCGCCTCGCGCAGCAGTTCCGCCAGCACGGTCAGGCCGCGCTCCAGTTCCTCGCGGTTGCGCGCCGCTGAAAGCGACACGCGCACCGCGGCCGGAGCCGGGGTCTGCCCCACAGCGAAGGCGTCGCCCGCGATGACCACCACCCCGCGCAGAGCCGCCGCGCGCTCGAAATCCGCGGCGCGCCAGGGCTCCGGCAGCATGAGCCAGATGAAATAGCCATGCGGCAGAGCTGCGAACGCGCATCCGGCCAGCACCCGGTGCGCCACTTCATTGCGGCGCGCGGCCTCGGCCAGTTTGCGGCGCAGTACGCTCTCGGCCGTGCCGTCAAAGATCCAGGACGCAGTGATCTCCGCGCACAGGGGCGAGGCCATCCACATGGTGCTCGTAATGCCAAGACCCAAACGCTCCACGTACTCGTGCGGGCTGGCCACAAAGCCGACGCGCAGGCCTCCGTCCACCATCTTGGACACACTGCACACAAGAAAGGCGCGCTCCGCCGCGAATTCCGCCAGCGGAACGCAGGGCTCTCCCGTGGTCAGCGCATAGGCCGCATCCTCCACCACCAGGAGATTGCGGGCGCGCGCAAGTTTGGCCAGCCGCTCCTGCCGCTCCGGGCTTGGCGAGGCCGTGGTCGGATTATGCGCTCCGGGCATGCAGTATAGCCCGCGCACGCCTTCACGCGCGCAGGCCTCTTCCAGGGCCTCCGGGATAATGCCCTCGCCGTCCATGGCCACGGGCACGAGCTTGATCCCCAGCAGGGACGAAGCCGAGATGAGGCCGGGATAATTGAGCTGCCCCACGGCCACGCGGTCGCCGTGCCGGAACAGCACGGAAAACAGCACAAACAAGCCGTGCTGCCCCCCCGCCGTCACCAGCACCTGCTCGGGCGAAGTCTTGACTCCGTAGAGCCCGCACCACTTCGCCCCGGCTTCGCGGTGCCGCGCCATGCCGCGCGAGGGCTGATAGCGCAGAAATTCCTGCACATCGGAACGTCCGGCCAAGTCGCGCAGGGCCGCGCCCAGATCCGGATCCAGACCGTACATGTCTGTCACCAGCCCGAGATCGATGTTCGCCTGCGCGCCAGGACCGCCGCCCCACCAGGGCCCGCCGCCCTCCGGGACCGGTCGCACGATGGTGCCGCGCCCGACCTCGCCGCGCACCGCACCACGTCGGGCGGCCTCGGCGTAGCCGCGCGTGACCGTGCCCACGGTGACGCCAAGGGTGTCGGCCAGATCGCGGTGGGTGGGCAGGCGCTGCCCAGGTGCGAGGTTTCCGCTCGCGATATCGGCCTCAATGGCATCGGCCAGCCCAAGGTACTTGGGGCGGTCTTCCGGCAGGTGTGGCGTCCAAATTGTCATGGTTACAATAAATACATTGACCGTCAATATCTGTCAACATACAAGCTGAGACAGTAGCAAATAGCTTCAACAAAACCTTTTTACCAGGAGATTTAATCATGATGACAATTACAAATTGTATCCATCCAGCAGGACGAGCGCACATCATGCCCCAGCAGATCAGCACCCGGCACAGAGACAGGAGGAAACAATGACCACGCAGCTCTTCACCTCGCTTTGCCTTTTCGCTTTCGCCACCTCCATCACCCCCGGCCCGAACAACGCGCTGCTCTTCGCGTCCGGCGTCAACTACGGCATCCGCCGCACCATGCCACACCTGCTCGGCGTAACGCTCGGCTTCACCTTCATGCAGCTGGCCCTTGGCCTGGGCGTCGGCTTCGTGTTCAAGGCCGTGCCCGGACTCTACCCCACTCTGCGCGCGCTCGGCGCGGCCTATCTGCTGTACCTGGCCTGGCGCATCGCCACCGCCGCGCCGCCTCCTGAGATGGCTCTGGGCCTAGCCGACGAGACCGTGCGTAAAGAGGGCTCCCCCACACAACGCGCCGCCGCGCGCCCCATGACCTTTTTCGAGGCCACAGCCTTCCAGTGGGTAAACCCCAAGGCCGTGCTGATGTGCGTCACCGCCATCAGCACCTATGTCCCGCCAGAGCAGCCCGTGGCGGGCGCCCTGCTCGTCACCGGCGTGTTCTTTTTCGCGGGAATGCCCTGCGTGGCCCTCTGGGCGATGCTCGGTTCGGGCCTGCGCGGCTTTCTGCGGGACCGCGCAAGACTGCGCGCCTTCAACATTGGCATGGCCGTGCTGCTGGTGGCCAGCATGGCCCCCCTGGCCAAGGACATTCTGCCCGGCGGGCTTTTTTAGAGCCTGCAAGGAAGGAGAACGCGCCATGGTGCCATTGCTATCGGAATGTTGGAGATTCGTTGAGTATTTGTTGCGCCCGGAGGATGAGACGGAAGGCGCGAGATGGCCGAACGCCCCGGTCTGGGCCCTTGCGGGCGCGGCCAAGGCCCTGTTCTGGGCCGGTGTCGCGCTTCTGGCCGGGCTTGGCCTGGCGCGGCTCGGCTAGGGAGTAGACTTAAGGCTGCTTGCGGGTCAGTGCGGCGCGCAAATCGGCCTCAAGGTCGGCGTAAATGCCGGCCACGGCTTCACGCTGGGCGCGCACAAGCTCCTGCGGGGAATTGGCGGCCAGCGCCACGCGCCTGCTGTACTCGCGGGTAAACACCACCTGGCGCTCCTCGCCCGTGGACTTGAACAGGATGAACTGCATCTCGGCCACGGCCTGGGCGGGCTGCACGGCGAAATCGCCGTGCAGGGCCGAAACATTGCCCTCCAGAATGTAACCGGATTCGGCGAGGCTGCCCGGACCGACGACATTGGCGAAAACACATGCGGAGGTGAGCCAGGCCCGGAGATCCTGGGTCAGCATGTCCGCAGGGCTCACGAAGAACAGGTTGTAATAGTCCGCCGACCAGGCCGAGGGCGCGGTGCGATACACCAGCTCTCGGCCTGCGGTGCGCGGCGCCGCCTGCAAACGCCGCACGAGCAGCGTGGTCGGAGAGACGGTGGGAATGACAACCGCCTGCGCGGAGGCCGGGCGCGTGACCTCGAGCGCATAAAAATGCTGGTCCAAGGGCTGGCGCTGCAGCTTCACGCAGGAGGCGGCCAGGAGCAGAGCCAGGCACAGGGAAATAATCGCGGCGATGCGCATTGGGGCGGCCTCCGTCTACTGCCCGACCACGGGCGATTTTGCCGGCGGCGGGCCGAAAAGCACGCCCGAGGGGTAGCGCTTGGCCTCGCCGGTGAGTTCCTTCAGGTTCTCCACAAGACCGCGCGCGCTGTCCAGAATGCCCGCCACGTTGTCCTGCTGTGAGGCGGTCAGCTGCTCCACGCGGCCCAGGACGGCGTTCAGACGCTTGGCGGCGGACCGGAGTTCGGCCACAGTTTCCCGCGCCTGCTGCATGGCCCCGGGCATGGCAGCCAGTTGCTTCGCGGTCTGCGGGTCGCCCAGGAACCTTTCCAGGGCCTTGGCCGAAACCTTGAGGCTGGCCGCAGTCTCGCGGGAATCATGCACGAGCTTCACCGCATCGGGCCCGGCACCCTCCACCACCTTGCGCATCCCGGTCAGGGTCCGCGCAGCCTCAGGCACGATCCTTTCGGCAGAGGGGTCGGCCAGGAGCACATTGATGCGGGCCAGCAACAGGCGCGTCTGGTCCAGGGTTGCGGCAAGCTTCGGCCCTACGACCTGGGGATCCGTGTTGTTCAGGAACTGGCTGGCGCTGTCGGCGAATCGACGGAAGCTCTTCACGGCCTCGGGCAGATCCGCATGGTCTAGGCCGGACAACGTGTTGCTGATGCCAAGCACGGCCTGCTCCACCTGCGAAAGCGTGCTCGGTGCGGCCGGGATATAGATGCTCACGGGCTCCCAGTCGATAGGCAAGGGCGGATTGCGCAAAGAGTCGACATAGTCGAGTCCAAGAAAAAGCTGGCCCGTCAGTCCTTGGGAGATGGTGCGTGCGCGCAGGCCGCGCTTCACCTCGTCCGCCGCCTGGTCGCGCGCGGACTTCGGCCCCATGGTGCCGAAAAGATCCTTGTCCAGGGTGCAGAGCACGTAGACGTAGCGATACCCTTCGGCCTTCTGGCCATATTTGCCGCCCACAAAGCCTATCTCGGACACGCTGCCCACGCGCACGCCCCGGAACTTCACGGGGGAGCCCACCTCAAGGCCGTTCACGGACTCGTTGATGTAGGTTTCCATCTGGTAGGTGCGCTGGAACAGATTGCCCGCGCCAAGGGCGAAGAGCACCACGAAGAGCAGCACCACTCCGCCGATGACGAAAAGCCCCAGCTTGAAAAAATCGCCGCCCTGGATCATGGCCGCATCTCCACAGGTAATGCAGAAACAGGTTGTGCCGCCTCCTGAGCGACGGGCGAAGACGGCACGCGCGCCTCACGGTCAAAGAAGCGCCGCACACGGGGGTCGGTGCTTGTGGCGTGCATCTCGCGCGGGTCGCCTTCGGCCACTATGCCCTTGGCGTGGTCGTCCAGCAGGATCACGCGGTCGGCGATGGACAGGATGCTCGGCAGTTCGTGGGACACGATGACGAAGGTGATGCCCAGGTTCTCGGCCAGGCTTCGCACCACGCTGTCCAGCTCGGCGCTGGTCACGGGGTCCAGCCCGGCGGAGGGCTCGTCCAGAAAGAGGATGGCCGGGTCGAGGGCCATGGCCCGGGCGATGGCCGCGCGCTTGACCATGCCGCCGGAAAGCTCCGAGGGCATGACCTGGCCGAAGCGCTCCAGCCCCACCAGGGAAAGCTTCACCCGGCTGACGACCTCGATGGCCTCGTCGGGCAGGTCCGTATACTCCTCCAGAGGCAGGCCCACATTGCGCGCCACGGTCATGGAGCCGAACAGCGCGCCGCCCTGGTACATGACGCCGATGCCCTTGAGGATCGTCAGCCGCGTCTCACCCCGCGCGGTGACGATGTCGCGGCCATCCAGAACGATGCTGCCGGAAAGCGGGCTAAGCAAGCCGATCATGTGCTTGAGCAGGGTGCTCTTGCCGCAGCCGGAGCGCCCAATGACCACGAAGACCTCGCCGGGCGCCACGTCAAAGGCCACGTCCTTGAGCACGGGCTCCGGGCCGTAGGCACAGGTGAGGTTACGCACGGTGATAATGGGTTCGCTTTTCCGCATGGCTATCGCTTCCGCCGACTTTCTATCAAATCTTAAAGTAATAGAACAGCACGGCGAACAGGCCGTCAGCCACGGTGATGAGGATGAGTCCGCTGACCACGGCCGCCGTGGTGGACCGGCCCACGGCGCTGGCCCCGCCGCCCGTGCGCAGGCCGCGCAGGCAGCTCACCCCGGCCACCAGCAGGCTGAACACCATGATTTTGACGAAACTGCCGAACAGGTCCGCGTGGTGCACGTTGGCGAACACGCGCGAGGTGAACGTGACCAGCGGGAAGCCGATGGAGAGCATGACCAGAGCGCCGCCCACCAGGCTGGCGAAGTTGAAAAAAAGCGTCATGATCGGCACCACGGCCAGGGACGACAGGATGCGTGGCCCCACAAGGAAGCGCACCGGGCTGATGCCCATTGTGGTCAGCGCGTCCAGTTCCTCGTTCACACGCATGGTGCCGATTTCAGCCGCAAAGGCCGAGCCGGAGCGCGCCGCGAGCAGGATCGCCGTCACCAGCGGGCCCATCTCACGGAACATGACAAGCCCCAGCATGTTCGGCACGTAGATCTCCCCGCCGAAGCGCTGCAGGGTGATGACGGATTGGAAGCTCATGATGAGCCCCATGAGGAAACCGATCAAAATGAGGATGGGCAGGCTCTCCACGCCAATGGCCAGGGCCGAGCGCAGCACGTCTGCCCAACGCACGCGCCTTGGCTGGCGCAGGGCATCGAAGACCACCAGCGAGCATTCGCCGATGAAGCTCACAAGCGTGCGCAGGTTTTCCAGCACATCGGCAAGGCACGGACCGCGCAAAAAAAGGCCGCCACAATGCTCCGCCCCGGCGGCCGGTTCCGGGGATTCCGCCTTCTCCGCCAGCAGGAGCAGGGACTTGTAGCGCTCCGGCAACCCCTGGATTTCCACCTTGGCTCCGGCGGCCAGCCCCACGGCCCGGAGTTTCACCAAAAGCGCCAACCCCGCGCCGTCCACATACTCGGCCTGAGTGAGCTCAATGCGCAGGGTGGCGAAGGAACGCCCGCGCACTCCGGCCAGGGTCGGCTCCCAAAACCGGGCCACGGTGCTGGCGTTCAGGTCGCCGACAAGCCGCACGGCAAGCGTTCCGGCGGCGTCCTCGCCAAGGGCGAGTCCCTGAGGTAAAGCGGTTTGGACGGTGTGGCGCATGATGTCCTTCTCGCTAGCCCAAACACGCGGGAAAGGCAAAGCCCGCGCACACACCAAAACCTGCGGCCCAGTAACCGCCGTCAAGGCTGGATAAATTTCGCCAACGTTTCAAATTGCGGCTCGGTCGCCGCACTTCAGACTTGACATTCGGCACAAAACAGAATTTTATTCGAGAAACAGAGGGTGAACAGAATGATCGACAAGATAGACATGACCATCTTGAGCATTCTTCAGGACAGCGGCCGCACCTCCAACGCGGACATCGCCCGCGCCGTGGGCATGGCGCCTTCAGCGGTGCTGGAGCGCATGCGCAAACTGGAGCGCAAGGGCATCATCCGCGGCTTCGAGGCCGTGCTGCGGCCCAAGGACGTGGGCTTCACCCTTACCGCCTTCACCTTTGTGCGCGCGGACGAGGGCGTGGGCTCCACGGACATCGGCAAGGCCCTGGCGCAGGTGCCCGGAGTGCTGGAGGCCCACTACACCGCGGGCCAGGACTCCTACCTCGTCAAGGTCCGCGCGCGCGATACGGAGCACCTGCAGCACATTCTCCAACAGTTTGGAGCCATCCCCGGCGTGCGCGACACGCGCACCACGGTTGTGCTCACCACCCTCAAGGAAACCCGCAGCCTGCCCATCCTAGAGGATGCGCAGGCCAGCGGCAACGATACAGCAACATCGGGCGCCAAAGCCCAGACCAAGGAGTAGCAATGTCTATCGACGCGAGCGCACTTGATCCGAAAATCGTCGCCAGAGGCAAGGAATTCTTCCAGAGCATCGCGGGCGAAGCCCCTTCGATCTTCAACAAGGGCTGGTGGACCGGCAAGGTCATGGATTGGGCCATGAAGAACGAGGACTTCAAGATCCAGATGTTCCGTTTTGTGGACGTCCTGCCCTATCTGAACACCTCCGAGTCCCTCTCCCGCCACATCGAGGAGTACTTCGGCGACAAGGACGCCAACATCCCCGACGTGCTCAAGTGGGGCGCTGGAAAGACCGGCTTCGGCGGCGGCCTCGTGGCCATGGTGCTGAACAAGGCCATCCGCACCAATATTGAGGGCATGGCCCGCCAGTTCATCATCGGTGAAAAGGCCTCCGAGGCCGTGAAGGGCATCCGCCAGCTGCGCAAGGATGGCTTCGCCTTCGTCATCGACCTTCTCGGAGAAGCGCCGCTGAACGAAAAGGAATGCGACGAGTACCAGGCCGGTTACATGGAGGTGCTGAACGGCATCCAGGCCGAGTACAAGAAGTGGGACGCGCTCGACGCCAAGGGCGACCTGGACTGGGGCAACGCGCCCAAGGTCAACGTGGCCGTGAAGCCTTCGGCCTTTTACTCCCAGGCCAAGGCCGTGGACGTGGCGGGATCCGTTGAAGGCATCTACCGCCGCGTTGAACCCATCTTCCGCAAGATCAAGGAGATGGGCGGCTTCATGTGCATCGACATGGAGCAGCTCAAGTACAAGGAAATCACCATTGAGCTCTACAAGCGCCTGCGCAGCGCGCCGGAGCACCGCGACTATCCGCACCTGGGCATCGTGTTCCAGTGCTATCTCAGAAGCACCGAGTCCGACGTCACGGAGATGATCGCCTGGGCCCGCAAAGAGAACCTGCCCATCTCCATCCGCCTGGTGAAGGGCGCCTACTGGGATTCCGAAACCGTGCTGGCCAAGCAGAACGGTTGGGAGATCCCGGTGTGGACCATCAAGGCCGAGAGCGACATGGCGCACGAGCGCATTTCCCGGATCATCTTGCAGAACCATGACATTTGCCATTTCGCCTGCGCCTCGCACAACATCCGCACCATCTCGAACGTCATCGAGACGGCCAAGGCCCTGAATGTGCCCGACAGCCGCTATGAGTTCCAGGTGCTCTACGGCATGGCCGAGCCCGTGCGCAAAGGCCTGCGCAACGTGGCCAAACGCGTGCGCCTGTACTGCCCCTATGGCGACCTGATCCCCGGCATGGCCTATCTGGTGCGCCGCTTGCTCGAAAATACCGCCAACGAGAGCTTCCTGCGCCAGAGCTTCGCCGAGGGCGCGGAGTTGGAGCGTCTGCTGGAGAATCCCGAGACGACCTATCAGCGCGAACTGGCCGCCAAGAAGGCCCCGGCCGCGCCCAAGGTCGGCCCCGGCGGATATCCGGCTTTCGTCAACGACCCCGGTGTGGACTTCTCCATCCCCGCCAGCCGCGCGTCCATGAGAAGCGCCCTGGACAAGGTGCGCAAGGACTTCGGCAAGACTTACCCGCTGGTCATCGGCGGCAAAGAGATCAAGACGGCCGACACCCTGGACTCTTACAATCCCGCCAAGCCGTCGGAGATCGTCGGCAGTGTGTGCCAGGCCGGCGTGAAGGAAACCCAGGAAGCGCTCGCCGTGGCCCGCAAGGCGTATCTGGCCTGGCGCGATGTGGAGCCTCTGGAGCGCGCCAAGGTGCTCTTCAAGGCCGCGGGCATCATGCGCCGTGACATCTTCGAGCTCTCCGCCGTGCAGGTGCTTGAGGTCGGCAAACAGTGGGACCAGGCCTACGCCGACCTGGGCGAAGCCATCGACTTCCTTGAGTACTACGGCCGCGAGATGATCCGCCTGGGTGCGCCGAAACGCATGGGCAACGCCCCCGGCGAGATGAACCAGTACTTCTACCAGGGCAAGGGCGTCACCGCCGTCATAGGCCCCTGGAACTTCCCGCTCGCCATCAGCGCGGGCATGGCCGCCGCGGCCATCGTCTGCGGCAACGCCGTGGTCTACAAGCCCTCCGGCCTGTCCAGCGTTGTGGGCTACGGCTTGGCGCGCATCTTCAAGGAAGCCGGCCTGCCCGATGGCGTGTTCAACTACCTGCCCGGCCGCGGCTCGGTCATGGGCGACGCCCTGGTGGAGCACCCGGACGTGTCCGTCATCGCCTTCACCGGCTCCATGGAAGTGGGCCTGCGCATCCAGGAGAAGGCCGCCAAGGTGCAGCCCGGACAGGTGCAGTGCAAGAAGGTCATCGCCGAGATGGGCGGCAAGAACGCCATCATCATCGACGACGATGCCGACCTGGACGAGGCCATAACCGGCGTGCTGTACTCCGCGTTCGCCTTCCAGGGCCAAAAGTGCTCGGCCTGCTCGCGCGTCATCGTGCTCGACCCCATCTACGACCGCTTCGTCTCCCGCCTCGTTGAGGCCGCCAAGTCCATCAAGATCGGCCCGTCCGAGGATCCCGCGTTCTCCATGGGCCCCGTGGTGGACAAGGCCGCGCAGGCGAACATTATGAAGTACGTGGACATCGCGGCTTCCGAGGGCAAGGTGCTCGTGAAGCGCACCGACGTCCCGGCCGATGGCTGCTACGTGCCGCTGACCATTGTCGAAGGCATCACCAAGGACATGCGCATCGCCCAGGAGGAGGTCTTCGGACCCGTTCTGGCCGTCCTGCGCGCCAAGACCATCGACGAGGCGCTGGAGATCGCCAACTCCACCCGCTTCGCCCTCACCGGCGCCATCTACAGCAGAAGCCCCAAGCACCTGGAAAAGGCGCGCAAGGAGTTCCGCGTGGGCAACCTGTACCTGAACAAGGGCAGCACGGGCGCCATGGTCGAGCGCCACGCCTTTGGCGGCTTCAACATGTCCGGCGTGGGCTCCAAGTCCGGCGGCCCCGACTACCTGCTCCAGTTCATGGACCCGCGCCTGGTCTCCGAAAACACCATCCGCCGCGGGTTCGCCCCCGTGGAGGAAGGCGACGACTGGGTAGCCTAGACCGCATTCACCGCACTGATTCCAGGGGCCGGGGGCGCATGCTCCCGGCCCCTTTTATTTCCGCCCTTGCCAGATGCCGCCAAACCGGCGACAATGCGCCTCCCGACACGGAAACAGCCCACAGAGAAGCAATCGACCAGAGGAGCCCATGCGCAAGCCCAAGTCCTATGACCATTCCGATCCCCGGCCACCCAGCCGTTCCCAAAAAAAGCGCGATAGCACCGCACTCCAGGTGCTCGGCGGCAAGCTGGCCGAGCTGCCGGACTCCGCGCTCAAACGCCTGGATCTGCCGCCCCGCATGGAAGAGGCCATCCGCGAGTACAAGGCGCTCACCAAGCACGAGGCCAAGCGCCGACAGCTGCAATTCATCGGTGCGCTGATGCGCGAAACCGACACCGACCCGCTCGCCCGGGCTGTGGAGGACATGGAGGCGGGCAACCGCAGCCAAGCCCATGAGTTTCACGCCGTGGAGGCCCTGCGCACCGCCTTGCTCGAAGGCGATGAATCCGAGCTGGAGGGACTGGTGACCCTTGCCGTTGAGGAGAACCGCGCCGAGGTGCGCAGCAAGATCCGCCAGTTGACGCGCAACGCGCGCGCCGAGGCCGAGAAGAACAAGCCGCCGCGCTCCAGCCGCGCGCTGTTCCGCCTGCTGCGCGACCTGCGCCAGAACGGGGCGGAGGCCGCACCTTCTTCCGGGCATGCTGCGGGCGATGCGGATCTCGACGAAGAATACGAGGGCGAGGACGTACCTGAAGACACCAGCCCCCTGGTAAAGAACACCTTCTAGACCGAGCGTCGCGCCCGGTCCTTGACGTTGCGCGTCCAAGTCTTACATTTACGGGCGACCAATAGCCCACTATCAATACAGCACCAAGGAGCGCCCCGTGATCCACGAATATGCCGGCATCGTCACTGAACTGGAAGACCGCGTCTGCCCCCATTGCCACAAGCCCATGGAGGCGTGGCTCGCCCCGCCCGAGAGCGGCTGGGGGGTCATCGTGGTCTGCTTCAACAACGAATGCTCCCACTACAAAGGCTCCGCCGCGGACATTATCAACAAACGTGACGAATCCCGCATGGGCTGCCGTTACGCTGAAAACCCGGACAACAACTACACTTCCTTCAACCTCGTGGCCGTCTGTTTTTAGACGCTGGACAAGAATATTCTTCGCCAAGGGCGTTGTGGAGCGATCCGCAACGCCCTTTCTTTTCAGCAGGTTTACGTTTGCGCTTGCTACATCTTCTGGACAAGAGTAAGTTTTAAACAAAGCGCTACAATTCCCGCAAACAATGGAGTTGCCGTGGAGCCGGATTTTTACAAGGGCATTCTGAATTGCATCTCCGATGGGGTTTACTTTGTGGACCCAAACCGGAGGATCACTTTTTGGAACCAGGGAGCGGAGAGGATCTCCGGCTACAGTGCTGGCGAGATGGAGGGAAAATCCTGCGCGGACAACCTCCTCCGGCACATTGATGATTCGGGCTCGCAGCTATGCAACGGCATGTGTCCTCTGGCCCAGACCTTGAAAGACGGCAAGCCCAGCGAAAACGATGTTTTTCTGCACCACAAGAATGGACACAGAGTGCCGGTGACCGTGCGCGTCTCCCCCATGCGCGATGACAAGGGCGCAATCATCGGGGCAGTGGAGATATTTTACGAGACGCTCCAGCGGCAGAATCTCCTTTGCGAATTAAGCGAGTTACGCCACAAGGCCATTTGCGATCACCTTACAGGACTTGGCAACCGCCTGGCCGCTCATGAGGAATTCGCGCGCCGCGTCTACGAACTGCAACGCTACGACATTCCCTTCGGCCTCATCTTCGTTGACGTGGACCATTTCAAGTCCGTCAATGACACCTACGGCCACGAAACAGGCGATCAGGCGCTCGTTGTGGTGAGTAGAACCCTGGTCAATTCCCTGCGTGCGGACGACACGGTGTGCCGCTGGGGCGGCGAGGAATTCCTGGCCATTCTGCCCCAGGTGAACGAAACGACCTTCCGGGCCGTGGCCGAACGCATGCGCCGCTTTGTGGAGTCTTCAACCGTGCCGGTGCCAGACGGCGAGATCAAGCTCACCGTGTCCATTGGCGGGGCCATGGCCGTGCCCTCGGACAGCATAGAGTCCCTGGTGGCCCGGGCCGATGCCATGATGTACCAGGCCAAGGATTCCGGCCGCAACTGCTGGGCCCTGGACTGCGGGACCGGCGGCGTAATCTGCGCCTAGAGCCGAAGCGCCGCCCAGGCCTCGCGGCCGATGCCCGCGGCCAGCCCCCACATGGAGAGACAGACCAGCGCGTCGAGCACGCGCCAAGCTTGCGGACGGCGCAGCAACGGGGCCAGAACACGCCCTCCAAGGCTCAAGGAATAGAACCAGCAGGCCGAGGCCGTGGCCGCGCCCAGGCCGAATGCCAGCCGCGCCCCCGCGTCCAGCCGACTGGCCAAGCCGCCGATGAGCACCACCGTGTCCAGCAGCGCGTGCGGGTTGAGCAGGCTCACGCCCAGCGCGGCCGAAACAATCGCGCGCACGCCTGGCTGGTTCACGCTCTCATCCAGCCCCAGACTTTCGCCGCGCAGGGCCTTCCTGAAGGCGCACAGGCCGTACGCCCCGAGAAATGCCGCACCGGCCAACCCCAACACGCCGGAAATCTCCGGACGGCCAGCCGCCATCCCCCCCACACCGCCCACGCCCGCGGCGATAAGCAATACGTCACAGGCCGTGCATACGCCCGCCACCAGCCAGGGCCGGTGCCGCCGCGCACCCTGGGTGAGCACAAACACATTCTGCGCGCCAATGGCCATGATGAGCCCGGCGCTCAACGCGAATCCCTGCGCGTACACCATCCATCCCGTTCCTGACATTCCTGACTCCTGGGCGCAGAAGCGCACGCCTCCACCTACTCTCCCGCGCGAGCCACGGTCCAATTCATTATTTGCAGCATTCATAAGTTGTGCTAATACTCAAGCCATGCTGGACTACAAACTCTTGGAAGCCCTGGCCACCGTGGCCGAAGAGGGAGGATTCGAGCGCGCGGCCAAACGGCTCAACATCACGCAATCGGCGGTATCACAACGCATCCGGCAGTTGGAGGAAACGCTCGGGCAGCCCGTCCTGGCACGCACCCAGCCCCCAGCGCCAACCATCCCCGGACGTTTGCTCCTCCGCCATGCGCGGCGCGTGGGCCTGCTGGAGACCGAGCTTGCGCGCGGGCTGGGCCTTGGGGAGGCGCAGCACCAGTCCGGCCAAGCGCCCTGGCTGACCATCGCCCTGGCCATCAACGCTGACACGCTCGCCACCTGGTTCGCGGGCGCGGTTCTCCCGCTGCTCGCCCAGGAGCGCTGGGTGCTTGACCTGCGCGTGGATGACCAGGAACGCACGCACGAATTTCTCCGGGCCGGCGAGGTGACGGGCTGCATCAGCACACGCGCCACGCCGATGCAGGGCTGCCGTGCATTGCTCTTAGGCCACATGTGCTACCACTGCGCCTGCGCCCCCGGCTTTGCCCAGCGCTGGTTTCCGCAAGGGCTTAATCCCGAAGCCGCCCGCGTGGCCCCGGCCGTCGTGTTCAACCGCCAGGACACCGTCCATGACCGCTTCCTTGAAGGCCTGCACGGCGCCAGTCCACGAGAGGCTCCCCGGCACCATGTGCCCGATTCCGAACGCTTTGTGGACTTCGTCGTCGGCGGCGCGGGCTATGGACTCATCCCGCACCTTCAAGCCGCCACGCGTCTCGACTCTGGCGCGCTCGTGGACCTTGCGCCTGACGCGCCCATGCTCGTGCCGCTCTACTGGCACAGCTGGAACATCCCCTCCGCCCTGCTGGCCCGGCTCACCAAGGCCCTACGCAAGGCCGGACGAGAGCAGCTTGCGCAACCCCTTCCCGACACCTGCGCTTAAAACGTTTTGCATCTTGCAAAGTTACCGGCAACGCCATACCCTCCCCCCGTATTCACTTCCAGCAACCGCAAGCAAGGAGCCAGCCATGATCACCAGCACCAGCCTGCCCGAAAAGTATTGCGCCCGGTTCACCGATGGCAAACACGAAGCCCTGGCCGACGCGCCTGTGGAAATGGGGGGGCAGTTCGCCGGCTTCAAGCCTGTGCAGATGCTCGAAGCCGCCTTGGCCACCTGCATCACCATTGTCCTGCGCATCGCCGCAGATAAACGTGAGATTCCGCTCGAAGGCGCCGAGGCTGTCGTCAAGCTCAACCAGGACAACAAGGACGAGAGCGTGTTCGAATACCGCGTCGAATTAAAGGGCAAACTCACGGACGACCAGCGGACCACCCTCTTGCGCGCCGTGGCCGGATGCCCTGTGAAGAAGATCATGGGCGGGGCCGTGTCGTTCAAGGAAATGGCCTAGAGAAAAGCCTCCTGTGGCCGAGGGGCTTCCTCCTCCTCCCCGTCTCCAATCACAAAGGCCCAGGATGCGCTTCCGCACATCCTGGGCCTTTCGATTGCCATGAGGGAGGCTGGGGGGGAATTATCCCCCCAGGGAAATTCCCTCGCCTTTTCTTAGTACCTGTAGTGCTCGGCCTTGTACGGGCCGTCCGGTGACACGCCGAGGTAATCGGCCTGCTGCTTGGTCAACTTGTCCAACTGCACGCCCAGACGCTCCAGGTGCAGCCGGGCGACTTCCTCATCGAGCTTCTTGGGCAGGATCATGACCTTGGGCTCGTACTTGTTGGCGGCCAGGTCGAGCTGGGCCAGCACCTGGTTGGTGAAGGAGTTGCTCATGACGAAACTGGGGTGGCCGGTGGCGCAGCCCAGATTCACCAGACGGCCTTCGGCCAGGACGATAAGGGACTTGCCATTGGGCAGGGTCCATTTGTCCACCTGGGGCTTGATCTCAAGCTTGGTGCACTTGGGATTGGTCTCCAGGAAGGCCATCTCAATCTCGGAGTCGAAGTGCCCGATGTTGCAGAGGATCGCCTCGTCCTTCATCTTGAGCATGTGCTTGGCGTTGATGACGTGGTAGTTGCCGGTGGCGGTGATGAAGATGTCGCCCAACTCGCAGGCTTTCTCCATGGGCATGACTTCGTAGCCTTCCATGGCGGCCTGCAGGGCACAGATGGGGTCGATCTCGGTGATGATGACACGGGAACCGAAGCCGCGCATGGACTGGGCACAGCCCTTGCCCACGTCGCCGTAGCCCACCACAACGCTGACCTTGCCGGCGATCATGACGTCGGTGGCGCGCTTGATGCCATCGGCCAGAGACTCGCGGCAGCCGTACAGGTTGTCGAACTTGCTCTTGGTCACGGAGTCGTTGACGTTAAAGGCCGGGAAGAGCAGTTCGCCCTTTTTCTCCATGTCGTACAGGCGATGCACGCCGGTGGTGGTTTCCTCGGAAACGCCACGCACCTTGGCGGCGATCTTGGTCCACTTCTGGGGATCGAGCTTGTAGCCATCGGCCAGGCGGTCCATGATGATCTGGAATTCCTTGTTGTCGACCTTCTTCTTCAGCAGAGCGGGGTTCTTCTCGCATTTCACGCCCTGGTGGATCATGAGGGTGGCGTCGCCGCCATCGTCCACGATGAGGTCGGGGCCGGAGCCGTCGGGCCAGGTGAGGGCCTGCTCGGTGCACCACCAGTATTCCTCAAGGCTCTCACCCTTCCAGGCGAAGACGGCGGAGCTCTTGTTGGCGGCGATACCAGCGGCTGCGTGGTCCTGGGTGCTGAAGATGTTGCAGGAGGCCCAGCGCAGGTCCGCGCCCAGGGCGTGCAGGGTCTCAATGAGCATGGCGGTCTGAATGGTCATGTGCAGGGAGCCCATGATCTTGAGGCCTTTGAGGGGCTTCTTCTTGCCATATTTCTTACGCAGGGCCATCAGGCCGGGCATCTCGTTCTCGGAGAGCTGCATTTCCTTTTTGCCCCAATCGGCCAGGGCCATATCGGCCACGCGGAACTTCAGTTTGGGATCCAGTGCGAGCATCGGGTCATCCTCCACGGTTGTCGGGCTTGGTCTACTCTATCGCCGCCTCGGCAACGAGCACCGTAAGTCCCTGGTTTACGGGGAAAGCGTCCACCCGGCGCGGGTTGAACCCAGCCGTTTGGAGCCATTCATACAATGTTTCCTTGTCCACGCCCAGCCGCGCATCGCCGTATTTGATGCGCATGGCCTCGTTGTCGTGGCGGTCGAATTCGGCCACCAGAAGCAGACCGCCTGGGGCCAGCACGCGCCGGGCCTCGGCCAGGGCGGTCTGAGGATCGTCCACATGATGCAGCACCAGGGAAAGCGTCACGGCCTGGGCCTCGGCCTCGCGCAAGGGCAGGTGCTCGAGTTCGCCCAGGCGCAAGCTGACGTTGGGCCGGTCGGCCAGGCGTGCGGCGGCCAGCTCCAGCATGCGCGGGGAGCCGTCCACACCGATGACCCGCCGGGCCGAATCTGCAAGCCGCGCCAGAAGTTCGCCAGGGCCGCAGCCCAGGTCGGCGACGATCATGCCAGGGTGCAGACGTCCCGCCAGCTCTTCCGCCAGATTAAAGTCGCCCAGGAGTTCGCGGGAAAGATCAGGCCACTGCCCGGCCACGGCGTCGAAGAACCTGCGCGTGGCCAGGAGGCGTTCACGCACGGCTGACTGGGCACGCTCACGGTCCTGCGCGTGCTGCGGGATATCGGCAAACAGCGGAGCGTGGCGGTCGAGGAACCGGCGGCCCTCGCCTTGGCCAGCGGAACGGTAAAAAGCCCAGAGCCCCTCGCGACGACACGCCAAGAGTCCCGCGTCGGCAAGTATTTTGAGGTGGCGCGAAATGCGCGGTTGCCCCATGCCGAAAACGCTGACCAGTTCGCCGACGTTCAGTTCAAAGGCGAAGAGCACGGCCAGGAGCCGGAGCCTGGTCTCATCCGCCAGGGCCTTATGGATGCGCAGCAAGTCCATCTTGTCTTCCATCTTTATATCAAGATATATCGATACAAGGATTGATTACCGAATCATTACGCATTCGTCAAGTATCAGTAGCACAATTCCCGTCACAAGCCGACTCGCAGCGGCTGACCGGCTTGCTTTGGCTATGGAGTTGGAGTAAAGTTCATAATTATACCAAATAAGTTCCATTTATGTAATTATGGAGGACGTCATGAAAAATCTGCGCCTTGCCATGAAGCTCGGCATTGGCTTTGGGGTGGTACTCGCCTTGACCGCCCTTCTGTCGATCTCCAGTTGGTCCGGCATGTCCTCAATTCTGGACCGTGTGGACAAGGCCGACGCCATGACCGACATCATCAAGATGGTGTTGGAAACCCGCCGTCAAGAGAAGAACTTCCAGATCCGGCACGATCAGGCGAGCCAGGAGGAAGTGACCAAGAATGTGGCGGGGATTTTAGCCAAGGCCCAAACATACAAAGGCAAATTCAGCGACTCCGGTAACCGTGAGAAAATGGAGCAGGTGCTCGTCGCAACCAAGGCGTATGACACGGCGTTCAAAAGCTATGTCGGGCGTGAGACCACCCGGGCGCAAGTTCAGAAAACTATGGCCGGGGACGGGCTTTCCGCGCTGGCGAGCACCGAGGCCTTGCAGCAGAGCCTCAAGCAGGAAATTGCCACAGAACTTGGATCAAAGCACGCTGCCACCGGGCTGGACGCGCGCGTAAACGCCCTGAACGATTCCGGCCAGCTCGTGGCGCAGATCTGGAGCATGCGCCTCGCCGTCATGTACTTCCTCCAGACCTCAGACGAGACATACTCTAAGAAGGGTGTCGACATCGGCGCCAACGCGGTGAAGCTTGCGGAGGATCTCAAGTCACGTCTCAAGGACAAGACAAGCATCGACCAGGCCGAGCAGGTCAGCCGCAACACGGCCGCCTATATTCAGAGCACCAGTGACCTCGTGCAGGCCGTGCGCGACAAGAAGACCATGGAGGCCCAGCTCATCGAGAGCGCGCGCCAGATGCTGAAGGTCTGCGAAACGGCCCGCCAAGACATGAAGGACAAGATGTTCGCCGAGATCTCCTGGTCGAGGAGCCTTCTCGCCATTGGCGCCATCCTGGCCCTTGTCCTCGGCGCGTTTGCCGCCTTGCTCATCACCCGCGCCATTACCGGACCGGTCCGCAAGGGCTTGGCCTTCGCCAAACAGTTGTCCGACGGCCATCTTGATGTGCGCATCGACGTGGACCAGAAGGACGAGGTCGGCGCGCTTGCCGCGGCGCTCACGGACATGGCCGGGCGGTTGCGCACCGTGGTGCTGCAGGTCAACGCCTCTGCGGAATCCGTGGCTTCCGGCTCACAGGAGCTTTCCGCTTCCAGTGAGACGCTCTCCCAAGGCGCGACCGAGCAGGCCGCCAGCGTGGAGGAAATTTCCTCCAGCGTAGAGGAGATGGCGTCCAACATCCGCCAGAATGCGGAGAACGCCCTGCAGACCGAGTCGTTGGCTAAAAAGAGCGCCGATGACGCGCGCCAGGGCGGCCAAGCCGTCATCCAGACCGTGGACGCCATGCGTCAGATCGTGGAGAAGATCAGCTTTATTGAGGAGATCGCCCGGCAGACCAATCTTCTGGCGTTGAACGCGGCCATTGAGGCCGCACGCGCCGGAGAGCACGGCAAGGGCTTCGCCGTTGTCGCCGCCGAGGTGCGCAAGCTGGCCGAACGCAGCGGCGCGGCCGCGGGCGAGATCGGGCAGCTCTCTGCCGCCAGCTTGGCCGTGGCCGAGAAGGCGGGCGGCATGCTCGCCACCATCGTGCCGGACATTGAGCGCACCAGCGAGTTGGTGCAGGAAATCAGCGCCGCCTGCCGCGAGCAGACCACCGGCGCGGACCAGGTGAACAAGGCCATCCAACAGCTGGACCATGTCATCCAGCAGAACGCCTCGGCTTCCGAGGAAACCGCCTCCACCAGTGAAGAACTGGCGGCCCAGGCCCAGCGCCTCACCCAGGTCATGCAGTTCTTCAAGCTGAGCAAGGGCCGCCAGGGCCCTCCCCTGGCTATCGAGGCCGCGCCCGCGCCTCGGGACGCCGACGAGGAGCCGGAGGACAACAGGGGCTTCGAAAAGTTCTAGTCCGTTACGGCAGAATGCAACCAAAAGGCGGGGGAGACGACTCCCCTGCCTTTTTTTTCGTCCCCGGCGGGGCGTTCACCTCGGTGCTCAGCGGATGAGCGCCCAGGTGAGTTCGTGCTTGTTGTGCGAAAGGTGCAGGACACGTGAACCGGGAATGGCCGCAAAGGCCTGGATGGTGGCGTGATCCGTCTCGCCCTGGCACTTGAGGGTACAGATGAAGTTCCGGCAGGCGTCGGCCTCGAGCCAGCGTGTCACCAGTTCCAAAAGCCGCGCCGGATAGCAGGCCATGTCCGAGCAGAGCCAGTCCACCCGAGCCTCCGGCCCGCCCGCGGTCTTGGGCTCCAGCCCGAAACCGGAGCCCTGGCAGAAATCGACCTCCGGCATGGCCGCGATCTTCGGCTCGATGGGCGCCTTGTCGATGCTGAACACCCTCGCGCCACAGCTCGCCAGCACCCAAGTCCAGCCGCCGGGGCAGGAGCCCAGGTCCAGGCACAGCTCGCCCGGCTTCGGGAAGACGCCAAGCAGCGTCAGCGCCTCCCACAATTTCAGGTACGCCCGGCTGGGCGCGGAAAACCGGTCTTCCACAAAGCGCACCTGGCCGTCAGGATAGGGACTCGCGCAGTCCGACGCGGCGATGAGCGTCGTCTCGTCCCAGAGGGTGAAGGAGCCAAGCGGCGCGGAGGGCGCGGCCTCGCCAAAGACTTGCGCCTTGGCCGAGACCTTGGGCAATTTGTCGGTGATGAGCGCGGCGCGCCGGGCCAGGCGCACAGGGTGCGCCCACCAGTTGCGTTGGATTTCACGCAGGGCCTTGGCCCCCTGGCCGATGCTCGGTGCGGGCAGGAGGCGCGCATTCCGCCAAATGTTCTGCGCCCAGACTGCGGGAAGTGCCTTGCGGGCGAAGACCATGTCGCCAAAGACCAGATGCCCGGCCCCGGCAGGTCCTTCAAAATCGAGTTCCGCCAGGAGCTCCGCCAGAAAGCCCGGCGCGGCCAGATAACCGGTGAACGCGCCCTCGCGCATCCAGCCGGGCAAGGACTCCGGCAAGGGGAACAGCCAGTCCTCGCTCATGCGCCTGCCCCACTTTCAGTTGGCCCGCCCGCTTCCAAATCGCCAACCGGCAAACCGCAAAGGGTCAGCGCCACGGCCTCGGCCACGCGCAGGCCGTCCACCGCGCTGGAGACAATGCCCCCCGCGTACCCCGCGCCCTCGCCCGCCGGGAACAGGCCGGGCAGGCTCACGCTCTGCATGTCCGCGCCGCGCAGGATGCGCAGCGGCGAGGACGAACGCGTCTCCACGCCCGTGAGCAACGCGTCCGGGTCTGCAAAACCGCGCAGCTTGCGGTCAAAGACCTGAATGCCCTCGACCATGGCCGCGCACACATAATCCGGCAAACAGCGGCGCAGATCCTGGGGCACCACGCCCGGCGCATAGCTTGGGGCCACCGCGCCCAGGCGCTTGGCCGCGCGCGCGGCCAGGAAATTGCCGACCGTCTGCGCCGGGGCCCTGAAGCTCCGTCCGCCCAGCTCGAAGGCCAGACGCTCCCACTGGCGCTGAAAATCTACGCCCGCCAGGGGATGCGCACCGCCCAGATCCTGCGGCCCCACGCCCACCAGAAGCGCGCTGTTGGCGTTGACCCCGTCGCGCGCGTGCAGGCTCATGCCATTGGTCACAACGCCGCCAGCCTCGGACGCCGCAGCGATGACCTGCCCGCCCGGGCACATGCAGAAGGTGTACACGCTACGCCCGTTGCCCGCCTGGTGCGCCAGCTTGTAGTCCGCCGGGCCGACCGCCGGATGCCCCGCCAGATCGCGCAGTTGCGCTTTGTCGACAAGCGCCTGCGGGTGCTCGATGCGGCAGCCGATGGCGAAGGGCTTCTGCTCCAGGCGCAGGCCGCGCTCGTGCAGCATGGCGAAGGTATCGCGCGCACTGTGCCCAACGGCCAGGATCACGCCCGCCGCCGCGATTTCCTCGCCCCCCGCCAGGACCACGCCGGTGGCGCGCCCCTCATGTTCCAGCACGCCCTCCACCCGCGCGCCAAAGCGCACCTGCCCGCCCAGCCGCAAAATGCTGGCGCGGATGCCCGCCACAACACCACGCAGGCGGTCCGTACCCACATGGGGCCGGTTGCGCCACAGAATCTCCTCCGGCGCGCCGTGCGCCACTAATTCAGCCAGCACCTTGCGGCAGCGGCCCCGGCGCTCCTTGATCTGCGTGGTGAGCTTGCCGTCGGAGAACGCGCCCGCGCCGCCCTCTCCAAACTGCACGTTGGAGTCGGGCAAGAGCTCGCCCTCCCGCCAGAAGGCGTCCACCACGCGCGCCCGGTCCTCAATGGACTGGCCGCGCTCCAGCAGAAGGGGCGCAAATCCGGCCTGGGCCAGGGCCAATGCGGCGAAGAGCCCGCATGGGCCAGCGCCCACGATTACCGGTCGCGCCGTCTGTGCCTCTGGGGCCTCCACCGGAAAGCGGTACGGGCGTTCGTCCACCAGCGACACGCCCGGGTCCGCATGCGCAAGCACCCGCGCCTCGTCCGCACAGGACACGTCGAGGCTGTACAGGAGCACGGCGGCGTTCTTCTTGCGCGCGTCAAGCGAACGTCGCGACAGCCGCAGGGACGAAATGTCCTCCGCGCACACGTGCAAACGCTCGGCGGCGGCGGCGCGCAACTCGGCCTCCGAATGGGCGGGACCGTCAGGCAGAGGCAGGCGCAAGTCGGTGAGTCGGAGCATGGTGATCCTGTTGTTAGAGCGATGAGGCACAGCCAGGGGCGCTGCCCCTGGAACCCCGCCAGAGGGCCTCAAGGCCCTCTGGACTCCCCCATGCGCCGGGATGTCCGGTCCGCAAAGCCAGACCGGACATCCCGGCGCTAGAGGGCCAGGTGAAACGGATGTTCATTCAACCGCACGAAGGGGAGGGGGAATGATTCCCCCGATTGAGGCCAGGGGCGACGCCCCCTAGTCCCTTATCTCTCCCACCGGGCGAAGAGCGAACGCGGCAAAAATCTGGCTTCGGCTCCGGGCGCGGTATGCGGCACGGCCAACTCACCCACGGTAATGGTGCCGGGCAACCCACGCAGCGCATCGTCCATGAGGTTGCCGAGCATGAGCGCCGAGGCCTCGATGTTGTACATGGTGAGCAGCAGCAGGCGCGCATCGCCGGATAGGAGTTCGCGGCAGTCCACAAGCAGGTCGCGCACCATGCCCTCCACCTTCCAAACCTCGCGGTTGGGCCCGCGTCCGAAGGACGGCGGATCGAGCAGGATGGCCTCGTAGCGGTTGCCGCGCCGCTTTTCGCGCGCCACGAACTTCACCACATCGTCGAGCATAAAGCGCACGGGGGTGTCGTTCAGTCCGGACAGCTCCTGGTTGCGCTTGGCCCAGGCAATGGCCGGGCGCGAGGCGTCCACGTGGGTAGCGGCGAAACCGGAAGCCTGCGCGGCCAGACTGGCCGCCCCGGTGTAGCCGAAAAGGTTCAGCAGGCGTGGCCGGGCGGCTTTATTCACAACGCCAGACGACGCGGCGCGCGTCAATTCATCGCCAAGCTTGGCGATGAGCCGCCAATGCGGGGCCTGTTCCGGGAACAGGCCGATATGACGCGAGGTCTCGGAAACGCGGGCCTCCAAGGTGATGGCGCGGGCCGACTTGCCAATGCCGAGGCCCAGGTCGAGGCTGAGCGGCCAGGCCTTGGGCAGGCCCTTTCGGATGACGAGGCGGCCTTCCTCGTCCTGCGTGGCGTGGGCCTCGGTCCAACGCGCCTCGGGCAGCGCGGGCCGCCACCAAGCCTTGGGCTCGTGGCGCACAATGAGATATTTGCCGAAGCGTTCGAGCTTGCGGCTGTTGCCGGAGTCGAGGAGCTCATACTCCGGCCATTCGGGGGCGACGATGGGAATAGTGGTCACGCAAGCACTCCAAAATCTTCTTCATTGAACCACGTGCCCAGCACATAGGAACTTTCACCCGGAACGTAGTCCGGTTCCGCGCCGCCGCCGTGGTGGTACGCGCAGAAGAATTCTCCGTCCGCCGTCTCAACCCAGCCGGAGTAGCCGAAGTCGGCAGGGCTGGCCAGCCGGTCGTTCTTGAGCTCCAGCACACGGGTGTCCACATAGGCGTCGGGGAACCCCTCCGTGTGGTCCCAGCGCCAGGCATACTCACGGCCCAGGCGCGGCTCGCTGGTGCTGAGCGCCATGCGCCGCCAGACGACCTCGCAGGCGTTGTCGGTCTTGCGGGACACGGAGCCCACGAGGATGGGCCGCGAGTCGCCGTCCAGGGGGTCCACCGGGTACGCGCCGCGCGCTTCGCCGTCAATGAACAAACGGCACAGACCAGGCTCATAGACGATACGCACGGTGTGGAAGCGGTCCGGCTCCCAGGCCACCAGCCCGGCCCCGCCCTCGGCATCCGTGACGTCGGGCAGGATGCCGTCCGGAAAGAGCTTCCACCAGATGCCCAGGCGAATGCCGCAGCCGTTTTCGTCCGCGTGGCGCACCAACACATCGGCCTGGAACTCCGCGCGGGCGAATTCCGGGTCCGTGAGCGGGCGCAGAAAGTAGCGCACCAGATCGTCCGGGCCGTCCGCGCTGTTCACCAAGAGGCCGTCCGGGGTGAGGACCGGCGAATGCGCTCCGTGATGCAGACCATGCACAGCGAAATCCGAGCACAGCTCATCCAGGTCGCCCAGCCAGGCCTTGGTGCCGGGGTCCGCGCCGATGTCGCGGTAGGTGACGAGCAGCTTGCCGGAGCGCGTCCAGCCCAGGGTGGGCCGATGCCCGATGAGCGGCGTGGGCAGCGGCGCGGACCAGTTGATGCCGCCGTCCTCGCTGATGCTGTAATACATGGGTTCGCCCGCGAAGGAGTTCTCGCGCATCAGGGCCAAAAGGCGTGGAACGCCGGCCGAAGCCGTGACGCGCGGACCGGACTGTTCCGGCGCATCCACCGGGCCGACGCTTCTCACCGGTTCGGTGGCGCACAAGCCCGGCAGGCGGATCACCGAGGCCTCGCACAGCACCAGGCATTTCTCGTTGGCGATGACCGAGAGCGCCTCCCAGCTTCGGCCCAGGTTGCGGGAGATATAGGCCATCTGCTCGCTCGGGGCCTGGCGGATCTTGACGCGCGGATGGCTGCCCCGGTGCTGGTGTCCGGCGGTGAAGAGCGTCTGGCTGTCCAACTCCAGCGCCCGGTCCATCAGGCCGTGGAGCAGCCCCGCGCCGGGGTGCTGCACCCAATGTTCGCCGTTGTCCGTGCTCCACAGGATCACTGGGCCGGCGTCGTCGATGAGGCAGAGCGTGCCGTCCCGCAACGCGGACAGGCGCGGGCAGTGCGAATCATCGGCCCGCAGCATGCGCCGCCCGCTCCAGGTGCGCCCGTGGTCGGAACTGGTGCGGAGCAACAGCCTGCGCCGTGTGCCCACGTGGCGGTCGAATTCGTTGTAGACGCAGAGGATTGTGCCGTCATCGGCCAGGCAGACATCCGGGAAGCACAGATAGTGGCCGGGGCGGCGGTCGATGACCACGTGCCGGTCGGCAAAAGAGTCGAGGCTCGGCATGAGGGATCCTCCGGTGGTTGCGCGCCATGCCGCGATGAACACGGCGCGGCGGGTCGCTGGCTCTGCTAGTCCTTGTCGCGGGCGTCCACGACGCGCTTGGTCTTGGCGAAGCTGCGCGGCAAGGTGCCGGGCTCCAGCACCTCGACCTTGCTGCGCACCAGAATCTGGTTGCGGATGTCCTCGGCCACGGCGCGCGACAGGTTCTCGTCCACGCAGGCGCAGGCATCGAAGGCCCCGGCAGCGGGCGAGACGCCGGGCCGCTTCTCCACGCGCACGACCATGTGGTCCAAGCCATCCACGCGGGAAAGCTCGATCTGATATTCGCTGTTCAGCTCGGCGTGCTTCTCCAACACGGCGGCCACCTGGCCGGGGTAGATGTTCACGCCACGGAAGATGATCATGTCGTCGCTGCGGCCCTGGATGCGCTCATGCCGGGGCATGCCGCAGCCGCAGGGGCACGGGGCGGGAATAAGCCGGGTCATGTCGCGCGTGCGGTAGCGGATGAGCGGGCTGGCCTCCTTCTTGAGGCTAGTGATGACCATCTCGCCAAGTTCGCCGGGGGCCACGGGCAGAAGCGTCTCCGGGTCGATGATCTCCAGGATGTACATGTCCGCCCAGTAGTGGATGCCCTCGTGGGCCTCGCACTCGATGCCCGCGCCGGGCCCGTAAATTTCGGTCATGCCGGAGATGTCGAAGCTGTGCTCCAGGCCGAGCGCCTCCTCGAAGCGCTGGCGCATGCGCCGGGAGTGGGCCTCGGCCCCAAAAATGGAACGCTTGAGCTTGAGCTTGCCGCGCAGGTGCTGCTTTTCCACCTCCTCGCCCAAAAGCAGGGCCATGCTGGCCGTGGAGCACAGGCAGGTGCTGCCGAGGTCGGTCAGCATCTGCAGCTGGATGTCGAGCATGCCGGGGCCCACGGGCATGGCCATGGCCCCGAAGTGCTCACAGCCGAGTTGGAAGCCCGCGCCAGCGGTCCACAGACCGTAGCCAACGCAGATCTGCACGCGATCCAGCACGGTCAGCCCGGCCAGCTCGTAGCAGCGGGCGAACATCTCCGCCCAGTCGTTGATGTCCTTCTGGGTGTAGGTGAGGATTTTACGCTTGCCGGTGGTGCCGCTGGAGCCGTGGATGCGCACCACGCGCTCCTCCGGCACGGAGAGAAGCGGCAGAGGATAACCGGCCTGCAGGTCCTGGGCCGTGGTAAAGGGCAGTTTGAAGAGGTCGTCCAGGGTCTTGATGTCACCGGGGGCCACGCCCTTTTCGTCCAGCCGCGCCCGGTAGAACGGGCTGCCCGCGTAAGCGTGCCGCACGGTCCATTTGAGGCCCGTGAGCTGCGCCTCGGCGATCTCGGCGGCGGAAAGTTTCGGGATGAAACGGGCGGTCTTGGACATGGTCTCCCCCTGGGTGCGGCGTACGTTCCGGGCTTGTGGACACGGGCGAAATGCGCTAGCTGGCCTCAAGGCAGCGCAGGGTCCACCGGCCCGGCGCATCATGCAGCAGAACGCGTCATTCGGCAAGCCTGCCCGGCGCCCGGAAAGGACCCCATGCCCGAATCCCTCTTCCTCTCGACCGCCCTGTTTCTGGGCTTCGCGGCCCTGGCCGGATTGGTTCTGGGCAGCTTTGCCACCTGCGCCGGACACCGTCTGGCGAAAGGCGGCAGCGTGCTCTCCCCTGCGTTTTCCTACTGCCCGGCCTGCGGGCACACCCTGACCCTGCGGGAGAACATCCCCTTGCTGGGCTATCTGTTCCAATGGGGCAAGTGCCGCTTCTGCGGCGGACGCATTCCGGCCCGTTACCCGCTGACCGAGCTTTTGAGCGGCGGCTTCGCCCTTGCGGCCGCTTACGTATTCGGCCCCACGCCGCATCTGCTCGCGGCGCTCGTCTTCGCCACCCTCTGCCTCGTGCTCTCGCTCATCGACCTGGAGACCTACCTGCTGCCGGACGTGCTCACCCTGCCTGGAGCAGTGGCCGCATTCCTCTGCTCGGCGCTCCTGCCGCCCCACTGGACCCTCGGCATCGGCTGGGAAATGGCTCTCTATGGCGCGCTTGCCGGCGGAGGGGGCTTGTGGCTCATCTCCGAACTGTACCGGCGCGTCCGGGGAGTGGACGGCCTGGGCCTGGGCGACGCCAAGCTCATGCTGCTCTTTGGTGCGCTCCTGGGGCCCGCCGCCGTGCCCGTGATCCTCTTCGCCGGGGCCTGCCTGGCCCTGCCCGCCGGGCTTTTGGCCATGCGCCGCAACGCGGCCGAGGGCGGAGAAGGCAGCGAAGGCGGCCTGCACACACGGTTGCCCTTCGGCCCCTTCCTCTGCGCCGGAGCGCTCGGCTTTCTGCTGGCCGGACCGCTGCTCTTTCACGCCTGGCTGGGGCTGCCCCTGCCCTAGACCGGCCAATCAGGCACCGTTGACACACCCCGCCTCCTGTGCGATTTTATCGTTATAGGAGGGTCCTCCATGCGCACCGACCGCCGCCAGGGTTACGGCCTTGTTGTTCTCGCAATGCTATTGCTCGCGTTTGCCGCTCCGATTGCCTATGCAGCGGAGGCCAGCCCCGCCGGGAGCGTGAAGAGCGTCACCGGGCAGGCCCTGGTGCTGCGCAAAGGCGCAGCGGCCGCGTCGCTCAAAGCCGGCGACCGCATCTTTGAGAAGGATGTGCTGACCACGGGCAAGGCCAGCTCCATCGGCATTGTGATGCGCGACAACTCAGTCCTGTCGCTCGGCCCCTCCAGCAGGCTTGTGGTGGAGAGCTTCCTCTTCGCGCCGGAAAAGGGCGCGCTGGCCCAGGTGCTCAAGCTTTCGCGGGGGTCCATGGACGCCGTGTCCGGCGAGATCGTGAAGCTCAACCCCGAAGCCGCCAGGGTGGAGACGCCCATTTATACCATCGGCATCCGGGGCACGCACTTCCTGCTCAACGTGGAGCCAGGCAACGAGACCCCGGCGGAGGCCGCCGAGGGCGTGGAGGTGGTCAAATGAACGCGCGCGGCATCTTCCTCCCGCTACTGCTGGCCCTGGCTCTGCTGGCCGCCTGCGCCAAACCGCGCAACGTGGTGCAACTCGTGCCCGACCCCGACGGACACGTGGGCGTGGTGCGGGTGACCACTGCCGCGGGCGCCGCGGAATTGAGTCAGGCGGGCAACGCCGTGCGTGTGGCGGACGCGAAGTCAATGCCATCGCCCCCGGAGGTCCTGTCGGAAGCGGAGAGCGACGCCTTGTTCGGCATGGCTAAGCGCGCCCTGCCCTCCAAGCCTGTGCGGTTCATCCTCTACTTTGAAAACGAAGGCACCAAGCTCACGCCGGAATCCCAGGCCCTGCTGCCGCAGGTGCTGGCGACGGCGCAGGAGCGCCAGTCGAGGGACATCGCCATTGTGGGCCACGCCAGCCGCCAGGGCGACGAAAGCCTCAACATCACCCTCTCGAGGCGGCGTGCGGAATTCGTCAGCAGGCTCCTGGAAAAGCAGGGGCTGTCTCCCGAGGACCTGGAGATCACCTCCCACGGCTCGGCCAACCCGCTGGTCGTCAGCACCCGCAAGAATGAACCGCGCAACCGGCGCGTGGAAATCACGGTGCGCTAGCGTGACCTGGCCTCGACAAGCGTAGGGCTTTCCACTAAATTGCTTCCGGACGGCGCGGGACGCGCCCGCCAGCAAACCCACGCCCGGAGGCCTTGATGATCCTGCTCGACGGTAAAGCTACCGCCCAATCCATCCGTACCGAACTGAAGGCCGAAGTGGCCGAACTGGCCGCCAAACACGGCCGCGCCCCCGGCCTCGCCGTCATCCTGGTGGGCGATGACCCGGCTTCCCAGGTCTACGTGCGCAACAAGGAACGCGCCTGCACCGAAGTGGGCGTACTCTCCGTTCCCCACCGGCTGCCCGCAGAGACCACCCAATCCGCCCTGGAGGCGCTCATTGCGGAGCTGAACGCCGACGCCCGTGTGGACGGCATTCTGCTCCAGTTGCCCGTGCCCAAGGGGTTGGACAGCCGACGCTGCCTGGAGCTGATCCGCCCGGACAAGGACGTGGACGGCTTCCACCCGCAGAACATGGGTCGGCTCGCCCAGGGCCTGCTCGGACTGCAGCCCTGCACCCCGGCAGGAGTCATCGAACTTTTGAAGCGCTACAACCTGCCCACCCAGGGCAAGACCGCCGTGGTCGTGGGCCGCAGCAACATCGTGGGGCGCCCGCTGTCCATCATGCTCTCGCAGCCGGGCCGTTTCGGCGACGCCACAGTGACGCTCTGCCACTCCCGCACACCGGACCTTGAGGAGCAGTGCCTGCGCGCGGACTTCGTGTTCTCGGCCATCGGCAAGCCCAAGTTCGTCACCTGCGACATGGTGAAGGAGGGCGCGGTGGTGGTCGACGTGGGCATCAACCGCGTGGACGATTGTCTGGTGGGTGACTGCGATTTTGAAATCCTGTGCGCCAAAGCGAGCGCCATGACCCCGGTCCCCGGCGGCATCGGCCCCATGACCATCGCCATGCTCATGAAGAACACCGTGCAGGCGTACAAGGAGCACGTTGGCGCGCAGGCCTGATCCCGGCCTGCAAGAACGTCCAAGACCGCGCGGGCGGCTTTTTGGCAAAGGGGAGGCGTAACACCAACCCCAATCCTTGGAGCCGCAATGAACGTCGATCTTTCGCATCTTCCCGGAGCCGTCTGGCTGGCTACTCCCGAAGCGGACGCGGATCTGTCCGCCCTGCCCTGGAACCCGCACCCGCGCTTTCCGGGTGTGGCGCTCAGACATCTCGTCACCGGGGCGCAGACAGGCGGCGCCTTGAGCGCGCACCTGGTGCGCATCGAGGCCGGATGCCGTCTGGAGGAACACATCCACCCGGACAGCCTGGAGCTGCACGAGGTGGTGCGGGGCGCGGGCGGCTGCGCCCTGGCCTACAAGACCGTGCGCTACGCGCCGGGAGTCTGCGGACTCATCCCTGCGGGTGTGCCACACAGCGTGAGGGCCGATGCCGGAGAAGACCTCTATATCCTCGCCAAATTCGCGCCAGCACTGCTCTGAGTGCTGCGCGGGCGGCCCAGCGCGCCTCATCTGCCCAGAGGGACTGCCGGGGCTGGAGCTCTGCGTCGCGCACAAAAGCGCGCGGGTCCAGCCCCGCCATGCCCACGACTCATTTATTATGGGTCTGGTGACGGCGGGAGTGCGGCGCATTGAGACCGCAGGGCAAAGCGTGGTCGTGCGCACAGGCGAGGCCTTCGCCCTGCCGCCCGGTCTGGCCCACAGCTGCGCCCCGGCGGGCGGCGTCTGCTCCTACCTGGCCTTCAGCCTGACCAGGGAGGCATTGCCCAAGGACGCCCGCTGGTGGCCGCCGCTGCGCATGGCCGATGCGGGTCTGGCCCGGGCGCTGCTGCGCTTGGCAGAGGCCTGCGATACGCCGTGCGGTCCTCTGGAACGTCAGTCACTGTTGGCGGGACTTTTGGAGGGGATCGGCACCGTCGGCACAAGCGCACAGCCGCCAAGCCAGGAGGATGCGGGCATGGACGCGGCCGTGCTTGCGGCCAAAAGCCTGCTGGCCGCAAACCTGGAGCCGGGGCTTGGGTTGCCCGCTTTGGCCGAGGCCTGCGGCGCGGACATGTACGCCCTGCACCGGGCCTTCACCCGGATTGTTGGCCTGCCGCCCCACGCCTTCCAGACCCAGCAGCGTCTGCGCCGGGCCAAGGCGCTGCTGCGCGCGGGTGCGAGCCTTACCGACGCCGCCTTGGCCGCTGGTTTCTGCGACCAGAGCCACATGCACCGGCACTTCACCCGTCTGGTGGGTTTCACGCCCGCCCAGTACGCTTGCGCGCACAAGGCCCGAGGCGAAACCTCCTAAACCTTGCGGCAGACCAGCAGACCGGAACCGATGGGCACGATGAGCGCGTCCACGCGCGGATCCTTCTGCGCGTCGTCCAGAAAGTCCTGAAACTCCTCGGCGTGGCTGATGGCGTTGTCCACGGCGATGACGCCGCCCGTGGGCAATGCGGCCAGCGCCGTTTCGTAAGCCGCGCGGGCCAGACCACGCTCGGCGTCGATAAAGCAGAAGGAAAGCCTGGGCAGGGACTTGAGGCCCTCAAGGGCGTCGGCCTCACGCAACTCCACAACATCCAGCACATCGGCAGCGCTGAAGCTCTGACGCGCCAGTTCGACTTTGGACGGGTCCAGCTCGAAGGTGGTGAGCATGCGGTGCGTGGCCCGGCAGGCCAGGGCCAGCCACAGGCCGGAATAGCCAGCGCCTGTGCCCACTTCCGCAGCATCGCCGGGAGGACAGTTGGCCAACAGGATGGCCAGCAGCTTGCCGGTCTCGGGCGGAATCTGGCGCAGCAGCCGTTTGCGTTCCATGCCCTGAGCCTTGCGCCAGGCTTCCAAGGCCTTCAGGTGGCCCTGGGTGACTTCTATGGCCTGCGGAATATCTCTAAACATCGAGGACCTCCGGGTTGGCGAGCTCTGCGCGGTTGCGCCGCGCCTATGTACCCGGATTCGGTCTCAGCGGGAAGGGGTTCACCCCACGCGCGAAAGCTTGGCCAGCACCTCGTTGAGTTCCGACTCCTGCACGGGCTTGCCGACATAATCGTCCATGCCCGCGTCCATGAAGCGTTCGCGGTCGCCGGGCATGGCATAGGCCGTGAGCGCCACCACGGGTACGCGGGGCCTCTCCGAGCCCTTCTGCAACTCGCGGATGCGCCGCGTGGCCTCCACTCCGTCCAGCTCTGGCATCTGGATGTCCATGAAGACACAATCAAAATCATGTGACTCGTAGGCACGTACGGCTTCAAGCCCGTTGGACACAGCCGTCACCTCATGCCCCAGGCGCACAAGCATGGTGTGCATAGCCAAACGGCTCACGGCCTCGTCCTCGGCCAACAGAAGGCGCAGCCGTGCAGGCGTCGCGCCCTTCGAGTCCTGCGCGTGCGCGGCGGAGGCGGCGGCGATGGCGGGCAACTCCGGCTTCAGGTGCAGATAAACGGTGGTGCCGCGCCCCACTTCACTCTCCACCACAACGGAGCCGTTCATGAGACTCGCCAGACGCTTCACGATAGCCAAACCAAGGCCTGCGCCCTCATACTTACGGGTGAAGCTGGCGTCGGACTGCGTGAAGCGTTCGAACACGTAGCAGATCTGGTCGTCCGGGATGCCAATGCCCGTGTCAGCCACGCTCACGTACAGGTGGGTCCGCCCGGTTTCGGGCGCCATCGGCACGCTCCAGGCCTCCAAGCTTACGCTGCCCCTGGCGGTGAACTTGACCGCATTGCCCACCAGGTTGAACAGGATCTGGCGGATTCTCGCCTCGTCGCCCAGCAACACGGGCGGCACGCCAGGCCAGATGCGGAAGCCCAGGCTTATCCCCTTGGAGGCGCAGGCCAGCCGGAAGATGTTGCCCACGGAATCGAACATATCCTCCAGGCTGAAGGGCGCGCGGTGCAGCACCAACCGTCCGGCCTCTATGCTGGAAAAGTCCAAAATGTCGTTCAACAGGCCGAGCAGACGCTTGCCAGCGTCCAGGGCCATGTTGACGAACTCCTGCTGATTTTCCTCTGGCGCGCCACCTTGCATGAGCTGCAACATGCCCAGCATGCCGTTGAGCGGCGTCCTGATCTCGTGGCTCATGTTGGCCAGGAACTCGCCTTTGGAACGGTTGGAGGCCTCGGCCACATTCTTGGCCTCCTCCAGAGCCAGCTCCATGCGCTTTCGGTCCGTGATGTCTGTATTGCACACGCGCCGCCCCAAGGGGGTGCCATCGTCGCGGGCGATGCTTTCGCACTTATGATTTATCCAGATAACCTCGCCCGAGCGCTTCACAATGCGGATGTCCATGCTGCAAGGCTGACCCACCAGGCTGTCGATCTCGCCCAGATGCCGGGCGAAGAGTTCGCGGTCATCCCGGTGCACGATGCGGTATGCGAGCATGCTGTCGGCCTGGAATTCCGCCGCGGAATACCCGGATATTCGTTCGCAGGAGGGCGAAACCCAAACGATATCCCCCTTGACGCCGCGCCAGTACTCCCAGTCGTAGGTGAAGTCCGCGACGGTGCGGAACTTGAGTTCGCTCTGACGCAGGGCCTCCTCGGTGCGCAACCGCTCCGTGACGTCATCGAAGGAGGCCACGAAACCATCCGCTGTCGTTATGCCGGAGATGAGGCAATCGTGGACCACGCCGTTTTTGCTGGTCACATGGTAGACCCGTGGGGAAACCTCCGTGGAGTTACGGGCCGCGGCCAGGACATCATGCACCCACGTCCCCCGCGTCTGACGCCGGTATTCCGGGTCCGGGAAGGCTAGCCGCCACCAATCCTCCACGCCGGGGATGTCTTCCAGCGTGTAGCCGAAGGTGGACATGAACCGCTGGTTCAAGTTCACGAGCTTGCCATCGTTGTTGGCGAAACAAAACGGGATTGGCGCGCGGTCGAAAAGGTCTCGGAAGCGTTTTTCACTGGTTTCCAACGCTTCCTCGGAAAGCTGCCGCAGGGTGGTGTCCTGAAAGATGACAGCGAATGTGTCGCCTTCCACAGGGAAGGCGGATACCTGCAGATACTTGTTGAGTTCCGGCAGGAACCTCGAAAAACTGATCGGGCGTTGCTCTTCCACCAAAGGGCCGAATTTATCAAGGTCGGGCGCCTGCGCGAAGGAAAAGACCTCTGTTACCCGCTTGCCCAGAACCGCCTTCCGTTCGACCCCCAGGATGGCCTCATAGGCCGGATTGACCTCTCGCACGATGTAGTCGATGGGCGCGCCGTCCGGATCGCGCATCATCTCCAGCACGCAAAGCCCCTCGGTCATGGAGTTGAAGAGAGTGCTGTAGCGGGCCTCGCTCTCCTTCAGCCAACGGCTCATGCTCAGCAGGCGGTCGCTCATGACGCTCACCAGGACGCCGGAGCCCACCAGGACCAGCCATTGCGCGAGATCATATCCGGCCGAGATGCCCAAGCTGTCGACTGGCGGAACGGCGAGATAATCAATGCCCAGCGCGGAGATGGCCGTGGCCAGAAGTCCTGGCCAAAGCCCGCCGGTGAGGGAGCAGAAGATAATGGGAAGCATGAAGAAGATGAGCAGCGGCCGATTGCCGAAGTCCTCGGCAACGCTCATGCGCAAGCCCAGTGTCGCCACGGGGACGGCCACAGCCAAGGCGTAGACCACCCAGCGGGGTATGCGTGTGCGGAACAGTTCTTTCGGCATCGACGCCCCAATCAGTACTGCGGCCGAGACGTCAAGCTGTGGGGTCAGGTTGACGCGCAACAGAATGGCATCACATTAGAGCATCGCGGAAATTATGGCAAGATATCCATGCGCCACGGAGGGCTGCCCCGCGTGACCGCGCTCAGACCGAGCGGCTTTCCAACTGCGAGATGTAACTTTCGATATCGCCGGAAGCCAAGCCTTCGGGAAAATCGCCACCCGGAGCAGGCAGGCCCGGCACACAATCGCTGGAGTTGACGGCTGGAAGGCTGTTCTCTCGCAGTGCGGCACTGGCGTCGTAATTGAAGATCCGCGAGGAATACTCCTCCGGCGCGCCTGAGAGCGTGGCCACGGCCTGCTTCACCGGCGTGTGGAACTCCTTGCGGGTGAAAAGATAGTCGTCGCGGTAGCCGGTGAAGGTAAACATACCCTTGTCCTTGCAGGACTCCAGGTAACCGTCCAGCTGGGAGAGCTTGTTCTCGCGGATAAGGGTGGCGATGGCCTTGGTGTTGCGGAGGACCGAGAGCAACGGCACAGAGTGACGCAGCCTGGGCATGTAGAGCAGCTGTTGGTTGATGATGCCAGCCAGGCTGTGGGAAAGTTGCAGGCGGGTGTGTTCATTGGAGAGGGACTTGGTGAGGTTGCACATGCGGTGCACAGCCTCCTCGTGCGAACCCGCGTGCATGGTGGTGATGACCAAATGCCCGGATTCCGCAGCGTCCAGCGAGAGCTGGATCGTCTCCGCCGCGCGCATCTCGCCCACGACGATGACATCGGGCGCTTGTCGAAGCACATCAAGCAACCCGTGCTGGTAGGAATGGAAATGCTTGCCCAGCTCACGCTGTTCGATGAAGGCCTGTTTCGACGCGAACAGATATTCAATGGGATCTTCCAGCGTCACGACATGGCAGGCCCTGCTGTTGTTGATCTCATTGATGAGCGCGGCGATGGTCGTGGTCTTGCCACTGCCTGTCGAGCCGCAGATGACCAGCAGACCGGACTTTAGCCCACAAAAGTCGCGCAGGGATGGATGCAGGTTCAAGCTGTCCAGATCTGGAACAACGCTGGGCAGAAAACGGATGGCCAAACTCACGCCGCGATGGGAGCTGAACACGTTGAGGCGCATCCGCTTGCCGGAAACGGTCAGGGCCAGGTCCGTGGACCATTGCTCCTTGAGCTGGCGCTTCTGGCGCGGGTTCAGGATGGTCTCCACCAACGCGTCGACGTACTGGGGGGCAAGCACGTGCTGTTTTTGGAAACAGACCTCGCCATCGCGACGGCACACGAGAGGGTGGCCGCCGGTGATGTGCAGATCCGAGAAGCCCCGCTCGTGGCAGGCGTTGATGATCTTCGTGAAGGTTTCCATGCGATGTCGTCCTGATAAATGTGGTACATGGGCGATGGGCCATGGTGCGGCTCGCCCCGGGAAGCCCTTTTCCCGACGGGCCTCAGACTGCAAAAGACGTATTCAGGCTGCGCTCAATGCATTGCGACAGCCTATATATCGTCAAAAATTACTGATAGCTACAAAATACTCTAAAGGCATAGAAATACCTAAAAAAGCCCGGTATCCTTGAGGAAACCGGGCCAGATGTCATATCCAAGTCCCCGCATCAAAAAACAAACAGCCAGTTGGAGCTAGCGTATGAGCAGCACCGGGCAGTTGGCTTCGGAGAGCACAGCGTGGGCCGCGCTGCCCATGAGCAAGCCCCCCAGGTCCGACCGCCCGTGCGACCCCATGACGATGAGGTCATAGTCACCGCCATTGGCCTCACCGATGATGACGTCACCGGGATGGCCCTCTTTGATAATGAGCGCCGGTTCCGAGCCGATCTCCCTCAATTTCTTGGCGTAGGGCGCCAGCAGCTTCTCCGCCTTCTGCACATACTCGTGTACAAGCCCCTCTCGCGCTCCCCCGCCAACGAGCATGGGAATGTGGCTGTAGCAATGCAGCAGCGCCACATGGGCCCCTTGCGTCTGAGCCAGACCCAGGACGTAGCGGAAAGCGTGCTTAGAATGTTCGGAATCGTCAATGGGCACGAGAATCTTCTTGAATGTCAGCACAGCGGTCCCCTTTTGCCTTGTGTCATCTTGAGAGAGGAATGCCTGAGGCGCATGGGGGAGTCAATACGGCGGGCGCAAAGGCAAATCCCAGCCAGCTTGCTGCCGAAGCCCTGCTTTTGTCAGCAATTCGCCACGATGGCGGCGAGACCGCCCTGCGCAGTCTCCTTGTACTTGCAATTCATGTCCTTGCCCGTGGCCATCATGGTCTCAATAGCCTGATCCAGCCCGACCTTGTATCTCGCCGGAAGCACATCCGTGGCGATGATAAAGGCGGTATATGCTTTCACAACGCTCATCGCGTTGCGTTCGATGCACGGGATCTGGACATACCCGCCAACGGGGTCGCAGGTCATCCCCAGATGCTGCTCCAGGGCCGTCTCGGCCGCATTTTCGGTGACGTCCGCATCATAACCCGTCGCGTGGGACAACATGGCGGCCGCCATGGCCGAGGCCACGCCTATTTCGGCCTGGCAACCGCCCTCGGCCCCGGCAATGGTGGCGTTGTGCTTGGCCAGAAAACCAACAGCGGCAGCCGCCAAAAGACCCTCCCGGACGGATTGCTCCGAGAGGCCAAGCCGGGTGCGCATGATCTTGGCTATGGCCGGAATGATCCCGGCCGAGCCGCAGGTCGGGGCCGTGACGATGATGTGCCCGGCCGCGTTCTCTTCCGCGGCAGCAAAGGCGAAGGCGCACATCTGTCCAATGATGTTCTCGTGGGTCTGGCGCTTGATCTCGGACCGTTCAAAGAGATGATTCGCCTTGCGGTGCAGCCCGATGGGCCCCGGCAACACCCCCTCCGCCGCAAGGCCAGCGTTCACGGCTTCGTCCATAACCCGCAGGATGGTGTCGAGCCCGTCCATTATCTCCAGCTCGCCAGCTCCGGTCACGGCCATCTCGTTTTCCAAGATTAGCCGGTGCAGGTGCAAACCATTCTCTTTAAGCTGCCTCTTCAGTCCCAGCATGTTTTCATAGGGATAGGTGGGGACCCCGCGTGGCACTATCGGCTGCCCCTTGAACTGGATAAACCCGCCCCCCGGAGAGGCGTACTCACGTTCAAACACGGGCGCGGCCGCGCCGTCCGGTCCGGTCAGCCGGATGATCATGGTGTTATTGCAGGGATAGTCATGCTCAATCGCGTCGAAGACGACCGTATCGGCGTTGATGTTCAGGCGCACAGCCCCAAGGTCCAGGGGACGCTCAACGAGAGGGTCACTGCCCAATTCATCGAGAAATTCCGGGGAACAGGACTCGGGCGAACGCCCCAGCAGTCCGGCAAGGACGGCCCGAACCGTCCCATGCCCCTTTCCTGTGGCCGAGAGGCTCCCAAAAAGATGCACCTGCACCCCGGAAACACTGGAGAGCGTTGCGGCAGGAAGCGCCCTGGCGGCCTGGATGAAATCGTATGCGGCCCTCATGGGCCCGATGGTGTGCGAACTGGAGGGCCCAGGACCGATTTTGAAGAGATCAAAAATGCTCAAATCAATGGCAGACATGGTGCCCCTTCGTGTCGCGGTGGAGTGTGCCGGTCCGCCGGCATGCGAAAATTGCAACGTATTTTCCTTCCTGGCACGCCAGCGGGCGAGCCCCCCGGAGAAGGGTTTGTCCGCAGAGCATTACCCCCTCCTAAACGTCCAGGACCGCCACGATGTCCCCTGCCCTGCCACGTTTATCCCGGCAGCTTCCTCTCTGCGTCCAGCTCGTATCATACAGCGTGCAAGCAAATTTGCCAACTCTGCGCTGCGCTCGGAAGGGTACAGGTGCGGGGTACAATTGCCCCGAAAGCCTGATTTTGGACACCTGATAGGGCTACGATTTGCACCGTAACCCCTTGGTATCAGCCGGAGAGGGAGGGAGTTGAGCCTTGATAGGCTTATAAAGCCTATATCCGTTTAGCAGGCGGAATTACGTATTCAAAACCGCCGACGAAATAAAACAGAACGGTAGCCCGATTGAACTCAGCGTCATTGGATGACGCGGGGTATCATAGGTCGGCATTACAATGAGCGGAATGAAGAACCAAATGCGCCGTCTTCATCTGGAACTGGTGCCGTTAGCCACCGCTTAAACGTGTTGGCTAACGGCTTCGCGAAGGTGACTATGCTCCTCTGGGGAACACAACGTATCCAGAGCGATCATGATGCGTAGCCGGTCCTTGAGCGTGCCCACCCCGCTAACATACTCAGAATCAAGACTGACATGATGCGGGGTGCTGGCTCCACCGCAGACGCCGGAATGCGCAATACGTGCTGTGCTCCTAATGGCCTCCGATCGTTCAAGCCATTGCGGCAATTGCTGTCATGCGCTTGGTCCCAACAGCTAAGCGCCGGACTTCATCCGCTCGATGAGCGTTCGCAGGCTCTGCGTCTGATGGGCCATCTCTGCAATTGCCTGGGCGGACTGGTTCATGGCGCTGGCCGTTTCGCTGGCGATGCGGCTGACATCTTCAATGCTCCGGTTGATCTCCTCGCTGGCGGAGGACTGTTCCTCGCTGGCCGTGGCGATGGAACGAACCTGGTCAGTTGCGACCTCCACGAGGCGCACGATCTCCTGGAGGGCTTCTCCGGACTGATTGGCGAGATGGGTCGCGTGCTCGATGCTGTGCACAGCGTGCCCCACGTTCTCCAAGTTCTTCTTGGTACCATCCTGAATCCCTCGGATGGCGTCACCGACCTCCTTGGTGGCGGTCATGGTCTTTTCAGCCAGTTTGCGCACCTCGTCGGCAACGACGGCAAAGCCGCGCCCCGCATCACCGGCACGCGCGGCTTCTATGGCCGCGTTCAAGGCCAACAGGTTGGTCTGGTCCGCGATATCGGAGATGACGTTCATGATTTGGCCGATGCCCTCGGCCTGCTTGCCCAACTCGCCCATATCCTGCTTCATGGTGTTGGACACGGTCTGCACAGAGTCGATGCCCGCGACCACCTGGCCCACAATCTTCGCGCCTTCCAGGGCCTTGACCCTGGCTGTTCCCGAGGAGTCCGCCGCCTGCGAAGCGCTCTTGGCCACCTCCAGCACCGTGGCGTTCATCTCCTCCATGGCCGTGGCAGTCTCGGCGATGCGCTGAGACTCTACCTCGGTGCCGCGGCTGGACTGCTCCACCTGGGCCGAGAGCTCTTCAGAGGCCGAACTGATGACCTCCACAACCTTCTCCAACTGACTGGCCGCCTCCATCATGCCCTCGGCCTTGGCGCGCTCGGCCGCGGCCTTGGCCACATTCGCCTCGTCCGTGGCGATCTTGGCCAGGCGCGCCTGCTCGGCGGCCTCAGCGGTCTTCTGATCCGCCTCGGCGATCTTGCCCTTCATGGTCTTCACCATGCCCTGCAACACGTGGTAGACGCCGCCCACCCTCTTCTGCGGGCGGAAGGCCACGTCCAGGTCGCCACCGGCGATCTTGCTCGAAACGTCTTGCAGGTAGCCAGGGTCCTCGCCCAGTTGGGCCAGCACGCTGCGGATGAGCAGGACGGCGATGCCAGCGCCCACCAGCGCCGCCAGGATGATGATGGTAAGGCTCAGGCTCTTTCCGCGCTCGTACGTCGCCGCAGCCAGCTTGGCCTCATCCGCGCCGCCCTTGTCGTTGATGGCGACGTCCTTCTGGATTAAGCTTAAACATTGGCTGAACTCATCCTTGAGACTGCCGCTCAGGGCCAGGGCCTCCTGCTCACGCCCGTTGCCCGCCAGTTCAAGAATCGTCGGAATTTTCTCCGCATAGACCTTCCAGTGCGCACCGAATTCTTCATACGCCGCGCGCTCCTCGGGCGAGGAGATGAGAGGCTCGTAAATCTTGCGCACCTTCTCCAGGGCGCCCAGGCGCTCCTCTATGGCCTTGCGCGACGCTTCCCGATCTTGATCGGCGGTCTGCGTCAGGTAGAGCAGCTGGTAACGCCGCACACCCTGGGCGAACCTGTCCAGTTTCGAGACCTCGCGGATGCTCGGCAGCCAGTTGTTCGCCAGCTGGTCGGCGTTGTAGTTGAGCGAATTGAGGGCGTTCAGCGCCACCGCTCCGCTCACAAGCATCAGAAGCACTATAACACCGAAACCCAGGCTGAGCTTTGTTGAGAGCTTGAGCGAGGAGAACATGGCCAGGACCTCCATAATTGGATCAAGTCCGAAAGTTGCTGTAAATCCTCTTCCGTTCGGCCAATAATTACTGATTCTTCGGCTGGCTAGGGCAACAGCGTGGTTGCCCACTCCGGTGGTGGCGCTCGGGACACCCACCTGTAGGATTCATCCTTATCATGGTATTCCCGCTCATGCTAGGCCTCGTTACACTTCGCAGGGTAGGGTCACTGCCCTCCGGCTCCCCCAAAACCGCCAACCCAGAGGCTCCACTCCTAGATGGTCCTAGGACAAAGGGAACTTTGCGAGCCCATACGCCGAACGCCTTCGGAATCGGTCTAGTAGTGATCAGGCGGCCAGGTAGCGCGCGGCCAGATCGTCCAGGAGACGGTGGAAAGCCTCGTGCCTGCCAAGCCCGATGCGTTCTACCTCCAGGCGTTCAAATTCCTCGTGCATACCCGTTAAGGCAGGCACGCCGAGCAAGCGCTCGGCCATGGGGAACAGGACGTTGTTTTCTTTGGCGATGTGTTGTGTAAGCAGTTCCACGTAGGCATCGGCTGGGCTTACAAAAGCCTGCAACCCAGAACTGCCCGACAGAGCCGCGCCCATGTCCCGGATGTGCCTGCGCCCCAGGGTGTGCTCGTGGAGCATGACACCGATAGGGCCTCCTTCACGAGGCACCCCGGCCCGCTCCAGAGCTGGGAAGAGAATGTCCTCCTCCTTGCCGTGGTGACATTTGTCAGCAAAGACCTTGAGAAAATCGAGGATGCCCTCAAGCTGTTCCACGGGCACGGCAACCCCTTTGCGGATGCTCGTCGTGATGGCCCGCAGAATCTCCAGCATGCTCAGGATGCCCTCGTGTTCCGCTCGCAAATCGTCTGTCGCAGTCATAAGCTACCTCCTAGGCTAACTCATTTTATGCCCTAAAGCCCACAGGGTGTACAGGGGAAAGCATTCACCAGATCAGCTTTGAGCTGGTGTCTCCATCGTGCGTGGAGCATGGCGAAATTAAAGCGCAGGCACTCCCCTCAGCAGGATTGGGATAGCACACAGAGATTTAAGTGTGCCACGACACTTAGACTTGCACAGGGGAGAGCCGGGACAAACCGGGATATTGTGGGACAGAAAGGGACGCGCTGGCTACTGCGACAAAGAGATTCTGGGAAGTAGCATTAAGAAATCCGACGCGAAACGGTTTTAAGGAAAACGACGGTTAATTTTGAGCAGGCCCACGTGCGCGACGGTTAGTTTTGTGCAGGAGTGACGCCGAATTTCAAGCAAAGATCAGCTAGCCCTATTGCGGACTCCTGTGCTTTAGTCTGGCTCTTTTTCACACTGAGTAGAGCACCATCGACAAGCGAAGCTGGAAGTTCCTTCGCCTTGTAATCAAGCGATGAGATTGATGCTGATGCTTTTTGTATTGCATCTTTCCTCATCTCATAAGATTCAATTGTTTTTCCAATTATTGACGCTACTTCATCTTTTGTCTGCTGATTAACATTTAGTACTGATATAGAATTCTTTACTTCGTGCAGCTTATCAAGTGTTCTCTGGCAATGAAGTGCTTCGGCATCAAAAAACCTTCCGCATTTTGTCTTTAACTCTATCATGTATTCATCCGGCGAGTTGATACTTTCAAGCTTAACAAGTTCTTCCATTAATATTTTGTGCGAAATTTCAACAGGCACTTCGGCATCCGCTATTTTTTGAACAAGCTGGCTGATATCACTCTGCGCATCATTCCCTTTGTTTTGTTTCTCCCCGCCAGCACAGGAGAAAAAAAACAAAGAAGAGACAGCCAGAATTGCTAAAATTCGCTTGTTCACCGCAGTTCCCTCCCTAACAACACAGATTTCCAGGCAATCCGTATCCCATCTGCAAGATCCCCGCGCCGTATAGCATAGACCGGGCCTAAAAAAGAGAGCCCCAGGCGATGGCGGACAAAATTACGCGTCATCTGGGGGCATAATTAAACGACGCGCTACAGAATGCAAAAGGCAAAATGAAAAGCGGAATGAACTCCAAAAAAGAAAAATCCCGGCCCCCATACGAGGGCCGGGAAATACCGTTCTGGCGGAGAGGGAGGGATTTGAACCCTCGATAGGCTTTTAAGGCCTATACCCGCTTAGCAGGCGAGCGCCTTCGGCCGACTCGGCCACCTCTCCAATCAATCGCCCCCTTGCGGTTGCGGACGAACTCTTTACCCTTTCACGGCGCAAGATGTCAAGACGTTGCGTGAAATCATCCCTTCCTGCGCGAGGCCGCGGTCTTGGACCCCGCAGCGGTCTTGCCCGAGGCAGCGGCCTTCCCGGACCTGGCGGTTTTGGCGGGCTTCGCCGCGCCGTCCATGTCGCGGCGCGAGCGGCCAAGCCGGGGCGGACGGGTCTTGAGCACGCGCTCGGGTTCCTTTTTCTCGTGGCTGGAGCGGAACACGGCCGCCAGCGGAGCCTTCTTGATGCCGAGCAGCTTGCGTAGCTGGTTTTCCAGATATTTGCCGTAGGCAGCAGTCACCAATTCCGCGTCATTGACGAAGAACACGAACATGGGTGGATCCTCGTCCGCCTGGGTAAGGTAGTAGAACTTCGCCCGGCGACGCTTGATGATCGGAGGCTGGTGCTTTGTGGTGGCCTCGGACATGGCGCGGTTAAGCGCGCCCGTACCGATGCGGATGATGCACTCGCGGCGGATGTCCTCGGCCAGGGGCAGAATCTTCTGCGTGCCCACGCCAGTGAGGGCGGAGAGATATAGCACCGGCACATAGGAGCAGATGCGCAGGGCTTCGCCATAGGCCTCGCGCAGGGCCTCCATCTGCTCCCGGGGCACCAGGTCGACCTTGTTCACAGCGACCATGAAGGGCGTGCGCTGCTCCGCCAGATAGGCAATGAGCCGTTTGTCTTGGTGGCTCAGGCCCTCCACGGCGTCGAGCACAAGGATGGTCACATCAGCGCGCTTGCTCGACGCCAAGGCGCGGAACACGCTGAGTTTCTCCAAGTGCTCGGTGATGGAAGTGCGGCGGCGCACACCTGCGGTGTCCACAAAGGTGTAGCGACGGCCGTTCTGCTCGAAGCCAACGTCCACGCTGTCGCGCGTGGTGCCGGCGACGTCGCTGACGATCTGCCGCGCCTGCCCCACCAGGGAGTTGACCAGCGACGACTTGCCCGCGTTGGGGCGGCCGAGCATGCACAGCTTAAGGCCCTGCTCCGGTCCGTATACGGGCTCGGGCTTGAGGAAGGGCCGGGCCAGTTCGGCCGCGCGCGAACGCAAATCGGCAAGGCCGTAGCCGTGCGCGGCGGAGACGGGCGCGATCTCGAAGCCCAGGCCGTGGAAGTCGGCCGTGGCCTTGGCCTCCAGCTCCGAGCCGTCGATCTTGTTCACCACCAGCAGAACCGGCTTGCCCGACGCTCTGATCTTCTCGCTCACAGCCTGATCAAGGCCCGTCATGCCCTCGCGGCCATCGACGACGAAGAGCACCACGTCGGCCTCGAACAAGGCCTCAGCGGCCTGCTCGAACACGCTTTTGTCCATGCCTCCGTCGTCGGCGTCGGGTAACATGCCTCCGGTGTCGATGACGGCCATGCGCAGGTCATCCTCGAACATCTCACCGTAGACGCGGTCGCGGGTCACGCCGGGCAGGTCGTGGGTGATGGACTTGTTCTGGCGCACCAAACGGTTGAACAGGCTGCTTTTGCCCACATTGGGGCGGCCTAAAAGAGCGAGGATGGGCAACATGGTCGGTTTCCAGATGCCCGGCCGGAGTCGCCCCCGGCCAGGTCTTGGTTATTTCTTGCTATTATAACAACGCGTTGATGGCCTCGGCCACCTTGACGCCGGAAAGCAGCATGCCCCCGAAGATGGGGCCCATGCGGTACGAGCCGAAGACCGCATTGGCCGCCATGCCCGCCACCCACACGCCGGGGAAAACCTCGCGCGTGTGGCGCACGGTATTGGCCTCGGCCACATCGGCCCACATGCTCTGTTCGCCTTCGATGCCGCCGGAGGGCGTGTTCAGCTTCACGCCATTTTTGCGCACCAGGGTCTTGAGCATTTCCACATCGTGGCCCGTGCATTCTATGGCATGTTTGCAGTGAAGCACAAGCGGGTCCACGTGCAGCCGCGCGATCTCCACGGGGCTGGAATTCACCACCAGGCCCATGACGCGCTTCACGCCGTCCACCTCGCGCAGCACCACGTCCTCCACGCTCATGCAGTTAAAGACGTGCGCGCCCGCGCTGGTGGCCCGATAAGCCAGGGCGGCGGTGGCGGCCACGGAGTCGGCCGTAAAGTAGCCGGGCTTGAACTCGCTCAAGGCCACGCCGGCGTCCTCCAGGATGCTCTTGGCCTCGGCCTGCACCACGATGGAGGTCCAGGTCATGCCGCCGCCCCACATGCCGCCGCCCACGGAAAGCTTGCGCTCAAACAGCGCCACCTTGCGGCCGGCCTGGGCCAGCTTCCACGCGGCGGTGAGGCCGGAGGGCCCGCCGCCCACAATGGCGACGTCCAAATCCAGGCAGCTCTTGAACTTCTCGAAGTAGCTGCTGGCGATAGCCTCGGTCACAATCCGTTCGTCAATGATCATTTCGTCCTCCTGCACAGTTAGCGGTTTGCATGCAAACGCCTCAAACGAAAAGCCGTCCCGAAGAAGGGACGGCTCCTCGCACTCGTGCAGAATTCCCTTCGTCGGCATTACCCGGACAGGTTCAACGGTCGACCCCTCAGCACATGCATGGGATCCTCTCAGCCCGGTTTCTCCGAGCTCCCGCGAGACGGCTTGTTCCTAAGGAACTATTTAAAAAGTTTGGCGATAGCCTCCGTGTACGGGGCGGTAAGCACGCCCTTCTCGGTGATGATGCCGTGGATAAGCCGCGCCGGGGTCACGTCGAAGGCGAAGTTGAACACGCCCACGCCGTCCGGGGTGATCTGCGTGGTGCCCACGTGGGTCACCTCGCGCGGGGTGCGGTCTTCAATGGGGATCAGCGAGCCATCGGCCGTTTCCAGGTCAATGGTGGACACCGGCGCGGCGACGTAGAACGGGATGCCGAACTCCTTGGCCAAGAGCGCCACGCCGAAGGTGCCGATCTTGTTCGCCGCGTCGCCGTTGGCGGCGATGCGGTCCGCGCCGACAATGACCTTCTGCACCAGCCCGCGCTGCATCAGCAGGGCGCAAGCGTTGTCGCAGGCCACTTTCACCGGGATGCCGTCCTTGTGCAGCTCATAGGCCGTGAGGCGCGCGCCCTGCAGGAAGGGCCGGGTCTCGTCGGCGATGACGCTGACCTTCTTGCCCTGTTCCACAGCGGCGCGGATGGGCGCAAGCGCCGTGCCGTATCCGGCCGTGGCCAGCGCGCCGGCGTTGCAGTGGGTCAGCACCGTGTCGCCGTCGGCAATCAAGTCCGCGCCAGCCTTGCCGATGGCCATACAGGTGGCGATGTCCTCGGCATGCACAATCTTGGCCTTGGCCAGCCAGAAGACGGCCAACTCGTCCAGGCTGAAGGCCGGGTTCTTGTCCCACTCGGCCCGCATGAGGCGCACGGCCCAGCGCAGGTTCACGGCCGTGGGCCGGGCAGTGGCGACCTCCTCCAGCTTGGCGGAAAGCACGGCCTTCCAGTCGCCGTCCGCCGGAGGATTAGCGGCCACCTCGCGCGCGGCCAGATAGCAGCCGTAGGCCGCGGTGACGCCGATGGCCGGAGCCCCGCGCACCACCATGACCACAAGGGCCTCGCAGATGTCCTTCACCGTCTTGCAGACAAACCATTCCTCACGCGTGGGCAGGTAGCGCTGGTCAAGCAGCACCAGGGCGTCATGGTCCGGGGAGTACTGGATGTGTTCGGTCATCGTCGTTCCTTTCGGCTTATTTCCGCTTGGATTATTTCAATTTCTCAGCGAGGAGCTGGTTCACCACGGCCGGGTTGGCCTGGCCCTTGGTGCGTCGCATGATCTGGCCCACGAAGAAGCCCATGAGCTTGGTCTTGCCCGCGCGGTAGTCGGCCAGCTCCTTGGGATTCTCGGCCAGCACAGCGTCGATGTCCGCAACCAGCGCCGAGGTGTCCGAGATCTGCACCAGGCCCTTGGCCTTCACCAGCGCCTCGGGGTCGCCGCCGGTTTCCAGAAGTTCGGGCAGGATGTCCTTGCCGCTCTTGGCGCTGATCTGCCCTTCTTCCACCAGCCGCACCAGGACGGCAAGGCTCTCGGGAGCAAGCTTCAGGTCCGCCGCGCGGCCGCCGCTCGCGTTCAACTCGCGCATGATGTCGGTCATAATCCAGTTGGCGATCTTCTTGGGTTCGGCAAAGACCTTCACCGCGGCCTCATAGTACTCAGCGAGATCGCGCTCGCTGGTCAGCACCTCGGCGGCGTCATCGGACAAGCCATACTGCGTCTTGAAACGCGCCTCGCGCGCCTTGGGCAGTTCGGGCAGTTCGTCCTTCCAGCGGGCCAGCCACTCCTCGGAGAGCACCAGGGGCACCAGGTCCGGGCAGGGGAAATAACGGTAGTCGTGGGCCTCTTCCTTGCCGCGCATGGACTGCGTAACGCCCTTGTTCGCGTCGTAGAGCCGCGTCTCCTGCACCACAGGCTCGCCGTCCTCCACCAGATCGATCTGGCGCTCCACCTCATACTCGATGGCCTTTTGGACATGCTTGAAGCTGTTCAGGTTCTTGAGTTCCGCGCGGGTGCCGAAGGCCTCCTGGCCGAAGGGCCGGACGCTCACGTTGGCGTCGCAGCGGAAGGAGCCCTCCTCCATGTTGCCGTCGCAGATGTCGAGGTAGACCAGGATGCTGCGCAGGGCCTTCAAGTAGGCCACGGCCTCCTCGGCGTTGCGCATGTCCGGCTCGGAGACAATCTCGATGAGCGGCACGCAGGAGCGGTTCAGGTCCACATAGCTGGCGTTGTCCGAGGCCGAGTGGATGTTCTTGCCCGCGTCCTCCTCCATGTGGATGCGCGTGACGCCCACACGCTTCGCCCCCTTGCCGGTGACGATGTCCACATGGCCGCGCTCGCAGATGGGCAGCTCGAACTGGGAGGTCTGGTAGCCTTTGGGCAGGTCGGGATAAAAATAGTTCTTCCGCGCGAACACGCTCTTGCGGTTGATCTCGCAGTCGATGGCGAGGCCCATCTTGGCCGCGTACTCCACGACCTTCTTGTTCAGCACCGGCAGCACGCCGGGCATCCCGGAGCACACAGGGCAGGTGTTCTCGTTCGGGTCCCCGCCGAATTGCGTGGAGCAGCCGCAGAAGATTTTGGATTTGGTCTTGAGCTGGGCATGCACCTCAAGTCCGATGACGGTCTCGTACCTCGCAGCCATGGGCCCCCCTTGGCGCGCCGCTTACGCCCCGGCCTTGCGGGTGTAGAGTTCCGGGTTCAAGCGCGGATCGTTGTACATTTTGAATTGGTAGTAGACCTTGGGCCGTTTCTGGCCCGAGGCGTAATCGCCCAAGAGATCGTCGACCGCCAGGGCCAGGTCCGTGCGCTGTTCAGTGAGCACAAAGAGCTTGCGCTGGCATTCGGACACAAAGTCCGCCGCCTCGCCCGCACGCTCGGCCTGCTCATTCATGTGGTATATTTTGAGGGCCAGGATGGAGCCGCGGTCCAGGGCCACACCGATGGTCTCGGTGTTGAAGCGCGCGCGCGCTCCTGCCGACACGGCGGGCAGAATGGGCTCGAAGGCGCGCACGAGGAACAGGTCCAGGCGTTCGATCAGGTCGTTGCGTTCCTGGTTCAGCTTGTCGATGGCGTACTTGCAGTCCGCGATGAGTTGCGGCCCGGCGTCCTGGCGGCGCGCCCGGTCCTCAACATGCCAAAGGCGGAAGTTGCACCAGTGCTGGCGCTGCAAGAGGTCGAGAAAGCCGACGGCATCGGCGGCCTCGGGCAAGCCTGCGGAGAATTGGGGTTCCTGGCGGTGCCAGTCGGAAACGGTCTGCGCCTGGAGTTCAAAGGCTTGGCGCAACAGGGAACGGATGTCGTCAAAGGAGAAAGTGCTCATTATCCTCTCGTTACTTGGCCCGCAAGGCATTCTTGCTCACGAGCAGATGCAGGCCCGCGCTCACGCGCAGGCAGGATTCCAGACGTTCGGCTTGGTCGCCGCTGCCTAGATAGAGATCGAGCCGGTGGCCGCGGATGGCGGCGCCGGTGTCCTGGGCCAGGACCAGTCCGCGCAGGCTGACGGGAATGCCGCCGCCCTGTCCCGGCAAGGAGACATCCAGCGCGGCCACGGATCCCAAGGGCAGGAGACTTGGGTCTGTAGCCAGACTAACCAGCGCAGTCAATGGCTTTTCCATGGCCCCGGCGCTAACGCCCTGGCGCAACTCAAAAAATACAAAGCTACGATTTTTCGCCATAACCTCGCGGGCGGGCTCCGGGTTCGCCTCGCACCAGGCGCGGACTGAATCGTGGCCGAGGCGATCCGGGGGCAGCGTTCCGGTTGCCAGCAGCAACTGCCCCAGGCCCTGAAACTCATAACCGTTGGATGCCGCGAACTGCGCGGTCCGCTTGCCGCCGTCGGGCAGGACCAGGGTGCCCGCGCCCTCGGTCTGCAGCCAGAAGGCGTCCAACGGACTCTTGACCCAGGCGATCTCCAAGCCCTGGCCGGAAAGCGCCCCCTGGTCGATTTGCTCTCTGTCGTAGTAGGGTTGGATGGCGCCGCCGGAAACGCGGTAGGCCTTGGGCTTCCCGTCGCGCTGCTCCTCCTCGCTGGCTTGGCGCAGGTCCGGGGGCTTGGCATAGAGCGGCGTCTCGAAGCCCGGCTGCCGGGTCAGACTGGCCTGCACCTCCGGTGAATAGTAGCCGGTCAAAAGCGGGTTTGGCGCCAACTCGTACCACACGAAGCGTTCTGCGAGCAGACCGGGGTTGGCGTCAAGCTGGGGCAGGAGGTTGTACAGTTCCTCGGCGGTCGCAAAAAGCTGGCCCCAGGTGAGGCTGCCCGTTGGCTGCACCAAGGCCGGGGTGTCTTGTCTCTGGCGCGTCAGAAATGCCAGGCTCGCGCGCAGGGGTTCGGCCAAGGCGGTGTAGGAAGTCAGGGACTGGCCAGAGGGGTTCAGGCGCAGGGCCAGAGACATCGCCTCGGGGCCGGTGCTGGCGCTGAAGGCGGGCACGCCCTCGCGCGCATCCTCCGCTCCGGCTGCGCCGGATTCCGGCTCCGGGGCTGGCTCAGCGACGGGCTGGGCGACGGGCTGGGCGGTCCGGGCACGGGCGGCCACGCGGTTGCGGCGCACCTCGTCGGCCGGACGGCCGCGCGTGTCGCGGGGCAGGTAGTCGAGCAGCGCGCAACCGCAGAGGCTTAAGGTGAGCAGGATGAAAAGCCCCGCGCGCAGTGTTGCGGCCATGCCCTGCCCTCCTTGCCCCTAATGCTCCATGACCACGTCGGAGAAACGGCCCACGCCATACTCGCGCCGGCGCAGGAACCTCTCCGGGCCGGGGCCGATGATCTGCAGCTCCGGCTGGCGCTTCTGCACGGAGAGCGCGATGTTCATCTCCTTGGTGCAGCCCGTGGAATACGTGGAGTCCTTGCCCGCCCAGACGGGAGGCACCTTCTTGCCCATGAGCTCGAAGCTCTTCTCGATATCCGCATCGGTCTGGAAGCGCCACACGTTCAGGTAACCGCTGCGCTGCACGCGCTCCCACATGAACATGAGGTCGTCGGCGTCCAGGCCTTCCTCGAAGTACTCGCCAGGATTGATGATGAACGTGTCCTCCAGGCGCGAGCGCAGATACGCCACAAAGGTGTTCAGCACCTCGATGGCCGCCTTCACCTGGCCGGGGATGCTGCCCACGATGGCGCTGTAGAACATGACGGTCTTGCCGGTGTCCCTGGCCTGGCGCATCTGGTTGATGATGCCCTCGGCCTTGTCCAGGATGGCCTCTTCGCTGAACTTCATAATATGCACAGGCTTTGGCTTGAAATACATGCGGAACTTGCCGCACTCGTCGCAGAAGAACACCAGCACGTCGCGGGTGAAATCGTGGCTGGTGCCAATGAAGCGGCGGTAATAGGCCTCGCCCTTGGCCAGCACCAGATCACACTCCTTCCAGGCGCGGGCGAAGGTGACGCTCAGTCGGTACGGATTGAAGCGCTCGCGGGAGCCATCGGAGATGATCACCAGGGCATGCTCGCGCAGGGCCTGCAAGAGCTCGTTCTTGCTGGCCCGGTCGTTCTGCAGCACGTAGGCGTCCTTGAAGTCCTCGGCCAGCACGGGGTCGCTCTCCAGGTCCCACACGGTTGGGCTGTCGAAATAAAAGCCGTCCTTCAGGGCCAGCACCACGCGGTGGCCCTGGCGCAGAAGCGAACGCACCACCTTGAGATCCATGAGGATGCCGCCGCTGGCCCTGGGCAGGTACAGGATGCGCAAGGGACCGCGCTCCGGCCGGAAGACGCCGCGCAGGGGCGAGAAGTCCACGTCCGAGAGGCTCTCGCGCATGGTGTCTGCGTCCAGGCCCTCGGTGGAGTCCTCCTGGAGCCAGAACGGCTTGTAGGTGGAAAAAAACAGCAGCCGTTCCATTTCCAGCAGGTCCAGCTCGAAGCGCAGGTCCGTGATGCTGGCGCACGAAAGCCGGTCCTCTGGGCAAACATTCACCAGACGGTTGAAAAAGGCGCTGTCCAGAAAGGTCCGCGCCCGGCGGTTCATGTTCATTTTCTGCTCACGGAAGGGATCCGTGATGCCGCTCTGGGTCAGAAAAATGGTGAGCATGCGCTTGAGCAAGCGCGAGGGGATAAGGATTGGAGCGGCAAGGGCCATGCGGAACTTGTGACGACAGAGAAAAAGGATGCGCTGGCGCAGGGGGCCGGCAGGCAGCGCGCCTCGCAGCGTACGCACGAGAAGCCGCCACTGTTCTCCGTACTCCCGGCGCAGGTCGCCTCCCAGGTGGGACTTGAGCAAAAAGTGCAGCATCCAGTCGCCGCAGGGAGCGTAGAAGCTGTCCTCCTCCAGGGACACGATGAAGCGTATCTGCTCCGGCGAGGCGTTCTTGACCGGATCAATGGAGTGCTCCAGGCTGTTCTCGGTCATGAAATGCAACAGCAGCGCGTCCAAGGCCGGGGCCTGGCCGTAACGGATCTCACGGGCGGTGTCGAAGGGGAACTCTTGCACGGGGGAGCTACCTCTGCGTGAAAAAACCTTTGCTCGCCAGTTTGGCGAAATATGAATCGCTGCCGGTGTGCGCCATATGCAGATCGTCCGGGCTCCGGCGCACGCGCACCACGTCGCCCTGCTCCAGGCCAAGGGACAGTTGGCCGTCGATGGTCAGGCGCACCTCGCCCCGCTGTTCCTCCACCGTGACCTCAAGCTCCTCGTCGCAAGGCAGCACCATGGGACTGAAGGTGTTGAGGAAGGGACAGACCGGGGTAAGGCAGAAAGCCTGCATGTCCGGATGCACCAGCGGTCCGCCAGCAGAGTTGCCATAGGCAGTGGATCCCGTGGGGGTGCTGATGATGAGCCCATCGGCGCGCATGTCACACACCCGTTCGCCCGCGCGGGAAACACCCAGGCGGATCAGCCGGGCCATGTCGCCCCGGCTGGCCACCACGTCGTTCACCGCCACGCCGGAACATACCGTGCCAGCCCCACGCGTCACTGCGTAGGAAAGGCACACACGCCGTGAAAGCCGATAGTTTCCACTCAGCAGGGCCTCAACGCGGTGGGACCAATCCGACGCGCCTTCAGCCAGAAAGCCGACGCGCCCAAGGTTCAGCCCCAGAAGCGGGATGCCGAGGCGCAGGCAGGCGCGCGCGACGCCAATGAACGTGCCATCGCCGCCAAGAACCAGCACAGCGTCCCAGGGGTTGCCCGCCGGAGACTCACAGGCGTCAAGTCCGCCGCACACGTTGTGCTCACACAGGGTGGCGGCTATCCGCCGTCCGGCGAGCCAAGCCACGATCTCATCCCCAAGGGCGCGGGCCTGCCCGTCGCCGGTGCGCAGCATAAGCAAAATGGACCGTTTTTCTTCACTCATGCGCGGACCCTAGACAAATCCCAAAAAACATTCAACACATCCCACGCCGCTACGCAAAATGCGCAAAATTTGTTTTTTTCGTGATTCCCCCTAAAGTTATATGGCCAGTTGGACGATACGAGAGTCAAGCGAGGAGTGTATGTGATGAATGCCCAACCGTTGAATGTACGCCTGATGCTGCGAACCTATGGGAAGCAGCTGACTAGCGCCAAGCGGTTGGCCAGATTCAAGCGCGCGCTTGCCCTTTCCGGCGCGCAGGACATGGTAAGCATCTCCCGCGAGGCCCGGCGCAAGGAGCTGGTGGAGAGGATTTCGCAAGAGGTCATTGAAAACCTCCTGGTAAACGGGCAAGACAATCCGGTGGTCGAACGGGTGCTGGAGGCTTTGGAACAGGACCTTGGCGAGCGGGTGCTTTTCGACTACCCTCTGGATGGCGGTGAAGTCCAGATTCTCCGTCAGACTCCCGAGGGCCCGCAGGAGGTCATTCCCGAAGAAAAGATGCGCATCATGCGCAGGCTTTGGGAAATCACCACGAACAGCGTAGACGAGACGATGCTTTAGACCCTCAAATAAGGGGGGGAGAAAATGGAAATCAAGAAGTTATACGGCGACATGACCGCGTACTCCTCGCAGAATCTGCAGGAGAGCCAGCGCGTACAGCAGGATCAGTCCGCACAGGACGCCACGGGGCTCAAGCAGAGCGGCGACACCGTCGCCCTCTCCTCGGCGGCCAAGCTCCTCGCCTCCACGGTCAGCACGGCCAGCAACTCCTCCGACGTGCGCGCCGACAAGGTCCGAAACCTCAAGGAGCAGGTGCAGGCGGGCACGTATAAGCCAGACATCCGCAAGGCCGCAGCCAACCTGCTGCGCGACGAGGTAAGCCTGACATAGCTTGCGTGAGCAGGGCCCCTCCCCCGGTCCCCCAAGCAGGAGGAGGCGTTGCGCACAACGGCGCAAGAAGCCAACCACTCAAATAAAATAAAGAAGCCCCCACCGAGACAAACTCGGCGGGGGCTTTTCTTGCTGCTCTCGTGCGCGGGCTAATCCTTATCGGACTCCTCGCGGGGGATGTTCACAAGTCGGAAATGCGTGGGCAGCTTGGCGTCCACCTGCGGGGCCTGTAGCCCGATGCGGGCCTGGGTGTTCAGAATAATCGGCCCGGAAAGGTTCAAGGTGGTTTCCTCGGGCTTGTTGCGCGGAATGGTCACGGTCACCAGCACCGCGATCTGGCGGAGGTTTTCCACGCGCAGGATCTTCTTCTCGGCCTGCTCAAGCTTCACGTTGTAATCGGGATAAAACGGGAAGGGGTCGGCCACCAGAAGCCCCAGGCCAGGATCGGTGACGCACTGCAAAAGCAGAAACGGCGAACTCTCCCGCACAGGGATGAGCACGTACTCGCGCTTGTCGTCCAAACCGATGAGCCCATGCGGGAAATAGAGCACGGAATCGCGCGCAATCTCACGCTCGCCCAGCTTGGTCTGGATTACGAATTTTTTTGTTCTTCCTGCCATAACGTCGCCGCGGCAAGCAAATCCTGCTCGCTGGCCTGAAGGGCCAGGCTATTCTGTTCCTTGATCTTGAGATACACCTCTTCCCGGTACACAGTCATATCCTCAGGCAGTTCCAGACCAAGCTTTATCTGCTTGCCCTGAATGCTGAGCACCTTAAGTTTAATGGTGTCACCCAGATAAAGGCTTTCTCCGGGCCGCCTGGTGAGGATAAGCATAATTTCTCGAATAATCGCCTGTCGGTTCTCTGGCCGCGCCGCACGTAAACTCCCACGGCTGTTTGGAACGCTAGCCTAAGGCTGGGGTGAATGTCCAGCGCGGAAACACGCGTGTTCCCCAAGAGATAGCTCGAGTCTGGCAGTCCCTTCTCTCGCGGTCGCTACAAATAATCCATCAGGCTCATCTTGATGATCGTGGACGAAGACTTGAGCACGGCCTGATACGCCGTCTCCTCCTGGGTAAGCTTTGTCAAAAGAGTTGTGATGTCGACGTCTTCCACAGAACTGAGTTGTGTATTCACGCTGTCTGTCAGATTCGTCAAGATCGTCTTTGTCGTCGAGAGCCGGTTCTCGCGCCCGCCCACGCTGGCCAGGGCCGTGGTTATTTGCGTCTGGCTCAGCTTCAGGCTGTCCAGGCACTGGGAGATGCCCGTCTGATTGTTGGTCTCCAGGAAGGCGACGAGGTTGCCAACGGTTTCAAACATGTTCTTGGTCGCTGTGCCGCCATTACTGGAAAAGATGCTGGAAAGGCTGCTAAAGATCGCCGAGGTGTTGCTGCTTGTGACGGAGAGCCGACTCCCGCTCGCGGCCAAAACAGAACTCGGGTTCTGATAGATGCCGCCGAAGATGTTCTTGCCCACGTCATTGATCTGGATGCTCTCACTAGCGCTTACCTGGAGGCTCACGTCGGCGGTGTTCGGGGTGATGACGAACTCCGCCCCCGGCTGGAGCAGATTTGAGCCATTGGAATGCAGGGTCAAAAGCCCACCTGTGGCGATGTCAAGCGTGACAGCGTTGTTGGACGAGGCGTTTGACGCCGCGTTGTTGCCTGTCACCCAGGTGAGGCCGTTGTCCAGGCTGTACGAATAATTGATGCTACCACCCATGGTCACGGCCGAGCTGTTGTCAATGCGCACGATCGTGTTGCCCGAGAAGGATCCCCGGGCCGTGGCGCTTAAAAGCTTCGTGCCTGTGCCGAGACTGCTTACGCTTGTTGCTGTGGGGTCGGCGTCGTCGCCGACGTAAATCGCAGTCGGCCGGATCCACAACCAGGTTCCCGCATTGTACGAGGTGTTGCTCGCGCTGGCCAGGTTGACCGAACTGTTGTGCGCAAAGGTGATTGAGGTGCCGCTGTCCGGCATGCTGAGGATGATCTTGCCGCCGCCGTTGGACGTGATCGTGCCGTGCTTAAAGGTCACGCCGCCGTCCGTGCTGTAGCGCACGTCGCAGGTGCTCATGAGCGCCGAGGCGCCGCTTGCGGCATTGCTCTTCACCAACTGCACCAGGACCGTGGAGCTGCAGCTGCCCTGAATGCTGAAGCTGTTGCTGGTTGAAAGCGAAGGATCATTCGAAGTCATCCACAGACATTCTTTGAAAGCGTTCTCGTCCGTGTTCTGGCCGGCATATATGCTCTTGCTCTGGTACTTGGTGTTGGCCAGGGAGACGAGCTGTTCGTAAATCTGCCGCGCCTCATAGGCGATCTGGGTGCGGTTGTCGGCCGTCATCGTGCCAGTCGCGCCCTGCTCCGCCAACCCCTTCAAACGGGTGATAAGCGTGGACACCGAGGTCAGGGTGCTGTCCGAGGTGGAGAGCCAGCCCTGGGCCGTGCTCACATTGGTCGAGTACTGGTCATAAGAACTCAATGTGGTGTTGAGATTAAGAATAGTAGCCGCCCCCGTGGGATCGTCCGAGGGCTTGTTCACCCGCTTTTGGGAAGACGCCTGCTCGTTCAGGTCCGTCAGGGAGGTGAGTGTTTGGTTTATGTAATTGATGGACTGCGTGTACAGCATCTGTGTGGAAACGCGGAACATGGCCGTTCTCCTCTGCGATTAGGACTTAAGGCCCAGCAGGGTTTGGAACATCGAGTCAGCCGTGGTGATGAGCTTCGCGGCCGCGGTGTAGGCATGCTGGTACTTAATGAGGTTGGTCATCTCCTCGTCCAGGTTGACGCCGGAAACAGACTGCTGCTGGTCATTCAGGTCCGTGGCCAAGGTGTTCGTATACTGATACTTATACTTGGCCTGTGCGGTATCGGAACCGACCTTGCTCACCAGGCCGGAGTAGTAGCCGCTGATGGTCTGGCTCACCGTGCCACCGCGCAGGGTGGAGATGCTGACCTTGTCGTTCAAGAGGCCGGCGATGGCCTTGGCCGTGGTGCTATCGCCGGAATTGGCCACCCCCGCACCGTCCACGTGCCCCGCGCAGATGTTGTCGAGGTTTGTGGTGATGGCTGTGTTGATCCCAAGGTCTGAGGCCTTGGATCCCGTGAAATAGGTATTGAGCCCCAAGGCGGCATAGAGCCCGGAGGTGTCCGTGCCCATGTTGAACGAGCACCCGGAAGCGGCGGTAATGGTCAACTTGTGGTTCACGATGGAGGCGTTGAGATAGCCGCCGTAGGTCTTGTTCACCGCCGCGGCCACGTCATCCAGGCTGTTGGTGGCGGGGTTGAAATTGAGGCCCGAGGCGTTGGAGCTGAAATCGATGGCTCCGCCCGTGATCTCAAGCCCGGTGCTGTTCTTATAGATATACAGAAACGCGCTGCCAGATGTCAGCTTGCTGCCATAGGTCAGCCCGCAGCTGTTGCTGCCCAGGGCCATGTTGTCGTGCTTCACAGAATAGGTGCCGGAAACCGAGGTCTCCTTGTCCAGGCCAGTGCCCTGACTGTGGATGCGGTTGACCTCCCAGGCCAGCGAGCTGGAAAGAGAGTTGAGTTGTTCCTGGTAGTTCCCCAGATAGTCGTTCTTATAACTGCACAAGGCGGAAAGAGTCCCGCCTGTCAACCGCTTGGTGTCCTGAGTGCCCGAGGTGTCTGTGAACGGGGTGATGTTCTCCTTGGTGGAGGTGTTCTCGTTCCAGTACAGCGCGCGCATGGGGGTAATGGTGAACTTGTCGCCCACGGAAAGGCTCGAATTTGGCACGGCGCTTGAGTTGGAGCTGGCGCCGAACCAGACGGACAGTTCGCCCACATTGGTGGCGGTGTCTTGGGTGCGGGCGGAGTATACCAGGGGCTTGCCGTTCGAACCGGTCAGCCAAGTCTTGCCGCCATCGACGGAGACGTTGAATTGGGCCGCGCTTGCTCCGCTCGACACATTGCCGGCCTTGACCACCTTCAGGGTGTAATCCTGCGTGTCGCTGCCGCCAAAGTAGACGCTGCCAGTAAAGCTTGAGCCGCCAGTGAGCGCGGAGGTGGCCTGCGGGCTATCGTAGGAGATGGAGAAGGAGTCCGCGCCGGAGACGAGGGTCTGCCCCGCCTTGGTGGTAATAGTGATGCTGTTGTCACTGCCAGTGATGTAGTTGATATCCATGTAGCTGGAAAGGGACCGAACCAGGGCGGAACGTGAATCTTCCAGGTTGCTGGTGCCGGCGGAGGTGGAGGATATCTGCTTGTTGAGTGCGGCGACCTGCTTCAGGATGCTGTTGACCTCAGTCACCTGCTGCTGAATGGCGCTGTCCGTCTGTTGCGACTGGGTGGTCAGGTCGGATTGCATCTGGCTCAAGGTGGAGACAAGGGTCTGGCTGCTCGTCAGGACGGAGTTGCGGCTGCTGGCGTCGCTAGTGGCCGAGGTCAGACTGGACCACTTGGAGAAGAAGCTCTGCAGGGTGTTGGACAGGCCATAGCCGGAAGACTCGTTGAACAGGCTCTCCGTGTTGGAGAGATTGGTGTACAGAGAATTCCAGCGATCACGCATGGTCGCCTGGTCGTAGTACTGATTCTCAATGTACTGATCATAGGAGCGCTGGACGCTCTCCGCCCAAACACCGGTGCCGAGGCTCCCGCCTGAAGTGTCGACGGTATAGGACTCGGCGAAATTGACGGTTTTCCGGCTGTAGCCCGTGGTGTCGACATTGGCGATGTTGTCGCTGGTGACGGAGATGGCCGTCTGGGCAACGCCAAGCGCTGACTTGCCCGTATTCAATATCGAGGTCAGGCCGGACATTTATGACCTCCCGCGGAACACACTGGCCTGCGGCTGAATGCTCTTGGCAAAGCGTCCGCGCCGGGAATACAGGTCCGACTTCCCCGGCTCGATGGCCTGGTGCAACTGCTTGAGGAGCTTCAGGCTCTGATCATACAGCCCCATGGCGAGCTGGCGGTTCTTGTCCGCCTGTATGGCGCAAACCTGCTCCGCGCGGTCCAGGTCCATCAGCTGATCGCTCAACTTCTGAGCGTCTTCGCCGTTCAGGGTCTCCACCACTTCATGCACGCGCTTCTTGCCTGGATAGGCCGTTTCAATCTTCGCGCGCAGGCTCTTCCGTTCAAGGGCGATCTGCCGCATGAGTTCCTGAATGGAAATTTCGAGGGCGCTGACGTCATGAGGTCTGCGCTCGCACAGATCGGCAAATTCTTCTTCCAAAAGAGAGGACAGGAGTTCCAGCGCCCGTGTCTGCCGGGATAAATTTTCCTGGATGCTCTGGATCATGGTGCTCACCCTCCCGCCCGCGGCCCGTCAGCCAGCATAAAAAAATCTTGCTATTTATTTACATTACGCAACTTCAACAAACTGTCGGGTTCCATTTGAGGCCCCGATCCTACCCAGTGGTTGCAAATTTACGGCCAGTGCCCACGCTTGACGCCCGCCCCTTCTGATCATAGCCGGTCGTCTGGCTCTGCCCGGATCCGTAGCCGCTGGTCCCATATCCCGTTGTCCCGTAACCGGACGGTGTCTCCGCGCCGGATTCCTGGGCCGGTTGCTGGCTGTTTTCGAGCTGGCGCTGGTCGTAGTTCGACTCGATGCGGCGGGCCAAAGCCTCCACATCGGCCATGACCTCGCCGGGAACCGAAGCCGGCCGAACGGGCGCGGGGCCGGACAGCGCCGAGGACGAAGCCGAGGACGGGGTCGACAAGCTCTCATAGGCCCTGGGAGAGGTGATGATGTTGGTGTTCGCGGCCATCGGATTCGTGACAGGCGCCGAGCCCGCGATGTTGCCGGGTCGTCCGCCGCTGCCCATGGGCCGCTCGGGCGTCTTGTACATGGGCTTGGCCAGAGAACCCGTGGTGGTCTTGGCGCTCGACCGGGTCAGGGTGGAGCTGTCCGTGGCCAAACCCGCCATGCTGCCGACCGCGCCATTCTTGGCGTTCGCGGCGCCGGATTCCAGGATCTGGATACCCACCTTGCCCGGGGTCTTGGCGGTGTTCTTGATCTTGTCCTTGAGCTGCTTGTAGAGCATGTCGCCCAGACCGATGCCGCCGTCGCTCGCGAGCTTTTCCGAAAAATCGCGGTCGAACATTGAGCGGTACATGTCCTCCTGGGGAGAATGCAGCGGATCGCCCTTTGGAATGGTGGCACGCATCTGCTCCCACATCTTGCTCAGGAATACGGCTTCAAAGTCGGCGCAGGCCTTGCGCAACTTCTGCTGGCTGCCCTGCCCCGGCGTAAGGTCATTCTTCAAACGGTCCATTTGCCGCCGCAGCGCGATGAGTTCGCTCTCCTGGGCCTTCTTGCTGGCCACGGAGGCGTCCTGCGAGATGTCTGTCATGGCTTAGATGACCTCCAGATCCGCGTGCAGCGACCCGGCCGTCTTAAGTGAGCGCAGGATGGAGATAAGGTCGCGCGGGGTTGCGCCCACGGAGTTCAGCCCATCCACCAACTCCTGCAGGGACGCGCCTTCCATGAGCATGAGCCGGTTGTTCTGCACCGTCACTTTCAGGTTGGTCTGCGGGGTTGTGGTTGTCTGCCCCTGGGAGAACGGATTGGGCTGGCTCACCTGGGGGGTCTCGGACACGACGATCTGCAGATTGCCGTGGGCCACGGCGACCTTGGTCAAGCGCACGTTGCCGCCCATGACCACCGTGCCGGTCTTTTCATCCACAATCACGCGGGCGCGGGAATCAGGCGAAACGTCCAGATTTTCCAGCGAGGCCATGAGCGGCACGAGGTTATTCTGGAACTTCGCAGGAATATCCATTTGAATAGTGGACGCGTCCATAGCCTTGGCGTAGGGGCCGCCCACAGCGCCATTGATGCGCCGCACAACCTGCATGGCGGTGCCGAAGTCCGGGGTGCCGGAAAGATTGATGGTGAGGTTGTCCTGCTTGTTGAACTGGAAGGGCACCTCGCGCTCGATAATGGCCCCGTTGGGGATGCGGGCCACGGTGGTGATGTTCATTTGGGCCGTGGCGGCCTGGCCTCCAGCGGAAAAGCCGCCGACGGTCATGGAGCCTTGGGCGATGGCGTAGACGCGGCCATCCAGACCGCGCAAGGGCGTCAGGAGCAGCACCCCGCCCAGGAGGCTCTTGGCGTCGCCCATGGAGGAGACGGTCACGTCAATGGTGGACCCGGGGCGCGTCGAGGACGGCATCTTCGCCGTGACCATAACCGCCGCAGTGTTCTTGGGCTTAAGCGAGCTGGCGGTGACGGAGACGCCCATCTTCTCCAGCATGTTGGTCAAGGAGCGGATGGTGAATTCCGAGGTTGTGCCGTCGCCCGTGCCGGAAAGTCCGACCACCAGGCCATAGCCCACGAGATCGTTGTTGCGCATGCCGCTGAAACTGGCGATGTCCTTGAGCCGCACGGCATGGGCCGGCGCCACGCCCGCCAGAATCATCACCGAGAGGCACAAGAGTATCACCGCCAGGGTGCGGGTCTTTTCGCCTTTGCGTCCGTGGGGAAGCTGTTCACAAAGCATGAGGACCTCCAAAAGGCTCAAAACTAGAACGGCCAGATGTTGTCGAGCAGTCTCGACATCCAGCCGCTACGCTGCTTGTCGGCCAATGCGCCCTGGCCATAGACCTCGATGCGCGCGTCGGCCAGGGCCGAGGACGGCACGGTATTCTTTGCGTCGATGTCGCGCTGCCGCACCAGGCCGCGCACCACCAGGATCTGCGTTTCATCATTGATGCGGATCTGGCGCGCGCCCTCCACCTGCAGGACATGGCTCGGCAGAATGCGAATGACGCGGGTGGCCACAATGGCGGTCAGGGTGGACTGAGCCTTGGTATCGCCCGAGGTCGTCAGCGAACTGTCGCTGCTGGTGCCAACTCCGGACCCGAGTCCGAGGGCTCCGGGAATGACGCCTGCCGCGGACTTGTAGAGGCCCTTCGGGCTCGCCGTAATGCCGTACGCGTTGGTGTTGGTCTTTGTAGACGTGGTGTTGGCCTTGTGCTCGCCGGTGGTGGTCTCCGTGACCGTGACCATGACGATGTCGCCCACCTTGTTGGCGCGGTTGTCGTCGAACAGGAAGTCCGACTGGCCGGCCTCAAAGAGCGACCCCGGATTGTTCACGGGCTCCGGCTCGATGTTGTTCAGCTGGGTAAGCACCGGCTCGGGCATGGGCTTCTGCTCCGCCGCGCACCCGCTCAGCAGGACCAGAAGACTGAAAGCCGCAATGCGCTTTTGCATGGTCAATACCTCGGTGTTTGGCCGCATCCGCTACTCTATCGGACCAGCACGGTGTCTTGGTCCTGGACGGTGGCCATGATCTTTCTTTTACTTTGCAAGTTGCGGACCTCGATCCGCTGCCCGATGCCTCCGTCGGCCAGGGCCTCGGCCTTGACCTGCAGACGGATGTTGTCTCCCTCGAACACCAGATTCACCTTGTCGCCCCGAGCGATGACGGGCACGGGCTCAATATCTGACATTCGGATCACCTGATCCACGCCCACGCCCCGCACCATGCGCCACGGGCCACCGGTGCCGTCCCAGGAGTTCTCGTTGAAGGCCAGGTTGCAGCGCTTGAACTTCACATATGAAAGGTTCAAGGGTTCCTGACGGTTCAGAGGGCGCGCGAGCACGGGCAACGCCCGCCAGACATTGACAAAAGCCGAGGCGGAATAGCGGCGTATCACCTTGCCATCGCTCCCCCGCATCTCAAACAGCAGGTTCACGCGGCCGGGCTTCAGCGGACTTGAGGGCAAAACCGCAAGCTGGTCGCGCTCATTGCTCAGAAAAATGTAGTCCGGCCCATGGAGATCCTTGATATCCAGTTCGCCGCTGAAGGCGGGGCCACGGGCTGTCAAAAAGTCGACGACATGCTGCATGATGTCCGCGCCATCGATGACCTTGCCGCCGCGCTGCACCACGAGTTGGGTAGGCAGGGCGCAGGCGCCCGCGATGTCCTCCGCGTAGTAACGCAGCATGGCGAGCAGCTTGTCGCGCGAAAGGGCCATTTGCCGCCCTGTGCGTTCCGGCGCGTTCCACAACGGCCTTGAGGCCAGCGCCTGCCATGCGCTGGCTGGCATGTCGCCCTGAGGTGTTGCGATATCGCCCAAAAGAACCATCGGGCCATGGACGCACGCGGCATTTTTGATTTGCAGCCACCAGCCCTGGCGCATTTCCACGGCCTGGGCGGAGACGGTCGGAACGAGCAGACAAATAGCCAGAGCCAGGATCGTGAAGACCCGGCGGAGTGGCGCGAAGCGCCCCTGTGTGCCGATGCCGAACATGTTCCCTTCTCCCGTGCTTCTTAGCGCTTCACATTGATTGCGGTTTGCAACATGGAGTCCGAGGTGGTCATGGACTTGGAGTTCACCTCGTAGGCCCTCTGGCCGATGATCAGGCCGACCATCTCATCAACCATCTCGACGTTCGACGTTTCCAGGTAGCCCTGGGCCAGGGTGCCGAAGTTGGTGTCGCCCGGGGTGCCCTGGGTGGCGGCGCCGCTGCCGTCGGTCTCCACATAGAGATTGCGGCCCGTAGCCTTCAGGCCTTCCGGGTTCACGAAGTTGTAGGTGGTGAGGTCCGCGCCGGCGATCTCCACGCCGTTGGCGTCCAGGGCGGAGATGCGGCCCTTCTCCGAGATGGTCAGCGTGCTCGTGGTGGTGGGCACGGTGAATTCCGGCTGTAGCGGGTAGCCGTTGGCGTTGACGATGCGGCCATTGTTGTCGAGTTTGAAGTTGCCCGCGCGGGTGTAGACGTCGTTGCCGTTCTGGTCGAGCTTGAAGAAGCCCTGGCCTTCGATGGCGATGTCCAGCGTATTGCCCGTGTTGGAAAAACTGCCTTGGGAAAAGAACTTGTGCACCGTCACAGGGCGCACGCCCATGCCGACCTGATAGCCTGTAGGCAGACGGTTGCCTCCCTCGTTCAGGGTGCCGGCCACGGCCAGGGTCTGGTACATAAGATCCTCGAACTCGGCCCGGCTTTTCTTGAACGCCGTGGTGTTCACGTTGGCCAGGTTGTTCGAAATGACGTCGATGTTGGTCTGCTGCGCGACCATGCCGGTTGCGGAAGTCCAAAGTGAGCGCATCATGGGACGTTATCCTCCTGCGTAAATCGAGGCCTAGCTGATCTGGCCAACCTTGTTGATGACGAGAGATTCCATGCTGTCCGTGGTGGTCATGAGCTTCTGGTTAATTTCGAACGCGCGTTGCGCCTCCATCATGTTCACCATCTCGGAGACGACCTCCACGTTGGATTTTTCTAAAAAGCCTTGCTGCACGGTGGCATCCGTCACCGGGACTTCCGTCGCGCGGCTGCCCTTCCTGATTCTGAACGTGTTCTTCCCAACGCTTTCCAGGGATTTGGGATCAGAAACCCCCACGAGGTCCACGGTGCCTGCCTCATCGCCGTCAACGGTAATGCGCCCATTGGAGTCGATTTCGACCCTCCCATTAGTAGGGAAGGTCACGGGGCTGCCGCCATTTCCCAGAACCTCGTAGCCCTGCTCGGTGATGAGCCGCCCGTCGTTGGTGAGCTTGAAGCTGCCGTCGCGGGTCATCATGTCGCCGTCCGGCGTGCGCACCTTGAAGTAGGCGTCGCCCGCGATGGCCAGATCCAAGGGGTTTCCGGTGGCCTGCAAAGAGCCCTGGCTCTGGTCAGCGTACTGTCCGCTCAACCGCGGCCGCGCCTGGACGTTGGCTTGGGGCCAGATCGAGCTCGCACGCAGATTCAGACGGTCGTCCGTCAAATAATCGGTGGCGAAGCGCTGAAAGGTATCCTGGAAGCCATAGGCCTGCTTTTTGAAGCCTGTCGTATTCACGTTCGCGAGATTATTAGAGATTGTATCGAGACGAATCTCATTCGACATGGCTCCGAAGAGCGCGCTGGACATACTTTCGCGCATGGGATCCTCCTGATCTGCAGCCATTGATGCAAAGACTGCGCCAGATCCCCTTTCCTCCCGCTGCCGACAACACCGCCCTTCCGGCCGACTGCGCCATCGACCAACCCGCTAAGGCTTGTGAATATTCTGCTGGTCAAAGATTGGTTTTTCGTTGACAAGGTAGAAACGCCCGACTAGATAGGCCGTGCGGGCGGGTGTAGCTCAATGGTAGAGTACGAGCTTCCCAAGCTCGGTGTTGCGGGTTCGATCCCCGTCACCCGCTCCATGGCCTCAAGGATTCGACCGCCTGTACCTCGCCGGTTCCCGAGATATGGTGGGCCTTTTGGTCCACTTTTTTGTTTGTATTGGAACCGCTAGCTAAAGACGGTTTGTAAATGACGCGCTCACCCCTGATAGAACGGCTCACCGGGATCATCAGCCCGGCCCTGGAACCTTTGGGCGTCACGCTCTGGGGCGTGGAATTCGCCTCGGCCGGCAGCCGCATGGTCGTGCGCGTGTTTATCGACGCCGAGGACGGCGTGAGCATCGCCGCCTGCACCCGGGTAAGCCGGGCGCTGGGTGCGGTGTTCGACGCCGAGGACGCCCTGCCCGGGGCCTATGTGCTCGAAGTCTCCTCGCCGGGGCTGGAGCGCCGCTTCTTTTCCGCCGCGCAAATGGCCGCATACGCGGGCCAAGCGGTGGATGTCCGTCTTTTTGAGCCCCAGGACGGCCGCAGGCATCTGCGCGGGGCGCTGGTTGCCATTGAGGGTGAAGACATTATCATTGATGAGGCCGGCGTGGTGACACGCGTGGCCTTTGACCGCTTGAAGGGCGCGCACCTCGTGCATGAATTTCCCGAAGTCGGGCTGGGGGCGAAGTAACCGCCCCGCCGGACGCCGGTGGAACACGTTTTTTTGGACGGGCCGCACGGCCCCGTATGGCAGGCCGGGCATACCGGCCCCAATTGGCAGTAAGGACGCAGAATCTCGCGCCGGATGAGCCCACGCGGCCCCGGCGGCACCGGAGGGAGCGCCATGAGTTCGGAACTGAAGAAGGCCATTGATCAGATCAGCAAGGATCGCGGCATCGACCGCGATCTGCTTATCGACACCCTGGAAGAGGCCGTGCGGTCTTCTGTCGCCCGCAAGTATGGCGAACAGATGGACATCGAAGTGAATTTCAACGAGGAACTGGGCGAGATCCAGGTCTACCAGTTCAAAGTCGTGGTCAACGAGATCAACGATCCCGTGAGCGAGATCCTTCTTGAGGAAGCCCGCGAGCACGACCCCAACATCTCCCTCGACGACGAAATGGGCTTCAAGGTCAACATTGAGGACCTGGGCCGCATCGCCGCGCAGAGCGCCAAGCAGGTCATCATCCAGCGCATGCGCGACGCCGAGCAGGAGATCATCTTCGAGGAATACCGCGACCGCAAGGGTGAGATCGTCTCCGGCATCGTGCAGCGCCGCGACCGCACCGGCTGGATCATCAACCTGGGCCGCACCGAGGCCTTGCTGCCGAAGGAAGAGCAGATCGCCCGCGAGCGCTACAAGCGCGGCGACCGCATCCAGGCCTACATCATCGAGGTGCAGAAGGAGTCCCGCGGTCCGCAGATCGTGGTTTCCCGCTCCCACCCCGATTACATGGGCGCGCTCTTCGCCCGCGAAGTGCCCGAGGTCTACGACAGCACGGTCAAGATCATGGGCGTGTCCCGCGATCCCGGCCTGCGCGCCAAGGTGGCCGTCACCTCGCGCGACCGCGACGTGGATCCCGTGGGCGCCTGCGTGGGCATCCGGGGTTCGCGCATCCAGAACATCGTGCAGGAGCTCAAGGGCGAACGCATCGATATCGTGGTCTGGAGCCCGGACATTGCCGTCTACGCCCAGAATGCGCTTTCTCCCGCCGTCATCAGCCGCATTATGGTGGATGACGAAGAAAAGACCCTTGAGGTCGTGGTGCCCGATGACCAGCTCACCCTGGCCATCGGCCGCAAAGGGCAGAACGTCAAGCTGGCCGCGCATCTGCTCGGCTGGAAGATCGATATCTTTACCGAGAGCCGCTACGGTGAGCTGAACGCCGACAAGAAGGGCATGGATCAGCTGGCCAGTGTGGCCGAGGTGAGCATGGACGCCTTCATCGCCGCGGGACTTGAAACCACGGTGCAGCTCGTGACCGCCACCGAGGAGCAACTGCTTAAGGTGGAGGGCATGACGCCGGAGAAGATCGGCGACATGCGCGCGGCCATCAATATCCTTGGCTTGGCGCCCGCGCCCGCCGAGGACGCCGACTCCGCCGAATAGGCGGCCAAGGTGAACGGCCAGCCACAAGGCGAGGGGCCCATCCGCACGTGCTGCATTTGCAGACGGCGGCTGCCCAAGGCCGAACTGCTCCGGCACGTGCGGAGCGAGAATGACGACGGGGTGAGGCTTGTGCCCGATCCCCGAGGAAAAATGCCCGGCAGAGGGCTTTACGTGTGCGATCAAGCCGAATGCCGCGAGAGATTTCTCCGCTACGGGGACCGGCGGAAGAAGCGCTAACAAGGGGAACGTGAATGGTGACAAAGCTCAAGGTGAAGGACCTGGCGACCGAATTTGGCATCGGTCATAAGGAGATCCTGCAGCATCTGCGGGACATGGATATCCAGGTCAAAAGCTTCATGAGCACCCTGGAGGACGACGAGGCGGAACGCCTGAGGGTGTCGTTGCGCGGCACGCCTTCCGCCCAGACCGAGGTGGTGCGCCGCGAAGTGCAGCCCGGAGTCATCGTGCGCAGCCGCAAGGCTAGGCATGGCGCGGAGGAACCTCACGAGGAGGCCCACGCCGCCGAGGCCGAGGAAGCCCCACAGGCCGCCACGGTTGAAGTTCTCCAGGCCGGCGCGCCCGAGAAGTCCCCCGAGCCCCAGACGCAGGAAGCCCCGGCGCATGAGCCCAAGGCCCATGAAGCCGACGAACCGGCTCCAGCCAAGGTGGTGCGCCGCGCCGCCGAGCCTGCCGCTGACCGTCCCGCGCGCATCATTCACCGCGAAGAGCCAGCCGCCCCTGTGCAGGCCGAGTCCGCGCCCGAGTCCCCCGAAGCTCCGGCCGCGCAGCCCGTTGCCGAGACAGACGCCGCCGTGCCCACCGCCCGCATCATCAGCGAGCCGGTGAAGCCGGAAGCCGCGGCTGTGGCCGAATCTGCGACGCCCCCTTCCCAGGAAGCCGCGCCGAAGGCTGAAGAACCGTCGGCCAAGGAGCCTGCCGTCCCCGAAGCCGTTGAGGCCAAGGAGACCGCCACCGCGTCCCCGGCTGGTGAGTCCAAGCCTGAAAAGGCCGAGGACGCCAAGGACGAAAAGCCTGCCCGCAAGCCCAAGCGCGAAGTCATAATGCCCGCGCCGCCGCAGGTGCGCATCATTTCCCGGCCCGAGCCCGGCAGCACGCCGCCGCCTCAGGCCCCCAGCCAGTCCAGGCGGCCGGAATTCTCCGCCCGGAACGAAGGCGGCGCCCGGCCCTACACGCCGCGGCCTTCCAACATGCCCGCTGGCGGCCCCGGATACGCGCCACGCCCGGCTGGTGGTCCTGGCGGCCCCGGCTATGCTCCGCGCCCGTCCAACATGCCCGCTGGCGGCCCCGGATACGCGCCACGCCCGTCCAACATGCCCGCTGGCGGTCCCGGCTATGTCCCCCGCCCGGCCGGTCCTGGCGGTGCTCCGGTCGCGCCTCCCAAGGAAGGCGACGATCGCGCACGTAGAAAGCCGCATCGCGTGGTGGAGTTCCCCGGCGGAAGTTCCGAGGAGGATCGCCGTAAAGCCAGCAACACGGCGGCCAAGAAGAAGCCCAGCTTCGCCCCGGCTCCCGTTGTTTCCGAGGACGGCGACGCCCCCATGCGCCTCAAGTCCAACCGCCGCAAAAAGCATCGCGGCGGCATGGAGCAGCGCGAGGAGATGAAGCCCGTCGGCAAGCGCAAGATCCGCATCGACGAGCATATCCGCCTCTCCGACCTTGCGCACCAGATGGGCGTCAAGGCCCAGGCGATCATCAAGGTTCTGTTCGGCATGGGCATGATGGCCACCATCAACCAGGCCCTCGACATGGATACCGCCACCCTGCTGGCGAGCGAATTCGGGCACGAGGTGGAGAACGTCTCCTTTGACGAACAGGAATTCCTCACCACCACCGCCCCTGACACGGTCGATGACCTGAAGCCGCGCCCGCCCGTGGTCACCATCATGGGCCACGTCGACCACGGCAAGACCTCACTGCTTGACGCCATCCGCAAGACCAGCATCGCGTCTGGTGAAGCGGGCGGCATCACCCAGCACATCGGCGCATACCATGTGGCCACGAGCCGGGGCGAAGTCGTGTTCCTCGACACCCCGGGCCACGAGGCCTTCACCGCCATGCGTGCCCGCGGCGCGCAGGTGACGGACATCGTCGTCCTGGTCGTCGCCGCCGATGACGGCGTGATGGACCAGACCCGCGAGGCCGTGAACCACGCCAAGGCGGCCAAGGTGCCCATCGTGGTGGCCGTGAACAAGATCGACAAGGAAGGCGCCAACCCCGATCGCGTGAAGCGCGAACTGGCCGAGTTCGACCTCGTGCCGGAAGACTGGGGCGGCACCACCATCTTCGCCAACGTTTCCGCCAAGCAGCGCCTCGGCCTGGACGAACTGCTGGAGATGATCCTCCTGCAGGCCGAGGTGCTCGAACTGAAGGCCAATCCGAACAAGGCCGCGAAGGGCCACATCGTGGAGGCCAAGCTGGACAAGGGCCGCGGCCCGCTGGGCACCGTGCTCATTCAGGAAGGCACGCTGAAAAATGGCGACGCCTTTGTCTGCGGCACCGTGCATGGCAAGGTGCGCGCCATGTTCAACGACCAGGGCAAGAAGATCAAGCAGGCTGGTCCCGCCATTCCGGTGGAGATCCAGGGCTTCGACGTCGTCCCCGTGGCCGGTGACGAGTTCGTGGTCGTGGCCGACGACAAGGTCGCCCGCCGCATCGCCGAGTCCCGCGCGGCCAAACAGCGCGAGAAGGACATGGTGGGCAAGAGCAAACTCACCCTCGAATCCTTCCTGCTGTCCCGCCCGGACAACGAGGCCAAGACGCTCAACCTGGTGCTCAAGGCCGACGTGCAGGGCTCGCTGGAAGCCATCACCGAGGCCGTGAAGAAGCTCTCCACCGACGAGGTGAAGATCCAGGTGGTGCATGGCGCAACCGGCGGCCTGACCGAGAGCGACATCCTGCTGGCCAACGCCTCGCAGGCCATCATCATCGGCTTCAACGTGCGCCCCACGGCCAAGGTCAAGGACATGGCCGACAACGAGCACGTGGAGATCCGCTTCTACGACATCATCTACAAGCTGGTGGGCGAGATCAAGGACGCCATGAGCGGCATGCTCACCCCGGACATCCAGGAGGTCTACCTGGGCCAGGCCGAGGTGCGCAACACCTTCAGTGTGCCCAAGGTCGGCATGGTGGCTGGCTGCGGCGTAGTGGACGGCAAGCTCACCCGTGCGGCCAAGGTGCGCCTGCTGCGCGACGGCGTGGTCATCTACACCGGACAGCTCAGCTCGCTCCGGCGCTTCAAGGACGACGCCAAGGAAGTGCTGAAGGGCTACGAGTGCGGTGTTGGCCTGGAGAACTTCAACGATATCAAGATAGGCGACGTTATCGAGGCCTTTGAGACCAAGGAAGTGGCCCGCACCATCGACTAGGCTGTGGCCTTGCCCCGCGCCCCGGGTGGCTTGACATGATTATTGGCGTGCTCACTTTGGAGTTCCACCTGCACGGAAACGCCTCTTTGAAGGGCAAGCGGCAGGTGGCGCAGAGCCTCAAGCAGAAGCTGCGGAACACGTTCAACGTGGCCGTCAGCGAGGTGGATGCCCAGGATGCGCACCAGAGACTGGTGCTGGCGGTGGTGACGGTTTCCGGCGAGACCACGAAGGTGGAGAGCCGATTGTCCAAGGCCCTGGCGATGGTGGAAGCCATTTCCCCGGCGGAGCTCGTGCGCTGCGACACGGAAGTGTTCGGCAGCAGCGGAGAGGTTGAATGAAGGCGTCCGGTTCAAGACGGTCCATACGCATGGGCGATCAAATACTACAGGAGCTGGCCCTTTTGCTTTTGGAGGAAGTGCAGGACCCGCGCCTTGAGTTGGTGAGCCTATCGGGCTGCAAGCTCAACGCGGACATGAGCATCGCGCTCGTGTCCTTCACCGTGGGCGGCGGGCCCGAACGGCGCAAGCTTGCGCTCGACGGGCTGAACAAGGCCAAGGGTTTCTTACGTTCCGGCTTGGCCAAGCGCATGAACATGCGCTCTCTGCCGGAGTTGCGCTTCACCCATGACGATTTCCTTGAGGACATGGTTTATGCGAAGCCCGGTCACGCAGATAGCTGACCTCATCCGCGAATCGGACCATTTTCTGGTGGCGTCACACGCCAACCCGGACGGCGACGCCATCGGCTCCACGGCAGCCCTTGGGCACATTTTCGCCGCGCTCGGCAAGGATTTTGCGCTGTACAACACCACCGGGCTGCCCCACCAGTTCGACTGGCTGCCGCTGCCTGGCCCACTGCACACGACCATGACCGGTGTCGAGTCCGACTGGACCTTCGTGCTTGACTGCGGCGCGGAAAGCCGCGTGGGCCCGGAGCTGCAGCAACTTATGGGCTCACGGGCCATCGCCAATGTGGACCACCACCTGGGCAACCCGAACTTCGGCCGGTTCAACTGGGTGGACGACAACTATCCGGCCGTGGCGGCCATGATCGCCGACCTGGCGGACGAGCTGTGCGTGCCCCTGACGGGGCATCTGGCCGAGGCCATCTACCTCGGCATCGTCACGGACACGGGGTACTTCACTTTCGACAACACCACCCCTCGCGTCATGGAGCTGGCCTCCCGGCTCATCCGCCTGGGCCTGCAGCCCGGGGTCGTCAACGCCAAGATCCGCAACCAGTGGAGCGTGAGCCGCTTTCGGCTCTGGGGCGAAAGCTTCGCCACCACGGAGATGTTTTTTGGCGGCAAGGTGGCCGTGGCCTATGTCACCCGGGACATGATGGCGCGCACCGGCACAGACACCGAGGACTGTGAGGAGATCGTCAATTTTTTGCGCCGCTTGCGCGGCACGCGCGCCGCGGCCATCCTGCGGGAGGAGCCGGACGGCGCGTACAAGTTCAGCCTGCGCTCCGCCGGGCACGACAACGTGCAGGCCGTGGCCGCCGCTTTTGGTGGCGGCGGACACCGGAACGCGGCGGGCGGCACCATCGTCGATAGCCTCGAGTCGGCGAAATCGCACCTGGTGAAGGCCCTTGGCGAAGGCCTCGGACTGGTGTAGGCAAGAGCATGGGCAGACGGCGCAAAAGATCCGAATCGCAGCTGGATGGCCTGCTGGTGCTGAACAAGCCGAGCGGTCCCACCAGCGCGGGCTGCCTGAACAGCATCAAGCACAGTCTCGGCCAGGGCAAGATCGGCCATGCCGGGACGCTTGACCCGCTGGCCCAGGGCGTCCTTTTGGTGCTGCTCGGACAGGGCACCAAGGTGGCGAGCTACCTCACCAGCGGGGCCAAGGTATACAGCGGCATGATGCGGCTTGGCGTCACCACCGACACCTTCGACATGGAAGGCCAGGTGGTTGAGGAAAAGCCGCTGGACAATATTTCGCAAGAAGATGTGCGGGCGGCTATCCTGTCCTGGAAGGACCTCACGGAACAGGAAGTGCCCGCATACTCCGCGGCCAAGCACGAGGGCAAGCCCCTCTACGAACTCGCCCGCAAGGGTGAGGTCGTGCCGGTCAAAGAGAAGCGTATCGAGGTATATGAGGTCGAACCGCTGGAAATCGAGCTTCCCTTCGCACGGTTCAGGGTACGTTGCCTGGCGGGCACGTACATTCGATCCCTGGTCCACAGCTTGGGGATTCGGCTCGGGTGCGGAGCGGCGCTTGCGCAGCTCACGCGGGAGGCGTGCGAGCCATACGGGCTCGACGTTTCGTACAGCTTGGACGAAGTTCTTGGTGAGCCGGAGCGTTTTGTCGAGCGGGTCATTCCGCTGGCCAAGGCGCTCCCACACTGGCGCACTATCGTGCTTTCCCCCACTCTGGCCGCCCTGGTGAAAAACGGGGCATGGCTGCCGGTGGGCGGACCTAGCGGCGACGAACTCGCGGGGCAACCCGGCGAGCACGTCATGCTGGTTGAGGAAAGCGGCGAACCGGTTGCGCTGGCGGAGGCGGCAACCAAGAACAACGGCTTGCGCTGGACGATCCTGCGTGGATTGTGGCAGGAAGCCACCCCCGCCACCTGAACGGGAAGCTCCCGGCACAACTGTCTGGCTGAAGCCAAACGAGCCCAGACAAGGAGGATACTGCTGTGGTTATGACGCCTGAAGGAAAGACCCAGGTTATTGAGAATTTCAAGCGGAAAGAGGGCGATACCGGCTCTCCTGAAGTCCAGGTCGCGCTTTTGACCGAGCGCATCACCTACCTGACCGAGCACTTCAAGGTGCACAAGAAGGACTTCCACTCCAAGACCGGCCTTCTCAAGCTGGTCGGCCAGCGCCGCAAGCTCCTCAACTACCTGAAGAACAAGGACATCCAGCGCTATCGTGAGCTTATTGAGCGCCTGGGTCTCCGCAAGTAGCAAGACAATCCGAACGGGCGGGGGGTTTTCGGGCCCCCTGCCCGCACGGATCAAGCCAGCGGACGAATCGTCGCCCGCTTGAGAACCGAAGTCCTTCGACGCGCACGAGGCTCCAGACCCCTTTAGTTGGCTGCGGTAAGCGTTCTTGCGGCCCCCGCAAGAGCCCTTTCCCAAGCCGGCTAAACATCGGGCAGGGAGCAGGCGTCGGGACGAACAACCCTTTGGAGGGTTCATGCTCGTACCTCACAACAAAATACACCTTTCGACCCGCGCCGGAAACCTGGACATCACGCTCGAACACGGACTGATGGCCAAGCAGGCCAGCGGCGCCGTGTGGGTCCAGTCCGGCGGCACGGTGGTGCATGTCACTGCGGTGAGCCAGCCGCTGGAAATCGACCGCGGTTTTTTCCCCCTCACCGTGAACTACCAGGAGATGTCCTACGCCGCCGGCCGCATCCCCGGCAGCTACTTCCGCCGCGAGATCGGCCGTCCGAGCGAGCGTGAGACCCTTGTCTCCCGCCTCATCGACCGTCCCATCCGCCCGATGTTCAAGAAGGGCTTCCGCGACGAGGTCCAGATCATCGCCACGGTGCTCTCCGCCGACAGCTCCATCAATCCCGACGTGCTCGCCATCACCGGCGCGTCCGCGGCCCTGCACCTTTCGCACATGCCGTTTGAAGGTCCCATCGCCGGCGCCCGCGTGGGCTATGTCGACGGGAAGTTCGTGCTCTTCCCCACCTACCAGCAGATCAACAACGAAAGCACCCTGAACCTGATCTTCGCCGCCACCCGTTCGGCCATCGTCATGGTCGAGGGCGGCGCCAGCTTTGTTTCCGAGGAGCTTGTGGCCGAGGCCCTGGAATGGGGCCACAAGCAGCTGATGCCCGTGTTCGACATTCAGGACGAGCTGCGCGAAAAGGTCGGCAAGCCCAAGATCGAGGTTGTGGTGCCCAAGCCCGACGAGGCCATTGCCGCCTATGTCGAGGAGATCGCCACCCCTTCGCTGAAAACCGCCTTCGCCATCACCGAGAAGATGGCCCGCCGCGAGGCCAAGGAAGCCGCCAAGTCCAAGACTCTGGAGGCCGTTGGCGAGAAGTTTACGGAGATCGCGGACGCCGTGAAGCAGGCTTCCGGCATCGTGAACGACCTGGAGAAGAAGATCGTGCGCGAGCGCGTGCGCACCGAGGGCATCCGCCTGGATGGGCGCAACACCACCACGGTGCGCCCCCTGTCCATCTCCGCCGGCGTGCTGCCCATGACCCACGGTTCGGCCTTGTTCACCCGCGGTGAAACCGCCGCCCTGTGCGTGGCCACCCTCGGCAGCTCCCGCGATGAGCAGCGCATCGAAACCCTCGAAGGCGAGGACACCAAGCGCTTCATGCTGCACTACAACTTCCCCCCGTACTGCGTGGGTGAAGTGCGCATTCTGCGCGGCCCCAGCCGCCGCGACATCGGCCACGGCGCGCTCGCTGAGCGTTCCATCGCCCCCGTGCTGCCGAACCCCGACGACTTCCCCTTCACGCTGCGCGTGGTTTCCGAGGTCATGGACTCCAACGGGTCCTCCTCCATGGCCACGGTCTGCGGCGCCTCGCTGGCCCTCATGGACGCCGGCGTGCCCATCAAGGAGCCGGTGGCGGGCATCGCCATGGGCCTCATGAAGCAGGGCGACGACTACATCGTCCTCACCGACATTCTCGGTGACGAGGATGCGCTGGGCGACATGGACTTCAAGGTTGCTGGCTCCGCTCGCGGCATCACCGGCATCCAGATGGACATCAAGATCACCTCCGGCATCCCCTACGACGTGCTGCGCAAGGCCCTGGCCCAAAGCCGCGATGCCCGCATGCACATCCTGGAGCACATGAGCATGTGCCTGGCCGCTCCCCGGCCGCAGCTCTCCCCCCTTGCCCCGCAGATGGAAGTGGTGTTCATCAATCCTGAGAAGATCCGCAGCGTCATCGGACCCGGCGGCAAGAACATCAAGGCCATCACCGCTGAGACCCAGGCCGCCATCGACATCGAGGATTCCGGCAAGGTGGCCATCTTCGCCCCCAACACCGAGAGCATGCAGAAGGCCAAGGCCATGGTCCTCTACTACGACCAGACCCCGGAGCCGGGCCGCAACTACCTGGGCACCGTGAAAAAGATCCTGGAAGTGGGCGCGCTGGTGGAGATCCTGCCCGGCGCCGAGGGCATGCTGCACGTCTCCCAGATGGACGTGGAGCGCGTGGAACGCGTGGAAGACCTGCTGCAGCTCGGCCAGGAAGTGTGGGTTAAGGTCATTGAGCTGGAGCCGGGCGGACGCATCCGCCTGTCCCGCAAGGCCTGGCTCATGGAGCAGGCTGGCCAGGAAGTGAGCCTCGACGAATTCCGTCGTCCGCCCTCCCGTGGCGATGGCCCTGGCCGTGGCGATCGCGACCGTGGTCGCGGCGGTGACCGTGGTGGTGACCGTGGCGGACGCGGCGGCGACCGTGGCGGACGTCGCTAGAGTTTAGACGAAGACGCACAAAGGCTGCCCCTTGGCTTCCGGCCCTCTTGCGAGGATGTCCGGGAGCTTCGGGGCAGCCTTTTTTATTCGCTGGACAGGTGTCAGGCCAGACTGCGGAGAAAGTAATCAGGATTCCGGCGGCAGTTCGCCCGTGGCGGCCCCGGAAAACGGCTGAACGTTCCAGGGCAAGCGCTCCTTGGCCCGCTTGAGGGCATAGGCCTCCACCTCCTGGTGCCACTCGGCGAAATCCTTGAGCAGGGTCACCGCCAGCGGGGTCAGCTCGTAGCCCTTGCGACCGCTGGCCTTGCCCAGCAGCGGCTCACCCAGGGCCTCCTCGGTGCTCTTGATGCGTCCCCAGGCCGCGCGGTAGCTCATGCCCAGCGCCTTGGACGCCTGATTCAGGGAGCCCAGGCGCTCCACCTGTTGCAGCAACTGGATACGCCCGAGGCCGAAAAGCATCCGCCCCCCGGTCTCCAGCCACAGATGCACGCGCAGGACAGGCGCGGGCGTCTGTGCCCCGGTCTTGGCCCCGCTCTTTTTATTGGCGCTCATGATACCTCCGGCCTTGGCGCGTTCCGCGCCGCTTTTCTCGTGTCAGATATGGCAGAACACGCCCTCGACGTAAAGAAATTCCGCACCCACCCCTTGGCAGACGCCAATTCGTGCCTACTTCCTGAAATTGCGCAAACCCCGCCCAGCAGGATATCCATGCAGCCAGCCGCCATGTCCCAACCGCCCTTCCGTCTCATCTGGAGCCTTTCCTGGCCCCAGATCCTGATGATGCTGTTCAACTTCCTCATCGGTTTTGCGGACGTATGGGTGGCCGGACAGATCGATTACCGCGTGCAGGCCGCCCTTGGCATCATCACCCAGTCCCTGTTTCTGTTCCTGGTCATCGCCATGGCCGTTTCCGGCGGCGCGGTCGCCGCCATCAGCCAATCCCTGGGAGCGGGCAAAAGACTGCGCGCCGAGCGCTACATCGGCCTGTGTCTGGCCATCGCCGCCGCGTCCGGGGTGGTGTTTCTTGCGCTGGGCCTGCCCCTGCGCGACCTTTTGGTGCGCGCCCTGCAGGTGCCGGAAAATATCGTGCCGCTCACGCGCTACGTTCTGCAAGTCTTCCTGTACACCCTGCCGCCCTACTACATGATAATCATGCAGAACGCGGTGTTCCGCGCGCGCAGGCAGGTCATGGTGCCCCTGTACACCATGATCCTGGTGACCCTGGTGAACACCGTTGGCGACCTGGGCTTTGGTCTCGGCTTCTGGGGCCTGCCCAAGCTTGGCCTCCCCGGAGTGGTCTGGTCCACCTTCTTTTCCATCAGCTTCGGTGCGGCGTTCGGGCTTTTCGTGCTGCGGCGCGACGGCACCCTGCGGCGCAAGATCTTCGCGCCCTATCGCTGGGTGCGCTGCGCCTTTCCATATTTGTTCAAGGTGGCCATGCCTGCCGGGTTTATGCAGATCGTTTGGCATTCAGGATATTTAGTGCTTTTTGCCATCACCGCCAGCCTGCCGCGGAACAGCGTGGTCGCCCTGGCCGGCATGGCCGCTGGCGCACGCGTGGAATCCCTGCTCTTTCTGCCCGCCTTCGCGCTCAACCTCACGGCCAGCATCCTCATTGGGCACCTCCTGGGCGCAAACGAACCCGCCGAGGCCAAGCGCATGGGCCTGCGCATCCTGGCCATCGGCCTGGTGGGCATCGGGCTCCTGGCCGCCCTGATCTGGCCGTTTTTGGGCGACATTGCGGGCTTCCTCGCCCCCCGGCCCGAGGTCCAGGCCGAGGCGCAGAACTACCTTGTGTACAATGTGCTGGCCATCCCCTTCACCCTGACCACCATGATCCTGGCCGGGGCGCTCGCCGGCGCCGGGGCCACGGTGTACAATCTTCTGGGCATGGGCCTGGGCACCTGGGTTGTGCGCCTGCCCCTGGCCTATGTTCTGGGCCACGTGATTCTGGGCACGGCGACCGGCGTGTGGATCTCCATGCTGGCCTCCCAGGCATGCCAGGCGGCCATTCTTTTCTACATATACACCCGAAAGGACTGGCAGCGCTTCGCCATGTCCAAAACGCGGAATGGAACACACCGATGAGCACCTGCGAAACCTTTGAACACATCTGCCTGAAGCACCAGGATGAGTACAAGACCGCGCTGTGCGCCTGCCCCGAGGTGACCTCGGACTACGCCTTCGCCAACCTCTATGGCTGGGCCCCGCACTACGGCCTCAAATGGCGCTTCGACAACGGCCTGGTCTGGCTGAAGCAGAGCCTGGGGCAAGACATCTCCTGGGCCCCCGTGGGCGACTGGACCAAGGTGGACTGGGCCAAGCTGCCCTGTCTGGCCGGTCCGGCGCGCTTCACCCGCGTGCCCGAGGCCCTGCTCGCCATTTGGAAACAGGCCTTCGGGACGCGCCTCACAGCCACCGAGGCGCGCGATCACTTCGACTACGTGTATTCCGTGCCGGAGCTCGTCGAGCTTAAGGGCAACAAGTTCCACAAGAAAAAGAACCTGTTGAACCAGTTCGAGAAGGGCAACATCTTTGAATACACGCCCATGCAGGCCGACTGCGTCGAAGAAGTCCTCGACATGCAGGCCGAATGGCACGGCTGGCAGGAGTACCCCTCCGCCGCGCTGGAGGCCGAAAACGAGGCCATCAGCCGCGTGCTCAAGGTGTTCGATCGCCTGGGCAGCCTGCTCGGCGGCACCATCCGCATTGGCGGCAAGGTCGTGGCCTACACCGTGGGCGAGTGTCTGAACAAGGACACCATGGTCATCCATTTCGAAAAGGGCGACACGCGCTACAAGGGCATCTATCAGGCCATCAACAACCATTTCCTGGCCTCCCAGGAGGACCGCTTCACCTTCGTGAACCGCGAGCAGGACCTGGGCGACGAGGGCCTACGCAAGGCCAAACTCTCGTACAATCCCGTGCACTTCATGCAGAAGTACGATGTCGAGCTGGCCTAGCGGAAAAAGCCCTTCCCTTAGGGCCCAAGGGTCTGAGGCCCTGGGGAATCTCCAGAGGACAGGCGCCGTGCGCACGGCGCATCTGTTTTTGTCACCTCACCTGGCAGCCAAGGGGGCCTCAGGGCTCCTGGCCGCCGAAAGCTTCTCGTCCCTTTCTCCGACCCGCATATGAGCACCGCCCGCCCGCGCTTCCTTGTCCTTGGGCTGGACGGCCTGCCGCTGTCCCTGGCTCGCCAGTTCGCCCCGCGCCTGCCCAACCTGGCGCGGATCCTTCCCCATGCCCAGGCCATGGAGGCCGAACTGCCCGAGCTTTCGCCCGTGAACTGGACGAGCTTCTTCACGGCCAAGGGGCCGGGGGAGCATGGCGTGCATGGCTTCACCGTACTCGATCCCCAGGCGTACAGCTTGCGCATCGCCAACTTTGCCGACGTGCGCGTGCCCACGATCTTCGACCGGCTGGGAAGCGCGGGCCTCGTGTCGCGCGTGCTGAACCTGCCGAACATGGCCCCGGCGAAGCCGCTGCGGGGGATGCTTGTCGCCGGATTCGTGGCCGACAATCTGGCCGAAGCGGTGTTTCCGCCGTTTTTGCTCGGCCCATTGCGCGCGGCGGGGTACCGGATCGAGGGCGACACCACACGTGGGGCTGCGGACCCGGAATACCTGTTGGAGCAACTGTGGCAATCCCTGGCCGCGCGCCGGACGGCGCTGAATCTCCTGTGGCCTGATCTGGCCTGGGACCTCTTCGTGTGCGTGCTGACCGAGACGGACCGCTTGTTCCACTTCCTCTTTCCGGCCGTGGAGGACGAGGGGCATCCGCTGCACGGGGCCTGCCTGGCGCTCCTCATCGAATGGGACCGGCTGCTGGGCGAGGTTCTGGACCGCTATGATGCCCTGCCGGAGCCCAAGGGGTTCATCGCCCTGGCGGACCACGGCTTTTGCGCTCTTGAAACCGAAGTGGACCTGAACCGCGCGCTGGCCGAGGCGGGCTTCCTGCGTCTCGGCCGCGCCCCGCGCGATGAATGGGACGCCGGGTGCATCGGTCCGGAGACGCGGGCTTTCGCGCTCGATCCGGGGCGCATTGTGCTACACCGGGCGGACCATTATGCGCGCGGCCGGGTGCGCAAGACGGACGAGGCGGCGATCCTAGCCGACCTGCGCGCGCTGCTCGAAGGCTTGACCTGGGCGGGCCGCCCGGTCATGAAGCAGGTGCTGGACGGACGCGAGCTGTACCAAAGCGATTTTGCACCCGATCTCATCTGCGTGCCGCAGCACGGCTTTGATCTTAAGGCGCGCTTTGACCGCGAGGCGGTATTCGGGCATTTTGGCCGCTTCGGCATGCATATCCCGGACGACGTGTTCTTCGCGAGCATGCAAGGCGACGCAAATGTCGCGCGCGTACGCGACGCCGGGGCCCTGGTGCTCGACTATTTCGGGCTGGGCGAAACAGACAGGCGAGGCGGACTCATCCTATGAGCATTGATTTCGAGCGCGAACTGAACCCGGCCCAGCGGGAGGCCGCCCTGCACATGGGCGGGCCGGTGCTGGTCATCGCCGGCGCAGGCAGCGGCAAGACGCGCACCATCGTCTACCGCCTCGCGCATCTGGTGGAAGGCTACGTCTCGCCGGAGAACATCCTGCTGCTCACCTTCACGCGGCGCGCCAGCCAGGAGATGCTGCACCGCGCGGGCCTGGTGCTGGGCCGTCCGCTCACTGGGGCCAGCGGCGGCACCTTCCATTCCTTCGCCTATTCCGTGCTGCGCCGCCACGCGCAGGAGGCGGGCTACCCACAGGGCCTGACGCTCATGGACCGCTCCGACTCCGAGGACCTGCTCGGTGAGCTGAAAAATCACCTGGACCTGGGCAAAGGCGACCGGGGCTATCCCAAGCGCGCCACCCTGGCCGACGTCATCAGCAAGAGCCGCAACAAGGAACTCTCCATCCAGGGCATCCTGGACCGCGAGGCCTACCACCTGCTGTGCTACCAGGCGGACATCGAACGCCTGGCGGACGAGTATGCCAAGGCCAAGCGCACCCAGGGCCTCATGGACTACGACGACCTGCTCTTCGAGCTGGAGCGCCTGCTCCTGGAGCACCCGGAGATCCGCGATCAACTGCGCCGTCGCTATCCCTATGTGATGGTGGACGAGTACCAGGACACGAACCTGGTGCAGGCCCGGCTGGTTCGCCTGCTGACCGGAGAGAGCGGCAACGTCATGGCCGTGGGCGACGACGCCCAGTCCATCTATGCCTTCCGGGGCGCGGTGGTGGCGAACATCCTGGAATTTCCACAGCATTTTCCTGGCGCCAAGATCATCCGCCTGGAGCAGAACTACCGCTCCACCCAGCCCATTCTGGACCTCACCAATATCATCCTGGCCGGGGCGCAGCAGAAGTTCGACAAGCACCTGTTCACCGACCGCACCGGCGGACAGCGCCCGCGCATCATCCAGAGCCTGAGCGATCAGTCCCAGGCCACGCAGGCGGTCAGCCTCATCACGGACATGGCCTCCCGCCACCCGCTGCACGAGATCGCCGTGCTCTTCCGCGCGGGGTACCAGTCCTATCCGCTGGAGGTGGCGCTGACCCGTGCGGGCCTGCCCTACCGCAAATATGGCGGGGTGCGCTTCCACGAGGCCGCCCACGTGAAGGACATCCTGGCCTATCTGCGTCTGGCGGCCAATCCTTCGGACATGCTGGCCTGGCAGCGGGTGCTCGGCTTCCTCAAGGGCGTGGGCGGCAAGACCGCGGGCAAGATCGCCACCGCGCTGTTGAGCGGTGACGCGGCGACCGTGGAGAAGCAGAAGAAGCGCTTCCCGGACTTGAACGGCCTGCTTGTTGAGCTGGACGCCCTGCGCCGCTTGAACCAGGCCCCGGCCCCGGCCCTCGACCGCGCCATGAGCCACTATGCGCCCATCCTGGTACAGCTTTACCCGGACGATTACCCCAAGCGCCAGGCGGGGTTGGAACAGCTTTCGCAGATCGTGGTGAACTACAAGAGCATTGAGGATTTTCTGGCCGACCTGTGTCTGGACGGCTCGCCCGGCGATGACGACCGCACGGACAACGCCGTGGTGCTCTCCACCGTGCACTCGGCCAAGGGCCTGGAATGGCGCGGAGTCATTCTCATCGATCTAGTGGAGGACCGCTTCCCGTCCAAGAAGGCCATGCAGCGGCAGGAGGACATGGAGGAGGAGCGCCGCCTCATGTACGTGGCCTGCACCCGGGCCAAGGACGAGCTGGCGCTCATCGTGCCGGGCTCGGTGTTCAACCGCTTTAACAACTGTCGCGAACCGGCGGTGCCCAGCCCCTTCGTCACGGAACTGCCCGACGCCGTGGCCGACCGCTTCGTTGAGACCTTCACCGGCGGCCTGCGCCGGAGGGATGAGCAGGTGCGGCCTGGAATCATGACCCGTGACGACGGCTATCTGCCACCGGTGATCTGCCCGGAGCCGCCCGCGCGCCCAGCCTATGCCCCGGGGCCGCGTCCCGTGAGCGCGGCGGCGGCCCCGCACACGCGGTACGACGCCGCCCCACCGCCCCGCTCGGCCATGGATGCGGCGCAGACCAAGTTCGGCCTGTGCGAACACAAGATTTTCGGCCAGGGCAAGATCATTGCCGAGATCCCGCCGGACAAGTACCGCGTGAACTTCCCGGGGTTCGGGCTCAAGGTGATCGTCAAGGATTACGTGAAGTTGCTCTAACGGCGCGGACTAGGCGTTGCCCGTCTGCTCCGTCCGAAACGGCGGCGCATCGTCGATCTGTGACGGACTCAGGTGGGCGGCGGCGTAGTCCTTGTACACCCCAGCGCTTTGGAACAGGCCAAAAACCTCCGGGTCCACGTGCTTGTCCTTGACCATGAACCCCATAATTTTCATGGCCTCGGAGAGCTTCATGGGCTCCTTGTAGGGTCTGTCCTGGCGGTGAGGCCTCGAACACGTCGGCCACGGCAAGGATGCGTGCCTGCAGCGACAGATCCTCCCCGCCAATATGATTGGGATAGCCCGAGCTGTCGAGCTTCTCGTGGTGTCATTCTGCATCACCACCCAGTCGAGGTGCTTGGCCGCGTCATCCACAATATAGAGGATGCCCGCGTCCGCGCCGGTGATGGAGCGGGCCAGGTCCACGATCATCTCCAGCAGACGGTCGCGGTTCTGCTCACCGGACAGGGCCAGGCCGATGTCGGTGAGATGCCGCAAGTGCTCGGTGAGACGTGCGACCTGCCCACGCAGCCCCTCCACAGTGTCGGCCGACTCGACGGGCAGCCGCCCCGCAGTGTGCTTCGGCTCCTCGGTCATGGATATCTCCTCCTGTCCTGGAATCCTGCCCAAAAGCACATTGCCCCCGACAAATCTCATACGTAGCACAGCTTGCAGACGCGAGGAAAGGCAAAAAACCCACGGTTGCCCGCTCGCGGGGAATGGAGTACAAGGCCACGGAACGATTTGCCGTCGTAATTTTTACCAGGAGTTCCTGTGCCAGCATCCGCCCATCAGCAGCGCATCCTCACCGCGGGCCTCGCATTGGGCTTGGTGGCCCTGGCCTTGTGGCAGGGCGGCATCCTGGTTCTTGCTGTGCTGCTTCTTGTCTGCGGGCTGGGCCAGTGGGAACTCACGGCCATGTTCCGCCCCGGGCCGGAGCACAGGAATCTGCGCCTCACCGGCGTCATCCTGGGCGCAGCGCTGCTTTTGGCCGTCAAGTTCACCGGCCTTCCGGGGCTCGTCTGGTCCCTGGCCGGATGCTTCTGGTTCCTGGCCCTGCGGTTTCTCTTCCGCTACAGCGCCGACAAGGAGCACGCGGACTTTACCGACGAGATCATCCTTCTGGCGAGCGTAGGCTACCTGCCCCTCATGCTGCAATTCGCCCTTACGCTGAGCACCCGCGAGATCGTTCTGGTGCTGCTCTCCACCGCCGTTTCCGACACGGCCGCGTATTATTCCGGCACCTTCTTCGGCAAGAAGAAGATATGGCCCCAAGTGAGCCCGAAGAAGTCCTGGGCCGGCAGCATCGGCGGCCTGATCGGCTGCACCGCCGCGGTGACGGCCTATGGCCTGCGGCTGGGGGATGCGCCGCTGTACGTATGGCTTCTGCTGGGCGTGTTCCTGAACGTCGCCGCGCAGATGGGCGATTTTTTTGAGTCCGCGCTCAAGCGCGGGCTTTCCGTCAAGGATTCCGGAATGATCCTGCCCGGACACGGCGGCCTGCTCGACCGCATCGACAGCCTGCTCCTGGCCCTGCCGTGCTTCGCCCTGTTCAAACTGATCCTGCCCCTTTTCCCCTAGCCACAACATGAAAACCTACATTTCCATCTGGCCGCCCCTTGCTCCGGAAGCATCCTTCCCGCGCCGCCTCGCGGTGCTGGGCAGCACCGGCTCCATCGGCGTCAGCGCCCTGCGCGTGGTGGCCGAGCACCCGGATCTGTTCCAGGTCACCGCCCTGGCCGGCGGCAAAAATGCCCGGCTTCTGGCCGAGCAGGCCGCGCAGTTCCGCCCCCCGGTCCTGGCCGTGCTGGATGAGGACACGGCGAAGGAGCTGCGCGCGCACCTGCCCTCCGGTTACGCGCCGGAGATCCTCACCGGCCCGGCTGCGTACGAGGCCATCGCCGCCAGTCCAGAGGCGGAGCTTGTCCTTTCGGCCATCGTGGGCGCGGCGGGCTTTCTGCCCACGCTCGCGGCGGCGAGGAAGGGCAAGCACATCGCCCTGGCCAACAAGGAAAGCCTGGTTATCGGCGGCCGCCTGATCCGCCAGGCCTGCCATGACAGCGGGGCCATCGTCCTGCCCGTGGATTCCGAGCACAACGCCCTGTTCCAGGCCCTGTGCGGCCATGCGGACAGGAACAATGGCGCGGGGTCCGAACTCTCCAAGCTCATCCTCACGGCCTCGGGCGGACCATTTCGCGGCCGCGACGAGAAATTTCTGGCCGCCGTCACTCCGGAGCAGGCGCTCAATCATCCCAATTGGAACATGGGCGCAAAGATATCCATAGATTCCGCGACGCTCATGAACAAAGGGCTGGAGGTCATCGAGGCCTGCCATTTGTACGGCCTGCCCGTGGAGCGGGTGGACGTGCTGGTGCACCCGCAGAGCATCGTGCATTCCCTGGCGGAATACGTGGACGGCTCACAACTGGCCCACCTGGCCGTGCCGGACATGCGCATCCCCATTGCCCACTGCCTGTGCTTTCCCCGCCGCGTGCCCCTGGACATGCCCCGCCTGGATCTGGCGCAGATCGGCAGCCTCACCTTCGAGAAGCCGGACGAGAGGCTTTTCCCCTGTCTGCGCCTGGCCAAGGAGGCCTACGCCGCCAGCTCCAGCCATCCCGCGGTCCTGAACGCCGCTAACGAAGCGGTCGTGGCGTTGTTCCTGCAAAAGCGCATCAAGTTCATGGATATTCCCCGGCTCATCGAGAGCGCGCTGGCCCATCACACGGCCTTGCCGGAGGATGCGGACGCCGCGGACCTGCTGGCCGTGGACGCCGAGACGAGACGCGCGGTCATTGACTGCGCCGAGGCCGGACTTAGCTGAACCATACGTGCGTGTCGCCTTGAGATGGCGCGCGACAAGGAGCGATCGTGGGTTTCATCGCCGTTGTACTGGTCCTGGGCGGACTGATTTTTTTCCATGAACTTGGACACTTCCTCGTGGCCCGGATGCTGGGCATCGGGGTCAAGGCCTTTGCCCTGGGCTTTGGGCCCAAGCTTTGGAGCTTCCGGGCGGGCATGACCGAGTACCGGCTCTGCGCCCTGCCGCTGGGCGGCTATGTCATGCTGGCCGGGGAATCGCCGGACAGCCCGGAAGAGCCCGAATTTCCGAAACACCTGCTCTTCAGCCTGCGCCCCGTGTGGCAGCGCATGTGTGTAGTGGCCGCAGGCCCGATCTTCAACTTCCTGCTGGCCTGGGGCCTGTACTGGGCGCTGTTCGCCAGCCAGGGCCAGATGGGACTGGCGCCGACCGTCGGACAGGTGCTGCCTGAAAGCCCGGCCATGCGCGCGGACATCCGCGCGGGCGACAATGTGCTCAAGGTGAACGGGCGCTCCATCACCTTCTGGGACGACTTGACCCAACAGGTGCAGGCCTCGGAAGGAAACGCCATTACTCTGGAGATCAAGCGCGGCAAGGAGGTCGTGACCGCCACCGTGACCCCGGAGCTGCGCGAACGCAAAAACGTGTTCGGCGAGACCGTGAAGTCCCCCATGCTCGGCATCGTGGCCACGCGCGAGATCGTCACTATGGAGCTTGATGCGGGCCAGAGCCTCAAGCTTTCGGCCAAGGAGACTTGGCGGGCCATCGTGAACATGGTCACCGCGCTGGTCAAGATGATTGAGCGGGTGGTCCCGGCCGACTCCATCGGAGGGCCCATCCTCATCGTGCAGCTCATCAACCGCGAGGCCCAGGAAGGCATCATCGGCGTGCTCGCGCTGGCGGCGGCGCTTTCCGCCAACCTCGGCTTCGTGAACCTGCTGCCCATCCCCGTGCTCGACGGCGGGCACCTGGCCCTTTTCAGCCTGGAGGGCCTGACGCGCAAACCCTTGAGCGAGCGCGCCCGCTCCGTGGCCATGCGCCTTGGCATCGCCATGCTGGCGGCGCTCATGCTCTTCGCGACCTACAATGATCTGCGCCGACTCTTTAAATGATGCGGGTCTGATCCTGGCCCTGAACGGGGCGGATGAACGCTTGCAAATAACGTTGGGCCGCCTCGCGGCTGGCACGACGGACGCGGCCACAGGCGACCCGGCCGAAGCGGAGTTGCTGGCCTCGCAGGAGTGGACCGTACCCGGCCAGGCCATGCGCTTTTTGGCCCCGGGCATTGGGCATATGCTGGACGCCCTGGGCGCGAAGGCGCAGGACATCCGGGCCATCGTCTGCGTGCATGGGCCAGGCAGCTTCACCGGACTGCGCATGTCGCTCGCCCTGGCCGAAGGCCTGGCCGCGGGCACGGGCGCTCGTCTCGCGGGCGTTGGGCATCTGGAACTCCTGGCGTACGAGGCTGCGCACACGGCGGCCGGAGCCGTGCTGGCCTTGTCCTGGTCGCGACGGGGACAGGTCTATGCCCAGGCCTTCCAGAGCGATCAGGCCCTCACGCCGCCCACAGTCGTGTGCCTCACCACGCTGCCAGAATTCCTCGCCCCCCTGCCCCGCCCGCTGTATGTGCTGGGCGGCGGGCTTCGGCGAAATCTTCCCGTGTTTCAGGAGCTCGCACTGAAGGATGTCGGCCTGCGCCTGCTGCCCCCCCTGTGGGATGCACCCCGGCCGCAGACGCTTCTCGCCCTGGCCGCGCGCGCCAGCTTCGGCCCTGGTCCGCTTTTGCCTGTGTACCTGCGCGCCTCCGATGCGGAGGACAACCTGGCGGCCATCGCCGCCGGACGCGGCCTCTCCGAGCCCGAAGCCCAGGCCATCCTCGCGCGCGGCAGCCGCACGCTCAGCTAGGCTCCGCTCTCGCTCCCCCCATAAACGGCAGAGCGCCGGGCCGGCTTCCTCCCCCCGTCCAGGCAATCCTGGTGCGGGGCCGACCCGGCGCGCGCCGGAATGACACGCCCTTTCCAGGGCGTTTATGTCGTTACTTATTCAGCAGGACAGCCGTCCAATGGTGCTGGTGAGCTGCCGGCCAAGGGGCGTCAGGCGATTGATCTCACGCTCCACGTTGATGATGCCTTTAAGCACGGTGGAGTGCTTACGGCCCAGGCGCTCACCGATGGCGGCCAAGGAGAGGCAGGTGTGCTTGCGGCAGAGATAGAAGGCGGTGTTCCGCGCCAGCACGGTCTGCTGGCTGCGGCTCCGGGACAAGAGTTCCGGCTCCTCGATGCCATAGCTCTTGCACACGAAGCTCACGATGCGCTCCACATCCGGGCTGGTGGACTGGGCGGCGTAATTTTCCAGCACCTGCCAAGCCAGCTCCGTGGTGATCTGCTGGCCCAGAAGCCGGGCCTTGAGCACCAGATTGTTCAGGCAGCTCTCCAGCTGGCGGATGTCCGTGGTCAGGCGTTCGGCCAGCAAGCCAGTGACGTCGTCGGACACCTGGACTTGGAGCATCCGGGCCTTGCGGCGCACGATCTCCTCGCGCGTGGCGAAGTCCGGCGTGTCCATGAGGGCCAAAAATCCGGAGGCGAAGCACGATACGAGCTGGGGATCGACCTCGTTGAGTTCGCGAGGCAGGAAGGAGCTGGTGAGCACGACCTTGCAGCCACGGGCCTGCAGGGCTTTCAGGGTCATGAGCAGTTCGTCCTGCAGCTTGCCCTTGCCCTGGAAGAAATGGATGTCCTCAAGGAGCAGCACGTCCACGGAGTCGCGGAACTCCGCTTTAAAGCGCGCGGCCTCGCGGGCCTTGATGGCCAGCACCAGACGCGTGGAAAATTCCTCCGCCGAGAGGCAGGCGATGTTCGTGCGCGCGCGGTTGCTGCGCTGTGCCAGCTGGCGGCCGATGGCGTGCAGAAGATGGGTCTTGCCCAGGCCGGGCCCGGCCGAAAGGAACAGGTGGTCCGCAGAAAGGGCGTCGTTGCAAAGCCCTTTGGAGGCGGCGCAGGCCAGCTCATTGCAAGGGCCGACGACGAAATCCTCAAAGCTGAAACGCCAGCGGTGCTCGGGCATGGGGCGCGGCTGATAGTCCAGAGGCAGGGCCAGAACCGGGGCAGGCTTTATTTGCTGCTGCTTCGCTTCCATTGCGGGCACGGCGGCGGGGCGGCGCACCACAACGGAAAGCTCCATACGCTTGTCCATGAATTCCTGCGCACACTCGCGCACGGTATCCAAAAGACGCTCACGGACCCAGGAGGCGACAAATTCATTGGGAGCCTGGAGCTCAAGGTGGTTTCCCTCGCACCGAGCGGCAAGCGGCTTGATCCAGAGGGTGAATAACCCCTGTTCTAGTCGATTTTCGAGCATAGGAAGCAGTTTCAGCCAGAGATCCGTATTCATGGAAGCCTGTCTATCTGCCGGGATGGTTTCGGACAATCCCGCCAGCTGACAGAAGCGCAGAAGGGAAGCGGGGCGTTCTCTACAATGTAACTATTTGAAATATAAACATTCATAAAATTATCGAGGGCTCTAGCCCTAAAAAATAGGAATGGGAAAAGCCTGTAAACCGGGGCTTCCCGGCGTGCCCAGACAAGAAGCCAACTTCTTGTGAATTACATTTTCCACAGTATGAAGTCTTAATTTCGTCGTATTTCGGAAATTCACACACTTTTTCTCTCTTTTATGTTTTCACGGTAGGAGCTATTCCTGTGAAACAAACCGCCAATTGAGAGCACCCTCTCGATGACCGCACAGGGCTTGACCAGACGGATACGGCAGGCATCCGCCTCCAAAACAGTCTTCCCACACCCTAGACGTACGCATCAAAAATAACACTGCAATTCAAGCGTGTTATCAAATATCAAAATGAACAGCACAAAAGCTGCTATCCATTTTTTGGATTGTTTAATCAGATAGTTAAAAGAATCGAAAAAGACAGGAAATACGCGGAAGAGGCGGGGTGAACCGCTTGGAAGGTGGCGAGCGCGTTCAGCCTACTCCACGATAAGTGTAAACCGTGCTGGAGACTTGGCGCAGCATTTGGGAACAACGACCGTGAGCAGCCCCTCGGCCAGGTCAGCGGTGATGGCCTCTCCATCCACGCCAGGCGGCAAGGCGAAGCGCCGGGCGAAGGTCCCGTGGGCGCGCTCCATTATAATATAGGATGGGTCTTCGGCTTCGCAACGGTCAAAGGGGCGTTCGCCACGCACCACAAGATCGCCGTCCACGAGTTCCACGACCACTTGTTCTGGACGTATGCCCGGCAGTTCCACCTGGACGATGATGGCCTGAGGGGTCTCTTGCACATCAGCCAGCGGCGCCCACACATAGCCGCTCACCGCCAATTTGTGTTTTGCGTTGCGCGCCTCAATGAACAGGCGCTCCATCTGCTGCTGGAATTCGTCCAAGTTGTGCCACGGCTCCCATTTGCCCCTGCCCATGGTTCACCTCCAGGTTGCCTTTCAAATACGCAAAACTCCCGGCGCGCGCAATCACCGCTCCTTTCAAATTTGTTGCAAAGAAAACAAGGAATGGTACAGAGAAGGTGTTGCAAATCAAGCATGAACGGGATATTAGGAATCATTCTTGATTGAGAACTGATAAATCTTGGGGGTTCTATGGACGTACTCATGCTCTCGCGGCTGCAATTTGCGGCTGCAACCATGTTCCACTTCCTGTTCGTGCCGCTGACGTTAGGCCTTTCCGTGCTGATAGCCTGCATGGAAACCGCCTATGCGCGCACGGGGAACGTGGTTTACAAACGCATGGCGAAATTTTGGGGCAAGCTTTTTCTCATAAACTTCACGCTCGGGGTCGTTACCGGCATCACCCTGGAATTCCAATTCGGCACGAACTGGTCGCGCTACTCAGCTTATGTCGGTGACATCTTCGGTTCACTGCTGGCCATTGAGGCCACTGCCGCCTTCTTCCTCGAATCCACGTTCATCGGTGTGTGGCACTTCGGCTGGGAGAAACTTTCGCCCAAAGCCCATGCCGTCACCGCCTGGCTCGTGGCCTTTGCGAGCAATCTTTCGGCGGTATGGATCCTCATCGCCAACGGCTTCATGCAGAACCCGCTGGGCTTTGAACTGCGCAACGGCCGCGCGGAACTGACCGACTTCATCGCCGTCATCACCAATCCGTGGGCCTGGAACGAGTTCGTGCATGTGGTGGCGGGCGCATTCTGCGTGGCCACGTTCTTCATCGCCGGCATCAGCGCGTGGCACCTCCTGCGCAAGCAGAACGAGGAGCTCTTCGCCAAGTCCATGCGTCTGGCCCTGACCGTCGGCTTTCTCGCCACGGTCGTCGTGGCGGTGCAGGGGCACCTGCATGGGAATCTGGTGGCCAAGCTGCAGCCCGCCAAGCTGGCGGCCATGGAGTCCCACTGGGAGACCATGCCGAACGCGCCCATGTACCTGCTGCAGATCCCGGACGAGAAGCAGGAAGGCAATCTCGTGCAGGCCATGCCCGTGCCTTCGCTCCTGAGCATTCTGGCTTTCAATGATCCCGACGCCGTGGTGAAAGGGCTGAAGGACTTCCCCGCTGCCGACCGTCCTCCAGTGGGCATCACCTTTCTGGCTTTCCGCATCATGGTCGGCATAGGCACCCTGATGCCGCTCTTGATGCTCTTCGGCCTCTGGAAGCGCGGGAATCTGGCGAGCTGTCCCACCTATCTCAAGGCCATGGTCTGGGCCATGCCCCTGCCGTACCTGGGCATGGAGGCCGGATGGGTAGTCGCTGAGGTGGGCCGCCAGCCGTGGATCGTATTCGGCCTCATGCGCACCTCTGACGCCGTGTCGCCCATTACCGCCGCACAGGCGGGCAGCTCGCTCGTGGCCCTGGTCCTTCTGTACACCCTCTTAGGCGCCGCTGGCGCCTACTTGATGGTCACCGCCGCCCGCAAGGGCCCCCAGGACGCCTAGGTCTACAACCCGAACAACACCAAGGAGTGGGAAATGCTTGAGACCATCTGGTTTTTGCTTTGGGGAGTGCTCTGGGCCGGTTACTTCGTCCTGGACGGTTTTGACCTGGGCATGGGCACGCTGATGCCGTTTCTGGCCAAAGATGAATTCGACAAACGCACCATCTACAACGCTGGCGGCCCCTTCTGGGACGGCAACGAAGTCTGGCTCATCGCCGCTGGCGGCGTGACCTTCGCGGCTTTCCCGCTGGCCTACGCCACCATGTTCAGCGGGCTCTACTCCGCGCTGATGCTCCTGCTCTTCGCGCTGATCATCCGCGGCGTGTCCTACGAGTTCCGAAGCAAGGTGGAGAGCGTGGCCTGGCGCAGCCTGTGGGACGCCTGCCACACCGTGGGCAGCTTCCTGCCCGCCCTGCTTCTGGGCGTGGCCTTCGCCAACCTCTTCCACGGCCTGCCGCTGGATGAGCAGCACGTGAACCAGTCCGGGCTCATCTATCTGCTGAATCCCTACGGCCTTTTGGGCGGCGTGTTTTTCGTGGCCATGTTCGCCCTGCACGGAGCCTTGTGGCTGGCCATCCGCGCCACGGGCGACATCCAGGCCCGCGCCATCTCCGCCGCAGTGAAACTCTGGCCCGCGGTGCTGGTGCTGGTGCTGGCCTTCCTGGCTTATTCCTTCGTGCACACGCAGCTCTTCGGCAACTACCTGCAGAACCCGCACCTGTTCCTGATCCTCGTCGCTGCAGTGGCCGGACTGCTGGCGTCGCGCCTGTATCTGTCCGCCGGAAAGTTCTGGAAGGCCTGGGCCGGTTCGGCCGTGTTCATCGCCTGCGTGGCCCTGTTTGGCGTGGTGGGCCTGTTCCCGGCCATCCTCATCTCCACCCTGAACCCGGCCTGGAGCCTGACCATCCAGAACGCCTCGTCCTCGCCGCTCACCCTCAAGATCATGCTCGGCGTCGCGCTGGTCTTCGTGCCCATCGTCATCGCCTACCAGTTCTGGGTGTACAAGAACTTCAGCGGCCCCATCGAGAGTGAGAAGGAACTGGAATACTAGCCCAGGCTTCCCGCCTGCGGCAAAACAAAGGCCGCTCCCTGGCACGGGAGCGGCCTTTTCATTTGTGCTCGCGGAAAGGGCTCACTGCTAAAAATGCGTTGGACGACTGCGGCGCTGGCCCGCCTGGAGCTGGCGGGGAGCGCAACCACCACGCCAAAAGCGGGGGCTAAGCGCCCTTGCGCACCACGCGGTGTTCCTGGGGAGGCGGGCTGACGAAGAGCTGGCGCCGGAAGCACGACAGACAGCCGGCGACGGCGGCCAGGCAGGCGCCAGTGGTCAGTGCGGCACGGAACCCAACCATGAAGGCGGCGTCGGGCTGCGCGCCAGCGGCCTTGGCGTAGCCCTGAAAACTCTCGAACACGCTGATGGCCACGGCGATGCCAGAAACCATGCCCACGTTGCGCACCAGGGCCAGCACTCCGCTCACCAAGCCCACCTTGTCCTGCGGGGCGCTGGAAAGCACGCTGTTGTTGTTGGGCGACATGAAAATGCCGACGCCAAGGCCGACGATGATCTGCCCGACATAGGCCCGCCACAGGGGTGAGTCAGAGGCCAAAAATGACAGCCAGAGCAGCCCGCAGCTTGTAACCGCGAGCCCGATGGTGGTCAGGGTGGCGAAGTTCACGCGCTCTGAAAGGTATCCGCTCACCGGAGCGGACACGCCCATGGCCAGAGGCAGCGAGGACAGCACGAGCCCGGTGGCGAAGGGCTCCAGGTGCTGCTGCCCATGCAGGTAGAAAGGCAGCAGAATGGCATTGGTGAACATACTCAGGAAGGTAAGAAACGCCACGATGTTGCCGGAAAGAAACGCCCAGATGCGGAACAGGGAGAAGTCCAGCATGGGATGCTCGCAGCGGCGCTCCCAGAGATAGAAGCTGCCAAGCCCAACCACCGCCACGCCCAAGCCGCACAGCACCGAGGTGGAGCCCCAGCCCAGGTCGTGCCCCTGACTCATGACGAAAAGCAGCCCGATCATGCCCACGGCGAATAAAACCGCACCCGCAATGTCGAGGCGCTCATCGCGCCGACGCTCCAGCCGGGGCAGAAAACGCAGGGCGAGCGTCAGCCCCATGAGGCCGATGGGCAGATTCACGTAAAACACGCTACGCCAGCCCAAGCCCTGGATAAGAACGCCGCCGAGGCCAGGACCGGTGAGGGAGCCCAGGGCGACGGTGAGGCCCAGTAAGCCAAGGGCGCGCCCACGCGTGGGTCCGGGAAAGGCGGACATGATGATGGCCGGGCCGTTGGCCATGAGCATGGCCGCGCCCACGCCCTGCCCCACCCGCGCGGCTATGAGCGCCCCCATGGTCGGGGCGGCGCCGCAAAGCATGGAAGACAGGGTGAACACGGTGAAGCCAAGCGAGGTTATGCGGCGACGGCCATACATGTCGCCCATGCGTCCGAACAGGAGCAGCAGGCAGGAGATGACCAGGAAATACCCGGCCACGATCCACTGCACCATCGGTAAATTCGCCTGAAAGTTCTGGCCGATGGTGGGCAAGGCCGTATTCACGATGCCCGCGTCCAGAGTGGCCATGAAGGTACCGGAAATGGCTACGCTCAAGGCGCGCCAATCACCGGAGGAAGTTTTTTCTTCGTGCTGTGACATAATCCTCCTCGCCTGATTGCGAACCAATTTTCTTATTCCGTTTGACTCCGTCAATCAAGCGTTTTAATCTCACGTTTCACGCCAGTGCCGGGAGGAATGCATGGATCACGTCGAGGTCGGGGATACGAAAGAGCGGCTCATGGAAGCAGCCGGGCGGATTTTTTCCGAAAAGGGCTTCAAGGCCGCCACGGTGCGCGAAATCTGCCGGTTGGCCAACGCCAACGTGGCCGCGGTCCACTATCATTTCGGCGACAAGGAAGGCCTGTACAAGTCTCTGCTCACGGAAGCCTTCGAAATCGGGCTCAAACGCTACCCGCCCAGCCTGGGCCTTGGACCAGAAGCCCCGGCGGAGGAGCGGCTCCACGCCTTCGTGCATTCCTTTCTTTCGCGGCTCATGGGAGGCGGTCGTTTTGCCTGGTGCGGCAAGCTTATGGCCAGAGAGTCGGAGGAGCCCACGCCCGCGCTGGACCACATGGTGGAGCGCTACATTTTGCCCCTGTCCGTGCTGCTGCGCCAGATTGTGGCGGAAATCCTGAACGACGGCACCCGGCCCGAGGACGCCCGCGCGTTCAACTGCGCCATGAGCGTGGTGGGACAATGCCAGCACATCTTCCGCAACCGGGCCGTCATCGACAAGCTTTCCCCCTCCCTGAAGACCGATGAGGCGGGCATCGCAGCGTTGGCCCGGCACATTACGGACTTCTCCTTAAGCGCACTCAAGCATCTACCCAGGCACGACAGCGCCCAGGCCTGATCCTTTGCCGCGCCCGGCTTTGCTTCTCGGGAACGTCAGCGCGTCAGCTAGCGGTCGACAAAAGACGAGATGAGCTTCATGAGCTTCTCATACTGGGCACCCGGATCTGCGGACTGGAGCGCTCTTTCGTTGCAACGCAGCAGGTAACGGCGCAGAATTTGGGTGGTGGCAGCGCGCAGGGCCGAGCGCACCGCGCGCACCTGCACCAGGACATCCTCGCACTCCTTGCCCTCTTCTATCATGCGCTGGATGCCCCGCACCTGGCCCTCGATGCGCTTCATGCGGGCCATGACGTCTTTCTTTAGGGCTTCTTGATCCTTGATCTCCTTGGTCATGGCACCTCCAGAAATGCATTTGACGCAACGCCAACAGCAGGCCCCTGCACGCAAGGGGGCTCCCTGTGGGTGGACTGCGTTGGGATGGTTCGCGTAATTGGCATTGATGGGCAGGCTTGGCAAGGGGCCTCAGCGAATAACATCATGCCGGACGCGGTTTAAGTCAGCTCGCTTCCAACTGTGCCAGCACACAGACCGTGAAGCGCATCCTCCGGCACAGTGTGCACGAAGGCTCCCTGCGTTGACGAGGCTCGCCGTCCCCGCGTCTGCCTCCCCTCCCAGCGCAAAACAGACTGTCACGATTTATTTAAAAAAAGTTGACCTCGATTGCTCGGCTGGGTAAGAGAGGTCACTTATGTTTTTTTCAGCATAACTAACCAACCAGGAACGTCCATGAACATAGGCACATACACCTTTGAAGAGTTCAAGGCCAAGGCTGCCGCCTTCCACGGCTATCCCGCTCCGGGACTGTTGATCGGCGGCTACATGGTTGAGCTGGCGCGCCGCCAGCTCCCCGCTGGGACGCTGTTCGACGCCGTGGCCGAGACGGCCAAGTGCCTGCCCGACGCCGTGCAGCTCCTGACGCCCTGCACCTTCGGCAACGGCTGGATGCGTGTGCTGAACCTGGGCCGTTACGCCCTGAGCTTGTACGACAAGTACACCGGTGAGGGCGTGCGCGTGTGGATCGATCTGGAGCGCATGGCCCCTTACGAAGAGATACGCGGCTGGTTCCTCAAACTCAAGAAGAAGGCCGACCAGGATACGGACCGGCTGTTCCGCGAGATCGAAACCGCTGGCGACACGCTCTGCTCCATGGCCCCGGTGCGGGTGGACGACCGGTACCGCAGGCATAAGAGCATGGGCCGCGTGGGAGTGTGCCCCATTTGCTGCGAGGCCTATCCGGCCAGCGACGGCGCCATCTGCCGGGGTTGCCAGGGCGAGGCCCCGTACGGATCATCCGGCAAGGAGGGCTGCCAGCCCCATGGGCATTCGCATGCTCCGGCCCACGAGCAGCCCCTGGCCAACACCGGCCCGCAGCTCGTGGCGGTGCCCGTCACCGAGGCCGTGGGCCAAAAAACCCTGCACGACATGACGCGCATCGTCCCCGGCGAAAGCAAGGGCGTGGAGTTCGCCAAGGGCCATGCCATCAGCGGCGGCGATGTCTGCCGCCTGCAGGCCATGGGCCGCGCCCACGTGTACCTGGAGCAGGACACGCCCGACGGCTTCATCCACGAGGACAAGGCCGCGCTGGCGTTTGCGAAACTCATGGCGGGCGCAAACGTCGTCTTTGATGAAAGTCCCCACGAAGGCAAGGTGAACTTCCGCAGCACGTTGACCGGCGTGCTGGTGCTGGACCGCGAGCGCCTGGAGGCCTTCAATCTCGTGCCCGACGTCATGGCCGCAACGCGTCACAACGGCGTGCTGGTCGAAGCGGGCAAGGCCATAGGCGGGGCGCGGGCCATCCCGCTCTACCTCTCCGCTGAAAACTTCCGCAAAGCCCAGGCCGTGCTGGCCGCAGGGCCGCTGTTCTCCATCGCGCCCATCAAGCCCGCGCGCGTCGGCATCCTGGTCACGGGCTCGGAGGTCTTCCAAGGTCTCATTGAGGACAAGTTCGCACCGGTAATCCGTGAGAAGGTGGAGCGCCTGGGCTCCACGGTCGTGGCCGTGGACATCGTGCCGGACGACGCGGAACGCATCGCCCAGAGCGTGGGCAAGATGCTCACCGCCGGGGCGGAGCTCATCGTCACCACCGCCGGACTTTCCGTGGACCCGGACGACGTGACGCGCAAGGGCCTGCTCGCAGCTGGCCTCACGGACATGCTCTACGGCGCGCCGCTGTTGCCCGGGGCCATGACGCTGCTCGGCAGGCTGGCCTGCCCGGCTGGCAGCGCGCGGGTCATGGGCGTGCCCGCCTGCGCGCTGTTCCACAAGGCCACCAGCTTCGACATCCTGCTGCCGCGCGTGTTGGCCGGAGTGGAATTGAAGCGCGCCGATCTCGCGCAAATGGCCGAGGGCGGCTTCTGCCTGGACTGCAAGACCTGCGTCTATCCCAAGTGCCCTTTCGGCAAGTAGCAAGAGTCGACCAACCGGGCCGCCATGCCACGGCGTGGCGGCCCGACCTTCCAACACCTTGACCACGCGTGAAAAAATGCGTATTTTTTTTGCAGGCTGAACCAGGAGGCGCACCATGCCCGAGCAAGTCCCCCTGCCGCCAAACATGTCCGTGCGCGCGCTCGTCGAGCACTTCAAGCCCCCGGTGAGCGTGGGCTCTTACGGCACGGTCCACACCGACACCACGGAGTTCATGAGCATCAGCTACGGCGACGTCATCGCCGTGGGCGGGCGGCATTTCCTTGTGCTGGGCGACGAGCGTGAGCGGCGCTTCGGCATGGAGGATCCCAAGTTCTGGGTCAAGCGCTGCACGGAACTCGAAACCGGACAGTACCGCATCCTGAAGCTGGAATTCAAAGAGACCTTTGACCAGCACATCGGCCCGCTGACAATCACCTGCCACCGCAGCGCCGCCAAGGAGGCGCGCATCCTCCGTCTCGTGACGGGTGATCCCCGCTTCATGCAGGGCGTCACCCACAAGGACACGCGCGGCAACCTGGTGCGCGTTCTGGAGCGCGTGCAGGGCCGCAGACTGGACCTGAACGTGGAGGACCTCCACGCCGACCACCGCACGTATTTCTTTGAGCTCTTCCCGGACATCCTGGAACAGTATATCAAGGCCTGCCGGGCCATCCTGTTCCTGCACCAGCACGGCGAAAGCCATGGCGACATCCGCCGCGACCACCTCTATGTAAACCACGAGTCCGGCGAGTACTGCTGGATCGACTTCGACTACGGTTACGACGCCACGGAAAACCCGTTCGGCCTGGACCTCTTCGGCCTGGGCAACATTCTCTCCTTCATCACCGGCAAGGGCGTGCACACCATCCAGGACCGAACCCAGGCGGACATGGCCGGGCCGCTCATCACGGAGTTCGACTGCTCACTCTTCTTCCGCCATCGCATCGTGAACCTGCGGAAGCTCTTCCCCTATGTGCCGGAGGAGCTGAACCGCGTGCTCATGCACTATTCCGCCAATTCCGACGTGTACTATGAGACCGTGCCGGAGCTGCTGGCTGAGCTGGAACCCTGTCTGGACATCCTGCGCCGGGCCTGAGCCGCCCACTGCCGAAGGAGGCAACATGGATTTCAAGAACATCCTCATCGCCGTGGACGCCTCGGACAACGCCCGGCGCGCCGTGGAATACGCCGCCACCATGCTGGAAGGCGCGAAAAACATGCGCGTGACCCTGCTCTACATTGAGCGCGCGCCCGGACGCGACCTTTTCGATACCGAGGAGGCCTGGCTCGGGCAATGCAAGCTGGAGCACGAGCGCGTCTTCGGCTTCCTCAAGGACGCCCGCGCCCGGCTCCTGGCGGCGGGCCTGCCCGACGCCGCAATCGCAGAACGCACCCTGCTGTGCAGCGCGGAGCCCAGCATCGCCCAGACCATTCTCGACATGCAGCAGGAAGGTGGCTACGGCACCCTCGTGGTGGGCCGCCGGGGACTCACCAAGGGCGAGGAGTTCCTCTTCGGCAGCGTGTCCACCAAGCTGGTGCACAACGCGCGCAACTGCGCGGTGTGGGTGGTGCAGTAGAGAGAACATGTTCCGGACGGCCGGGGGGATGATTCCCGTCAGCCCACCTCATATCAAGCGGCAGGGCCAGGGGCGCGTATGCGCGCCCCTGGCCCTGCCGCTTGATCATATTCTGACAACCGGCCTTGGTGTCTCGTCTTCCCCAACGGCCAACGCGCGCATTGCCAAACCAAACCCCAAAATCACTTCCAGCCCCTTTGAGAGGTTCTGGGGGGCGTGATGCCCCCCAGCGCTTGCCAGCCCGCGGGGAGGGTGCGGGAGGGTGAACGCCCCCCGCACGTGCCCCACTAGGTGATGTGCCTGCGGAGGCTCTCCGTGTCCGTGGCCTTGGCTAGGAGGAAGGGCCTCGCCTCGGCCAGGGTCATGGTGGGGTTGGTATGATGCACGTCGAAAGCACGGCACATGACCGCGTAGAGATCGGTGTTCGCCACCAGCCGGTCCAGCCCCTGCGCCTTGGCCTTGTGGCCGTATGCCAGCAGGATCTGATCCTCGGCGGTGTGGTTGCAGGAGGTGAAGCCCACGTTGCCGCGCCGCACAGTGGGCGCGCCGTGCTTGGGGTACACGCTGTTGGCGAGGATGCGGCCCATGGTGGCGTCGGGCTGGTAGATGAAGTCGCCGGGGAAGGGCTGGTAGCCCGGCTGCATGGACTGCACAATGAGTTCGGCGTCTTCCGGGCTGATGGGATAGCCGGACATCTCAGCCATGAGGTTCTGGATCTCGCCCACGCTTTTGCCCTTCATGCGCTTGATGGTGGTTTCGAAGGAGGCCTTGCCCGCGTGGTAGGAGCGCAGAGCCATGGTGGCGTCGTTGTACCCCGGACCGGTGCCATTGACACCCCAGCCGGAATTGCCGTGGTCCGAGGTGAAGATGACGAGGGTGTGCGGGTTGACCTTCAGGTAGGCGTCAATGACGCCCAGTGTGTCATCCAGCTCGATGGTGTCCATGATGGCGGCCCAGGCGTCGTTGGAATGGCTGGCGTGATCGATGCGCCCAGCCTCTACCTGGAGCAGGAAGCCGCCCGGATTTTTGGACAGGCGGCGCAGAGCGGCAGTAGTCATCTCCGGCAGGGAGGGCTGGTTGGAAAGGTTCGAGTCGTTCAGGCGGTCCACGTTGTAGGCGATGTGCGAGCCGGAGAAAAGCCCAACCAGGGGCTTGGCGCTGGCAGGAGCGGCCAGGAGGGCGGCGCGGTCATTCACCACGTCGTACCCGGCGCTGGCGAAGGAGGCGAGCAGATCCTTACCGTCCTTGCGCTGCGTGGCCTCGAAATGCTTGCGCCCGCCGCCAAGAAGCACGTCGGGCTTGAAGGCCAACATATCGGAGGCGATGACATCCTCCAGGTCGCGGTCCGCCTGGTGGGAAACCCAGGCCGCCGGGGTGGCGTGGGTGACGCGGGTGGTGGTGACAAGTCCGCAGGCCACGCCACGCGGCTTCACGAGTTCGAAGATGGTCTTGAGCGGGCGGCCGTCGGGCAGCGCGGCCAAGGAGCGGTTGACGGTATGAACGCCGGTGGACCAGGCGGCCGAGGCTGGGGCGGAATCCGTGACGATGCTCGACAGGCTGGCCGTGGCCATGTAGCCGATGCTCGACATGGGGTCGCGCAGGCGGGCGTAGAGGTTGGAGTCCTGGCGGCCGAAAACGCCGGTGCGGACCTCATGCATGGCGCGCACAACGCCTGTGGGCATGCCGTCGCCCACCACGAAGATGAGGCAGGGGCCTTTCGCCCGCTCAAACTGTCCGTCCGGGGAGTTTTCCGCCGCCCGGGCCTCGGGCAGCATGCCCGGCAGCATGGCCGCCACGGCGCCAGCACCCAGAAGCCGCAGCATCTCGCGCCGATTCAACCCGCTGGTGTTCTCGTCTTTTTCCATCATCCCTCCCCGGTTATGTGCGGTTTTGAGAATGCTAGCAGCGAAATCGGTCAGCATTGTGGCGGGAGTGTGAAATAATCGTGGCGGATACGGAAAGGCTGACGCGGCAGCAGCCCAAAAAGAAATCGTAGGGGATGACGGATTGCACAACAGTCAAGCGTGGCGGCAATAAAGCACAAGGCCGCCAGCGGAGCCTATCTCCGGCGGCGGCCTTGTGCCAAAGGGTATGTTTCGCGAGGAGCATTTCTGTCCGTCACCAGTCTCTTCGGCGCGCGCCTGGGCGGGCTTTAGGGGACGTGCCCAGCGGCGTATTGAAAAGGCGCTGGCAAGACGCGGCTGGCGCGTTTTGAAGACCAAAGCACGACCGAGATGGCCCCGTGCCGCAGCCCCCGCACGCCCTCCGGCCAACCCGGCCGCTGGGAGCCTGCGGGCCTTGCCACTTGCCTGTGGGATGCTTATCGCGTACATCTCTCCCGTTTCAAGGCACGGCGGAAACCTCTCACCCAAGCGGCGGAAAAATGCCCAAGCGCACAGACATCAAGAAGATCATGCTCATCGGCTCCGGCCCCATCGTCATCGGCCAGGCCTGCGAATTCGACTACTCCGGCACCCAGGCCCTGAAGGCCCTGAAGGAGGAAGGCTACGAGGTCATCCTCGTCAACTCCAATCCGGCCACCATCATGACCGATCCGGAGCTGGCCGACCGCACATATATCGAGCCCATTGAACCGGGCACCGTGGCCAAGATCATCGAGAAGGAGCGCCCGGACGCCCTGCTGCCCACCCTGGGCGGCCAGACCGCGTTGAACACCGCGCTCGCCGTGGCCAAGATGGGCGTGCTGGAGAAGTTCGGCGTCGAGCTCATCGGCGCCTCCGTGCCGGTGATCGAGAAGGCCGAGAGCCGCGAGCTGTTCCGCGCCGCCATGGACAAGATCGGCCTCAAGGTGCCCAAGAGCGGCATCGCCCGCAACATGGACGACGTGCGCGAGATCGGCAACACCCTGCCCTTCCCGCTCATCATCCGCCCCGCCTTCACCATGGGCGGCACCGGCGGCGGCGTGGCCTACAACATGGAGGATCTGGAGCAGATCGCCGCCCAGGGCCTTGCCGCCAGCATGCAGAGCGAGATCATGATCGAGCAGAGCGTGCTCGGCTGGAAGGAATTCGAGCTTGAGGTGATGCGCGACAAGAAAGACAACTGCGTCATCATCTGCTCCATCGAAAACATGGACGCCATGGGCGTGCATACGGGCGACTCCATCACCGTCGCCCCCAGCCAGACCCTCACCGACGACGAATACCAGAAGATGCGCGACGCCGCGCTGGCGATCATGCGCGAGATCGGCGTGGAAACGGGTGGTTCGAACGTGCAGTTCGCCATCAATCCGAAGAACGGCGACATGATCATCGTGGAGATGAACCCCCGCGTGTCGCGCTCCTCGGCCCTGGCCTCCAAGGCCACGGGCTTCCCCATCGCCAAGATCGCGGCCAAGCTGGCGGTCGGCTACACGCTGGACGAGATCCCGAACGACATCACACGGGAGACCATGGCCAGCTTCGAGCCGTCCATCGACTACTGCGTCATCAAAATTCCGCGCTTCACCTTTGAGAAGTTCCCCGGCAGCGAGGACTACCTCACCACCGCCATGAAGAGCGTGGGCGAGACCATGGCCATCGGCCGCACCTTCAAGGAGGCCTTGCAGAAAGGCCTGCGTTCCCTTGAGGTGGGCGTTCCGGGCCTGGGCAAGAAGTTCGAGACCTGCCCGCAGGACCGCGAGGAGCTCTTGCGCCTGATGCGCAAGCCCAACAGCGCGCGGCTCTTCGCAGTCAGAAACGCCATGCGCTGCGGCTTCAGCAACGAGGAGATCTACGCGGCCACGCACATCGATCTCTGGTTCCTGCGCCAGATCCGCGACATCCTGGGCATGGAGGCCGAGCTTGCGGCTTTCGGCAAATCCGACGAGATCTCGGCCCAGAACCCCGCGCTCAAGCCGCTGCTCAAACGGGCCAAGGAATACGGCTATTCGGACAAGCAGCTCTCCGTGCTCTGGAACACCAGCGAGGACACCCTGCGCACCCTGCGCAAGTCCCTCGGCATCCTGCCCACCTACTATCTGGTGGACACCTGCGCCGCTGAATTTGAGGCTTACACCCCCTACTACTATTCCACCTACGAGACGGGCCGGGAGATCGAATCCAAGAACGTGCGGAAGGTGGTGATCCTGGGCGGCGGTCCCAACCGCATCGGCCAGGGCATCGAGTTCGACTACTGCTGCTGCCATTCGTCCTTCGCGCTCAAGGAGATGGGCATCCAGTCCATCATGGTGAACTCCAATCCGGAGACCGTGAGCACGGACTACGACACGTCCGACCGCCTCTTCTTCGAACCCGTGACCTACGAGGACGTGCTGAACATTGTGGAGTTCGAGAAGCCGGAGGGCGTCATCGTGCAGTTCGGCGGACAGACCCCGCTGAACCTCGCCGTGGCCCTCAAGAAGGCCGGTGTGCCTCTGCTGGGCACCCCGCCTGAGAGCATCGACCGCGCCGAAGACCGTGAGCTCTTCAGCGCACTGATCCGCAAGCTGCACCTGAAGCAGCCGCCCTGCGGCACGGCCATGACGCTCACCCAGGCCACGGAGATCAAGGACAGCCTGGACTATCCCCTGGTGCTGCGCCCCTCCTACGTGCTGGGTGGCCGCGGCATGGAGATCGTCTACGACGACGAGCAGTTCAACAACTACTTCCGCAAAGCCGCCGTCATCTCGCCAGAGCACCCCATCCTCATCGACAAGTTCCTGGAGAACGCCATCGAGCTGGACGCGGACGCCCTTTCCGACGGCGAGGACACTTACATCGGCGGCATCATGGAGCACATTGAGGAGGCCGGCATCCACTCCGGGGACTCCGCCTGCGTGCTGCCGCCGCACACCATCGCGCCTGAGCTTGTGGCCGAGATCGAGCGTCAGGCCAAGGAGCTCGCCGAAGAACTCGGCGTCATCGGGCTCATGAACATCCAGTTCGCCGTCAAAGACGGCGAAATCTACATCCTTGAGGTGAACCCGCGCGCCTCGCGCACGGTGCCCTTCGTCAGCAAGGCCACGGGCGTGCCCCTGGCCAAGCTCGCCACACGCATCATGCTGGGTGAGAAGCTGAAGGATCTGAAGCCCTGGGACATGCGCAAGACGGGCCACGTCTCCGTCAAGGAGTCCGTGTTCCCCTTCAACCGCTTCCCCGGCGTGGACGTGCTCCTCGGACCTGAAATGCGCTCCACCGGTGAAGTCATGGGCATCGACACCTCCTTCGGCTTGGCCTTCATGAAGGGCCAGCTGGCCGCGGGCCAGCGCCTGCCCGAGGAAGGCACGGTGTTCATTTCCGTCAACGACCGCGACAAGGCGCTCATCACCCCTGTGGCCAAGGCCTTCCAGGAGCTGGGCTTCCATATCGTGGCCACGGGCGGCACGGCGGACCACCTCACGGCCAAGGGCGTGCTCGTGGAGCGCGTGCTCAAGGTCAACGAGGGCCGTCCCAACGTTGTGGACCTCATCAAGAACAAGCAGATCGCGCTTGTGGTCAACACGCCCTCCGGCAAGAGGACGGTCAACGACTCCAAGGAGATCCGGCAGACCACCCTGCTCTACGGCGTGCCCTACACCACCACGGTGGCTGGCGCCGCCGCCATGGCCCAGGCCATCCGCGAGGAACGCGGGGTGGGGCTTTCGGTGCGCTGCCTGCAGGACTATTACGGCGGATAGTTTCCGGCGCTGCTGCGCCAGGGCCGGGCGGCCGGGGGCGGATTGACCGCTCCCGGTGCGCGAGGCGTTTTTCCCCGGCCTGGACCAAAACGCAAGGACACCCAATGAAACGCGAGTATTGCGGCCTCTTCGGCATCTACGGACACCAGGAGGCCGCGCGCATGGCCTATTTCGGACTCTATGCCCTGCAGCACCGCGGGCAGGAGTCGGCCGGCATCGTCACCTGGGACGGCGCGGCCATCCGCGAGCACCGGGGCATGGGCCTGGTGCACGACGTGTTCAACGAACGCCACCTGGGCAAAGAGCTCAAGGGCCAGATCGCCCTGGGCCACATCCGCTACTCCACCACCGGCGTCTCGCTCATAAGAAACGCGCAGCCCTTCCTCGTGCGCTTCAAGGACTGGCACATCGCGGTCGGCCACAACGGCAACTTGGTGAACACCCTTGACCTGCGGCGCGAGCTGGAGAACGAGGGCTCCATCTTCCAGACCACCATGGACACGGAAGTGTTCGTGCACCTCATCGCCAAATATCTGAACGGCGGCACCATCGAAGAGGCCATCCTCAAGACCTGCGCGCGGGTCAAGGGCGCGTATTCGCTCCTCATCATGGCCAACAACAAGCTCATCGCCGTGCGCGACCCGCATGGCGTGCGGCCGTTGGTTCTCGGCCGCCTGAACGACAACTACGTGTTCGCCTCCGAGACCTGCGCGTTTGACCTCATCGAGGCTGAGTACATCCGCCAGGTGGAGCCAGGTGAGATGATCGTGATCGAGGCCGGACGGCTCACCAGCCACCGCCTGCTCGAAACCGCGCCCAAGCGCCAGTGCATCTTCGAGCTCATCTACTTCGCCCGGCCCGACTCCATGGTCTTTGACGAGGGCGTGTACGAGCGCCGCAAGACCATGGGCGCGGCGCTGGCCAAGGAAGCCCCGGTGGACGCGGATTTCGTCATGCCCTTCCCGGACTCCGGCAACTACGCGGCCGTGGGCTATTCCCAGGCTTCCGGCCTGCCGCTGGAGCTGGCCATGATCCGCAACCACTACGTCGGCCGCACCTTCATCCAGCCCAGCCAGGATATGCGCAATTTCAGCGTGCGTGTGAAGCTGAACCCCGTGCGCAGCATGATCGCGGGCAAGCGCATCCTCATCGTCGAGGACTCCATTGTGCGCGGCACCACCATCCGCACCCGCGTGAAGAAGCTGCGCGAACTGGGCGCGCGGGAGATCCACATGCGCGTGTCCTGCCCGGCCATCCGCTTCCCCTGCTTCTACGGCATCGACTTCTCCAGCAAGGGCGAACTCATCGCCGCCACCACCCCGGTGCCCGACATCGCCCGGTTCATCGGCCTGGACAGCCTGCACTATCTGTCCATTCCAGGCCTGCTGGACTCGGTCACTGAGAAGAATGCCCACTGCCTGGCCTGCTTCAACGGTGAATATCCCATCGAACCCTGCAATCACCAGGGCAAGATGTGCCTGGAAAACGAAAGCAAGGTCACGGGCTAGGCCGAGGCAAACGCTGAACGGCGCTTGCGCCCCTGGCGCAAAATCCCGGGAGGGTTGCGTTGTGACAAGACTTGATAGGCCCGCTACGAGTGCTGGCGAAAGCGCCGGAACCACGCCAGAAGGCTATCTCGAACTGGGCCGCGAGGTGCTAGACATTGAGATCGAGGGCCTGACCGCCGTGCGCGGCCAGCTTGACGGCGGCTTTCTGGAGGCCCTGGAACGTCTGGCCGCCTGCAAGGGCCGCGTGGTCGTCACCGGCATCGGCAAGTCCGGGCTCGTGGGCCGCAAAATCGCGGCCACACTTTCCAGCACAGGCACCGCGGCCTTTTTCCTGCATCCTGTGGAAGGGGCGCACGGCGACCTGGGCATGATCCGCCCGGGCGACGTGGTCCTGGCCCTCTCCAACAGCGGCGAGACCGGCGAGCTGAACACCCTGCTGCCCGCGCTCAAAAGCCTCGGCGCGGTCATCGTGTGCATGACCTCCGGCGTGGAGTCCACCCTGGCGCGCCTGTCCGACGTGGTCATCATGGTCAACGTGCCGCGCGAGGCCTGCCCCTTGAACCTCGCTCCCACCACCAGCACCACCGCAGCCCTGGCTGTAGGCGACGCGCTTGCCGTGTGCCTCATGCGCATCAAGGACTTCGGCACCAAGGACTTCAAGCGGGTGCACCCGGCTGGCGCTCTGGGCGCGCGGTTGTCACAGCCCATCGGTTCGCTCATGCACACGGAGAACCTGCCCGTGGCGCGCGAGGACGTCCCCTTGAATCAGGCCCTTGCCGTGCTCAACGCAGGGGGCTTCGGCCTTGCCGCGCTCACCGATGCGTCCGGGCGGCTCACCGGGGTGCTCACCGATGGCGACGTGCGGCGCATGCTTTGCAAGGGCGGCTTCGAGCCCTCGCGTCCCGTGGCCGAGGTCATGACCAAGGCCCCGCGCAACGTCGCGGCGACGGACAGTTCGGCCCAGGTGCTCGACCTCATGGAGGCCCGGCAGATCACCGTGCTGCCGGTGCTGAACCAGGACGGCTCCCTGGCGGGTCTCGTGCATCTGCACGATCTGCTGGGCAAGGGCCGTGTGCGCTTTGCGCCGGTGTGAGCCATGCCGACTGCGGAAAACGACGCCTCAAACGTATGCGCCAGATGTGCGCAGCATAGCGGCACCTGCTGCAGCCTGCAGCGCGGGCAGGAGGAGTTATGCTTCCCGCTTTCAGCTCTTGAGAGAGCGCGCATGGAGGCCGCTGGGGCAAGCGGGCTCGACTTCGCCTGCCAGGCAAACACCAACGCCTTTGTGGACAACCTGTGCCGCTTGTTTCCGGGCGAGGCCCAAGCCATCACCAGGCTGTTCCCGTCCAGCGGTTTTCACGACCGCTTGGCCATTGCGGCGGACGGGGGCTGCGCGCTCCTTGGCCCGGAGGGCTGCCGCCTGCCACGCCCGGCCAGACCGTTGTACTGCCGCCTGTTCCCCTTCTGGATCAGGGCTAGGCGGGAGCTGTATTTCGAGTTTGATAAGTGCCTGGCCCAACGTGAGGCCCGCGGCGGAGCCAGTCTGCTGATGCGGCTGGGCATGACCAGCGAGAACGTTCGACACACATATTCTGAACTGCGCATGGCTTGGGGCCTGCCGGAGCGAAAATAGATGCCGAGAAAAACAGTCAAGAAGCCCAGAAAAAGGGAAGCATCCATGAGATGGAGCCGCAGGTTCAAGCGCAAGATATTCTGGTTCATCGTCGCCTTGCCCGTGAGCGCCGCGCTGTGTGTCGCCCTGGCCTTCTGGGTTTTGTCGCGCGATCTGCCGGGCTTCCACAACATCACGGATTACAAGCCGCCCCTGGTCACCACCGTGCTCACGCGCGACGGCCATGTGTTGGGCTATTTTTACAGGGAAAAGCGCTTTTTGGTGCGTCTGCAGGACATGCCGTCCTATCTGCCCAAGGCCTTCCTGGCGGCGGAGGACTCCGGCTTCTACAAACATGACGGCATCGACCCCTGGGCCATCATCCGCGCCTCACTCATGAACCTCAAGGCAGGCGGCATCCGCCAGGGCGGCAGCACCATCACCCAGCAGGTGGTGAAGCGCCTCTTGCTTACGCCGGAGAAGAGCTTCGAGCGCAAGATCAAGGAAGCGGTGCTGTCCTACCGGCTTGAGAACTACCTGACCAAGGACGAGATTCTCACCATCTACCTGAACCAGATCTTCCTGGGGTCCAAGTCCTATGGCGTGGAAGCCGCCAGCCGCGAATTCTTCGGCAAGCACGTGAAAGACCTGACCCTGGCTGAAGCAGCCATCCTGGCAGGCCTGCCCCAGGCCCCCAGCCGCTACAACCCCCTCGCCGACCCCGAGGCCGCCAAGACCCGGCAAAGATACGTGCTCGACCAGATGCTTTCGCAGGGCTGGATCACCCAGGCCCAGCACGACCAGGCGATGAACCAGAAACTGGTCTACAAGAGCATGGAGGACAACTCCTGGAAGGTCGGGGCCTACTACCTGGAAGAGGTGCGCCGCTTCCTCATCGACAAATTCGGCGAGGACGAGGTGTACCAGGGCGGGATGACGGTTGAGACCGCCTGCGAACTGCCGCACCAGATCGCCGCGGACAACGCCATGCGCCGCGGCCTGTCCGACGTGGCCAAACGCAAGGGCTGGGAAGGCCCGGCCGGGCGGCTTAAGCCGAACGAATACGCACGGTTCCTGGAGGACACTCGCTCCACGGAGCCCCTGAAGGCCGGTTCCTGGGTCCGCGCCGTGGTGGTGGACACCGCCAAGGACAAGGCCACGGTCCGCTTTGGCCAGAATACCGGCGAGGTGCCCGCCAGCACCACCATGTGGTGCCGCAACGGCATGAAGGGCGTCACCGGCGACGCCGCGCCCGTGCCCGGCGATCCTTCGCGCATCCTGCACAAGGGCGACATCATCTGGGCCAGCGTGCGCGAGGCCAAAGGCAACGGGCGTTTCGTGCTGGCCTTGGAACGCGAGCCCGGCCCAGAGGGCGCGCTCGTGTCCATGCTGCCGGAGACCGGCGAGGTCGTGGCCCTGGTGGGCGGCTTCAACTTCGAGAAAAGCCAGTTCAACCGCGCCACCCAGGCCAAGCGCCAACCCGGCTCGTCCTTCAAGCCCATCGTCTACAGCGCCGCGCTGGACCACGGCTTCACCCCGGCCAGCGTCATCATGGACGCGCCCATTGTCTTCGCCAACGCCGAGGCCGGCACCATCTGGCGTCCGGAAAACTACGAGGACATCTTCTACGGTCCGACCCTGCTCTCCACCGCGCTGGCCAAGTCGCGCAACCTCGTGACCATCCGCGTGGCCCAGAAGATCGGCGTCAAGACCGTCATCGAACGCGCCAAGGCGCTCGGCATCGAGTCCGACCTGCCGGACAACCTGTCCATCGCGCTGGGCTCCTCCGCCGTGAGCCTTATGAACCTCTGCCAGGCGTACACGGCCTTCCCGCGCGGGGGCTCCTACATCAAGCCCCGGCTGGTCCTGAACGTCAAGAGCGCCTGGGGTGAAACCCTGTACAAGTCCGAGCCGGAAACGGTGGAGGCCATCAGCCCGCAGAACGCCTTCCTCATGGTTTCCATGCTGAAGGAGGTCATCAACGTGGGCACAGGCGCGGCCGCCAAAGTGCTGGGCCGCCCGCTCGCCGGCAAGACCGGCACCACGAATAATGAGCAGGACGCCTGGTTCATGGGCTTCACGCCCCATCTGCTGACCGGCGTGTACGTGGGCTACGACCAGTTGCAGAGCATGGGCCGCGAGGGCTCCGGCGCGCACACCGCCCTGCCCATCTGGCTCGCCTACCGCCAGGCTGTGGAGGAGCGCTACCCGCCGGACGACTTCCTGCCGCCGGAGGGCATCGTCTGGGCGCGCGTGGAGAACAGCCAGGCCGTGAGCTCCAAGGGACAGCCCGCGCCCGAGAGCTACTTCCTGCCCTTCATCGAAGGCACGCAGCCCACGGTGACCGATGTGGGCTCAGCCTCCGCGGGCGCTGGCGCGGCCAGCGACTCGGACCTGATGAAGCAGGGATTCTAGCGCGGCGGGCAGGCCACAACACCGCCCCGCAAGGCGGACGCAACGAACCACAAAAAAGCCCCGGCATAGAGCCGGGGCTTTTTCTTTGCACGCGCACGCGGGCCGAAAGCTTCGCGCGCTTCAGCCCAGCGTATTCCAGGGTGATGGCGCAAGCGGGGTGAAGCCGCGCTCCTGCGCTAGAATATCCAGATACAGCAGACTGATGGGCAGCATTTCCAGATTCACGCGATCCGTGCGGTCCACCAGATTCACCGTGAGCCCATAGGCATGGCAGTCCTGGCAGAGATGCGCGCGTTCCACATCCGGGCGTGGGTCGTCCTCGGCCACGATGGTTTCCATGCGCTCGGGATCTTCGCAGCCGCAGCCGACGCAGCGCAGCCGGGGAAAGCGCCACAGGGCGGCGCACTGGCCGCAGTGCAGCCACAGCTGCCCCGCCTTGGCGATGAGGAATTCGGAATCTTCCTGGCCTTCCTTCAGAATGCCCACGTCCGGCCCGCCCCCGCACACCGGGCAGTAGCCGCGACGCCAAACATTCTGGTCCACCAGCCCCTCCAAGAGGGAAGCCTCATGCCCCAGTACGGCCAGAAAGGTTTCGGTAGCGCTCATGTGCAGGGCCGGCGCCGAAAGTTTGAGCCGCTTGGCGATGTCCTCGATGGTCTGCGGCCGGGGGCCGTTTTCCGCATCGGGCCCAATGGCCGTCAGCAGCTCTGCCGCAAGTCCCGGGCCTTCATCCGCCCCAGGATCAGGCTTGTCGAAACGCACAGCGATCTTGGCCAGTTCCGGCGCGAGGCTCGGAAAGGCCTGGGCCGCCGCTGGCAGGATGACGCGCGCCGCCGCGAGGAAGCGCTCCAAGAGTTCGGGCGCGGGCTGCGCCAGGGAATCGAGAAGCGGCCCCAGCAGGGGCTGCCCCTGGACCAGACTGGTCATTTTTGGCGCGTCGCCCAAAAAAGACATGCCGGGCAGAACCTCGCGCGCGGCCTGACGGGCGCGCTGCAGCAAGGCGTAGGAGGTTGCGATATCGGCCATGGCCGGGCGGCGGGCGGTGATGTCCGCGAGGGCCGCGTCCACGGTGCACAGCCGTTCCAGATCCTGCAAAGTCTTACGCATTGAGCCTCCCTTACTGGTGCGAAAAATGGAACACGGGCCGTCCTGCCTCTCGGCAACACGGCCCGTGTTGCTTGTTGACGCGCGGCGTCTAGCCAATCAGGGGTCTGACGGGCTTGACCAGCTTGGCCAGGAACTCCTGGCGGTTCATGCCGGGCACGGGCATGGGGGCCCGGCCCTCGGCGAAGTCATGGTACAGCTTGCGTTCCTCGGTGACCAGATAGATCACGCTCACGTCCTCGGGGTCAAGGAGCTGGGCCTTGGGGAAGGTCTTCTTGACCTCGGCCAGGCGCTCTGCTCCGAGCTTGAGCATGGCGTCGCGCTCGCCGAAGCTCATGGTGCCGGTGCAGCAGGTCTTGACGCAGGCGGGCACCATGCCGGCCTGCACACGATCAATGCACATGTCGCATTTGGTGAGCTTGCCTTCCTTCGTGTCCCAGCGGGGAACATTGTAGGGGCACATGGCGCGCACGTCCTCGGCCTGTTGCGGCGTGAACTTTTTAGTCAGATCGGTGTAGATGACGGCCCCGGTGGCCGGGTCCTTGATGATGGCCCCCTCAAGGATGGCGTCCGCGCCGGCCTTGCAGCCGGGCTCCAGGCAATGGCGGCACTGCTCCGGGAAAAACAGCCACTCCACGCGGTTTTTCATCTTGTATTCCTTGAAGCGCACCAACTTAAAGTTGTACGGGCCAAGATCGGGCGGATTCTGGTGCGTGCCGGTCTGTTTGGTGTGCACGGCGGGATGGTTCTTCCACTCCTTGCACGCTATCTGGCAACCGCGGCAGGCGATACAGCGAGAGGTATCAATAAGAAACGATTTGGGCATGGCGCATCTCCCTTGTGCGCTTGCCCGGCGGGCCTCAGCCAAGGCCCGCCGGGCAAGCGGTTATCTCTCAAGCTCCGTGACCTTGGTGGCCTTGCGGATGTTCACCAGCGAGGCCTTGTACTCCGGGATGTAGCAATTGGGGTCGCCCACGGTGGGCGTGAGACGATTGGTTGAATCGCCAACCCCCGGAGTGGTCCAGCCGAAGGCGAAAGGCATGCCGATGAGGTGCACGGTCTTGCCCATGATCTTGAAGGGCACCACGCGCACGGTGACCATGGCCACCGCCTGCACCTTGCCACGGATGCTTTCTATCTCGACCACGTCGCCGTTTTGGATGCCCTTTTCCTTGGCCAGCTCGTGGCTCATTTCCACATAGAGCTGGGGTTCGGCCTCAAGCAGCACCTCAATGTTGCGCGAGTCCGTGCCGGAGAGCCAGTGCTCAGTCAGGCTGTAGGTGGTGAGGACGATGGGGTAGCGGGGATCGCCATGCTTGGCGAACTTGTCCATATCGCTCATAATCCAGCGGATGATGGGGTTGTTCATCTGGCTGGAGAACGGGTTCTTGGTCAGCGGGGTCTCCGCCGGCTCATAGTGTTCGGGCAAAGGCCCGTCCACCCGGCCGGGGCCGAAGATCTGGCTCATGCCCTCGGTCAGCATGATGAACGGATACTTTCCGCCCTGAGCCATGGGGGGGCCGCCGCCGTCGATCACATCGCCCGCCCAGTCCTTGCCGTCCCACGCGACCACAGGCAGCTCGGGGTTGAAGGGCTTGCCATGCACGTCCACGCCGGCGCGGTTGTAGATGATGCGGCGGTTCACCGGCCAGCACCAGGAGAAGTTCGGGAACAGCCCGATCTTGGCCTGCATGGGCGTCTGGCTATGGTCGCGCCGCTTGCTCAGGTTCTTGCCCACCTCCGGATAGCCGCCGGAGTATAGCCAGCACAGGCTAGTGGTGGAGCCGTCGGCGGTCAGGAAGGCGAAGCTGGGCACCTGGTCGCCCTTCTTAAACTTCTTTCCGTTCACTTCGCAGTCGCGGGTGAACCAGCCGTTGACCTTCATGGCCGTCTGCTCGGGGTCGTACTGCCTGGGCAGATCGGTGTTCAGGATGGGATCGGGGAACGCCCCGCCCTCCTTGGCGTACAGGTCGCGCACGGCATGGAACAGCTCGGTGTAGATGGCGCCCATGCTCTTGCTCAGGCCCATGGGCTCGATGCCCTTGTAGTGCCACATCTGCCAGCGGCCGGAGTTCGTCGTGGTGCCGCCCTTTTCACCGCGGTGGCAACTGGGCAGCAGGAAGACCTCGGTGTCCACCTTTTTGGGGTCCACGCCGGGCCCGCGCCAGAAATCGGTGGTCTCGGTTTTGTGCACCTCGCCCATGACCATCCACTCCAGATTCGCAAGGCTCTTCCGGATCTTGTTGGTGTTCGGCATGCTCTGGGCCGGGTTGTGGCCGAAGAAGATGGCGCCCTTCATCTGCTTTTTGTACAGACGGTCGAACATGAACATGTTGGAGTATTCCTCGCCGGGCTCGATCTTGGGTGTCCAGGCGTAGCCGAAGTCGTTGTCCTTGGTCGCCGCATCGCCGAACCAGCCCTTGAGAAGGCTCACCGTGTACTTGGGACCGTTCTGCCACCAGTTCATGCTCAGGGGGTCGTTGGTCTTGGGCGTGGTGGCCGTATTGTAGTCGGCCAGGGTCTGCTGCGAGGCCAGCGGCGCAGGCATGTAGCCGGGCAGGATGTGCCACAAAAGGGCGTGGTCCGTGCTGCCCTGGACGTTGGGCTCGCCGCGCAGGGCGTTGATGCCGCCCCCCGCCACGCCGATGTTGCCCAGAAGCAGCTGGATCATGCAGGCCAGGCGGATGTTCTGCACGCCCACGGTGTGCTGGGTCCAGCCCAGGGCGTACATCATGGTGCCGGCCTTGTCCGGCTTGCCCGTGGCGCCGAAGGTCTCGTACACCGTGAGCAGGTTCTGCTTGGAAACGCCCGTGACCTTGCTCACCATGTCCGGCGTGTAGCGGGCATAGTGCTTCTTCAGCACCTGGAACACGCAACGGGGATCCTTCAGGGTCTTGTCACGCAGGGAGACGCCCTTGTCATCGCGGGCGAAGTCCCATTTCTTGCGGTCGTACACATGCTTCTGCGGATCGAACCCGCTGAACAAGCCGTCTTTGAACCCGTAGTCCTTGCCGAGAATGAAGCTCGCGTTGGTGTACTCGGTGACGTAGTCCTTCTGGTAAAGATTTTTCTCCAGGATGTATAGGAGCATGCCACCCAAAAAAGCGATGTCCGTGCCGCTGCGCAGGGGCACGTGCAGATCACAGCGGGCCGAGGTCCGGGAAAACTTCGGGTCCACGTGGATGACCATTGCGCCATTGTCGCGGGCGCGCAGCACCCATTTGAAGGAGATAGGATGGTGCTCGGCGGCATTGCTGCCCATAATGAGCACGGCGTTGGAGTTCTTGATGTCAATCCAGTGATTCGTCATCGCGCCGCGTCCGAACGACTCTGCCAGAGCCGGTACAGTCGGGCCGTGTCAAACACGTGCCTGATGATCTATCTGGTAGATCCCCAGGCCTCTGAGCGCTTGCACCGTGACCGCGCACTCCTCGTTGTCCATAAGCGCGCTGCCGACGGAGAACACCGTGTCGAGCCGGTTGACCGCCTGGCCTTTGTCGTTCTTGGTTTTGAAGTCACGGTCGCGCGCGGTCTTGATGCGCAGGGCGATGGTGGAGAGCATGAAGTCCCAGTCCTTCTCCACCCAATCCGTGGCGCCGGGCGCGCGGTACAGGGGCTTTGTGATGCGGTGTTTGTTCACGTGCAGTGCGCGAAAGGCCGCGCCCTTGGGACACAGGGAACCCTCGCTCACGGGGTAGTCCGGATCGCCCTCGGAGCTGATGAGCTGGCCGTCCCGGACGGACATGATGATGTTGCAGCCGCAGGAACAGTAGGGACAGATGGACAGCACCTCTTTGGACCCCGCCGTCTTGAGGCTGGTGGCGTAGGCCAGGGCGGGCTTCACATCAAGCCCCAGCCGCGACAGCCCGTAGCAGGCGGTGCCCGCTCCGAGCAATTTGATGAATCCTCGCCTGGATACGTTCATTTCTCCTCCTTGCTCTCATCCTGTGAGACGCCGACAGGAAGCCGGAGCCCGGGCTACAATCTATGACCGATTATGCCACCTATGGCATGGAGGTGGTTTTTGGTCAAAATGTTTTCGCATATCTTGTTATGCTATCGCTAACATACCACTTGTTCGAGGTGGAATACGCGAGCCAGGCCGGAGGAAAGCGGACCGCCACAAAGAGGACGGCCGGTCCAGCGCAAACGTCGCGCTGGACCGGCCGGATTTCACCGAGTGTTCTTTGGAATGCGCAAACGGCTTCGTGCCAAGCGCTAGCGCGGCTCCCGCCTTAAAGATCACCCCAGGGATGCCGGGCCAAAGGCGCATAGCCCTGGGCCTTGGCCTGGAGTTCAAGAGGCAGCATGGTCAGCGCCGCCACGTCCAGGTCGGGGATGTCCACCATTTCGCCGGTGTCCAGGCAAAGGATGAAGGTGTTGCAGCGCGTGCAGGCGTCGGCGCGTTCAAAGAGCCGGATGGGAGCGCGCAGCACCATGAGGCCATCTGGGTCCTCGCACCCGCAGGTGGGGCAGGAGACGCGCTTGTAGGCCCACTCCGAGGCGCAGCAGGAACAGCGCAGGAAGCGCTGCCCGCCGTGCGCCTGGATGAATTCCGAGGAGTCCGAGGTGCGGCGCAGCACGCTCATGTCCGGGGCATTGCCGCACACCGGGCACAGGGCCTGGCGCCAGGGCAGATCCTTGACCAGCGCGAGCAGGTCCTGAGCCTGGCGCTCCACAAAGGGCCGCACCAGTTCGGAAGCGGCGAAGGCCAGGGTCTCGGCCCCGACCCCGGGAACTTGCACCGTCTCGCCGAAGCCAGCAGCGGCCAAGTCCTCCAGGGGCAGCGCGCCAGAGGCGATGGCCTCGGACAAAATGTTCAGTTCCTGCGCCACGGCCGGGAACGATTGCACCATGACGGGCAACAGGGTCTGCGCGGCCTGGGCCAGATGGGCGCTCATGTCCTGAAAGCCCTGCCCATGCTCCATTTGCGCCAGCACGAAAACGCCCTGCGTAAAGCGTTCCGCGTCCAGGGCCGGAGCCGGGCCGCTCCAGCCGGGGGCGCTCGCGCGCAGCTCCGCGCGCGCGGCAAACAGCGGGCCAAAGGCCGCAAGCAGCGGGGCGAGGGCCGGGACCTCCGTGGCGGCCCGGGCAAGGGCGGTTTCGATGGCCCGGAGGGATGGGGAACCCGGCTGGGTGCTGGGACTGGTCATGGAGGCTCCTTGAGGCGTTGAGGTATTGGAAAGGGCGGGGCCGCCGGCCTATGTGCGCCGGCGGCCCCGCGATGGTTCTGGGAGGCGTAATGTCCCGTTATCACTGAAGCTGTTTGGTGGTCTTGCGCAGCGGGGCCAAAAGCCCGGCCAACATTTCCTTGCGGGTCATGCCCGGCGCGCCGGAAGCATCGGCCACGGCGAACTTGTGGTATTTCGATGGGGTGTCGGCGACCAGATAGATGGTGCTGACGCTCTCCATGTCGCAGAGTTGGGCTGCGGGGAAGTCCTTCTGTACGGCCACGAGCCGCTCCGCCGCAAGCTTGAGCATGACGTCGCGGTCGCCGAAGTTCATGGCCCCCAAGGCGCAAGTTTTCACGCACATGGGCAGCTTGTTGGCCTGCACGCGGTCGATGCACATGTTGCATTTGACGATGCGCTTGGTCTTGGGGTCTTTGCGCGGAATGTCGTATGGGCAGGCGGACCGGATGGTCTCAAAGTCTTCCTTAACGGTCTTTTCCGTGTAGAGGATCGCGCCTGTGGCCGCATCCTGGATGATGGAGCCATCAATGCTCGACGCGCCTTTGCAGGGCGCATCGATGCAGTGGCGGCACTGGTCCGGGAAGAAGTACCATTTCACGGTGTCGCCTTCCAAATATTCGGAAAAGCGCACCAGCTTGAAGTTGTAATGCGTCAGGTCGGGCGGATTCTGGTGGGTGCCGCGCTGCTTGGTGGGAACGGCGGGGAACCCCTTCCACTCCTTGCAGCTCACCTGGCAGCCCCGGCAGGCCGTGCAGCGTGTGGTGTCTATCAAAAAGGCCTTGGGCATGGTTTTGCTCCTTGCTTGATCGGGCGGGCGCGCGTTTCTCAGCGCGCCCGCCCGGTTGCAACTGCGGGTTGCGGCTACAGCTCGGTCACCTTGGTGGCCTTGCGGATGTTGACAAGACTGGCCTTGTACTCTGGAATGGTGGTGTTGGGGTCGCCCACCGAGGAGGTCAGCCTGTTTGTCGCGTCGCCGCATTTCGGCGTGGTCCAGCCGAAGCAGAAGGGCATGCCGATCTCGTGTACGATTCTGCCCTGGACCATAAACGGCCGCAAGCGGACAGTGACCATGGCCACAGCCTCCACCTTGCCGCGTATGCTCTCCACCACGACCACATCGCCGTTTTGGATGCCCTTTTCCTTCGCCAGCTGCGGGCTCATCTCCACATACAGCTGCGGCTCGGCCTCAAGCAAGGGCGGGGTGTTGCGGGTGTCTCCGCCGCCGCACCAGTGCTCCGTCATGCTGTAGGTGGTGAGCACGATGGGGAAGCGCGGATCGCCCGGGTCGGCCAGCAAGTCCATGTCGCTTGTGGCTTTCTTCATGCACGGGTTGCTGAGCTGTCCTGAGAAGGCGTGGCTCTTCACGGGAGTTTCCGCCGGCTCGTAATGCTCCGGCATGGGACCGTCTTCGCGGCCAGGCCCGAAGAGCTGCGCATGGCCCTCGGTGGTCATGATGAACGGGTACTTGCCGCCCTTCATGGCCATTGGCGGCCAAGGGCCGTCGGGCACGTCGCCCACCCACTTGCCATCCTGCCAAGCGATGACGGCCTTCGCGGGATTGTAGGGATTGCCGTTCTTGTCCACGGAAGCCCTGTTGTACAGAACGCGCCGGTTCAACGGCCAAGCCCAGGAGAAGAGCGGGAAGAGCTTGATCTTCGCCTGCATGGGCGTCTGGGTCAGATTGCGGCGCTTGGCGAGATTGCCCTCGGTTTCGGAATAGCCGCCGCAGTACAGCCAATTGTAGCTGCTGGTGCTGCCGTCGGCCTGGAGGTTCGGGAAGCCCGGAACGAGTTGGCCCTTCTTGTACAGCTTATCGCCGATCTTCGTGTCGCGCGTGAAGTAACCGTTAATCTTTTTGGTTATTTCTTCAGGCTGATACGTCTCGGGCCAGTCAAGGTTGAGCACGGGCTCGGGGAAAGCGCCGCCCTCTTGTTTGTACAGGTCGCGCACGGCGTTCATGATCTCAACGGCCATGACGCCCATGGGCTTGCTCTGCCCCATTGGCTCCGCGGCCTTGTAGTGCCACATGAGCCAGCGACCTGAATTGCTGACCGAGCCTTCCTTTTCGCCGCGCTGCGCGGAAGGCAGCATGAACACCTCGGTCTTGATCTTTTTCGAATCAACCCCGGGGCGGCGCCAGAAGTCGCTGGTCTCGGTGTGGTGCAGTTCGCCCACCACCATCCAGTCCAGGTTCTCCAGGGCCTTGCGAACCTTATGGCTGTTCGGGGCGCTCTGCGCCGGGTTTGTGCCGTAGACAAACCCGCCCCTGACCTTGCCCTTATACATGCGGTCAAAGAGGAAGATGTACGAGTAGTCCTCGCCGGGCTCGGCCTTGGGCAGCCAATCATAGCCGAAGCCGTTGGCCTCGGTGCCGGTATCGCCGAACCAAGCCTTGAGGAGGCTGACCATGTACTTGGGCCGGTTGCCCCACCAGTTGACACTCATGGGGTCTTTCGTGACCGGAGTGTTGGCCTTCAGGTACTCGGCCAGATTGGCCCAGCCGGCATGGGGCATGGCGTGGTAGCCGGGCAGGATGTGATAGAGGATGGCGTGGTCCGAGGAACCTTGGACGTTCGGCTCGCCGCGCAGGGCGTTGATGCCGCCGCCAGCCACACCGATGTTGCCAAGCAGCAGCTGGATGATGGCCGAAAGGCGGATGTTCTGCACGCCCACGGTGTGCTGGGTCCAACCCAGGGCATACAGCACGGTGCCGGCCTTGTCGGGCTTGCCGGTGGCGGCGAAAGCCTTGTAGACCTTCAGCAGGTTCTCCTTCGTCACACCGGTGGTCTCGGAGACCTTGTCCAGGTCGTAGCGCGAATAGTGCGCCTTAAGCAGCTGGAACACGCAACGCGGGTTCTTCAAGCTCGGGTCGCGCTTGACTTGGCCCGCGCCGTCCATCTCAAAAGACCAAGAGCTTTTGTCGTAAACCTTCTTTTCAGCGTTGTAGCCAGAGAACATGCCGTCCTTGAAGGAAAACTTGTCACTGACGATGAAGGCGGAGTTTGTGTACTCGGCGACGTATTCCTTGAAGTAAAGCTCGTTTTCGAGAATGTACTTCACCATGCCGCCCATGAAGGCGATATCCGTGCCGGAGCGCAACGGCACGTGGAACGTGCTGCGGGCCGAGGTCCGCGAGAATTTCGGGTCAACGTGGATGACAGGGGCGCCCTTTTCCTTGGCTTTCAGCACCCACTTGAATGCGATGGGGTGATGCTCCGCCGCGTTGGAGCCCATAATGAGCACCGCATCGGCATTGGCGATGTCGGTGAAGTGGTTGGTCATTGCACCGCGTCCGAACGACTCTCCCAGAGCCGCCACAGTAGCGCTGTGTCAAATACGGGCCTGATGGTCCATGTGGACCACGCCCAGACCGCGAAGCATCTGGTGCGAGAGGGCGCATTCTTCGTTGTCCATTTGTGAGCTGCCAAGCTGGAACATGGACTCCAGGCGGTTCACCTGACGCCCCTTGGCGTCCTTGGTGATGAAATCGTGGTCGCGGGTCTCTTTAATCTTGCGGGCGATGCGGTCGATGGTCCAGGACCATTCCTTCTCCACCCACTTGGTGCTTCCGGGCGCACGGTACAGCGGCTTGGTGATCCGGTGCTTGTTCACGTGCATGGTAAGCAAGGCCGCGCCTTTGGCGCACAAGCCGCCGCCGCTCACCGGATAGTCCGGGTCGCCCTCGACGCTGATGATCTTGCCGTCCCGAACGCTGATAATCGTGTTGCAGCAACAGGCGCAGAACGGGCAGATGGAGACGAACTCCTTGCAGCCCTCGGTCTTAAGCCCTGCGGCATACGCCTGCGCAGGCCCAAGATCGATCCCGAGCTTCGAGAGCCCGAGACAGGCTGTGCCCGCACCGAGCAATTTAATGAATCCTCGCCGTGAGACGCTCATGTATCCTCCTTTGTCGCTTTGCGGCCAGCAAACACGCGTGAGCCGACCGCGCCGCCTTGCTTCAGTCAATTATGCTCACTTTGGCACAACGAAAGAAGCGCGTCAAACTTTATTCAATAATATTCATATGTTTTGAAAAACACATGAAGCGGCGTCGGCGGGAAGGGAACGGGGTTTCTTGTCGGGGAAATTGCGGCACAGAAAGGGAAACAGGTCATTGGCGCGGTCTGCGGCATGGCGCTCCACCTCGGCGAACCAAAGCCGGAAGGCCTCGGCCAGGACGTGCCCCTCCGGCGTCAAACGGCAGCCGCTTTTGTTGCCGCCGACCTTTTCGATGAGCGGCACGCCGAGCGCCTCCTCGGAGGCTTTCAGCTTGCCCCAGGCCGCCCGGTAGCTCATGCCCAGCTCGTCCGCGGCCGACTTGATGGAGCCGCACGTGCCGATGCGCTCCAGCAGTTGCAGCTTGCCCAACCCGAGCATCGTCTTGCCACCGCGCTCCAGCCACAGGTGCAGCCTGACGACTGCTGGTTGGCGATCCACCTCCGCCGACATGTCCTCTCCCTCCTTGTCCAAACATATATGTCACACGAGACATATAGCCCTTAGAAACAGGACGGAGAGAAGTCGAGTTGGCGGCTTCACCACAAGTTTTGGCACAAGAATCGTCGCCCGGAGGCGCTGGAACCAGGAGGGCCAAACGGCCAGCGCGAAAAAAGCCGCGTGGGGGTTGGCGCGTTGCTCCGAGACAGTCCTTGTCAGTCCCGGCGCGTGGCCAGAAGGATGCAGCACCCGCCCAGGGCCATGGTCACGGCGATGGCGAGAAAGCCCATGACATGGCTGCCGGTGGCGTCGCGCACCAGGCCGACCAGGGTCGGGCCCACGAAGCCGCCCGTGTTGCCGATGGAATTGATGAGCGCCACCCCGCCCGCCGCGGCCGCGCCGGTGAGCAGCCCGGTCGGGATGGTCCAGAAGGGGCCGAGCACGCCCCAGAGTCCGATGGTGGCGATAGTGAAGCAGCCGAGGCTCCACCACGGCCCGCCTCCAAGCCCGGTCCAGGCGCCGAAGGGCAAGAGGCTCAAAAGAAAGCCCGCCGCGCTGACGAACAGCGGCCCGGCCGTGTGCCAGCGCCGTTCGCCCGTGGCGTCGGAATGCCGCCCCACGAGCACCATGCCCACGGCTCCGCCCAGGTAGGGCACTGCCGAGAGCCGGCCCACCCGCTCCGGCGTGGCGGCCGCGCCGAGCACCTCGGCAAGGAGCGTCGGCATCCACATCACCAGGCCGTACATGCCCACGCACAGCGCGAAATAGGCGGCGCTAAGCAGCCAGACCAGTGGCTGCCGCGCCAGACCCAAGAGCACCGTGCGCAAGCCGCGCGCCTCTCCCGCCGCACTCGCCGAATCCTCTCTGCCGCGCACCGACTCGGCCTGCAGCTCGGTGGAAATGGCGGCGCGTTCCGCAGGGTCGAGCCAGCGCGCATCGTCCGGGCCGTTGGGCAAGAGCCGCAGCACGGAAAAGCCCAGCAGGATGGCGGGCAGGCCCTCCAGCACAAAAAGCCACTGCCAGCCCGAAAGGCCCAGCGCGCCCTCAAGTTCGAGCAAATAACCGGAGAGCGGCGCGCCCACAACGCCGGCCACGGGCGTGGCGGCCATGAACAGGGCCACGGCCCGCGCCCTGCGCTCCTGCGGATACCAGAGGGTCAAATAGTAGATGATGCCGGGCAGGAACCCGGCCTCGGCCACGCCCAGGAGAAACCGCAACACGTTGAACGACCAGGGCGTGTGCACCAGGGCCATGCCGCAGGCCGCGATGCCCCAGGTGACCATGATCCGCGCGATCCAGAAGCGCGCGCCCACGCGCCGCAGGATCAGGTTGCTCGGCACCTCGCACAGCACATAGCCTGCGAAGAACATGCCCGCCCCCAGGCCGAACACGGAGTTTGAGAACGACAGGTCGTGGATCAGCCCCGGCGCGGCGAAGGACACGTTCACGCGGTCCAGATACGCCACCACATAGAGCGCGAAAAGGTACGGCAAAAGCCGCGCGTCCACCTTGCGGTACAGAGTGGAGAGGGAGCTGTTCGTCATGTGCGGTTGGTAGCACGCGGAGGCGTCAAGAGGAAGCGGCGGCGGCTTGGGGGGCTCAGAGCACGACCTCGCGCCGCAACCGGGCGCGGCGCTGCTTCCAGTCCGGCAGAATGGCCGCGAGCAGGCCGTAGAAACGCGCATCGTGCCCGTGGTGGCGCAGGTGGCACAGCTCATGCGCGGCCACATACTCCACGCAGGGCAGCGCGGCCTTGACCAGGTGCCGGTTCAGGGTGATGACCCCGGCGCGGGAACAGGTGCCCCAGCGACTGGTCATGGCGCGCACCTTGAGCTTCGTCGGCCGGGGCACGCCCAGAGCGTCGAAACGCGGTAAAAGCTCGCGAATGACTCGGGCGAACACCTCGCGCGCCTGCTCCATGTACCAGGCGTCCAGCAGTTTGCGCACGCGCTCCGGCTCCGGCGGAATCCTGCAGGCGATCTCCAGGCGGTCGTCCGCCAGGCACACACCGCGCGGGCCAGGGCCGCAACGTACATCCAGGCAATACTCACGCCCCAGAAAGGCATGCGGCTCACCGTGGGCATATTCGAGGCAGCGCACGGGCCGCACGGCGCGAAAGCGCTCCAGGTGCCGGGCGATCCACACCGCCTTGGCCTGAACGCTCTCCCGCACAAAGCGCAAGCTTGCCCCCAAGGGCGCGCGCACGCGCACCACACCTTCCGGACGCACGGAGATGCGCAGGCTGCGGAAGCGGTCGAAGCTGAGTTCGACCGCGATGCGCTCGTCACCGGCGGTGATTTCGATGTGGTCCGGCGTCATCGGTTGTTTCCCCGGTGCCTGGCGGCCCTTTCAGGCCTGGGCCGCAGCCTTGGCTGAGCGCTGGCCGCGGCGCATGTCCTGGCTCAGGAGCACGCCGCCCAGCACCACGGCCGAGGCCAGGTACTGGCCCAGGGAGAACACCTCGTCCAGCACCAGCCGCGCCATGAGCACCGTGGCCACGGGGATGAGGTTGATGAAGGCCGAGGCCTGGCTGGCCGGGATCTTGCTCACGCCATAGCTGTACAGGCCATAAGCCCCAAGCGTGCTGGCCGCGCCCAGGTAAACGATGGACAGCGCGGGCACGAGGACGAACGCCGTGGGCAGATGCTGGCCGGGCAGGAACATGAGCGGCAGAAAGACCACGCAGCCGAGCAGGGCCTGGGTCGCGGTGAGAAACATGGGCGAATAGCGCGCGGAGAGCTTCTTGAGCAGGATGGTATAGCCCGTGGCGCAGCACATGGCGAGAAATTCAAGGAAGTTGCCCAAGGCCGGATGGGGCGCGTTCTCCGTGGCGCGGGAGAATAACGAAAGCAGCGCCGCCCCGGCGACGGCGACAAGAAATCCGGCCCAGGTGCGGCCGGCAACCTCTTCCCCCAGCAGGAAATGCGCGCCCACGGCCACCATGAGGGGCAGCATGGCCACAACCATGCCCGCCTGGGCGGCCTCGGTGTTCTTGATGGCCGAGGTTTCGAACAGGAAGTACAGGCCGGGCTCGCACAGGCCCATGAGCACGATGGGCTTCCAATCGCCCCGGCGGTAGGGCTGGGAGCGGAAGCGCGGGTATAGGGGCAGGAAGCACAGGGTGGCCACGAGCATGCGGCCGAAGACCACGAACATGGTGTCATAGGCCAGGAAGGCCAGCTTGAAGGCGATGAACGCGCTGGCCCAGAGGATGCTGGCCGCGACAAGCGCCAGCATGGGCAGAAGCGCCGCGCGCCTGTCTTCAGTCATGATGCTCGCCCCCGGGTTGCCCGCCGCCCTCTCCGCTGAGTGTCGGCGGGAAGGTTGGGGTACCACCCTTGGCCGGGGAAGAAAATCACTTTCTCCGGGGTGGTCCCGCTCCCGCGTCAAGCGCCGCCACGCGGCGGAAGTACTCCTCGCGGCTGAAGCGCTCCACGTCTAGCAGGGTGGCGAAGGCGGCGCGGAAGTCCACCGCCCCGGTGGCGAAGAGCCCGTGCCCATACACGATGGCCCCAGGCCGGCCTTGTCCCTGATTGAGCGCTGGCGGCAGGGTGTTGCACAGGCCGAAGGGCCCGGTGCCCACCTCTCCCGGCACGATGGGGATGTCCAGACCGGCATCGGTCGTGAAGCCGCGCGGCGTGGCGCAGGCGCGGTGGCACTCGCCCAGGCCCGGACAATCGAGCCGCTCGCAGTCCATGGACAGGATGACGGCGAAACGCGGGTGCCCGTGCAGGATGGCCAGCGCCGGACCACCGTCGTAGATGGCCCGGTGCGCGGTGAGCTCGCTCGAAGCGGTGAGGCCCACGCAGGACGCGCCGTCGAACCGGCAGGGGTCGATGCACCCGCCCAGCTCGTCCAGCGAGCTGCCCGTCTGGCTGATGAGCAGAAGCTCGCCGCTCGGGGCCATCTGCCGGCAGGACACGTTGCCAAAGGACGAGTCCACGAGGCCATACTCCACGACAAAGCGTCCGGCCTGGACCATGGCCGCGCGGGCCTGGTCCTCGTCCGCGAAGGGGCCGGGCAAAAGCTCCGGCATCTCCCCCGGCAGCCGGGCCATGTCCTGGTCGAGCTGGGCGCGGATGGCCGCGAAGACCGCACGGCGCGCTTCGGTCATGGTTCCGGCGCGCAGGTCGCGCAGGTGCTTGGCGAAATAGGCCACAAAGCAGGCGAAGGCCATGGAGCTGGCGGTGACGAAGGCCTGTTCCGGGCTCACCGAGCCCGCCGCCGCCAGAAGCGCCTGGCCGTCCGCCACGACGATGCACCCCTTGCGCCGCGAGAGGGCCTCGATGAGGCCTGGGGCATCAAGACCGCGCACCACGGGCAGGTCGTGCAGAAAGGTCCGCGTTTCACAGTCGCCTGGAACGACAAAGCCCGCGCCCGAAGCCAGGGCCTCCTCGGCCAGGGCGAGCACGGTCATCTGGCAGGCGCCAATGGGCCGGGCGATAAGCAGCGCGGCCGCGCCAAGGCCCTGGATGGCCGCCACGGCCACGCCTTGGCGCTGGTCGCCCGCGTGGCTAAAGGCGAGTTCCGCGTCCTGAACAACAAAAAACGGCTCGCCTTCGGCGCAGAGGCCGACGCCGGCCAGTTTGGCGGCGTATTTTACGGCAAAGTCGGTCATGCGCCCTCCCCTTCTCCGGCAGCCTGCGCGGGCGACCCGTCGGGCCAGGGCAGGCCAAGGCGCGCCGCCATCTCCCGCGTGGGCAGACCGTCCGGAGTGAGCCCCCGGATGCGGTAATAGGCGGCGCGGGCGGCGAGGAACTCCTGGCGCGGCACAGGCGGCACCGGGATGTCCGGCGAGCCGCTGCCGGGCTCGGCGAAGAAGCGTGCGGGCAGGTCGTCCGCAACCGCCGAAAAGCCGTTTTGCGCGTTCATCAACCGCTCCTGATACTCGATGCGTGCGCCGCAAGCCAGCAGGTCCCCGGCCGTGGCGGTCTGGCCGGTGACGGCCGCGAAGGCCCGCGCATACTCCTCCATGCCCGTGGCCAGAAGCAGATGCGCGCAGACGGTGAGACTGTCCGCCGCAGCCGCCGCGTCCTCCGCGAGCTTGACGCTGCGCGCCTTGCCGGAAAAACTGAAGCGGTCCGTGGCCACGGGTTTGCGCAGCACCTCGTGGCTTAAGGGGTTGGCTCGCAGGTTTGAGCCGCCGTGGGTCGCCACGGCATACGCCAGGGCGAGGCCGTAAGCGCCGCGCGGATCGCAGGCGGGCAACTCCAACCCCTTCACGCACATGGCCAGCTCCGGGCGGCCGTGCGCACCCGCATACCTGGCCGCGCCCTGGCCCAGCTCCCGGCCAAGCCTTGCGGCCGGGCCTTCGCCCTTGCCCATGCCGAGCAGCAGCTCCAGCACCCGCTCCGGGTCCAGCGCCTCGCCCGTGAGTTCGCGGTGGCAGGCCAGGGCCACGCCCGCGCTCACCGGATCGAGCCCCAGGCAGGCGCAGAAATCATTGGCGCGCATGGCCAGCTCGATCATGTCGTTGCCGATGAGCGCAGTGAAGTGGCTCATGGCGTCGCATTCCGGCAAGGGACGCCCGTCGGCCGAGAGTCGCTTGCAATCCACAGGGCAGCCCTCGCACCCGCGCTTCAGCGGATGGTAGCGTGTGTGGTAGGCGTGGGCGTTCAGCTCCCCGGCGGGCGGGAAATGCGTGCGCGCGAAGTTGTCCGTGGGCATCATGCGCCGGGCGTCCATTAGGTCGAACAGGCTGCCGGTGCCGAAATTGGTGAAGCCCTGCTGGCCCATGAGCGCCGGGGAGGCGTTGACCAGGCGCAGGATGTCCTCCCGCGCGCGCGCCAACCCGGCGGGATCGGCCACACGGACCGCTCCACGGCCGCGCACCGCCAGATACTTGAGGTTCTTGAGCCCGAACACGCGGCCCACGCCGCAGCGCCCGGCCTGATGGTACAGGTCCACCAGCAGGGTGGCGAACAGGCTGCCGCTCTCCGCGGCCGGACCGGTGGCGGCCAGCGAGCCGTGGGGCAGACGCTGGCGCAGCCGCGTGAACACGTCGTGCGTCGGCAGGCCGGAGAGCATTGCCGCGTCCGTAAGGCGCACCTCATCATCGCTGATCTCGATGCCGCAGGGTCTGGCCGCACGTCCGGTGACGACCAGGGCGTCGAAACCAGCGCGCTTGAGCTCCGCGCCCAGACGGCCGCCCGCGCTGGCGTCGCCCACGGTCCCGGTGAGGGGCGAGCGGGTGGTGATGTGGCAGAAGCTGGAGGCGGGGGCGTCCGTGCCCGTAAGTGGTCCGCTGGCGATGGTCAGGGGCAGGTCTGGATGGTCGCAGGGCAGCGTGGCGAAGTCGCGCAGGAAATAACCGCCCAAGCCACGCCCGCCAAGGAACGCGGCGCGGACATCCTCCGGCAGGTCACGCGTTTCGTGTCTGCCCGTGGAGAGGTCCACGAGCAGGATTCTGCCCGTCCATCCATGACATTGACCGTGAAGCTGGCCTGGCACATGCGCCCCCTGTGTCTCAAGTTTGCGGCCTTGACCCCGTGGGGGAAAGAAGTATGCTGTGCAGCAAGGAATCGCAAGGCCAGAAGGCGTCTTGCACACGCGGGAGGACCCAGGTGGCCCAAGACAAGAAAGAAGAAATCAACGTTTCGCGCCGCAGGCTCTTGTTCGGCTTCATGGACCGGGTGCGCGGCAACCAGACCGAGACCCCAGTGGCGGCGGCCTCCAATACCGCGCCCCTGCTGGCCCAGGCCAACGAGGCCTACAAAGCCGGAGACCTCGTCGCGGCCACAGGCTTCTACCGGAGCTTCCTGCAGTCCGAATCCGGCAACGCCGAGGCGCGCCAGCGGCTGGGCGAGTGCTTGTACCGCCAGGGGCAGTACATTCAGGCCAAGGTGGAATTCGAACGCCTGCTGCAGAAAAATCGCAAGGACAACCGGGCCATCCTCTATTTGGGCTTGGTGCTGGCGCGGCTGGACCGCGTGCAGAAGGCCGCCGTGGTGTGGAAGCTTTTCTTTGACCCGCACAGCGTGACGCTGCAGCGCGAACTCAACCTGCAGATCGCCCTCATCGAAAGCGCGGCCGAGGAGCAAATGCCCGAAGCGGGTCCCGTGGCCGACGCCGTGGAGCGCGTGCTGACCCAGCCCAAGACAGCCTAACGCCAAGCATCGCACGCAACCGCAAGCAAGGCCCTGGCTCTTCCAGCGCGCTTAGCGGCTCTTGCCTACCTTTGTCTTGGTCTTGACCTTGGTCTTGGCCGCGTCCTTTTCCGCATCCTTCTCCGCCAGCGCGACCACCCGCGCGCGCAGGTAGCTGGCCGCAAGATCGGCCATCTGGGCCTCGCGCGCGTCGTCCGCCTGACCACCGCCAAAGGCGCGCAGGTCGTCGGCCATCTGCCGCTCCATGCGCTCCGACTCCAGGAACATGACGAAGGCCAGGGCCAGGGTTCCGCCATTCTCCTCCGCGCCGTCGCAGAGGATCTCCAGCTGCGCCTGGGGCGCGGTCTCAAACAGCCGCTCCGCGAACATGCCGATCCAGCGGCGGTAGAGCGAGGGCATGAGCGGCGGCACCATCATGGCCACGGTGTCGGCAGCCCCGATGTCCGTCACGGCCTGGGTCACGGCCAGATAGTCGCGCAGGGCCTCCACGCGCCGGGAGTCGTCCTGGGACACACGGGCCATGAGCACGGTGGTGATGTGTGCGCGCATGACGCTTTTGAGTTCAGCATCGGCAACAAGGGCCTCTGCGGGGGTGGCGGCTGGCGGAGTCGGCATGGTCGGTTCTCCTGTTCGGCAAAGTGCTTGCAAGGCCGGGAAGGCTCCCCTGGCGGGGCTTCCCGGGCGCGCGCAAAGGGACTATCATCGCAAATCGCCGCTGGCAATGCGCCGGAGATCATAGCGGTCGGCATCCTCCGGCATCCGGCCCAGGCGGCGCAGCAGCACCCCCAGAAGCAGGCAGGCGGCGGCGACGAAAAGGCTGTCCACCTAGGTCCGCGCCTTCACGAAATCATACGCCCCCACACCCTGCACCAGCAGGAACCGGCAGGGACCACTGCCCGCGTTGGCCACGCGGTGCACGCGGCCCGGCTCCATGCGGCAGGGCACGCCGGGCATGAGGCGGATGCGCTCCACGGGGCCGTCCGTCTGGTCCTCTGCCTGGCCCTTCGCTTGGGCATTGGGCGGCATCTCCGCCTGCACCTCCACCTCGCCGTCCAGACGGAAGGCCGTGTCCGTCACCTTGGTGTGCCGGTGCCAGGGAGTGGCCTCGCCAGGGGCCAGGGTCATCAGCGTCACGCGCACCTCCGGCGTCTCGACGATGCTCTGGCGGGCCGTGATGCTGTAGTGCGGCGACGGGGCGTCTGGAGGAATCTCCGCGTTCATGACGCGCCTCCCAGCTCGATCCGCCCGCGCAGATACAGCGCCGCGCGGCCAGCGATGCGCACCCGGCCGTCCCGAAGCTCACACCAGAGCCGGCCGCCGCGCCTGGACGCCTGGTACGACCGCAGCGTCTTCTTGCCGAGGCGCTCGGTCCAGAACGGGGTGAGGAGGCTGTGCGCCGAGCCCGTCACCGGGTCCTCCGGGATGCCCACCTCCGGACAGAACACACGCGATACGATGTCGAACTCCCCGCCCGGCCTGGCCGCAGCGCTCGCGATGTTGCACACGTAAGGCATCCCGTGGAACGCCGCGTGATCGGGCCGCATCTCGCGCACCACATCCTCGTCCGCAAAAACGCACAAAAGGTCGCGCCCAGCCCAGGCCTCCAGGGGCATGGCCCCGAAAGCCCGCGCCATAGCCTCCGTCACCGCCACCCGCTCCGGCGGCCAGGACGGGAAATCCAGGACCAGCAGGTCCCCTTCCCGTTCCACGAACAAAGGCCCGCTCTTGGACTCGAAGCGGATGCGCGGCCCGGAAAAACCCAGTTCGTTGAAGACCACCCAGGCCGAGGCCAAGGTGGCATGCCCGCACAGGTCGATTTCGAATGTGGGCGTGAACCAGCGCAGGCGGTAGCCGCCCTCCGCGCCACCAGCCGTTTCCCCAGCCTCCTTCGGCCCCAAAGGCACAAAGAACGCCGTCTCCGACAAGTTGTTTTCCTCGGCGATGGCCGCGAGCGTCTCGTCCGGCAGCCATTCCTCAAGCGGCACCACCGCCGCCGGATTGCCCGAAAACACGCCGTCCGCAAAAGCATCGACCTGATAAAGCGGCACCGTGCGCAGCATCAGCATGAACCTCCGTTGAGCAGTAACAAGGGGCTCGCCCCCGTGGCCCGGTCAAGGGGAGAAATACAATACCCCGAGCATCAGCCCAGGCACTTGGCTCACAACACCCCCATGGTCCTGGCACGACCTCTTGAATGCTTGTCACATACCAAGCTTAGGCTTTGCCACAAATTGTCAGCTAAAAAGTTACTCGATCTTGATTATTTTGACTTTTCTGGGAGGGTGTCTTGTGACATGTACGGTACCAATTTCCCCGACCTCAAGACCTAGTATAGCCTGAGCAAGCGGAGTATCTTCGCCGATCACCCCTGGGATGTTGGGATGTTGCCCCTCAACTATCTTGATGGCGCGACTTTCTTTCGGGGTGTCCAAGAAGCTGATTGTAATTGTATTCCCAATCTCAACAAAAATATCTGCGGTGTTTTGACCATCGATACCACCCGCGTCCGCCGCATCATCATCCTGGCCATTTTTGTTAACAACATCACTTATAGCCCGTTCTTCACTAGGACTTTCATCGCTTGGTTTTTCTTCATAAGACACCGGGCACTCTGTTGCAGAGACGCGGCGGCATTTCTCCAAAAAGTCAATTAGTCGTTGGACTTCTTTGCTCGGGTTGCTAAACCAATCCGCCGACCAAATTCTCCATATTTTGTCTTTCCAACCAAGAGATTCAAGTATCTCCTGGCGAATTCTGTCCCGGTCGCGAGCCGAGGCCGAGCTGTGGTACATTGCCCCATCGCACTCGATGGCCGCAAGGAACTCTCCGCGACGGTCAGGGTTTCGCACCGCCATGTCGATGAAGAAGTTCGCGACGCCCAGTTGCGGATGCAACTCGTAGCCATGGCCCTTAAGCACGTTGGCCACCGATACCTCAAAATCGCTATCCGGCTCTCTGGCACCGGTGTAGTCCGTCTTCACAAGAATCCCACGCTTCGCGAAGTCGAGGTAGTCCCTCAAGGCCCGCGTACCCGCCGGCGTCATTTCGTCTACGACGATGTCTTCAGGCTGCATGGATGTGAACAGGACAAGTCGGCGCCGCGCGCGCGTGAACAAGACGTTCAGGCGGCGCCAGCCGTCGGGGCGACTGATTGGTCCAAAGTTCTGACGCGGCTTCTCCGTCCCAGGGGCCTTGCCAAAGGTGGTTGAAATGAAGATCACATCCCGCTCATCGCCTTGGACGTTCTCGAGGTTCTTTACGAAGAAGGGCATCCCTTCGTTTTCCCAGTGCGCTTGGAATTCGCTGCCTTCCTTGAACGACTTGAGCTTCTTTTCTAGTATGTCGAGGATGAGGTCGCGTTGTGTCTGGTTCAGCGAAACGACGCCCAACGATTCCTCGGGGTGTTCCAGCATGTGGATGAGCACGGCGTCGGCGATCCTCTGGGCCTCTGGGACGTTCCGCCTGTCCTTATAGGAGCCGTCCTTCACGAACTGCCATAGAACGCCGAGGTCCCGGCCACGGTCATACGGCGAGGGAAAGACGACAAGGCTGTCCTCATAAAAATGGAAATTGGAGAAGGCTATGAGCGATTGGTGTCGAGAGCGATAATGCCATCGCAGAGTGCGGACGGGGGTGAAAAGTTGCTGGCAGATGTCGAGGATGCTCTCCGTGCCCTCAAGGGCGGCAGGGGTGTCGGCCTCATCGCCGTCCGCACCGTCCAGTATGCGATCGAAGAATGAGGTGGGTGGCAACTGCTTCGGATCACCGACGACGATCAGCTGCTTGCCGCGCGCAATGGCCCCCAAGGCATCCTCCGGCCGGAGTTGGGAAGCCTCGTCCATTACCACCAGATCGAATTCGACGGAGCCGTATTCGAGGTATTGGGCGACGGAAAGCGGCCCCATCATGAAGCATGGCTTCAAGGCCTGAAGCGTTACGCCCGCGCGCTTTATGAGTTGCCGAATCGGGATATGCTTATTCTGCTTTGCTATCTCCCTGAGGACCAAATTCAATTCGGTCTGGTCGCAGGCTCTCGGCCCCGTCATGCCGGTCGGAACCCGCTTCTCCTTGTCGATCTGATACGCGACGTTGAGCCCGTTGAGCCTGATGATTTCCCTGTCCGCTTTCATGAACTTATCGCGCAGCTTCTCATGGGTCTGCCCCATGAAATCGGACAGTGCGCTATGTCTGCGGTAGATTTCCTTCGCGATCGAACCATAAAACGCACGCTCAAATGCGACAGGAAGCGATTCTGGAGGCAACGAGCCGTCCTCCAAAAACTTCGTAAGACCTTGGAGCCCATGCTGCTCGCAGGTCTTCATGGCATTGAAGTATTTCCCCCACGGGATCACGTCGTCGATAGCATCAGCTGCCCGCTGAAGCCTTTCCACCAGTTTGCGCGGAAGGCATCCGCCATCGGCCGATTTTTGCTGGAACCATGTATTCCAGTCGAACTGTCCATGGACTGATAGCTGACTTATAACTTTGTGCATGGCTTGGAACGAACTGGCCCCATGCTTCGCCGATGCCGCATTGATTTGAAATGCCTGCGGGGCGTCTTCGTTCAGAATGGAGGATTTCATGTGGGGAGGCAGGGCGCTGGACACAACAGCATTCCCCCAATTCCACGTCGCCTCCAGAGTCGGGATGTCGGTGCGCTCCGAGTTGATGTGCCCACCCCAATAGCGTTGGATGTCGGGGTTGGTGTTCAATAGCTCGTCTTTGGCATCGGCGCTGGTTTTCGCTCTGATGGCCTTCAGCACCTCGGACGCTGGTCGAGTGTCTGGTGCGAATCGACCAAGCAACGTCGTCAGAAATTCGAGGTCGCGGCAAATCGCCTTGATGGAGTCGAGATACTCCTGCCAGCTTTTCAAGGTCGCTGGCCGGCGAAGAACTGGAGCGTCCCTGACCAGGCGGTCGAGGTTGATTTTAAAATCCAGGAAGTGGAGTGCGGCTTTCGGCGAGGTCGGGCCTTGAACAAAACGCTCCAGCAAGCTGGCAAAGGCGCCGAACTGCGTCGCAAGGTTTTGGACATCATCAATCGCTTCGTTCCACCGGCGCGAAGGTTGAACCGTGTTTGCGGAGAAGTCATCTCCGGCGATGCGTGCGATGGTTTCCTTCCCGCAGATGAGTTCCGACAGCTCCCCTGTGGCACCGGCAAGATCGAACTTGGCCTCGAGAAGTTCGACGGCGCGATGAGGTGTCTCTGCCCCGTGAGCCTTGGGCTTGAAGAAGTCCAACAGCGCTCGGAATTGCTCGACCTGCCGCGACAAGTCGTCGATGTATCGATCCCACCCATGGGCCTTCAGAAATGCGCGCGGATGGGCATTGAACGGAAGGAGTTCGGCCAGTTTCCTTTCAAGGTTCGAGAGGGTCTCCGCAGCCGACATGATGGTCTTGGATCGAGCGGAGAGCTGGCATATTTTCTTGTGCTCGAGGCTGGTCAGGTCGACCTTATCCGACAACGTCCCACACTCGAACACAGCGCTGAGGCTGTCGCCATACCAACGTCCGAGGCTTTCTATCTTTCCGAAGTCAGTTTCGGGGCCTGCGAAGAGTTCGCCGAACCATTCAACATATTCTCGGTTGTTGACGTATGTGATGTGGTGCTCCGACCAGGCCGCGAGCCCCATACACTCAACTTGCATCACATCCACCGAATGCTTGGCCTTGCCTTTGGTGAAGTTTCTGAAGTGTTTCTTCGCCCTGCGCCAATCCTTCTTGAATATGTTGAAAATGCTGTCGCCTTCCCGAAACAGGCGGGAAAGCTGCTTCAGCTCATCGACCGAAGGCAGCTCCTCGAGATAGTAACGTTCGGCCAGCTCCGCGTGCCATTGTACCTCGCGTGCGTGGTCGGCGCTGGCCTTCTTGAAGATCTCCCCATGGTGAGCGTGCTCAAATTGCTTCCTGCGGTAGGGCAACAGCTCCTCGGGCGCCTCGCTGGCCACCTTGGCTAGGCAGACAAGCTCCGCGACGGAATCCGAACTTCCATCATAATCCTGTCCGGTCTCTCGGGCGCAACTCGTCAAAGCGTCATGGGCGCTCTTTGCTTCATTGATGATTCCAAGAAGCGCGTTCAGATCGGCTTCGATGTCCTGTAGGCGGTTGACGGCGAGCGGTGAGCCAGAAAATCCTCGTGCCTGAACGAGCACCTCTTCAGTCACCTCGACGGACGGAAGCAACCCCGAAAGACCGACGGGATTGGACAGCGCGGTCACCGCTTCGGGGGTGCCGTCGAAATCGACGTGCCATTTCGCCGCTTTCTCAGACACCGTCGCGAGTGAGTGCCTGAGGCGGTCGGCGGTCGTCTGAAGCGAGTCTCCCCGAGAACGTAGGTCGTCGAGCGGAGTCTCCGAGATCGGGAAAGCGGACAGGTTGTCGAACGCCTGCGTAATGGCGGCGATGACTTCGGCGTCGAAGGATTCGTACTTGGGGTGCAAGTCATCGACCAGTTGGCTGAACTTGCCGGATTCGGCCATTATGGTCGCACGGAGCGACTTGAGCTCGCCAAGGCTTCGGCTGAACAGCTCGGTTCTGGATGCGGGTTGATCCCCCCCGGTTGCGCCGGCGAGTCGGTTCGCCTGCGAGAGGTCCTGGACGCTCGGGTTGGCGTCAGGCGACAAGATAGAGCGTTGTACGGAGCGGGCCTCCCTGATGCCGCCCACAAGCTCGGCGACTTTCGTGAGCGCATCGAAGCTGGCCTTGCCTGAAAAATCCTCGCCAAACATAACGGGAAGCCGAGCGGCGAGCAGGCCTTCTGGCGGTTGCGGGAGCCGCTCGAACTCCTTGTCGGCAGTGACCACCTGCTCTGTGGTCATTCCTTCGTCGCCCATCTTGAGGCAGGCGTCCCGCAGTCCTTGAGCGTAGTTCAACGAACCGATAATTATTTCGCGAAGATCGTGCTCATCTCCAGGAGTGAGATGCTTCGGCTCGAACCCCCACCACGGATGGCGAGGACCGACTCCCCCGACGGCACGATATCTTGCTGCGACATCGGAGAGAAGGGATTTGAGCATTTCAACCGCGCTATGGTCCATGTCCACAGCATTGGACACGGTCAGTTTGCGCGCCGTTTGGTCGAGGTCTCCGAGCTGCTGGCGATGGCGCTCTACGGCCCAAAGGATTTCCGCGACGGTCATGTCGAGATTGTTCGCGACCCGCGAGCCCATGAGCTCCGCATGCCGTTGCAGCTTCGTCCGTTGCGCAACGAGAACCTCGAGCAGGGCCGACAGTTGGCCGTTCTTCTGGAACTTCACCTGTAGCCTGGCGTGGATGTCTTCCAGCAGTTTGCGCTTGTGAGTCTTGTTGCTATGAAGCTCGAGGCAGAAATGGCCGAGATTGGCCTTGTCCAGCCGTTTGCGCACGACTTCCAAGGCGGCCATCTTTTCAGAGACGAAGAGAACCTTCTTCCCGTCCCGCATCGCCGTGGCAATGATGTTGGTGATGGTCTGTGATTTGCCTGTTCCCGGAGGGCCATTGATGACCATGTCCTTCCCTGCCAGCGCATCAATCAGCGCGCTGTGCTGGGATGAATCCGCATCATAGATCAGAGGCAGGTCGACCTGCGAGTGGTCGTCGATCTCGTAGTCCTCAGCCTGAAGCGGATCGCCACCGCCGCCGTTGCCGTTCCCTTCGAATATAGATTTGAGCAGGTCGTGCTTGAGCAGGTGCCCGTGTTTGACGGGGTCGATGTCGGCCCATATCGCGAGCTTGCCGAATGAGAGCATCGCCAATGACAATTGACGTCTGACGCGCCAGCGCTGTTTCTTGCGAACGCAATCCTGTATCGCCTTGAGGTAGCTCTCCGAAGTGTCATCTTCGCCGAATTCCGGAAGGTTCAGTCGGAAGTCTTGTTTGAGCTTTTCGCGAAGCGTGAAGTTCTCGGCGACGTCTTCTCCGCTGTAGACGACATTGTAGCGGTAGACGTTCGTTTCAGGATCAATCTCTCCCTTTTTCAGATTGACTGGGACGGAGAGAAGCGGAGCCATCAAAGGTTTCTCGGAGCTGTCCGCTTCGTAGAACTCAAGGAAGCCAAAAACCAGATACAGGATGTTCGAGCCGGTCTCCTCGATGGCCGTTCTTGCTTCGGCCGTCATCTTGCGCGCGAGCCTCTCCAGTTCCGCTGGATAAAAAAGCGTCTGGACTTCTGTTCCACGCCGGCCCGTATGGCCGTCAGGGATTGGCTCGTCATGGTCGAAGGACGTGCTGATTCCGAGACGCTTCGCCTGTTCACGAGCGTCTGGCGGTTCAGTCATGGGGAGCATCGGCAACGTGTTCCGTTCAGGTTCAGGGACGGGCGACAAGCGAACCAGCCGCCCGTCTATGACGCGGCCGTACAAGCTATCGAAGTTCTTGACCGCGACGAATCGAATAGAGCGGCCCTTGGGAAATTTGAAATTCAGCAAGCGGTTTCGGGTGGAAAGATCCAAGAGGCGGGAGCGCAGAATTTGGAGCGCTTGAGATATTGCCAGCCCACCACGGAAGATGGCCTGGACATCTTCTCCGACAGCGGTCGCTTCGTAGTTTGGAGAGGCATCAGATTTGTAGGTCATTGAAACGAATTCCCATGTATCTGATTGTGTTCTTGAGGAGATGGACGCCATTTATGAGGCGCGGACTCGTTGATTTCTGTAGGACTCTATACGCATTGTCTGCCAAACAAGGCAACCAGACAATAAGACTCATTTTAAAGAATAGGTTGGAACTATTCCCCCCTCGTTTCACCTCCTTCCAGGCTCTTTCTTCAAGGCACAAGGCGCCAAAGAAAAGAACCTCACTGCCGCTGTGAAAGACTGTGAAAGTCTGCCTGGTTGCGGCAAACCTCTCGCTCTGTAGTCGGCATCCGGGGGCATGCATTCCTGCAGGTTCCCAGCTTCGTTGATTTTATCTTTTCTCAACAGCACCCCCCCTGAACCCGAGCGAACACGTCGCTCCCCCTCACCGTCGCACAAATCATCTGCACGGCACGTCAGGCGCTGGCGTCAAGCGTAAGCGCGTCCGCGCGTGCTTGACGCCAGCGCCGCGCGCTGTACAGGAGCGCTTCGCGCCGCCTTTATGCGCCGCCTTTGTGCGCGCTCTGGCCTGCGCACAATGACCGCGCACTCTCCCGATACAATTTGATGGGCGGAAGCCACCGACGGCGTCCGATTTTGTTGACGCCCCCCAGGCCTCCGTGCTTTTTCCAACCCATCCTAGGCGAAAGGGCCGGGACTGAGCAAGGCTCAGTCCCGGCCCTTTCGCCTAACCATGAGGGGGAGTCTGGGGAGAATTGTTCTTCCCCAGAAAAAATGCTTCTTCCCTAGCTCTTCCTATTAATCCTGACCAAGCTCCTCGCGCCGGTGTCGAGCCCGCGCGCATCGATGCAGTGGGTGGAGCAGCTGATGCACGGGTCGTAGGCGCGCACGAGCATGGAAAGCCTAAGCTCCAGCTCCTTCTCGGACAACCCGGAAAGCTGCGGAACCAGCGCATCCATGTCTTTCTGGATGTTGCCGTGGTTCTGGTTGGTGGGGATGACGCAGTCGGCCTGGAAGATGCGGCCGTGGTCGTCGTATTCATAGAAGTGGAACAGGATGCCGCGCGGCACCTCCACCGCGCCCGCGCCGCGCCCGGCGGCGATGCTGGTGGGCTTGGCCGGTGCTTCATCGCGGATGCCGCGGGAGAGGAGTTCCTCCACCTGTATGATGGACTCCTCCACCGTGTGCACGCATTCCACAAGCTGCGCCAGGGTGATGTAGTACGGATTGGTGCAGCCCTTTTTGAGGCCAAGCTTTTTCGCGGCGGCCTGCGCCTTGGGCATCAGGTGTTCGGCGTTCAGGTTGAAGCGCGCGAGCGCCCCGACCATGTAAGACTCGCCCTGGTTTCTGGTCCATTTGGCGGTAGAGGTGGGGATGATGTACTCGCGCGTGATGTTGCGGTACTGGCGCACGGGCCGGCGCTCGTCCTTGGTGGAGCCGATTTCACCCCAGTACATGGCGTATTCGGCCGGAGACACGAGGCCCACGTATTCGGTTTCACGCTCAAACTGCGGGAAGCGGTCCAGCAGCGTGGCAAAGAGGTCCACCGCGAAGTCGAGATTCGGCAGGGTGTCCTTCAGCATGGTGTGCAGGGACTTCAGCTCCTCGGTGCTGGGGAACATGGTGAAGCCGCCGGGAACCATGCGCTGCGGATGGGTGGTGCGGCCGCAGATGAGACGGCTGAATTCGTTCGACACCCTGCGCGCGGCGATGAACTTGAGCACCGCGTCCCTGTGGGTCTGGGCCAGGGGCAGGATGGAGTCCACGCCCATAAGGTCAGGCAGCACGAGGTAGGCGATGTGCAGCAGATGGCTTTGCAGGTTCTCGCCGTGCAGGGCCAAGCGCCGCAACAGATGCGTCTGTTCGCTCACGTTGATGTTGAGCGCGTCTTCCGTGGCCTGCAGGCTGGCCAGCTGGTGGCCGATGGCGCAGATGCCGCAAATGCGCGAGACGATGTGGTGCACGTCGGTGTAGTCGCGTCCCAGCAGCATGGCCTCAAAGAAGCGCGGGGCCTCGGGCACCTCCCAACGGCAGGTGGAGACGGTGCCATCGGCTTCCACATCGACCACAATGTTGCCATGCCCTTCCACGCGGGTGAGGTAGTGGACGCGGACTTTTTTCGGTCCGGGCACGGCCTCGGGCTGGGAGATGGGCGTTGCGGGCGACTTGGCCTTGCTCGGCTTGGCCGAGGTCGTGGCGGAACTCTTCGCGGGTGTCTTGGCCATGCTGCTATCCTCTCGTCGGCCCGTGGGCCGGGCCGGTGGCTGACGTCAACAACGAAAACACAGGGCGGGCGCCGCTACAGGGCGGCGCCGGTATCGCCCAGGAAGAAGCGCAGAAGGTCCTGGATGGCCTTGCGGCTGGTGCCGGGGCGGTCCATAACGATGCGCGCGGCGTCGAGGTTCGCGCCGGGAACAAGCCCCCGGCAGCCCCAACAGTGCGCGCCCTGGCTTACGCACGCGGCCTTGCAGCCCGCGCGGGTGATGATCCCTAAGCACATGCGGCCCATCTCGTAGCGGCAGACGTTGCCCGCCTGCTTGCACTCCACGCACACCGGGAAGTCCGGGATCCAGGGCGAACGGCCGAGGAGCAGCTCTTTGGTGATGCGCGCGAACTCGGTGGGGTCGATGGGGCAGCCGGGAATCTCCGCGTCCACCTTGACCACGCTCTTGAGCGGGCGCGCGGCGTAGGTGGAGAACCACCGCGCCTGGCCGCCGTAGACCTCCTCGCGGTACACGTTCTCCGCCAGGAAGTTCTTGAGACAGTTGATGCCGCCGATGGCCGCGCACGCGCCCAAGGCCACGAGCACCTTGGCGTTCTTGCGGATCTCCTTCAGGCGGATTTCATCCTCGGGCCGGGTGATGGACCCCTCGACAAAGGCCACGTCGTAGTCGTCGCTATGGCCGGTGGCCACCTCGCGGAAGCTCACCACCTCCACATGGCCCAGGATGTCGAGCAGACGCTCCTCCAGGTTGGCTATCTGGAGTTGGTCGCCCTCGCAGCCGGCAAAGTCGAAGAAGGCTATTTTTGGTTTCGCCATGATTTCCCTCCCCGCCAAGCCGCCTAGATGGCTTCCTGGTAGGCCTCGATGTCCGTGTAGCAGAACACGGGGCCGTCGATGCAAGCGTTCAGTTCGTTGATCTGGCAGTGGCCGCACTTGCCGAGGCCGCACTTCATCTTGCGTTCCAGCGAGACGAAGATCTGGTCCGAGGCGATGCCCTTCTTGCGGCACTCCGCAATGACGAAGCGGTACATGATCGGGGGGCCGACCATGGCCACATAGGTGTTTGCGGGGTCGAGCTCGGCCTTGGGCAGAAGCGTGGTGATGACGCCAACGTTGCCCTTCCAGGTCTCGTCCGGCATGTCCACGGTCTCCAGGACCTCCACATCGCCGCTCTTGGCCAGATCAGCGATCTCGTCCACGAAGATGCGTTCCTTGGGCTCGCGCGTGCCCACCATGAGCACCATGCGGTTGAACTCGTCGCGGTGCCTGAGCTGGTAGAACAGAAGCGAACGCAGCGGGATGTAGCCCAAGCCGCCAGCCACGATGAGAATGTCCTTGCCCACAAACTTCATGACCGGAAACGACGAGCCGTAAGGCCCGCGGATGCCGACCTTGGCCCCGGGCTTAAGTTCGTGCAGGGCGCTGGTGACCGCGCCGATCTTGCGCACGGCGATCTCAAAGGTGTTCTGGGTGCGCCGGGGCGGCGAGCTGATGGAGAATGGAGCCTCGCCGATGCCGTACATGGACACGTTGACGAACTGGCCGGGCTTGTGCGCCAGGGGACGTCCGTTGTCCTGCTCGAAGGTGAAGCGGGTGACGAAGTCCGAGAGCTTGGTCTTCTCCACCAGCGTGACCGGACGCGGCACGTACGGCGAGAAGGGCTTAGTGTTCATGGGCGGTTTCCTCCCAAAGTTCGTTGAACACCTTGAGGGGATTGGCGATGCCGGCCGTGCAGGCGCGCACGCAGCGCCCGCAGCCCACGCAGCCCAGCTCCCCGATCTTGTCGTAAATGTATTTGCCCTTGCGGAAGTACCGGTGCCGGTAGCGGTCCTGGGCCTTGGGACGGAAGTTGTGGTTGCCCGCCACCTTGGCGAAGCTTTCCAGCATGCAGCCGTCCCACTCGCGGTAGCGCACACCCTCTTCCAGCTGGTCGTCGGCCTCCTCGCGGATGTCGAAGCAGTAGCAGGTGGGGCACACCAGGTTGCAGGAGCCGCAGGCCAGGCACATCTGCGAGTAGCGCCGCCACAAGGGTGAGTCCCAGCTCTTGGACAGAAGCCGCGGCGTCTCTTCCCAGTTGTAGCGCAGACCGTTGTGCCGGGCTTTGAAGAGCACACGGGCCTTGGCGCGGCGCGCGCCTTCCTTGTCGCCCGCGGTGGAGGGCACGAGCGGGCCGCACATGGAGAGCAGCTCCTCGCCCCTGGCCGATCCCACCTCGACCGTAAAGGCGGCCGGGCCGATCTTGGTCCAGTAGAGATCGTAGCCGTGCGCCGCCGAGGCCGCGCCAACACTGGCCCAGAAGGCCGTGGGCGAGACGGTCAGGGGTTCATAACCCATGACCACCGTGGCTGCGCGGCGGCGAACATAATTCTGGTCCGGCGAGCCGGTCTCCAGCAACTGGTCCAGCTGGTTGATGGCCTTGACGTCATACGGATGCACGCCAAAGAGGATCTGCGGCGGGGCCTCGAAAACCGGCTCGGCCTCGCAGGTCTTGCGATTGAAGGTGATGAGCGCCTCACGCGGAGGGAACAAAAATCGCTTGGGCGAGTTGTAGGCAACGTCGAAGTCCCAAGCGATCTCCAGGTCCCTCTTCCAGGGCACGAGATCGTAAAAACCTTCGCGCAGTTTCGCCGGGACGTAGAGCGCGTAAGACTCGCTCCATTTCTCGAACAGTCCGGGTAGCTGCTCCTTGTACACGGTGTACGTCGTCATGATTCCCTCCGGGATCGGATGGCTAAGACTCTGCTCCACTGGTGGCTATGTACAAAATCGAAGGGAAGCGCAACCCATGTGCCAAAATGCACATGGTTTTTTTGAAAAAAAGGGACGCCAGCTCGAGGCGTCCCTTGATTTTTTCGGCTCGATTCCGAAGATTCGTCAGCGCTGCGCGGCGAGCCAGGCCCGAAGATTCTTCAACTGCGCGGCCACGGGCTCCGGGCCGGTGCCGCCGGAAAGCGCGCGGCGACGCACGGCGGCCTCGTGCTCCAGCACGGCGAAGACATCCTGCTCCACAAGATTCGAGAAACCTTGCAGATCTTCAAGGCTCAAGTCCTCAAGACGCACGCCCTTCTTCTCGGCCAGGGCCACGGCCGCGCCGGTGGCGTGGTGCGCCTCGCGGAAAGGCAAACCTTTGGCGGCCAGATAATCGGCCAGCTCCGTGGCGTTCAGAAAACCCCGGTCCAGCGCCCGGCGCATGTTCGCGGGCTGGAACTCAAGGACCTTCAGCATGTCGGCCATGATGGCCACTGAGGCGCTGACCGTCTTGTCCGCGTCGAAGAACGGCTCCTTGTCCTCCTGCATGTCGCGGTTATACGTCAGGGGCAGGCCCTTCATGATCGTCAAAAGCGTGGTCAGCGCGCCATACACCCGGCCGGTCTTGCCGCGCATGAGCTCGCACACATCCGGATTCTTCTTCTGCGGCATGATGGAGGAGCCGGTGGAATAGGCATCGGGCAGGCGCACATAGCCGTAATTCTGATTGGCCCAGATGATGATCTCCTCACACAGGCGGCTTAGGTGCATCATGACCACGCTGGCGCAGAACAGGGCCTCCAGCGCGAAATCGCGGTCGCTCACCGCATCCATGCTGTTGGCGAAGGTCGAGCCGAAGCCCACGGAAGCGGCCACCTGGGCCGGGTCGATGGGGTGCGTGGTGCCGGCCAGCGCCGCCGCGCCCAGAGGCGACACGCGCACGCGCTTCAGGCAGTCGGCCAAGCGTTCATGGTCGCGCTTGAACATCTGCGCATAGGCCAGCAGATGCTGCGCCAGGCTCACGGGCTGGGCGGGCTGCATGTGCGTGCAGCCGGGCAGAAGCGTCTGCGAGTGCTCCTCGGCGCGTTCGGCCAGCACGCCGACCAGCCGCGCCAACTCCGCGCTCCACACGTCCAGCCGGGCCGAGACATGCAGACGGAAGTCCAGCGCCACCTGGTCGTTCCTGCTCCTGGCCGTGTGCAGCTTGCCGCCCACAGACCCGACGATCTCCGTCAGCCGGCGCTCGATGTTCATGTGCACGTCTTCCAGCTCGCGCTTCCACTCGAACGCGCCAGACTCGATCTCCGCCAGCACCTGATCCAGCCCGCGAACCAGCTCCCGGGCCTCATCCACGCTGACGACGCCGCACTGGCCCAGCATCGCCGCATGGGCCTTGGAGCCCTCGATGTCCTCGCGGTAAAGCTGCCGGTCGAAGCTCTCGGACTGGGTGTACTCTTCCACCGAAGCCGTCGCGGCCTCGGCGAAGCGCCCGCCCCACATTTTTTTCGTCATGGCACTGCCCTCCGGCATTTGGCGCTGTCCCTGGGTGAGGCTCCGCCTCCCCCAGCCCCCCTCCGCCAAGGGGAATGATTCCCCTTGGAACCCTCGGTTGGGGGAGATGGCGCTTGATGGAACCGCCCTGCGAATCGCCGTGGCCTTCGACGGAGACTCGCAGAGGGGGGGATTCCAAAGGGCCCCCATTCGACGAGAGGGCCCTTTGGCGGGGTCCAGGGGCGCTGCCCCTGGCTTTTCTCTTATTTGCCAGCCATGCGGCCCTTCAGGCGCAGCCCCACGAGCTTGATGAAGCCCGCGGCGTCGGCCTGATTGTAGACCTCGTCCTCCTCGAAGGTGGCGAGGTCCATGCGGTACAGCGAGAACAGCGACTTGCGGCCGACAGGGACGCAGTTGCCCTTGTACAGCTTGAGCCGCACGGTGCCGGTGACCTTTTCCTGGGTCTTGTCGACCATGGCCTGCAGGGCCTCACGCTCGGGCGCGAACCAATAGCCGTAGTAGACCATCTCGGCGTACCGCGGGATGAGCGAGTCGCGCAGGTGCATGACCTCGCGGTCGAGGCACAGGCCCTCCAGGTCGCGCTTGGCGACGTGGATGATGGTGCCGCCGGGGGTCTCGTACACGCCGCGCGACTTCATGCCGACGAAGCGGTTCTCGACCATGTCGACCCGGCCGATGCCGTGGCGGCCGCCGATCTCGTTCAGGGTGAGCACCATCTGCGCGGGGCTGAGCGGCTTGCCGCTCAGGGCCACGGCATTGCCGGCCTCAAAGTCGATGGTGATTTCCTCGGCCTTGTCCGGAGCGTCTTCGATGGGCACGCAGTAACGGTGGCAGCCCTTGGCGGGCTCGTTCCAGGGATCTTCCAGCTCGCCGCCCTCGAAGGAAACGTGCAGCAGGTTGGCGTCCTGGCTCCAGGGCTTGGCCTGGCTGACGGGAACGGGAATGCCGTGCTTCTCGGCGTAGGCGACCAGGTCGGTGCGGGACTTCATGTCCCAGTCCCGCCAGGGGGCGATGGTCTTGAGCTTGGGGTTGAGCGCCATGGTGGTGAGCTCGAAACGCACCTGATCGTTGCCCTTGCCCGTGGCGCCGTGGGCCACGGCCTGTGCGTCCTCGGCCTCGGCGATTTCGCACATGCGCTTGGCGATGAGCGGTCGGGCGATGGCGGTGCCGAGCAGATAACGGCCCTCATAGAGGGCGGCGGCGCGCAGCATGGGGAACACGAAGTCGCGGGCGTATTCCTCGCGGATGTCCTCGACGTAGGCCTTGGTCGCGCCGGTGGCGAGCGCCTTGGCTTCGACGCCGTCCAGCTCCTCGCCCTGGCCGAGGTCTGCGGTGAAGGTGACGACCTCGCAATCATAGGTGTTCTTGATCCATTTCAGGATGATGGAGGTGTCCAGGCCGCCGGAGTAGGCGAGGACGACTTTCTTGATGGAACTCATGTTCTGCTCCCTTTCGAGACTAGGATTACAGGGCCCCGAAGACCCATTCGAGAATGGCCTTCTGCATGTGCAGACGGTTCTCGGCTTCGTCGAAAATCATGTCCGCGTTGCCCTCGAAGACCTCGTCGGTGATCTCCTCGCCCCTGTGCGCGGGCAGGCAGTGCATGACCTTGCAGCCGGGCTTGGCCAGGGCCATGAGCCGGGCGTCGAGCTGATAGCCCTCGAAGGCGGCCTCGCGCCGCAGCTGCTCGGCCTCCTGGCCCATGGAGGCCCAGACGTCGGTGTTCAGATAGTCCGCGCCCGTGGCGGCGGCGGCCGGGTCTTCCGTCAGGATGACGCGCGCGCCGGCGGCCTTGGCCTTGGCGACGATCTCCATATCCGGGGTGTAGCCCGCCGGGCAGGCCAGGACCAGCTCGAAGCCATACTGCACGGCGGCCTCAATCCAGGACTGGGCCATGTTGTTGCCGTCGCCGATCCAACCCACCTTAAGGGAGGGGAGGTCCGGGGTGCGCTCGTACATGGTCAGCACGTCGCTCATGACCTGGCAGGGGTGGTGCTGGTCGGTCAGGGCGTTGACGACCGGAATGCTGCCCCACTCCACCAGGGTTTCCAGCTTCTCCTGGCCGAAGGTGCGCACGACCATCGCGTCCGCATAGCGCGAGAGCACGCGCGCGGTGTCCTTCAGGGGCTCGTTGCGGCCCAGCTGCGACTCGTTGGGGGTCAGGAACACAGTCTGGCCGCCCAGCTGGCGCACGGCCACCTCGAAGGAGACGCGGGTGCGCGTGGAGGCCTTCTCAAAGATCAGGATGACGGTCTTGCCATCCAGAAGTTTGGTGCGGATCTTGCCTTCCTTGAGGGTTTTGGCACGCGTGAGAACCGCGCGCGCCTCCTCTTGCGAAAGGTCCAGGATGTTCAAAAAATGTCTGGGCATGGCGGATTCTCCTCACAGGAACTGCCGTGGGGCGATTTTAGTGCGAAAAAGGACATTTTGCCCAAGGGGGCGGCGGATGTAAAGGGGAAGAAGACCGCGCGGCCCGGCCTACCAGTCGGAATCGCAGGCGCCGCCGCAGCCGTCGCAGGCGTTCACGCTTTCGGCGATGCCCACGGCCAAGTCTGTCAGCGCGTCCATCTCCTCGCCGTGGTCGTACCCGGCGAGGTGCAGGATACCGTGGGCCAAGAGCCGCGCCAGATGCGCGCCGGGCTCCTGCTCGTAGAGGAAGGCCTCGCGGGCCAGGGTCTCCACGGACAGAAACAGCGCGCCCAGCTCCTTTGGCGCATCGGGGTCGCCCTCGGGGAAGCTCAAAATGTTCGTGGGTCCCTGGCAGCGCAGGTACTTGGCGTTCAAGGCCGCGATGCCCGCGTCATCCAGAAGCGTGAGCGTCAGACGCGAGCCGCAGAGCCCCAGGGCCGCCAGGAGCGTCTCCACCAGGGCGGCGAGTTCGCGCCGCGCCAGGGGAAAGCGCGGGTCCAGGGTGTGCGGCCGGGTCTGGATGTCCAGGGTGACGGCGGCGCGGCTCATTTGGCCTCGCCCTTCAGCTCGCCTTTCCGGACACGTTCGTGGCGCTCGTAGGCCTGCACGATGCGGCCCACCAGCGGATGGCGGATGACGTCCTCCTCGTGGAACTGCACAAAGCGGATGCCCGCGACGCCTTGCAGGATCTTGTGCGCCTCCACCAGGCCGGAGCGGATCTGCGTGGGCAGGTCAATCTGGGTCACGTCGCCCGTGACCACGCAGCGCGAGCCGAAGCCCAGGCGCGTCAGAAACATCTTCATCTGCTCGGGCGTGGTGTTCTGGGCCTCGTCCAGGATGACGAAGGCATCATTCAGGGTGCGGCCGCGCATGAAGGCCAGCGGGGCCACCTCAATGACGCCGGTCTCCAGCATGTCCTGCACGCGGGCAAAATCCAGCATGTCGTGCAGGGCATCGTACAGCGGACGCAGGTAGGGATTCACCTTCTCGGCTAGGTCGCCGGGCAGGAAGCCCAGCTTCTCGCCCGCCTCCACCGCCGGGCGGGCCAGCACGATGCGCTTGACCTCACGCCGCATGAGGGCGGAGACGGCCAGGGCCACGGCGAGATATGTCTTGCCCGTCCCGGCGGGGCCGATGGCGAACACGAGGTCGTGCTCACGGATGGCCGCGAGGTAGTCGCGCTGGCTGAGGGTCTTGGGGGCGATGGTCTTCTTGGGCGAGGCCACGTAGACCGTGTCCTGGAAGATGCGCCGGATGTCCGAGCCGGGTTCGCGCAGCAGGATGCGCCACGCGCAGTCCACGTCCTGGGGATGCACCTGCCGGCCCTCGCGCAGGAGGCCGTAGAGTTGCGTCAACACGCTGGCGCAGACCTCAACGAGGTCGTCCGCGCCGGTCAGGGTGGCGCTGGCGCCGCGCGTCTCGATGCCCACCCCGCTCTTCTCCGTCAGCAGGGCCAGATTCGCGCCCTGCGGCCCGAACAGCTTGTTGGCCAGATCGGAATCCTGGAACTCCAGCTTGCGAACCGCTGCGCTCTGTGTGTTCATGCCGTGCGACTGCCTCCCGGAAAGCTCGTTGCTTTTGGCTACAGCAATCGGGGATGCGCCGCAAGACCGTCCCGGAGCCTCAACCGTGCGTGCAATGCGCGTGTCCGCGGGATGCGACAAGGGCGCGGGCGATGAGCGCCAGCAGCAGCAGCGCGCTGGCCGTTTCCAGCCAGGGCGGCAGCGCCTCGGTCACCTGGCCGAGCACGGCGTGGATATTGAACCCTAACGCCACATACACGCGGTTGACCAGAAACCCGAAGCCCAGGGAGCACACGGCGATGGCCCCGACATAGACGCCCGTGAGCGCACTGCCGAAGGTGCGCGCCATGGCCGTGATGGTGGTGGCGTTGGTCGCCGGGCCGGAAAGCAGGAACACGAGCGCCGCGCCGGGTGAAAGACCCTTCAGGAGCAAGGAAGCCGCGATGGGCGTGGAACTCGACGCGCACACATACAAGGGGATGCCCAAGAGCAGCATGGCCAGCATGGAGCTGAACTCCCCGCCCGGCACGCCAAGGAGCATTTGCGGCGGCAAAAAGCTGGAGATGGCTCCGGCGATCAGGATGCCGATGAGCAGCCAGCCGCCCACATCCGCCAGCATCCCGCCGAAGGCCTCGCCCAGGCCGAGACGCAGGCGCGCGCCAAGGCGCGGGGTTGGCTTGGTGTCAGTTGGCGCGCTCGCGGCAAGGTTCCCCGAGCAGTTCCCGCCCCCGCACGAGCATCCGCAGGCGGGGGCCTGGGCGGCCTTTGGCGCGGGGGTGAACCGCGCGGGCAGCAGGTTGGCCGCCAGCCCGGCCACCAGGGCCGTGGCGAGGGCCGCCAGAGGGCGCAGCACCGTCATCAGCGGGTCGATCATGGCATAGGTCACGGCAAGGGAGTCCACGCCGGTTTCGGGTGTGGCGATCATGAAGGCCGTCGTGGCGCCCGGCCCGGCGCCCTGCCGCCGCAGACCAAGCGCGGCGGGCAACACCCCGCAGGAGCACAACGGCAGCGGCACGCCGATGAGCGCGGCCTTCAGCACCGAGAGCGGCCCGCGTCCGCCCAGATGGCGGATCATCCAGGCGTCGGGCAGACCGGCCTTGAGCAGACCGGCCACGAAAAAGCCCAAGAGCATGAACGGCGCGGCCTCACGCAGCACGATCCAGCACTCCCAAAAGTATCCCGTCGCAACAGCAAGCCACATGATCCGCCCCCTTGTGCCCGTATTACGTATGAGCACATGTTCACACAACAAGTCAAAAAAAACCGTTACTCCAGCACGTGCTCCAGTCCTTGGGCAATAAGCGAATGCACATGTCCGTCGTCCAGCACGTAGAACACATTCTTGCCCTCTTTGCGGGCGCGCACCAGTTTGGCAGTGCGCAAGAGCCTCAGTTGGTGCGAGATGGCCGAGGCGCTGACGCCGAGAGCGGCCGAGATATCGCACACGCACAGCTCGCCCAACGAAAGCGCGTGCAGGATGCGCACCCGCGTGCGGTCGCCCAGCAGACTGAAGATTTCCGCCAGACCATCCGCAGCGGCATCCGCCAAGAGCACCCCACGCACCTTGTCCACACGATCGTGATGGATGCACGGCCGCTCACAAGCGTCCAGGCTACCGGCTTCAGCCGAAACAAGATCATCTGAACAACCACTCATATGTTCCATCTATGTCCTGTCCCTGTGGGTGTCAAGCACCTATTGACTGGCCGTGGCCTCGGTCAGAAGCGTCACGTTGCTCTTGGTGAAGAAGCCGTCGAACCCCTCGTAGCGGTGGATGTACTCGTTGACCAGCAGGGTCTCGGCCGAAGGGCGGCTGAAGGTCTGCTTGAGCCCCTCCTCCTGCGAGCCCACGAGCTCCAGCAGGAATTCCATGCCCCCCGCCTTGAGCCCGGCAAAGGTGTCTTCAATGCGCTCCGTGCGGAAGGCCAGGTGGTGGATGCGCCGTCCGTAATTCTGGATGAATTTCTCGGTCGGGCCTTCCTGGCCGGCCGCCGCGTCGCCCAGACCGGAGGTGATGACCATGGCGTAGGGTTCGCCCGCGAGGCGCGCCACGTTGGTGATGGAGTTCAGGTTGTCCACGTACACGGCCATGGAAAATTCATAGTCCGTGAGCTCCAGGAACTCCACGATGGCGTCGTCGCGGTCCTTGGCGCGCACGCGCACCGAGGCGTGGTCGAACACGCCGATATTGCGCAGCTGCGCGCGGTCCGGCTTGGACAGGCACCAGCCGCCGGGCCGCACGCGGTCGGAAAGATGCTGCCGCCCCCCCTTGAGCCACTGGACAAAGCCGTAGGACAAGGCGCTCTTGGCCGAGGGCGCGGTCTGGATGAACAGCGAGGAATCGGAGCGGATGACGCCGTCCGTCATGAAGCGCACCCCACGCTTTTTCTGAATGTCCACATAGCGCGGCAAGTCGCGGCAGGCGAAAACCATGGCCTCCACGCGGGTGCCGGGCAGATGCGCGGACTTCGGCCCCAGAGGCTCGGCGGCGAAGGGGCTGTTGCCTCCCGCGCGCGCACGCAAAACGAAATCTGCGGAACCCGGCAACTCCAGCACGCAGCCAGAACCGGTTGCATCCTCGAAGGACGTGCCGAAGAAATAGCCCGTCGTGTTGAGAAAATCCGCCGCCGCGCTTTTCAGCCGGTCCGGCTCCACGCCCAGGACCACAGCCTCCAATCCGCCCACCAGCCCGGTAAGGCCAAGCTCCCGGCGCATCGCCAGCACCTTCTCCACTCGTCCACGCAACACGCTGTCATCATTTCGAAACTGCTGCGTCATGCCCGAGACCTCCTGGCTTTGCGCGGGCGGTATCGCCAGCGTTTCCTCTTCTGCCCTGCGGAACCGTTTTGGTCAAGTTGGCCCAGTTTGTTGACAGGCCGTAGGCTTTCACTTAGACACTACGTACATAGAATTGTATATTTTGTGATGTTAACTATATCAATAGGTTGGGTCACGTATGCATTTGCCTTTCAGATCCGGGCGCGAGTTTTCCGTCCAGCTTAAGGCCTTGCTCCAACGCTCCGCCACCACCTGCACCATGACGGCCGTGCAATGGGATACGCTTGCTGAGGAATTTGGCCCCGAGGTCTATTCCGAGGCGCTCTACCAACTGACCCGTCTGGAGGTGCAGCCAGCAGAGGCGCGCGAACGGCTGCAGGCCATAGTCGCCCACCAGCGGCAGCTGTCCAAGGACTTGAACCGCTGCGTCAGCCTGATCACCGCCATCTGCGACTATTTCACACAGGTGGACCCCATGGTGCGCGAACCGGTGCTGGTGGAGGTGCGCCTGCTGCAGCAGAAAGAGGAGTTCGCCGTGCGCGATGAACTCACAGGCCTGCTGAACCGCCGCTCCTTCAACCAGGAAGTTCCGCGCGAGATGGAGCGTTTTCGCCGCTTCGGGCAATGTTTTTCCCTGCTCCTGCTCGACCTGGACCGCTTCAAGGACTTCAACGACGCCAATGGCCACAGCGCAGGCGACCAGGCCTTGCAGGACGTGGGCCGCATTCTGACCGAGACGGCGCGGCTCTATGACCGCGTGATACGCTATGGCGGCGAGGAGTTTGCCGTCATCCTGCCCCAGACCAACGGGGACGAAGCCCAGGCCGTGGCTGAGCGCATCCGCCTGGCTGTGGCCAGACACCATGTACGCTTCGCCGGGCAGGACCTGGCCCCGGTGACGGTGAGCACCGGCTTGGCCTGCTATCCCAAGGACGGCCTGGACATGGAGGGGCTGGTGCACAATGCGGACAAGGCGCTCTATGAGGCCAAGGCGCTACGAAACACCGTGCTGCGCTTCCGCGACAGCAAGCGCAGCCATCCACGCTACCTGCTGAGCGACCCCCTGCCGCTGACGCTTCGCACGGAGGAGCAGGACGAAATCCGGGCCGAGGCCTGCGACGTGAGTTTTGGCGGGTTGCGCTGCATCTCCGAAGCCCCGTTCCAGCCCGCGACTCCGCTGCATGTGGTGCTCACGGACGCGGCCCGCGCCCTCCAGCTGCCCCTGCGGGCAGAGGTGCGCCACTTGGCCCCGGACAAGGCTGGGAACTTTCAGCTGGGCCTGTCTTTCCACCTGGGCGTGGAGGAACAGATAAAGCTCCTGGCACTGCTGGACGGCCGCATGGCGCTGGCGTCCACCACGCTGTGCGGGATTGTTCAGCCGCGTCCCGCCGACTGCTAATCCGACCCCAGGCCGAGGCGCTCCATCTTGCGCCGCAGATCGGCCTCCAACAGCGCCTCTCCCCGCTCGCGCAGGCGGACGAAATCCGCTCCAGCATACTTTGTCAGCAACTTGTGCGTGTTGGCCGTGGCATTGCCAATGTCCGCGGTGGAATGCTCCGCCGCCGCGCCGCTACGCCGTTTGTGGCGTACGCACAGGTGTCCCTGGTAGGCCGCGTGGCCCCCGAAAAGCCCCAGGCGCAGATCCCGCTCCAGGTCGTCGAACTGCGTGGGCGAGAAACGGATGTCGAACCCGCCGGTCCTGTCGATGTCCGCCTCGCGCAGCAGATGGCAGCAGCCCGTCACGCTCACGCAAGGGCGCAGATAACTGAACTGGCCCAGATCCGGCTGGCCCAGGTGCATACGCGGGAGCACCAGGGGCTGTTCGCCCTCCCCCGCCGGAAGCGGGGTCAGGTCCACGCTTTGCGCAACAAGCGGGTTCGCGTCGTCCACCACGCGGCAGCCCCAGACCGAGGCCTCCGGGCAGGCCGTAACAGCGGCGCCGAGTTTGAGCAGCCAGTCGGCAGGCAGGGCGACATCGTCGTCCAAAAAAGCGAGGTACGGAAAGCGCCGCACCTCTGGCAGAGACAAAAGCCAGTTGCGCGCGGCGGGTGCGCCGATGTTCACCGGCAGGCGAAGCGGCGTGAGACGTTCGCCCAGAAGCTGTTTCCAGGTGGCCAGAACGCCCGGGGTGCCATCGCTTGAGCCGTTGTCCAGCACCCAGACGCGGGCCTCGCCAATGTCCGAAGCCGCGAGCGAGGCCAGGGTCTCATCCAGTTCGCGGGCCTTGTTGAAGGTATAGAGCAGAATGGCCGCGCCTCCAGGCACGGGCAGAGCCGCCCTGGCCTCGCCGTTGACGAGATCAAACAGGCGCAGCCACTGGCTGGTGCGCCAGGGCGAACGGACCAAACCGTGCCGCAGCACCTCCGCGGCCTCGTCCGCGCCCACGGCGGGACCAAGGCGCATAAGGCACTCCGAGCGCAGGCAGGCATCGCCCACGAGCGTCGCCAGCATCGGAGCGGCGTTCAGGCTGGCCAGGGCGCTATGGGCATCCCCCCGCGCCAGAAACGCCTGCGCCGCGAAACGATGCCGCAGAGGGGCCAGGGTGCGCGGCCAGGTAGCCTCGGCCAGGATCTCGTCCACAAGACTCCAATCCGCAACAGGCCAGGCCAGCTCCCAGGCCGAAAGCTTCCAGAACAGGTTCTTGGGCTCGGCGGACAGGCCCTGGCGCACCAGGCCCAGGCGGCTGCCGTGGTCCGGCGCGGACCACCAGGCGTGCTCCGACGTGGGCGCACTCCAGAAGTTCACCTGGGCCTGCAGCAGCTGGGACACGGGCGCGGGCAGCGTTGGCCAGCCCGGCAAGGGCTGCGCAAGCAGCATCGCGGCCAGGGAGCCGTCCAGGGGCGATTCGATCCAGGCCGCGAGCAACACGTTTTGCGCCAGAAGCGACATCCGCCGCAGGCTGGCGGGGTCCGCCGGGGCGCTGGCGGCCTCGGACAGCACACGACGGGCCACGGCCAGCAGATGGTCGCGCCCGCGCGAGCCATGCAGCAGCAACCGGCGCGCCGAATCGGGAATCCCGGGCCAGGAAAGCGGAACGCCTTGGGCTGTCTTGGAAACGTTGGAAACGGCGGTCATGGAGCCTCCGGACGCCGGGGGTGCGCAAACGTTGCGCGGCGCGGCGTCTGGTTCAGCGGTCTATAAACAGGGGCCAGCGATACGCCCCTTCCCTATCAGTCTCACGCATTGGCCTGCTTCACTGGCCTGTTTCATGGGCCTACTTCATGGGCCGGATACGCGTCTCCACCCCTGGCAGATTCTTAAGCGCCGCCGCCACGGCGGCCATGTCCGTATCGCCGGTGTGGTAGGGATAGAGCACCTTGGGTCGCAACAGTTCCGCAGCCCGCGCCAGCATATCGACATCCATGGTGTAGGGCAGATTCACGGGCAGGAAGGCCACGTCGACCCCCGTAAGCGCCGCCATTTCCGGAATGTCCTCAGTATCGCCCGCGACATAGATGCGGGTGCTCCCGAAGTGCAGCACATAGCCGTTTCCCTGCCCGAGCGGGTGGAAGGGCTCGCCTGGCGCGCGCATATGCACGCGGTTGTAAGCGGGCACGACGTCCACACGGATGCCGAGCAGTTCCTTGGTGTCACCGTTCTTGAGCACCACAGCGCCCTTGACGGCGGTCTTGACGACGACCGGGGCCGAGGCGGCGATGACGGTGCCGGGCTTGCGGATGGCCTTGATGGCCGCCACGTCCAGGTGGTCGCGGTGCTCATGGGTGACGAGCACAAGATCGGCCTTGGGCAGCCGGGAGTAGTCCGCCTGGGCGGACCAGGGGTCGATGTCAATGACCTGACCCCGCCACTGGAGCATCAGGCTGGCGTGGCCCAGGAAGGTGATGGCCACGTCGCCCGAGTCCGTGGGAATGACATCCACCGGCTTCTGGGACTGGGCAAGGGCGAGGGAGGGGAGCAGAAGGGCCAGGACACAGACGAAGAAGAGCTTCTTGCGCATGGTGGCCTCCCGTTGAAAAAAAGGGCGGGGAAAAGTCCCCGCCCTCGTTTCAGATGCTAGCGCGTGAGGTGTCTGTACTTGATGCGGTGCGGCTGATCGGCTGCGGCGCCCAGGCGGGCCTTGCGGTCGGCCTCGTACTCGCTCCAGTTGCCCTCGAACAGGCTCACCTGGCTGTCACCTTCAAAGGCCAGGATGTGCGTGGCGATGCGGTCCAGGAACCAGCGGTCGTGGCTGATGACAAGCACGCAGCCCGCGAAGTTCATGAGCGCGTCTTCGAGCGCGCGCATGGTGTTCACGTCCAGGTCGTTGGTGGGCTCGTCGAGCAGGAGCACGTTGGCCCCTTCCCGCAGGAGCGCGGCTAGGTGCACGCGGTTTCTTTCCCCGCCGGAGAGCAGGCCGACCTTCTTCTGCTGGTCTGAACCGGTGATGTTGAACTTGCCGATGTAGGCCCGGGCGTTCACCTCGCGGTTGCCCAGCTTGATAACGTCGTTGCCGCCGGAAATGACCTCGTACACGGTCTTTTCCGGGTCCATGCTGCGCTCCTGGTCCACATAGGCCAGCTGCACGGTCTCGCCCACGCGGATGGTGCCCTCGTCCGGGGTCTCCTTGCCGGTGATCATGCGGAAGAGCGTGGTCTTGCCCGCGCCGTTGGGGCCGATGATGCCCACGATGGCGCCCGGCGGCAGGCTGAAGTCGATGCCGTCAACGAGCATGTTGTCGCCGAAGGCCTTCTTCACACCCTTGGCCTCAATGACCATGTTGCCAAGACGCGGACCCGCTGGGATGAAGATCTCCAGCTCCGGCACCAGTTTTTCATTCTCCTGGCTCAGCAGGTTCTCGTAGGCGCTGATGCGCGCCTTGCCCTTGGCGTGGCGGCCGCGCGGGCTCATGCGGATCCAGTCGAGTTCGCGGGCCAGTGTCTTCTGGCGCTCGCTCTCGCTCTTTTCCTCCTGCTGCAGACGCTGCTGCTTCTGCTCCAGCCAGGAGGAGTAGTTGCCCTGCCAGGGGATGCCCCGGCCACGGTCCAGCTCCAGAATCCAACCCGCGACGTTGTCCAGGAAGTAGCGGTCGTGGGTCACGGCGATGACCGTGCCCGCGTACTGCTGCAGGTGGTGCTCCAACCAGGCCACGGACTCCGCGTCCAGGTGGTTGGTGGGTTCATCCAGGAGCAGGATGTCCGGCTTCTGGAGCAGCAGACGGCACAGAGCCACGCGCCGCTTCTCGCCACCGGAGGTGACGCTGACCAGCGTGTCGCCGGGAGGGCAGCGCAGGGCGTCCATGGCCATCTCCAGCCGGCTGTCCAACTCCCAGGCGTCCAGTGCGTCCAGCTTCTCCTGCACGCTCGCCTGGCGGTCGATGAGCTTCTGCATCTCGTCATCGCTCATGGGCTCGGCGAACTTCTCGTTGATGCGCTCGAACTCCGCAAGCAGATCCACGGTCTCCTGGGCGGCCTCGGCAACCACTTCGCGCACGGTCTTGGTCTCGTCGAGCTTGGGCTCCTGCTCCAGCAGACCGATGCTGTAGCCCGGCGAGGGCGCGATCTCGCCCTGGAAGTCGGTGTCCACACCGGCCAGAATGCGCAAGAGCGAGCTCTTGCCCGAGCCGTTCAGGCCCAGCACGCCAATCTTGGCGCCGTAGAAGTACGACAGCGAGATGTCCTTGAGCACCTGGCGCTTGTCGTAGAACTTGCTCACGCGCATCATGGAGTAGATGATCTTGTACGGTTCGGCCATGCGTCTCCTCTTTGAATCCTGATATCGTGGTCGGGCCGATTACTTTTTGGATTTCAGGGCCAGGGCAAGCTTTTCGCCCAGGAGGCCCATGCCCATGGACCTGTCCTCGCCCTTGGCGGGCTTGGCGGGCTTGGCGTAGGCCTTCCAGTCGCCGCTCTCGCGGCCGCCTTGCTGGGCGTCCTCGCGCACCTCAAGGGGCGAAAGGGCGATGCGGCGCTCGGACGCGCGCAGATCCTCGACCACCAGGGTGACCGAATCGCCGTGCGCCAACTTGTCGAACTGCTTGGGGTCCACGGCCACGCTCATGCGCGACTTGGGCAGGAGCGCGGTGATGCCGGGCTCAAGCGTCACGAAGATGCCGAAGGTCTCACGCTTCTCCACCGTGCCGGTCACCTGGGTGCCGGGGGTGTACTTGGCCGCGGCCTCAGCCCAAGGGTCGCCCTCGGCGTCCTTGAGGGAGAGGGAGATGCGGCGCTTCAGCGGATCGATCTCCTTGACGACCACGGTGACGGCGTCGCCGGGGTTCAGGATCTCGGAGGGCTTGTTGACGCGCTTCGTGTAGCTCATCTCGCTCACGTGGATGAGGCCATCCACGCCGGGCAGCAGTTCCACAAACGCGCCGAAGTCGGCCAGACGGACCACCTTGCCGGTGACCTTCTCGCCGTCCTTCAGTTTGCCCGCGATGTCCGCCCAGGGATCGCTCATGGTCTGCTTGCGCGAGAGCGAAATCTTCATCTGGCCAGGCTTCTTGCCGGGCTCCACGCCCAGCACCTTCACCCGGATCTTCTCGCCCACGCTCACGGCTTCGTCCGGCTTGGAGACGCGGGTGAAGCCGAGCTCGCTCACGTGGACCATGCCCTCAAGGCCGGGGGCCAGTTCCACGAAGGCGCCGAAGTCGGTCAGGCGCACGACGGCGCCTTCCACTTCCTCGCCGGGCTTGATGGCGGCCAGGAATTCTTCCGTGGCGGCCTGGCGCTCGCGCTCGATGAGCGCGCGGCGGGTGACCACGATGTTGCGGCCACGCTCCTCCAACTTGCTGATGAGGAACGGCAGGGTCTTGCCGACGTACTCCTCGGGGTTCTCGACGAAGCGCGCATCGATCTGGCTCACGGGGCAGAACGCCCGGCGGCCCATGATCTCGACGGAGAAGCCGCCCTTGCAGGTTTCCTTCACCTTGCCGTCCACGGGCAGGCCCGCGTCCTTGGCGTTCTGAAGCATCTCAAACCCGCCAGCGCCGGCCAGGGCGCGGGAAAGGACGATCTCGCTGCGGGTCTTGGAGACCACGTACAGGTCGATGCTTTCGCCTTCCTTGAAGGGGAAGTTGCCCTCCGCGTCCAGAAGCTCCTTCTTTTCGGCGACGCCGTCGATTTTGGTGCCGGTGTCGAAATACACGCTCTCCGCGCCTATGCTGATGATGCGGGCGGAAATCCTGTCGCCCACATTCAGGGGCTCGCCCTGTCCCGCATAGCTGGCCTCGAAAAGCTCGGCGAAGCTCTGCTCCTGGTCCCCGGTGTTCTGTGCCTGATCCGTCATCTGCAGCTCCTGTGCGATATTCCGCGAAGATATTGGCGGGAAATTGCCGCCTCGGGGCTGTATTATCGAAGGTAGCGCGCTTGTCAAACAAAGAGGACGTATTTTTCGGCTTGCCCTTAAGTTTTTGAAGCTTTGGCCGATAAGACACGAGTAAGGCGTTGTCTTGACCAAAAACGGCGCACGGGAGGTGGTCACAGCATGTCGACCGAATCGCTCAGTGGAGTGTCCTCTTCCTTCAGCCTCTCCAACACAAACCAGGGCAACACGAACAACCTGGACTCCGGCAGCGGCTCCGGCATCACCGACAAGGCGAGCTTCGGGGCCGCAGTGGTCACCGGCACAATGGACGCCCTGAACTCGGGCGGATCCCACAACGCGGATATGGCACAGGCCTACGACTTCAACAAGACCGTCCTGGGGGGCCACGCGGCCAGCCTGGGGGCGGTGACGGACATCAACATCTAATCGCGCCGACCAAGCCTCCGACGACGCCCCAGCCCAAGCCCCGCCGCGCGAGCCGCAGCGGGGCTTTCGCTTGCGCCGCGCAACTCCCCAACAATCCAGGACCAAGTTGCTCCCCTTGCCAGATGCGCCAAGACAAGCTAAAGGCCCCTGTTCAACTCCCCCCACGAATTAGAAGGAACACCACGACGTGAGCAGGGACCAGCATACAGTACTCATCGCCAACCGGGGCGAGATCGCCGTGCGCATCATGCAGGCGTGCACCGACCTCGGCCTCAGGTTTGTGGCGGTCTACACAAAGGAAGACGCCGCTTCCGGCCACGTGGCTACGGCCCGTGCGCTCGGCGGCGAGGATGCCCTCGTGCGCATCCACAACTATTTGGACGCGGGCGACATCCTTTCCGCGGCGGACGCGAGCGGCGCCACGGCCATCCACCCTGGCTACGGCTTCTTCTCGGAGAACTACCGTTTCGCCCGACGCGTGGAGGAGCGCTCCCGGTCCATGATCTTCATCGGCCCCTCCTGGCGCGTCATCCGCGACCTGGGCGACAAGATCAACACCAAGCGTCTGGCCAGAGGGCTCGGCGTGCCCACGGTGCCCGGCAGTGACCGCGCCATCTACGACGAGATGGAAGCCGAGACCATCGCCCAGCAGCTCTTCAACTACCAGGAGCGGCAGGGCGTGACCCGGCCCATGGTGCTGGTCAAAGCCAGCGCGGGCGGCGGCGGCATGGGCATCGACGAAGTGCACAACATGAACCGCTTCCGGCAGACGTACCGGCGCATCCGCAACTACTCCCAGCGCCAGTTCAACGACCCCGGCGTGCTCATCGAGCAGCGGATCTTCAATTACAACCACCTGGAAGTGCAGATCGTCGCCGCGCGCGGGGGCCAGAATCCCGTGCACTTCGGCACACGCAACTGCTCCGTGCAGAGCCCTGGCCGCCAGAAGCGCATCGAAGCCGCGCCGGGCTTCTTCCCTGAGGGCCTCTCCTACGCCTTCGACGCCCGCAAGGTCATGGACGACATCGTCCGCCACTCGCTCAGCATCGCGCGGGAGATCAAGTACGACAACGTCGGCACCTGGGAATGGATCGTGACGCCCAAGGGCGAGCCCTTCCTCATGGAAGTGAACACCCGTATCCAGGTGGAGAACGGTGTTTCCGCTACCATTTCGCGCATCAAGGGCACGGGCGGCGTAAACCTCGTCCGCGAGCAGATCCGCCTGGGCCTGGGTGAAGAGATGGGCTACGGCCAGAGCGACGTGAGCTTCGCAGGCGTGGGCATCGAGTACCGCATCATCGCCGAGGACACGCAGAACCGCTTCGCCCCCTGGACCGGACGCATCGACAAGATCGCCTGGGAGCCCCAGGACTGGCTCAAGCTGCACACCCACGTGCCCCAGGACAAGCCCTACCATATCCCCACGGAGTACGACCCGAACCTGGCGCTGGCCATCATTTGGGGCAAGGATCTGGAGGAAGCCAAGGCCCGCGGCCTGGCCTTCCTCGACACCTTCGTCCTCACCGGCGTCGATTCCCAGGGCGTGGGGCTCAAGTCAAACATCGCCTTCCTGCGCGAGAAAACCACGGATCTGCTGGAATTCTAGCCAGCCAGGGACGGCCGCATGGATATTGAAAAAATACTCGAAACTCTTTCTCAGCGCGTGGCCTACGCCCGCGACATCCTTGGCGCGCGCGTCAACGAACGCCTGGAGGCCATCAGCCAGGACATTCTGGCCTTGGGCCAGAAGATGGACAGCCTCACCCTCGACGAGGCCCTGAACAAGACCGGCGACCTCAGCCGCCGCCTCTCCGACCTGGAGACCGATCTCGACGCGCTGCTCACGCCCATGGACAAGGTGCGCATCGTGCGGCACCCCCAGCGCGTATGCCTGAAGGACATCCTGGAGAACGTCTACGACAACTACACCGAGATCGGCGGACGCGACGAGGTGTCCATCGACCCCGGGATGCTCATCGCACGGGCCTACATCACCCGGCGCGTGGGCAAGCGGGTCGTCCACCACCCGGTTATGGTGGTGGGCCAGGAGAAGGGCCATGGCCAGGAGTTTCGCAACGGCGGCTCCATCAAGCCCTGGGGCAACGCCAAGGCCCTCAAGTACATGAAGGTCGCCGCGCGGGAGAGCATCCCCATCCACGCCTACGTCTCCACCCCCGGGGCCTACCCCGTGGAGGACTACCCCGGCGCGGCCCAGCAGATCGCTGAGAATATTTACGAAATGGCGGGCATCGACGTGCCCATCGTGGCCATCTTCTCCGAGGGCGGCTCCGGCGGCGCCGAGGCCATCGCCTTGGCCGACAAGCGCCTCATGTTCTCCCACGGCTACTACTCCGTCATCTCGCCCGAGGGCGCGGCGGCCATCGAATGCAAGTTCAACGGCCTGACGCGCGCCACCCCCGAGCTCATCGAGCGCTGCGCCAAGCACCAGCAGATCACCGCGCAGGACAACCTGAGAAACGGCTACATCGACGGCATCATTCAGGAACCGGCCCTGGGCGCGCGCAACGAGCACTTCGACTTCTTCAAGCAGCTCAGGACCAGCGTCATCCGCGCCACGGACGAGGCTGTGGTGAACGTGCGCAGCGTCAGCGTGCTGCGCCGCCTGGCCATGCGCGGTTCGAAGCAGAAGCAGGTGGGCGAGGACGTCATCGTGCGCTGGGAGCTGGACCCCGCCGACCGCGAACTGCTTGTCTGGCGGCGCTACCAGAAGTACCGCAAGATGTCGTGCCAGGCCTTCATCGACAACCGGGGCATCCTTGAGCGCCTAGCCGCCAAGTACATGGAGTATGTGTTCAGCATCTACGCCACGTTGCGCTATGAGATCCTGAAACGCTACCAGAAGAAGATCGCCCGCATGGCCACGGACGTCACCGACGAAATCCACGTGGTCACGAGCAAGATGGACCGCATGACGTGCCAGGCCATGGAGCTGCTCGGCATTCCCCAGTGGGGCGGCAGCGGCGACGAATCCGCCTTGACCTGCCTCTCCGAGCCGACACGCGACCCCCGCGCCTCCAGCGCCCAGAGCTACGTGAGCCCGAAATCCCTTGAGGACCGCGAGGTCTCCTGCCCGCACGCCGCCACGCGCGGCTGCCTGGACATCTGGGCCAAGGACCTGTTTGGCGAGTTCGCAGGCGTATGTCCCAACTGCGGCTACCACTTTCCCATGGAATACCAGTGGTACATGGCCAACGTGTTCGACCGGGGCAGCGTGCGCGAGTTCAACCAGTCCATCGCCGCAGGCAACCCCACGAACTTCCCCCAGTTTGACGAGCGCATCCAGCAGGCCAAGGAAAAGACCCACCTGCAGTCCTCCTGCGTCACCTTCAACGCCAACATCCGGGGCATCCGCCTCACCTGCGGCATGCTGGTGGCGAACTTCCGGGGCGGCTCGGTCGGCTCGGCCGAGGGCGAGAAGCTCATCCGCGCCCTGGACCTGGCCCGCAAGCGGCACCAGCCCTTCCTGGCGTATATCCACGGCACAGCGGGCATCCGCATCCAGGAAGGCGTCAACGGCCTCATCCAGATGCCCCGCGTGACCATGGCCGTGCGCCGCTACATCGACGAGGGCGGACTGTACATCGTGCTCTACGACACCAATTCCTACGCCGGCCCGGTGGCGAGCTTCCTCGGCTGCTCGCCCTACCAGTACGCCGTGCGCAGCTCGCGCCTCGGCTTCGCCGGCCCCGGCGTCATCCGCGAGACCACGGGCGTGGACATCCCGCCCGACTACCATAGCGCCTACAAGGCCCTCTCGCGCGGGCACATCCAGGACATCTGGGACCGCCGCGACGTGCGCGCCAACATGCACCAGGCCTTTTTGACCATGGGCGGCCGCAACCTCTACTACCGCTAGCGCCCCACGACTTCCCGCCCCAACGCCCGGCTTTAGGCGCCCGGAAGGACCTGCTCCTTCCGGGCGCTTTTTACGTACCGCGTCGGACAATCATTGCCCGTTCGTCACCCATTCGTCACACATCACCCGCCAGTTTCCCCTAGCTTTCGGCGTGGCACCACACAACACGTCTTTCCCTGCGAGGCATTCCCATGCTCAAGACTGTTCTCAAACGTCTGCGCGCGGGCACCCTGCACAGCGCCTTCCACAACCGGGGCGAGGCCGCCGCACCACCGCCCAGCCGACTACGCGAACTGCTCCGCACCGGCCAAAACTTTGATATTCTGCTCATCAACGTGCGTGATTTCGCGCTGTTGCGCGAACTTTACGGACAAGAGCTGTCCCAGGAGATCGAGACGCGGCTGACCAGCGTGCTGCGCGCGGCGGTGAACGAGCGGCTGCACACCGTGCCCACCTGCATGCCGCTGGAGCCGGGCGAATACCTGCTGTGCTGGCCCAGCCGCGGCAGAGATCCGCGTTCCCAGCACGATACGGCGTACGAGATCAAGCTCTTTGCCCAGCGCGAAGCCAACGCCCATCTGCTGCGCTGGGCCGGACGCGAACTGGACCTGGGCTTCGGCTGCGCGCGGCACGACGGTGCGGGCGCGACGGACGGGGCCAACCGCGAGGCCCGGCTGTTCCAGGCCGTGAGCGAAGCGCGGCTGCGCGCCAAGATGCGCCTGGATCTGAGCCAACTCTCACTCTCCTCGGAGTTCAACACCATCCTGCTGGAAAAAAATGTGCGCGCCGTGTACCAACCCATCGCGGACTTCGCTAGCGGCACCATCCTGGCCTGGGAGGCGCTCACGCGCGGACCGGAGGGCAGCGCCTTCCAATCGCCCTCCGTGCTGTTCGACTTCGCCGAGCAGAGTGGCAAGCTCTTCGCCCTGGAGCGCCTGTGCCGTGAAAAGGCCTTGCAAAACCTGGGCGGCATGGGCCAGGGACAGAAGCTCTTCCTGAACATCCACCCCAAGACCATGGCCGACCCGGAGTTCACCCACGGCAAAACCTTGGAGCTCATCGAGGAGGCGGGCCTCACGCCGGAAAACGTGGTCTTCGAGATCACCGAGCGCCACAGCATCAATGAGTTCACGCTGTTCCACCGCACGCTCGACCACTACCGCAGCCAAGGGTACCTGGTGGCCGTGGACGACGCGGGCGCGGGCTACTCCGGGCTGACCTCCGTGGCCCAGATCCGGCCGGAGTTCATCAAAATCGACATGAGCCTCATCCAGGGCATCGACAAGGATCCGGTGAAGCGCGCCCTCATCGAGACCTTCGTCACCTTCGCGGATAAAATCGGCTCCAAGATCATCGCCGAGGGCATCGAATCCCAGGCGCAGGCGGCCTGCCTCATTGACATCGGCGTACACTACGGCCAAGGCTACTACCTGGCCCGGCCCGCCGCGCCCAAGCCCCCACTCTCCCTCGACACCGCCTATCTGCGCAAGTCCCAGCAGGACCAAAGCCGGATCACCACCTCCTGCCTCATGCCCGTGGGCAACCTGGTGGAGGCCGCGCAGACCCGCCGCCAGGGCACCCTCGTGCCCGACGCCCAGCACTGTTTCGAAGTCAGCCGCCAGCAAGCCAGCATCGTGGTGGTGGACCAGGACCAGGAGACGCCGGTGGGACTTATCATGGAGTACCAGCTGAACCGCCAGCTCTCCGGGCAGTTCGGCGCCGCGCTCTATTCCAAACGGCCCATCGACGCCATCATGGACCGCCACCCCCTCGTGGTGGACGAGACCACCCCGGTGGAGCAGACGGCCAAGTCCGCCATGCTGCGCGAGAAGATCAAGGCCTACGACGACATCATCGTCACGCGGAAGAACAAGGTGCTGGGCATCGTCACCGTGCAGCGGCTCTTGAACACCCTGGCCCATGTGCAGGTGGAGATGGCCAAGGGCACGAATCCGCTCACCGGCCTGCCCGGCAACGTAACGCTGGAGCGCGAGGTGGAGGCGGGCATCGGCTCGGGCAAGCGTTTCGCCATCGCCTATGCCGACCTGGATAATTTCAAGGTCTACAACGACACGTACGGATTCAAAAACGGCGACCGGGTCATCAAGCTCGCGGCCGATATCCTCGACCACGGCGTGCGGCGCTTCGGCGACGCCACCGCAAAGCTCTTCCACATCGGCGGAGACGACTTCGTGCTGGTCACCCGGCCTGAGCACGTCGAACGCATCTGTCTCGCCGCCACACGCACCTTCAAGCGGCTCATCCGCACCTGTTACTGCCTGCAAGACCGCGAACGCGGCGAGGTTCTGGCCACGGGCCGCGACGGCGTGGAGCGCACCTACCCGCTGGTGTCGCTCAGCATCGGCATCCTGGAGATCGGCGGAGCCTGCACCCTGCTTGAAATCGGCGAGCGCGCCGCCCACGTGAAGAAATACGCCAAGTCCATGCCAGGCAACATCTACGCCTGGGACCGCAGGCCGGCGCTCGGTACGGCGCCGGCGGACACGGTCTTCGCACCGGCCAGTCCGACGCCGGAAACCGTGGTCTAGGCGCGGGGAACAAAAAAATATCTCAAGCAAGCCCTTGCGCCGAACTTTCGGCGTGACCTGTGGCGGAAATAGGGCTACGGGAATGGTAAGCGTGCTTCCTCTGAACCGTGGTTCGAGGTTCACACACCCGGCTGTGGCGCCTCGCAAGGCTTTGGACCGCGATCCAAAGCGTAGAAAACGCCAAAGGAGGATGTAGCGAATGAGCATTCCCCCGAAGACAAAAGCCCAATGGACAGACATCGTGACCGGAAAGAAAACCTTTGAACTCAAGTTCCTTGCCGCGAAGATACTTCTGGGCCGGCTAGTGCGCCATGTGGCTGAAGACCCGTCAGCCGACAACGTGCTCGCAGCCGTGGACCAGCTGCACACGCTGTACGAGAAGAACAGCGCCAGCCCCGCCGTGCAGGAAGACATGCAAAACATCTTCGGATAGGAGGCATCATGGAACAGGATATCCTTACCCAAGCGGAAGTCGCGCAGCGCATCTTAAGCGGGAAAACCCTGCTCCTCGCGGGCGATGAACGCCTCCTGGCGCAGCTGCCCAAGGGCAAATGGATCGGTGGAACGATCCCCTACTTCATCACTCCGTCACAGGGCGGCCTGTCCAGCCGGGAAAAAATTTTCGTCACCGACATCTCGGAACTGGCCGTCAGCATAGAGATCAAGGCCTACGACGAGAACGCCCTGGGGCAAGTGTACTGCGAGGAGGGCGATGGCGGTTTCAGCGTCATCATCATCCCGGCCCTGAGCCCCGCGCACCTGGCCTTCGCCCTGAACGCGCCAAACTACAAGAACTTCGGCGCCAAGCCCCTGGTGGGCTGGGTCTCCGGCGTACATCTTGACGACCTGGGCAAAGCCACTCCAAAGGTTTTCGACGGTCTGACCGGCGAGAGCCATGGCCAGAAGGCCGTGGTCATGCGTGTGGCCCTCGCGCCAGGCCGGGCAGTTGATGTCGGGATCGTGAATATTTTCGAACAGGGCGCGGGCGACATCCTGACCTTCAAGGAGGACGGCTTCTCCTGCCACGAGGTCGCCGTGAACGGCGTGAACGAGAACTTCGCGGACTACATCAAGCGCAACGGGCTGGACACCAAGCTCCCCCTGGTGGCGGACTATTACGGTGTCAAAGTCAACGTGAGCTTCCAGAGCGTTGGTGACAGCGGCGGCGAGGTGAAGTTCTACGCGCCGGTATTCTCCGGCGCGCGCTACAAGCATGCGCGGCCCGTGGAGAACTATGCCGATGCCTTCTCCGCCGAACTGATCAAGCTCGGCCTCTCGGGCGACGGTATCGCCTTCTCCTGCAACTGCATTCTGAACTATCTCTATTTGGGACTCGAAGGCAAAGGAACCGCATCCTTTGTCGGCCCCATCACCTTCGGCGAGATCGCCTACCAGTTGCTCAACCAGACCCTGGTCTACATCAAGGCGCACTAGCGGTTACCGGGCGAAGTGGACGCGCCCGCTTAAGCCCCCCTCCGCAATGCCGCAATGCAAAAAGGCGCCCCAGGGCGCCTTTTTTTTTGCACGGCGTTTCCGCACGCTTACTGGTACGAACGCAGCACCTTTTCCAAGGCCTCGCGGTCCACGCCGCGCCGGGCCAGCGGTCCGGCCTTGAGCGTGGGCAGATCCGTTCCGAACACCGCCCGCTCCCCCCGCGCCAACACGCCGATGGGAATGCTGTCGCCGAACTCCAGCGCCAGGGCCAGGGCCTTGTCCCGGTCATTGGGGTCGTGCTCCGCGCCGATCTTGCGGCAACGCTGCTTGTACCAGGCGAAGGTGTTGACCTTGTTGAAAGTCACGCAGGGCTGGAACACATCCACCAAGGAAAACCCCTTGTGGCGGATGGCCTGCTGGATGAGGTCCACCAGATGCTCCGGCTCGCCCGTGAAGCCGCGCGCCACGAAGCCCGCGCCCATGGCCACGGCCACCGCCACGGGATTGAAGGCCTCCGAGGGCTGGCCAAAGGGCTGCGACTTGGTCACCTGGCCCTTGGCCGTGGTCGGGCTGGCCTGGCCCTTGGTCAGGCCATAGATGCCGTTGTCATGCACTATGAGGGTGATGTCCACGTTGCGGCGCAAGGCCGCCAGGAAGTGGTTGCCACCCTCGCCGTAGTTGCAGCCGTCGCCGCTCTCGGCGATGACCGTGAGGTCCGGATTCGCCAGCTTGACCCCGGTGGCCGCGGGCAAGCCGCGCCCGTGCAGACCGGTGATCATGTTGCAATTCATGTACAGCGGGCTCTTGGCAGCCTGGCCGATGCCCGTCGCCACCAGCACCTGATGCGGAGCCAGGCCCAGCCCCGCCAGGGCCCCCTTCATGGCCGCGAGCAGGGCGTGATTGCCGCAGCCGGGGCACCAGGCGGTTTCGAACTGGCCGTAGTCTTCAACGCTGACCATGTCGTGCTCCTTCAGGCTACAGGATGCTTTCAAGCCCGCGCAGAATGTATGCGGCGGTGATGGGCAGGCCGTCGAACCGCAGGACCATGTCCGTGATGCGGAAGCCGCTTTCCTGGCGCAGCAGCCGGGCCAGTTGCCCGGTGGCGTTGCCTTCCACGCAAACGACGCGACCCGCGGCCTCAAGCATCGGCAGGAACTGGTCCTCGACCAGGGGCCACACTTGTGCGAAGTGCAGCACGGCCGCACTCTTCCCCTGCTCCTCCAGCCGTTCCCGGGCTTCAAGGGCCGCACCCAGGGTGGAGCCCCAGCACACGAGCAGCACCCCCGCAGCGTCCTCGCCGTAATAACTGGGCGGCACGGTGTCCCCGGCCAGGCCAAGCCCCTTTTGCAGACGCTTGGCCACCATCTTCACACGGATGTCCAGGTTCTCGGTAAGCTTGCCGTCCTCGGTGTGCTCATCGCTGTCAGAGATCACCAACGCCTCGCTGTAGCCGGGAATGGCCCTGGGCGAAAGGCCGTCGTCCGTGAAGGCGAAGCGCTTGTAGTTTTTTGGATCTGACGGCGCAAGCAGGGGTGCGGGAATCTCCGGGAGCCGCTCCAGGTCGAAAGGCGTCACGTTCTGCAACGAGTCCGCCAAATACTGGTCCGTGAGCACGAAGACCGGGGACTGGTGCTTCTCCGCCATCTCAAAGGCGCGGTACGTCAGGTGGAAGCATTCCTCCACGCTGCCCGGCGAGAACACGGCGCGCGGGAATTCGCCGTGCCCGGCATAGAGCACCAGGTTCAGATCGGCCTGCTCCGTGCGCGTGGGCAGGCCCGTGGCCGGACCGGGGCGCATGGCCACCAGGAACACCACGGGGGTTTCCAACATGCCCGCAAGGCTCACGGCCTCGACCATGAGGGCGAAACCGCCGCCGCTGGTGGGCACAATGGCCCGGCCGCCAGCGCAGACAGCGCCGATGGCCATGTTCGCCGCCGCGATCTCGTCCTCCGCCTGCTCGACAATAGTGCCCATGATCTTGGCCTTGTCCGCCAGGGTCATGGCCACCGAGGAGCCGGGGGTCATGGGGTAGAATGAACAGAAGTTGCAACCCGCCGCGAGGGCGCCCAGGGCCGCGGCATCGTTGCCCGTGAGCAGGAGGCGCTCGGCTGGATTCGCCGGTGCGGGCGGCATGCAGGGAAAGCGGTAGTTCTGGGTGCGCACCCAGGCGTGGGCAGCGCGCAGCACTATGATGTTCTCGTCCACCACGGCCTGGCCCTTCTTGCCGAAGCTCGCGCGCAGCAGTTCCTCAAGGTGCGTAATGTCCTCACACAGAACCGCGGCCAGCACGCCAAGGGCCACCACATTTTCAAACATGGCCTTGGGTGCGAGCTGCTTGAAGGGGATGCGCAGGGCGTTCAGACCCGCCGTTTTCAAGCCCTCGCCCGCCAGAACAATGCCGCCCGGAGCGAGCTGCCCCTTGTGCAGGGCCACGGTGGTGGCGTCGAGGGCGACGAGGACATCGACCTGTTCCGTGGGCGCGTGGTGGATTTCAAGTCCCGTGCGGATGGCGAAGGTGTTGTGCCCGCCACGGATGCGCGACTCATAGGCCTGGGTGACGGCCACCTCATACCCGGCGCGGACAAGGGCCTTGGCCATGAGCTGGCCGATGGTGACCAGTCCCTGCCCGGCCTCTCCGCCGACGAGGATGACAATGCTGGAATCGGACATAGTGAGACCCGCCAGGGTTAGAGGGTCAAAGAAAGGGGGGGCAAAGCCCCCCTGAGGCGTCGAGTTTAGGCCGCGCCGACGACGGGCGGGGTGAACACGCGGGTGGCCAGCTCGCGGTCGAGCATGAACAGGCCGCCGCCGTCGCCCACGAGCTTCAGCTTGCTCACGGTGTCGCCGAAGTTGGCCTCCTCTTCCACTTGCTCGGTGACGAACCACTGCAGAAAAATGGCCGAGGCGTGGTCACTCTCCTTCTGGGCCAGGGTCACCATGTCGTTGATTCGCTTCGTCACCAGATATTCGTGGTTCAGGGCGAACTCGAAGGCGGCCAGCGGCGATTTCCAGGTGTTTTGTGGGGCGTCGATGGCCTGAAGCATCACGCGGGCGCCCTTGGAGTTCACGTAATCGAACATCCTGCGTGCGTGGAACTGCTCCTCCTGGAACTGCACGTCCATCCAGTTGGCGAAGCCGGGCAGGCCAAGGTGCTGGAAATAGGCGGACAGGGACAGGTACAGATACGCGGAGTAATATTCCCATTTGATCTGGTCGTTGAAGGCCTTCTCCATCTTCTTGCTCAACATGGCGTGTCTCCTTTCCGGGTGCCGAGAGGTATCATTACGGTTCTGTGAGTTTTGAAGATACGCATTTCCCGGAGGAAAGTGAAGCGCTGAGAGGGGGCAAACGCAGCGCGCTAGCCCAAAAGATTGCCGCTGAAGATGTGCCGGATGCGGTGCATCAGGTGCGTCATGCGCGCGCCCGAGGTGACGTTCTCCAGCCCGATGGTCAGGGCCTTTTCCGAACCGATGAACACGGCCAGCCTGCGCGCCCGAGTGAGCGCCGTATACAGCAGGTTGCGCATGAGCAGCACATAGTGCTGCGTCACCACCGGCACCACGATGGCCGGATACTCGCAGCCCTGGGACTTGTGCACGCTCACGGCGTAGGCGAGCGTCAGGTCCTCCAGCTCCGTGGCGTCAAAGGGCACCAGGTTGCCGTCGAAATCGACGGACAGCGTGCCCTCTTCCGGGTCCACCGCATGCACCCAGCCCAGGTCGCCGTTGAACACTTCCTTGTCATAATTGTTCCGGAGCTGCAGGACGCGGTCGCCCGGGCGGAACGTGGCGTAGCCGCGCTTGAGCTCCAGCCCGCGCTTGGGGTTCAGCCGCTCCTGCAAGAGCTGGTTCAGCGCGCTGGTGCCCACCTCGCCCTTGTGCATGGGCGTCAGCACCTGCACATCACGCATGGGGTTCAGGCCATAGCGCTCCGGAATGCGCTCGCAAACCATGTCCAGGATGGCCTGCTGCACTTTGAGGGGCTGGTCCTGCGCCACCCAGAAGAAATCCGCATCGGGCGGTTCCTTGGGGCTCTGGATGGGGAACAGGCCCGCGTTGAAACGGTGGGCGTTGACCACGATGGAGCTTTCCTGGGCCTGGCGGAAAATGTGCGTGAGCACGGCCTTGGGCACCTTGCCGCTGTTGATGAGATCAGCCAGCACGTTGCCCGCGCCGACGCTCGGCAGCTGGTTCACGTCGCCCACGAGGATGAGCCGGCAGGTGACGGGCAGGGCCCGCAGCACGGCCAAAAAGAGCCCGGCGTCCAGCATGGACACCTCGTCGACGAGCAGCACCTCGGCCGAGAGCTTCTGGTCTTCGCAGTGGTAGAAGCCGTGCTCGGGCGAATAGAGCAAAAGCCGGTGCAGGGTCTGGGCGGACTCGCCCGTGGCTTCGGAAAGGCGCTTGGCCGCCCGGCCCGTGGGCGCCGCCAGTTTCACCTTGAGCTTCAACTCGGTGAGCGCGGCCACAATGGCCCGGGTGATGGTGGTCTTGCCCGTGCCGGGGCCGCCGGTGATGATGAACACCTTGTTCACGCAGGCCTCGAACACGGCGTCGCGCTGCTCGGACGAGAGATCGAAGCCCAAGGCCGACTCGATCTTGGGCAGGGCCCGCTTGACCCCGGCGCGGGAGACCGGCGCGGGGTGGCTCACCAGCCCGAAGAGCCGCTGCGCGATCTCGCGCTCGGCGCGATAGTTCGTCATGAGGAACACAGCACGGCTGACGTTCTGCTCCGGCAGGTCCTCCACATGCACGCGTTTCTTGCGCTCCAGGGCCTCCAGGCCTTCTTCCAGGAGGGTGCGGTTGTCCACGCCGAGCATGCGCGCGCACTCCTTGAAGAGTTCCTCCTCCGGGCAGAACATGTGCCCGCCCCGCTCGCCCTGCATGATGAGCACATAGCCCAGGGCGGCCTCGACGCGCTCCGGCGCGTCCGGCGCAAAGCCGAGCTTGAGGGCCATGTTGTCCGCGGTGCGGAAGCCGATGCCCCGAATGAGGTACGCCAGCTCGTAGGGGTTGGCGCGGAGCTTTTCCTCGCTCTGCGCGCCGTAGAGTTTGAAGATGCGCGCGGCGTAGGTGGGCGGCACATCATGGCTGTGCAGGAAAACGATGAGGCTTTTGACCTCCCGCTGGGAGCGCCAGGAGTCGACCATGCCCTCCAGGCGCTTTTTCGTGATGCCCTTGACCTGGCGCAGCCGATCCGGATCGGAGTCCAGGATGTCCAGCACGGCCACGCCGAACTGGTTCACGAGCGCCTCGGCGGTCTTTTCGCCCACGCCCTTGAGCGAACTCTTGAGGAAGCGCACCACACCGTTTTCCGTGGCCGGGTAGGTTTGCTTGAAGCTTGTGGCCTCCATCTGGCGGCCGAACTTGGGGTGGGTCTTCCACTCCCCTTCTATCTCCAGAAACTCGCCGGGCTGCAGCTGCCCCAGGCAGCCGACCACGGTGATGATTCCGGGCTCGTCCTTGGCGCGCACCCGCACCACCGCATACCCGTTGTCCGGGTTGTGGTAGACGACGGACTGGACCTCGGCCTTAATGCTGGCGGGCATCGCCTCACACCGCCTGGCGGTGCATCAGGGACTGGCGCAGGGTTTCGCGGTCCATGTACTTCACCTCCGCGCCCATGGGAATGCCCTGGGCCAGGCGCGACACGCCTACCCCGGGGTAGCTCTGGACGGCCATATTCTTGATGTGGGAGGCGGTGTTCTCGGCGTCGAGGGTGGAGCCCAGGGCCAGGATCAGTTCGCGCACCTGCCCGGAATCGAGCCGCTTGCGCAAAAGCTCGAACTCCAGCGCCTGGGGGCCCACGCCGTCCAGTGGCGAAAGCAGCCCGCCCAGCACGAGGTATGTGCCCTTGAACAGGCCCATCTCCTCCAAGGCCAGGAGCGAGTCCCATTCCGAAACCACGCAGAGCTGCTCATGGTTGCGGTCCGGGTCCGCACAGATGGGACACGGATCGCTCTCGGCCAAGCTCGCGCAGGTGGAACACAGGCACAGGCGCTCACGCAGGGTCAGCACGGAACGGCCCACGGCCTCGGCCTGCTCACGCGGAAGCTTGAGCAGGGCGAGGGCCGCACGCAGGGCGGACTTCGGTCCCAGGCCGGGCAGACGCGAAAGATGCTCGGCCACCTCCCGCAGGGGGCCGGGCAGCCGGTCCACGGACATATGCTAGAACATGCCGGGAAGCTTGAACCCCCCGGTAATCTTGCCCATCTCCTCCTCCATCATGGCCTTGGCCTTCTTCATGGCGTCGGTGACGGCTGCAAGCACCAGATCCTGGAGCATCTCCACATCGCCCGCCTCGACCACACTCTTGTCGATGACGATGGAGAGGATCTCCTGGCTGCCCTTGGCGCGCACGGTGACCATGCCGCCGCCGCTGGTGGCCTCCACCTCGCGGGCCTTCAAGTCCTCCTGCATGGCGGCCATCTTCTTCTGCATCATCTGGGCCTGGCGCAGCATATCCTGCATTCCGCGCATATCTTCCTCCGAATGGTTGCGTGTATTGGGGTTCGCGGCGCGAAGGGCGCGCCGGAAATGTCGGTTATCGCCGGGGGTACACCAGGGCCGGGTCCCGGCACTCGAAGGTCTCGCGCACCCGCTGGACCACGGGGTGCTCCTGCATCTCGCGCTGGATGAGCCCGTCGGTCTTCACTGGCTCGCGGTCCACGCAGGTGAAGGCCACGGCCATGTCCGGGCCGAAGTACTCGGACACCAGACGCCTGAGGCGAACGTTGTTGTCGCCGTTCTCCATCATGCCGCTGTGGGTTGCGTTGTGGCAGGTGAGCACCAGCTCGGCCCCGCAGATCTCGCCCTTGGCCTGGGTAAGCCCGGTGACGGAGCCCGAGCCGTTCTTGCCCGCCACAAACTCCAGAAAACCCTCCCAGGAACGCGAGCCGCCAGGCGTGGCGGACCGGACCGGCGCTTCCGTAGGCGCAGCCATTGGCGTAGCCGGCGCGGGAGACGGCGCGGCGGCTTCCGCCGGAGCGGCCGCTTCCGGGTGCGCCTGCGCCATGGGCTGGGCGGCGGGGCTCTGCCAGGGTGGCGGCGCGACCGGAGGCGACGAAGGGCTGGCTGGCGCGGCGGAAGGCGCGGCTGGCGGCGTTACGGGAGCGGCATTGGGCATGGCGCCGGAAGCGCCGCTGGAGCTGGCGGCGGGCCCGGAGCCGGACACCGGGCCGGAGCGCGACGGCGCTGGCCTCGGGGGCGCGGACTGTGGAGACGCCGGGCCCCCGCCTAAGGCGGACAAGGGTAAAAGGTCCGGCAGACAAGCCAGGTTCAGGAGCAGAAGTTCCAGCGCCTGCGCTGGTTCCAGACTTTTGATGACCCGCTGCTGGCCGTCGAGGGTCATCTGCCAGCAAGCGTGGATATGCGCGGGGGTGAAGCGCCCGGCCCAGTCCCGCCACTGCGCGGCCTCCTCTGCGGGCAACCCCAGTTCGGGCACGATGGCCTCCCCTGCCTGGCGCAGGAGAAACATGTTGCGCCAGCAACCCGAAAGTTCGCGCAGGAAGAAGCCCAGGTCCAGGCCCTGGTCCAGCACCTGGCGCAGCGTCCGGGACAAGAGTGGCAGATCGCGCGTGGCGATGGCCTCCATGAGGGCGAAGAACACCTCCTGCCCGGCCAAGCCGAGGCAGGCGCGCACCTCGCTCTCGAAGAGCGCTCCCACGCTGTAGGCCAGCGCCTGACCCAAAAGCGAGATGCTGTCGCGCACGCTGCCCGCGCCGCGCCGGGCGATGATGCGCACCGCGCCGGGCTCGTATTCCAGGCCCTCGGCCTGGAGAATCTTCTCCAGGTGCGCGGCCAGCTCCGCCTGGGGCAGCATCTTGAACACATAGTGCTGGCAGCGCGAGAGAATGGTGGCTGGAAATTTGTGGGCCTCCGTCGAGGCCAGGATGAAGGTGACGCGCGCGGGCGGCTCCTCCAGCGTCTTCAGCAGGGCGTTGAACGCCGCGGTGGAGAGCATGTGCGCTTCGTCGATGATGAAGACCTTGTAGCGGCCCTCAAGGGGGGCGTAGCCCACGTCCTCTTTAAGGGCGCGCACGTCGCCCACGCCGCCGTGGCTGGCCGCGTCGATCTCGATGATGTCCACGGCGCTGCCCGCGTTGGCTTGTCGGCACAGGGCGCACTCGTTGCACGGCTCCGGCGCGGGGGCCTTTTCGCAATTGAGCGCCTTGGCGAAGATGCGGGCGATGGTGGTCTTGCCCACGCCACGCGTGCCGCTGAACATGTAGGCCGGGGCGATCTTGCCCGTGGCGGCGGCGCGGGAAAGGATGGCCTTCACCGCCTCCTGGCCGGCGACTTCGGCGAAGCGGCGGGGCCGGTATTTGGCGGTAAGGCTCGACATGGGGGGCTCCGGTGGCGTCTTTGTGGACCGGGGCCCGCGGGAGGGGTTCCGCGCGGGCCCCGCATCCGTGCGGGCTTAGAAGCTGTATTCCTGCAGCCAGGAGGCATAGTCCGGGTTCTCGCCCTTGACGATGCGGAAGTACTCCTTCTGCAAGAGCTGGGTGATGGGTCCGGCCTGCCCGGCGCCGATGGTGCGGCGGTCCACCTCGCGGATGGGCGTGATCTCGGCCGCGGTGCCGCTGAAGAAGGCCTCGTCGGCCACGTAGAGCTCGTCGCGGGTGAAGAGCTGCTCCACGACCTCGTAGCCCAGTTCACGCGCCAGGGTCATGATGCTGTCGCGGGTGATGCCCGGCAGCACGCTGGTGAGCGGCGTTGTCTTGATGATCTCATTCTTGATGACGAAGATGTTCTCGCCCGTGGCCTCGGAGACGTAGCCCTGGGTGTCGAGCATGAGCGCCTCGTGGTAGCCGTCGGCCACGGCCTCAGTCTTGGCCAGCACGGAGTTCACGTAGTTGCCGCAGGCCTTGGCCTTGGTCATCATGGCGTTCACGTGGTGGCGGCAGAAGCTGCTGGTCTTGATGCTGATGCCTTTCAAGAGCGCGTCGTCGCCCAGGTAGGCGCCCCAGGGCCAGGTGGCGATGGCCAGACGGATGGGGTTGTTGCCCGGATGCACGCCCATGACGCCGTCGCCGATGAACACCAGGGGCCGGATGTAGCCAGCCTTCATCTTGTTCACCACCAGGGTGTCGATGACGGCCTGGACCATCTCGTCGAGGCTGAAGGGGATCTTCATGTTCAGGATGTGCGCGGAGTCGATCAGGCGCTGCATGTGCTCGCGCAGACGGTAGACGGCGCTGCGGCCGTCGGTGCATTCATAGGAGCGGATGCCCTCGAATACGCCGCATCCGTAATGCAGGGTGTGCGTGAGGATATGGACGTTGGCCTCGTCCCAGGGCACCAGCTTGCCGTCAAACCAGATCTTTTCCGCTTTCTGAACCATCTCGGTCTCCCTGTGTGCGCGATTATGGGGGGGAGCCCCGGCCTTCCCGCCCTGTGGGCGCGCCTGGGACTCGCGAAGCTTTTGACGCTAAAAAAAACAGGACGCGAGGTCAAGGGCGAGCGGATTCTATTAATTGAATAGACAAGGCGGAATTTTGCTGCAAAAAAACAACAAATGATCCCAGAGACGGTCCATGAGCAGGACGAAAACGGACAAGGACAGACGACATTAAAAAATGATGCTATGTATAACAACACCTTAACTCGAACACGCTGAGTTTTCTCACCTTGGCAACGCTCCTCATCGCCACAGACATCTTCGGCGCAACACCGGAAATCCTGGCCCTGGCAAAGACCCTGGGCGCGGAGACCTTGATCGTCTCGCCTTACGGGCTTGAGCACATGGAGTTCAGCGACCAGCATGAAGCCTACGCCGCGTTCACGGCGCGCACCAGCTTCCCGGCCTATGCGGAAGCGTTGCGCAGCGCCCTGGCCGCTTCGGCGCGGCCCGTCGATCTGGCCCTGGGCTTCAGCGTGGGCGCGACGGCCCTGTGGCTGTGCCTGGCGGAGGAAGCCCCCTGGCTGCCCCGGTGCGCCGCGCTCTATTATGGCTCACGCATCCGAGACCACGCGGAACTTTCGCCCCGCCGCCCCACGCGGCTGATCTTTGCGGAGCAGGAACCCGGCTTCAGTCCAGAGGATCTCGCGGCCAGACTCCGGGCGCGCGGACTGGACGCCCGGCTGCGTCCCGGTTCCGCGCACGGGTTCATGAATCCGCGCTCGCCGGGCTTCGACGCCACGCTCTACGCCTCGGAGCTGGCGGAACTCCGGCCCCTGTTCGACTGATCCCCGAAAAGAAACGAGGGAGCGCGGCCGTACGCCGCCTCCCCCGGTGTTCTCGTCGCACGCAGGCGATCTATTTGCGTGTGCGCTTTGCAGGCGTGGCTGTTTCAGTCTGGGCGGGCGCGCTCTCCGGGGCGAGCAGCTCGCCCTGGCCTTCGGAATGCCCGGTGGGGTTCGCGGCCTCGTCCTGGGCCGCCGTCTTGGCTGCAGTTTTGGCTGCAAGCTTGGCCGCAGGCTTGGCCGCGGTCTTAGCATGGGTCTTGGCTCGTTTCCTGGGACTTCCCTTCGAGCCCGGCTTGGCTTCCGCCTTGGCCTCGGACTTTGTTTCCGGCTTGGCTTCGACCGCGGCTTCGGGCTTGGCTTCCGCATTGGCTTCGGGCGCGGCGTCAACCTTGGCGTCCCCCTGTTCCGCCGCCGGTTCTTCCGCGACCTTGGGTTTTGGTTTGGGCTTGCGGCGCACGATGACCGCCGAGGCCAAAATCCTGCCCTGCTCCGGGTGCTGGCCCAGCCATTCCACCTTGCCGGTGGCCAGGTCGTAAACGCCGCCCTCAAGAAGCGCCTGGCCATTCTTCACCGCGTCGCGCACCACGGCGCTTTTACGCAGGATGTTCTCCATGGTCAGCCAGACGTTGGCTTTGATGCTCTTGTTCAGCAGCTCGTCGCCGCTGGCCGTGGGGGTCCACGCCCTGGCCTTGGACACGGCGGGCTTGATCTGATTGATGAGGGCCTGCAAGTTGCCTTGGACCTTGGCGTCATGCACGGCGTCGGAGACAACATCGCAGCCGGTGTGCCCCAGCACCAGCACCACGGATGTGCCCAGGCGGTTCACGCCGTACTCGATGGAGCCCAGTTGCTCCGTTCCGGCGACGTTGCCCGCAACGCGGATGCCGAAAATGTCGCCCGCGCCCAGGTCGAAAAGCATCGCAAGGGGCGCGCGGGAATCCGCGCAGCCGAGGATGGTGGCCACGGGATGCTCGCCGCCTTTGGCGGTCTCGGCGCGGCGGGCCGCGTCCTGGTGGCCGTGAACGGCCTGTCCCGACGCATAGCGCGCATTGCCGTCTTTCAGAAGCTGCAAGGCCTCATCCGCCGGCAATGGCGAAGCGGGCGGCGACGCCAGCGCCTGGCCACACAGGGCCAGCGCCAGAACAAGAAGGGCGAAATATTTCTTCATGATTCCCCCGCAATAAAATTGACCGCCCGCGTGGTCGCGGCGCTTAGTGTGCCTCCCTAGCAAATCGCGTGCGCAGGGGCAAGGGCATGCGACTTTTCCCACGCCAAATACGCATCTCCTTGGCATTCAAGCAAAACTATATCGACGCACAACCCTAAAGTTTCCTATCAGTTGCGCCGATAAACGTATCGTAAGGGCAGAATCAACCTTGCGCCAGCGACCAACAACAAAGAGGTAGCCACCATGAACGTCAGCCCCTCAGACACGGATGTCAGGCAGGGGTACTCCCTGGCCGCCAGCGCAGCTGCCAGCCAGGCCAGCACCGACACTCAGGCCAACACCACAAGCCAGGCCAGCGCCACAAGTCAGGCCAGCGCCGCAAGCCAGGCCAGCGCAGACAGTCAGGCCAGCAGCGACAGCCAAAGCACGGCCGGGGCACTGGGGCCCTCCGATTCCGCCTCAAGCCAGACCACGGGCAGCCAGCAGGCAGACCATACGGATGCGCGTTCCAAGGCCGCGCAGGCCGGCGCCGACAAGACCACGGTCAAGGAGACCGCGCAGAAGATTGAGCAGCAGTTCCAGGACTCCGACACCGGGCTCAAGATCCGCGTGTTGGACGACGCCCAGCACACCATCCAGGTGGAGGTGGTGGACAGGAAGAGCAACAAGGTCCTGCGCCAGATCCCTCAGGATGACATGCTGAAGCTCTCCGCCTCCATGAAGCAGATGAAGGGCGTTTTGCTGAACAAGCCAGCCTAAATCCTTCACGCTCCGCCGCCGCACGCAACCACCAAAAGCCTCCTTCTGGAGGCTTTTGTCTTTTCCGGCTGGCTGCAACAGGGCTGGGAGAGCAGACAAACCGCGCTTTACCGCCCAAACAATCTATGCAAGTCCGGACCATTCCCGTAGGGTGTGGCAAAAGGCAGCGGCAGGCGCCCATGCCCTTTCAAGCGACGCTGCGGAAGACCTGTGCGCGGCGCAGGCGATGCCGTCCGCCGCAGCCGAAACGGATCAAACCAGCCCCCAGGGGACCGAGGGAACGGCTCCATGCTGAAGCTGTTCAAAAGAATCCTGAAAAGCGACAAGCTCCCGCTTCTTTTCACGGGCGTCTGCACGTCCCTGCTGCTGGTCGCCCTGTACCTCCTGCAGCCGGGCATCCTGCGTTTTCTGGACGACAAGATCTATGACCAGCAACTGCGCCGCCAGCACAGCGCCAAGACTTCCGGCGTGCCGGTCATCGTGGACATTGACGAAAAAAGTCTGGCGGCGATGGGGCAATGGCCCTGGCCACGCTACCGCGTGGCGCTGCTGCTGGAAAAAATCCACCGGGCGGGAGCACTGGCCGTGGGCCTGGACATGGTGCTGGCCGAGCCCGACCGCACCTCGCCCGTCTTGCTTAAGCGCCAGCTCAAGCGGGATCTGCGGGTCAATGTGGACTTCACGGGACTGCCCAAGGCCCTGGAGGACCACGACGTGCTTCTGGCAAACGAGCTCCGTGGCAAGCCCTATGTTCTGGGCTTCTTCTTCTCCTTCTCCAAGGCCGAGGCCGATCAGCAGGGGCGCGCGCTGGACTGCGGCATCAAGCCCGCCCAGGTGTCCGTGTTGGCCGCGCCCGGAGCGCCCGTGCCGGAGCGGACGCTGCATTCGGCCCTGAGCGCCGTGTGCCCCCTGCCCATCCTGGCGGACGCGGCTTCGGCCACCGGTTTTTTCAACGCCACCCCGGACCCGGACGGCATCCTCAGGCGCGTGGCCCTGCTCATCAACTATCACGGCAAGCTGTACCCCAGTCTGGCGCTGGCCACGCTGATGCAGGCCGCTGGCGACGCGAACCTCCTGCTCAAGCTCGACGCCCTGGGCGCGGAATCCCTGCGCTTCGGCGGTTCCGCCATCCCCGTGGACCGCGCTGGCCAGCTCCTGGTGAACTATCGCGGCGGTCCCGGCATGTTCAGGTACGTCAGCGCCGTGGATATTTTGGAGGGCAAGGCGGACCCAGCGCTGCTGAACGGCAAGATCGTCTTTATCGGCACCAGCGCCGCCGGTCTGCGCGACCTGCGCGCCACGCCGTTTTCCGCCGCGTATCCCGGCGTGGAGGTCCACGCGGCCATCGTGGACAACATCCTCACCCAGGACTTCATCGCCATCCCGGGCTACGCGCCGGCGTTGGAGTTGGCGGTTGCGATCCTGGCGGGCATCGCCATCACCCTGCTGGTCTGCTGGGCCAGGGCCGTGTGGATCGTCGTCCCCCTGGCGGGCATGGCCCTTGGCCTGTGGGAGGGCACGGCCTATCTCCTGGGCCATCAGCGCATCTACATCTCGCCGCTTTACGCCTACATCATCCTCGCGGCCAATTTCGCCCTGCTCACGTTCCTGAAGTTTCGGCGCGAAGAGAAACAGAGGCGGTTCATCCAGGGGGCCTTCGCCCACTATCTCGCTCCGGCGGTCATCGCCCAGATATATGAAGCGCCCGAGTCCTTAAGCCTGCGGGGCGAGGAAAAGGAGATCACGGTCATGTTCGCGGACGTACGCGACTTCACCGGCTTAAGCGAAACACTCTCGCCGACCCAGGTGACGGACCTCCTGCACGACTACCTGACGCCCATGACGAAGATCATCACCCAGGACATGGGCACCCTCGACAAGTTCATCGGCGACGCCATCATGGCCTTCTGGAACGCGCCAGTAGACGTGCCCGGGCATCAGGAAAAAGCCCTCGGCTCCGCCGTGCGGATGCTTGCGCGTTTGAAAACACTGAATGCGGACTTCCAGAAGAAGTTCGGCTGCGCCATCAGGATCGGCATCGGCCTGCACTGCGGCCTCGTGCGCGTGGGCAACATGGGCTCGGCGGACCTGTTCGACTACACCCTCATCGGCGACAACGTGAACCTGGCCTCCCGGCTGGAGGGCCTGACCAAGCACTACGGCCAGACGCTCATCATCAGCCAGGCCATGCGCGAGGCCTGCGGCGACGCGTATGCTTACATGGAGCTCGACGCCGTGTGCGTGAAGGGCAAGAGCAAGCCCCTCGCCATCCACACGGCCATGTCCCACGCGGAGGCGGCGGAGCGCGCGGAGGAGATCGCCGGGCACGAGGCCGCGCTCGCGCTGTACCGGGCCATGCGCTTCGAAGAGGCCGGGCAGGCCTTCGCCCGCCTCAAGGACCTGACCGGCAACGCGACGCTTTACGGCCTGTACCTGGAGCGTTGCCGGGCCCTGGCCGAGCACCCACCCGGCAAGGATTGGGACGGGGTCTGCACCCACACCTCGAAGTAGCAGGCCGCTGAAGACGGCATCCCGCGGGCGCACGCCCGCCGGCCTTGACGCCGCGCCCGTTCGCACAGCGACTTGACTTCCGCCCCGTGATGTTCCAAGTTACTCCGTCCCAAGAACCGGCGTTCCGGCACTTTCTTACGCCCGACGCCCAGCGGAGGATCGAACACCCCATGAGCGACTACAAGCAGACCCTCAAGCTGCCCCAGACGGGCTTTCCCATGAAGGCCAACCTGAAGCAGAAAGAGCCAGAAACCCTCAAGTTCTGGGCGCAGATCGACGCCTATGGCGCGATGGTGGCGGCTGGCGAGGGCAACCCGACCTATGTCCTGCATGACGGCCCGCCCTATGCCAACGGCAACATCCACATGGGCACGGCCATGAACAAGACGCTCAAGGACATCATCGTCAAGTCGCGCAACATGTCCGGCCGCCAGGCGCAGTACGTTCCCGGCTGGGACTGCCACGGCCTGCCCATTGAGCACAAGGTCGAGACCGAGCTCAAGAAAAAGAAGAAGGAGCTGCCGCCTCTTGTGGTGCGCAAGCTCTGCCGCGAATACGCCCTGAAATTTCTGGACATCCAGCGCAGCGAATTCAAGCGCCTGGGCGTTCTGGGCACCTGGGACAAGCCTTACATGACTCTCGATCCCAAGTATGAGGCCGCCACGGCGCGGGAGCTGGGCCGCTTCATGGAAAAGGGCTCGGTGATCCGGGGCAAGAAGCCCATCTACTGGTGTTGCTCGTGCCACACCGCCCTGGCCGAGGCCGAGGTGGAGTACGCCGACCACTCCTCGCCCTCCGTTTTCGTGCGCTTTCCGCTGACGGACAAGCGCGTGCAGGGGCTCTTGCCCGCCGGGGCCAAGTACGACCCGGCCAAGACCTTCGTGGTCATCTGGACCACCACCCCCTGGACCCTGCCGGACAACATGGGCGTGTGCGTGCACCCGGAATTCGACTACGTCTTCGCCGAGGCGAACGGCTGCCTGTACCTTATGGCCGCGCGCCTGCTCGCTCCCTGCGCCGAGATCTTCGGCTGGGACACCCCCAAGGTGCTGGCCACGGTGCCGGGCAGCAGGCTTGAGGGCCTGGAGGCCAGCCACCCATTCTACAAACGCAAGTCGCCCATCATCCTGGGCGAGCACGTGACCCTCGACGCAGGCACGGGCTGCGTGCACACCGCGCCTGGCCACGGCCGCGAGGACTACGACGTGGGCCTGAAGTACGGCCTGGAGGTCTACTCCCCGCTGGACGACGCGGGCCGCTTCCTGACCGACGTGGAGTTCTTCGCGGGCCTGAACGTCTTCGAGGCCAACCCCAAGGTCATTGAGAAGCTGAAGCAGGTGGGCAACCTGCTGGCGCAGGAGAAGATCAGCCACTCCTACCCGCACTGCTGGCGCTGCAAGGAGCCGGTCATATTCCGCGCCACCACGCAGTGGTTCATCAGCATGGAGGCCAACGACCTGCGCAAGAAGGCGCTGGCCGCCCTGCACAACGACGTGCGCTGGATCCCGGCCTGGGGCGAAGAGCGCATCGGCAACATGATCGAGAACCGCCCGGACTGGTGCATCTCGCGCCAGCGCAACTGGGGCGTGCCCATTGTGGCCCTCATCTGTGAGGACTGCGACGAGGCCTATTTCGAGTCCTCCTGGGTCTTCGGCGTGGTGGACAAGTTCGCCACCCACCCCACGGGCTGCGACTACTGGTTCGAGGCGCCCCTGGAAGAGATCGTGCCCAAGGGGCTCAAGTGCCCCAAATGCGGCCGCGAGCACTGGCGTCGCGAGACGGACATCCTGGACGTGTGGTTCGACTCCGGCACCAGCTTCGCCGCGGTGATGGAGCAGCGCCCGGAGCTCTCCTTCCCGGCCGACCTGTACATGGAAGGCTCGGACCAGCACCGCGGCTGGTTCCACAGCTCGCTTCTGGCCAGCGTGGGCACGCGCGGCGCGCCCCCCTACAAGTCCGTGCTCACCCACGGCTACGTGGTGGACGGCGAGGGCCGCAAGATGTCCAAGTCCATCGGCAACGTCATCGCGCCGCAGGAGATCATCGACAAACACGGCGCGGAGATCCTGCGCATGTGGGTCTCCGCCGTGAACTACCAGGAGGACGTACGCATCTCCGACGAGATCCTGAGCCGTCTGGTGGACGCCTACCGGCGCATCCGGAACACGGCGCGCTTCCTCTTGGGCAACCTGTCCGATTTCGACCCGGCAAAGGATAGCGTGGCCCCCACGGCCATGCTGCCCATCGACCGCTTCACCCTCGACCTGGTGGAGCGCCGTCACAAGACCATCGCCCAGGCCTATGAGGACTTCGAGTTCCACAAGGTCTACCACACGCTGCACAACCTGTGCACGGTGGACCTCTCGGCCTTCTACCTCGACATCATCAAGGACCGTCTGTACGTGTGCGCGGGCCTGGAGCGCCGCTCCGCCCAGACCGTGCTCTGGCGCGCCCTGCTCATCCTGCTGCACGACATGGCCCCGGTGCTGAGCTTCACCGCCGAGGAGGCCTACCAGACCCTGCCCGAGGGCCTCCGCCCCGGCGGCCCAACCGTGTTCACCATGCGCCTGCCCGAGGCCGCTCCGGCCATGTCCGACGCTGCCCGCCAGGAATTCGAATTGCTGCTCGCCGTGCGCGGCGAAGTGACGAAAGCCATTGAGCCCATGCGCAAGGCGGGCGACATCGGCCACTCCCTGGAAACCCAGGTGACGCTCTATCTTGAGCCCGAGCTGGGCAACTTTGCCGCGTCACTTGGTGAAGAAGGCTTGAAGGAATTCTTCATCGCCTCCAAGGTGCTGGTGGAGCCTTACGATGCCGCGCCGGAAGGCGTGGCCGCCGCCGAGGGGCTGCCCACGCCGGTGAAGATCGTCGTGACCAAGGCCGCAGGCGCGAAATGCCAGCGTTGCTGGCGCTATGACGAAACCCTGGGCACCGATACCGAGCACCCGGAAATCTGCCCGCGCTGCACCAAAGTCGTGCGGGAGCTGTAACCGTGGATACACGCCTGAAAACGGCGGCCTTGCTGGCCGCGGGCATCATCGTGCCGGACCAGATCGTCAAGGCCATCATCCAGCGGAAATTCACCCTCTGGGAGACGGACCCTGTGATTCCTGGTTTCTTCAACCTGGCGCACGTGCTGAACAAGGGCGCGGCCTTCGGGTTCTTGAACAACCCGGACAGCAACTGGCAGGTCTGGTTCTTCGTCGCCGTCACCGTGTTCGCCGTAGGCTTCATCTACTACCTGCTCAGCACGGCGGACAAGGGCGACCGCTTCTTCATCTGGGGCCTTGGCCTTGTGCTGGGTGGGGCGCTTGGCAACCTCATCGACCGCATCCGCTTCGGCTTCGTGGTCGACTTCCTGGACTTCTACGTGGGCCAATACCACTGGCCGGCCTTCAACGTGGCGGACATCGCCATCAGTTGCGGGGCGTTCGCCATCCTCGTTTCCATGTACTCCAAAAACAAGCGCGAAAAACGCTCCGCCCGCCAGCGGCAGGCCTAAGGGGCGCGGGAGAAAACGACCATGTTCGCAGTGCCGGCCCTTGCCCCCTCCCAATGGATCCTCATCCTTGGCCTGGTGGCGGTATTTGTTGGAGTAAGTCTTTACGCCATCTGGGACGCCCTCCACCGGGACTTCGGCTCCAGCAACGCCAAGTTCGGCTGGGTACAGTTCGCCGTGATGGTTCCCTTTTTGGGGGGAGTGGCGTATCTGATTTTTGGCAGAAAAAGAGGGAGGAAACTCTGATGAAGACGTCCAAAAGCCGCAACGTCATTCTGGCCCTCAGTCTTGCGACCGCCCTGCTTGCGGGCTGCGCCACAAAATCCGACCTTGAAACCCTGCAGGACCAATCCTACCGGGACCGCCAGGAAAGCCGCCGCACCGTCCAGAAGCTGCAGGACGATCTCGCCCAGAGCCAGCAGGATCTGCGCGACGAGATCCAGAAGAGCACCTCCCCCGTGCAGGCCAAGCAGGCCAACACCTGGGCCGAGCTTGAATCCGTGCGCATGCAGATCGCCAAGATTCAGGAAAAGCTCGACACCCTGACTGTGAAGTTCAGCGCCATGACCAGCTCCGCGGCGGGCGGCCCGAACCTGGTTGAGGTGGCGAAAGACGTGCAGAACATCAAGACCGCCCTGCAGAGCCAGTTTGGCATGAACCTGGACAGCTCCGCTCCGGCCGCCCAACCTGCGGAGGCCCCGGCCGAAAAGGGCAAGCCCGCGTCCAAGGCCGATGCCGCGGAAAATCCCGCGTCCAAGCCCGAGGCGGCCAAGGTGGACACGGCCGACGCCCTGTTCGCCAAGGCCGACCACGCCTTCAAGGCCCATAAGTACGAAGAGGCGCGCCAGTACTATTCCGAGTTCGCCACCACCTTCAAAAAGCACCCCAACACCTCAGAGGCCATCTACTGGGTGGGTGAGTGCGCGTACAACCTCCAGGACTATGGCAAGGCCGTGCTGGCCTACCAGGCCGTCATCGAGAAGTACCCCCGGAGCAACAAGTACAAGTCCGCAGTGCTCAAGCAGGGCATGGCCTTTTTCAAGATCGGCAAGGACAAGGCCGGACGCGCGGTCATGCAGGACCTGATCGACCGCTTCCCGAAAGCGCCTGAGGCCCTTGTCGCCAAGAAGTTCCTGAAGGAGCACAAGTAGCCCCGGCCGCAAGCCGGGCCCGGTTCAGAGGCTCGCAATGACGGAAGACGTTCCCGGGTTCCGCAAGATCATTTACCTGTCCTTTCCGCCGGAAACCTGCGGCAGGCCGGTGGTGTGCAACCTTGCGCTCCTGTTCAAGCTCAGCTTCAATATCCTGAAGGCGGACATCAGCCCCCGGCACGAGGGCACCCTGTCGCTTGAGATCACCGGCAGCGAGGAGAACTACCACAAGGGGATCTCCTACCTGAAGGAGAACGGGGTCAGGATAACCCCGGCCTCGCAGAAGGTTTCGCGCGACGAGGACGCCTGCATGCACTGCGGCCTGTGCACCTCGCTCTGCCGCACCAAGGCCCTGTCCGTGGACCTGGCCTCCCGCAAGGTCATCTTCGATGTCGAGAAGTGTTCGGCCTGCGGCATGTGCACACGCGTGTGCCCGGTTCGCGCCATGATCGTGGACATGAATGAGAACGACCTGAACTGATCCTTCCCCCCCTTTATTAGGAGGCAAGCCGTGCCGGAAGACAACGCGCTCCTGCGCGAATTGATGCAAAAGGTCGCTGACCAGCTCACAGCGGACCTGCGCGAGACGCTGACCGTCACTGTGGAGCGTGAAATTTCCAAGACCCTGTCCGGCGCGCTTTTGGAAGGCGAATTCTATCGCCGCGTCAATGAGGACCTGCAGAAAGGCTTCAAGGAAATCTACCAGGAGATCAAGGTCGCCAAAAGCGCCAACGGGCCCATCGCCACCACGGAGGACCCCAACGAGCTTTTCAGCCAGGCCTCCAACCAGCTCGACGCCATCCTGCAGACCACCGAGAGCGCCACGGTCAAGATCATCGACACCATCGAAAATCTGCAGACCCTCTCCGACACCCTGGCGGGCATCGTCAAATCCTTTGAGAGAGGCGGCGTCTCCAAGGCCGAGCGCGAATCCCTGGCCGAGATCAACAGCTCCCTCAGCCAGGACCTCATGAGCATCATGACCACCCTGAGCTTCCAGGACCTGACGGGCCAGCGCATCAAGATAATCATCGAGACCATCAAGAAGATTGAGAAAATTGTTCTCGACGTGTACATGACCACGGGGCTTATGATCAAGGCGCATACCGAGGACCCTGCCGACCAGTCGGACTTCAGCCATTTGCAAGCCAAGGCCAAGGACAAGCTCTCCACCCTGCAGGGTCCGCAGCTCGACAGCAGCCAGGGGTCGGTGGACGACCTTCTGGCCAGCCTGGGCATGTGAACCGCGCCTTGACAGTCCCTGGCCGAAAGGTTAGCTAGACGACCCTTACGGGCAATTAGCTCAGTTGGATAGAGCGTCGGCCTCCGGAGCCGAAGGTCGGGCGTTCGAGCCGCCCATTGCCCACCATGAAAGCAAACGGCTGCGCCTGCACAGGCGCGGCCGTTTTTCAGGTTCTCAGTCCCCATGCCAAACCTGGGGCCGCTCTTGCCACACCGGCTCTTGCACATGGCAAAGGCCGGGAGCCATGTCCCGGCCAAAGAGGTTGGGCGAAGCGCCCGCCTGAAGGTCGCCCCTGGGCGGGCGAAAACCGCGGCCAGCTAGGCCACCAGCTCCTTCACGGTCAAGCGCTCGGTCCCCAAAAACCGCGCGATCGCCGACAGATGCTCGTTGGTCTCCGCTATGCGGACCTCCTGCGGCGCGATGATGTTGTAATCGAATTTTCCGGCGTCCTTCGCGTTCTGGGTGACGGAGTAGCCCCAAAGAACGCCCTGGTTGTAGATGCGGCCGGTCTTGCTGCCGAGCTCCACCACGTAGTTGGCGAACTTGGTGTTCGTCACCCCGGTGAAGACGCCGTTGGCGAAGTTGGCGTTGATCTCACGCGGCGTGTCGATCAGCAGACATTTGTCCTCGGCGATGCTGCGCATTTCCTGCCCCTTGTAGAACGTGGAGTGCCCGCCGATGATGTTGCCGTCCTCGCCGTAGAGGCACAAGGCCAGGTTGAGGGTTTGCGCCGTTGGGGTGCGTTTGTCGACGTTCCAGCCACCGATGACCGTGTCCTGGAAGATTTTCGTCTGCGGGAAGATGAGCTGAAGCAGACCGATCTTCTCCTTCGGCGAGCCGCCACGGCTGAAGCTCATCTTGAAGTCCGCGCCATACTGCATGGCGCAGTTCGCCTCGAAACGGTTCTCGGGCGCGGCGAGGTAGGGGTAGAGCTCCAGGCTGAACTTGTTCACGGTGTACTGCTGCTTGCTCAGATAATTCGACATGACATGCCTCCTTCCGTTGTGGTTGCGCCAAAGCCTGGCATAGCATTCACAAAATCACCTCCGACAACACGAAACGACGGAGACGGGCGTGAAATCAGCCCGCCTCCCCCGCGTCCACCTTTTTCAGAGCAAGGCCGAACTGCTGGGCAAGATCGTAGTTGATGCCGTGCACGGTCCCTTTGCCCTCGGCAATGCAGAGCTTGCGCGTCCGCACATCTTCGATGAATTTCGGATTTGCGGCCTCGGCGCGGCGGTTCGCCACAATGCGCATCCGCGCCATCTCCACATCCTCCGCGGAAAGCGACAGCGGCAGCTTCCCGAAGTCCTCCTGGATCAGACCCTTGACCTTGTCCGGGATGCCGCCGTTCTGGACGCAGATGTCGAACATCAGCGCCCTGCCGCGTTCGGACCAAAGCCGGTAATCACGGCAAAGCCCAGCGCCTTTCGCGGCATAGGCCGCAGCTCCGTTCACCTCGATGGCCTGAAACTCCGGCGTAAGCCCCAGCGCGGTGAACATCTGCTTCCAGGGATTGTTGATGGTTTTCCTGGCCGGATCCTGAATCGAGGCGGCGAAGCTAAGCGCCGCCTCCTTCCCGCCGTTGACCGCCTGCTGCAATTGCCCCAGGGAGCCGCCAAAGATCTTCGCGGCGATGTCCTGGTGCTTGGCGAACATTTCCTGCAAAAGCAGTTGCAGCGTCTCCTGACCAAAATTCCACTGCAAGGCGCCGTAACTCATGCCCTGCCCGTCAAAGTTTCCAGTCATGGCGGCAAAGCAATCCGGGGCGCGCCGCCCTGTCTCGAAAGACCCGGTGAGGGCCAGGCAGCGCGCGTTCAGATCGCCGACCGGGGGCGTTGGCGTGGCGGCGGCGTCTCCAGGAAACAGCTTCGCCCAGGTCGCCGGCCCGACGACGCCATCCGCCGGGAGCCCAGAATTCGTTTGCAGCTGCTTCACAGCAGCCTCGGTCTGGCCGCCGAACACGCCGTCCGGCTCGCCTTGCAAAAGGCCGGCGTCCTTGAGCGCCTTCTGGATGCGCACCACATCATCGCCGGTTGATCCGTTCTTGTAAGTCGCCATTGTTAAAGCCCCTCTTGGGTTGTGAGCGATTTGTCGTTGGGTTCACCCGAGGAACACGCCCTTGCGGCCACTTATTCCGACTTGAATGTCCGGTACACGCCCTGCGTCTGGGCCAAATGGTTTATCAGCCTAGCCGCGCCGTCCGTGGGCTCGGAGCTTTCCACACGCAGGACGACGTGTATGCTTCCGGCCTTGCTCTGCTTTCCGCCTGCCATGTCGACAAAGATGCTCTTCCGCGGGGCCTCGGCTTCCGGTTGCCCCTTGCCGCCAGCCGCAGGATCGGCCGGTCCGTCCGACATCTGGCCGAGGTCCACGTCAAAGGTGATTTCAACATCCTTGATTTTCAGCATGTTCGAGGAAACGAGCGGAAGCAGCGGCGCCCGGTACAAGTCCTCTGAGCCACTTTCAGCCTCTGCCTGAATCGACGGCACCCGCACAACCAGGCTCTTGGGCCGGTTGTCGCTGTCAAAATACCCAAGCAGATTGGATATCTGATGCTGCTCAATATTGTCCTGTGCCTCGATCACGGCGCCCGCCAACGCCTCGATCAAATCATTCAGCGGTATGTTGCTGGCCATGCCCTCTCCTTTCTTTTGATAATGCGCCTGAGCGGAGGCCTTGATCCAAACAAGAAAGCCTGCGACTCTTTGGCGAACCTATTTTCCGAGATGCCGCAGCGTTCCCTTGTCCAGTGGCGCACCGGACATGTCCCGCGCCTCATAGGTGAGGGTCTTGCCATCATCGGCAAGCTGCAACAGCAGCTTGCCGAATTCCAGGTCCTTGCAGAATCCGCCGTTGGCCGTCGTGATTCCGTATTCACTGCTATGATCATTGATGACCGGGGTTTCGAGGATCAGCTTGCAATTCCGTGGGCTGCCATATTGCAAGGTCGGTGTTTTTGGCTGCAGCGTCAGAGTGACCTTTGCGGTCGTTTTACCGGCAGGCGTCTCTCCCTGCCAAACGCCATCAAAGCTGCTGACGTCGCTCGAAGCGGCGGCAACCGTGCTGCTGTTGCAGCCCATGGCGAAGATTGCGAGGGCGAACACAATAGCCAGGTACAGAGAAGCGTTGAGCGCTTGTTTGCTGATTTTTGTCTGTTTCATTGCCCATCTCCTTCCGTTACAGGTGCAAGCAAAGAAGCTACGTCGCAGCGCCGTCGCTGCGCGACATTGCCTCAGACTCCAGTTGCCCAAGAACAGTCCTGACCCGTTCCGACTGCTCCAGTGTCATGGCGAAGCCTTGCGGACGCCAGACGTTTTGCAGCAGCCCAAATAACCTTGAAAATATTGATACTCTTGCTTCTGACGCGGGCCGGTTCTCCACCAGGATGTCGTACAGGGGCACTTCCATAAAAACCCTCCCGTCGATCCTCACCTCCCCAACCGGTTGGTCAGGCCCCTGAAACACAATCTGCATCCAGTGCCGCTTCTTGCGCCGCCATCTCCCGCCTTGGCCGTCCGTGATGACGAGCAGGTAATTTCGCGGCGCGGTGGGAAAGCCCGTCTCCCGCAGCTCGCATTCAAACGTCAGCGAAAGCATGGAGACCTGAGGGCGCTCGCGCGTGCGGAAGCTTGAGGACGGCAGCGTGAGCGTTTCGTGCCCGTCTTGTCCCGTCCCGCCCTGGGGCAGGACGAAGGAAAAGAATGAGGACGGACCCCCGGAGGCTCCGTCTCCCCCGCCTATCCTTCTGAGCGCCTCGGCGTTTGTCTCCCTCAGCGATTCCTGCGCCGCGAGGAGTGCCGATTGAAGCGCCTGAAGCAGACCATTGAAGCTGTCGTTGCCCATGGGGAACCTTCGCCTGTATCAGTCTTCAAGCCAGATCGGCTTTCGCGGAAAGCCGACATGATAGACGATCCACTGGAGCACCACCTGATGCTCTCCCATCTGCAACACGGCGAAGCTCTTCTCGATGGCCATGAGAAACCCCTTGGGCGTGTCGCTCAGGCACTTGTTGAGCAAAGCGGTCGCAGCTTCGATCTCATCAGCCGTGCACATCCTGCTCGGGTTGTCGCTTCCGACGGTGATGCGCTTCACGTATTTCACTTCTGTTAGGTCAAACATCGCTGCCTCATGAACGGCACCGGGCACGCCTTGCGGCGTCCCGGGCCGTGTTGTTTACTGTTTCCCGCTTCCTCTGCCCCCTCAATTAACAACTATGCCGTTTGCCTAGGCAGCGGCCGGCAGCGCAGCGACCGGCTTGGCAGGTCCGATCGCCCTGGGAGCGCAAGCGGTCTGCAGAATGTCCAGGACCCGGGCGAGGCCTTCCGGCATGCCCTTGTCCTCGGCGTGAACCAGCACATGGTACTTCGCCGAGTTGTCGGAAGAACGCGTGTTCTCCTTGTGGCTCGCCACGGAGCCGTGGATCTTGGCCGTGGCCTTGAAACAGCCCCAGCCGACGGACATTTCGGCGTCCAGCGACGCTTCGGCGTCCGTGGACTCCTTTGAGGAGAAGGAGGACTTGACCTCCATGTCGAAGGTGACGTCCACCGTGGTGATGCTCAGGTTGGGCACCTTGACGATGGCGAGCATGGGGACCACGAGTTCGACTTCTTCTTCCATGGTCGAGCCAGGCTCACCCGGCTTGACGGCGGGATTGTCCACCGGCCGCTTGAAGCGGAAGGTGGCGGTCCGGGTGCCGCCGCTGTAGGGGTCGGTGGCGTCCTTCGCGGGGGGCAGGAACCCGATCACCTTGATGAAGTCCGCAGTCGCCTGCGCCAGCTTCACCTGTGCTTCGCAGGCTGCGTTGAGCGGCCCGCCGATGAGTTCACCCATCGGCAATCCCTTAAATTGATCAGACATATTGACGAGTTCGTTAGCCATTTTCATCCTCCTTGCCGTTGTTAGGGATGTGGTTGCAACGTCGCCAGAGTTACGGCCAACGCAGAATTTTGGTTCCTTGTTGGCGGCCAAGGGACAGCCGGTAGCGGAAAGTTGATACAAGGCTATACTTGCTAATTTATAAATGCAACACTTTTTAATTATTTTCTGATAAATAATTCCCGACAAGCCACGACATTTTTTAAAGCTTAATATGCTGATAAACAAAGATAAAAATTTTATATTGCATACGCGCGCTGTCGTTAACCCTCAGCGGGCTACCATTTTCAGAGACTAAAAAATAGAATTATGAATATTGCACTGCAAAGCACTCCCCCGTGGGGGAGCTGCCAAGCTGAGGAGAACTGCCCAGACGGGGCGTCCCCTGCGGCAGATCAAGACTGGGTGGAGGAGAAACCTTTGAGGCGGGAGACAGGACCGCTGCCCCAAGGAAGGCAGGGCGGTGGCCTCACAGGGAAGGCCGGCTGAAGGTGGGAGGCTCGCGACAGGGGGCAGCCGACGCTTGCCGGCGCTCGCCGTTCCCTGCTACCTTGCCGCCACCAGCCGTTCTGAGGCGCTGTGACGGCCTAGGCAAAACAGCCAGCAGGCGCGCGGAAGGACGGACGCCGACAATATCAGGGCCAACCGCAGGGCCAGAGGCAGGGCGGCCCAAGCGACAAAATTTCTTACAGGATGGCCAGGCCTCGGCATGGCCCGTTTCTGTTCAGACACGAACGCGGCCGCGGGCCGCGCACTCAAGCCGGGAGGCCTTCATGCGCCATCGCTCCACCTTCGCCCTTCTGACCGTGATCGCCCTTGGCGGCTGCGCAACGTGGCATCCCTTCGCACCAAACTCCGCCGAGGCCAAGCTCGCGCCCACACGCGGCAACACGGCCGCAGGGCTGATAACCTTCCGCCAGCAGGGCGCGGAGATGCTGCTGCAAGGCGCCTTCACCGGCCTCACCCCGGGCGCGCACGGGCTGCACATCCACGAAGGCGGGGACTGCGGCGGTCCCGGGGCCCGCGACGCGGGCGGCCACCTGAACCCCACGGGCGCGCGCCACGGCAGCCCGGGCTCGCCTTCGCACCATCTGGGCGACCTGCCCATGCTCACGGCGGGCAAGGATGGAACTGCGCGCTTCCAGGCCCGCATGGATGGCCTGAGCCTGGACGAGGGCCCCTCGGGCATTCTCGGCCGCGCCATCATCGTCACCGCCCGCCCCGACGACGGCACCACCCAGCCCACGGGCAATTCGGGCCCGGCCGTGGGCTGCGGGGTCATCCGGCCCCGGTAGCCCAGGCCAAGCCGGGATGCGCTAGCGGCGGACGGAAGCGTTCCCCGCCGAGGCGCGGCCCAGGTTCACGTCAACGCCAAGCACACCGAGCAGTTCGCCCTCCGTTGAGACGATGGGCGCGGAAACAGTGATGCAATTCTCCTTCGTGGCGCTGGAGACGTACACCTCGGATACGGCCATGCTGCGCGTCTCGGCCGGCTGGGTGAACCACGGCCGCGTGGACCAGCTTCGGCCCACGGTGGAAGGGTCCTCCACCAGCCCGGCAGGTCCGCGCCCGATGTTGGCCACCGTCTGCCGACCCTTGGCGTCCGTGAGGTACACGAGCTCAAGGGACGGCTGCCGGTTCAGCGTTTCGCGCATGGCCGCCTCCTGCTCGCTGCGGCGCATGGAGCGCACGCGGCTGTCCGCCGCAAGCCCCTCCACGATGGCCTGCACGCCGCCCCCGCCGATGAGCTGGAACACGGCGTTCATGCTCTCCAACTCCACCACCCGTGTCAGCAGACCGCCCACGGCGGTCATGGCGCCCTGGGCCCCGGCAAAGCTCCGCTCGCTGATATCCCGCACCTGGCGCACAATGTCCGTGATGCGCCCGCTGGTGGCGGCCTGCTCACCGGCGGCCTCGGCAAAGTCTTGAATGTGCCGGGCCGTGTCACCCGCCAAGTCCACAATCTCGCGCAGGGAGACGCCGGAGCCCTGCGCCAGATCCACGGCGCGATTCACGCGGGTCGCAGTCTCCTCCATGTCCCGCTCGGTGCGCTCCACGCCCTCCTGGATGCCGAGCGTGCGCTGGGCAACTTCCCTGGTGGCGGCCATGGTCTTTTCCGCCAGCTTGCGGACCTCGTCGGCCACCACCGCGAACCCCCGACCGGCGTCGCCCGCGCGCGCGGCCTCGATGGCGGCGTTCAAGGCCAGCAGATTGGTCTGGTCGGCGATGTCGCTGATGACATCCATGATCTTCTCCACGGCCAGCGCCTGGCCGCCCAGGTCACGCACAACGGAGGCCAGATCCTGAGCCTTCTGCTCCACGGAGCGGATGGCCCCGACGGTTTCCTCCACGGCCTCGGAACCACTGAGCGCCTTGGTCTGTGCGGTCTGCGCCTGGTCCACGGCGCTGGCGGAGCGCTCCACCATCCGCCCCACAGCCTCATCCAGGCGGTCCATGGCATCGGCCGCGTCCTTAATCAGGCTCTGCTGCTTCTGCGCGCCAGTGCCGCTGGACTCGGAAAGTCCGCGCAGCTCCTCGCAGGAAGTATGGATACCGCCGATGGCCACGCCAAGGGTGCGCGCAGCGGACAAAAGCCCCTCGCGCCGCGAGGCCTCGGCCCGTTCCCGCGCCAGCACCGTCTCGCCGCAGGCATTGCTGGTGGCCAGAACCTCCCCGTCCACCCGCGCCAGCAGTTCCGTCTCGCGCTGGCCCAGGCGCTGGCATTCGCTCACAAGTATGTCGATTGCCTTATCCGTCATGACAATAATGTCGTGCCCGGCGAAGGGGCTGATTTCCTTCCTCCGCGCATCGGAAAGAGTGAGCACAGAAAGTTTTTCAACCTGTCTAGTTAAATACTTTCGCAATGTTATGTGACCATAAACAAGATTGCCCAATCCCCCCAAGGCGAGGAGGACAGCCAGCAGAACGCCGTAATTCAGGACCGCGCTTTGCAGACTTGTCAACTTTGCGGTGCCGGCCTGTAATGCCTCAACATCAGGATATGCCAGGACAACCCCAAGCAGTAGAATCATAACTACCGAAGAAATAACAATATTCGCCGAGTGCTGCCGTGGATTCATAACTTCTGAGACTCCTTGCTGAAGGGCTGGTGGTCCATTTTGCTGAGCAAGAACCCGGCCAGTTCCGATGCAACGCTTCCGTTTGGAAAAAACATTGCAACCCGAGCCATATTCTTGCAAAATTACTATTGAAACGAAAAGACGCGAAGCATCCCGCAGTCTCCACAGCGGCGCACCGGAGCGGAGATGTCTGAAAAACAAGCCATAACTCAAACGCGCAAACGCGCCCTTAAACTCGCCAAGGGCGCGCTGCTGGTCCTGGCGGCATTGCTGGTCCTGGGCGCAGCGCTTGTGCTCGCGCTGCCCATGCTGCTCTCCTCTGATTTCGCGCGCGCGCGCGTGACGGAGCAACTCGCCAAGGCCACAGGAAAACCCGCCCACATCCGGGAGCTTGCCTTTGGCTGGTCCGACGGTCTGCGTCTGCGCGGCCTGGGTATCGGACAGGGCGAGCTTTCCGACCCCAATTTTCTGGCCAGCATCGACAGTCTGCACGCGGGGTTCAGCCTCCCCGCCGTTCTGCGGGGCGACATCCGGCTTTCGTTTGAACTGCGCGGCCTGCGCCTGCATGTGCCGCCCAAAAGCGAACCAGAACCCCCGGCCAAGCCACTGGCTGAGGTTCTTCAAATGCTCTTCTCGGCCTTGCGCGCCGGTGCCAAACCCGTGCCCGTAAAGCTCGACGCTCATGTGACCGTGGACCTCGCGGACATGGCCGTGCGCCTGGAGCCAGCGCCCGGGGGCAAGGCCGTTGAACTGCGGGACCTGTACGTCCGGCTGGACGCACCGAGCCTCAAGAGCGCGCCCATGACGCTCACGCTCGGCACGGACCTTTACACCGGGCAGGAGCGTGTGGCCCCGCTGCGCGTGGAGACAAGCGTGGCGGGCCTGGTGAACGCCACAGGGCACATCGCCCCGGCCCAGGCACTGCTTACGGCCAGGGTCCAGGCCCCGGGCGTGCTCCTCACCGCCGGGGGCAGCCTGGCCACGACCCTTAAAATCAACCTGCGCGCCCAACTGCGCGAGGCGCTGGCCCCGGCGCGGGCACTGGCCGCCAAGCCCCTTCCCGATGTGGACGGCACACTGACCCTTGCCCTCAACCTCTCCCAGTCCAGCGCGGACCGGCTGCATGCGGGCCTGCGGCTTTCCGCCGACGCCGTGCGCGCCGCAGGCATCGGTGGGGACGGCGGAAAAGGCGGCAAGAGCGTTGGTCCGCTGTCCCTGAACCTGTCGCAGGATGCGGAGATCGACCTTGCGGCCCAGACCATGCGTCTGCCCGGCAAACTGGAGATCAAGCCCGAAAGCCAGGCGCGCTGGCTGGCTGAGCTGACGGGCGTGTCCAAGGGCAAACCGCACGTCGTCCTGTCCATCAAGCCCTTGCATTTAGCCTTGGGCGGCCTTCTTCCGGCGTTGCACGGCCTCTTGCCGCAAGGGGTCGGCCTTGGCTCGGCCACGCTGGACGTAGCGAGCATCGACGCGGCCACAGACATCCCGGCGCCCGGCTGGGCCCCGCAGGCCGAGGCCCGCGTGCTCGGCCTGGACATCACCGCAAAAAACATCACCCGGAGCGAGGCAGCGGGCGCAGTGAGCATTGATCGGCTTGGCCTGCGGATGGATGCGGCCAGCGTGCGCCTGTCTGGCTCCCGGCCTGGGAAAAACGGCGTTGCAGAGCCCGGACCGGCGACTGGCCCGATGTCCGGCCTGCTTGAGGCGAGCTTTTCCGTCAGCGTGGACGGCCTGCGCCAAATGAGCGGGGGAGGCGGCGCAAAGGGCAACGCCGCGCCGCAAATGAGCGTGCGCCAGATCAACCTGCCGCGCGCGAGTGTGCATGTGGACGGTCTGGCCCTGGAACAGGCGGCGTTGTTCGGTCTCACGGGCAAGGTGGGCGTAGAGATGGAGGCCCAGGCCAAGGATCTGGAAGTCAGAGGCAAGGCCCAGATTCCGGCCCTGTTCGTCCAGATGCGCTTGAACGCGGGGCTTCCCAAGGCCAAGTCCGCCGCTGCGAACCTGGAGGCGTTCGACCTTGCCGCGCCTCTTGTGCGCGTGCTTTCCCCCGGCAAAAAACCCATCGAGGCCCCGCTGACCCTGCGCGCCAGCGCCCCGGACATCCGGCTGACAAGCGCGGGCGGCCTGCCCGGCGTCAAGGACATGCGCGTGGACCTGGACCTGGGCGCGGCCCTGCGCGGCAATGCGCAAGTGAGCCTGGCCGGAACCTCTGGGCGCACCCTGCGCACCGATGGCCGCGTGGCCCTGGACACAGGCAAACTGCTGGGCCTTGCCGCACCGTTCGCCCCGCGCCAGGCCAAGGCCTCGGGCGCGCTTGCCCTGGACTGGAAGCTCGCCGCCACGCTGCCCGAGTCGCAGGCTCCCACCAAGGCAGGGCAGCAACCCGCCAAGCCGCAAAAACTTTCACAGACCATCAAGGGCCTGGGCTACGTGTCCAAGGCCGAGGCGGTGCTGAACATTGCCGGCGTGAGCCTGGACTGGCCTCTGGCCGCCAAGCCCGGCCAGGCGGCGGAGGTGCTGCGGCTGCGCGGAATCTCCACCCCCCGCCCCCTGCGCCTGACCACCAGGGACGGCGCAAAAGAATCAACCTTCAAGGGCTCCCTGGCCTTCGGCCCCATGGACGCCCTGCCTGGCGTGGGGAGGCTGGCCACACCCCTGCGCGGCCTTGTGACGGTGAACGCAGCCCAGCAGGGCGCGCGCTCCGTGCAACTCTCCGAGGTGCTGCACCTGGACGGCTTCGCCCTGGACCAGAATCTTGCGCTCACCGTGGACAAGCTGGACAAGGTGCTGGACCGCGATGCCGACCGCCTCGCCGCCGTGCTGGAACTGGCGGACGGCCAAGCCTCCTTCAGCCTGACCACGGGTGATCTGGCCTCCGCCCTGGCGGCCAAACGCGGCGGCAAGGGCGTCACGGGCAAAGGTCGGCTGGAGGCCGGGGCCGAGGCGCGGCTTTCCGGCGGCAGGAGTCTGGCCTTGTCCGCGCGGCTTTTGAGCCCCGGGCTGGATCTGACCCTCGGGCCGGACACGGCGATCACCGACCTGACCAGCAACGTGCGCCTCGCCCGACGCTACAGCCTGGCTCCCGGCCTGCGTTGCCCCGACGCTGTAGAAACGGAGCTGACGCCGCTGTCTGAGCAGGTCTTCAATCTCTTTTCCACGCCCCAAAGCACGCCCACCGCAAGCGAGGCCCTGGGCCAGCTTCTGCGGACCGAAGCGCCGAAGGCGACGGGCGGGACCTTCGGTCTGGCGCGGCTCAAGTTGAAGTCCGGCGGCCTGCCCCTCGACATCCGCGACGTGGAGCTGCGCCTGGACGACAGCGGCCCGGTGCCGGGCCTGCGTTCATTCCGGGCCGGGTTATTGGGCGGCAACGTGTTGGGCAGCGCCATGATCCGCAAAAACGCCGGGCGTTACAGCCTGATCGCGGACATGGCCTTCACCGGTATCGACCCCGCCCGCCTGTTCCCGGCCAAGGGGCCAAAGGACCAGCCCGGACAGGCCGAGACCTCGGGCCGCGTGCGGCTTGAAACGCCGCTCACCGCAGACCCGGAGGCCCTGCTCCAACAACTCAATTTCCGCGCGGACATCACCAGGATAGGCCCGCGCACCCTGGAACGGATGCTCTACGCCCTGGACCCGGAGGAGCAGAACGAGACCATCGTGCAGCAGCGCCGCCTCATGGCCATCGGCTATCCGCGCTTCCTGCGCGTGGCCGCGGCCTATGGCAACATGAGCGTCTCCGGCGCGGTGGACGTGAAGGGCTTCCAACTGGACCTGCCCCAACTGGACCGCCTGGGCATCGCCAACCTGCCCCTGCGCAAGCAATTGACCAAGCCTCTGGCCACTGTGCCCACACTCATCAAAGCGCTCGACGCCGCGTCCGGGTCGCGCATCTGCCGCGATCCCGCCGACGCCCTGGGCGTCCTTCGCATCGTGCAACCCGCCGCAACCCAAGGAGCACCGCAATGAAACGCCTTCTCGCCGCCGCCGTCTGCCTTGCCCTTTCCGGCTGCACACTGGCCCAGGTGAAGGTCAACGTGGCCAGCGAACGCACCTCATTGGAAAACCAGATCCTCGGCTCCTACAACTCGCTGTCCGAGGAGACGCTGCTTGTGGCCTCAGTGCGCGGCGTGGACCCGCTGGGGCGCATCCAGACCCCGGCAAAAAAAAGCGCGGAGTTGCAAGACGCGGTGACGGCCATGCAGGTGCTCTCGTTCCATGCGGACGACGTGGACGCCTTCAAACACCTGGGCTGGGTGGGTGAGAACAACCAGGGCCGTTTGACGCCGCTCGGCATGGTCCGCGACAAGGCACCGGACGACCTGAAGGACTTCGCCGCGCACTACGGGCAGAAGGAGTTCGACAGCGTCGTGGGCGAGGTCAATACGGCACGGGAGATCATCATGCGCCGCGCCATCGAAACCAACACCTCGCTCACCCCGGCCGACATGCCACAGGTGCGCGCGGTGTTCGCCAAGCTCGCCACGGACACGGCAAAACCTGGCGACAAGCTCCAGCTCGCCGACGGCTCCTGGACGGTGAAGAAATGAACGCGCACACCCTGCGAGACATCCTGGCAGGAACGGCGCTTACCCTCTGCCTGCTGCCCGGCGTTCTGGGGTCCGAGGAGCTTCTGGCCGCGCCTCCGGCCAAGTCCGCACCGGCCAAAAACCCGGCCAAGGCCGTCAAGACGACGACGGACCCCGGCGTGTCGGTCAAGGCCCTGGTGGACGATGCCCTGCGGCCCATGGGCCAACGCATGGCGCCTCGCAAACTCGACGTGAACCAGCCTGAGCAGGTGAGCTTCGAAACCGGCGCGGTGCAGCAGGCGGACGTGACCCCGGACGGCAAATGGCTGGTGGTGTCCAAACTCTCCGGCGGCTATGCCGAACTCTGGCTGCGCTCGCTGGATGCGGCCCTGAGCGTCCTGCCCCGGCGGCTGGCCCCGGCCCTGGCCGACAGAATCTCGCCCGCACTCTCGGCCGACGGCAAGCGCCTGGCCTTCGTGGGCCTGGAGGACGACGTCAAGGGCGATATCTACCTGCTCGACCTGACCAAGCCCGATGCCGCGCCGGTCAGGCTCACCGGCCGCGACACCGAGGATGGCGCGCCGGTGTTCTCGCCCGACGGCCGCACCCTGTATTTCCACCAGCGCCTGCCCGGCGAAAGCGTCCGGCGCATCGTGGCCCTTGATCTTGCGGGCGGCCAGTCCGCGTCAAAGGCTCCTTTGCGCGTCATCGCCACCGGCGGGGACGCCTCTCAGCCCGCCGTCTCGCCCGATGGCCGCAGACTGGCCTTCGTCTCCGCACGCCAGGGCGGCAGCGCCGTGTATCTGCAGGACCTCGCCGGCGGCGCGCCCGTACGGCTCACCAATGGCCGGGGCGGCGAGTTCATGCCGCGCTTCAGCCCGGACGGGGCCACGGTGTATTTCGTCAGCGCGCCCGTTCCGGCGTTGACGGGCGGATCCGGCGGGCTCAAGCCGACCATCGCCAGCGCCGACGCGCTGCACCCAGGCGGAACGGCCCAGGGCCTCACCTCGGCCCAGAATGCGGACAGCGCGCCTCTCCTGGCTGGCCAGGGCGCGGGCGTCCGACTGTATTTCCTCACCGCGCAGAACGGCCCCACGAACCTCTGGTCCCTGCCCGTGGAGGGCGAAATCCCCTCCCGCCCGGCCGGGGAACTGCTCGCTCTGGCGGACACCCTGGCGAGCCAGATTCCCGTGGACCGCCACCTGGCCATTCTGGCCTACGGCCGCGCGGCAAAGGCCGCGGGCGGCTCCGGCCCCATCGCCGCGCAGGCGCTCTTTGCCCAGGGCCGTCAGTACGAGGCCCTGGGCCTGGAGTCCGAGGCCCTGGCCGCGCACCGGTCCGCAGCAGACCTCGGCGTGGCGCCCCAGTCCGGCTACGCGCGCATCCGCGCCCTGCTGCTGAACGAGACCTTCGAACGCCGCCAGGCCGTGAATGACAAGGGGCGCAAGCAGGCCCTTGACGCAACGCTTTCCGCCCTTTTGACCCTGAACTCCGGCGATCCGCGCGTGACCTGCCAGGCGAATATCGAGCGCGCCCGACTCCTGTTCGAACAGGGCGGGGGCGGCGCGGCTCTCATGGAGGCCATCCGCATCCTCGACGCGCAGCTCGCGGCCACGGGGCACACGGACGAGCAGTCCGCCGAGGCGCTGTTCCTCAAGGCCGAGGCCTTTAGCCGCATCGGGCAAATCCAGGCAGTGCTGCCGCTCTACGCCCAGGTCATCCGCCAGTACCCGGAGGACGGTCCCTGGGCGGACCTGGCCGTGTCGCGCGTGCTGGACCAGAGCGTGGCGGGAACAGGCAAGAAGTATGAGGACAAGGCCCGCGAGCTGGTGCTTTTGTCCGAGCAATACCGAAAGGATCTGCCAAAGCTGTCCCTCGGGGCGCAGAATCGCCTGGGCGACGTGTACTACGCCGCCGACGAGTGGGCCAAGGCCAAGGACGCCTACCGCCAAAGCATCGCCTCCGCGCAAGAGACCCCGCAGGTGGCCACGCAGCTGGCGGCGGCGCGCCTGGCCCTGGCGGAGATCCTGTACCGTGAGGAACGCTTCCATCAGGCCCTCGACCTCTACGAGACCGAGATGGCCGCGCGGCCCTATGAGGACCGCCTGTACCGCCTGGCCAAGGCCGCGCATTTGCGCAAGTCCGTGGCCGCGGGCGACTACCTGCTGCGCATCGGCGAAGTGCCTTCGGCCCGGGCCATCTTCGGAAGCCTCCTGCGCGACGACCCGGACTTCGTGCCCGCGCACCGGGGCCTGATAAGCGCGAGCGCGGCCCTCAGGACCATCCCCGCTACGCTTGCGGAGTACCGCGCCAAGCTGGCGCAAAAGCCGGACGACGCCAGCCTGCTCTACGCCACCGGCCTGACCATGACCTACCTGGACGGCAAGGCCGCGCTTCTGGACGCCCGCAAGCTCATCGTCCGGGCCATCGAGAAGAACGGGCAGGTGGAGTATTTCCACCAGACCCTGGGCTACATCGACGAGGTGCTGGAGACCGTGCACCACGAGCGCGGCAAGCTGGAAGCGGCGTTGGAGTCCTACCAGCGCGCGCTCTTTTTGAACGCCCGCGAGGAGAACCCCGAGAACGCCGCCAACCTCGAGCTAAACATCGGCAACGTCCACTTCCTGCTGGGCCAGTACGCCAGCGCGTACGAGGCCTATGCCAAGCGCTACGACTCCAAGATTCCCTTCGACAACGAGGAGACGGAGATCCTCTTTTATGAGCGCTTCGGGGCCGCGGCCTTCCAGGCGCGGGAGCCGGGAAAACCCATCCTGGCCTATGCCAAGTCGCTGGAGCTGGTGGAGAAGCGCATCCAGCCCAAGTATGCCTCCGTGGTCTTCGGCCACATCAACAGATACGTGTTTGATCGTGTGCTCACCCCGGCCCTGGGCCGCGCCGATGCCGCCGACAAGGCCAAGGTCCTGGCCGACCGCCAGAGCGAGCTGAACAACCGTCTCTTCGACGCCAGCACCAAGCCCGTGGGCCCGCCGCCGGACCCGGCCTGGAAAACTTACGCCGCCGCCGTGGAGTCCCTGCTGTCCGAGCAGGAGCGCATCATCCGCGAGCTGCCGCCGCTGATGCAGAGTGACGACCGCGACGCGAATATGCAGACCCTCGCCGTCATGACGGCCAAGGTGCGTGAGACCCTCGGCTTCCCGCCACGCTTCGCGCAGCTGCGCGCGGAGCTGAACGACCGCCTGGGCCTGGCCTATCAGGAGACCGGCCGCTGGCACGAGGCGCGGGAGTGCTTTGAGAAGGCGCTGGCCATGAACACGGCCCTGGGCCTGAACCAGAACCTTGCCGCCAACCAGCGCTCCGTGTCGTACAACGCCTTCATGGAGGCCGGGCTCACCACCGGCCAGGACCGCGACCAACTGCTCGCCAAGGCCGAGGAAGGCTTCCGCCGCATCCCGGAACTGGTGAACAAGTATGGCGTGGCGGACAAGAAGGGCGGCGGCCGCAAGGGCGGGCTCATCAACCTGGAATTCGACGTGGCCCTGGACAAGGGCGCGGCCTCCCAGGCCACCTACGGCTTCAGCGCCGCGCAGGAGCTGCGTCTGGCCGAGACCTTCCTCTCACGCATCGCCACGGAGCGCGGCCGCCCGCGCGAGGCGCTCGGCCTGGTGGAGCGGCAGTTCTCAAAGTTCACCAAGGGCGAGGTGGCCCCGCAGGATGCCTTCGGCGCGGCCCTGCTGCTGCACCGCGCGGGTTTGCTGGAGACATCGCTCGGGAGCGAGGCTTTGGCTTTCGAGCGCTTCCGCCGCTCCGCCGGTCTGGCCCTGGAGCTTCAGAATCCCGTCAGCGCGTCGCTCAACGTGGCCGACATGGCCGCCACACTCGTGTCCCTGCCAGCGACAACCGACGATTTCACGGCGCGCGCGGCCGAGCTGCGCCAAATGGAGAAGCAAACCGCCCTGGCGCTGCGCCACGCCGCCCTCGGCGCGGATTCCCTCGCCGCACCGGCCTTCGACAACATCATGGCCGCCCACGATCTGGCCCTGGCCGACCGCATCGGCGCGAGCGACGCCGCAGTACCGGCCGCCACGGCCGCACAGGCCATGGACGCCCTGTCGCGCGCGGGCCAGCGTGTGGCCGACGGCCTGGCCTGGTTTGGGGTCAATCCTCCCGCCACGCGCCGAGCGCTTGCCCTGAACGCCGCCCTGCGCCTCAATCAGGCCGCCCTCGCCCTGCGCCTGGGCGAGGACAATCAGCGCGCCGTGAGCTTGCAAAGCGCCCTGGTCCTGGCGGACCGGGGCCTGCTGCCGGACGTGCGCTGGCGCGCCTTGTCCGGACTGGGCCGGCTCAAGGAAGCCCTGTCCGTGCTGGAAGCCCTGCCCGTGGACAGCCTGGCCTGCGGGCCGGGCGAGATCACCCGCGCCTTTGCGCCGCTGGTGGCGGGCCTCATGGACACCGGCAAGGCCGAGGACGCGTACAACATGCAGGAACGCCTGTCCGAACTGGAGCGCGTGGGCCGCATGAGCCGCCTCGGCGTGCCGAGCCCTAGCGTCATGGAGCTGGGGCTGCTGCGCAGGAGTGGCCAGCGCCTGCTCGCCATCCGCGACCTCAAGGCCCGCATGGCCGCGGCCAAAGACCAGGAGCGCCTGGACCTCTCCCGCCGCGTCGAGCAGGAGGAGGAGATCCTGAAGCGAGACCTGGGCGCGGAGCGCGAGTTCCTGCCTGGTGTGGCGCACCTGGGCGCGAGCCCGGCCGAGCAGGACTGGCTAACCATGCTCTTCGGCCTTTCGGCCGAGCTTTCCGCCACGGCGGATGCGGCCATCATTGCAGGCGACAGCACGACGGGCACGACCCTGCGCCGCCGCCACGCGGAGGTCGCCGCGCGTCTGACCGCCCTCAAGGCCGAAGCCGCCAACGCCCTGGGCAGGCAAGACGTTCCCGGCGCGCTCGGGCTTATCCTGGCCGCCCCCACCGAGGCCATCGACCTGATGGAGGCCCTGCCCAAGGGCGTCAAAGCCCTGCGCGTCGCGCTGCTCCCCGGCAACCGCTGGGCGGGCTTTAGCCTCGACGCCGACGCCCTCCGCACCGTCAGTCTGGGCAACGGGCCCAGCCCATTTTTGCCCGCCCTGGCCCCGGGCGAAAAGCGCCTGCTGCTCTGCGACGAGCCCTCCGTGCTGAGCCCGCGAGACCTCCAGGGCGCCCTGTCCCTTGGCTTTTCCGGCACGTACATGCGGCGCAGCCTGGCCGTGCGCAAGCCTTTCCGCCGTAACCTCGTGTTCGTGTCCGGGACCTTCGCCACGCCGAATGCATTCCAAGCCGTCAGCGTCGACGTGGCCAGTCCCGCCCTGCCGCAGAGCGTGGCGGGCGCGCACACCCTGGTGGCCAGCGTCCCCGTGCGCGCCACCGAAACCGCCCCCAGCCGCCAGGATGAACTGCCCGTGCGTTTCCTGGCGCTGACGCCGGATAAGGGCGAACCCCGCGCCCTGGCCACTCTGGCCGCACAGTTGCGGGACGCCTCCCTGGCCGTGCTGCCGCAGGCCGCGCCGGAAGATCTGGCCCTCACCGCGCAGTTGCTCGCGCTCTATGGCGTGCCCTCGGTGCTGACCGAGCCCTTGGGCGCGTCGAACGCCGCGCCCAAGTCCTTTGTGGAACCGTTCCTTGCCGCCTATGCGGACGCCGCCGCCTCCAACGCCAAGGCCCAAGCCCAGGCAAAGGCGGCAACGCCCGCGCCGTGGCTGCTCTTCGGCGATCCCGGCCTGAACGCCCAGGAGGCCGGACTCTTCGCCGCCAGCCAGTTCTCCAGCTACGTGCGTTCCGGCCTAACAGCCTTCAAGGCGGGCAAAAACGCCCAGGCCCTCGGCCAGTTCGAGAACGCCCTGCGCGTGGCCCGGGCCGTTGATCCGTCCGGCCAGTTCAAAAAGCATCTGCCCGACCTTTTGGCCTACGGGCGCGAAAGCGCCTACGGGGCTGGCGAGTTCCAGAAATCCCTGGCCTTCGCCCAGGAACTCGCGGCGCTGGTGGCCAAGAGCCAGCCCGACACCCCGGCCCATGCCGAGGCGCTGCTGCGGCTGGGCCTGGTGCAGGCGCGGCTGGAACAATACGCCCTGGCCATCCCCTCCATCGAACAGGCCACGAAGATCCTGGCCAACCTGGAGCTCGCTCCCAAAGAGATCGAGGCCCTGTCCAGCCTGGGCGCGGTGCTGGAGAACGCCATCCAGTACGACCGGGCGCTGACGCGCTTCGAAGGCGCGGCCAAGCTGTCCCGAAAGACGGGCGCGCAGGAGCTGGTGGCCAAGCAGTACTTGAGCATCGGGCGCATACACGACATGCGCCTGTCGCAGTACGCCCAGGCCAAGGCCGCCTATGGCGAGGGCCTGCGCATCTACACCGCCCTGGGCCGCAAGGCCGACATGGCCCAGGCCCTGCTCGACATCGGCCGCTGCGACCGGCTTCTGGGCGACTTCCCCGGCGCCGAGGCCAAGTACGCCGAGGCCCTGAAGCTTGCGGATGCAAGCCCGGACGCGGCACAAGACAAGGAGCGCCTGCGCGACCGCATCGTCATCGAGCAAGCAAACAACGCCTGGTATCAGGCGCGGTTCCAGCAGGCCTTTGATCTGGAGCGCCAGGTTCTGAAGAGCGCCGAGCGCAACGGCTGGGTGCTGGAGCAGGTCATCAGCCACAACACCGCCGGGCTTCTGTGGTGGAGCCTGGGCGACCATGAGCGCGCCGTGCGCGAACTCGACGCCGCCCTGCCCCTGGCCGAGTCTCTGCGCATCCGCAAGGACGAGGTCGCCACCACCCTGAACAACCGGGGTCTGGTGGAGCGCGACATGGACCAGCCGGAGAAGGCCCTCAAGACCCTGAACGAAGCCTTGGCCATCGATCGCGAGATCCGCTCGCGCTGGGCCATCGCCTACGACCTGCGCAACATCGCCCAGACGTACATCCGCATGGGCGACGCCAAGAAGGCGCTGCCGATGCTGGACGAGGCGCTCTTTATCGTGGCCGCCACAGGCAACCGCATCAACCAGACCAAGATCCTGCTGGCCATCGGCGAGGCCCAGCTGTCGCTGGGCAACGCGGACAAGGCCAAAGACGCCTTCGCCCAGGCCGATGAGCTTTCCCGCGCGCTCGGCCTGCGCGACAGCCAGTGGCGCGCCCTGCACGGGCTGGCCCGCCTGGACATCCTGGCAGGCAGGCGGCCCGAGGCGCGCGCGCTTTTGGAGCAGGCCGTGAGCGTCATTGAGGGCATGCGCGCGGAACTCAAGGTAGACCAGCTGAAGGACGGCTTCATCGCCGACAAGTCCGTGGTGTACGAGGACCTGGTGACGCTTCTGGCCGACATGGGCGAGGTGGCCGAGAGCTTCCGCACGGCCGAGCGCTCCCGCGCGCGCAACCTCATCGACCTGCTGGGCAACCAGCGCCGCGCCCCGCAACGCAAGGAAGACAAGGCCCTCTTCGACCGCGTCGCCTCCCTGCGCGCGCAGTTAAGCGAGCAGGAAGCCCTGCTGGCCCACGCACAGAATCCAAACGAGCGGGAGGTCTACGGGCGCGGAGTCAAGCGCATGCAGGACGAATACCGCGACGTGCTGCTGGAGCTGCAGGCCAACCGCCCGGACATCGCGAGCCAGGTGTCCGTGAATCCGCTTTCCCTGGCCGAGGTGCAGAAGCTGCTGGAGCCCGGCGTGGGCCTCTTGACCTATTACGTGACCAAGGATGAGGTGCTCTGCTGGGCCGTCTCGCCTGATCAGGTGGCGCTGACGCGCACCCGCCTGGGCCGCGAGACCCTGGGCAAGATGGTGCTGACCTACCGGCGGATGCTCCAGAACCTGGAGCCTGCGGAGACGCACAGCAAGGAGCTGTATTCCCTGCTCGTCGCCCCGGCCCTGCCAAAACTCAAGGGGATCAAGGTGCTGGGCATCATCCCCCACGGCAGCTTGCACACCCTGGCCTTCGCCACGCTGTTTGACGGCGAGAACTATCTGCTGGACCGCTACCCGCTGTTCCAGCTGCCCAGCGCCAGCGTGTACAGCTTCACCCTGGCGCGCCGCAAGGCCGAGCGCAACACCAAGGTGCTGGCCGTGGGCAATCCGGACTTGAAGGACCAGTCCCTGGAACTGCCCTTCGCCGAACGCGAGGTGGGCGCGCTGGCCTGGGACTACCCGAACATGACCGCGCTGACCCGCGAGCGGGCCACCAAGGACTGGATCGCCCAGCACATAGACGAGTTCGGCATCATCCACCTGGCCACCCACGGCGAATTCGACCCGGTGAACCCGCTGTTCTCGGCCCTCAAGCTGGCGGGCACGAAGAAGGAGGCCGATGGCGACCTGGAGGCCGCGGAAATCTTCGACCTCAAGATCAATGCGGACCTCATCGTGCTCTCGGCCTGCCAGACGGGCCTGGGCAAGGTGACCAGCGGAGACGAGGTGCAGGGCATGAACCAGGCCTTCCTGTACGCGGGCACCCATGCGCTCATCTCCAGCCTCTGGCGCGTCAGCGACATCTCCACGGCCATGCTCATGAAGCAGTTCTACCGCGAATATCAGATCCGGCCTAAGGCCGAGAGCCTGCGCCGGGCCATGCTGCATGTGAAGACACGCTTTCCGCATCCCGGCTACTGGGGCGCGTTCACGCTCACGGGCGACTACAAATAGGGGCCGCGCCATGCCGAGATGCCCGCACGCTTGTCTCCGTCCCGTCCTCCTGGTCCTGGGCCTCGCTTTTGTGCTGGTGCTGCCCCTGCCCGCGCGGGCCGGGTCCGCCTTGTGGATCGCCGTGGACCAGGCGCCCATGCGCATCTGGCGCGCGGCCGAGGCCGAGGTGGTGCTGCGCCTGCCGCGCGGCACGGTGGTCACGCCGCTTTACGTCCAGGCCCCCTGGACACGGGTGCGCGAGCCCAGCGGCCAGGAGGGCTGGGTGTACCAGGGGCACCTCTCCGCCACGCCGCTGCCGCCCGCCCTAACTGATGTCTTCGAAGCCACGCCGCCGAGCCTGATCCTGGCCGAGGCGGCGGACACCGCGCGCAGCACCCGCTCCGCCGCACCGCCCAAGACCACAGGCCTGGATGCCCTCCTGGCCGTGCTCGAACTGCGCCTGACTCCGGACGACCTGGACGACTTCCTGAGCCAGGGCGGCATCGGCGAGTTCGCCCAGGTGAAGCCGGGGAACCGGTTCGGACGCGCCAGCTTCCCGGACTTCCGCCCGGCCGCGCCCGAAGGCGGGGAGGCTGAGCGCCAGGTTGGCCTGAACCTCGCGGCCCGGGTCGTCCGCAAGATGGCCCAGCCAGCCTCCAGCAACGCCCTGCAACGCTATGTGAATCTGGTGGGGCTCTCTGTGGCGCGCTTCGCGCCAGGGCACGCGCCCAATTTCCGCGCCGTGGTGCTGGATATGCCGGAGCCCGTGTCCTTCAGCCTGCCCGGCGGCATCGTGATGTTGAGCACCGGACTCTTGGCGGCCCTGGAGAACGAGGCCCAGTTGGCCTGCGTGCTGGCGCATGAGACGGCGCACGCGAGCATGGGGCACCTGTGGGCCAGCGCGCTACAGTCGCCGTTTTTTCAGGAGGGCGGCAAGGTGGATCAGGCGGGGGTGGATAGTCCGGAATTCGCGGCCATGCTGGACGGATTGCTTGTGACGGCGCTTAACAAGGGGCTCGCCAGGGACCTGGAGTTCGAGGCCGACCTGATCGCCGCGGCGCTGGCGTACCGCGCCGGATACGACCCGCAGCAGCTGCCAAAGGCCATCGCGCGCATCGAGGAGGCCGGACGCGGAGTTGCGGCGCAGGGACCGCCACGCGTTTGGGCCGCGCTGCATCCGCCCACGGCGGAACGCTTGGCGCGTCTGCAAAAACTTCTGGTCACCCTGCCGGGCGGCGACGACCTGGCCGTGGACAGCGCGCGGTTTGAGGCCAACAGGTGAAGCCCGCCCGGGGCGCTACGACACGCGCACGGCCTCGGTGACGGACTCCACATTGCGGATCTTGTCCAGCACGCCGTAAAGCTGCGTCAGGTTCGTCACCTCTACCGTGAACTCCATTACCGCGTTGCCGTCGACGTTGGACTGGAAACTGCCCGCGTAGATGTTCACGTCGTCGCTGGTTAAAAGCGCCGTCACCTGGGAGAGCGCTCCCTTGAAATTGCGGCACACGATGCGGATTTTCGCCGGATAGGGTTTGTCCTCCACGCCATCCCAGGACACGGAGACCAGACGCTCGGGCTCCAGCTCCTTCAGGTTCACGCAGTCCGCCGCGTGGATGGTGACTCCACGCCCGCGCGAGACGTAGCCCACGATGGGCTCGCCCGGCAGTGGGTTGCAGCAGCTGGCGAAGCGCAGCAGCACGTCGTCCACGCCGGTGATGCGGATGCCCTCGCCCTTCTTGGCCTTGGCGGCCTCGGTCGGAGCCGGAGCCGGTTCCGGGGCCTTGTGCGGCGTTTCGTCCACGAGCTTTTCGCCCACGTGGAGCATGCCGTAAAGCTTTTGCAGCACCTTGCGCGGAGTCAGGCGCGCGTACCCCACCTGGGAGAGCAACTCGTCCACGCTGGGAAGGTTCAGTTCCTCGGCCAGCTTGAGGAAGTGCCCGTCCTTCACGGCCTTGGCCACGTTGACGCCCACCTTGCGGCCTTCCTTCTCCAACATCTCCTTGGCCAGGCTGATGCTGCGGGCGCGCTCCTCGGTGCGGATGTACTGCTTGATGCGCGTCCGAGCGCGCGCGGTCTTGACGAACTTCAGCCAGTCGCGGCTGGGATTTCTGTGCGCGTCGGTGATGATCTCCACGCGATCGCTGTTCTTGAGCGGCGTGTCCAGGGTGACGAGCCGGCCGTTGACCTTGGCTCCGGCGCAATGGTCGCCCACCTTGGAGTGCACGGCGTAGGCGAAGTCGACCGGCGTGGCGCCCTCGGGCAGTTCCTTGATGTCGCCGCGCGGGGTGAACACGTACACCTCGTCCTGGAACAGGTCGAAGCGGAGCGAGGCCATGAACTCGCGCGGGTCCTTCAGATCGCGCTGCCAGTCCAGGATCTGGCGCAGCCAGGTGAAGCGCTCGGCGTCGCGGTTGCTGCCCTTCTTGCCACGCTCCTTGTACTGCCAGTGCGCGGCCACGCCGTGCTCGGCCACACGGTTCATCTCCTCGGTGCGGATCTGTATCTCGATGCGCTCCCCGTCCGGCCCAATGACCGTGGTGTGGAGGCTCTGGTACATGTTGGCCTTGGGGATGGAGATGTAGTCCTTGAAGCGGCCGGTCACCGGCTTCCAGATGGAGTGGATGAGCCCCAGGACCGCGTAGCAATCCTTCAGGCTCTGCACGATGATGCGGAACGCGATGAGGTCGAAGATCTGGTCCAGGCCCAGGCTCTGCTGCTGCATCTTGGCATAGATGCTGTAGCGGTGCTTGGTGCGCCCGGCCACACGGGCGGTGATATGATTGTCCTGCAACATCTGGTTGATGAAGCCGATGACCTTGTCGATGTAGTCGTTGTCCGAGGTATGGTGCGCGGCCACGCCCTGGTCGATCTGCTCGTACACGTCGGGCTTCAGGTACTTGAGGCACAGGTCCTCAAGCTCCACCTTGGTGCGGTGCAGGCCCAGGCGGTTGGCCAGGGGCGCGTAGATCTCCAGCGTCTCCTGGCTGATGAGGCGCTGCTTGACGGAACTCTGGAAATCCAGGGTGCGCATGTTGTGCAGACGGTCGGCCAGCTTCACCATGAGCACGCGGATATCCTCAGCCATAGCCAGGATCATCTTGCGGATGTTCTCGGCCTGGGCCACGGCCTTGGACTCGAACTGCATCTTGCTGATCTTGGTCACGCCATCGACGATGTCGGCCACTTCTTCGCTGAAGAGCTCCTCGATCTCCTCAATGGTGGCCTTGGTGTCCTCCACGGTGTCGTGCAGGAGGCCCGCGGCCACAGTGGCCTCGTCGAGCTGCATGTCGGCCAGGATCTTGGCCACGCTCATGGGATGCGAAAGATAGGGCTCGCCCGAAAGACGCGTCTGGCCCGCATGGGCCTCGGCCGTGAAGATGTACGCTTTCTGGATAAGCTCCAGGTCCGGCTTTTCGATGTAGCTCGCGACCTTGTCGGTGATCTCATTGATGCGGATCATTATTGTGTCAGCTCCGGGCCTTGGCTTGCCTTGGGGATCCACCAGCGGATGAAATTGTAGTCAATTCCCGCGGGCGCGGGCTCGATGCCCTGCACCCGGGCATGCACCATGGGCAGGGCCATGGGCACATAAAGGAAGCAGTAAGGTTGATCCCGGTGCAGGATCTCCTGGATGTGGTCATAGATGGGCTTGCGCTTTTTCGGGTCCAGCAGGCGGCGGCCGCGCTCCAGCAAGGCATCCAGCTCCGGATTCTTGTAGGAGACGAAGTTGAGACCGCCGGGCTGCGCCTTGGAGGAATGCCAGACGTCATAGATATCCGGATCCTGGGTGATGGTCCAGCCGAGGAGGAGCGCGTCGTACCGGCCCTTGTCCACGAACTCCTTGAGGAACGCGGCCCACTCCACGGTGCGGATCTCCACCTTGATGCCCAGGTCCTTGAGACGGCTCTGGATGATGATGGCCGTCTTGATGCGCGGGCTGTTGCCCTGGTTGGTCAGGATGGTGAAGGCGAAGGGCTCGCCCTTGGCGTTCACCAGCGGGCCGTCCGGGGTGCGCCGGGCCCAGCCCGCCTCGGCCAGAAGCTTTCGCGCCAGGGCCGGGTCGAATTCATTGGCGGGAATCTTGTCGTCAAAGGGCCAGGTGCCGGGCTTGTAGGGCCCGCCGGTGGGGATGCCGAGGCCGGCCAGCACCCCGCGCACGATTTCGTCCTTGTCGATGGCGTGGTTGATGGCTTGGCGCACGCGCACGTCGGAAAAAAGACGGCTCTTCAGGTTGAAAGCCATGAAGGTGTAGCCGGAGGACACATACCTGAACTTGTTGAAATTCTTCGCCCAGTCCTGGCCCTCGGTCTGGTAGAGATACTGCTGCGGCGAGAGTCCGATCTCGTCCAGGTTGCCGCTTTTGAGCTCCATGAACTGCGTGGATTGGTCGGGAATGATGCGCACCACCACTTCGTCGATGTACGGACGGCCCTCGAAATAGTCCGGATTGGCGGTGAGCGCCAGCCGGCTGCCGGGCGTCCATTCCTTCAGGATATAGGGGCCGGCCCCGATGGGATGGCGGGCAAACGTGGTCTTCAGGAGATCCTGGCCCTCCAGCAGGTGCCTCGGCAGAATGGCGCTGGCCCAGGTGACCAGCGCGCGGGCGAAGGGCTTGTCGTAGCGCACCTCGAACGCATAGTCGTCCAGCAGCTTGAACGACTTCACCGCCAGGAAGTCCTCGGCGTAGGCCGTGGGCGTCTTGGGGTCGATCATGAGCTTGTAGGTGAACTCCACGTCACGCGCGGTGAGCGGCGTCCCATCAGTCCAGCGGATGTCCTTGCGCATGTGGAAGCGCAAGAGCCGCCCATCCTCCAAGATCTCAAAGGACTGCGCAGCCTGGGGCACAAGATTGATATTCTTGTCAAATTTTAGCGGAGCCACGTACAGGAAATCCGCGATCTCGTGGGATGAGGCGTCGGAGGCCAGGGGCGGGATCAAGTTGCTCGGCTCTCCGAGGGTGGCCTGCACCAGGCGTCCGCCCCGCTCTGGCGTGGCGGGCACGGAGGCCGGGGCGGAAGAACTTGCGGCGGGCGCCTGGCGTGAGGAGTCGTTCCGGCCACAGGCGGCCAGAAACAGCATGCCACATAATAAGAGGGGTAGGGTCGCCCGCATCATCAATCCTCTTGCCAAAACGCCCACTATTGCGCATACACTTTGCGAAGAGCGCCTTGTGGGAACACTATGGCCCAGACGCAGGCAAAAGCCAAGCGGACCTTGCTTTTGCGTTTCAGGTGACTATAGTTCTCCGCTTCTCTGGCACAAAACCATCTGGACTCACGCATGGTGCTCCAGTTATCCAAGATCACAGGGAGTTTTCGACGACATGCCCATCGCCGACGAAACGAAGGTCCGGGAGATTCTCACCCGGTTCACCCGGGAGACCATCCCGGACTATATCATTGAGAACGCCACTTCCATCCTTGAGGCCGATGGAGTCCAGAAGCTCGACATCCAGCAGCGCGACCAGTTTCTGGACGTGGACGGACAGGTGCAAGGCGAGGATTTCCAGGTCTACACCTCCGAACTTGGCATTAATCTGGCCGACGGCACCATCAATTCATACTGCAACTGCCCGGAGTCGTTCTCCGGCGTGTGCCGCCACGTGGGCGCGACAGCGCTCAAGATGCTCAAGAGCCTCTCCACCGACAAGAAAAAGGCCGACCTGCCCCGCCCCAGAACGGACTGGCGGCAGACCTTCCGGGCCTTTTTCTCCACCGAGCTTGAACCCGAGCCGGGCAAGCACTATTTCGTGTTTCGCTTCTACCCGGAGTCCGGCCGACTCCAGGTGTCCTTTTCCCGCGCGCGGCAGAACAAGAGCGGCATCTCGGCCGTGCAGCAGGACATCACGCTGGAGCAGATCATAAAGAACCCGGACTGGTGCGAACTTTCGCCCGGCCTGCCCAAGGTTGCGGCCATGATCGCCTACCACCTGGACTACCAGGGACACCGCGTGGAGTTGCCGGCCGGCCTGCACTCCTGGTTCTTCCGGGCCATCAAGAACGAATACTACCTCTATCTGCGCGACACGGAATCCCCGGTGCGCGTGGAGAACAAGACGCTGCACCTGAAGCTCTCGCCGCAGCTCTCCGAGGACGGCCTGGGCTTTGACATCATGCTCTCGCGCGAGGACCGTCCGCCCTTCTCCATCCGCAAGGAGGACGAGATCTTTTTTTACGGGCGCATGCCGCTGTGGGTGTTCTGGAAGGGCAACTTCCACCCGGTGCAGACCGGGCTCGATCCAGAGCTCATCCAGGAGATGGTGGAGCAAGGGCCCATCGTGCCCCATGCCGACATTTCCGAGTACCTGGACCGCGTGTGGACCAAGATCCCGGTTTCCGACCTCTATGGCCAGGAGGACTTCCTGGAGCGCATGGGGCCCATCTTCCAGCCCGCGGAGTTCAACCCCAAGCTGTACCTCGACGAAGAGGGCAGCCTGCTTGTGCTCAAGATCCAGTGCATCTACGAGACCGAGCATGGCGAAGTGACCCTGCCCGGCCCCAACCCGGACCTCCAGACCGGCAGCTACCGCTACGCCGACAAGAGCTACCTCATCCGCCGCGCGCAGGACGAGGAGGCCGTGCTCTTCGCCGAGCTCCAGCACATGGGCTTCCAGCCCAGGAGCAACCACACCTGGTTCATGGAGCAGGAGGCGGCCATCAATTTCCTGCTCGACTTCTACCCCATGCTGGTGGAGGGCTACCGCGTCTACGGCGAGCAGAACCTGACGCGCTACAAGGTGCGCCTGTCCAAGCCGGAGATCGTGGCCGAGGTCAAGAGCGACGAGGAGAACAAGTGGTTCACCCTCGACCTCACCATCCAGTACGACGACCAGAAGGTGCCCATCGAGGACATCTGGAGGGCCTGGGTTCAGAAGAAGCGCTACGTCCAGCTCAAGGACGGCTCCTACACCAGCCTGCCGGAATCGTGGCTGCGCAAGCTGGGCCATAAGCTCAAGGCCCTGGGGTTCGACCCGGAGAAGCCGCCCCAGCACAAGTTCCAGCAGTTCGAGGCCCCCGTGCTGGACAATCTGCTGGACGACATGCCCGGCGCGCGCACGGACGCCTATTTTGTGAAGTTGCGCGAAAAGATCGGCAACTTCCAGCAGATACGCCAGTTGCCACCGCCGCGCGGCCTGAACGCCACCCTGCGCCCGTACCAGGTGATGGGGCTTTCGTACCTGAACTTCCTGCGCGAGTATGGCTTCGGCGGCATCCTGGCCGACGAGATGGGCCTGGGCAAAACCGTGCAGACCCTGGCCTTCGTGCTCTCGCTCATCGAGCGCGGGTCCACCGGGCCATGCCTCATCGTGGTGCCCACCAGCGTGCTGCCCAACTGGGAGCGTGAGGCCGCGAAGTTCGTGCCCAGCGTGCGCCGCCTCACCATCTACGGGGCCAAGCGCGACGACCTGTTCCAGCACATCAAGGACTCGGACATCATCATCACCACGTACGCGCTCTTGCGCCGCGACCTGGAGGAGCTCTCCAAGTACAAGTACATGGTGGTGATTCTGGACGAGGCCCAGAACATCAAGAACCCGAACACGATAACGGCCAGAAGCGTGCGCAGGCTTGATGCCGACATGCGCCTGTGTCTTTCCGGTACGCCGATTGAGAACAACCTCTTCGAGCTGTGGAGCCTCTTCGAGTTCCTCATGCCCGGTTTCCTCGGCTCGCAGCACGCCTTCCAGCGCGGCATCGTGAAGCCCATCAAGGACGCCGACGAGGAGACGCTCAACTACCTGCGCGCCCGCGTGAAGCCCTTCATCCTGCGGCGCACCAAGAATGAGGTGGCGAAGGATCTGCCGCCGAAGATTGAGACCATACACTACTGCGAACTGGCCGACGAGCAGCGCGACCTCTACGGCGCGCTGGCCGCCAAGCTGAAGGAGCAGGTGCTGAGGGACGTGGACGAAAAGGGCCTGGCCAAGAGCCAGATGTCCATCCTGGACGCGCTGTTGAAGCTGCGCCAGATCTGCTGCCACCCGCGCCTCTTGAAGCTCGACATCCCCGGCATCAACACGAACCTGCCCTCGGGCAAGTTCGACGCCTTCAAGGATCTTGTGACGGACATCGTGGAGGGCGGGCATAAGGTGCTGGTCTTCTCGCAGTTCGTGCAGATGCTGCACATCATCCGCTCCTGGCTGCAGATCCGCGAGGTGCCTTTCACCTACCTCGACGGCTCCAGCAAGGACCGCTTCGAGCAGGTGGACAAGTTCAACGACACCCCGGAGATCCCCATCTTCCTCATCTCGCTCAAGGCTGGCGGCACCGGGCTGAACCTGACATCGGCGGACTACGTCATACACTATGACCCCTGGTGGAACCCGGCCGTGGAGAATCAGGCCACGGACCGCACCCACCGCATCGGCCAGAAGCGCCAGGTGTTCGCCTACAAGATGATCTGCCAGAACACGGTGGAGGAAAAGATCCTGAAGCTCCAGGAGATGAAGAAGGACGTCGCCGAGGCCATCATCCCCGGCCAGTCGGCCTTCAAGTCGCTCACGCGCGACGACCTGGAGATGCTTTTTGAGATCTAGCCCGCCACATTGGACCCGGCACCCCAGATGAACAGACTGACATACCCGCTCGTCCGACTCTTCGATCAGGCGCAAGCCTCCGCCGAAGCCGAGGAGACGCACAGGCGCGTCGGCCAGGGGCTGGTGTTCTTTTTCCTGGCCTCCCTCGCGCTCATTGAATTGAACACCCTGGGATTCCTTCCGGATTCCCTGGCCCGGAGCGTCTCCCGGAACAGCTTCGACGCCGTGACCCAGACCTTCACCCTGGTGCTGGTGCTGGAGGTGGTGGAGTTGGTGTTCTCCCTGCCACGCTCCACGTCCCGCTCGGTGGGCAAACAGTTCGAGATCCTGGCCCTCATCCTGCTCCGGGACGCCTTCAAAGAACTCACCCATCTGCCTGTGCCCATTGAACTGACGGGGCATACGGACGTGCTTATCAATCTGGCCCTGGACGGCGCGGGTGCGCTGGCCGTGTTCGTGCTCCTGGGAGTCTACAAGTACGTGCAGCGGTGCGCTCCCAGGCACTGGGCCCCGGTCATCCTGGCAAAATTCATCACCGCCAAGAAACTGGTGGCGCTGTTCGTGCTGGGGGCGTTTTTCTGCATGGGCGCCTACGACGCGTTTTTGCTGCTGCGCGGCGAGCCCACCTTCGACATCTTCCACGACTTCTATACGCTGCTTATCTTCACCGACATCCTCATTGTGCTCATCGCACAGCGCTACATGCCGGAATTCCATGCGATATTCCGCAACTCCGGTTTTGCGCTGTCCACACTGTTCATCCGCATGGCCCTGACGGCAGAGCCCATGCTCGCCGTCATCATGGGAGTGGGCTCCATGCTCTTCGCCGTGGGGCTCACGTATGCCTCCAACCACTTTTACGCCATCACCCAAGCAGGCAAGCCATGTCCCCTTCCGGGTTCTCCAAAGTAGGCCGGAGCGCCAAGAAGCGTCTTTACGGCCCGCGCGCGGCGCTGGTTTCCGGCTACACGTCCGCGGAACAGGACCTGTTGCTGGCCATGCTGGAACGCTTCCACCTGGGCGATATTCCCACCGTCTTCGCCACCGGCGCGGACATGGACCGCAACGTGGGTGAACTTTTGGCCAGCGCGCCCGGCCACGGACGCGGCAAGGACAGTCCGCTGCCGCGCGCCATCGTGCTTTCCGGCGTCCTGGAAAAAGAACTCTCAACCATCATGGCCGCCTGGAAGCACCTGGGCTTGCCGCGCCAGAACTGGGCCACCCTCACCCCCACCTCGGAAGGCTGGCCGCTCATTGACCTCTTGACCGAGCTGGACCTTGAGCGTCTGGCCCTGGCGCCCAAGGACTGATTCCCTCGCCCGCACGGGCTGAAGCCCCCGTTCATCTCCCGTCCACATCACTTGCGCCAACAGAAACGTGACGCGCCCCTATTGTACCGTGCGCGATTTAAGACATTGCACCGCGCAGCCATTCAGCTATCCGATGCAGCGATAATTTTTGCCCATACCTGCGGAGACAACTGAGGCACTAGATGCGCTTCGACGGGGAAATAGCCTTAAGTATGCCGATTTTACGCCGATAGCGTGTTGCTTCACCATGAAGGACATGCTACGTTTTAAACGCTTTGAGACGACGCATCTACCATCTTTTCCTTAAAATTTGAGTTTTAACTATAGTTCCATCACCGCTGGAGGCACCATGAAACTCGGCCTGCGCACCAAACTTCTTGCTCCAACCATTGCCGCGGTAATCGTCAGCATTACCTTGGCGAGTTATTTTTCTTCCAGTCGGGCCTCCGAAGAGCTCTGGGGCGAATTGCTCAGTTCTTCCAAAATCCTTGCTGGAAATCTTGCCAGCGGTGCAGGCTCCTTCAGCGGCGACGTGCTCGGTGCGGTGGTGCTTCAGTCCCAGAACGAGAAGATCAAACGGGTCTTGGCGGATAACTCCGCCGACAGCCAGAGTTCTGCGCATCAAGCCCTCCTCGACCTCGTCAAGTTCGATGAGTCGGTTCAGGGCGCGAATATTCTCAATGAAAAAGGGGACGTGATCGCGAGCAGCGAGAGCGTGCCCAAGGGCAACTTCGCGGACCGCGAATACTTTAAAAAGGCCATGGCCGGCGAGTCCAACGTCTCTGAACCACTGATGAGCAGGGTCACCAACAAACCGGTGTGCATAGTGGCCGCGCCTGTTAAATCCGGCGACAAGATTGTCGGGATCATCTACGCGCGTCTGGACCTGGGCAAATTCTCTGAAAGCATCGTCGCTCCTGTCAAGGTGGGCAAGAGCGGCTACGCATACATGGCCAGCAAATCCGGCGTAGTGTTCAGCCACCCGGACCAGAGCAAGCTGCTCAAACTCAAGCTGGCCGATCTGGAATGGGCCAAGCCCCTGCTCACCGACCAATCCGGCGTCGTGCAGTATCGCGAAGACGGCATCGACAAATCCGCCATTTTCTCCCGTGACCCCAGTACGGGCTGGATCGCGATCATCACGGTCAGCTCTGTCGATATCGCCAACGCCGCCAGCCGCGTGCGCACGGCCAGCGCCCTGTTCGGCGTCCTGGGCATCGTCCTGGTCTGCCTGGCCATCATGCTCATCCTGAACTACGTCCTGCGCGACCTGAACAGCTGCGTTCTGTTCTCCGAATCCGTGGCTGCGGGGAACATAGACAACAACTTGGCACTCACGCGCGATGACGAGTTGGGCCGCTTGGCCGATTCGCTGCGCAAGATGGTGGGCAGCCTGCGCGACATGATCGGCACCGCGCGGCAAAAGACCGCCGAAGCCGAACAGCAGACCGAGCTGGCCCGCAAGGCCACAAGCGAGGCCGAAGAGGCCAAGGCCGAGGCCGAACGCGCCAAGCGCGCAGGCATGCTGCACGCCGCCCAGCAGTTGAACAGCATCGTCGAGGTGGTCACCTCCGCCTCCACCGAGCTCTCCGCGCAGATCGAGCAGTCCAGCCGCGGCGCGGAGCACCAGGCGGCCCGCGTGAGCGAGACCGCCACGGCCATGGAGGAGATGACCGCCACGGTCATTGAGGTGGCCAAAAACGCCGGTCAGGCTGCGGAAACAGCGGGAGCCGCACGCGAGAAGGCCCAGACTGGCGCGGGCACCGTGGGCAAGGTCGTGGACGGCATGAACGGCGTGCAGACCCAGACCAACCAGCTCAAGTCCGACATGGCCCTTTTGGGCAAACAGGCCGAGGACATCGGCCGCATCATGACCGTCATCACCGACATCGCCGACCAGACGAACCTCCTGGCCCTGAACGCCGCCATCGAGGCCGCGCGCGCCGGTGACGCAGGGCGCGGCTTTGCCGTCGTGGCGGACGAGGTGCGCAAGCTGGCCGAAAAGACCATGAGCGCCACCAAGGAAGTAGGCGACGCCATCAGCGTCATCCAACAGAGCACCCGGCTGAACGTGGAGAGTGTCGACAAGTCCGTGCGCCTTATTGAGGCCGCAACGGTTTTGGCCAAGGATTCCGGAACGGCTCTCGGAGAAATCGTCAGCCTCGTCGACACAGCCTCGGACCAGGTGCGGTCCATCGCCACCGCGAGCGAGGAGCAAAGCGCCGCCAGCGAAGAGATCAGCCGCTCCATCGAACAAGTGAACGTCATCTCCACCGAGACCTCGCAGGCAATGAACGAGGCGGCCAAGGCCGTGAGCGATCTTGCCGAACAGGCGCAGGTTCTTCAGGCGCTCATCACCAAGTTGGACGAGGAAGGACGCGGATAGGCAAACATCAGGGGCTCCGCCCCTGGGCCCGGCGAGGAGAAAGATACGACCGAGCAGAGCGGGAAAGGGCAATCCAGGACACAAGCCAGCACGGGGACCAGCTCATCTCAAGTGGCATTCAAGAAGCCGTGGGTTCAATTCCCTCCAGCTCCACCACTCGACAGCGCAAGGGCTTGCGAAGCAATTCGCAAGCCCTTTTTCGTTGCCGCATGACATCTTTGCCCTGCGTTTGGCGCGCGGCCTGAACCGGCTTGCCCAGCCGAAAACCAAATCCACACGACACAAACCAGCCCGCGTGCCGATGGTGCAGGCAAGTGCGTTGCCCCCCTGACGCCAGCGGCGGCAACTTTGCCGATCCACTTTCGTTAAATGCGCTGGCCATTCATCCACGCATGTCCCCATGTTTGTTCATCACAATGCCCAGCCTTTTCCAGAATGATGCCAGAAATTGCCTTCAAACACCACCGTTTAGCCACGCTGCTGTCAGAGCAGAGGGACAACGAAAGAAGCGTGCCCGCGGCTGGTGCAATCAGCGTCAGATATTCGATCAAATAAGCCTCACCATAGCAGGACACCCCATAAGCAGGCCTTGCAATGCGCTTGACAGGATTAAGTCAACGCCATAAACACTGTTTTAGTCACTGACTGAAATGGAGGCGGCAATGTCCGAGGAGAATTCGGGTACAAAGCAACGAATCCTGGCGGCCGCGCGCGAGGTCTTCGCTGAGCGCGGAGTGGCGGGGGCCACCGTGCGCGAAATCAGCGCCAAAGCCGGAGCAAATCAGGCGGCCGTGCACTATCACTTCGGCAGCAAGGAGAAGTTGCTTATGGCGGTGCTGGCCGAGTTGCTGCTCACTGATGAGGAGCAGTACCCCGTGAACATCGGCCTCGGCGAGGGCGCCACAACCAGAGACCGCCTTCTGGCCTATATCCGGTCGATACTCTATCGGCTTGTGGGCACCGGCGATCCCCAGGGCGAAAAGCTTTGCAAGCTTTTCGCCCACGAACTTTTCGACCCCTCAGAGAACTTCGACGGCTTGATGGAGCGGTTCATCCGGCCGCAGCACTCGCTGCTGCTGGGGATCATGCGTGAGCTGCTCCCTGCGGATACGCCGGAGCGAACTGTGCACCTGTGCACGGCGGGCGTCTTCGGCCAGTGCCTATTTTTTGACAACATGCGGGAGGTGATCCGCCGCATCTGCCCGGAGATCGCCCTCGACCGGTTGGGTGTTGAGTTTGCAGCGAAGTTCATTTTTGAATTCGCCCTGGCCGGCATTGAACGCATGGGGGAACGGCAGGATGTTTAAGCTTAGAATTCCGATCCGCTGGGGCGGGAAGCGTCTCGCCGTCATTGCCGCCGTCCTGGGCATTGTCACGGTCCTGGGGTCCGGTTTTTTGTTCAGGAGCAAGCCCTCTCCTCCCGCCCCGGTGCCCGTGCGCGTAGAGATAGCGGGCGGCACGGCCGGCGCTTCCGGTCCGCGCTACTCTGCCAGCATCAAGCCCAAGGAGCAGGTGGAGCTGGCTTTCAAAGTGGACGGGTATGTCCGAGAAATCATCGCGGTGAAGGGCGCCGATGGCAGCGTGCGCGAACTGCGCGCGGGCGACCGTGTCAGCCGGGGCATGGTGCTGGCACGCCTGGATGACAAGGACCATGTGGCCCGCGCGCACCAAGCGCGCGCCTCCGTGGCGGAGGCCAAGGCCGCCCTCGTGCAGGCCCAGAAGGATCACGAACGGGCGCTGGCGCTGGTCAACGGCGGCTACCTAGCCAGAAGCGAGTACGATCAGGCCGTGGAGAAACTGAACACCGCCCGCGCCAAGCTTGACGGCGCACACGCCCAGCAGGACCAGTACGTGAATCAGGTGGACGACTCGCAGCTCAAGTCGCCCCTCGACGGCGTGGTGGCCAGCCGCACGGTGGAGCGCGGCACACTTGTGGCCAGCGGCACCAAGGCCTTCGTGCTGGTGGACCTCTCCTCCGTGAAGGCCGTGTTCGGCGTGGCCGATTCCCAGTTGGCCACGGTCAAGCCCGGCGCGGCTCTCGCCATCCGCGTGGACGCATTGAACCGCGACTTCAAGGGCACGGTGACGGCGGTTTCCCCTTCGGCCGATGCCACCAACCGCGTGTTCGACGTGGAGGTGACAATCCCAAACCCAGACGGAGCGCTCAAGGACGGCATGATAGCCTCCGTGCGGCTGAACGGTCTGGACGCCGCGCTGCAAGCACAAGACAAGCCCCAGGCCCCGGCGTTCGGCATCGGCGTGCCCATGCAAGCCGTTGTGCGCCAGCCAGACGGCCCGCGCGATTACATGGTCTATGTACTGGTGGAGAAGGACGGCCGCACCCTGGCCCAGGCCCGCCCGGTGAAGCTGGGCGATGTTGCGGGGCGCAACGTGGCCGTGCTGGAGGGTCTCAAACCCGGCGAGCGCGTGGTCACCGCCGGGACCGAGCAACTCTACGACGGCGCGTCCGTCGTCATCGTTCCCTAGGCCACCGAACCACCTTTCCCGACGCGAGGCGGACAGAGCATGCACGGTCACGATGAGTCCAAGTTACTGGAAAAACACAACACCGCCCGGTTCTTCGTCGAGAACCGGCAGATCGCCCTGGTGCTGCTCCTGGCGGTTTTCGTCTGGGGGGCGCTGAGCTATACGCGCATGCCCCAACGCAAGGACCCGGACATCCCCATCCGCGTGGCCGCCGTCACCTGCACCTGGCCAGGTGTCCCGGCGGAGAAGGTCGAGGATCTCGTCACCCGCAAGCTGGAGGAGAAGATCGCGGAGAACGACAAGATCGACCGCATCGATTCCACCACGCGTACCGGGCTGGCCGTGGTCACCATCAAGCTTCTGGACGATGTGAAGAACACCTCGGAGGTGTTCGACGACCTGAACCTCAAGCTCAACGCCGTGAAAGACCTGCCCGACGGGGCCGGCCCCATCAATTTCATCAAGGACTTCGGCGACACGGCCACGCTCATGCTCACCGTGGCCTCGCCGCTGGAGGGCCAGACGGAGATAGGCCTGCGCGCCCGGCAGGTGGTCCAGGCCATCGCCCAGCTACGCGGAACGGACACGGCGGGCCGGGCCACCCTTGTGCAGGTGTTGCCGCCCACCACCCCGGAGCAGAGCCTGCGCCGCGTGCTGGAACGCTTCTCCCGCGACGCCGTGGACAAGGGCCTGGGAACGGACCCGCGCGTCAGTATCGCGCCGGGGCTGGCCCTGCTCGACCTGCGCACGGACAAAACCGATGCCGAACTGGCCGCCGCAGTGGAGACCTTCAAGAACGAGCGCCTGCGCGAAAGCGAACTTTCGCCCGACGCCTGGACCACGGCGGTGGTGCGCGACCCGGCGAACGCTGAGGCCGCCCTGACCAAGGTGGCAGGCAGCCGCTACGCGTACAAGGATCTGGAGAACTTCACCGAGACGGTGCTGCGCACCATGCAGGCCCTGCCCAAGGTGGCCAAGGTGACCCGCTGGGGCGTACGCGACGAGGCCGTGTACCTGGACTACTCCCAGGAGCGTTTGGCGGCGTATGGCTTCGGCCCCTGGCGCATCAAGGACGCCCTTTCCGCCCGGAACGTGCGGCAAAGCGGCGGCGTGGTGGAGAACGGCGGCAAGTCCATGCTCATCGACCCCTCGGGCGAGCTGACCAGCGAGGCGGACCTGGGCGGCGTGGCCGTCGGTCGGGTGAACAACGGCGCCCTGGCCTACCTGCGCGACATCGTGGACATCGAACGCTCATACGTGAGCCCCGCGCCCAAGCGCCACTATCATTTGGAACGCGCCGCGAACGGCAACTGGACGCGCATGCCCGCCATCACCCTGGCCATCACCATGCGCGCGGGAGAGCAGATCGGCCAGTTCTCCAAGGCCGTGGACGCCTCCCTCGCGGGGCTGAAGAAGCGCCTGCCGAACGACCTCGTCTTCTCCCGCACCTCGGACCAGCCCAAGCAGGTGGAGGACAAGGTGGGGCTGTTCACCAACAGCCTGCTGGAAGCCATCGTCCTCATCGTGGCCGTGGCCTTCATCGGCTTCCGCGAGTGGCGCTCGGCCCTGCTCATGGCCTTGTCCATACCCATCACCCTGGCCATGACCTGCGGCATGCTGCATCTGCTCGGCATCGACATCCAGCAGGTGTCCATCGCGGCCATGATCCTGGCCCTGGGGCTGCTTGTGGACGACCCCGTAGTGGCCAACGACGCCATCAAGCTGGAGCTGCGCGCGGGCAAAACACCCGACGTGGCCGCATGGCTGGGCCCCACCAAGCTGGCCAAAGCCATCCTCTATGCAACCATCACCAACATTGTGGCCTATCTGCCTTATCTGCTGCTCTCGGGTGACAAGGGGCTCTTCCTCTACTCGCTGCCCGTGGTCATCGGCTGCTCACTGGTGGCCTCGCGCATCGTCTCCATGACGTTCATCCCGTACATCGGGCAGTATCTGCTGCGGCCCGGGCGCAACGCGGGCAAGAGCATCGCCGACATGCGCGAGACCGGCTTCACCGGCTGGTACTACCGCTTCGCCAGCAACCTGGTGGAGCACCGCTGGAAGGTGCTGGGCGTCTCGCTCATCATCGTGGCGCTCGCCTTTATCATGAAGTCGCGCCTGAAGGACCAGTTCTTCCCCTACGACCTTTCGCACCTGGCCTACGTGGACGTTTGGCTGCCCGAGGACGCCAGCGTGCAGGCCACGGACAAGTCCGCGCGCCAGGCCGACGAGGTCATCCGCCGGGTGGCTGCGGAGTATGCTCAGGCCCACCCCCGCCACGGCAAGAAGGACTGGCGGGTGCTGAACAGCGTCTCGCTCTTCGTGGGGGCGGGCGGGCCGCGCTTCTGGTTCTCGGTTGAGCCGGAGCTGGACCAGCCGAACTACGCCCAGGTGCTGCTCGACATCGCGGACGAGCACGACACAGAGAGCTTCATGGACTATCTACAGCCCAGGCTCACCCTGGCCATGCCCGGGGTGCGCGTGAGCGCCCGCAGGCTTGAAAGCGGCCCGCCCGTGGGCATTCCCGTGCAACTGCGCCTCTCCGGGGATGACATGCCCACCCTGCGCGCCCAGGCCGAGCGCCTGAAGACCATGCTGCGCAAGCGGCCCGACACCGACCGCGTGCAGGACAATTGGGGCGCGGAGATCTTCCGCGCGCGGTTGTCCATAGATCCCGACAAGGCGGCGCTGGCCGGGGTGACGAACCTTGACGTGGCGCGCTCCTCGGCTGCGGCCATGAACGGCTTCCAGGTGGCCAGCATCCACCAGGGCCGACTGGACGTGCCCGTGTACGCCCGCCTGCGCATGGAGGAACGCGCCGGACTGGAGGACATCAAGAACCTCTACGTTGTTTCCTCCAGCGGCACCACCAAGGTGCCGCTGGGGCAGATCTCCGACGTGTCCTGGGGGCTCGACACGGAAAAAATAGTGCGGCGCAACCACTTCCGCACCATTACTGTGTCCTGCTTCACCACGCCGGGCGTGCTCTCCAGCGAGGTCATCAAGGGCATCCAGCCGGAGTTGGCTAAGTTCCGCGCCGGGCTGCCGCCGGGCTACCGCCTGGAGATTGGCGGCGAGTACGAGGAGCAGACCAAGGGCTTCGACGAGATGGCCATGGTCATGGGCGTGTCCATCATGGCCATCTACACGGCCTTGCTCTTCCAATTCCGAAACGCGGTTAAGCCGCTCATCGTCTTTGCCGCCGTGCCATACGGCATGGCCGGGGCCTTCGGCGCATTATTCGTCATGGGCGCGCCCTTCGGTTTCATGGCCTACCTCGGCATTGTCAGCCTCATGGGCGTCATCATCAGCCACATCATCGTGCTGTTCGATTTTATTGAGGAACGCCGCGAGGCGGGCGAGGATCTGCGCCAGGCCATCCTTGACGCGGGCATCATGCGCCTCAGGCCCGTGCTGATCACCGTGGCGGCTACGGTGCTGGCCCTTGTGCCCTTGGCCCTGCACGGCGGGCCCCTGTGGGAGCCTTTGTGCTACGCCCAGGTCGGCGGGCTCATTGTGGCCACCTTTGTAACGCTCATCATGGTGCCGGTGCTTTATACCATTGCCGCCGTGGACCTGAAACTCGTGGACAGCGTGGAGGGGGCGGGCCAGGATGGGAGCGCGCCCGCCAACTGAGTGCCCGGCACTCCCGGAAGAGAAACCGGTTTTTCGGGCGCTCATCATCAAGTTGGACGAGGAAGGACGCGGATAGGCAAACATCAGAGGTTCTGCCCCTGCATCCCGACGCAAGGGACTTATAGTGTACCCTCAACTTGTTTAACCAACCCGCCTCCGATCCCATCATACTGCTTGACAATTTTAAAGGTTGAGCAAATCATTTTCTTTCATTTGCTAATTATTAAACCAGTCTATATTTTTTGCGGGGTGTAGCGCTTGTTGGACATCGTCTCTGCAGGGAAGTCTGAACTCGTTTCATTTGAAACCATCTGTGACAGTTCACTATTTGATCTTAAAGGGGTTCTTCCTTCAGAAATGCTATTCCTTTGCGCTATCGTTCAAGAGCTTGAGGCTGATTCGGTGGTGGAATCCGGGCGAGCGAGGGGGGTCAGCACGGCGCTTATCTCGTCATTCTTCAGAAATAGCGACATCAATATATATAGTGTCGAAAATACGAAATATTCTCTCGACGCAAAAATCGCCGAGGCGCGTTTAAAAAAGCGAAAAAACTTGCACCTGCTTTACGGTGATGCTTTCGTACGTTTGCCAAAGATTGTTAAAAACCTGAAAGCTCCTGTAGTTTTTATTGATGGTCCAAAGGGTGAAAAAGCCGTTCTTTTAGGCGCACTTTTGCTAAAAGAATTCTGCAATGTTAAAGCTGTATTAATTCATGATTGCTACAAAGGATCTGCGGAGCGTTCACTCATTAGCAAGTTCTTCCCAGAGTCCATCTCTTCAGATGACACACAATTTATTGAAAAATTTAGATATTTGGATGCACCATGTTGGGAGAAAATGCATGCACTTGGTGAAGTGACAATCGCACCATACATTCAAAATGGCGAAGCCATTGAGTCTTATGGACATACCATTTCTGCTATAATAAATCATGCCTCTTTGCCAATGCAGTGCGATAGACTGTTCAAAGATTTAAATGTCGATGCCAGAAATTTTAGTTTCGGCTTTTTAGGCGGGCTCTTGCGAGAATTGAAAACATATTTACCACGCAAGTCCTACTTTCAAATGATTTAATATCGTTAATGATGATGGGCATGATGAGAACTTATCTATATTAACCTTCCACATGGTCAGAGCCCTCGACAGGTATCATCATCTCAGGGGTATACGTTCACCAAGGCCCTTTTTCCAATTTGTCGCAAGGAGGATTCGTCAGCCTCGCCAGCGACGGCCGTCTGACATGTGGCTATCTTCGGCGCTTCGGCGAATCCGGTCTTTTCTCGAACACACCGTCTGTTTTCGCCGCGAAGGGAAAACAGACGGTGGCCTTCGAGCCAACAACTACGCCATTTTCTTTGAAAAGCACGAATAGACGAGTCTCCATCCGGGAGTCTGCCCCGGCTCGTGTCTGGCTCCGCACCGCCTGTCGGCGGTGGCATGAATCGTCATGCCGGGAGCACATCGGCTTGACCATCCCTCGGCCTGTCCTGCCGTGGTGGCGGTATATGCCGTTTCGGTCGCAACAGGCCACGGTGACATTTCCCCGGAAAATATTCTCTTTTTGCTTTCCAGACGCTACGCGAACACGTCCTGCGGCAGTTCACCCAGTCCTGCCGCCCGCCGCGCCCCAGCCAGCAGGGCCAGGGCCGCGGCTATGCCCCCGAAATCGATGTCCAAACTCGTCTTTGGTTCTCCCCCGGGCCTCAGCGGCCGCCGCCAGTCGCGGCCTTTGCAAGGAACGGCGTCACCATATCCATGGGCAGGGGGAACACGACGGTGGTGTTCTTGTCCGCGCCGATGACCGTCAGTGTCTCCAGGTAGCGCAGCAGGATCGCTTGGGGCTCTTGGGCCAGGGTCTTGGCGGCCTGGAAGAGCTGTTCAGACGCCTGCAACTCGCCTTCCGCATGGATCACCTTGGCGCGGCGTTCGCGTTCCGCCTCGGCCTGCCTGGCAATGGCCCGGATCATCGATTCGGTCAGGTCCACCTGTTTGATTTCGACATTGGAGACCTTGATGCCCCAGGAGTCGGTTTGCGCATCCAGGGCGCGTTGGATGTCGACATTGAGCTTCTCGCGCTCGGCCAGCATGTCGTCCAGCTGGTGCTTGCCCAGCACGGAACGCAGCATTGTCTGGGCCAACTGGCTGGTAGCGTTGAGGAAGTCCATGACCTGGATGATCGCCTTTTCCGGGTCGACCACCCTGAAATAGACCACCGCGCTGACGCTTACCGAGACATTGTCGCGCGAAATCACGTCCTGGGTCGGCACCTCCAGCACCACCGTGCGCATATCAACCCGAATCACCTTCTGTATTCCAGGAATGAGGAGGACAAGGCCCGGGCCTTTCACCTTTGAGAAACGCCCCAGGGTGAACACCACGCCGCGCTCGTATTCGCGGAAGATGCGGACCGCTGAAGAAAAGAACATGCCCACAACGGCGAGAATCAAAACCAGGCTGATCAGCGAAAGATCCATGAACATTACGGCTCTCCTCGGTTGCTCGGTTGAAGGGGGGGAGCGCAGCCAAGCTGCCGCGCTTTTGTCAAAGGTTGGTTGCACGCACGCATCAAAGGCAAAGCCTTGACCTTGGCCGCTTAGAAGGCTCAGCCCAGGGCCTTCAAGTGTCTTGGACTCCCTCCTTTCTCCGCAGTCCGCCGCTTCAGGTCGCGCAATGCTGGCTGTTGTCATGCTCCGGGTGCGCTGTATCGCTGGCGCCCAGGGCGCGCCGCGCCACACGTTCGAAGTGCAGACCAAGAATGGCGAGTTCCACGGCCACGGAGAAGGATTTACGCTTGGTCAGAAGGGTCTTGAACAGGAGTTTCCAATAGGAGAACCGGGCGCGGGAAACCACGCCGATGGACCACATGCTCCTGGCCAGGGCCAGAATCTCGGCCGGAAGGATTCTGCCGGTGGCCGTGGGGGTATAGGCCGACAAAAAGGTGTTGATCCGCTTGTAGTATTCCTTGGGGGAGTAGATGGACCAGAGGAGCCGCTTGTACCCTTCGAGAAGGATCTCGCGGCCCATGTTGGGCAGGAAGTTCAGACTGGCGTCCGTGTTTTCACCGCTCATGGTGCCGAGCAGGCGGCCTTCGGCCTTGAGGCGGCGCCAAAGCCTGGTCTGCGGCAGGGCGTTCAGCACGCCGACCATGGCCGTGACCACGCCGATAGTCTGGATGAAGCGGTACTGCTGCTCGAAGATGGATGGCGTGTCGTGGTCGAAGCCGACGATGAAGCCGCCCATGACCTGCATGCCGTGCTGATGGATGGTCTGGATCGCGCTGGCGAAATCCGCGCTCACGTTCTGGTTCTTGCCGCATTCGGTCAGACTTTCCACGGAGGGCGTCTCGATGCCGATGAAGACCTTGTGGAAGTTGGCCGCGCTCATCATCTGCATCAACTCAGGATCCTTGGCCAAATTGATGCTTGCCTCGGTCATCAGCTTATAGGGATAGCCCCGCTCTTCCTGCCAGGCCGCGAGCCGGGGCAGAAACTCCTTCACGTGGGCGATGTTGCCGATGAAATTGTCGTCCACGATGAAGATGTTGTTGCGCCACCCGGCGTCGTACAGGCTTTGCAGCTCGGCCAGCATCTGCTCCGGGCTTTTGACCCGGGGGTGCCGTCCGTTCATGGCCACGATGCCGCAGAACTCGCAGTCAAAGGGGCAGCCGCGGGAGTACTGCACGCTTAAGGACACATAATCCTTGAAGTTGAGCAGGCTCCAAAGCGGGATCGGGGTGGCGGCGAGACCGGGCCGTTCTGTGGCCTGGTAGCTGTCGCGGGCCGAACCGTTCAGCAGGTCGTCCACAAAATTTGGCAGAATGCTCTCGGCCTCCCCCAGGATGAAATGGTCGACTCCGGGGAACCGCTCGCGTTGTGTGTTGAAGGCCGGCCCGCCCGCGACCACGCGTTTCCCGGCGTTTTTTGCGCGGGCGATGATTTTCTGCGCGCTGGCCGTCTGGACCAGCATGGCGCTGACCATGACCATGTCGGCCCATTCGAGGTCGGCGTCGGACAGCGGGCCGACGTTGGTGTCCACAAGCCGTTTTCCCCATGTCTCCGGGAGCATGGCGGCTACGGTGAGCAGCCCCAGGGGCGGAAAGACCGCCTTTTTGGCGACAAATGGCAGGACATGCTTGAAACTCCAAAACGTGTCCGGATAGACCGGATAGACCAACAATACGTTCATGGTGTTTGGCCTTTGCGGATCCGCGCGGTAGTAATATTGGCCCCAGCATACCACGCTGCGAAGTCTGCGCAAGGAAAATGGCCGACGGGAAAAATGGAAGAGAGACCGACGCGGAACGTCTGTCTTCTTTGCCAACCGGCCGTCTTTGCGGCGCTGTCTTCAAATCCAGGCCTTGCGGTGCAGCAGCGTCTTCACCACCTGCGTCAAGAGCACATAGCCGAGCGACATGCCCGCCAAGAGCGGCCAGTAGAGGGGCGGCAGGGCCACCATGCCGAGCGCTCCGGCCATGGGGGAAAAGGGCAACCACATGCCGAAGACCATGACGACCGTCGTCATCAGGAACAAGGGCCAGCTGGCGCGGCTTTGAAAAACGGGCACCTTGTTGGTGCGGATGACGTGGATGATGAGCGTCTGCGTCAGAATAGACTCCACAAACCAGCCCGTTTGGAACAGGGAGGCCTTGCCCGGCGCCAGGCAGTTGAACACGTAGATCATGATGCCGAAGGTGGCGTAGTCGAACAGCGAGCTGCACGGGCCGATGAGCAGGATGAAGCGCGTGATGCGGTCGAGCGCCCAGGGCCTCGGTTTGGCCAGTTGCTCGGCGTCCACCTCGTCCGTGGGGATGGGCACTTGGGAGAAGTCGTAAAGCAGGTTGTTCACGAGCACCTGGATGGGGAGCATGGGCACAAACGGCAGAAAGATGCTGGCTCCGAGCACGCTGAACATGTTGCCGAAATTCGAGCTGGCGCCCATGCGCACGTACTTGAGGATGTTGGCGAAGACCTTGCGGCCTTCCAGCACGCCCTGCTCCAGCACCATGAGGCTCTTCTCCAGCAGCACCACGTCCGCGGCCTCCTTGGCGATGTCCACGGCGGTGTCCACGGAAACGCCCACATCGGCGGCGCGCAGGGCCGGGGCATCGTTGATGCCGTCGCCCATGAACCCCACCACATGGCCGCGCGCGCGCAAGGCCTGGATGACCCGCTGCTTGTGCGCGGGCGAGAGCCGGGCGAAGAGCGTCGCCTCCTCCACCCTTGCCGCCAGGCCGGCCTCGTCCAGGGCCTCGATGTCCGGTCCTGTGAGCACGTGCTCCGTGGGCACGCCCACGTCCCGGCAGATCTTGCGGCTCACCATCTCGTTGTCGCCAGTGAGCACCTTGAGGCTGACCCCCAGGGCCTCCAGGGCTTTGATGGCCGGGGCCGTGGTCTCTTTGGGCGGGTCCAGAAAGGCGATGAATCCGCGCAGGGTCAGCCCTGTTTCGTCCTCCTTGGCGAATGCGGGTTTGCGCTCCATGTCGCGGTAGGCCAGGGCCAGCACCCGGAAGCCGTCATTGCTGAGCTTCTCATAGGCCGCATGCACCTGGGCGCGCAGGGACTGGTCCAGGGGCAGGGTTGAACCGCCCAACTCGCAGAGAACGCAGCGCTGGAAGATCTCCTCGCATGCGCCCTTGGCGATGAGACGCACCGTGTGCTCCGGCGTCTCCACCACCACGGACATGATTTTGCGCTGGAAGTCGAAAGGGATCTCATCGAGCTTCCGGAAGTCCGGAATGCCCAGCTCCCCGTGCAGCTCATGGTGCGAAAGCACCGCCCGGTCCAGAACGTTCTTGAGCCCGGTCTGGAAGTGGCTGTTGGTGTAGGCCAGCACCAGCACGCCGTCATCCTCGTCCAGGTGGGCGTCCAGGTGCAGCTTGAGCACCACCTGGTCCATGGTCAGGGTGCCGGTCTTGTCCGTGCACAAGATATCCATGGCCCCAAGGTTTTGGATGGAGTTCAGCCGTTTAACGATGACCCGCTTCTTCGACATGGCCAGCGCGCCCTTGGACAGGCACACGGTGACGATCATGGGCAGCATTTCCGGGGTGAGGCCCACGGCCACGGCCATGGCGAAGAAGAAGGCCTGGTGCCAGTCGTGTTTGGTCAGCCCGTTGATGACGAACACCAGGGGCACCATGACGGCGATGAACCGGATCATGAGCCAGGTGAAGCGCGCAACGCCCTTGTCGAAGCTTGTGGGCGGGCTGGCCGTGTCGATGGCGCTGGCCATGCTGCCCAGGTAGGTGGCCTTGCCCGTGGCCGCAACAACGGCCGTGGCCGCGCCGCTGCCCACGCTGGTGCCCAGAAAGCAGACATTGCGCAGCTCCAGGGGGGTGCGCCCTCCGCTCACTTCGGCATGTTCGAACTTCTCCGCCGGCAGCGATTCCCCCGTGAGGCTGGCCTGAATGACGAAGAGATCCTTGCAGGCCATGAGCCGCACATCCGCCGGGATCATGTCGCCTGCGGCGAGCTGCACCACGTCGCCGGGCACCACTTGAATGAGGGGGATCTCTCGCGCTTCGCCGTCGCGCAGCACCGTGGCCGTCACCGAGATCATGGCCCGCAGTTTGGCGGCGGCGGTGTCGGCCCGGGCCTCCTGCACAAACCGCAGCCCGACGCCCAGCACCACCATGAGCCCCATGACCACGGCGGCGCGCAGGTCGCCCGTAAACGCGGAGAGTCCGGCCAGAACCGTCAGCAGTATCACCAGCGGGTTGAGCAGCGCTTTGCCCAGCATGCGCAGGCGCGTGTGGCCGCGCTCCGCGCCCACGGCGTTGGGGCCGAGAAGGCGAAGCCGCTGCTCGGCCTCGGCCTGGGACAACCCCGATGACGTCGTTTGCAAGGTGTTCAGCAGCGGCGCAATTTCGGAGACAGAGGCCGCGACCAATTCCGGAGACACCTGAATGGACCCGGCGGCCTTGCGCAATTGCGCCATGTTTCTGGGGATGACGGAAATATGTGCCCGTGGCATGTGCGACCCGCAATGGTTGGAGGGGCGAAAATCTTACACCCCGACGACCATACCCCATGCGTCGGCGCTCGTCGATCAGGCGAGAACACCTGAGGCGCACCATTTATTAGGGAAAATTTCAAAAAAAGCTGAGCGACACTTTCCTTTATTTTTCAAAACGTGTTATTGTTTCAGTGAAGTATTAAACAAGGCGCAGGCGTAACACGCCTTTTCCATTCCAAAACGCCTGCTTCCCCCAACTGTATCGTTCAATATGAGACACCATGTAATCCGTGCTCACAAGGAGTTTTCCCATGACATTCCGCAAAGGCATTCTTCTGTCGGCACTCACCGTCATCTTGGCCTTTTCCTTGGGGTGCGCCGCCACCTCGATCAGAGAGGGAACCGGCGAGTACATTGATGATTCCGCCATCACCGCCAAGGTGAAAGCGGAGATACTGCGGGAGCCGACCCTGAAGTCCACCGAGATCACCGTGGAAACATTCAAGGGTGTGGTGCAGTTGAGCGGCTTTGTCAGTTCCAGAAGCGACACCATCAAGGCGGCTGAAGTGGCACGCCAGGTCAAGGGCGTGAAAGGCGTCCGCAGCGATATGCTCATCAAGGGCCAACAGTAGGCAAGCCTGCGCTGGCTCCAGCGCACCTTTCAGGCTGGAGCAGGACCTGCCCTTTTCGCCGGAACAGCCGGCACACTGTAACGTACACCGCCTCAGCATGTAGCGTCACCATCCGAGAGGAAAGACATGAATCTTTCCAAGCCTTTTCTTTTGTTCTGTCTTGCCTTCCTGACAATGTTCTCCATCGGCTGCGCCGCAACCTCCATCAAGGAAACGCTGGAGGAGCACCCCGACGACACCTCACTCGAGGTCAGGGTTCAGACCGCCATCGCTCGCGAACCCAGTCTGCGGTTCTCGGAAATAACCATCGAGACCTCCCGTGGGGTGGTGCACCTGCATGGTGTCGTCATCTCCGTGCTGGACAGGATCACGGCCGTGGAGGCGGCGCGCAAGGTTTCCGGCGTCATTGGCGTCCGCAATGACATGACCGTCCAGGGACAGCCCTAGACATAGATGCCGCGCGTGATGCCACGGCGGGCAGTTCCCCCCGCTCCGCGCGTCTGTGCAGCCCCCCGCCCATTCCTGTAGGCGTAGTATCGACCAACACTTCAAGCCAGTTCTGAAATGACAACAGGAGTCCACAGAAATGAGGGCGGGCAAACAGATCCTTTGGAAAAGATCATCCAGCGCCTGGGCACGGCCCACCGGGGCCGGCCATTCACAGGGGCCATCCGGTGACGAGTTGCCCTTGCGCGCGGACCTCTTCAGCGCCGATCAGATGGAGCAGCACGGCAAGGTGCTGGCGGGAACGCACCAGGTGCAGTCCGGGCGCGCCCGGGACCGGCTGCTTGGGCGGCTGGCCGAAAACGAGACGCTCCTGCTTGAGGTCCACAACCTGTTGACCCAGGACGTCAAGGCGGACCGAAGGATGACACCGGCCGGCGAATGGCTGCTGGACAACTTCTACGTCATCGAAGAGCAGATCCGCACGGCTGGCCGCCACCTGCCCAAGGGCTACAGCCAGGAGCTGCCGCGCCTGGCGAAAGGGCCCTCGGCCGGATTGCCGCGTGTGTATGACCTTGCCCTGGAGACCGTTGCCCATGGCGACGGGCGGGTGGACCCGGAAAACCTGAAGCGCTTTGTGGCCGCCTACCAATCAGTGACCTCTCTCAAGTTGGGCGAGTTGTGGGCCATCCCCATCATGCTGCGCCTGACGCTCATCGAGAACCTCCGGCGCGTGGCCGCCCGCATCGCGGGGCACCGCATCGACCGCAACCGCGCGGAAGCCTGGGCCGACAAGATGACGGCCGTGGCGGCGCAAGCGCCGCAGGATCTTATTCTGGCCATCGCCGACATGGCTCGTTCCGATCCGCCCATGGTGAGTTCGTTCGTGGCCGAGCTGACGCGCCGCCTGCATGGGCAAGGCCCGGCCCTGGCCCTGCCGCTTACCTGGATTGAGCAGCGCCTGTCGGAGTCCGGCCTGACCAGCGAAGAGCTGGTGCGCTCGGAGAACCAGCAGCAGTCCGCCGACCAGGTTTCCATAAGCAACAGCATCGGCAGCCTGCGCGCGCTGGGCGCCATGGACTGGCGCGGATTCGTGGAGGCCATGAGCCGCGTGGAGCAGATCCTGGCCGAGGATCCGGCAGACATCTATGCCGCCATGGATTTCGCCACCCGCGACCATTACCGCCACGTGGTGGAGCGCACGGCCAAGGCCAGCCCCGGCTCCGAGAGCGAGGTGGCGCGCAGGGCCATCGGTCTTGCGCAGGAAGGCGCGGCCCAAAACGGCCTGGAAGACCGCACCGCCCACGTGGGCTTCTATCTCATTGATGAAGGCTTGGCGCAGCTTGCGCGCGCGGTCCAGTTGCGCAGCGGCGTTGCCGACAGCTTGCGCGCGTTCGGCCGCAGACACCCGCTTCTGCTGTATTGCGGCGGGATTCTGCTTCTGACGGTTCTTTTCGCCGGAAGCTTCACGGGCAAAGCCTGGAGCGACGGCATGCACGGCTGGCGGCTGGCGTTGATAGGATGCCTCTCGCTGTTCTGCGCCAGCCATTTGGCCGTGGCGCTGGCAAACTGGCTGGCAACCCTGCTGGCCACGCCGCAAGCGCTGCCGCGCATGGATTTCTCCAAGGGCATACCCAAAGATTTCCGCACGCTGGCCGTGGTGCCCACCATGCTCACCAGCCCGCAGGGCATTGAGGATCTGGCCAAGGCGCTGGAGGTCCGGTTTCTGGCCAACCGCGATGCGCACCTGCATTTCGGGCTGCTGACGGACTTCCGCGATGCGGCCACTCAGACGCTGCCCGAGGATGAGACGCTGCTGCGGCTGGCCAGGGAGCGCATCGAAGGTTTGAACGCAAAATATCACGACACAGAGGGCGACAGCTTCTACCTCTTCCACCGGCCGCGCCGCTTCAACCCGCAGGACGCGGTGTGGATGGGGCACGAGCGCAAGCGTGGCAAGCTCTCCGACCTGAACGCGCTGTTGCGCGGGGACGGCGATGACGGCGAGGCCTTCGCCCTCGTTGTTGGCGGCAGGGCCGTGCTGCCGGAAGTGAAGTACGTCATCACCCTGGACACGGACACCCTGCTGCCGCGCGATACGGCCCGGCAGTTCGTGGGCGCCATGGCCCATCCGCTGAACCGCCCGCGTTTTGACGCGGAAAAGCAGCGCGTCACAGGCGGCTACGGCATCCTCCAGCCCCGTATCGCCGCCAGCCTTTCCGGCACCAACCGCTCGCGCTATGCGCGCATGTGCGCCAGCGAGATCGGGATCGACCCCTACACCCGCGCGGTTTCCGATGTGTATCAGGATCTGTTCGGCGAGGGGTCGTTCATTGGCAAGGGCATCTACGACGTGGACGCCTTTGAACGGACTCTGGGCGGACGCTTCCCCGACAATAGGATACTGAGCCACGACCTGCTTGAGGGCTGCTACGCCCGCTGCGGGCTCTTGAGCGATGTGCAGCTCTACGAGGAATACCCCGCGCGCTACAGCGCGGACGTGAGCCGCAGGCACCGCTGGATTCGCGGCGATTGGCAGATTGCGCGCTGGCTTTTGCCGGGCGTTCCCGGCCCGGACACCCGCCCGCACCCGAATCCGCTTTCGCTTTTGTCGCGCTGGAAGATCATGGACAACCTGCGGCGCAGCCTCACGGCCACGGCGCTGACGCTCCTCTTGCTGACGGGCTGGACCGTGCTGGCCTCGGCCTGGTTCTGGACCCTGGCCGTCTGCGGCATCATCCTGCTGCCGGCCATCGTCTCCGCAGCCTTGAACGCGCTGCAGAAGCCGGAGGCCCTCACCTTGGGGCAGCACCTCGCCGCCACAGCACGCCTGTTGCCTCGCCATTTCGCCCAGGCCGCCTTCACCCTGGTCTGCCTGCCCCATGAAGCATTCTTCAGCCTGGACGCCCTGGCGCGCACCGCCTGGCGCATGCTGGTCACGCGCCGGGAACTTCTTGAGTGGAAGTCCTCGGGCGACGCGGCCGAAACAGACCGCACGGACCTCGCGGGTTCGTACCGGGCCATGTGGTTCAGCCCCTTCATCGCCGCCGCCACAGGACTCGGGCTGGTGGCATTCAGGCCCATGGCGCTCCTTGCCGCAGCCCCCATACTCGGCCTCTGGCTCGTCTCCCCGATTATCGCCTGGTGGCTCAGCCTGCCCCTGGCCCGCCACCGGGAGCGCCTCACGGAGGCCCAGACCCTCTTTTTGCGCAAGATCGCCCGCAAGACCTGGGCCTTTTTCGAGACCTTCGTCGGCCCGGAGGACCACTGGCTGCCGCCGGACAACTATCAGGAACATCCCGTGGCCGTGGTGGCCCACCGCACCTCGCCCACGAACATGGGCCTGGCGCTTTTGGCGAACCTCACCGCCTACGACTTCGGGACCATCTCGTGCGGACGACTGCTACAGCGCGGCACCCGAACTTTGGAGACCATGGCCGCCCTGGAACGGCACCGGGGGCATTTCTTCAACTGGTACGACACGCTTTCGCTCAAGCCTATGCTGCCGCAGTATATTTCCGCCGTTGACTCCGGCAATCTGGCCGGGCACCTGCTGACCCTGCGCTCCGGACTGCTGGCCCTGGCCGATGAGCCCATCCTCTCGGCGCGACTGTTCGAAAGCCTGGGTGACACCTTGGAACTCGCCCAGGACGCCGCCGCCAAGATTCCAGCGGCGGACCTGGGCACGGATGCCCCGGCCCTGCTGGCAGGGCTGCGCCACGACCTCAAGACTATCCTCCGCGCGCGACCCGCCACCCTCAGCGCCACACGGCTCTGCCTGGAGCGGCTGGCCGGGGCTATCGAAACCCTGGCCGCGACCCTGAACGCCCGCCACGCCGCCCCTGACAATGAGCCGGGCTGGTGGGTGCGGGCCTTGGCCGATCAGTGCCGGGACGCCCTGGGCGAGCTGGACCTGCTTGCGCCCTGGACAGCGCAAACGTCCGCGCTTGGAACCCTGGCGGACATCCCGGCCCTGGAAGGGATGCCGACCCTGCGCGGGCTGGCGGCGCTGGAACCGGACCACCTGACGGTCTTGGCCCAGGGGCTCGCTCCTACCACATCTTCTGCCGCCGGACCTGTGCTTAAGGACTTTGTGGCGACGGCCAAGGCGCATGCGCAAGCCAGAATCGCAGCCCTGGAGGCGTTGGCCACGCAGTGCGGCGCGCTGGCCCGCATGGACTATGATTTCCTTTACGACGAGAAGCGGCGGCTCTTGGCCATCGGCTACAATGTGGACGAGAGCCGCCGGGATGAGAGCTGCTATGATCTGCTGGCCTCGGAGTCGCGGCTGGCCACCTTCGTCGCCATCGCCCAGGGGCAGTTGCCGCAGGAAAGCTGGTTCGCCCTGGGCCGTCTGCTCACCACGGCCGGAGGCGAGCCCATCCTCCTGTCCTGGAGCGGCTCCATGTTCGAGTACCTCATGCCCATGCTCGTCATGCCCAGCTTCGAGCACACGCTGCTCGACCAGACCTGCGCCGCGGCCGTGGCCCGGCAGATGGAGTACGGCAAGAAGCGCGGCGTGCCCTGGGGCATCTCGGAATGCGGCTACAACGCCATCGATATGAGTCGCAACTACCAGTACCGCGCCTTCGGCGTGCCCGGCCTGGGACTCAAGCGCGGGCTGGCCGAGGATCTGGTCATCGCCCCCTACGCCACGATGATGGCGCTCATGGTCGCGCCCCTGGAGGCTTGCCGGAACCTGGCGCGTCTGGCCAAAGACGGTTTCGAGGCCCGGTTCGGGTTCTATGAGGCCATCGACTTCACCCCGTCACGCCTGCCGCGCGGGCAGACCAGCGCCGTGGTGCGGTCCTTCATGGTCCATCACCAGGGCATGGGCTTGCTGTCCCTGGCCAGCCAGCTTCTGGACCGGCCCATGCAGCGGCGCTTCGAGGCCGACCCCCAGCTCCAGGCCACATTGCCGCTGCTGCAGGAGCGCATCCCCCAGACCGGGGCCTCCTTCGCGCACACCACAGAGCTCTCTGAAGGCCACTTGGCCTTAAACCTTCCGGAAACGCCCACACGCGTCTGCAACAGTCCGGACACGCCGAGCCCGGAGGTGCAGTTGCTCTCCAACGGCAGGTATCATGTCATGGTCACCAATTCCGGCGGCGGCTACAGCCGCTGGAAGGACCTGGCCGTTACCCGCTGGCGCGAGGATCCCACCTGCGATGGCTGGGGTTCGTTCTGTTACCTGCGCGATGTGGCCACCAGGGAGTTCTGGTCCACGGCCTACCAGCCCACGCTCAAGCAGCCCAAGCACTACGAGGCCATCTTCTCGGAGGACCGCGTCGAGTTCCACTGCCGCGACAACGACTACGACACCCGCCTGGAGATCGCCGTCTCCCCCGAGGACGACATCGAGCTGCGCCGGGTGCGCATCACCAACCGGGCGCGCACGCGCCGGGCTCTGGACGTCACCAGCTACGCCGAGGTGGCCCTGGCCCCGCAAGCGGCCGACGCGCTCCACCCCGCCTTCAGCAACCTCTTCGTGCAGAC